>NZ_CP058985.1:3500000-4139709 GCF_019278505.1 Polaribacter sp. AHE13PA | reverse complement strand
ATTTTCGGCAAAATTGCCGGATGCGTTTTTGGCATAAAATAAAAAGCATCTACAAACGTGTCTAATATTTTTATAGCAAATTGACCTGCTAAAGTTCCTGATGAAACTGTTACAGCAGCTTCTGTTTGCAAAAAATTAGCCAAGTAAGTTTCACCTCTTTGATAAATAGCTAATTTTATATTTGCACTTCTAGAGCTTCCGTAAGAAACTCCCCATTTTTGAATAGCTTTAAAAAGTAATTCTTGAAACTCGGGTAAAGCAGCAGCTCCTAAATAAGAAGTTCCACTAAAATACAAATATTCTTTTCCGCTTAAAAAAGCTGTTGTAGTTGGTACTTTTTCTAATTGCATATTTATAACAATGAAGCTCCGGTTCCATTTTCATCAGCATAAGAAATTACCCCATTATCTATAGTAATTCCATTAGCAATGTCTTTTTTCAATAACAAACCACCATCCATATCTACATAATCTAAAAGAGGTAATAAATGTGCAATTGCAGAAATACCTACGGTAGATTCTGTCATACAACCAACCATTGTTTTTAAGCCTAATTCTTTGGCTTTTTCCAACATTCTTTTACCAGGTGTTAAACCTCCACATTTTGTTAACTTTACGTTTACACCATGAAACAAACCAAAACATTTTTCTACATCACTCTCTACAATACAACTTTCATCTGCTATTATTGGTAAAGCAGAATTTTCAAATAATTTTTTAGCACCTTCAATATCATCTGCTTTTAAAGGTTGCTCTAAAAACTCTACACCTAATTCTTTTAATTTAAAAGAATTCTCTATTGCTTGATCTGCAGTCCAACCACAATTGGCGTCAATTCTAAAAATTGCATCAGAATGTTTTCTTAATTCAGTTACTATTTCAATATCATTTTTAGTCCCTAATTTTATTTTATAAATTGGCCAAGGAAGTTCTTTCATCTTCGCTAACATCTTTTCAACAGAATCGATACCAATAGTATAATCTGTCATTGGATTTTTATCGGTATTTAACCCCCAAACATCATATAGTTTTTTTCCTTTTTTACGTGCATTTAAGTCATTAAAAGCAATATCTAAAGCACATAAAGCAAACATATTTTCAGCAAATAACGGTTGTAGTTTTTGCCAAAAATTACCAGGCTCCTCTCCCGACAAAGACTTAATAAAAGGTAAGTTTTGTTGAATAGTAGCCATCATGTTTTCGACAGTAATATTATAATAAGGATTTGAAGTTGCTTCACCAAAACCAGAAAATCCATCTGAAATTAACTCTACAACTAAACTTGGTTGAAAGTCATGAGACTCTCTAGAGATTGTAAAAGTGTGTTTTAATTGAAGATTATAAGAATGCAGTTTTATTTCCATTTTTTTACAGTTATATTTATCGTAAAGTTATAAAAATAGAATTCCATAAATAAATTTAAAATCATAAATATGCCATTAGTAACCCCATTATCCGCAGAACACGATATAGAAACAAAAGAATTAGCCCTATTCTTTAATGAGACCTTAGGTTTTTGCCCAAATTCTGTTTTAACAATGCAGCGAAGACCTGCAATTTCTAAAGCTTTCATCAACTTAAATAAAGCCGTTATGGCAAATGAAGGCAGGGTAACATCTGCATTAAAAAGAATGGTTGCTTGGGTTTCTAGTAATGCTACCGGTTGTAGATATTGCCAAGCCCACGCCATTAGAGCTGCAGAACGTTACGGAGCAGAACAAGAGCAATTAGATAATATTTGGGAATACAAAACACACCCTGCTTTTTCTGATGCTGAACGCGCTGCATTAGATTTTTCTTTAGCTGCTTCTATGGTACCTAATGCTGTTGACGCAAAAATTAAAAATGAATTATATAAGTATTGGGATGAAGGTGAAATTGTAGAAATGTTAGGTGTAATTTCCCTTTTTGGATACTTAAATCGTTGGAATGATTCCATGGGAACAACCTTAGAAAAAGATGCAATTGATAGCGGAGATCAATATTTAGGAAAACATGGTTTTGAAGTTGGTAAACATCAATAAAAAGCAGTACATTTATTTTTCAAAAAAAAAAGAACTCCTCACTATAAAAGTGAGGAGGTTCAAATAAATTATTAAGGTCCCCCAACCTTTTCAAATTTAGTACACAAAAGTAAAGAAAACATTAGTTTTAAAATTGTGTATTTCACAAAAAATAAATGTTTTTTTTGTGATTTTTAAGTACGAAAAAAAAGGCCTAAATGAAAAGCTCAGAAGAAGAATTATTTAATTACATTAAACAGAAACTCCCTAAAAACGTTTCTTTTATAGATAAAATTGCAGAGGTTTTAGATTTAAGTTATGATGCTGCATATAGAAGGGTTAACAGAAAAACAGTATTAAATTTAGCTGAAACGTTAAAACTTGCAAATCATTACAATATAGATTTAAACACCTTATTATTATCCACCAACAATAGTAAAAGGATTATTGTAGAGAAAACTCATCATATAATTGAAGATGACTTTTTACAAACTTTTTTAGATAAATCATCTAATGAAATTCAAAAATTACAAGAGTCGAGAAAAGCATTATTAATAAACTCTCTTAAAGACTACCCTCTATATCATGCGGGCAGTGGTTTTTTTTCTATGTTTAGAATATTTGCTTTAATTAATATATCTACTAAAGATTCTAATATTAAAAAAATGCCTTTTTCGGAATTTACGCCCTCTTCTGAAATTTTGAAAAAACACAAGACTTTTTTAAAAGGATACAATAAAATATCATTAACAGAAATATGGAGTGATTCTACGATAGATAATATTTTAAATCAAATTCAATATTTTTTTGACATAGGTCTCACCACAAAACCAGAGTCAATAATGATTGCTGATAGTTTGGTAGATTCATTAAAGGTAATTGAAGAACAAGCAAAAAATCAAAAAAGAAACCATAGTGAAAGTAGTTACCAATTATACCACAACAATTTGGTTCCACTATTAAATACGGTAATTATGAAATCTGAAACCCAAAAAAAGATTTTTGTGCCCTATACTAATTTAAGTTATTTTAGAATAAGTGATGAAAATACAACAAACCAGATTGAACAACATTTTAAAACGCAAATAGAGTTTTCTAACAACCTTTCTGGTGATGCCTCTGTAGAAAGACAAAAGTTTTTTAATACTTTATATCAAAAGATTGAAAATCGAAAAACAAGACTTTCTCTTTCATTTTCTCCTAATGATGTTTTGAACCCTATTTTCTAATTCCGGAATTACATTTTTCTCAAACCATGGATTTTTAGTCAACCAAAACCGATTTCTGGGAGACGGATGTGGCAATGTAAAATATTTAGGCAAATACTCCGGATAATTATCTACCGTTTCTGTGAGCGTACGTTTAGCTTTGTCTTTTAAATAATAGTTCTGTGCATACATTCCTATTAAAATAATCAGTTCTAGATTTGGCATTAACTCAAATAATTGTTGATGCCATTTTGGTGCACATTCTTTACGTGGTGGTTTATCTCCACTTTTTCCTTTTCCCGGATAACAAAAACCCATTGGTACAATGGCAAATTTTTCTACATCATAAAATTCCTCATCAGAAACATTCAACCATTTTCTTAATTGTTTTCCACTTGCATCGTCCCAAGGAATTCCGGATTTATGAACCTTTGTTCCTGGAGCTTGCCCAACAATAACAATTTTAGAATTTTTGTGAGCACTAACAACCGGGTTTGCTCCCAAATCTAGATTAGGTTCACAAATGGTACATTGTTTTATTTCTGATAAAAGGCTTTGCATTCTCTAAAAATAGTAGTTTTTATTTTTTAAAACAAAGTAACTACAATAAATAGCTTTTTAATATGAGATTTCTCAATCGTTGAAAAACTCATTTCGAAATGACATTCGAACTCTAAAAAAAAGCTTATTTCAATTCTAAAGCGACACCTTCAAAAGACAAACCATCGAAACCTGTTTTCATGAAGTTTCTAATATTTTGATGAGAATCTCCATTTTCATCTTCTAAAACATTTTTATAATGTTCTCCAAAACAAAATAAGGTTTCTTCTTTTGTTAATTTTTGAGCAACAGCAAAAGCAAATAATTTACAAGAACCAGAATTCTCGCCTGCATTATTTTTAATATCTCCGTTTATAAAAATAGTTGGCGTAAAGTTAAAATTATCTTCAATTACTTGCATGGTGTCTGCAAAGTTAATTGATGTTGGGTTTGATTTTAATTTGGTTTTTAATTCTTGAATAATCATATTAATGTTTTAAAGAAATTATATATTTACGTACTTGTTTCCTCTAATTTTCTTCAAATTTAAAATAAAAACAACATTCTTTGTTATAAAATCATAAGTTTCCTCGTTATATAAAAAGAATGAACAAGATAGATTTTAAACATAAAGTATTTTCATTATCGGAACGTTTATTTCCTATGGTTGCTCGTATGCTTGGTTCTGCTAATGCAGAAGATGCAATTCAAGAAATAATGTTAAAACTCTGGCAGAAACGTAAACAAGTAGAAAAGCATCCTAATATTAATGGCTTTGTATTTTTAACAGCCCGTAATTATTGTATCGATGTTTTAAGGAAAAAACCTTTTGTATTAGATGATGCAACAGATTATTTTAAGATTTTGGAATCTAAAAAAGATTACACCAATATAGAGTGGAAAGAGTTAAATACAATTATTTTAGAAATTCTTAAAAAATTACCAAAGCAACAAACAGAAGTTTTTATGATGCGAGATTTAGATGCTTACGAATTTACAGAAATAGCTGCTGCATTAGAAATTAAAGTTGAACATGTTAGAGTTTTACTTTCTAGAGCAAGAAAACAAATAGGTGTTGAGTTAGAAAAAACATATAGTTATGAAAGAGGAAAATATTAAAAACTTAATTACAAAATACAAATTAGGTTCAAGTTCTTTAAAAGAGGAAGCGCTTTTATTTGATAACGTAGATGATTCAGAAACCGCCATTAAAGCAGTGGCTACTTTTGTAAAAAAGAACAAAAAAGTTGCTCCTGATAATTTTAATAATGATTTATGGAAATCTTTTGATAAAAAAACAACTCAAAAAAATAGATTTAAAATTGGACTAATTTCAGCTGCAGCATCAATCTTATTAATCAGCACACTTTATATAAATACTATAAGTGATAACGGTTTGAGTTACGGAGAAAAAGAAGCTTTACTAAACGAGGCTAAAAATATGTTTACAAAACAAGAAGTACAACCAATTAGCGTACTTATTGAAAGTGACTTGATAATTGTATACACTAAAATAGAGTAAACCCACTAAAAATAATTATTAATATTAAATTTATATAAAATGAAGAAAGTACTATTTATCGCTATTATAATGTTGTTATCATCAACAATAACTACAGCTCAAGAAGAGAAAAAAGAAGGAAAAGAAAATATTTATGTAAAGTTAAAAGAAGGTGCTAAACCTACTATTTATATTGATGGTAAAGTATTCGATTTTCCTATGGATTTAATAGATCAAAATAAAATAGCGTCTGTATTTGTTGTAAAGGGAGAACAAGCTCTAAAAAAATACAATGCACCGAATGGTGTTATTTTAATAAAAACAAAAGAGTTAGAATCAACTGGAATTTCGAACCTTAAAATAGAGAAAAACAAGAATACTATTACTGATAAAAACGCACCAATGGTAATTGTTGATGGTAAAGTTACAGATAGAAAAACACTAGATACTATAAGCCCTGATACTATTGAAAAGATGGAAGTCTTAAAAGGAGAAAAAGCAATAGAAAAATACAACTCACCAAATGGTGTAATCTTAATTACCACCAAAAAAATATAATAAATCTTTAGTTTTTGTGTAAAATCCCAATAAATAGAATTTCTATTTATTGGGATTTTATGTAATTAATAATTTACTTAGAAGATTTCCCTTCTACAATTACAACAATTTCTCCTTTTGGTGGTTTTGCTGTATAATGAGCCAAAACTTCGGTTGCAGTTCCTCTAATGGTTTCTTCGAACATTTTTGTTAATTCTCTACTTACAGAAACTTGTCTATCAGCTCCAAAATATTCTACAAAATGCCCAAGTGTTTTTACTAATTTTATCCTTTATTTTTCAATGAAATCATACAAAATCTCAATAATGCTTTTTAGCTCATCATTCTCCTCAATTAAATCTGAATAAGTATATCCTGAATCAATAACAAAGCTTGCTAATTTAATTTTATAATCATTTTTTAAAGTCCCAGATTCAGCTTTAAAAGTTCTAATATCTTCTTTCGGAATTTTATTTTTTAAAAATAAATTTTCATAAAAATCACCTATTCCAATATTTTTATAATCATTTCTTGAAAAATCTATTTTATTTGCAATCCGAATACTTTCTTCTGTCTTCAAAATTTTAAACATAAAATCTTTAATAATTTTTTTAGGAAGTAAATTTTCAATTTCTTTTAATTCAGTATTTTGATAGGTGAAATTTTGATTATCCTTTGATAATTTTTCTAAGGATTTTCTTCTCAAATCCTTTTTTGAGTCTTTTATTACATTATCGTTATCAGCTAAAAGAAATATTTTATTGGATAAAGCAAATGAATTTATTTTTTCTTTAACTTCCTCCTTATTAAACTCATCTTCTCCTTCTCCCTTAATATTTTCATCATCAAAAAGATAATGTGCTATTAAATTACCTCCATATTCAAAAAAAGCAAAATCTATATCTTCATTTAAATACTTTACATCTTTATTATCTTCTGAATATAATTTTAAAAATTTTGATAAGTATTTTCTGTCTGTAGGTCCTTCTACCCAAATTGAACTATTTGATAAAAATACTGAAGAAGCAGTTACCCCTAATAAATTTAAAATTTCCTTATTAGGCTTCACTTTAGTTTTTATTAAATGTTTATTTTCTTCTATTTTTTGAAACTGAAAAATTGAAACACTATCATTTAATAGTGTTAAGTCTAATAAATGATTTGAATGTGTTGTGAAGAAAAATTTTAAATTCTTTGATTTTAAAAACTCATCATAGAGTAAAGTATCTATAAAAATCTTTTGAAAAGCAGGATGCAAATTTATTTCAGGTTCGTCTATATAAAAACAATCATTTATATCTGCAGTAAAAATTGGGTATAAGAGTATTATTAAAGCTTGAATACCATCTCCTAAATCATTTATTTTTTCAAATTCTCCATTATTAGTAGCAATTTTTATGACTTTTGTTTTTCTATCAGCTAATATCTGTACTCTTTTTTTATTAAAGAAGTAATTACTTAAAAAATCTTGAAATTTCTCTAAATCCCTTATTTTATCAGAACTTTGGATTTCATCAATTTTACTCCACATTCTTAATCCTGAATGAATTTCAAAATTTGTTTTATTTTTAAAATATAAAGTTTTGACAGTATTTATGAAACTGTCAGTACCTAAATGACTCCCACTCAAAAGACTTCTTAGAATAGGAATATATATTTTATTGTTGATTTTATTTTTTTTTGTAAAAACCAACTCGTTTTGTAGAGTTTTAATTTGTTCAGTATAGGTTTTTAAGATTTTCAACTTATCTTCATTCTCATAAATATGTTGACCTAATTGGTGTAACTCTTTCAAATAAGAATCAATCTTTTCATTATCATCAATATTGAAATTTGATATTAAATTATCTGTTATATGAATAACTTCTGATAAAACCTTTTTAGGAACTAAGCCTTCATTTAATCTTTCTTCAGTTTCTGAAATTTCGCTTATTAAATCAGGAAAAAAAATACTTTGAGTTAAATTTTCGAAAGGATAATTTAATTTTAATAAACCTCTTAAAAACCTACTTTTTCCAGAATTATTTTCTCCAACAAAAAAATTTATATTACTTATTTCTAGCTCAGTACTAATAGTATTATCTTCAAGAACTTCTATAAATTTATTATCAATATTATCAATATAAAAATTAGGTTCTTTAAATTCTTCAGGAAAATCAATATGATTAGTTGTTCTTATATTTATTTTCATAGCTTATATATTAACCTATTTTTTCCCTTCCACAATCACAACAATTTCTCCTTTTGGTGGTTTTGCTGTGTAATGTGCTAAAACTTCAGTTGCAGTTCCTCTAATGGTTTCTTCGAACATTTTTGTTAATTCTCTAGATACAGAAACCTGTCTGTCTGCTCCAAAATACTCAACAAAATGCCCAAGTGTTTTTACTAATTTATGTGGAGATTCGTAAAAAATCATAGTTCTTGTTTCTTCCGCTAATAATAAAAATCGAGTTTGTCTTCCTTTTTTTACAGGTAAAAAACCTTCGAACACAAACTTATCATTTGGCAACCCAGAATTTACCAAAGCAGGCACAAAAGCTGTTGCTCCAGGTAAACAATCAACCTCAATATTATTTTCTACACAAGCTCTGGTTAGTAAGAACCCAGGATCTGAAATTGCAGGTGTTCCAGCATCTGAAATTAATGCACAAGTTTCTCCGTTTTGTATTCTTTGCACAATTCCTTTTACAGATTTATGCTCGTTATGCATGTGGTGACTGTGCATTTGTGTAGCAATCTCAAAGTGTTTTAAAAGTTTACCACTTGTACGCGTGTCTTCTGCCAAAATAAAATCTACTTCTTTTAGAATTCGTACTGCTCTAAAAGTCATGTCTTCTAAATTACCTATTGGTGTTGGTACTAAATATAATTTACTCATCTTATTTTAGTTATCAGATATCAATTATCAGTAATCAAAAAAAGATAACTGATAGTTGTTTTAATAAAATTGTATTGAGAAGTTTCTAATTCTTCTATACTACAAATTTACAAAGAATTGTACGGATTTTGCGTTACCGATTGCAGCAATTGTTTGAGCTCTTTTTTATTCTTTTTCGGAATAAAAAAAGCGAGTGCGGAAAGCGGGGCATTTCTGTTTAGAAATGAACGCCCAAAAAACTAATATTCAATAGAAAATGATTATTTTTGCAGCTTCAATTAATGATACTTCTACCAATGAGAAAATGGTAGATACCAATATAAAAATAAAGAAATGTATAGAAGTCATTCTTGTGGCGAGTTAAACGCATCGCATATAAATACAGAAGTTACCTTAGCGGGTTGGGTACAAAAAAGCCGTGATAAAGGGTTTATGATTTGGGTAGATTTACGTGATAGATACGGAGTTACGCAATTAATGTTTGATGAAGAGCGTACGCCAAAGGAAATGATGGAGAAAGCAAAATCTCTTGGTAGAGAATTTGTGATTCAGGTTACAGGAACCGTTATTGAGCGTGAATCTAAAAACGACAAAATGGCTACTGGTGCTGTAGAATTGTTGGTTTCTAAATTAGAAATCTTAAACGCATCTATTACGCCTCCTTTTACTATTGAAGATAAAACGGATGGTGGAGAAGATATCCGTATGAAGTACAGATATTTAGACATTAGAAGAAACCCTGTTAAAGACAGTTTAATTTTCCGTCATAAAGTGGCTATGGAAGTTCGTAAATACTTGTCTGACCAAGACTTTATTGAAGTAGAAACGCCTTATTTAATAAAATCTACACCAGAAGGCGCAAGAGATTTTGTAGTGCCAAGTAGAATGAATGAAGGTCAATTTTATGCGTTACCACAATCTCCACAAACCTTTAAACAATTGTTGATGGTTGGTGGAATGGATAAATATTTTCAGATTGTAAAATGCTTTAGAGATGAAGATTTACGAGCAGACAGACAACCAGAATTCACACAAATTGACTGTGAAATGGCGTTTGTAGAGCAAGAGGATATTTTAAATATTTTTGAAGGATTAACGCGTCACTTACTTAAAGAAGTAAATAATGTTGAGGTGGAGAAATTCCCAAGAATGTTATATGACGATGCAATGAAATTGTATGGAAATGACAAACCAGATATCCGTTTTGGAATGGAGTTTGGCGAGTTAAACGCAGTTACACAACATAAAGATTTTGGTGTTTTTAATAGCGCTGAATTGGTAGTTGGTATTGCTGTACCTGGAGGAAACGCATACACAAGAAAAGAAATAGACAATATTATTAAGTGGGTTAAGCGTCCGCAAGTTGGTGCTTTAGGAATGATTTACGCACGTGTAAACGAAGATGGAACTTTTAAATCTTCTGTAGATAAATTCTACGATCAAGAAGATTTAGCAAAATGGGCAGAAATTACCGGTGCAAAACCTGGTGATTTAATCTGTGTTTTATCTGGAGAAACTAATAAAGTAAGAGCACAATTATCTGCTTTACGTATGGAATTGGCAGAACGTTTAGGTTTGAGAGATCCTAAAGTATTTGCTCCGCTTTGGGTAATTGACTTTCCTTTATTAGAGTTAGATGAAGAAACTGGGCATTACCATGCAATGCATCACCCGTTTACATCACCTAAACCTGGTCAGATGGAATTATTAGACACAGATCCTGGTGCTGTAAAAGCAAATGCGTACGATTTGGTGTTAAACGGAAATGAAATTGGTGGTGGTTCTATTAGAATTCACGACAAGCAAATGCAAGCAACTATGTTGAAGCATTTAGGTTTTTCTGAAGAAGATGCCAGAGCTCAATTTGGTTTCTTAATGGATGCTTTTGAATACGGAGCACCTCCTCACGGTGGATTGGCTTTTGGATTGGATAGATTGGTTGCTATTTTAGGCGGACAAGAAACCATTAGAGATTTTATTGCATTCCCAAAAAACAATTCTGGTAGAGATGTTATGATTGATGCACCTGCATTTATTGATGATGAACAACTGAAAGAGTTAAGCCTTCGCTTAAACATAAAAGCATAAAATTTTTAAATCCCGCTTCTGCGGGATTTTTTATTACTTTTAAATTATGAAAAAACTAACCACACTTTTACTCCTTTTTATTTCAATCACTTCTTTTTCGCAAGAAATTACTGGTGATGAATTGTTAGATAAAGCGATTCAATTTCATGATCCTAATGGAAATTGGGCTACTTTTAATGGTGAATTATTTGTTACCATGGAAATTCCTGAAAAATCTCCTAGAAAAAGTGCTCTTAAAATTAATTTGCCTCAAGAATACTTTTCTGTAAAAGCAATTAGAGATACAATTACTACGGAATATACTGTAGACAAAGCTGTTGCTAGTTTTATTTTTAATGGTGATAACAAGCCGTCTGAAGCAATTAAAAAGAAATTTAATTTGAATGCTGAACGCGCAAACATGTATAAAAACTATTATACATATTTGTTCGGTTTACCAATGAAGCTGAAGGATAAAGGCACAATTATTGATCAAAAAATAACAAAGAAAACATTTAAAGGGAAAGAATATTTGGTTTTAAAAGCTACATATTCCGCAGAAGTTGGTAAAGATACTTGGTACTTTTATTTTGATCCGACTACATATGCAATGGAAGTCTATCAGTTTTTTAAAGAAACAAAAGATAGCGGAGAATACATTTTACTTTCTGATTTAGAAACAATAAATGGTGTGAAAATGCCTAAAACCAGAGCATGGTATTACAATAAAGATAATGGCTACTTAGGAACCGATACCTTATCTTCACAAAAATAAATGAAATCCTTTACTTTATTCTAATCATAGAAAAAACATGTTGTTAAGTATGGAAATAGTATTACTCATTTTTATCATTATTTATCTACTAATTACTAACAAAAATATTAGTTCTAAATTGAAAGATTTACAGACTTCTGTTTTTCAATTAGATGATAAATTACGAGACTTACAGCAAAAATCAACTTCTAAAGAAGAAGTATTAAAAACTAAAAGCGAACCTGTTACTCAAAAAGAAACGGAGCCTTTAGAAAAAACAAGACCAATTGTTGTAGCAAAAGAAGAACCTATTATTTTTGTTTCTGAAGTACCAGAAGTAGTAAAACCTATTTTGGATACTGATGCTAAGATTACACCAATAGTTACTGATAAAAAAGCAAATACTAGAGAAGAGAAAAAGAAAGAAAAAGCGATCCCTAAAAAATCTTGGATAGCATCTTTTAAAGAGAAAAACCCAGATTTAGAAAAATTTATTGGAGAGAACTTAATTAATAAAATAGGTGTTTTAATTCTTGTTTTAGGAATTAGCTTCTTTGTAAAGTTTGCTATTGATAAAGATTGGATTAACGAACCTGCAAGAGTAGGAATTGGCGTTTTATGTGGCTCTCTAATTATGATGATCGCACATAAATTAAAAAAGAATTACGCTTCTTTTAGTTCTGTTTTAGTAGCCGGAGCAATTAGTGTTTTTTACCTTACTATTTATATTGCTTTTCATGAATACCAATTATTTAGTCAGACCGTTGCTTTTTGTATTATGGCAGTAATTACGGCTTTTAGTGCCTTAGTTTCCGTTTCTTATAACAGACAAGAATTGGCTGTTTTATCTTTAATTGGTGGTTTTGCAGCTCCTTTTATGTTAAGTACTGGAGAAGGAAATTATGTGGTACTATTTACTTATATCGCTATCTTAAACTTAGGTATTCTTGCGATCTCTTATTTTAAAAAGTGGAAAATAGCAACGATTGTAGATTTTGCTTTTACCTTTATTTTATTCGGTTCTTGGTGTTTCTTAAACATCCATAAAGACAGTTTTGAACATAATGGCGCTTTAACTTTTGCTACCATTTTTTACTTTATTTTTAGTCTTACTATTGTTCTAAATAACTTAAAAAACAAAGGAGTATTTTCTAAAATTGAATACTTTATTTTAATAGCAAATACCTTTATTTTCTTTGGAATTGGAATGGTAATTCTTAAAAATTTAGAATCTAATTTCACGGGGTTATTCACATTACTATTGGCAGTTTATAATGTAGCTTATGCAACCATCTTATACAAGAAATTTGGATTAGACAAAAACGCCATTTACATTCTAATAGGTTTGGCTTTAACCTTTGTTACGCTTACCATTCCTATTCAATTTAACGGAAACCAAATTACTCTTTTCTGGGCAGCAGAAGTAGTTTTATTGTTTTGGTTGTCTAAAAAATCTAAAATAGAATCATTTAAACTAGGTGCCATAATAGTGCAAGTTTTATCCATTATTAGTTTGCTACTAGATTGGGAATTGTACACGTATTCAGAAGAATTATCGGTAGTTTTTAATCCATTATTTATAGCTGGTTTTGTAGTTAGTATTTCTCTTATTTTAACCTATTGGCTACTAAAAAAAGAAGGAAATATGGTAACTAAATATTTCACTTTAAAAATAAATTTTTACAAAACCATTGTTTTAATCACCTTTGTTTTAGTTGCGTATTTTACAGGTGCTTTAGAAATTGATTATCAAGCTCATCAATTTTTAGAAAATACAGCTTCTGCCCTATCTTTTCCCGTTGCATATCATTTTGTGTTTGTAGCTCTCTTATTATTTTTTACAGAAAAGTTTAAGCAGAAAAACATAGAAAAAGCAGTCTTATTAATCAGTTGCATTTCAATTTTCGTTTATATAGGTAACTTCTACAAGCTGCCAACAGATGAAGTTACAGAAAACCTTGCACTTTCTATACATAGTAATTATGCTTTTTACTTACATTATATAGTTTTAGCATCTCTTATTTATTTTGGAGTTCAATTATTTAAAAAGACAAGTACGGTATTCAATATAAAACCAACGCGAAGTAAATGGTTGCCATGGCTTTTTGTTTTTGCAATTGTTTACACATTAAGTAACGAAGTTATGGTACATGGAGTTCATTTTTCTGATAATTCTTCAATTATTTCTGAGTTAAATGCACAAACAAATGATTACTCAAAATACGATATTATAGATGACAAAATAGATGCAGTACAAGACCAAATAATTAAAATTGGGTATCCTATTTTATGGGGAATTTTCTCCTTTATATTCTTAATTATCGGAATTAAGAAACAATGGAAAAACTTAAGAATTATTGCTCTTTCCTTATTAGGAATAACCATTATAAAACTATTTGCATACGATATTCAAAACGCTTCTGAAACAGGAAAAATAGTCGCCTTTATATTATTAGGTGTTTTAATCTTGATTATTTCGTTTGTGTATCAAAAAATAAAAAAATTAGTAAATGACAAAACTCAAGAAGATGAAGAAATATAGCTTTTTAATCGTTTTTTTTATCGGATTAACTTGTTTTAGTCAGAATTATAAAGGCTCTTTAAACAGTGTTGAGAAAGACGGTTTGCATAAAATAATGCTAACACCAGAAGTAAGATCTGCAAGTAAAAATAATTTTAATTTTATCAGAATAAAAGATAATGAGAACAAGGAAGTACCTTATGTTTTAAAATATCATTCAGATCAATTATTCTCTACATTTTCACCTATCAAAATTGTATCAAACAAAAGAATTAAAGATTCTGTTACTACGGTTTTAATAGAAAATATAACGAAGGAAAAATTAACGAATCTTACTTTAAAAATTGCGAATACAGATATTTCTAAAAAATATAACCTCTTTGGAAGTAATGATGCAAAAACATGGTTCGGAATTACCTCTAACAATACGCTATACCTTAACAATGGTACCAACAAATCATCTTTAGAAAAAAGAATAAATTTTCCTACAACAACTTATCAATTCTTAAAAATAGCCTTTAACGACAAAAATTCTTTACCAATAAACATTTTGGGTATTGGTAAATACATCAACAACTATTTTTCTGAAACACCAATTACACTTACAGATTTTAGTCAGAAAATTACGCTTTTAAAAGACAGAAAAGTAACTCAGATTAAATTTACATCTAACAACTCTCATGAAATTAATAGTATTTCATTTGATATTAACACCGATTTTTATCAACGTAATGCAAAACTAATTATAAATAAAGAACGTAAAATAAAGAAGAGAATAGAAACTTATCAGCAAGTAGTTTCTAACTTTCAGTTAAATTCTAAAATAGAAAACACCTTTTTCTTAAATAATTTAAATGAAAAAGAATTTATTATAGAAATCGAAAACAAAGACAATCCTAGTTTAGAAATTACAAACATTACCTTATTACAAAAGCCTGTTTATATTATATCTGACTTAAAAAAGAAGGAACAATATCAACTAATAATAGATACTACCTTCTCTAAACCTTCATATGATTTAGGTAATTTTATCTCAGAAAAAACATCAATTATAGAAGAAGAAGTATCCGTAAATAATTTTATTAAAACGAAAGCAACACCTGTAATTATAAAAGAGAAACCTTTTTGGGAAACAGCTGTTTTTATGTGGGTTTGTATTATTTTTGTAGGCGTTTTAATAACCTACTTTGCGTTAGACTTATTAAAAGATGTAAAGCATCAAGAAAAAAACTAATTTATAAATAATTTCTTATCGATAAAACAAGTGCCAACAACAAAAAACATTTACAGAAAAATATTAATTTGGAGATATAAATACATCTCTGAAAAGCAATTCATATACATACTTAGCATCCTTGTTGGTTTTTTAGCAGGTTTTGGAGCTGTTATTTTAAAAAATTTAACACATTTTTTTCAGCATCTTTTAGAAGGAAATTTGGTGAGAGATTATCACCATGCTTTTTACTTTCTTTTTCCGATTATTGGTTTAACAATTGTATATTTTATCATAAAATATGTTATTAGAAACAAAGTAAGTCACGGTATTCCTTCTACACTATATGCTATATCCAAAAGAAAAGGAATTATGAAGCGTTACCAAATGTTTGGTTCTATTTTAACTGCTCCAATTACCGTTGGTTTTGGTGGTTCTGTTGGACTAGAGGGACCTACTGTTGCAACAGGTGCGGCAATTAGCTCTAATGTTGCCAGGTTGTTTCATTTAAACCAAACTTCAAGAACCTTATTAATTGGTTGTGCATCTGCTGGTGCGCTTTCAGCCATATTTAAAGCACCAATTGCCGCTATTATTTTTGCCATAGAAGTGTTTAGTTTAGACTTAACAATTGCCTCTATGATGCCTTTACTTTTAGCGTCATTATCTGCAATTATAACCTCTCGTTTCTTTTTTGGGTCTGATGTTTTACTTCCGTTTGAAACAGAAGATATTTTTACCATAAACAACATTCCTTTTTACCTTATTTTAGCTACTGCAACTGGTTTAGCTTCTATCTATTTTACAGAGGTTTATGATAGAATTCAGAAACTTTTTGACAAAATAGACTCTCCAATAAAACGTTTATTAGTTGGTGGAATAGGTTTAGGAATTTTAATATTTTTTATTCCGCCTTTATATGGTGAGGGTTTTGAAGTTATTAATAATTTAATTGCAGGAAACCCACAAGAAGCTTTAAAAAATAACTTTATGAACTTAGATTTATCTAATGTTTGGGTTGTTATTATCTTATTATTTGGCTTAGTTTTATTTAAAGTGATTGCAAGTGCCTTAACTTTTGGAGCTGGTGGAGTTGGTGGTATTTTTGCACCTACTCTATTTATGGGAAGTCTTTTAGGAAATTGTGTTTCTAAAATAATTAATACCACTGGTTTATCTAATGTCTCTGAAAGTAATTTTACTTTGGTAGGAATGGCTGGTTTAATGGCCGGAGTACTACACGCTCCTTTAACTGCTATCTTTTTAATTGCAGAATTAACTGGTGGCTATGATCTTTTTATTCCGTTGATGCTAACCGCTACAATTTCTTACCTAATCGCTAAATATGTACATCCATATTCTGTCTACGCAATGCAGTTAGGTAGAAAAGGAGAATTAATTACACATAACAAAGACCATGCTGTCTTAACTTTAATGGATATTAATAGAGTTATTGAAAATAATTTTGTTCCTGTTTATTCAGATATGGATTTAGAAAGTATGGTTAAACAAGCAGTTGTAAAATCTAACAGAAATATTTTCCCTGTAATTAATAAGAAGAATAATAAACTAACAGGTATTATTTTACTAGACGATTTAAGACCAATTATGTTTGATCAAACCCTATATAAAACAATTTTTGCTAGAGATATTATGCAGCATCCTCCAGAAATAATTATCATAGGTCTTGATAAAATGACAGATATTATGAGGAAATTTAAAGAAAGTGGTGCTTGGAATTTACCGGTTGTTAAAGAAGGAAAATATATTGGTTTTATCTCTAAATCAAAATTATTAACGGCTTACAGAAATAAACTAATAGAAGTTACGTCATAAAACTATAGAAGAAAATGAGGCAAAATAGTTTTTCAACAAATATGAGAACAAAATCTAACAAAGAGCTAGAAACCATTCTCACTGAAAAAGATAAATATACAGAAGAAGCTTTACAAGCTGTTACATGGGAACTAGAGGATAGAAACATATTAGAAAAACCGACCATTGTTATAGAGGATACGCCTAAAGAAAACACTGTACCTGAAACACCTATTTCTAAAGAAAACACAGAAACTAATAAAAGTCCTTTTAAAGAATTAGAAGTGCCTGTTCTATATTCTAAAAATGCAATACTCGGTTTTACCATTTTCTTTTCTACCATATTTGGTGCTGTTTTATTAATGCAAAACTTAAAACAGATGAACAAACCTAAAGTAAGGAATCAAGTTCTTATTTTTGGTTTGGTATATACTCTTTGCTCTACGATACTTTTAAATTATCTACCGAAATCTATTTTCACAACTTTAATCTTGAATGTTATAGGCTATGCTGTGTTGACAGAATATTTTTGGAATACCCATTTAGGAAAATATTTAGTGCATCAAAATAAACAAATATGGAAAATATTAGGTATTTCGATGCTAATTGTATTTGCTCTTATTTTCCTGCTTTTTTTAACTCAAAATTTAGAACAATAACTTTACCTCCGCTAAATTAAATTCAAAGAAGAATGAAAATAATATTAGCACCAGATAAATTTAAAAACACCTTAACAGGATTGGAATTTTGCAATATTGTTGAAAAAGTAATTTTAGAAGAATTCCCAAATACAGATATTCTTAAATTACCACTAGCAGATGGTGGTGATGGTACTATTGAAGTTGTAGAGTACTATCTAAAAGGACGTACCATAAACGTACAAGTAAACAATCCTTTTTTTGAAATAATCAATGCAACCTATATATACTCTAATGAGAACAATACTGCTTTTATTGAAATGGCAGAAGCATCTGGTGTTAAGCTACTAAAACCAACACAATTCGATTGTAAAAATGCCACTACCTTAGGTACAGGAGAAATGATTGTTGATGCCATTAATAAGGGGGCTAAAACTATTATTATAGGTATTGGAGGCAGTGCAACCAACGATTGTGGAATAGGAATGGCAACGGCTTTAGGTTATCAATTTTTAGATGAAAATAATAAAAAAGTAAAACCTATTGGCGCAAATTTATCTAATATAAAATCGATAGATGTTACTAATGTTCATCCTAAATTAAGAGCTGTAGATTTTAAAATAGCTTGTGATGTTACCAATCCGTTATACGGAAAAAATGGTGCAGCCTATGTTTATGGTACTCAAAAAGGAGCATCGAAAGACGAAATTGTAATGTTAGATAAAGGCTTACAAGATTTTTCTAAAATTCTAAATGCTGTTTTCACAATCGATGTTCAGTCTGTAAAAGGTGCTGGCGCCGCAGGAGGAATGGGAATTGCAACTCAATTATTCTTAAACGGAACTTTAGAACCTGGCATTCAATTGATAAAAGAAATTGCTAATTTTGACACTCAAATTGAAGGTGCAGATTGGATTATTACTGGTGAAGGAAAACTAGACACACAAACCATGTCTGGTAAAACAATTCAGGGCGTGTTGACTTCCGCAATAGCTAAAAAAATAAAAGTTGCTGCTTTTTGTGGCGCTATAGATTTAGACGAAAAACAACCAGAAGATTTCGGAATTAATTATACCGATGCTGTTCTGAATTACGCAAAGGATTTAGAAGATTCTATGAAAAATAGTGCAGAATACTTGGTTTTTTTATCAAGAAAATTCGCGTTAAAAAAACTTTAAAATACTAATTCCAAGGTTCTTCATTAGGTTCTAATTGCTTCTGACTTGGCATAATTCTTTTAGAGTCTTGTTCGGTTTCGCCTATTTTTAAACAAGAAAATAATAAGAAACAAATCGCTAAATCATTTTTATCTAAAAGCTGTAACTTAATACTGTCTTTAAAATCATTATCAGAAAAAGATTCATCAATTTCTGCAATTTTTTCTCCGTTTTTTAGAATAGATATTTTCTTTTTAAAATGAATATTAGTTTCATAAGTAACCTCATCAACATCTATAGAAAAGATGGTTTTTCTATTATTCTGAGAAATTAATTCGGCTAAAACATCTTGACTATTCTTTATGGTAAACACCATTTTCCATTTCCAAAATTGAAATTGTTTGGTAATCTTATAAATTATTTTATCGTCTGAATTAAAAACCTCAGAACCAAACTTCCCAAAATCCATAAACCACTTAGATGTGTACAATTTTTCTTCGGATGAAAAAACATCTAAAGTATTATTAAAGTGTTTTATTTTATATAAATGAGTGTTCATTGAATTACTTTTCTTTTAAAAAATTGACTACCAAATCTGGGAAATCTGTAAAAGCACCATCAATATCTGCTTCTATTAAGAGTGTTTCCATCATCTTGTCAAAGGTAGTGAACTCATCTAAAGAATCGGCTCTAAAAGTATAAGGATGCACTTTTAAACCTAATTTATGCGCATCAGAAACCAACGTGGTAAACTGCCACTTCTCTCCTACTTTTTTATCTAATATTTGCTTATACCAAGGACCAACTCCGTCTGCATACGTTGCAAAATGTGCTAATTGTTTTGTTTCTTCTTCAAATTCCATTAACTGAACCAAAAATAAGTCAGATTTTAAAACTACACGAATTCTCTCTAACTCTGCTGCATCAAAACACTGTAAAATACAATTGTCCTTTTTTGTTTTGTAACCGTAATCAGCAAGTATTTCTAAAACAACCTCTGTTATTTTTCTTCCTTCTTTTTGATGAAATGCTGGATCTTTAATTTCTGGATAAATTCCGATATCCTTTCCGGTAGCTTTATTTAAACCTTGTATCAATTCTATTTCTTCTTCAAAAGAATGCAGTTTAAAATTCCCTTTTCCCTTCGGATAACGGTTTGGGTAAAACTGTTCGCCTGTTTCATGATTAAAACGCTCCGTTACTTTGAGCATTTGCAATTCATCAAAAGTAAAATCTATCACATAGAATCGATTGTCTTTTCTTTTCCTATCAGCAAATTTTACAGCAACATCCGTTACATCATCTAAATAAATATCATGAATTACAATAGGTACATTATCTTTACTCAACACCAAATCTTGCTCAATAAAATGAGGGGTCATAGCATACGCCATCGCTTTGGCCTCCATAGTATGTTCTGGTAAATAACCAGAAGCACCTCTGTGAGCAATCACTATTTTGGTATTCATATTCGTTTCTTTTTTATGTGAATTGCAAGAAAAAAGCAGCAACCCTATCAAAAATAATGAAATTGAGTTCATTTCTATAAAATATATCAATTAAAGATATAACTTTTGTAATTTTGCAATATGAAGTTAATGTTAAAAATAATGTTTGTCATCTTTTTAATTTGGATGGCAGTTGGAATGTACCTTATAAATACAGATCACGAAAAAGGACAAATTGTAATGGGTTTAGGTGTCTTTTACTTTTCTTTTCTATTTATGCCTTTCTTTATTTACTACAGATACAGAGACGGAAAATACAAGAAGTATATTTTAAATGATGAAAAATTAAAGGCTGCTTTTAAAGGTTTTGGAAAGGATTAATTAGTTCTCTTTTAAATAATTTTACAGCATACTATAATGAATGCGTTAAAAAAACAAGACAGCATCAGTTTTCACACGAGCGAAACGGTCGCGTTAGCAAAAAACGAGCAAGACATAAATACTAGTGCGAGCGTCTCGCTAGTACCATAACAAGAAATTTCAAAAAAAATAAACAAAAAAATATCAGAGTTTACAAGAGTGGAAGATTATAATTATCATTTCAATTAATCTTCCTTTTTAAAATACACATACACAGGAAAATGGTCTGAAAAACCACCTTGGTACCAAGGACCTATATAAGTTCTAAACGGACTTCCTTTTAATTTTCCTTTAAAAATCTTCAACCATTTCTTATTAAATACTTCAGCATGCTTAAAGTAGACTTGTCCTTCTTTTTTGTCTAAAAAGTTCTTGGTAATAATTATCTGATCAAATAAATTCCATTTACCTTCATAGGTTAAAGAACCAATAGCATTTCTATCCAATATCTTTTCCATAGGATTGTAAAAATCATCAGTCACTAAATATTCTTTAATAGATTTGCTGGTTGGATCATCGTTAAAATCACCCATAATCAAAATTTTTGCATTATAATTTTTAGCTTGTATTCCTGCTATAATTGCTCTTGCTAATTTTGCGGCATCAATTCTTTTTGGTTCAGACTCTTCTATTCCTTCTCTTCTAGAAGGCCAATGATTTACTAAAACATGGACTAACTCCCCCTTTAAATTACCAGAAACCACTAAAATATCTCTAGTATAATCTCTCTTCCCTTCATCTCCTTCTAAATACAACGGAAAATGTTCTGAGTCTATTAATTCGAATACTTCTTTATTGTATAAAAGCGCTACATCAATCCCTCTATCATCCGGAGAATCATAATGTACAAAACCATAATGGTGCTTTTTTAAATCTTTAGAATTCACTAAATCTCTTACAACTTTAGCATTTTCTACCTCTACCAAACCTACAAGTGCAGGCACATCATATGATCTTTCTTTACCTAGTTGAGAAATTACAGAACCTAATTTTTTAATTTTATCCCTGTAACGTTTATTATTCCAGTGATTTTTACCATTGGCAGTAAAATCATCGTCAAAGGTTTTTGGATCATCTACCGTATCAAATAAATTTTCTACGTTGTAAAACCCGACAGTAAATATCTCTTTACTCCTTTTTGATGATGAAAAAAATAACCCCATTTATAATTGTTTTGATGATTGGTAAAAATATAAAAATAAAGCAGGGTAACTCTTAACTTAAACTATATGTTTTCTTAACACAAAACTATACTTACTTACCTTTTTCTCTTGTAATTTTGTATTGATTAAAATCTGAAATAATTATAAACTAATAAAAACCATTGCTATAAGAAGAGAAAGTGTTGAATTTGAATTTGAATTATTTAATTAAAACTTCAAGTATCTTGAGGTTTTTTTTATGCATTTACAAACCAAATCTTTGTATTTTTGTAATCTATGATAGACGAACGCGAAGTTATTTCTGAAAAAGCTGTTTTAATCGGTATTATCTCTCAACAACAAAATGAAATTCAATCTACAGAATATTTAGATGAATTAGAATTTCTAACCCTGACTGCAGGTGGTGTTGCCGTAAAACGTTTTGTACAAAAAATGGAAAAACCCAATCCTAAAACATTTTTAGGTGTTGGTAAATTAGAAGAAGTTAGAGACTATATTGTTTCAAATCATATTGGTACTGCCATTTTTGATGATGAATTATCTCCAGCTCAAATACGTAATATTGAGAAAGTTTTAGATTGTAAAATCTTAGACAGAACAAACCTTATATTAGATATTTTTGCACAAAGAGCGCAAACAAGCTCTGCAAAAACACAAGTAGAATTGGCACAATGTCAATATTTATTACCTCGTTTAACAAGACTTTGGACACACCTTGACAAACAAAAAGGGGGAATTGGAATGCGTGGACCTGGTGAAACTGAAATTGAAACAGATAGACGTATTATTCGTGATAAAATTTCTGTGTTACAAAAGAAATTGTTAACCATAGACAGACAAATGGCTGTGCAACGTAAAAACCGTGGAAAAATGGTTCGAGTTGCTTTGGTTGGTTACACCAATGTTGGTAAATCTACATTAATGAATGTGATTAGTAAAAGTGATGTTTTTGCTGAAAACAAATTATTTGCAACTCTAGATACTACTGTTAGAAAAGTGGTTATTAAGAACATTCCGTTTTTATTAACAGACACTGTTGGTTTTATTAGAAAACTACCTACACAATTGGTAGAATCTTTTAAATCTACGTTAGATGAAGTTAGAGAAGCAGATTTATTATTACATGTAGTAGATATTTCTCATCCAAATTTCGAAGATCATATAGCTTCAGTAAATTCTGTTTTGGCAGATATAAAATGTGCAGACAAACCTTCTGTAATGGTCTTTAATAAAATTGATGCCTATTCTCATAAAACTATTGATGAGGATGACATTGTAACGGAAAAAGGGAAAGAACATTATACATTACAAGATTGGAAAAAAACTTGGATGAATGATTATGATGTAGATTCTATTTTCATATCCGCTTTAAACAAAGATAATTTAGAAGACTTTAAAGAGAAAACATACGAAGAAGTAAAGAAAATCCATATTCAACGTTTTCCTTATAACGACTTTTTATATTATGAATATAAAGAAGAAGAGTAAATTATTATGATTTGATAAAATAAACTTCAATGAGATGAACAAAAGCTCCACCGAATTAGTAGACCATTTAGAAAAACACTACATACATAGAAGTAATTGGCTAAGAGCAGCTGTTTTAGGAGCAAATGATGGAATTTTATCTACCGCAAGTTTAGCTATTGGAGTTGCTGCTGCAAGCGAATTAAGAGAACCTGTAATTCTAGCTACTTTAGCAGGTTTGGTTGCAGGAGCTTTATCTATGGCAGCAGGAGAATATGTTTCTGTAAGTTCTCAAACAGATATTGAATCTGCAGATATTGAAAGGGAAAAAATAGAATTAGAAGAAATGCCAGAACTTGAGTTACAAATGTTGGCAAGAATCTACGAAAAGAGAGGTCTTAAAAAAGAAACAGCTTTAATTGTTGCTGAAGAATTAACTGAAAATGATGCGTTAGCAGCACATATTAGAGATGAATTAGGGATTAATGAAATTAGTCAGGCAAATCCTATTCAGGCTGCAGTAGCATCTGGAGCTGCTTTTACAATTGGCGGCCTACTTCCTTTTTTGGTAACTCTTTTTCTACCTTTAGAAAATCTGGAATACTATATTTACGCTTCTTCCATACTTTTTCTAATGACTCTAGGAGCATTAGCTGCCAAAGCAGGCGGTTCTAATATTAAAAAAGCAGTTTTAAGAATCACTTTTTGGGGTACAGCTGCTATGGGATTAACAGCCTTAGTTGGCTACTTATTTAATGTAAATATCTAAAAGTAATCGTATTATATACTTTGTAAGCACAAGCTATTCCTTCTTTTTATCATCATTTATTCCCATTTTTTTTACTCGATTTTTCCAAGAATTTTTAGCATGAGCTTGTAAGTCTGCAACAGAGTCACTCTCATCCATTATCTCTAAACCTAATAAAGTTTCTATTACATCTTCTTGAGAAACAAGTCCGCTTACAGAACCATATTCATCTACAACCAACGCAATATGTTCTTTCTGGCGAATCAGTTTGTCAAATAAATCTGCAATCGATAAATCTCTATCTGTAATTATAATATTTCTTTTTATAGAAGATAAGGTCTCCGCTCCTTTTCCACTAATTATTGCTTCAAATAAATTATCTTTTAGAACATATCCTGTAATTTCATCTGGATTTTCAGCAAAAACAGGAATTCTAGAATAACGTAATTTTTTATGCTCATTATAAAAAGCTTCTATCGTTTGACTTTCATCTGCTATTTCTAAAACAGATCTTGGTGTCATTACATCATTTACTTTAATTCCTTTAAAACCTAATAAATTTCTAATAACCTTACCTTCGTTTTCTTGAAAAACACCATCTTTTTCTGCTATTTCTGTCATTACCAAAAAGCCTTCTCTACTTAAAACACTGCCATGTCCTTTGCCTCCAATTAATTTTGTAGTTAATTGTAAAACCCAGATAAAACCTGTCCATTTTAATGGGAAAATCATAATATTTAAAGCCTTGGTAGTAAAATTAGCTAACTGTCTCCAATAAGTCGCTCCAATTGTTTTAGGTATAATTTCTGATGCAACTAAAATTAAAATAGTCATTATTGTAGACACAACCCCCACCATAACATCTTCTGTTAATCTAATACCCAAAATAGTTTTAGCAGAAGTACCATACATTTCTGCATAGGCTACTTTTGCTTGTACACCAACTAAAATAGCTCCTACAGTATGTGCAACTGTATTTATTGTTAAGATTGCTATTAAAGGTTTGTCTACATCTTTCTTTAACGCTTCTAACTGTAGTGCATATTCAAGCCCTTCTTTCTTTTTTAGATTGATAAAAGTTGGAGTAATACTAAGTAAAACTGCCTCTAGAATAGAACACAAAAATGAAAAGAAAATAGAAACGGTAGCGAAAATTATTAATAATGTCATCAACAAAGGTTTAGAATGTAAAAGTAAGGAAAATAAAAAACCTCAAGAATTTCTTCTTGAGGTTTAAATAAAATATTATTTGATACTACTTAAAAAGCATAACTAAGACCAAGTAAATAGTAAGATTGTAATTTGTTATCTATATTGTCAAAAGTAGCTGTAGGCACAACAGCATTATCTAAAGCATTGTTTAAAGCTTCTTGTTTATTTTGACGTAAACCTAACTCAAAACCAACTCCAATTCCTTTCCATATTGTATACCCAAAAGAGTTCGTAAATGTCCAGTTAGATAAATCTGATGTATCATAGCTTTGAAACATAGATAAATTAGACTTTACACTTAGTTTACCATATTTCTGTGTGTAGTCTGCTACAATTTTAGCACCTAAAGAAGATTCGAAAACGGTATCTCCACTACTAAAAACAAAATTGTAGTTTCCTGGATGTATAACAACCACTAAATTATTTGTAGGTGTCCATGTAGCACCAATACCTAAATCTAAATATCCTGGGTCGTTAAAGTTATCTATAATAGTTGTTCTATATTCTGCTAAACCAGAAAGTGCCCATTTTTTATTTAATCTCTTACCATATAAAGAGCTAATTGTAAATACATCTGTAGTAGCTTCAAAATCTTCATCTCCAGCAACTCCTTCTTCATCTAGTTTTACCCAACCTAAATTAACAGCAGCAGAGTTTCTCCAGAAAAAATCTTCTTTAATTAAATTAGCAAAACCATTTACTGTAATACCTATATTACCAGCAGTTGCTGTAGGTGTAGATTTAGAATACCAGTTATTAAAACCAGAAAAACTACCTCCAATTGTACCAAAAGCACCTTTTCTCCATCCTGGAAGTGCATCGATTTTTGATTGTAAAGCTTTTACTTCTCCTTGTAATTTAGCAATTTCAGCTTTTTTAGGAGCTTGTTCTTTTTTTAATTCTTCAGCTGTTTGTCCATTAATGGATAAACTAGTTAATACCAATAAAAATAAAATTGATAACTTCTTCATTTTTTTTTGTTTTTTTAAAATTTGAGTGTGCAAAAATACACTTTTTCTTATTTAGACAATAAAAATATTAATAAGTCACTTTTTGATGAAATTTATAATTTAATCCCAAACCAAATAATTGTCTAAATTGCACTTTACTAGACGCATTATCATCTACGATAGCATGAAAAGTCATGTGCATTTTAATGTTATTATTTACTTTAAAACGAATATTTGTTTGGTTTTCTAAGTCTAAATTGTCTGGTTGATCTAAGTAATCTGAGTAGAGTGCAACAATGTTTTCCATTTCTACATTCTCCATTATCGTAAACTTAAAATATCCAGAGAGGTTAAAACCTAAACTAAAATTGGTATTATCTCCTTCTTCTACCCCAAATTGACCAGAAAACAAATCGCTAACCATTGTTAACCTAGCAGTAGCCGGAGCTATGTTTATATTTGAATTATCAGACTTTTTCCATAACATACCAGGACCTAAACTCAAATAAGCCGGTGAGAAAAAATCTGAAACAGGTACCGCAGGTTCTACTTTATAATTATAACCTCTAGAATATTGAGTTTTAAAATTAACAAATTGCGATAAAAACCAATTATTACCCGATTTTATACCTAATAAAGAGTTTAATTCAAATCGATCATTTGTTTTACGATACCCTTTGGTATTTAAATGGCTTAATCCATACGCAGTTAAAATTCTCGTATCCCAGTTAACATTGTTTTTCTTGTAATTAAAATCATAATTTACATTTATATCACCTGCAATCATATTCTCTCCCCCTGAAACCCAATTAGAAAAGGAAGATTGATTAAAAACAAAACCAAACTTTCCATTAATTTTCCATTTAGGAATTGGTAAAGTATCTTTCTTCTTTTTTTGTGCATAAAAAGAAGTGGAAAAAAGAACTAATAAAAGAAGTAATAATCTTCTCATTGTAAATTATTTTTTAATTTTATATAAAGGTACTGTTGAGCAAGCTTCTCCAAACATAATAGACCTTGCTACAGGTTGTAATTTTTCTATTAAAAAGACATATGCAGAATCTGGAATTGGTTTATTTGCACACCCTTTTATAATAACTGGTGCATTTATAAATTCCTTAAGGTCTAAAAAACTAATTAATTCTTGATAAAGAACTGTTTCTAGCAATTCTAAATCTCCAATCACTACTTTATTTGCGAACGGAATTAATTCTGACGCAACTAACATAAAAGCCCAAGAAGGAATTATTGCATCTACAGAACAAGAAATAGCTACAAAACTATTTTTGTATTGAGACCAATCATGGTTTTGTACCGATTCTCTGAAGTCCTTTTCTTTTAAGATTAACTCTTGAAACAACCAATCTTTTACATCAAATACCACTCTTTTTCCTTCTGGATAGATTTCTTCTAAATCAAAGGTTTTAAGTTTACTATTTGTAACTCTATTTATAATTTCTTCTTGCATTTTTAAAGTTTCAAAGTTGAGATTTCTCAATCGCTTAAAAAAGCTCATTTAGAAATGACATTGGTTGTTTTATTCTGAAAACTGTTACTGAGACTATTTTATAGCATTCCCAGTTCTAGTTTTGCTTCTTCACTCATCATATCTTGTGTCCAAGTAGGATCGAAAGTAATTTCTACTTCACAGCTTTTAATTTCCTCTAAAGTTTTCACTTTATCTTCAATCTCAACAGGCAAACTTTCTGCTACCGGACAATTAGGTGAGGTTAATGTCATTAATATTTTTGCATTATTATCTTCAGATACAAAAACGTCATAAATTAAACCTAATTCGTAAATATCTACTGGTATTTCTGGATCATAAATTGTTTTTAAAACATTTACAATTTTGTCACCTATTACTTCTAACTCTTTATCTGTCATTATATTTCATTTAACAATTAGTTTTCACCAATTGTATTTTTAATTTCCTAATTTAGTTTGTTGTGCAATGGCATACATTTTTATGTACTTAACCATAGAAACTAAACCATTTGCTCTTGTTGGTGATAAATGTTCTTTTAAACCGATTTCATCAATAAAATCTGTAGAAGCCCCTAAAATATCTACCGGTTTTTGGTTTGAATACACCCTCAATAACAATGCCACAATACCCTTGGTTAATATAGCATCACTATCCGCAGAAAACTTAATAATATCTCCCTCTAATTCAGAATATAACCAAACTTTAGACTGGCAACCTTTTATTAAATTTTCATCTAATTTATTCGTATCCTCAATAATTGGTAACGATTTACCTAACTCTATAATGTACTCATAGCGCTCCATCCAATCATCAAACATAGAAAACTCATCAATAATTTCTTCTTGTATTTCTTTGATAGTCATTTTTAAAACTTATTTTTGCACTTTTTAAAAAGCATTTTATAAAATGCAAAATTACGTATAAAATCTAAGAAATGAGTAAATTATTAGCAGTTGGTACAGTAGCTTTTGATGCAATTGAAACCCCTTTTGGGAAAACTGACAAAATATTAGGTGGATCTGGAACCTATGTAGGTCTAGCTGCAAGTCAATTTGGAGTAAAAACAGGCGTTGTTTCTGTAGTTGGAGGAGATTTCCCTGCATCCTACTTAGAAATGATGAATGATAAAGGAATTAATACCGATGGAATTGAGGTAGATAAAGAAGGTAAAACTTTTTTCTGGAGTGGTAAATATCACAATGATATGAACTCTAGAGATACTTTAATTACAGAATTAAATGTATTAGAGACTTTTACACCTGTTGTACCAGAAAATTTTAAAGATGCAGGTATTGTAATGTTAGGGAATTTACACCCGTTAACACAAGCATCTGTATTAGATCAAATGACAGAAAGACCAAAATTAGTAGTTTTAGATACTATGAATTTTTGGATGGACATTGCTTTAGATGATTTACATACAGTTTTAAAACGTGTAGATGTAGTAACTATTAATGATGAAGAAGCGCGTCAATTATCTGGAGAATATTCTTTAGTAAATGCAGCTAAAAAGATTCATGAAATGGGACCTAAATATGTGGTGATCAAAAAAGGAGAACATGGTGCTTTATTATTTAATGAAGGAAATATGTTTTATGCACCTGCATTACCTTTAGCAGAAGTTTTTGATCCTACAGGAGCTGGAGATACATTTGCTGGTGGTTTTTGTGGTTATTTAGCAAAAACAGAAGACATTTCTTTTAACAACATGAAAAATGCAATTATCTACGGTTCTAACCTAGCATCTTTCTGTGTAGAAAAATTTGGTACAGAGCGCATGGAAGTACTTACTGCAGAAGAAGTTAAAAAGCGATTACAAGCTTTTAAAGATTTAACACAATTTGATATTAAAATATCTTAATTTTAATCCGCGGTTTTTGCTGCGGATTTTTTTTTTACAACAACACAACAAAAAAACTATATATACCAATGAGTGATGCTATTAAACATGAATGTGGAATTGCACTTGTTAGATTAAAGAAACCGTTACAATTTTATAAAGACAAATACGGATCTGCTTTTTACGGAATTAATAAAATGTATTTATTAATGGAAAAACAGCACAATCGCGGACAAGATGGTGCAGGTTTTGCCAGCGTAAAATTTAATGTAGAACCAGGTACAAGATATATTAGTAGGGTGCGTTCTAACCAACCGCAACCCATACAAGATGTTTTTGCTCAAATTAACCAACGTTTAAATAATGTTTTAGAACAAAATCCTGATAAAAAAGACGACGTTGCTTGGCAAGAAGAAAACATGCCTTATGTTGGAAACTTATTTTTAGGACACGTACGTTATGGTACATTTGGTAAAAATAGTATAGAAAGTGTACACCCTTTTTTACGCCAAAGTAACTGGAAACATAAAAACTTAATAGTTGCTGGTAACTTTAACATGACTAATTCTAATCAAATACTTGAAGAATTAATTGAGTTAGGTCAGCACCCTAAAGAATTTACAGACACCGTAACTGTAATGGAAAAAATTGGTCATTTCTTAGAAGATGAAGTTGGCAAATTATACCAAGAAGCAAAGAAAAAAGGATTTAATAAAAGAGATGCCTCACCTTATATCGAAGAAAATCTAAAACTAAAAAAAGTATTAAAAAGATCTTCTAGAAACTGGGATGGTGGTTATGCTATGGCAGGTTTAGTTGGTCATGGAGATGCTTTTGTTTTAAGAGATCCAAACGGAATTAGACCTACTTATTTTTATGAAGATGAAGAAGTTGTAGTTGTCGCTTCAGAAAGACCAGTTATTCAAACTGTTTTTAATGTTAAGATAGAAGACGTTCAAGAATTAGAAAGAGGACATGCTTTAATTATTAAGAAAAGTGGTGTAACTTCAATTAAGAAAATTATAGAGCCTAGAGAAAACAAAGCTTGTTCTTTTGAGCGTATCTATTTTTCTAGAGGAAGTGATGCTTCTATTTATAAAGAACGAAAAGACCTAGGAAAAATAGTGTTTCCAAAGATTTTAGAGTCTATTAATAGCGATATTTCTAACACTGTATTTTCTTTTATACCAAACACTGCAGAAACTTCTTTCTACGGAATGGTAGAAGCTGCTGAAGATTTATTGAACCAACAAAAAACAGCAAAAATTTTAGCTGGTGGAACAAAATTATCAGCACAAAAGGTTACAGAGATTTTATCTGAAAGACCTCGTTTTGAAAAAATAGCCATTAAGGATGCAAAATTAAGAACTTTTATTGCAGATGATAGCAGTAGAGATGATTTGGTAGAGCATGTTTATGATATTACATATGGTGTTGTAAAACCTACTGATAACCTTGTTATTATTGATGATAGTATTGTAAGGGGTACTACATTAAAGAAAAGTATTATTAGAATTTTAGATCGATTAAAACCTAAAAAAATAGTAGTAGTTTCTTCTGCTCCACAAATTAGATACCCAGATTGCTATGGTATTGATATGGCCAAAATTGATGATTTTATTGCTTTTAAAGCAGCTTTAGAATTGTTAAAAGATACAAATCAATATAATATTGTAGACGCTGTTTACAAAAAATGTAAAGAGCAGCAAGGTAAAGCAGATACTGAAATTGTAAATCACGTAAAAGAAATTTACAGTCCTTTTAAAGCTGAAGAAATTTCTGCTAAAATTGCTGAAATGTTAAAAACAGTAGATATTAAGGCACAAGTAGAAGTAATTTATCAATCTATAGAAGGCTTGCACAAAGCGTGTCCTGATAATCTTGGAGATTGGTACTTTACAGGAAACTACCCTACTCCTGGAGGACGCAGAGTTGTAAACCAAGCTTTTATTAATTTTTACGAAGGAAACGATAAAAGAGCGTATTAAGTATTACCAAAAATAATTTTTATAGCTAATATCTATAACAAAAGCTTACATTACTCATCTACAAAATAAATTGTAGATGAGTTTTTTTTTACAATAAAAAAGAAACGTTAACTATTAAAGACACTACTTCAATAGAACTTATTTTAAAAAATATTAAGATTAAACAACCAAAGGTGTTTCAACTCTATGATTTTTACCCCACCTACTTATTAAGAAGCTTTCTTTATTGCCCCCAACCTTTCCCTTTAACATATATTTAAGACTCAATACTTCAGCGTTTTCTTAATTTCGAAACCAATTCAAATAACACTTTAATGATGACAAAAAGATTACTTACTAAATTACTTTTAGTTGCTTTTGTTTTTGGTTTTACAACTCAAACAGAAGCCCAATTTTGGAAGAAAAAAAAGGACGAAACTCCTAAAGAAACTCCAAAAAAGAAACCCGAAAAGGGAGACATTCAGCCTTACGGAAAAGTGGTTACCAAAGACCATAAAACAGACGAAGGATTATTTAAAGTTCATACAAAAGGTAATTCTTATCTTTTCGAAATACCAGATTCTCTTTTAACAAGAGAAATGTTAATGGTAACAAGAATTGCAAAAACTGCAACCGGAATTGGTTTTGGTGGTGGAAAAACAAACACACAAGTATTACGTTGGGAAAGAAAGAACAAACAAATTCTATTAAGAATTGTTTCTCATGACATTGTTGCAGATACTATTTTACCGGTTCATAAAGCCGTTGTAAACTCTAACTTAGAGCCTATTCTATTTTCTTTTCCTATAAAAGCAATTAGTAAAGACTCTACAGCAACTGTTATAGATGCTACTCCTTTATTTACTTCAGATATAAAACCTTTAGGTTTTCCTGGTTTTTATAGAAAAGCGTACGGTGTAACAAGAATGGATAATGACCGTTCATATATAGAAAGAGTTAGTAGTTACCCTAAAAACATAGAAACAAGACATGTAAAAACATATTTTGCAAGTAAAGCACCTTCTAACAGCTCTTTGGGGTCTATTACTTTAGAAATGAGTAACTCAATGGTTTTACTACCTAAAGTACCAATGAAACGTCGTTATTTTGATGAACGTGTAGGATGGTTTGCTAGAGGTCAAGTAGATTATGGTTTAGATGCTCAAAAAAGTAAAACAGTTAAATATTTAGATAGATATCGTTTAGAAGTAAAAGATGAAGATATCGAAAAATTTAAAAGAGGAGAATTAGTAGAGCCTAAAAAACAAATTGTTTATTATGTAGATAGCGCAACTCCAGAAGAATGGGTTCCTTATATTATACAAGGTGTAAATGATTGGCAAGTTGCTTTTGAAGCAGCAGGTTTTAAAAACGCTATTGTTGGTAAAAGAGCACCAACCAAAGAAGAAGACCCAGAATATAGTCCAGAAGATGTTCGTTATTCTGTAATTAGATATTTAGCATCACCAATTCCTAATGCGAACGGACCTCACGTAAGTGACCCAAGATCTGGAGAAATCTTAGAATCTGATATCAACTGGTATCATAATGTAATGACTTTATTACACAATTGGTTCTTTGTGCAAACTTCTGCAATTAACCCAGAAGCAAGAGGTAACAATTTCAAGACAAAAACTATGGGAGAATTAATCAAGTTTGTATCTTCTCATGAGTTAGGTCACACTTTAGGTTTACCTCATAACATGGGGAGTTCTGCTGCATATCCTGTAGATTCTTTACGTTCTGCTTCATTCACAAAAAAATACGGAACAGCACCTTCTATTATGGATTATGCTCGTTTTAACTATGTTGCACAACCAGAAGACAAAGGCGTTGCTTTAATGCCAAATATTGGTATTTATGACAAATATTCTATCTCTTGGGGATACAGACCTATTTTAGATACAGATGCTAAAGATGAAAAACCTATTCTTGATTCTTGGATTTTAAAACATGCTGGAGACCCAATGTACCGTTTTGGTCGCCAACAACGTGGTGTTATAGACCCTAGTTCTCAAACAGAAGACTTAGGTGACGATGCTGTAAAAGCAAGTAACTACGGAATTAAAAATTTAAAGAGAACTCTACTTAAATTAGAAGAGTGGACTAGCGAAGAAGGTGAAAACTATGATGATATGAATGCTATGTACGGTGAATTACTTACACAATTCTCTAGGTATATGGGACACGTTTCTTCTAACGTTGGTGGTATTTATGAAAACTATAAAACAACAGACCAAGAAGGAGCAGTTTATACTCATGTAGATAAAGCACGCCAAAAAGAATCTTTAGCATTTGTAATAGATCAATTATTTGAAACACCAACTTGGATGATAGATAAAGATCTTTTTTCTAAAGTACAATATACCGGTGCAGTAGATAAAATTAAATCTTTACAAGGAAGAACTTTAAGCGGAGTTTTAAGTACATCTAGAATGGCACGTATGATTGAGAACGAAACTTTAAACGGCTCTGATGCGTATACTTTAGTTTCTATGTTTTCTGATTTAAGAAAAGGTATCTGGACAGAACTTTATAATGGTAGAAGTATTGACACGTACAGAAGAAATTTACAAAAATTGCATATTGATATTTTAAAATCTTTATTAGAATCTTCTTCTGCAAATATTTCTGATGTAAAATCTGTAGCAAGAGGTGAATTAAAACGTTTACAACGTGATGCAAAATCTGCTTCTAACAGAGGAAACACTTTAACTCGTTACCACTTACAGGATGTTGTAGATAGAATTGATACTATTTTAGATCCTAAATAATTAATTTAGAATTATATAATACTAAAACCACGCCTCTAATTGGCGTGGTTTTTGACTTAAAAATACATAAAGTTTCTATTTTGAATCGAAAAAAAATCTCTTTTTTAGTTCTTATCATAATAACTATAAGCACAACTTTTTCTCAAGAAAAAATTTCTTGTAAAATAATAGACGCTACTTCCGGAGCACCTATTGTTTATGCTACAGTTATGCTAAAAAATATAAATAGAGGTACACATGCAGACCTCAACGGAAATTTTGAAATACCAATAGAACAAAAAAATAAAGGAATAATTAGAATATCTTCTATCGGATATAAAACCAAAGAAGTAAAGCTCTCTCAATTAAAAACAAACAGTATTAATGTTATCTACTTATCAATAGCGAATAATCAACTCAATGAAATCGTTATTAAATCTTCAAAAAAGAAAAAAAGACAATTATTAGGCATTCAAATTGTTAAACAAGCTGTTCAAAATATTACAGAAAATTACCCAACAGAACCACATTCTTATATTGGTTATTATAGAGATTACCAACAACCTGTTGGTGATTCTTACCAAAAAAACAGACAATCTAAAGAAGAAATAAAATACTTAAATGTACATGAGGCAATAATAGAGTCTTTTGACGATGGTTTTGATAGTGATAAATTAGATAGTAAAAAAAATCAATCTTTATTATATAACTACAAAACAAATAAACAATTTATACAAGATCCTTCACTTACGGTTCCCTATGATAATGAAAAGAAAAAATATTCTGAAAGCGTATACATAACTCCTTTAGGAGGCAATGAGTTAAATATTTTAAATCTTACAAACACAATTAGAAACCATGATAAAATGTCATTTTCTTTTAGTAATGTTTTTGAAAAAGATTTTGTTAAAAACCATAAATTCAAAGTAAAAAAAGTAATTTTTTCGGATAATACTCCAATCTATGAAATTTCATTTACCTCTATTATGGAAACAACAAATTATGATTATGCTGCATTTGGAACCATTTACATTTCTAAACAAGATTTTGCAATTCATAAACTCAATTACAACCTCTATTATAACAATAAGAAAAACCCACAATACTCAGTTACTATAGAATACATCCCTAAAAAGGATAAAATGTATTTAAATTACATCACTTTTAATAACTTCTTTGAAGCTTACAGTGGAGAATATTTTAAACTCATAAAAACCCAATACAATCCTAAACAAAAGAGTTTTAAAATGTATTTTAATAGATTGGTTGCACTTAACAGTATCCATAAAAGAAATTTTAAAATTTATTATAAAAATAAAAGATTAAAAGTTCTAGATATTATTCCTATTGAAGGAAGTTCGAGAGTATTTAATGTTGTTATTGACGAAAAGTCTTTTAATGAAGTAATCTTAAAAAAGGAAAATGTTAACCTAATTTACTCCCCTTTCTTTAAGTTCGATATTACAAATTTAAAAGACCTAAATGGTTTTGAGATTGACAAAAGACCTAGTTTAAAAATAAATCAATACAGAGAATTTTTTGTACAAGAAACTTTCGAACAGAAAGAACTCCCTATTCAGCAAAGTTTTATTGATAAAAATTCACCTTTATCAAAGTCATTAATAATACCTTTAGAACTAGAACACAACTACTGGTTAAATACTCCTTTAAAGTCTTCTAAGAATTAAGAAAAGTTCAATCCATTTTTTATTTTCTATCAAACGCATTAAAAAGTATTCTATATTTGCAGCACAATATTTTTTATGAGTCAGACACTTTTATCTTCTCCTTTACAAGGCTTTACAGATTACAAATTTAGAAATGCATTCAATCATTTTTTTGGTGGAATTGATACTTTTTATTCACCATACATCCGTTTAAACGGAAAACTAGTGATTAAAAATTCTTACAAAAAAGACATTGAACTCAAGAATAATACTGAGTTAGAAGTAATTCCTCAAATTATTACCAATAATGTAGAAGAATTTCTTTTTGTAGCTAAATATGTTAGAGAATTAGGCTACAAAGAATTAAACTGGAATTTAGGTTGCCCCTACCCGATGGTTACCAAACGCGGAATGGGCTCTGGACTAATTGCAAATCCTGAAAAGATAAATAGCATTCTTCATAAAATTCATAATGAATCTGATATTTTAGTTTCTATGAAAATGAGAATGGGCTATGATACTCCTGAAGAAATTTTAGAGGTTTTACCAGTTTTAGACAATTATCCTTTAAAAAACATTGCTATTCATGCAAGAATAGGAAAACAATTGTACAAAGGCGGAACAGATTTAGATTCATTTCAAAAATGTGTAAACAATACAAAGCATAAATTGTATTACAATGGAGACGTTACCTCTGTTGCTGCTTATAAAAAACTTCAAGAACGTTTTCCATCTATAGATCATTGGATGATTGGTAGAGGACTAATTGCAGATCCTTTTTTACCAAGTATGATAAAAGCCGAAACTACAGAATACCCGAAAAATAGGTTCGATATTTTTAACGAATTTCACGATCGTATTTTTACTGAATATGATGCAGCGCTTTCCGGTCCTACTCCTATTAAAATGAAGATGCTTGGTTTCTGGGAATATTTTTCTCAAAGTTTTTCAAACCCTCAGAAAACCTATAAAAAAATTAAAAAGGCAGGTAATGTAAGAAACTACGAAATTGCTGTTAGAGAAATTTTTAAAGAGGCTAAAAACGGATAGGTAGCTAATAATATTTCTACCTTTTAATATTTTATCATAAAAAAAAGGCAACCTTACTGTAAAAGTAAGGTTGCCTTTTGAATTTATAGTACTAAAATATTGTTGAATTAATTTGCTGTTTCTGACTGATTCTCTTTGTTAAAATCGTTCACAACTGTTGCAATCACAGTATCTATTCTTTCTTGATTAATATCGTATTTAGGATTTAATCCTTTTTTCTCAGGAAAATTCTCAATAGTAACCGTTGTAGAAGGAAAAGCAAAATCTACACCTAACTCTTTCGCTAATTTTACAATAGCAATATGCAATCTGTGTTTAGAAGATTGCTCTACACCCCAAGCTAAACTCTTAAAATACACATTTACCATCACCAACAAAGCAGAGTCTCCAAAACCTGTAAACTCTACATTATAAGAATCAGAACGTGTTTCTGGATGTGCAATAATAATTTCTCTAAGGCCCTTAACAAAAGCCTCAATTAATTCTGGTGGCGTATCATAACGCAATCCTAAATTTGTATTGTATCTTCTAAATAAACGCAATCCTTTATTATTAATAACCAACTCAGACAATCTACTATTCGGAATTTGATAAATAGAAGTATCTGCAGCACGTACTTGTGTAGACCTAAATCCTACTCTTTCTACCGTACCCACAACTTCTCCTGCCTCAATCCAATCATCTATATGAAATGGTTTATCAAGAAATATCATAATAGTACCAATCAAGTTTTTTACAGTGTCTTGAGAAGCTAACGCAAATGCCAAACCACCAATAGTAGCACCCGCTATCATTGTTGTAGTATCTACACCAAAAAGAACTAATAATCTTAAAATACCAACTACAATAACCACACCTGTTAAAAAACTATGTAAAATAGGTACTAGTTGATCATCTAACCTTCCATGAGTTCTTTCTGTAAACTCACCATATATACGCATTACAACTTTTACTAATTTTAAAAACACATAAATCCAGAAAATTGTTTCTGCTATATTTAAAGCCAGAAACACCCAAGTATTTGTGGTTAAACCAAATTGTAATGATGGAAAAGCTTTATCTATAAAACTTAATGCAACCAATAAACTTATTGGATGTGCCAATTTCTTAATTACTTTATTAACTTCTAAATTGGTATTCTTTGTAATTTGTTGTTGTAACTTTAATAAAATAAAAAATGCTATCCTTTTTACAATTAGAAAAATAATATAGGCTAAAATAAATAGTATTAACAATCCTATAATTTTCCACAATTCTATATTCAGTATCTTTTTATGACCAGAAAGAGGAATTATATTCTGTAATTTTTGAATGTACCACGGATATACCGATTTGTATAAACTTTCAATTTTGTTAATTGTTTCTGTTGAATAATACCAATTATCACCTATCTTTTCCACATAAATTTGTGGCATTCTTTCAGGAAATAATACGTATCTAAAATAAGAAGAATACCCAATTGTATCTTTATAATTAGCATTGGTAGGTACTCTGTTCATATCTACATACAAACCCTTACCGTCTAAAACTTGCTTTATTTTAATCGCTTTTTCAATAGCCTTCTCTTCGGAAAGACCTAAAATAGTTTTTGCTGCTTTTTTAGGTTCATAAGAATCCGATTGCAAAAAGTATAAATGTGTATAAACAGTAGCATGAGGAGTACTCATATCTACACGTATACTATCTTGAGCAGTTGTAAGAATTGGTAGTAATAAAAATAGCCACAATAATTTTTTCATATTTATTTCTTAAAAACACATTAAACAGAAATGCAAATTTAAACCTTTTCATTTTTTATGAGTCCAAGAAGCGTAATTAAAAATAACAAAACAAAAAAACAATGAAAAACATAGTAACTATTTTAGTACTTGTAATTGCTTTTACATTTACTGCGCAAGCGCAAAAAAAAGGAGGAAAACCTTCTACTGAAAAGATGTTGAAAAAAATGACAACAGATTTGAATTTAACTGCAGATCAGCAAAATGAGATTAAACCTTTATTAGAAGAACAGATGGCAGATAGACAAGCCTCTATGGAAAAAAGGAAAGCTCTACAAGATTCTGGAGAAAAACCTAGTAAAGAAGAACGCCAACAATTAAATGCAGAAAGAAAAGAAAAAGCTGCTGCTTTTAACACTAAAATGGAAAGTATTTTAGACAAAGAGCAATTTGCTAAATTTGAAGCAATGGCTAATGAGAAAAAAGGAAATACTGAAAAGAAAGGCAAAAAGAAAAAAAATTAAGAATAACTAGTTTTGGTTGATTAGGTTATTAAAAAACTCGGTTTCTTTATGGAGCCGAGTTTTTACTTTTACAACACTAAACTAATGTTAAAGACTTGTTAAACAAAAAATTACATTAAACCTTTCTAGTTTTTATGGGTCAAAGAAGTATACATAAAAACATTAAAATTATAAAAATATGAAAAAATTAGCAAGCATCTTAGTATTAGTATTTGCAGTAACATTTACTACACAAGCACAGAAAAAAAGAGGAGGAAATGGAGGAAGAGACTCTAAATTAACAGCAGAACAACACGCTACTTTAGCAGTTAAAAAAATGACATTGACTCTAGATTTATCTGAAAAACAACAAAACCAAATTAAGCCTATTTTAATGGCTAAAATGGCAGAAAGGCAAGCTGCAATGGCAGAAAGAAAAGCTGACAGAAAAGATAGAAAAAGACCAACGGCAGATGAAATGTTTGCAATGCAAAACAAACGATTAGATGACAAGATTGCAATGAAAAACCGTATGAAAAACATCTTAAGCAAAGAGCAATTTGACAAGTTTGAAAAAATGCATAAAAACAGAAGTAAAATGGCAATGCATAAAACAAAAGGAAAAAAAGGGTCTAAAAGTAACAAGAGAGATCAAAGAGGTGATAGATCTTAAAAAATAAAAGTAAACTAGTTTTGGTTGATTAGTTGATTGAAAAAACCCGATTTCTTAATTGAAATCGGGTTTTTGTTTTTATAACGAATTGGTTTTGCGTTAGGGATAGAACGGTTTGTTTGAGCTCTTTTTTGTGTTTTCAAAAAAAGCGAGTAGAGAAAGCCCGACCTTGTGTAACGCGCAAATCTTATTCTTTAAACCAACTAGAATATTTTAAATAATTATTAGCTATTCTATCAATTTCACCAGAAATTAATTCTTGCGAAATATCTTTTACTTTTTTAGCAGGAACTCCTGCATAAATACTTCCGCTTTCTACTCGGGTATTCTTAGTAACTACCGCACCTGCAGCTATAATTGAATTAGATTCCACCACACAATCGTCCATAATAATAGCCCCCATACCTACCAAAACATTATCGTGAATTGTGCAACCATGCACAATTGCATTATGCCCAATAGACACATTATTGCCAATTGTTGTTGGTGATTTTTGATACGTTGCATGGATTACCGCACCATCTTGAATATTTACTTTGTTACCAATTTTTATGAAATGTACATCGCCTCTTAGCACTGCGTTAAACCAAATACTACATTCCTTTCCTAGAGAAACTTCACCAACAATTGTCGCATTTTCTGCTACGTAACAATCTTCTGGTATTTGCGGATGATTTCCTCTTACTGCTTTTATAATTGCCATAATTTATAAATTTAAATTGTATTTTTTAGTATTATAACGTTGGATTACATCTAATTTCTCGGAGAAAACAGAAGTTATACTTCTATTGAAACCACCAAACCTTCATTACTTCTTACATTAAAAACGGTTTCATCTTCAAAAATTAAATACTGCCCTTTTATTCCCACTAAAGTCCCTGTATAAGTTGGTGTTTTAATCAGGTTTAAACTTTTTGGTTTTACAGGGTATTTTATCACCGGAAAATTGATATGTGTTTCAGAATTATTTTCAATAAAATATGCCTTTGCTTCTTCTGGGATAAACTCTTTTAATTTATCGCGCCAAGCTACCAAATCTACATCTTCAATATCATTTTTTAGCATTTTACGCCAATTGGTCTTATCTGCAACATACTCTTTTAAAGCAACCTCGGTAATTCCTGCTAAATAACGATTTGGGGCTTCTAGTATTTCAATTGCTTCATGTGCTCCTTGATCGATCCAACGGGTTGGAACTTGTTGTTTTCTTGTAACTCCAACTTTTACGTTGCTAGAATTTGCCAAGTATACAATATGTGGTTTTAATTGCACCGCTTGCTCGTAAGCCAAATCTCTATCTTCGATACCTAAATGTGCTTTACTTAATTCTGGTTTCATAATCCAATCTGCCGCACTCGGGATTTCGAAAAAACAAGACTTACAAAAACCTTGTCTATAAATTTTCTTTTCTAAATGACAATTTAAACATTCGTATGTTACAAAACGGATAGTTATCTCTTTATTTATTAACTGATTCATGTTTATAAAATCAGTTTTCATGTCTAAATAATACAGAATTTCAGCTGCATTTTCGGTCATCATTTTTTTTAAAACTCCTTGGTAAATCATCGCACAAATTTTGTATTTTTAAACTTCGGTTTTAAAACAATATTTGTTCTAAAATCATTCTAAACAAACTTACGAATTTCTATGGCTTTTCAAATTATCAATTCTATAATTTCTTGGTTTTTAAAGAAACGTAAACATCAAATAGAACTGTTTTTAAAATACCCCATTGATGTACAAGATGAATTACTTTTAAAACTTGTTCATACTGCTAAAAACACAAAATTTGGAAAAGAAAAGAACTTTGCTCAGATAAAAAATCATACAGATTTCACAAGAAATGTTCCTATTCAGAAATATGAAACTTTTGAACCTTTAATAGAAAGGTGTAGAAAAGGGGAACAAAATTTATTTTGGCCAACAGACATTAAATGGTTTGCAAAAAGTAGCGGAACCACCAACGCCAAAAGTAAATTTATTCCTGTTTCTGATGAAGCTTTAGAATATTGCCACATGAAAGCTGGTAAAGACATGTTGTGTTTATACATTAATAATAATGAAGATACTCAGCTTTTTACTGGAAAAGGATTACGCTTGGGCGGAAGTTCTGATGTGTACCAAGACAACAATTCTTATTTTGGAGATTTGTCTGCAATTATTATAGAAAACATGCCTTTTTGGGCAGATTTTAGCTCTGCTCCTAGTCAAGAAGTTGCTTTAATGAGCGATTGGGAAACAAAAATGGATGCTATTATTGATGAAACCATCGATGAAGATATTACAAGTTTAGCAGGTGTACCAAGTTGGATGTTAGTTTTGCTAAACCGAGTTTTAGAACGTTCTGGAAAAGATAATATTCTACAAGTTTGGCCAAACCTAGAAGTCTACTTTCACGGAGGCGTAAACTTTAATCCTTATAGAGAACAGTATAAAAAAATTATACCAAAAGATAGTTTTAAGTACTACGAAATTTACAATGCTTCAGAAGGTTTTTTTGCGATTCAAGATAGAAATAATTCCAAAGAATTGTTGTTAATGCTAGACTACGGAATTTTCTATGAGTTTATTCCGATGAGTGATTATAAAGGAGAAAATTCTAAAACGATTACACTTGCTGATGTAAAAAAAGACATCGATTACGCTTTAATTATTACTACAAATGGTGGTTTATGGCGTTATTTAATTGGTGATACCATTCGTTTTACATCTTTAGAACCGTACCGAATTAAAATTACAGGTAGAACAAAACATTATATAAACGTTTTTGGTGAAGAATTAAATATAGAAAACGTAGAAGATGCTTTAAAATTAGCCTGCGAAAAAACAACTGCTACCATTGCAGATTATACTGTGGGCCCTATTTTTATGGAAGGTAAAGAAAAAGGTGGTCATGAATGGGTAATAGAGTTTACTAGAAAACCGGATTCTATGGGTTATTTTTCTGAAATTTTAGACAATGCATTAAAATCTATCAACTCAGATTATGAAGCTAAACGCTATTTAAACATCACTTTAATGGCGCCAAAAGTACACCAAGCAGAAGAAGGTTTATTCTACAAATGGCTAAAACAAAAGAACAAATTAGGAGGCCAACATAAAGTACCAAGATTATCTAATTCTAGAGATTTTGTAGATGAATTAATAGTGTTAATGAAATCTTAAAATTATTGTAATACCAACTTCATTAGGCATGATTATTGATAAATAACCTTGAGATTTATCAACACCAAAAACCTAGAAATGATTAAAAAAATTACTTTTATTTTTTTCCTTTTACTCTTAAACTATACTACAAGCTCTCAAATTCTTACAGTAATAAATAAAGAGACTAAAGAAACTTTAGAGCAAGTAACTATATTTAACAAACAAACCAATAATTATGTTACTACAAACGGAGAAGGACAAGCAGATATTAGTGATTTTATAAATGCGGAAACATTGGAAGTTCGGTTTCTTGGTTTTAAAACTAAAATTAAAAGTTACGAAGCTTTTAAACAAAATAACTTTCTAGTACACCTAACTCCTACAATATTAAGAATAGATGAAATTGTAATTTCCGCTACAAAATGGAAACAAAAAACATCTGATTTAGCTACTAAAGTTACTGTTATATCACCAAAGGCAATCGCATTAATGAACACACAAACGGCTGCAGACCTGCTTACCGTTTCTGGTAAAGTATTTATGCAGAAAAGCCAACAAGGAGGCGGAAGTCCGTTAATTAGAGGTTTTGCTACCAACAGATTGTTATATACCATTGATGGTGTTAGAATGAATAATGCCATTTTTAGAGCTGGTAATATTCAGAATGTAATTTCTTTAGATCCTTTTGCCATAGAAGAAACCGAAATCATTTTTGGCCCTGGTTCTGTTATTTACGGAAGTGATGCTATTGGTGCTGTAATGAGCTTTAAAACCTTATCGCCAAGTTTGTCTTTAGATGATGAAACACTAATTACAGGAAATGCTTTAACACGATTCTCTTCTGCAAATGAAGAAAAAACCTATCATGCAGATTTTAATCTAGGCTATAAAAAATGGGCATTTGTTACTAGTTTAAGTTATAATGATTATGGCGACTTAAGAATGGGAAGCGATGGTCCGGAAGAATATTTAAGAAATGTATATGTTGAAAGACAGAACAATGAAGATATTGTAATTACTAATAAAGACCCAAAAATTCAGACTCCTTCGGGTTACACACAAACCAACTTGATGCAAAAAGTGAGGTTTAAACCAAATGAAAAATGGAATTTTGAGTATGGTTTTCACTTATCAGAAACCTCTAGTTACTCTAGATACGATAGACATTTAAGAACAAAAGACGGAAATCCTCGTTATGGAGAATGGAGCTACGGTCCACAAAAATGGATGATGAATAATTTTGAAATCAACAAGAAAGGAAGCAATTCATTTTATGATGATGTAACTTTAAGATTGACCTATCAAAAATTTGATGAAAGCAGAATTAGTAGAGATTTTAATGATAATGAAAGAGAAACAAGAACAGAACGAGTAGATGCCTACTCTACCAACTTAGATTTTTCTAAAAGCTTAAGTGCAAAAAGTAAATTATTTTACGGAACAGAATATGTTTATAATGATGTAAATTCTACAGGAGTAAACACAGATATTGATACCAATATTTCTCAAGCAGGACCTAGTAGATATCCAGATTCTAATTGGTCTTCTTTAGGGGTTTATGTTTCTAACCAATATAACCATTCTAAAAAATGGGTTTTACAATCTGGTTTGCGTTATAATTTTTACAGCTTAAACGCTACTTTCGATACTACTTTTTACCCTTTACCTTTTACAGAAGCCAATATAAATGACGGTGCTTTAACCGGTAGCTTAGGTTTGGTTTTTAGACCAAAAGAAGATTGGTTATTAAGTACAAATTTCTCTACGGCTTTTCGATCTCCTAATGTAGATGATGTTGGTAAAATTTTCGATTCTGAACCTGGATCTGTCGTAGTTCCTAACCCAGATTTAAAAGCTGAATATGCTTATAATACAGATGTTTCTGTAGCAAAAACCTTTGGTGATTATTTAAAGCTAGAAGTTACTGGATTTTACACCCATTTAAAAGACGCCATGGTAAAAAGAGACTATACTTTAAATGGTGAAACTGAAATGCTATATGATGGTGAGTTAAGTACAATACAAGCAATTCAAAATGCTGCCAATGCACATGTGTATGGTTTTCAGACAGGTTTTGAAGCAGAACTTGGTAGTGGAATTGGATTTTCATCAACAGTTAGTTATCAAAAAGGAGAAGAAGAATTAGATAATGGAGATAAAAGCCCTTCTAGACACGCTGCTCCTTGGTTTGGTTCTACACGCCTTACTTATAATGCGAGTAAATTAAAAGCGCAACTATATGCAGATTATAGTGGCTCTGTGGCTTATGAAGATTTACCTGACAGTGAAAAAGCAAAAGATTATATGTATGCAATTGATGCAAATGGAAATCCATATTCGCCATCTTACATTACGTTAAACTTAAAAACATCGTATAGATTTACAGATAATTTATTAATTTCTACAGGATTAGAAAACATTACAGACAAACGTTATAGACCGTATAGTTCTGGAATTGTTTCTCCAGGTAGAAACTTTGTAATTTCTTTAAAAGCGAATATTTAAAATAATTTTAAAGTCTGTTAACCTATATTTTACGTTCTACAACGTAATCTATCATGGTTAATAAAGAGTCTTTATATGGAGATGTAGGGAAATCTTCTAATATAGCTAAAGCTTTGTTTTTGTAATCATTCATCTTGGTGGTTGTATATTCTATACCACCTTTTTCTTTTACAAAAGCAATTACCTCTTTAACTCGTTTTTTATTTTTGTTGTGTTTTTTTACAGAATTAATCAACCAAGCTTTCTCCTTTTTAGAACAGTTATTTAAGGTATAGATTAAAGGCAAGGTCATCTTTTGTTCTTTAATATCGATACCTGTTGGCTTCCCAATATTTGCTTCTGTATAATCAAACAAATCATCTTTAATTTGAAACGCGATACCAATATACTCACCAAATTTTCGCATTTTTCTAACGCAATCTTGATTTGCACCAACAGAAGCAGCTCCAATACCACAACAAGCAGCAATTAATGTTGCTGTCTTTTTTCTGATGATATCAAAATATACTTCTTCTGTAATATCTAATTTTCTTGCTTTTTCTATCTGAAGTAGTTCACCTTCGCTCATTTCACGAACGGCAATAGAAATTAGTTTTAACAAATCGAAATCTTCATTATCTATGGATAACAATAATCCTTTTGATAATAAAAAATCTCCAACCAAAACGGCAATTTTATTTTTCCAAAGTGCATTTACAGAGAAAAAACCACGTCTTCTATTACTTTCATCTACCACATCATCATGAACCAAAGTAGCGGTATGAATCAATTCTACTACAGAAGCACCTCTATAGGTTCTTTCATCGAAACCTCCATTAGAAACCATTTTTGCCACTAAAAAGACAAACATTGGTCGCATTTGTTTTCCTTTTCTACGAACAATATAATAGGTAATTCTGTTTAAAAGTGGAACTTTAGACAACATAGAATCCTTGAACTTTTCTTCAAAGAGTTCCATTTCATTTTTAATGGGAAGTTTAATAAGTTCTACTGGCTTCATTTGTACTAGATGAGTTTTTGAAAGTCAAAAATAGGGAAATTAATAAGATACTGAAACAAGTTCTGTACCGCTATTTTCTTTAAGATTTATTTGCTAATTGCCCACAAGCAGCATCAATATCCTTACCTCTACTTCTTCTAACATTTACAGTAATATCATTCATTTCTAAGTTAGAAATATAATTATTAATTACAGACGGACTTGCTTGTTGAAACTCTCCATCGTCAATAGGGTTGTATTCAATTAAATTGATTTTACAAGGCACTGCTTTACAAAAGGCAACCAAAGCCTTTATATCTTCTTTTCTATCGTTGATACCTCCCCAAACAATATACTCATACGTAATTGCTCTTCCTGTTTTTTCGTACCAATATTCTAAAGACTCTCTTAAATCTTTTAATGGAAAAGTAGCATTAAATGGCATTACTTTAGTTCTTATCTCATCGATTGCAGAGTGTAAAGAAACTGCTAAATTAAATTTAGCTTCTTCATCTGCCATCATTTTTATCATTTTTGGCACTCCAGATGTAGAAACAGTAATTCTTTTAGATGACATCCCTAAACCTTCTAGAGATGTAATCATCTCTATAGATTTCATTACGTTTTTATAGTTCATAAGAGGTTCTCCCATTCCCATAAAAACAATGTTTGTTAGTTTCTTATCATAATACAACCTACTTTGTTTGTCGATTACTACAACTTGATCGTAAATTTCATCTGGGTTTAGATTACGCATTCTTTTTAAACGTGATGTTGCACAGAATAAACAATCTAAACTACACCCAACCTGACTAGAAACACAGGCTGTTGTTCTTTTTTCTGTAGGAATTAAAACAGATTCCACAATTAAACCATCGTGTAATTTAATTCCGTTTTTTATAGTTCCATCTTTACTTTTCTGCATAGAATCTACTTTGATATGGTTGATAACAAAGTTTGCTTCTAACATTTCTCTAGTTTCTTTAGAGATGTTTGTCATGGCATCAAAAGTATGTAAAGACTTACTCCAAAGCCATTCATATACTTGATTTCCTCTAAAGGCTTTGTCGCCATTTTCTACAAAAAAATCGCGTAATTGTTCTTTAGTTAAGGCTCTTATGTCTTTCTTTTTAGTCAAGTTTTCTAGTTTTTAAAAATAGAGTTGCAAAAATACGCATATAATTTTAGCTTATTACTATAGTTTGCTAATTGGCTGCGTTAGCGATTGAAGTGGCATCCTTTTTTGTTTTTTTTAACAAAAAAGATATAACGGAAAGCGCGACCTTTTTAGGGAACGCCCAAAAACAGAAAAACTGACAATTAAAATAACTGTCAGTTTTTAGTTTTAAATTCTTAACAGAATTATATGATTAACATAGCATCTCCGTAAGTAGAGAATTTATATCCTTCTTTTATAGCTTCTTTGTAAGCTTCCATTACAAAATCATAACCTCCAAAAGCAGCTGCCTGCATTAATAAGGTAGATTTTGGTGTATGAAAATTAGTAATCATTGCGGTTGCAATACTAAAATCGTGCGGAGGAAAAATAAATTTATTTGTCCAACCTGTATATCCGTTTAACTCACCTTTAGAAGAAACTGAAGATTCTATAGCTCTCATTACTGTGGTACCAACAGCACAAACTCTTCTTTTTTCTTTTTTAGCTTTGTTAATTTTAGTTGCCGTAGCATCTGAAATATCAATTTGCTCAGAATCCATTTTATGCTTCGATAAATCTTCTACTTCTACTGGGCTAAATGTACCTAAACCAACGTGTAATGTAGTTTCTGCAAACTCAACTCCTTTAATTTCTAAACGTTTCATTAAATGTTTAGAGAAGTGTAAACCAGCTGTTGGTGCTGCAACTGCTCCTTCATGTTTTGCGTAAATAGTTTGGTAACGCTCATCATCTAAAGGTTCTACTTCTCTACCTATAGCTTTAGGTAATGGAGTTTGACCTAATTCTAATAATTTTGCTCTAAATTCTTCGTAAGAACCGTCAAACAAAAAACGTAAAGTTCTTCCTCTTGATGTTGTGTTGTCTATTACCTCTGCTACTAAACTATCATCGTCTCCAAAAAATAATTTGTTTCCAATTCTAATTTTTCTTGCTGGATCTACTAAAACATCCCACAATCTATTTTCTGAATTTAATTCTCTTAATAAGAAAACCTCTATTCTAGCTCCTGTTTTTTCTTTATTACCATACATTCTTGCAGGAAAAACTTTGGTATTATTCAACATCATAACATCACCTTCATCAAAGTAATCTATTACATCTTTAAAAACCTTATGTTCTATGGTTTGTTCTTTCCTGTTTAATACCATTAAGCGAGACTCATCTCTATGTTCAGCAGGATACGTTGCTAACAATTCTTCTGGTAAATCAAATTCAAAATGCGATAATTTCATATATATATTTGCTTATAACGAGCGCAAAGATACGATATCGGGATAGGCGTTGTCAAGTGTTTGCCTAATTATTTACACTTTATCTATTTTAATGCCAATTTGTTGCATGTCATCCCAAAACTTTTGGTACGATTTTGTAACCACTTCAGCATTTAAAATTTTAATAGGAACTCTTAGCGCCAAAGGTGCAAATGCCATTGCCATTCTATGATCGTTATACGTTTTTATAGAAATATTAGGATTTATTGTCGCAGAAATTTCTAAATGCAAACTTTTATCGGTTACAGAAATTGTAGCTCCTAAATTGGTTAACTCGTCATTTAAAGCGACTAACCTATCTGTTTCTTTAATTTTTAAGGTGTGTAAACCAGTTAAATTACACGCAATATTTTCTGCAAAACAAGTTACAACAATTGTTTGTGCAATATCTGGTGCATTTTTTAAGTCGATTTCTAAAGTTGCTTTCTTTGTTTCTTTTACTTTTTTTAGGGTGATAAAATTATCACCGAAAATAGTTTCTACTCCAAAATGCTGATAGATTTCTACCAAACAAGAATCTCCTTGCAGACTTTCTTTTTTATAAGCTGATAAAGAAATTTCTGAACCTATTTCTGCCAACGCAGCAATTGAATAAAAATAACTTGCAGAAGACCAATCTGATTCTACCACAACTGTTTGTTTTTCCACAGATTTCTTAGGCAAAACTTTAATAAAGTTTCCTTCAAAATTAGTTTCAATACCTAATTGATTTAACAAACTTAAGGTCATATTAATATAAGGAACAGAGGTGATTTTACCTAGCAACTCTATTTCTAATCCGTTTTCTAATTTGGATGCAATTAGCAACATAGAGGAAATGTATTGACTACTTACATTTCCATTTATTTGGACTTTATCTGTTGTAATTTTAGAACCTTTAATTCTAATTGGTGGATAGCCAACTTTCTCTTCATAAGAAATCGTTGCTCCTAAGTCTTTTAAAGCATTTACCAAGATTTCGATTGGTCTGTTTTGCATTCTCTCAGAACCTGTAAGAACAACTTCTCTACCTTCTTTAACTGCAAAATAAGATGTTAAAAAACGCATTGCTGTACCTGCATGACCAATATTTACAACTTCATCTTTTGTAGAAAGTGCATGTTGCATGTGTACTGAATCGTCTGAGTCTGATAAATTTTCTATAGAAAGTTCTGGAAATAAATTTTGAAGAATCAGCAATCTATTCGATTCACTTTTAGAACCAGAGATTGTTATTTTCTCATTAATCTTTTTATTATCTACAACATTTAATAATATATCCATCTCTGTAAGTTCTATAAATTGGTTTTATTAACAAAGTGCCAAAGTTACCACTCAAAAGGCTTTTACCAAAGTTTCTTTGCTTTAAATAAATGTAAAAATTGTGTGCTTTTATTAAGAATTGATAGAGATATCGCTATTTAAATCCAATTCAATTGCATTTTCTAAATCTTCTAAATGCTGTTTTCTAACTTTTAACTTTGTTGCTGCATGTGCTTTTTTATTCAATTTAGAAAACATGCCTGCAACTTTTATTGTTGTTGGTAACAAATGGTCTGCAGAAACAATTAGATCTAAAAAACCAGCTTTTACAGCATCTTTTGGATTGTAAATTTCAGAATTATTTACACTTCTATTTAAATACACCTCAGACAATCTAGATTTGGCAATTGCAATACCTGCATTGTGCATGGTCATACCAATCATTACTTCATTTAATCCGATTTTAAAATCGCCTTCTATTCCAATTCTATAATCTGCAGAAAGCAATAAAAAAGCTCCTTTTGCAATAGCGTGACCAGAACAAGCAATAATAATTGGTTGCGGAAAAGACAACATTTTTAAAGACAATTTAGAACCTTTTGTCACCAATTCCTTAGCTGCTTCAGCCGATTTTGTCATCACTTTTAAATCGAACCCTCCAGAGAAAATTCCGTTTTGTCCTGTAAGAACAACTACCTTATTTTCTGCTGCTACTTTGTCTAACCCAGCATTCAAACCTTCTATTACTTCATGAGATATCGCATTTGCTTTTCCGTTATTAATCGTAATTAAAGCGTAATTTTCTTCTGATTGATAGGTAACAAATTTGTTCATTATTTTTATATTTTAAAACAAGTTACAATATAATCTAAAATTACAACATCAACAATTCGTCCTTCCATATTCATTTTTTTTGGGCGTTACCTAAAGGTCGGGTTTTACGCTACAATCTTTTTATTCGTACCTCAAAAAAAGGATTTCTACTGCACCCCCTAACGCAACCTACTTGCTAACAAGTTATAATTGAAGATTTATTAGTTATTATTTGTTTATTTTTGCCTAAAAGGAAAGAATTTAAAACTCCTTTTATATACAGAGGTTTAAAAACACATGGATAAAATTAAAAAGTTTTTTCTTCAATTTCAACAAAGTTTCTCTTTCGTTTTTCTATTAAAATGGACTTTTATTTGCTTACTTATTGGTGCATTAACGGGTAGCACTTCTGCTGTTTTTTTATGGACTTTAGAATGGGCTACAAATTATAGAGAAGCAAATCAATGGATTATTTGGTTGTTACCAGTTGCGGGTTTTGTAATTGGTTTATCCTACCATTATTATGGAGAGAGTGTTGTAAAAGGAAACAATTTATTATTAGAAGAGTTCCACAATCCTAAAAAAGTAATTCCTTTTAAAATGGCTCCTTTAGTCTTTTTAGGCACTATTCTTACACATTTGTTTGGAGGTTCTGCAGGACGTGAGGGAACTGCTGTGCAAGTTGGTGGTGCTATTGCAGATCAGTTTACAAAACTTTTTAAATTAAATAACTTAGACAGAAAAATTATATTAATTGCAGGTATTAGCGCAGGTTTTGCTTCTGTTTTTGGAACACCTTTAGCTGGTGCAATTTTTGCTCTTGAAGTAATGGTAATCGGTAGAATTAAATTTGATGCAATCATTCCGAGTTTTCTTGCGGCTGTTTTTGCAACCTACTTTTGCGATGTTTGGCAAATTTCTCATCACACACATTACACCATTTCTACCATTACAGCATTAACGCCAACGAGTATTTTATGGGCTTTGCTAGCAGGTATTATTTTTGGATTGGCAAGTATGCTATTTTCTAAATCTACACACTTTTGGGGTGTACTCTTTAAAAAACAAGTTAAATATGCACCACTTCGTCCTGTAATTGGTGGTATCGTTATAGCCGTAATTGTATATCTTATGGGAACGACAAAATACATAGGACTTGGTGTACCCACTATTGTAGATGCTTTTAATATCGATTTAAATTCTTATGATTTTATCTTAAAAATCTTATTCACTTCTTTTACTTTGGGAGCAGGATTTAAAGGAGGAGAAGTAACACCTTTATTTTACATTGGTGCAACTTTAGGAAACGCTTTGGTGTGGTTTATTCCTTTGCCAATGGGTTTATTAGCAGGTATGGGATTTGTGGCTGTTTTTGCAGGAGCTACCAATACTCCAATTGCTTGTACCATTATGGGAATTGAATTATTTGGTATTGAATCTGGTGTTTTTATTGCCTTGGCTTGTATTACTTCTTATTTATTTTCTGGGCATACTGGTATTTATACTGCTCAGGTTATTGGAAGTCCAAAACACTTATTTTCTAAAATTGAAAAAGGATTAACACTTACTGAAATTGATAATCAACACAGTAAAAGTTAATCCTTTGAATATTTAGTTATTCTATAATTCTATTTCATCAACATCTACCCAATTTTTCTTTTCTACAACAGTTCCTTTATCTAAAATAACAACACCCGGATTTCCTCTAATAATAGTTTTAAGGGTTGTTTCATCACAGAATAAAAAGTCGAAAGGCAAGTCATACTTTTCTTTTGCAAGAATTAAATCATCAGAAAAAGAAGCCGAAACTCCATAAACTGTATATCCTTTTGCTTTCGCTTTTGTTGCAATGTCTTTAATTGCCGGAAAACCGTTTTCATCAGCTTTGTCTAAGTTATAAACAATTACTAACATTACTTTTTCCTTCTTTAATAATTCTGGAGCTAAATCTGCTTGTTCATCCTCTAACATAAAATCATGTACTGGCGGAATACTACCATCTTTAGGATACACCATTCCTTCCGGAATATTCTTACCAATTGCATACGCTCTAAAATCTATAATAGGTAAATGTGTTAACACATGTTGCACAATAAATAAAAATGCTGCCAATGATAAAAACGTAATTACCTTCGGAATTTTACCTCCAAAAATAGGCTTCACATGTTTTACACCTAATACTAAAACTAACACTAGTGCTATTAAAATAACGTTTTTATAGAAAGTTCCCCAAGTAGATAATTTTACAGCATCTCCAAAACAACCGCAATCGGTTACTTTATCATAATATGCAGAATACCAAGTTAAAAACAAGAAAACAAGTGTTAGTAAAAACAAACTCCAAACAGTTAATTTAGATTTGTAACCAATCAAAACCATCACTCCCAATAATATTTCTGCTACAATTAATACAATTGAAAAAGGCAATGCATACGGAATTAAAAACTCCATATTTAATACACTTTCCGAAAAATACTCTTCAAATTTATATTGAGAACCTATTGGGTCTACCAATTTTACAAAGCCAGAAAATATAAATAAGGCTCCTACTATAATTCTTGCTAATTGTACTAATATTTTCATTTATTCTATTTTTAACTTTTCTATAAAAATTATTTTATTTTTAATTTCTTGTTCTTACAAACAGATTGCATCGTTCCTCGCAATGACGGAAACGCTGTTACTTTCTGTCTTTGTAACTTCTAAAATTTGAAATTAAAACTTATTCCGCCAAATGAATCATTGCAAAAATGGCATAATTAATCATATCTTGGTAATTGGCATCAATTCCTTCAGAAACCAATGTTTCCCCCTTATTATCTTCTATTTGCTTAACGCGTAATAATTTTTGTAAAATTAAATCTGTTAAACTAGAAACACGCATATCTCTCCAAGCTTCACCGTAATCATGATTTTTATTCATCATTAATTCTTTAGTAATTTTAGCATGTTTGTCATACAAAACAGTTGCTTGTTCAGTATTCAAATCTGGGTTTGCTACCACGCCATTTTCTAACTGAATTAACGCCATTATAGAATAATTGATGATTCCAATAAACTCAGACTTTTCTCCTTCATCAACTTTTCTAACGTCATTCTCTTGTAATTGACGAATTCGTTGTGCCTTAATAAATATTTGATCGGTTAACGATGGTAAACGTAAAATTCGCCATGCAGAACCATAATCACTCATTTTTTTTATAAATAAACTTCTGCATTCTTCAATTACAGCATCATATTGTTTAGATGTATCTTGCATTCTATCTTGTTAAAAAGTATTTGTTCAAAAATACTAAATACTAGATGCTTTTCATTTATTTTTACGAAAGAATTTTAAAACTCATAAAATTGAAAAAAGTTGTTGTTTTTTGTGGCTCAAGCTTAGGTTTTAATCCTATTTATAAAGAAGCTGCTGTAGCATTAGGAAATCATTTTGTAACTCACAAAATTGGTTTAGTTTATGGTGGTGGTAAAATAGGGATGATGGGCACTCTTGCCGATACAATTCTAGCACATAATGGCGAAGTTATTGGTGTAATTCCTCAATTATTAGAAAAAGAAGAAGTTGTACATGCTGGTGTAGAAGAAATGATTGTGTGTAAAACAATGAGCGAGCGTAAAGTAATTATGAGCCAATTAGTAGATGGTTATATTACACTTCCTGGAGGTTTTGGAACCTTAGATGAATTGTTTGAAGCACTTACCCTAGGTCAACTTTTTATTGAGCAAAAACCAGTAGGACTTTTAAATATTAACGGCTTTTTTGATGCTGTATTATTGCAATTAGACAAAATGATTGAAGAAGGTTTCTTAAAACAAACCAATAGAGATATGCTAATTGTTGGCACTTCTATAGAAGATTTAATGCAAAAAATGAATGCCTACAAAGTTCCAAACATTACAGGCGTAATTAATAAAGTAGTAAGTTAGAATGACCATAAATTGCAAAGGTGCTTTAGTCGATTTAGCATCACCAAAAGTGATGGGAATATTAAACATTACTCCAGATTCTTTTTTTGACGGCGGTAAATATAAAAATGAATCAGACATTCTTTCTCAAGTCGAAAAAATGCTTTTAGATAGTGCTACATTTATAGATGTTGGTGCTTATTCTTCTAGACCTGGTGCAAAACATATTTCAGAAGAAGAAGAGTTGCAAAGAATTGTGCCTGTTATCAATTTATTGGTGCAAAATTTCCCTGAAATTATTATTTCTGTAGATACTTTTAGAAGTAAAGTTGCGCAAGAAACTATCAATGCTGGCGCTGCAATTATAAACGATATTTCTGGCGGACAAATGGACAATAATATGTTTACAACCGTTGCCAACTTACAAGTTCCTTATATTTTAATGCATATGTTAGGTACTCCACAAAACATGCAGAAAAATCCCGTTTATACGGATGTAACTCAAGAAATTATTTCTTTTTTCGCTGCACAAATACACAAATTACATCAACTAAAGTTAAACGATATTATTATTGACGTTGGTTTTGGTTTTGGAAAAACCAATGTTCATAATTTTGAAATCTTAAAGAATTTATCACTTTTTAAAAGTTTAGACACACCAATTTTAGCCGGAATTTCTCGTAAATCCATGCTGTATAAAACCTTAGATATTTCTGCTCAAGAAGCTTTAAATGCTACTACTTCTGCAAACACAATTGCCCTTTTAAATGGTGCAAATATTTTACGTGTTCACGATGTTAAAGAAGCTGTAGAAGCTGTAAAAATTGTAAATCAGATTTCTTTTTAGAAGCTATTTCCTGCTTTCACTACTCGCTTTTTTTACTGTTAGTTCTCGATACAAATTTTTCATTCTTCAAAATTCACTCGAACTAACAGTAAAAAAGAGCTTAAACAAACCGTTCAATCAGGGCTAAACTTGTTTGCCCGCTAATAACAGAAATTTAATAACCTTGTCATTTCGAAATGAGCTTTTTCAGCGATTTAGAAATCTCATCATTTAACAAACTGATTACTTCGTATTACATACTCGCAATGACAATACTAAAATATTTGGCATTCTTTTTGTTAAAGAAATGTTAACTTCAAATAACTACCTAGTCAAACTTTAAAATAGCTTCCGATTGTTTTAATCGAGAAGAAATCATTTTATAAACTTTAAAAACTAGGAATTATGAGTAGAAAAGAGTCTCCAGAAATTAATGCTGGTTCGATGGCAGACATTGCATTTTTATTATTAATCTTTTTTTTGGTAACTACAACAATGAGTGTTGATGCCGGAATTTCCAAAAAAATCCCACAAAAACAAGAAAACCCCACAGATATTGACATTAATGAAAGAAATATCCTTGAGGTAAACATCAACAAAAACAATGAACTATTTGTAGATGGAAAAACGATTGAATTAAAGGAACTGAAACAGATTGCGATCAACTTTATAGACAATGGTGGTGGTTTAGACATCAGCAAAAATAGTTGTAATTGGTGTAATGGAAGCAAAAATCCATCCTCTTCAGACCATCCCACAAAAGCAATTATAGCTATAAAAACAGATCGATTAACTACTTATAAAACCTATATTTCTACGTTAGATATTTTAAATTCTGCCTATACACATTTACGAAACAAACTGTCTGTAAAATTATACAATCAGAATTATGTAAGTTTGTTAGATGCCTATAAAAATTCTAATAATAGCGATAAAAACATTCAAGAAAAAATAAAATTAATCCGAGAAAAATACCCATTATTAGTATCAGACATAGAATTTGATAATTGATATTGCTATCAGCAAATTTATTAGTAATTTAGCCTAAAATCAGTCAATTTTCATGTTCGATTTTATTGAATTTTCTTTATTAGATGCTTTAGACATTGTATTAGTTGCCACACTACTCTATTACATTTACAAGCTATTAAAAGGTACAGTTGCTATTAATATTGTAATTGGAATTGCTTTTATTTTCTTAATTTGGAAAATAACACAAGCTCTAAAAATGGAAATGCTGAGTGGTATTTTGGGTTATCTACTTTCTGGTGGTGTTATTGCATTAATCATTGTTTTTCAGCAAGAAATAAGAAAATTCTTATTAATGATTGGTACTACAAATTTCACCAATAAACGAAGTTTTTTAAAACAGCTAAAATTTTTACATACAGAAATAGGTACTGAGATTGATACAGAAATAATTTTAGATGCATGTAAAAACATGGCTAAAACTAAAACTGGTGCTCTAATTGTTATTGAACGTACCAATGCTTTAGATTTTTTAATAAATACAGGAGATAGTATGAATGCTTTGGTAAATGTGGCTATTTTAGAAAGTGTATTCTATAAAAATAGTCCGTTACATGATGGTGCTTTAATTATTAGAGACAATTATATTGTGGCAACAAGAGTTATTTTACCTGTTTCCGACAGTACTAAAATCCCTTCTAGATTTGGATTAAGACATAGAGCAGCAATTGGTGTTTCAGAAAAAACAGATGCAGTTTGTTTATTAGTATCAGAAGAAACTGGGGAAATTTCTTACATTAAAGACGGTGGGTTCGAGTTGTATTCTGATTTTAACGAACTGGATGAAAAACTAAAAAAAGATTTAATGTAAACTCATTAAACATTAGAAAAATACATAAAAAAAGGTTCTCAAAATTGAGAACCTTTTTCCATTTATAATAAGTATTTTCTAGTTAGCTGCTGCCATTTTTGCTTGGATAGAAGATAATACACTTTTGTATTTAGCTAATTCACTAGCATCTAATTTAGAAGCTAATTCTTTTCCTTTTGCTAATAAAGCAGCTCCTTTAGGTGCTAATGCAGAAATCTTTGTTAAACTACCATTAGCAGCAATATAATCTTTTGCATAAGCAGCATATTTAGTTAAATTTTCTGTTACAGCTTCATTAGAGAAACTAGGAATAGTAATTCCTTCTAATGCAGAATCTTTTGATCCAGAAACAGTTTCTTTAACTCCTCCTACAGCACTTTCAGCACCTTCAACAACAGCATTTGCAGCATCAGTAGCTCCTTCTACAACTGTAGTAGCAGCATCTTTTGCACCATCAACAACAGTGTTTGTTGCGTCAGTAGCTCCTTCTACAACAGCACCTGCTGCTTCTTTTGCCTCATTTGCTACTCTACCAGCAGCTTCTGTTGTAGCGTCTGCAGCTTTACCAGCTGTTTCTACTGTTGCATCCTTTAAATCTGATGCTCCTTTTTTTGCTTCTTTACAAGACGTTGCTAATAAAGAACCTGCAACTAATACAGATAATACGATTTTTTTCATTTTTTTGATTTGTTTGTTTGAACTACAAATGTAAATCAAAAAAAATGATTTTAAGAAGCTTTCTGTATGCTAAATTGCTTGTCGTATAGGTTTTTATAATATCCTTTCTCCTTTTCTAACAGCTCATTATGAGTTCCTTCTTCCACAATTAACCCATTATCCATAACAATAATTTTATCAGCTTGCTTTATGGTTGCTAATCGATGTGCAATTACAATTGAAGTCCTACCTTTTGTGATGGTTTCAGTTGCATATTGAATCATTTGCTCTGCATGAGAATCAACAGAAGAAGTAGCTTCATCTAAAATTAAAATACTAGGCTTACTTACATAAGCACGTAAAAAAGCAATTAATTGTCGCTGACCTGAAGATAACATAGCACCACGTTCTTTTACATTGTATTGATAACCTCCTGGAAGTGTCATAATAAAATCATGAATTCCAATTTGTTTAGCCGCTTTTTCTACTTCTTCTAAAGTTATATTTTTATCTTTTAGAGTTATATTATTCATAATTGAGTCTGAAAACAAGAATACATCTTGCAAAACGATAGCAACTTGGTTTCTTAAACTGTCTAATGTATATTGATCTATAGAAACATCATCAACACAAATAGTACCACTATCTATTTCATAAAAACGGTTTATTAAGTTGATGATAGTAGATTTCCCTGCTCCTGTTGCTCCAACAATAGCTACTGTCTGTCCACTTTTCACGTCCAAAGAAATTCCTTTTAAAACTTCCTCTCCTTTTATATAACTGAATCTAACATCTTTTAAATTGATATTTCCTTTCAAGTTTCCAGCTGTAATTGTTCCGTTTTTAACAATACTACTATGGGTGTCTAAAACCTTAAAGACACGTTCTCCAGAAACAATTCCCATTTGTAACTGGTTAAATTTATCTGCAATTTGACGTAAAGGCCTAAATAACATTTGCGCCATTTGCACAAAAGCCATCACAGTACCAGGACCTGGCACAGCACCTCCAATAATTTGTTTACTTCCAAACCAAACAATTAAACCAATACCAATAGATGATAAAATTTCTGCAATAGGAAAGAAAATAGAAAAGTACCAAATGGTTTTTACGTAGGCTTCTTTATGTTTATTATTGATATCATTAAAATTCTTATACTCAATTTTTTCTCTATTAAAGAGCTGCACAATCTTCATTCCGGTAACTCGCTCTTGCACAAATCCGTTTAAATTTGCTACCTGATTTCTTACCTCTTGAAAAGTAGCTTTTATGGCTTTCTGAAAAACACTAGTAGCATAAATTAAAATTGGTAAAACAGCTAAAGCTATTAAAGCTAGTTTCCAATTAAAATAAAACATTAACGCAGCTACAGCAAACATTTGTAACACATCACTAACTATAGTAAAAACACCACTACTAAAAAAAGCGGCAATAGTCTCTATATCAGAAACGACTCTTGTAACCAATTTACCCACAGAATTCTTATCGAAATAAGACATTTTAAACTGTAAGATGTGTCTAAAAGTTTTTGCTCTAATATCTCTAATTATATGCTGACCAACCCAATTTGCAAAATAAATAAAAGTAAAACGCAGCAATACTTCTACAAGCACAACTACAAACATTAATATGATATTATTTATAAGGCCTTGTGCGTCTTTTTCTGTGATGTACTTGTCTACCGTTTCTTTTATTAAATATGGATTTAACAACGCAACAAACGACAATAAAATTGTAGAAAAAACGGCTATAAAAAAGTTTAATTTATAGCGTTTTGCAAAAGACATTAGCCTTAAAAAGATTTGTAAATCAAATGCATTTCCTGTTTTACCTGCCAAAACTTAGTATTTTATATTTGTTAAAAACAATCCTTTTGCAGGAACTGATAAACCTGCGTTGCTTCTATTTTTACTTTCAATGATTTTTCTAAAATCTTCTTTTGATATTTTTTCGAGACCAACATCAACCAAAGTACCTACAATGGCTCTCACCATATTTCTTAAAAAACGATTTGCTGTTATATAAAACACCAATTCTTTTCCGTTTTGTTTCCAAACAGCTTCTGTAACATCACAATTATAGGTATACACATCTGTTTTCACTTTAGAAAAAGTCTGAAAATCTGTATATTCTAACAATAGTTTTGCAGCATCATTCATCAAATCTAAATTTAAATCTTGTGAATGTATTTGCCACGAAAAATCTAATAAAAAAGGATTTCTACCCATCCATATTTTATATTCATAACTTCTGCTAAGTGCTCCAAAGCGCGCATGTTTTTCATCATCAACGGCAAACACATTATAAACTACAATATCCATAGGAAGTAATGAGTTTAACTTGTGAGGAATATCTCCTTTTAGTGTTTTTTCTATATCAAAATGAGCAAACATTTGCGAGGCATGCACTCCAGTATCTGTTCTACCTGCTCCTACTACTTCAATCTTTTCTTGAAATATAATACTAACTGCTTTGTTTAATTTTTCTTGTACAGAGATTACATCTGGCTGAATTTGCCAACCATGATAATTTTTTCCATTATAAGAAAGTTCTATAAAATACCTCAAGAAAGTCCGTTTTTGTAGTCATCAAAATTACGGAATTTATTTTGTTATGATTACATTTGAAGCCAATAGAGACGTTAAACTTTTCTAACTATTTCTTTTTATGAAGAAAATCTTATTATTATCTGATACTCACAGTTTTATTGATGTACAAATATTAAAGTTTGTAAAACAGGCAGATGAAGTTTGGCATGCTGGAGATATCGGAAATTTGGAAGTTACCGATACTATAAAAAAATTAAAACCTTTACGAGCTGTTTTTGGTAATATTGATGGAGCTGATGCTAGATCTGAATTTCCTTTAGACACAAAGTTTGAAGTTGAAAATGTTTCTGTTTGGATTACACATATTGGAGGGTATCCAGGTAGGTATGACCAGAGAATTCGTGAAGAAATAAAAGTAAATCCTCCAAAAATTTTTATCTCAGGACATTCTCATATTTTAAAAGTACAATATGATAAAAAACTGAATTTATTGCATTTAAATCCAGGTGCTGCAGGAAATCATGGTTTTCATAAAGTAAGAACCATGTTGCGTTTTACCTTAGAAAAAGGAAACGTACAAGATCTGGAAATTATAGAATTAGCTAAACGAGGTTAATTTTCTTTTTTTCTAAAATTGGCAGAATAACTTTAATTACAGTACCATTCTTAGGCGCAGTATCTATATGGAATTCTCCTTGCATCATTTGTATTCTAGCATCAATTTGATTTAACCCGAGTCCTTCTTTTTTTATTATCTTTTTTTTATCAAATCCAACACCATCATCAGAAATTCTTAAATACAATTTACCATCCGATTCATCTAACTTAATCATTGCCTTTTCTGCCTTACTATGCTTTAAAATATTATTAATAAATTCTTGAATAATATTATATACTTTTATTTCAAAATTTTGTTCATATCTCCTTGTTTCACCTACTCTTGTATCAATCTTAATTTGAGAATTAGAATATTTATCTGCCATATCTTTTAAGGCATATTTTAAACCAAATTTTAACAATACGGAAGAAACTAGGGTATGAGATAAATCTCTTATAGTTTGAGATGCCTCCTTAATAATGTGTTGGCTCTTATCTATTTCTATAGGAATATCTCCTTTAAACAAACCTCTTGCAGCCTGTAAATGAAGGTTTGCAGATGATAAAAGAGCACTTACACTATCGTGTAAAGTTTCTGCTATTTGTTTTCGCTCTGATTCTTTACCATCTATAGTCGCATTTAAAATTCTTACTTGAGTATCTGATTTTATCTTTTCTAAATTTTGATACTGAACTAACTGTGTTTGTGTTAACTCTAAGCGTAAATTTTTCTGGCGAAGTTTATAGAAATTTAATACATATAATAATGTAATAATTATTATTAAGCCACCTATACCAAGCATCCAAAATGTTCTTTGATTTTTTAGGCGTTTATTTTCTTCTTCTTTTAAAACTAATTTTTTAACTGTATCAACGTCGTATTCTGCCTTAATTGTTTTTACAATTCCTCTAATTTCAGTATCCCTTAGTTCATCTTTTATACCGTAAGATATTTCTTGAAATTCATATGCTTTGTAATCTTTTAACTTATACATAGCCCAAGATAAATTAGCATACAAACTAGCTTTAAACCTTACGGCTTTCGCACTATTATCATTCTTAATTAACTCTAAACCCTCTAAATAAATTTTTTTAGCTAAGTTAAAGTCTTCTTTAATTAAATAAATACTTGCTAGGTTACCTAAACCCGCGGCTTGGTTAAGTTTATCATTTTTAGATTTATGAATACTTATGGATAGATTTACATATTTTTCTGCCAAACCATACAAAGAGTCGTTTATATAAAATGCAGATAAATTACTATAAGTTCTTGCTTTGGCTTCTAAATAATTATTATCTAGATTGTTAAAATCTATTACTTTATTGTAATAATATAAAGTACTGTCTCTATATTTTTGTAAAAAATCTCTTTCTTTAAGTTTGTGATAAGAACTACCAAGGCGTAAGTAATTTTGAACTAGTAGTAAATTTGAGTCAAAACTATTCTTATTAGCATCTAATAATAATGAATCATTTAACAAACCATCCACATTAGTTCTAAAGTATTTAATCCCATCTTTAAAACTTAGAGTTTCATAAAAAATACTACCTATTAGGTAATTTGTTTTATAAAATATTTCTCTGTTATTATTTCTAGAGCTATCTAATAATGTAAATGCCTTTTTTAAAGCTAAATCAAATTTTTTATCTTGATAAACTTGATTAATATCTTGTAATTTTTCAACTAATGTACTATCATTTAATTGTATATAAAAAGAAGCTGTATTGCATACAGCTTCTTTTCTATTTGGTAATGTTTTAAAAACAACCACCAAAAACAATAATAAAAATATTTTATCTATAAATCTCAATACTTATTATATTATAATTACTTCTGGTCTTCTTTCTTTTTTAAAAACATAACCATCATCTTCACTTGATGATTTAGCCGAAGTATTATCTTCACGAATATGATTTACAAAATCAATCTTTAAAGCTTCACCTTCTATTTTTTCAAAAACCTTAGAAAAAACTGATTCATCAGACTTTCCTTCTTCTAAATGAACTTCATAAATATTTAATTCTTCATTAAAAACAAAATCTACTTTTACCTTATTCTTTACACTAAAATTTAAAGTATATGTTCCATTTTCGTTTCCAGAAATGCTATACTCAGATAACATGTCTTCGCTTTCAGTTTTAAAAAACTTAGCATCTTCATCTTTAATAGTAATTTGAGATTTCTTACTAGAATTAGTATCTACAAAACCTATCTTAAGCTGATTACCATCAATGGTAAAATCTTGAGTAACCTTACTGCTAAGTTTATTCTCTGATGGATATAAATAAATATAATTTGTATTCGTAGACTCATCTATAACATTTTCAGTTGCTGCATTTGCATTTAAACTATAATCTAAAGAATATGTTCCATCAACATCTCTTTTAATTGTATGTGTTTTTAATAAATCTGTAGATTGTTCTTCCGGCAATACTGTTTCATTGAATGAGCAAGAAGTAAAAACTAATGTTAGCAAAACTAATACTGCAAATAAGTTAAAGTTTTTCATAAGGGAGATAATTAATATTATATTTAATTAGGGTTAACTATTCATATTTTTTGTAAGCTAGAATGTATGCAACAATTAGTGTTCTTTGAATTAGCTATTAAACTTTTTAGGGGAACGATTTATAAATAAATCAAAGTCTAATAGTTATTTATTTTAGGGGCATAAGAACTATACTATATTGTTTTTAACTGCATACATTGCCAAGCCTACTGCATTTTTTACTTTTAATTTTTTTAATAAACTTTTTCTATATGTTTCAATGGTGTTTCTACTAAGGTGCATTAAATCTGCCATCTCAATAGTACTATACTCTTTTGTGATTAATTTTAAAACATCTAACTCTCTCTCCGTTAGACTTTCTAACAAATATTTGTCTGGCACTTCTCCTTTAGGAACCATTTGACCGGATAAAGATTGTAATAACATTTTCTGAATATCATCACTAAAATATTGCTCGCCTTTTGCAACTGCTTTTATAGCATTTACAATATGTTCTCCAGCATTATTTTTAGAGATATACCCATTAGAACCAAGAGATAAAACTTCTTGAACAATTTTAAGATCATCATAACTAGATAAAATAATAACTTTTTGGTCTATTTTTCTTTTTCTAAAGTGCTTTAAAACTTCAAAACCATCTAGAACTGGCATTGTAATATCTAATATTAAAACATCTGCCGAGTTTTCTTTTTGATCAAACCAATCAATTACTTCTTGTCCTGTTAAAGAATATCCTTTAATTTCAATCTCTTTATCAGTATTTATTACAGCGATGATGCCCTCAATTAAAATTTTGTGATCATCTGCTACGTGAACGTATATCTTTTCTTTCATTATTATATTACAAATTTAGAGTACAGTTTATAAACTTACAATACCCATTTTTGGTGAAATTTCAATCTCACTGTTTTCAGTGAACCCTCTCACTGAAAACAGTGAGACTACTACCTTACACATCTAACTTACAACACATTAACCCCTCATAGGATAATGTTATTTAAGTTAATAAAAATACAAATTAAATATTCAAATTAGATTTAAACTCTAGAAAGATCTAGAAAACAAAAAACCGAGAAATAAATTCTCGGTTTTTTTTCGCACTAAATATACTAATATGATAGGTTTATCGCAATCTATCTACAGATTTCACAAGATCTTCATCCTTTTTAATAGCTTTATTTGCCAAAACAATAAGCAAAATAACTAAAATTGGTAAGAACATCCCAATACCCTTCTCCGAAATCGAAACTTCTCCAGGTAAAGTTAGAGATACATAAATCAATAATCCTAATAAAAAAAGATTGATCAAAATTACTAAACGCCCTACAACAAATTGTAACTTCCTATTTTTAAACAAAAAAATAGTTCCAAAAGAAACGATTGCAGAAAGCAAATATAATAAAGGAATTACTTTTAAAAGCATAGAATCTCTAAAAAATAAATCCAAAGCAAAAATTTCTTCTTTAATAGTGCTCCAAATATCAAATACAAATATCAAGCCTCCAGAAACGGCGGTTGCTAACAATAAATAGATACTCTGTATTCGTTGAATCATATTAAAAAATAGAAATACAAAAGTAGAACTTTCTTTTTTAAAAAGAAAACCTAAAACTTAAAAAATTTGCATATATTTGTAATATAGTAACCACCCATTAAATATTGTATAGTACTATATACAATACATAAACTCTAAAAAAATTATAATTAATCTTATCTAAATAAGGTTTACAATTTAACTTAACATATAACGAATGTTCGAAATCTCAGAACTAAAAGCAAAAACACTTGCTGATTTACAAGTAATTGCAAAATCTATTGGTCTATCTAAGACGAGTCAACTTAAAAAATTAGATTTAGTGTATCAAATATTAGATACACAAGCTGCAAACCCTGTAGATACTTCATCAACTCCTGTAACTGAAGTAAAACAAAAAACAGAAAAACCTAAAAGAAAAAGAGTTTCTAAAGCTACTGATTCTGTAAAAGCACCAAGCGAAGCAGAAACTGGACAACCTACTTTAGATACACCAGAAACAAAGGTAAAACAAGAAAAAACAATTCAACGTAAACCTAACCCTAGGAAAACAGTACAGAAAGAAACTGTACAAAAAGATGTTGAAGCAGAGACAGAAATTAAACCAAAGGCTACCAAAGAAAGAGTTGTTAAAAAAGTAGATAAACAAGAGCCAAAACCTGCAAATACTCAAAACAAGACACAACCAAACAAGCCTCAACCAAAAACGAACGTTCCAAAGAAAAACCCTAACCAAACTAGAGACAAAAACAACTCTAACAGAAGTAATGGTAATAAATCTGGAAACCGTTATAAAGATCCCGATTTTGAATTTGATGGAATTATTGAAAGTGAAGGTGTCTTAGAAATGATGCCAGATGGCTATGGTTTCTTACGTTCTTCTGACTATAACTACCTATCATCTCCAGATGATATTTATGTTTCTCAATCTCAAATTAAATTATTTGGTTTAAAAACAGGAGACACCGTTAGAGGTAATGTTCGTCCACCAAAAGAAGGTGAAAAATATTTTCCATTAATTAGAGTATCAAAAATAAACGGATTAAATCCTAATTTAGTTAGAGACAGAGTATCTTTTGAGCACTTAACTCCGTTATTTCCTCAAGAAAAATTCAATTTAGCAGAAAAAGGAAGTTCTTTATCAACAAGAATTATCGATTTATTTTCTCCTTTAGGAAAAGGGCAAAGAGGTATGATTGTAGCACAACCTAAAACTGGTAAAACCATGTTATTAAAGGATGTGGCAAACGCAATTGCTGCAAATCACCCAGAAGTTTATCAGATAGTATTATTGATTGATGAGCGTCCGGAAGAGGTTACAGACATGAAACGTAATGTACGTGGAGAAGTTGTTGCTTCTACTTTTGATGAACCTGCAGACAAACACGTAAAAGTGGCCAATATTGTTTTAGAAAAAGCAAAACGTTTGGTAGAATGTGGGCATGATGTTGTTATTCTTTTAGATTCAATTACGCGTTTGGCAAGAGCTTACAATACCGTTGCACCAGCATCTGGTAAAATACTTTCTGGTGGTATCGATGCAAATGCATTACACAAACCAAAACGTTTCTTTGGAGCTGCTAGAAACATAGAAAATGGTGGTTCTTTAACCATTATTGCTACAGCACTTACAGAAACTGGTTCTAAAATGGACGAAGTAATTTTCGAAGAATTTAAAGGAACAGGTAACATGGAGCTTCAATTAGATAGAAATATATCTAACAGACGTATTTATCCTGCTATCGATTTAATTAAATCTTCTACAAGACGTGATGATTTATTATTAGACGCTAAAACTGTACAAAGAATGTGGGTTTTACGTAAATACCTTGCAGATATGAACCCTATTGAAGCAATGGAATTTATCAATGATAAAATTAAATTCTCTAAGAATAATGATGAGTTTTTAATCTCTATGAACGGTTAGAAATAACATTTAGATAAAAAATAAACTTTATAGAAAACCTTTTTGAGCAATCAAGAAGGTTTTTTATTAGAAGCTATTTCTTGCTTGGAGTTTATCTTGAGAGCAGTCGAAAGGCACTCGCTTTTAATATTCCAAAAAGAATAATAAAGAGCTCAAACAAATGCTTCAATCAGGGCTAAACCTACTTGCTTTTGTCACTACATAAACAAAGTAACAAAGTTCACATCTATATAGATTTAAAAGCTCTATTGAGTTAAATTTAAAGCATAAAAAATCCGTTCAAAAAGTTGAACGGATTTTTATATTTTTAATAAAACTTATACTAGTTACTTCTGTATAAGTCTGATCTGTAATCTTCTACATCAGCAGCATTTTTAATAGCCTCATAAATTGCAAAAGTTTTTGTTTTTCTAGACTCAGCAATACTCTTTCTAGTAGTTTCATAGTTTGGTAAAGCAGTTGGCAACTCTTTGTTTGTTACAGCAAAAGCATACACACCTCTATTACCTTCTATGTTTTTATAAACTTTATTAATTTCTGCGTTATACATAGCTCCTACAACCATAGGCTCTGAACCAGCACCAGACAACGTAGGACTTTTTAAATTAATACCACTTGCATTTCTAACATTGGTATTGTTCTCTTTAGCGATATCTGCTAACGTACTTCCATTAAATTTATCTGCAATTAATTTAGCTTTCTTTTGGTTTACTAAAATAGGCTTTACAGTATTTGTTGCTTTAGCAGCAGACATTAATCCTTTTTCAGTTTTAGCCGTTACAAAAGCAACCACATGACTACCTTCTAAATCGAAACGTTTAAAATCTCCAGGTTTAGTATCATTACTAAAAGCCCAAGAAATAATTTGTCTTTGGTTTCCTAAACCAGGTACATTTTCATCTAAAACTTTTAAACCAATAGCAGGTTTTGTAACATAGTTATTTTCTTTTGCTACTTCAAAAAACTTATTTTCTTTTGATGACGCTAAAGCAAATTGTTCTGATTTTTGAAAAATAGCATTTTCAGTAACTTCAGAAGCTATTATTTGTCTACTATAAGTAGCTAATTTTAAAGCTGTCTGATTGTTCTTTTGTCCATCAATCTTAATAATATGAAAACCAAATGGAGTTTCAACAACATCGATATCACCAGTACTTCCTTCAAAAACGAAGTCTCTAAATTCAGGTGTCATTCTGTTATAAGTAAACCAATCTAAATCTCCTCCTTTTGCACCAGAACCAAGATCCGATGACATTGTTTTAGCTAAGTCTTCAAATTTATTTTTGTTTCTTTTTACAACATTTAATATACTATCAGCTAAAACCTTAGCCTCATCTTGTGTTCTTGTTACATCTGCAGCAACTCTTTGAGCTCCTAAAAAAGGAATTAAAATATGACTTGCTCTAGCAGAGTCTGGCATACTAGTTACATCAGTAATTTTAGATATTTTAAAATATCCTTGTTCTTTATAAGGACCAAAAACATCTCCTTTAGCACCTTTAAAAATTTCCGAAGCTACTGTTGCATTAATCTCTTTTTGAAATTTAAAACTATCATCAATACTAGTATCAGAATCATTTTCGCTTAAAAATACACTTTCATTAGAAGTATTTTTAAAATCTTCAATTAATTCAGAAACACTAGCTTTAATAGCATTTTCATCTTCTGTTGTAGCAGCAATATTAAACTGTACATAAGAAATATCTCTAGACTCTTCTACTTTAAAGTCGTTAGAGTTTGCTTTGATATAAGATTCTATTTCTCCTTTAGAAACAGAAACTAAACTATCTGCAATTGAAGTATAAGGTACAAATACAAATTGAGAAGTTAATTTAGTATTATCTGCAAAATATTGAGACTCTCCCTCTTTTAAAGAAGCACCAAGACCTGCAGTAACTAGATTATTATATGTATTTCTCGATCCATTATCTCTAATTTGAGTCATGTAGTTAGACCAAGCTCCCCACATTTCTGGATTGTTTAATTTTGTATCGGCTAAAAATTGTTTGAATTTAACTTCATCAAAAAAGCCTACTTCATTTTGAAATTGAGGATTATCTTTTACTGAAGGAGCATTAATTACTTCATTCCAAACATCAGCTTCACCAACAGTAATTCCTGCTTCTGATAATTGATTTTGGTAGATTTTTTTTCTAACAATATTATCCCAAACATTTTTAGAGGCTTGCATTTCAGTAACACCGTTACCTACTTGTTGCTTATAGGCTTCTAATTCTCCAGTAAACTCTTGTAAAGAGATACTCTCTCCATTTATTTCACCTACTTGATTTACTTTACTTGAATCGAAAAAATCACCTAAAGTAGATGGGTCCAATACAAAAGCAAAAAGTGCTAAACCAATTATAATGATTAAGAACATTGAACGTTCTCTAATTTTTGATAAAATTGCCATACGAATTTATTTAATTTTCAGTTTGCGAATATACGATTTGGGATTTAATATTGCAATCGAATTTATACTTATTAGTAGTAATTAAATTGACTTATAATTAGTTCTAAAAACAAAGAGATTTATTAAGCATCTTCATCTACTATTTTTAAGCGTACTTCTTCTATTTTAGCACTACTCATTTTTAAGATTTTAATTTCAAAATCTTCAATATCAACCACTTCATTTTCTATAGGAATACTTTCTGTTTGCTCTATAATAAAGCCTCCTAAAGTTTCATAAGCTTCAGATTTTGGTATATTTAAACTATACTCTTCATTCAAATAATCTACCTCTAATCTTGCTGAAAAATTAAATTCTGTTTCAGATATTTTTTTTTCTAAAAATTCTTGAGTATCGTGCTCATCTTCAATTTCACCAAACAATTCTTCTACAATATCCTCTACGGTTATCATACCAGAAGTACCCCCATATTCATCAACAACAACAGCAACACTTTTACGTTTTTTCATTAAACTGTTTAAAATGTTGTTTATCATCATAGACTCGGGTACAATCTCTACTGGCAATAAAATAGATTTAATAGTTTTTGGTTTCTTAAATAATTCAAAAGCATTTACATACCCTATCACGTCATCTAAAGATGATTTATAAACTAACACTTTAGACAAACCCGAATCTATAAATATATTTTTTAAGTTCGCTACTTTTTCATGTAATTCAACTGCAACAATTTCGGTTCTAGGAACCATAACCTCTCTTGCTTTTACATTATGAAAGTCCAGTGCATTTTGAAAAATTTGTATTTCAGAATCTACTTCTTCATCATTATTACCTGTTTCTAATTGCTCTGTAATATAGTAACCTAACTCTTCTTTACTAAATTCCGTCTGTTGCTCTTCTGCATCTGTTTTAAAGAATACACGCAGAAAAAAATCTGAAATAAAAGAAATAATTTCAGAAAAAAAATGAAATAAAACGTAAAAAAAATAGGCAGGTACAGCAAATAATTTTAAAACCTCATTTGCATAGATTCTAAAAATAGCTTTTGGTAAAAACTCTGCAGTAATTAGTATTATTATGGTAGATATAATTGTTTGTAAAAGAAGCGTAGTAAACTCATTGTAGGTATTTAAGGGAAGAATTCTAATTAAGAATCCGCCCATATAATAACTGTAAATTACCAAAGAAATATTATTACCAACTAACATGGTAGTAATAAATTTTGATGATTTTTGAGTAATTTTATTAAGAACACTAGGTATAAAGCCTTCTCTTTTTTTCTCTAATTCTATATGCAGCTTATTAGCAGAAACAAATGCTATTTCCATTCCCGAAAAGAAAGCGGAAAGAATAATAGAGGTCAATATTATGATAATTTCAATTTCCATTAAGAAATTTATAATCTATTTTTGGTTATTTCTAGTTTCTACTTTTTTTCTAAAATGTCTTTTAAAGAAAAAAACTAAGATAATAAAAATAGAAGCACCAAAAAACATATAAGATTTCTGCCTATCTGCTCCCCAACTAAGAAAACCTTCTACCAAACATATTAAAGCGACTACTAAATAGCCATATTGAAAAAATTTCCAAACTGTATTCATATTATTCTCCTTCTGATGTTAGTAATCTTCCTGTTGTTTTCTTTGCTAAATGCTTACTTAAATCTTCTTTACACTCAAACCCAACACCATATATAGTATCTTTTAAAGTGGTTAAAGTAAATGCTTTTTCTGAAAAAAAGTACTTAGTATTTTGATCCCAAAATAATTGTTCTGTTTCTAATTTAGAATTTTCTTTAGGATTTACAACTACCACATTTCCTTTTATTTCAGAAATCTGAGTGTTTGTATATGATAATGCATAATTTCCTGAAATAGTAACAGAGTCCATTCCATCAAAATTTATAATTTCAATACCTTCTGGAAATTCGTTATAAGGATGTTGTTTTCTATTACTAAAATCATACAATAACGGCGTAATTAGTTTTGATGTAATTCTACCAGAATCTTTATATACATGAAGTGCATCTTTAGCAATTCCGATAGGCAAATTCTTAGACACCAAAAAATCCCTCACTTCCTTCGTATTGTTAGAGCAAGAAAAAAGCATTACTGTAACAAATAGTACAGTAATGCTTTTATATAATATTTTTTCTGTGTTTTTCAAAAAATTAATTTGAAGGTACTCTTACTGTTTCACCAATCCAACATTTTAGAGTATAGCTACTACCAGGAGTAACACCTGCAGTAAAAACAACTTTAGAACTTGGTACATTAGCTCTATAACTTCTAATATATGAACCTGCAGTAGACGAAATACTAGGATCTACAGATGCAGCTCTCTGTGCTTGATTTAAAGCAGCAACATATACCATTCTTTTTTCAAATTCATTATCACCACAATTATTTACACTAGACTGGTATAATCTTGCAATAAATAAATATGCTTTACCATAGTTAGGGTTAAAACGTAAAGCTTCTCTTGCTAAACCTCTAGCTTTACTTAATTGACCTCTAGACTTAGCTGATTGAGCGAATTTTAATTTATACTTTGCTTTCTTTAAAGGATCTGTTTCTAAATCGAAAGATTTTTCTCTCATTTCATTAGCCCCAGCTGTATCTCCATTATCTTCTAAAACACTAGCCAAAAATGAATATGCTTCAGGAGAAGGAGATGCTTCGGCATAAGCTCTAACTAATTCTTGGTACAAAGGATCTTCTTGACAGTCTTTGTTAAACATTCTAGAAACTGATCTTTTTAACCAAACAGCATTAGATTTATTTTCTTCAAAATCTCTTTTGTAAATAGGTATTAATCTTTCGCAAGTTGCTATTTCTGAAATAATATTATCTAAACCTCCTTCTACAGTACCCAATGCTCTTGAGTTTGTCGAATATGCATGTATTAATTTTTTGTTAGCTACAGAATCTTTAGAAAGTTCTTTTAGTCTAGCCGCATATCCTTCCAATTTTGTACCTACAGATTCTAAAACATCATCATAAGTATCAAATACTTTTTGAGGATCTGTGTCTTTATTTCTATCTGTAACTCCTTGAAAATAGATATACAAGTTTTTTACTCCCATTTTAGCAGGATCGATATTATATCCTTTTTCTAAAATAGCAAATACTTCATCATCAGATGCTAATTTGTTATCTAACAAATAAGTTGCATAATCACTATGTAATTTTGCTGGATTGTCTTTAGGAAAATACTGTAATCTTTGCTCATAAACTCTTTTTGCTAAAACAGGGTCTTTTCTAACGTCTTCAGCCAAAGTAGAACCTAACTTGTAAATATTTACAGATAAATCTTTACAATTATCCATTAAATAAATCCAGTTTGTATAAGCTTCTTCATACTTTTTAGATTGGAAATCTCCCTTAAAAAGATTATACTTAATAGTACATTCTCTTTTTGCATCGTCTTGCGCATTTGTTTTTGCTGATGCCAATAACAACATTGCAGCTAGTAAAAACGTAATTTTCTTCATTTTGTTAGTTTTTTGTTAATCTATTTTTCTTTTCTGAAACCAATTAGTATCTGTCAAAGATAAACTTAATCTAAAATTAAAATAATTTTCTTTAATTAAATTATTAGCAGTTGTACCTCTTTGACCAAATTCAAATCCCATATTTACTGAGGATAATTGTTTCAGTGGTAAACCTAAACCAAAAGATATGCCAAAGTCGTCTACAGCGGTAAAATTTGTATATGGAGTTGTTCCATCTACTAATAACCCTGTCTTTTCTAAACGAACACCCGCTCTATAAGTAACTCTTTCCCAGTAATTTGAAATTGAATTAATTTTAGGAATATAAAATCCACCTAAAGAAATTCTATTTGACTCACCATACATGTAAGCATTGTTAGAAGTAGCTAAAAAGCCTGTAGTTTCTATAGCATCTTGTTGTTCGTACTCTAAACCAACGTACCATTGATCATCTTTTCCTACTCCTGCACCTAAAGTTGCTTTTAATGGTAATTTATAATTTCCACTAATTTCTGATTGCGAAATGGTATCTCTTCCAAATTCTCCTCCAGTATTAGTTATAGTAAGAGAGTATAAATAATCATCTCCGGTAACTTCTAAATCATTACCCATTTTAAGAGTAGCTCCACCGCTTATTATCAGTTTATTTTTAAGTGCTTTTTTATATTGTGCTCCTAGTGTAACCGATCCACCTCTAACAATAGTAGCTTCCTTATATTTTGTAGCTAAAGCAACTCCTAACCTTTCATTAAGAATACTATTATCTATACTTCCAAATTTATAATCTAATTCTACCCCTAAAGATAATTCTTTATAAACTTTTATACCAAAACTAGTGTAAATTCTACTTACACCGCCATCACCAGTAAAACGAGTTCTCTCCAAAATATTTTCTTCGTCATCTAAAATAGAATTAGATAAAGAATAACCCACAGAAGATACAGGTTGTAATCCAAAAGACATACCTGCTTTCTTACCGATAGGAAAAGCCAAAGCAAAATAACTTAAACTAGTAGAGTTTGAAGACTGTTTAACACCGTCATTCTCTACTGATAATTTATTATTTAACAAACCAAAAGAATATGTTGTATATCTTAAGTTAGCATACGCTGCAGGATTTGTAAAGTTTAAATATTTGTAGTGGTTAAAAGCAACTCCAATACCACCCATTGCACTTTGTTCTACTGTAACAGGGTTAAATTCATCTCCTATACCAAAAAAAGAGTATGGTGATGAACTTGTTCTTTGAGCTGTTAAAGCTGAAGAGGTTATTAGTATAAAAACTAATAATATGTTTCTAATCATTTGTCTATATTAAATATCAATATTCTATTTAATCCTTGAAGAAGAAAATTTTTCTTGGCAAATATGCTACTTTTTAATTGCTTTGACAAGAATTTTGTGTCTCCTCCTGTTAAAACGACTGTTAAATCCATATATTTCTTTTTATATTGATTAATTACACCATCAATTTCTTGAACCACTCCATTTACAACACCAGAATTCATACTTTCTTTGGTGTCACGACCAATAAAACTATTCACTTCATCTATTTGCAGTAATGGTAAATTTGCCGTAAAATGATTTAAAGAATCAAATCTCATTTTTATTCCCGGAGAAATTGCACCACCTAAGTATTCTGACTTACTATTCACAAAATCGAAAGTAATACAAGTACCAGCATCTATAATTAATGTGTTTTTTTCAGGAAACTCATTTACGGCCCCCACAACCAATGCAATTCTATCTACTCCTAAAGTTGTTGGTGTTTTATACAAATTAACAAAAGGAACATTCGTCGAAGAGGACAAAATCGTCAATTGCATTAAATCTTGAAGCTTATTCAACGTTTTTTCTGATATAAAACTAACCGAAGACAAGATTCCTTGACTAATTTTATATTTTTTTAAAATTTTTTTTATTTCTGATAAAATTTTTTTCTGGTCAATAAAAACCACTTCTAAAATGGTATCACCCTCAAATACAGCAGCCTTAACTCTTGTATTACCTGCATCAATTATTAAATTCATCATTACTATATTTATAAAAATCAAAAATACAATACATTTTTTTAAAAAGATGCTTGCACATCTTAAAAAAGGTTGTATATTTGCCACCGCTAAGGGAAAGATATTAATCTAACTTCTAAAGTAATGGTACCTTAGCTCAGTTGGTAGAGCAAAGGACTGAAAATCCTTGTGTCCCTGGTTCGATTCCTGGAGGTACCACTTAAAACCCTATAAACAATATGTTTATAGGGTTTTTACTTTTTAGGATACTAAATAAAAAAGGTGTTATCTAAAATTTAGAAACACCTCAATACTATAAACAAACCATAGTAAATCCTAGATTATTTAATTAAAACGGAATTTGATATTTAAAAGAATGTTAAAGTAAATTCAACCTTCTCATCAATTCACTTTTATTAGATCTACTAATTGGTATTACACTTTTTTGAATAAGTACGCTGTTATCCTCAATATCTACAATCTCAGAAATATTAATAATAAAAGACCTATGTATTCTAAGAAATAAAGAAGAAGGTAGTTTATCTTCTATTTTTTTTAATGTTGAATGTACTATATAGCTCTTACTATCTGTTCTAATGCTAATATAATCTCCTTTTGCTTCTACAAAACAAATACTAGGAATATTAATTTTAACAAGTCTTCTCTCTACACTTACATAAATAAAATCAGAACCTTCCTTTGAAGAATTAGTTACGCTCTTGGAACTGACTGACTTTTCTAAACTAGCTAATTTTCGCAAAGACTTATTAAACCTTGTTTTAGCAATAGGCTTTACAAGATAATCTACTACACAGTCATATTCAAATGCCTGAAGCGCAAAATTTTTATCTGATGTTGTTAAAATTATTTTTGGTGGAGATTTTAAAGTTTGAATAAAGTCGAAACCAGAAAATGTAGGCATGTGAATATCTAAAAATATTAAATCTACTTCATTTGAGTTAAGGTATTTTATAGCCTCTATAGCAGAACCAAACTCCTCTAAAACAGCAAAATCCTTAAAATCGGCACATAGCTTTTTAATAATCAGTCTTGCTGTTGCATCATCATCAATTACTATACAATTCATACTATTTTTAAAAATTATTCGACTTTTAAATATACATGAATTTTGTTTAAAACATTTATAAAATCGGTATATAATTTGGTATCATTATTTTTTAAATCTTTTTCAAATTTAGAAGCTAATTCAGTACCTTTTTTTAATCCTAAAATACTAATTTTATGTTTTATCTTATGCACTTTGTCTGCAGCTTCTGAGTACTCTTTATTATTATAATGTTTATTAAAAAGTAAACATTCTTCTGGAAATTCATTTTTTAAAACAATTAAAATACTCTCTTCAAATTCTTTATCTCCTCCAGAAAGATCTTTTATATAACTTAAATTAGGTTCTTCCATCTTTGTTCATATTATTTATTCTTTAATAAGTTTATTCTCTTTCCAATAATTTAATAGTGATACTACTTTTTTAGAATAATCAGAAAATTGTAACGGCTTTGTAAAAAAGCCCGAAACTCCAAAATCATAACATCTTTTTAATTCTGTATCATCTTCAGAATTAGACATAACTATTATAGGGATATTTCTAAATTTAACATTAGATTTTAAATTACTTAAAAAATCTAACCCATTCATTTCCGGCATATGCAAATCCATAATAATAATATTAAAAGAATGTTCTGCTTTATTTAAAATACGTAATGCTTGTTTACCATCTTTTGCTTCTACTACTTTAGAGCGGCAATTATTATCATTACACACCTTTTTAAACTTCATTCTTTCTATTTCATCATCATCAACAAGTAATATGGAGAGGAAGTTCATATTTTCTTACATTTTATTTTAAGATGATGTAAAAATGAACTAATAAAATTAAAAAAAAATATTTGTTAGCTTATTTGAAGTAAAAACTCGTTAAGTGGTAAAGATTTAATGTTTAATATAATGCTATACATAAACCTGTCTATCAATTTTATGATTGAGAGAAATGAATGTTTCAAACTTAGTAACACCATTAATCACTTTTATTTTAGTCTCTAACAAACACATTAAGTCTTCATTATCTTTACATAATACTTTTATAAAAATTGTAAAATTACCCGTTGTATAATGGCATTCTACAACTTCTCTAACTTCTTTAAGCCTCTTTATAATTGATGATAACACTGCGGTATTTTCTAAATAAACACCTACAAAAGCAATTGTAGTATACCCCAAAGCTTCTGGATTTATCTTCATTTGGTAACCTTCGATTAATTTAGATTTCTCTAATTTTCTTAACCTTTGATGAATTGCTGCTCCAGATATACCAATATCTCTTGCAATACTTAAAATAGGTACTCTTGCATCTTTTACTAAACTTCTTATAATTTTTTTATCAATACCGTCTATCTTCATCTTTATATCTTAGACCATAAAGGTAAAAAAAATAGAGAACACAAATTGTGTTCTCTATTTTAATATCAATTTAAACTTAAATCTTATGTATTATTTCATTTCGAAATCTTCCATAAATTTAGTTGTATAGTTTCCTGCAACATAATCTGGATGATCCATTAATTGTCTATGGAAAGGAATTGTTGTTTTAACACCTTCTATTACAAACTCATCTAATGCGCGTTTCATTTTATTAATAGCTTCTTCTCTTGTTTGAGCAGTAGTTATTAATTTCGCAATCATAGAGTCGTAATTTGGTGGAATCATATACCCTGCATACACATGAGTATCTACTCTTACTCCATGTCCTCCTGGAGAGTGAAAAGTTGCAATCTTTCCTGGAGCTGGCCTAAAGTTGTTATACGGATCTTCTGCGTTAATTCTACATTCTATAGAGTGCATTTGAGGAAAATAATTTTTTCCAGAAATTGGTACACCTGCAGCTACCAAAATTTGCTCTCTAATTAAATCGTAATTTACTACTTCTTCCGTAATAGGGTGCTCTACTTGTATACGAGTATTCATCTCCATAAAGAAGAAGTTTCTATGCTTATCTACTAAAAACTCTACAGTTCCAGCACCTTCATACTTTATAAACTCTGCTGCTTTTACAGCTGCAGTACCCATTTTCTTTCTTAAAGCATCTGTCATAAAAGGAGAAGGAGTTTCCTCTGTTAACTTTTGATGACGACGTTGCACAGAACAGTCTCTTTCTGATAAATGACAAGCTTTCCCGTAAGAATCTCCAACAATTTGAATCTCTATATGTCTAGGCTCTTCAATAAGCTTCTCCATATACATATCATCATTACCAAAAGCTGCTTTACTTTCATGTCTTGCAGAATCCCAAGCATCTTTTAAATCTTCTGGCTTCCAAACAGCACGCATTCCTTTCCCCCCACCTCCTGCAGAAGCTTTTAACATTACTGGATAACCAGTTTCTATAGCTGTTTTTTCACAACTTTCAAAGTCTTCAATAACACCTTCACTTCCTGGTACACAAGGTACACCTGCAGCAATCATGGTAGATTTAGCATTCGCTTTATCTCCCATTTGATCAATCATATCACCTGTTGCTCCAATAAATTTTATATTATGCTCTTCACATAATCTAGCAAACTTAGCATTTTCAGATAAAAATCCGTAACCAGGGTGAATAGCATCTGCATTTGTAATTTCTGCAGCTGCAATAATATTAGACATTTTTAAGTAAGACTCAGAACTTGGTGCTGGACCAATACAAACTGCTTCATCTGCAAATCTTACGTGCAAACTTTCTGCATCCGCAGTAGAATATACTGCTACAGTTTTAATGCCCATTTCTTTACAGGTTCTAATAACACGAAGTGCTATCTCCCCTCTATTGGCAATTAATATTTTTTTAAACATAATTTAAGAGTTATAAGTTATAAGTTATAAGATTTTGAGTTAGAACATCTATTCTATAATCAAAAATCTAAACTCTTTCTATTACGATGGGTCTACTAAGAATAATGGCTGATCAAATTCTACAGGAGAAGAATCATCCACTAATATTTTAACGATCTTACCTGAAACTTCAGATTCTATTTCATTAAATAATTTCATTGCTTCAATAACACAAACAGTATCTCCTACAGAAATATCTGTTCCTACTTCTACAAAATTAGGCTTATCTGGTGATGGTTTTCTATAAAAAGTTCCAATAATAGGAGACTTTACAGTAATATATTTAGAATCACCACTTTCCGCTACTACTGTATCTGCTGTAACAGGAGCTGCTGCAACAGGTTGTGCAACTTGAGGCATACCAGCCATCGGAGCTGCTTGTAAAATTGTTGTTTCTGTTTTACCAGAACCAGTTCTAATTGTAATCTTTACATCTTCCATTTCTAACTTTACCTCGCTAGCGCCAGATTTAGCTACAAATTTTATAAGATTTTGAATCTCTTTAATATCCATACTCATAATTGTTTAATTGTTGTGTTTATGAATTATACGCCCATTTTACGTAAGCTGCTCCCCATGTGAAACCGCCACCAAATGCCGCAAAAATTAAATTATCTCCTTTTTTTAATTGACTTTCATAATCTGCTAGTAAAAGTGGTAAAGTTGCAGATGTAGTATTTCCGTATTTTTGAATGTTCATCATAACTTTTTCTGATGGAACCCCTACTCTTTTAGCTATTGCTTCAATAATTCGTTTATTAGCTTGGTGTGCTACTAACCATTGAATATTTTTTTCTGTAAGATTATTTCTTTCTAATACTTTTCCGGCAACATCTGCCATATTAGAAACTGCATATTTAAAAACAGTTTTTCCTTCTTGATATACAAAGTGTTTATCTGACGCAACAGTTTCTTTAGTTGTTGGCATTAAAGAACCACCTGCCTCTATTCTCAAGAAGTCTCGTCCTATACCATCACTTCTTAAGTACTCGTCTTGCAGACCTAAGCCTTCATAATTTGGTTCAAACAAAGCAGCTCCCGCTCCATCACCAAAAATAATACAAGTAGCTCTATCTTTATAGTCTATTATAGAAGACATTTTATCTGCTCCTATTAACAATACTTTTTTATATCTACCAGACTCTATATAACTAGCTGCTGTAGACATACCATATAAAAAACTAGAACATGCTGCTTGCAAATCATAACCAAAAGCATTTACTGCTCCTATTTCTGATGCCACATAAGCCGCTGTAGATGCTATAGGTAAATCTGGAGTTGCAGTACCAATAATAATTAAATCTATTTCTGCAGGATCTACGTTTGACTTTTGTAATAATTCTTCCGCAGCTTTTATTGCCATGTATGAAGTACCTAAACCTTCTCCTTTTAAAATCCTTCTTTCTTTAATCCCTGTTCTACTGGTAATCCATTCATCATTAGTGTCTACCATGGTCTCTAACTCTTTATTAGTTAGAACATATTCAGGAACATACTTCCCTACTGCTGTAATTGCTGCAGTGATTTTTGTCATAATTTTAGTTGTTTTCCATGTGGTTAGGAAAATCAAAAGTAGTGAAATTTATTTCACTTTTTAAAGTAAAAATTATCAAAAGAATTAATTTCAACTTTAAAAACGCAAAAAAACCCTCAATTAATGAGGGTTTTAAAAAAAACTTTTGATTCTTTTATGCTTCTATTGCAGATGCCGATTCTAATACGATCTGTCCTCTATAGTATAATTTACCTTCATGCCAGTGAGCTCTATGATATAAGTGAGATTCTCCTGTTGTAGGGTCTGTAGCAATCTGCTGATAAGATGCCTTATAATGAGTTCTCCTTTTGTCTCTTCTAGTTTTGGATATTTTTCTCTTAGGATGTGCCATTTTATGTCTTTTTTTCTGTTATTAAATTCTTTAATTTATCCCACCTTGGGTCTGTCTCTTCAACAGTCTTTACTTCTTTTATTTCTAATTCTCTTAACTTATTTAATGCTTCAGAGTCCATTGTTCCATCTAAAACTTTTGGATGAACTCTTTTATTAGGAACTGATAATACAATCATTTCATAAATAAACTGAGCGACATTAAACTCATACGCCTCATGAGGTAATATTAAAATCTCCTCATTTTCATCATTAAATTCTGGTCCAAAGTTTACCACTAAAGGTAAAACTGCTTGAACATCTTGTTTATAAAGTTCGTTAGAAACATCACATGGTACTTCTACAAAACCATTGGCGGTAAAAGTTAATTCTAGTAACGTACTCTTCTTTATAAAATTTAATGATATTTTAATTGATGAACTTTCAAATTCATCAAAATTAAAAACATTAAAGAACGTATTGTTAATTTCATATTCAAACAAATGAATTCCTTCCTTTAATCCTACAAATTGTATGTCGAACTCCTTTAAGTCTTTCATTTCCAAATATCAATTAAGCGTGCAAAGATATAAAATTTTATTATTCTACACTCTTTTCTATTAAAAGTTTTTTATTTTACTAAAAGAGGACTTTTTGTGAGCTCTTTATATTCTTTTCTTGTCTTATAAATTTCGATAGCAGTAAATAATGCTTCTTTAAAAGAAGATGGGTTTGCTATGTTTTTTCCAGCTATATCAAAGCCTGTACCATGGTCTGGAGACGTTCTAATCTCACTTAAACCTGCCGTATAATTTACTCCACTACCAAAAGACAATGCTTTAAATGGCGCCAACCCTTGATCGTGATACGTTGCTAAAACACCATCAAATTGCTTATATGTTTCCGAACCAAAGAAACCATCTGCTGCATAAGGTCCAAAAACTAGCTTACCAGATTCTTTTATTTCATCTATAGTTGGCTTTATAATTTCATCATCTTCTACACCAATAACCCCCTTATCTCCACAATGTGGATTTAAAGATAAAACTGCTATTTTTGGTTTATTAATACCAAAATCTTGCACCAAAGAAGTATACATAGTACCTACTTTCTCTTTAATTAATGCTGGAGTTATGGATTCTGCAACTTTAGATATAGGAATATGACCGGTTATCAATCCTATTCTTAATGCATCCGTCATTAAAATCATTAAGCTCTTTCCTTCTAACTTATCTTCTAAATACTCTGTATGCCCCGGAAAATTAAAAGTATCAGATTGTATTGTTTCTTTATTAATTGGTGCAGTAACTAAAACATCTATCTTCTGTTCTTTTAAATGAGTAGTAGCTATCTCTAATGATTTCGCCGCATATTCTCCAGATTCTTTAGTCGCCTCACCTAATGCTACAGCAACTTCTTCTTTCCAAATATTTAATACATTAACCTTATTATGATTAACCTGCTCTATAGAGGTAATTCCATGAACAGGAGTCTCTGCACGTAATGCTTTTTTATGATAAGTAACTACCTTTGTACTTCCAAAAATAACTGGCGTACAAAAATCTAACATTCTTTTATCTTGAAAGGTTTTTAGAATAACTTCTAAACCTATTCCATTTAAATCTCCTATTGAAATACCAACTATAATTTTATCAGATTTATCCATAGTAACTCTTCTATTATTCCTATTTTTGAATATCACAAAAGTAACTAAATTTTACAAATATGTTTACCGGAATTATAGAAACCCTTGGTACAGTCACAAATATAACTAAAGAACAAGACAACATTCATTTAACTGTAAAAAGTAATTTTACAAATGAATTAAAGATAGATCAAAGCGTTGCTCATAATGGCGTATGCTTAACTGTAGTAAATATTAAAAATGATGAGTATACCGTTACAGCTATCAAAGAAACTTTAAACAAAACAAATATTGGTAGTTTATCTAAAACTGATTCTGTAAATTTAGAAAGAGGAATGAAATTAGGAGACAGATTAGACGGTCATCTAGTACAAGGCCATGTAGACCAAACAGCAACTTGTATAAATATTAAAAATGAAAATGGAAGTACCGTTTATACTTTTAATTATGATGCTTCTAATAAAAACATAACAATAGAAAAAGGATCAATTACAGTAAATGGAGTAAGTTTAACAGTGGTAAACTCTAAAAAGAATGAATTTAGTGTTGCTATAATACCTTATACAGCAGAAAACACAACCTTTAAGTTTTTAAAACTAAATGATTGTGTAAATTTAGAATTTGATGTTATTGGAAAATATGTTAGTAGACTTACTAATCCTTAACCTTCTTAACTCCGTAAATAATTCCTGAAACTATTAAGAAAATTAGACCTCCATCTATCGCTAAACCAGGTGGTGGTGGTGGTCCTGCAGGTGGCGGCACGTTTTGTGCACTAATTACATAAGTAAATGCTAGCATTATTATAAATGCGAAATGTTTTTTTTTTATCATTTTTATCCCCCCAGATTAAAATTAATATTAATTAAACTTTATACAAACTATACCACTTGTTAGAACAAATGTATATTTCTTTATTAATAAGAAGTAAAAAGCAATCTCACTTGATATTACATCAAAAAAAAAACCACTTTTTTTCAACTCTTATAAAAACAATAAACTATTTTGAGTATCAGAATAGTATCTAATTGTTTTATGGTGCAAATATATATACTTTTCTTAATTAATCACAATTTTTCTCTTAAGTTTTAAATATAATTTGATTCCTCTATCCTCAACCTTATCAAAGAATCAAGTAACACAATTATACCCCAAATTTCATCTTAAACACACCACATTAATCATGACACTAATTAGTAGACCTGAATACCTACCATTGTCTAGCACTTCTAACAGCATTTATTGTATTCTTAATTTTACTATCAAATAAATAACTAAATTCGTGTTTGTTTACAGAAACACTAAATAGCAATTAGTCTGCGCACTCTACACTCTTACGTAAATTGTACTCGGATTTTATTTTTAAGTTCGAAAGTTGCAACGTTTATCAATTAAAAAAAATGAAATGGAATAGTGTTATCAATCTAAACTAATAAATTTTTCTTTTCTATATTTCTTAGATATTTAAAATAAATCAGAAACAGTAATAGACCTATACTGTCTTCAGCATGCCACTTTAATATGTTTTAGAATAAGAAAGAATCTTTTATTCTAAAACATAAAACGTCCTCTATTGGGTTATATCATTTATTTCTATATACTAAATATTCTTTATAGAATCTTCTGAAAACAATTTGATAACTTACATTAGTTTTAAATTTGTAATACAAAGGAATATTATAGTCAATGTGCAAACGACATGAAAAATTAAACAAAAAAAAGCCTCTACATTTCTGTAAAGGCCTGCTATTAATGGTGGTCCCACTTGGGCTCGAACCAAGGACCCTCTGATTATGAGTCAGATGCTCTAACCAGCTGAGCTATGGGACCAAATAATTGGCTGCAAATGTAATACTTTTTATTACATTATTAAATAAAATATTAGTTTTTTTTCTAAACCGTTCTATTCATTAGCCAAAGTCCAAAATTCTTTAAACTTTTCTTGTTTTTTTCTGACACATCCATAGTGTTTAAAGTATCAAACGCCTTCTCTGTATAATTCTTAATCTGTTCTTTTACTAAAGCAGGGATATCATTTTTATCAAAAATTTGAGTTACTTCTTTAATTTTTAAAGAATTCTCGGTTAAATTTTGATTGTAAAAAACACTTAATTTATTTTTATCTTCCTGAGATGCAATCTCTAATGATTTTAAATATAAGAAAGTCTTCTTATTTTCTATAATGTCCCCTCCTATTTGTTTCCCAAATGTTTTAGGATCTCCAAAAGTATCTAAGTAATCATCTTGTAACTGAAAGGCCAAACCTAAATTTAAACCAAAGTCATATATTAAGTCTGCATTTTCTTCATTTGTTTCAACAACAATTGCCCCCATCTTTAATGCGGCTGCTACCAAAACAGATGTTTTTAACCGAATCATATTTATATATTCATCAATAGTTACATCATTTCTAGTTTCAAAATCGACATCTAATTGCTGTCCATCACAAACTTCTAAAGCTGTTTTACTAAATAATTTTGCTAATTTCTGAAAAACAACAGGCTCATAATTCTCAAAATACTGATAGGCTAATATCAGCATAGCATCTCCAGAAAGAATACCTGTATTCAAATCCCACTTTTCATGAACCGTAGCTTTCCCTCTTCTAAGAGGAGCATCATCCATTATATCATCATGAATTAAAGTGAAATTATGAAAAACTTCAACAGCCAATGCTGCTGGCATAGCCTTTTCATATCCTCCTGAAAAAATATCTGCGGCCATTAATGTTAAAATTGGTCGCATTCTTTTACCTCCTAATTTTAGGATATAATCTATAGGCTCATATAAATTTCTAGGTTCACTAACCCACTTTTTAGATTCTAAATAATTGATAAAATCTTTTTGATAATGTAAAATCTCCAAATCTGTAATTTTTTGTAAAAATAACGTAAAGAAATTTCACTTTATAATTCCAATGTTAAAAAATAATTAAAACTTTGGAAACTAAATTGGTTTCTAAAGTTTCCGTTCGTACATTTGCACCCGAATTATGAGAGATAAAATATTAGAAAAATCAAATGAACTCTTCTTAAACCTAGGCTTTAAGAGTGTTACCATGGACGAAATTGCCAGTGCTTTAGGCGTCTCTAAAAAGACGATCTATAAGTATTTTAAAAACAAAACAGAACTTATAAACGCTGTTACACACCATATGTTTAACGTGATCTGTTCTGGCATAAATGGTATATGTGAATTAAATCTAAACCCGATTGATGAACTTTTCTCGATAAAAAGAGTAGTTTTAAACAATTTAAAAGATGAAAAATCTTCACCTATATATCAACTTCAAAAATACTACCCTAAAATTTATGCTTCTTTAAAGCAAAAGCAATTTCATGTAATGCAAGATTGCGTTATTGCCAATTTAAAAAAAGGTATAGAAATTGGCTTATATAGAGAATCTATAAACTTAGAGTTTGTATCTAGAATATATTTTAACGGAATAATAGGCTTAAAGGATAAAGATTTATTTCCATTAACAGATTATTCTATGAACACTTTAATGAATTATTTTTTAGAATACCATTTACGAGGAATTTGTACAATTAAAGGAATACATCAATTAGAAAACCAATTAAAACAGAAATAAAAACCACATGAAAAAAATAATTCTGGTATGCATAAGTACCTGTTTTTTCTTTATTGCCAATGCACAAGAAAAAACAATGACTTTATCATTAAAAGAAGCTATAGATTTTGCTATTGACAATAGTTACAATACAAAGGCTTCTAAAAATGATATTAAATCTGCAAATGAAAAAGTATGGGAAACAACCGCAACGGGTTTACCTCAAATTAGCGCCGCAGTAGATTATCAAAATTGGATAAAACAACAAGTAAGTTTAATTGATATTGATGGAGACGGAACTGAGGATGAATTGGTTTTTGGAACAAAACAAAGCTTAACCGGTTTTGTAACTCTAAATCAATTAATTTTCGATGGTTCTTATTTAGTAGGGTTACAGGCCTCTAAGACCTATTTAAAAATTTCTAAACAAGCAAACGAAAAAACAGAACTTTTAACTAGAGAAACTGTTATAAATGCATACGGAAACGTATTAGTCGCAGAAAATAGTATTACAATTTTAGAAGGAAACATTAAAATTCTTGAGAAAAATTTAAGTGATGCAAAACAAATCTATGAAAACGGATTTAATGAAGAAGAAGACGTCGAACAACTAGAAATTACTTTAGGAAACTTAAAAAGTCAACTAAACAGTGTAAAGCGAATGAAAGTTATAGCTTATAAAATGCTAAACCTTTCTTTAGGAGCTGCAATTGAAACAGAACTTACGCTAACAGATTCTTTAGATTCATTAACCGAAAGCAACATTAACTTAAGTTTAGTTTCAGAAGATTTTAGCTTCTCTAATCATATCGATTTTAAAATAGCAGAGAACGATAGAGAATCTAAACGTTTATTAGTTCGCTTAGAACAAAGTAAAGCACTACCTAGCTTATCAGCTTTTGTAAACTACGGATATTCTGGTTATTCAAACAATTTTACTTTCTTTGATAATGATCAGAAATGGTTTGAATCTTCTCTTTTAGGAGTCAGCTTAAACATACCTATTTTTAGTAGTTTAGGAAGAAGTTCTAAAACAAAGCAAGCAAAAATTGCTTTAGAAACAGCAGATATTAAGCTAGAAGAAACCAAACAACGTTTAGAATTATTAGCTGAAAAAGCAAAAAGCGAGTATCAACTAAGTATTGAAAACTATAATACTGCTAAAAAGAATGTTGGTTTAGCAGAAAGAATAGAAAAGAAACAAAGAATTAAGTTTTTTGAAGGAATTTCTACTAGTTTCGATTTACTACAAGCACAAAACCAACTATACTCACAACAACAATCATACATACAATCTATGTTAGATGTAATTGCTAGTAAAGCAGCATTAGAAAACGCACTAAACACCCCAATTAAACAATAAATAGGCATGAGAAAAATATATACATTATTAGCATTTACACTTGTTTTAATATCTTGTGGAGAAAAAAAACCAACATCAGTTGCAGCCATCATTTCTGTTGGAGATTTAAAAGAATTAACCGCTAAAAAGAAAGAAATTACAGCAAATTTAGAAACTATAAATGCAGATTTAGAAGCTATAAATAATGCAATTGCTAAAAAAGACACGCTTAAGAAACTTCCTTTAATTACCACTTTTACAGCAAAAGAGGCCGTTTTTAAACATTATTTAGAAATACAAGGAAGTGTAAAGACCAAACAAAACATTTTAATTTACCCAGAAATGCCTGGAATTCTACAAAAAGTTTATGTTAAAGAAGGTCAGAAAGTTTCTAAAGGACAATTATTAGCAACTATAGATGATGGTGGTATAGGCAATCAGGTTGCACAATTAGAAGCAACTACGCAATTAGCAAAAACTACATTTGAACGTCAAAAACGTTTATGGGAACAAAAAATAGGGTCGGAAATTCAGTTTTTACAAACTAAAACAAATTATGAATCTCAAAGAAACTCTTTAAAGCAACTAAAAAGTCAACAAAACAAAGCATCTATTAGAGCGCCATTTTCTGGAGTTATAGATGATGTTATGAAAGAAGCTGGAACCGTAATTGCTCCTGGGCAAGGTTCAGAAATTTTTAGAATTGTAAACTTAGATAATATGTATGTAGAAGCAGAAGTGCCAGAAAGATACATAACAAGTATTCAAAAAAATAAAGAAGTAAAAATAGAATTCCCTGTACTTGGTACAAGTGTAGACAGTAAAGTAAGACAAGTTGGTAGTTTTATCAACCCAAATAATAGATCTTTTAGAATTGAAGTTCCTGTTGAAAATAAAAGCGGAAATGTAAAGCCAAATTTAACAGCAAAACTTCAAGTTAATGATTATACAGATGCAAATGCTATTTTAATTCCGCAAAGTATTATTTCTGAAAATGCAAATGGAGAACAATTTATATATACCATTAAAAATAAAAAATCCAACAACGAAGCAACTGCAGAAAGAGTTATTATAAAAACAGGTAAAACACAAGGAAATTTCATCGAAGTTTTAGAAAACTTACCTGCAGGCACAGAAATTATTGATGAAGGTGCGAGAAGTGTAAATAATGGACAAGTAGTTAAAGTTATCAATAAATAAAAAAAATAACGATGACAAAACAAAAAAAACAAGTCGATAAAGAGTTTAAGTTATCCGCTTGGGCAATTCACAATAAAACTACTGTTTACGTACTAATGGGAGTTTTATTTTTCTACGGTATTTCTGCTTACTTAAGTATGGCCAGAGAGAATTTCCCTGAAGTTAAAGAAACCAAGATATATATTAGTACTGCTTACCCTGGTAACACTGCAGAAGATATAGAAAAACTAATTACAGACCCGATAGAAGATAAAGTAAAAACCATTAGTAATGTGGTAGAAGTTACCTCAACCTCTCAAGAAGATTACTCTATGGTAATTGTTGAGTTTGATGAAAACATTACCGTAGAACTAGCTAAACAAAAGGTTAAAGACGAGCTTTCTACAGAAACATCTAGTGAAGATTGGCCTACTTTTAATGATGCTAAAGTAGAGCCTAATGTATTTAATTTAAGTATGTCTGAAGAAATAGCCATCTTAAATATTAATATTTCTGGAGACTACCCTGTTCATAAATTAAAAGAATTTGCAGAATATTTACAAGATGATATTGAGGATTTAGCTGAAATTAAAAAAGCTGATATTAGAGGTGCTCAAGAAAAAGAAGTAGAAGTTGCTGTAGATATATATAAAATGATGGCTGCAAAAGTTAGTTTTAACGACATAACTTCTGCAATTAGCAATGGAAACGTAACCATGTCTGCTGGTAATTTTATTACCTCTGGACAAAGAAGAACGGTAAGAATTATTGGTGAAATTGACAAACCAAATGATTTAGAGAATTTTGTAATAAAATCTGAATTCGACAATCCTATATATTTAAAAGACGTAGCAACCGTTTCTTTTAAAGACAAAGACAAAACAACATTTGCCAGAGAAAGAGGACAAGAGGTTGTAATGTTAGATGTTAAAAAACGTGCTGGAGAAAATATGGTTGCAGCTTCAGAGCAAATACAAGTAATTGTAAGCGATGCTATTGATAATTATTTCCCTCGTGATTTAAGTGTTACCATTACCAACGATCAATCTAACAAAACCATCGGTCAGGTAGACGATTTAGTAAACAACATTATTTTCGGGGTTATTTTAGTGGTAACTGTTTTAATGTTTTTCTTAGGATTTAAAAATGCAGTATTTGTTGGTTTTGCCATACCAATGTCTATGTTTATGTCTTTAATGATTTTAAACTTGTTAGGTTACACCATGAACACCATGATTCTTTTCGGATTAATTATGGGACTGGGAATGCTGGTAGATAATGGAATTGTCGTCGTCGAAAACGTATATCGTTTAATGGACGAAGAAGGCATGAATAGAATTGATGCTGCTAAAAAAGGAATTAGCGAAATTGCATTTCCTATTATCATTTCTACTGCAACAACCGTTGCCGCATTTATACCTTTAGGTCTTTGGCCTGGTGTAATGGGAGATTTTATGGTTTTATTACCAATTACATTATCTACCGTTTTAGGTTCATCATTATTAGTGGCAATATTCTTTAACTCTGTATTGGTTTCTCAATTTATGAGTGTAGAAGATGTAGACATGCCTATTAAAAAGATTGCAATCGTAACAGGTGTTATGGCAGTAATAGGGATCTTAATCTTAATTGCAGGCGGAACTTACAGTGCCATTGGTGCATTAATGATTTTTGTAGCAGTAATGCTTTGGGTGTATCGTTTATTCTTAAGAGGATGGGCTAATAGTTTTCAAACCAAAGTATTGCCAGTTTTAGAAAGATGGTACGAAAGTAGTTTGCGTTTTTCTTTAAGAGGTAAAACTCCTTACTTTTTAGTAATTGGTACCACTATTCTTTTATTTGCTTCATTTATTGCTTTTGGTTGGTCTTTAGGTACTCAAAGAACTAAGGTTGAATTTTTCCCTGACAATAAGCCAAATCAAATAATTGTTTATATAGAATACCCTGAAGGAACAGATATTCAAAAAACAAATGCTATTACAAAACAAATTGAAGAGAAGGTAGAAGGCGTTTTATATGCTGATGAGTATATGGATGGCGACTACAATTTTATGGTAGAAAGTTTAATTTCTCAAGTTGGTGAAGGTGCAGGAAACCCACAGACCGATGGTGGTTCTGCTGCAGAAATGCCTCACAAAGGAAAAGTAACCGCTTCTATGAGAGAATACAAATATAGAAGAGGCTTAGATAGTGAGTTAATGCGTCAGAAAGTACAAACTGCATTGGTTGGTATTTATCCTGGAGTTTTAATTTCTGTTGAAAAAGATGCAAATGGACCACCTGCAGGATCTCCAATTAATATTGAAATTGAAGGTGATGATTATGCAGAATTAATTCATGTAGCACAAAGAATGCGAGATTTTATCAACACAAAAAGTATTTCTGGTATAGATGAATTAAAGATTGATGTAAACCGAGACAAACCAGGAATGGAGGTTATCGTAGACCGTAAAAAAGCGGGTGAATTAGGCGTTTCTACAGGACAGGTTGGGCAACAATTAAGAGCTTCTATTTTTGGAAACAAAGCAGGTGTTTACAAAGAAGATGGAGACGATTATGATATCTACGTTCGTTTTAACAAAGAAGACAGATATAATAAGAGTGCTATTTTTAATCAGAATATTATCTTTAGAGATATGGCTTCTGGTAAAATAAAGGAGATTCCGGTTTCTACTGTAGCAACACAATCTAACAATTCTGGTTTTAGTGCTATTAAGCACAAAGATATAAAAAGACTTGTTACCGTTTATTCTGCATTGTCTCCTGGAGAAACGGATGCTGGAGCCGTGGTTGGTAAAATTAGAGAAGAAATGAAAAACTTTAAAGATTTACCTAAAGGAATAAAGATTGATTATACAGGTCAGTTAGAAGAACAAAACAAACAAATGTTATTCTTAGTGGGTGCTTTCTTTACTGGATTGGCTTTAATTTTCTTCATTTTAATTTTCCAATTCAACTCGGTTTCTAAACCAGGAATTATCATGTTGGCAATTTTCTTAAGCTTTATTGGAGTTTTTGGAGGAATCGTTATTTCTGGTAGTTCTTTTGTTATTATGATGACCATGATGGGAATTATCTCATTAGCCGGTATTGTAGTAAACAATGGAGTTGTACTGTTAGATTATGCACAATTGTTAATTGATAGAAAGAAAGGTGAATTAGAAATAGACCACGAAGATTATTTAGACAAACAAATGTTATTCGAAGCAATTGTAAATGCTGGTAGAGCGCGTTTAAGACCTGTTTTATTAACAGCAATTACCACCATTTTAGGATTAATTCCTTTAGCAATTGGATTAAATATAAACTTCTTTAGTTTGTTTACAGAATACAACCCACATATTTATATGGGTGGAGATAACGTTGTTTTCTGGGGACCTTTAGCTTGGACCGTTATTTATGGTTTATTAATAGCAACCTTTTTAACACTAATTGTGGTGCCTGTTTTATTCTACTTAGTAACCTTATTTAAAATGTGGATTAGAACCAAAACAACTTCAAACGAAATGGTTTCTCAAGAAGTGATTATTGAAAATAAAAGAATTGATGAAAAAAATCAAATCTAAATTTTAAACATATTTTTTTATAAAAAAGAGATGAAATTCATATAATTTCATCTCTTTTTGTATTTTCGAACTAATGATAAAAAAGAAGTCCTTTACGGTTGATGAATTAAAACGTAAGCTAGAAAACTACTGCGTTTACCAAGATAGATGCCACAAAGAAGTAGAGCAGAAAATGCATGAATACAAGCTGATTCCTGAAGCTAGAGAAATGATCTTATTAAGTTTGATGAAAGATAACTTTTTAAATGAAGAACGTTTTGCTAAAAGTTTTGCACGCGGAAAATTCAGAATTAAATCTTGGGGAAAACAACGTATTGTTAGAGAATTAAAATTTAGAGATATTTCTGCTTACAACATTAAAACAGCTTTAAAAGAAATTGATGAAAAAGAGTACGTACAAACTATTTATAGAATTACAGAAAACAGAAATGAAGTAATTTCTGAATCTGATATTTATAAACGAAAACAAAAATTAATTGGTTTTTTAATGCGAAAAGGTTTTGAAAGCGAGTTGATTTATAAAGTTGTTGCCGAAGTAGTTACTTAAAGGTTTCTATGCGCTACAAATAAATAGCATTCTAAAGAATAAAACAGCACTGCAAAACCTATTAATAGCTAACTGCTTACAAACAATTTTAGCCCTGATTGAAACGGCATCCTTTTTGCTTTTTCGGCAAAAAGATATAGAGTAAAGCAGGAAATAGCTTCTAATATTACTTGTTAATTGTACTTAAAAAGATAGAATCACTTTTTTTCTTTGCTAAAATAACGGCTTGTATATCGTTATTTGGTATTTCTACAGACAATACATAGTGTTTAATTTTCCAAACGTTTTGCTTCTTCTCTAAGACTCCAGAACCTCTACAAGTTCCCATCCAAGTTGTTAATAACTCATCGAACCAAACAAAATCTTTAGCTTCGTTTACATAAACATTTCTTTCTAAAGGTTTAAAAGACCACGCTTTGCCTTTATCAAAAAAAGGTTTGCTAAATTTTTGAAATTGTGTTTTACTCCAGTTTTCAGTTGCATCTGTGCCAATAAAAACCGAAAGACTGTCCATCTTAGCAAAATAACCTTCATAATTTGCTTCTGAAGCCGCTTGGTGCCACTCATCTAGCAAAGTATTCGCATTGGTTTTTATCGATACAATTGTAGGAGTATTTTCAATATCTTTTTTAACGTTACAATTAAAAAATAAAACAACTATCACTAAGATTAAAAAACCGTTTTTCATTGCCTATTCTTTCTTTAAAAAAACTTGATTTTCTGGAGAAATCTCGTTAAATTCTTTTCTTTGTACTGCATTCCTTTCTTTACTTATTGAATCTTGTTCCAATTTTTTTAAATTAATAGATTTCTTAGAAATACTATCCATTTGCGTAGAATCTATACCTATGAAATCGAAGTCGATATTTATTTCTTCTTCAAAACGCTTTTTAGCAAGTATGCTATTTATCTTAGAGTTTACAGTAGAAAAAGCGGCTATTGTTTTATCTACCTGTAAATTAACTTCTTCGGAGGTAATTGCGGGTATAAAAGTAAGATCTGCCAAACGCAACACCTCATTGTGCAAAACGTTAATTCTTGTTTCAAAAGGAGGAGTGTCGAAAATTTCTGGCTTTACACTGTCTTTTAAACTGATAACCAAATCTCTTAATTCTAACGCATTACTTAAAGCTTCGTTAGGCGATACTTTTTCAAATTTCTTTAGAAAAGAATTTACCGTTTTTAGTTCTTGCCAATTTTCTATTTCTGGCTCATAAATAGCTTTAACACCTTCTAGAGAAATATGCTTTACGGGAGTACTTAATTTTGGTGTTTCTTGAAGCGTACTAACAGTTTCTTTCTTATTATTACCACAAGAAAATAAAATAACAGACAGCAATAAGTAAATAATTTGTTTCACGATTTTTTATAATAAGTGGTAAAAATAAGCATTTTAAAAACATCTCTTATTTATTTAAGGAAATTGTAACAAAAGTCTTTTTTTTTAACCATAAAATTAAAATGTAAGCTATCCATTTTATTTCGTCTACACTATTAATAAAAAACAAGAAGTTTGTAACAAAGGTTACATTTTTTTTTAATCATTAAAAATACCTTTGTATAAAATATTAGGAGATGAAAAAAATTATTGAAAAAAGTTTACAAGACACATTATCTTATAAAGAATATAGAGATTTAGTAAGTAGTTTATTAGCTGAAGGAAAAGCGACAGGAACTCAACAATCTGAAGATTTAACAAATTACAGTATGTTAAACGACAGAAGAATGAAGCGTTTAGATAAAACCATAAAAATTTCTGAAGCAACCATTACCAAAATGCAAGAAATTACTGAACCTCAAACTTGGCTGCTTATTACAGAAGGTTGGTGTGGAGATGCTGCTCAAAACTTACCTGTTATAAATAAAATTGCAGCAACAAATAGTCTTATTAATCTTAAATTAGTTTTAAGAGATGAACATGAAGATTTAATGAACCTATTTTTAACAAATGGAGGAAAATCAATCCCTAAATTAGTTGCTCTAGATAAAGACAATAATGTAATTAACACTTGGGGACCTAGACCTAGTGAAGCTACAAAAATGGTTACAGATTACAAAGCCAAACATGGTGTAATAGATGCACAATTTAAAGAAGATTTACAGGTTTGGTATAACAAAAACAAGGGACAAAACATACAAGACGACTTTATACAACTTTTTACAAATACACTTGCAAAAGAAGTATAAAAAAAATAAAAAATAAATTTAAAACCGTAAATTAATAAATTGATTTACGGTTTTTCTTTTCTGTATATTTGCACCGAAAATTATATATAAATGTTTGTAGATTATTCCACAATTACCGAAGAAGCAAAAGTTTGGGTGTACCCTTCTAGTAGAAAATTTTACCCGAATGAAATTGAAGGAATTGAAAGTAAAGTAAAAGACTTTCTAGAAAACTGGAAATCTGACGATGAAAACTTTAAAGCTTCCTACCAATTTTTATACAATCGTTTTATTGTGCTATTTGCAGATGATGAAAATTCAACGTTAACAAACTCAGACATAGATGCTTCTGTTTCTTTTATCTTAGGACTACAACAAGAATATGAAGTAGAGTTGTTAGACAAAATGAATGCTTGTTTTAAACAAGGAGAGTATGTACAATATAAAGATTTAAAAGACTTTAAAAAACTACTTAAAAATAAAGCTGTAACAGCAAAAAGCATCATTTTTGATAATTTAATAACTACAAAAGTGGACTTTGATAACAATTGGGAAATTCCTCTTGAAGAAAGCTGGTACAATAGATATTTATAACAATTTATCTTGTCTACATTATAAAGTTTAAATCACTCTTATAATGCGATACAAGTTCTTTTTATTAAAAACTTGTATCGAGAACAAATTAAGAAACTACCATTGGTTCTCGATACAAATTTCACTTATTATAATTGTCTATTTATCTAAAATATCGCCAATATTTGGTTTAAAGTAATTAGGTCCTTTTAAAACTTTACCATCTTCTCTGTAAATAGGTTTACCGTCTGCCCCTAATTTACTCATGTTACTACGCTGAATTTCATTAAAAACCTCTTCAATTTTATCTTGCATTCCGTGTTCTATAATTGTGCCACATAAAATATACAGCATATCACCTAAAGCATCTGCAACCTCAACCAAATCATTATTTTCTGCTGCCTCTAAATATTCTTCATTTTCTTCTTTCATTAAATTAAAACGAAGCGTGTTTCTATCTTTACCAATATTTGCAATTGGCTTTTGATTCATATTTAATTTAAAAGCGGTGTGGAATTCAGTTACTGCTGCTATTTTATTTTTCATTATATACTCTGTTTTATTTAAATTATTATTTTTTTTTTAGTTAATAAGATTCAATTTTAGAAGTTATACCAAAAACGAGGACATTCTTCATTTAATTTGTAATTTTGCAGAATAGAATTTTATTAATTTTAGTTAGACAATATATATAAACTTTCTGATAAAATAAAAGCTTCTTGTTTACCATTAATCCACAACTTTTAAAGAATACAAATTATGTTTTTAAGTGCTTATTTTACAACAGGAAGAATTATTTTTATGACTTTATTTTTCATTTCTTTTGTAGCTCTAATGATTTACAGTTATAGAAAAGACATAAAAAACCACGAACGTTATTATAAAGGAACGGGTAAAAAAGTACTTATTTACGGCGCAATTGTTATTGCTGTTTTTGTAGCCATCAGAATACTTTGGGGTCAATGAGCTAATTTACAAACACTTAATTAGCTTTTAAATCAAAATTAAAGGTTGTTTTTCATAATAATTTTATAATTTTGCAAAATTAAAAATTAAAAGTAGCTTGTGTTTAAAATATTTTTAGCTACATTTATCAACATATTATTAGAAATACATAATCATTTAATCCCCCAAAAAAATGATACCCTTAAATACAAACAAATACAAGCTACTTGTATTCCTCATGTTTCCTTATCAGTTTGCTACTGCAACTTCTGTAGGTACAGCAGTTAATTACGTCATTAAAACAATCGCTACATTAAAAATTAACAAGCTAGACATTCTTATTAATCACATAGGTCTAAATGAAAATCCTCAATTGGTAACTAGTTTTTATTCGAGTTACCCTATCTGTTATAATCCAACAAACACTTATACTAATAATTAATAGAAATATTATAATCATTTAATTCCCCCAAAAATGATATCTACTAAAAAAAACAAATACAGTACATTTATATTATATGTAGTATCCCTTTTACTACTATTTATATTATTTTATTTCTTATTCAATCAGTTTGCTCTAGCAGGCCCTGAATCAAATAAGGATAATGCTTCTGCCCAAAATAATACTACCTTAAAGATAAAATCTTTGAGCTTATATGTTAATATAATAGATTTAGGTCTAAATTATTCCTCACTCAAAACCGTATAATTATCTAACAATATTTAAACTTTTTTATTAAAATCATTTAATCCCCCAAAAAATGATACCCCCTAAATACAATACGTATAAAATACTTATATTCTTTTTATTTTTCTATCAATTTACTTCTGCACAAACAGCACCTGTAGCAAAAGATGATAGTTATACCACTACATCTAATACAGAATTAAGGATTGATACTCCCGGTTTATTAAGTAACGACACTGATATAGATGACGATGATCTAGAGGTTACGTCGTTTACATTAGATAGTATCACATATGCTGCAGGAGACACAGCTAACTTAACCGATGGAGCAATTACTATAAATGCAAATGGTAGTTTTCTTTTTACACCTACTACTAATTATAATGATATTACTCTTGCAATTAACTATGTAATTTCTGATGGCACGTATACTGCTTCTGCTAACCTGAGCATTAAAGTTAACAATCTATATGCGCCCGATCCTAAAAATGACAATTACTCAACAGAAACAAACGCAACTCTTAATATTGATGCGCCTGGTATATTAAGTAATGACACAGATAAAGACGACAGTTTTTTATCCATTACAGAATTTAAAATAGATACTATAAGTTATAATGCAGGTGAAAAAGCAAATTTTACTGAAGGATCTATTACCATAAATGAAGATGGTAGTTTTTCTTTTATACCTGCCGCTAATTATAACAACAAAATTCCTACAATTAGCTATACCGTTTCAGACGGAGGTTTTACAAGTACCGCTAACTTAACTGTAAAAATTATTAACTTATACCCGCCAGATGCTAATGATGATTATGATACAGCAAACATAAACACTACTTTAAATGTAGATACTCCTGGTGTACTCATAAATGACAGTGATCAAGATAACAACTCATTATCGATTATCAATTTTATCATAAACGGAACAACTTACAGCACAGATCAAAAAGCTATTTTTGCAGGTGGTAGTATCTCTTTTAAACCAGATGGTAGCTATACTTTTATCCCTACTAAAAACTATACAGGGAATATTCCTGTAATTAAATATATTATTTCTGACGGAACTTTTACAGATTCAGCTAATTTATATTTAACAGTAGAACACATAACCGACTTATTAGAAATAAGCTCTATATCTAGCTGTAACCAAGGCTACACCGTAGATGGAGTATATAAGATAAAATATAGTTTAACGCTTAAAAATAAAAGTACTGCAAGAGATTACCATGCAGAAAACCTTATAAAAAACATAGATTTAACAAATGACTTAAACTCTATTTATGGCAATGGATGTGTAGAACAAATAGAAGGTGTTACGGTTAATACTACTGCTGTTCAAGATTTTGTAGACAACCCGTACCCTACCGAATTTAATACAGATGCTGTAAATAATGATTTTTTAAACGCTACATCAAACTCTCTTTTTAACAAAGATGCTATAGATAATTTTATTTTATACCCAAGGCAATCTATAAATATTGAATTTTGCGTAACGGTAAATCCTTTTTGTGGTGGTAGACCTAACCCTACTCCTTCTGGTTCTGAAATCGATTTTAATCATGTAGCAGAGGTAACCTCTACAATAGGAAACGACGCTAACAGTATCTTACTTGAAGATTTTCATACTACAGAAGCTATTGTGGCTGGTGGATTATATGTGCCAGATTCAAGACCTAATGTAAATTCAGACGGAACTTTTGATTATAATAACAGAGTTATCTTAACAAATGAAGGTACCGCTACAGCTAATAATATTAACTATAACATGGGTTTAGGCGATTTCTTAAGCAATGGTATTGCTTTTAGAGAGCTTAAAGTTACTCAAGTTTCAGGGCCTAATGTTACTGTTAACAATTCTTATAACGGAGGAACAAACACAAAATTACTAATGCCAAATAATTCTCTTGAACCTGGAGAAACTGTAATTTTAGAAGTTTATTATTTAACAGAACCTTTCTCTTCCACTGGAATTAACAATTTTTATCAATTAAACCTTTCACAAACCCAAGGAGATTTAGACGGACTAGATGAGTCTACTTCATCTAACAACAAAAAATTCTCTTTTGTTAATTGGTCTGATGGCTTAGGAAATCATTTAGATAGATATTACCCAACAAATTCGTCTACAGCACCAGTAACATCTGCAATGCAATGCAGTTGCGCTTCTTCTAATATGGTATTATTATTTAGCTCTGCCAATAATAATGAGAAAGAAATTTCAGAAGTTAATAAAATTCCTAATGGTATTTTAGAACATGATGAGGTTACCTTTCAACTTACCATCAAAAACAATAGTAACATTGTACAGTTAGAAAACTTAAATCTACAAGACGACTTAAATAAAATTTGTTCTGGTAACATTGTTTCTGTGACAACTCCTTTTATAGAGAACTCAACAGCAACAAAAGACCCAATTTTAAACCCTAATTACAACGGAACTTCAGATATCAATTTTTTTGATGGTACTTCTGGTATATTAATGCGAGGAGAAACAATTACTGTTCAATTTACAGTTGTTTTTTATGAAGACTGTATTGGCAATAACACTTCTAAATTTACCGCAACAGATCCATTAAATAAAATTATAAGCTCATCTGATTTTGTAGCTGTTAATGCCACGACAGATTCTGATAATGATGGTATTTCTAACGCTGTTGATATTGATGATGATAACGACACCATCCTAGATGTTGATGAATACAATGGATTAAATCCTTTAGATGACCATGACAAAGATTTTATACCTAATTACAGAGATACCGATTTTGGTGCTGATGCGAATAACGATGGTATTGTAGATATTTTTGATTTTGATAATGATGGAGTTCCTAATCACTTAGATTTAGATAGTGATAATGATGGAATTTTAGATATTGTAGAAGCAGGAAATAAGTCTGTAGATACAAACCGTAATGGTCGTACCAATAAACCAGTCGGTAAAAATGGACTTGATAACACTAAAGAAAATAATGATAATAGCAATGCCTCAATTAATTACACTATTCCGAATACAGACACCAACGGCAATCAAGACTTTATAGATATTGATGCTGATGGAGATGGTATTGTAGATAATATTGAAGGACAAACTACTGCTAATTACAAAGCACCGAATGGTGTTATTAATGCTTTAGGTATAGATACTGCATATCCAAACGGAATTACTCCAACAGACACAGATCGTGATGGTAAACCTGATTATATTGATTTAAATTCTGATAATGACATTCGTGATGATGCTATTGAAGCTTGGGATTTAGATAATGATGGAATTGCAGAAACTACTCTACTAAATATAGACAGTGATAATGATGGTTTAGATGATGCTTATGACAATAATACTGCATTGGCAAACCCAACAAACAGTCAAGTTCCTACCGATTTCCCAAACAACGATGACCCTGACACATCAGAAAGAGACTGGAGAGAGATTATAGCCATTGTTGTACTTATTGATAATGTATCTGTAATAGAAGGAGAAGATTTAGAATTCACAATCTTGTTAGTTAAAAAGACAGATCACTCAAAATTAATTCAAAGTGCATCACCGATTAACATTAGCTTTTCAACAATAGATGGTACCGAAACTACAGACACATACAATATAGCAATTGCTCCTTATGATTATAAACAAGTAAACTCTAAAACTTTAACAATAGATCCTTTTACAGATACAAATACGTTTACCGTAAATTCTTTTGATGACAATATTGATGAGCTAGATGAATTATTTACTTTAAAAGGTAACATAACTTCTAACAACACCATTAATACAGAAATAAATGGGATTGGTACTCTTTTAGATGATGAAGATGCACCGTCTATTACCATGAATAACTCTATAAGTAATGAAGGAGATGATTTAGAACATAAAGTTATTTTAAGCCGTCCATCTTCACGACCAATTTACATAGACATTCATACAACAGACGACACTGCAATTAGCCCAGAAGATTACCAAAGTTTTTATAAATCTTTAACCATTAATGGAACCACAGACCCTAATAATGCAAATACAGAAAGTTCTTTTAACATTCCTACTTTTATAGACAATATAAACGAATCAGATGAATTTATAAACGTTTTTGGTGTTGTAGCTTCTGCTCATATTGGCGCTCAAGATTTAACTAAAACAGGTACTATTTTAGACATAAACCCAGATCCTAAAGTTATAATAGATAATGTTACTGTTATTGAAGGGCGTACTTTAACTTTTACAGTCTCATTGGTAAACCCAGATACGGAAGAACCAATGCAGAATTATTTACCAATCAACTTCAATTTAGAAACGGTTAATGAAACAGCAAGTGATTTAGAAGACTATAATCCGGAATTTTCCATCGCTTATATACCTGCATTTGAAACATCTATTACTCAAGATGTAAAAACCATAGATGATACTATAAACGAAGATACAGAAACAATGCTATTAGAGGTAGAAATTACAACTACAGGTGTTTCTAACTACTCTTCAACAATTTATGGTGTTGGAACCATAAAGGACAATGATTACCCAAACCTTTTTTCGCCAAATGATGATGGAAAAAGTGATGTATTTGAAATCTCTGGAATTGAAGAGTATCCAAACTTTAGAATAACGATACTTGACCGTTGGGGAGGTCAAGTATTTGATTATAAAAATAACGGTAATGCAAATCCACTTTGGTGGGACGGTACCAACAACGGAAAACCTGTTACAGAAGGCATTTATTATTACTCTTTAGATTATAACGATGGTGTTACAAAACCTAAGAAAAGCTTTATCCAATTAATAAGATGATACAAAAAAGCCCCCAAAACAATTTAAAAATCACAAATAAAACGCTTTTTACACGTGTCTTAATTTTTCTTTTCTTTAGCACATTTAATTACGCACAACAGACACCACATTATACACAATACATGTATAATATGCAGGTAATAAATCCTGCGTTTGTTGGTTCTAGAGCAGATTTAAGCATCTCGTTATTATCTCGTCAACAATGGGTTGGTGTAGAAGGAGCACCAGAAACCAAAACGTTTTCCATAAACGGAAGAACAGCAGCTGGTTTAGGTTTTGGTGCAACGGTTATAAACGATAAATTAGGTTTAGCAAATAGTACTAATATAAATTTAGATGTCTCTTATACATTGCCTATATCTCGCTACGAAAGACTCTCTTTTGGTTTAAAAGGTGGCGTTACTTTTTTTAATAATAACTATGCAGGAGGTGTAACACCAGATAATGAAATATATGCTTCTACAGATGGAAGTTACCCCAATATTGGTTTTGGTGGATTGTATTATACTGAAGATTTTTTTATAGGATTATCCATTCCAAATATTTTAAAATCTAGACAATTTAAAACCTTAGAAAACCTTGATGAAAGCTTTGGAATAAGCAATCACAATTTCTTTTTAGCATCAGGATATATCTATGAAATGTCTGAAGAATTAAAATTTAAACCTTCAATGATTATAAAATACACGCCTAGTCTACCTGTTTCTATAGATCTAAATGCTAATTTTATTTATAAAGAAATAATTGAAGCAGGTTTATCTTACCGTTATAAAGAATCTATGAGTGCTCTGTTTGCTATAGTTATCAATAAAAAGTATAGAGTTGGGTACTCTTATGATAATAGACTTGCTAATTATGGAGAAAATCTAAGCTCTCATGAAATTATAATTAGTTTTGATTTAGATTTAAAAAGAAATACACGCTGGTTATTTCATAACCGTTGCTACTTTTAAAATATTCCTTTTAATTTTAGTCTGTTTATTATTTACCTAGAAATAATAAAATCAGTTCACAATTTGATAATCATAAAAAAACCGACTCTAAACAGAGTCGGTTTTTACATAAATTAATTTTAAAGATATTCCTTATCAGGAATAATTAATTTTAATTTTCCGTTTCTAAGAAGTTGTAATTTTTAGAGTAAAATAACATTTGCTCTTCAAAATCCTTAGGGTGTGTAACTTGTACATCTACAACCTTTCCACTTTCATCTACATCCGGAACCAAAACAGGGTTTACAAAACCATTATAAGGTGCAGATTTAAATTGCTCGTTTCTTTTTAAAACTTCTGCATGTAATTGTTGATCCACTTTAACACCATAGCCTTCTACCAAAGCTTTAGCAGCTTCAAAATCACCTTCAGATTTTATACGTTGTGCCTCTTTTAATAAACTTCCAAATATTTCTCTTAACTTATCGTAATCATTTATATTGAAGTACGTTTTACCATCTCTTACAACTTTCTCTATTACATTGTCCTTTTTACCTTGCTCAAAAGCCCAAGCTGAAACCCATTGCCTGTTTACCATATGGTCTTCTTCAATATCATCTCCTAAATTAATTCTCACCAATTGTGTCATTAATCCATTTCTAATATATCCATCATAAGCAGCCATCCCTAACTCCTTGTAATTATCTGTCAACCCTAATTCTTGCAATTTAACATCCATTAAGTAATACAAACCAACTAAATCTGCACGTCCTTCTTCCATTGTGGAAGCATAATTTTGAAGTGTTTCTTTTGGTTGCCCTATTCCTTCATTAATAACACCAGAGGCATGCCCAACAACTTCATGTAAAGAAGTATGTAGTTTATCTGCAATCTGACCGTATTTTTCTTCCAAACGAACTTCCTCTTCATCATTGGCAAATTCTTTTAAACGATCAGTTCCGCCTACATTGTTATAAGCACCAATAATGTTTCCTAAAGAAACAGATTTAGAACCATGTTGTTCACGAATCCAGTTGTTATTCGGTAAGTTTACACCAATTGGCGTACTTGGAGATGCATCTCCAGCCTCACCAGCAACATTTACCGTTTTATAAGAAACCCCAACTACATTTTCTTTTTTATGAGAAGGATCTAAAGGAGCATTATCTTCAAACCACTGCGCATTATCAGATAAAACTTTCATTTTACGAGACATGTCAAAATCCTTAATCTGAACAATAGTTTCATAAGAACCTCTATATCCTTTTGGATCGTTATAGACTTCGATAAAACCATTTATCCAATCGATATTTCCTTCTGTTGAAGTTGCCCAAGCAACACAATACTGATCCCAAACATTTAAACTTCCTGTTTTGTAATATTCTATTAATAACTCTAAAGTATGCGCTTGTTTATCGTTTTCTGCAACTCCTTTTGCTTTTTCTAACCAACCAATAACATTGTCTAATGCAGCACCATACATGCCGCCAGATTTCCAAACTTTTTCTACTAACTTACCATTTTCTCTTACTAGTTTAGAATTTAAACCTGCCTCAATTGGTTGCTCTTTAGATCCTTTATAAGCTGTTTTATAGAATTCAGCAACATCTTTGTCTGTAATATCTGGTCCATAAAAATTAATTGCTGATGACAAGATATTGTCAACTCCAGATTTCTTATTTACTTTTTTATTATCAGCATCATTAAACAAAATTTCAATTATTTCTGATGACAATTCTGTGTTTGAGTTTTTTAATAAATCCTCTGTAAAATATTCTTTTGTAAATGCTGGTTTTAATTTATCATTAGAATAATGATGATGAATTCCATTAGAAAACCAAACTCTTTTTAAGAAGGTTTTAAACGATTTAAAATTATCATTTTCTCTATCTCCCGTATAATTTTGGTTAATATTTTCTAACGCTTTTCTAATACTTAAATTATAGCGATAGTTTTGATCCCACATAATATCTCTACCAGACAAACCTGCTTGGGTTAAGTAGTAAACAAGTTCTTTTTCTTTTAAAGTAAGTTCTTCAAATCCTGGAATTTTATAACGCAATACTTTAATATCTCCAAATTGCTCTACAAAATGGTTAAATTCAGTGGCTACTTTTTCACTTTCTTTTTCGGTTTCTTTTTTTGGTTCCGAAGTACAAGAAGCCAATAATAAGGCAACTGAACAACCAAAAATCATCTGTTTTATATTCATTTTATTAAATTTATAATTGATGTATAAAGGTACAAATTTTAAGCGCGTATACTTCGTATATTTTTAAGTCTACTCCAAGTTATATTATGTCTTTGAGTATAAATTACAAAGCAACCAATATCTAATAAAAAGTAAAATAAACTAATACCACTTGGGGGATTATTACTTGGTAAAAACTCAAAAACCTCAAACCCAATACTTGGCCATCTCCAGCATCCAAACGCAGTACCACCAATTTCTAGAATTGCTACTAAAATATACATCGCATAGAAAAACAACCTATCCTTAGGCCTTTTCCAAAGTAATAGAAAAACACCTATTGTCATTACAAAACCAAAAACATCTGAAAAGAAAACAAGATATGTGGTTGCAAAAATGGCAATTACAATTGCAAACAATTGCTCTATAGCTTTATTGTATTTTTTTACAACTGATGCCTTACTAAACATTAAAATTCTACCATACAAAGCGGCATGACCAATAGGTACATAAAACGGTACATTCTCTAACCTATAAGTATACATACTTAATGCTCTAGAAAAAAGATATTCTCCTGCAAAACCTAAAATTACAGCATAAATCATTAGTTCTTTTACTCTTGGAGTAGATCTAAAGTACATTTTAAAAAAACCAGCTAGCATTAAAATATTAATTAATAGCTGCGAGCTTGTTACGTTTTCTGCAAAATAAATACTATCAAAAAACAAGACGAAAACAAAAAAAATAAAGCGACCAATTTCTCTGTTAAAAGTAGAAATGATTTTTTTTAAATCATCTTTAGGTATTTCAAATACATTCATTCTTTTAAATATTTAAAACAATCTGTGGTGTGGTCATTTACCATACCAATAGCTTGCATATACGCATACACTACAGTAGATCCTACAAATTTAAAACCTCTCTTTTTTAAGTCTTTAGAAATTTTATCTGATAGTGCTGTTGTTGCCGGAACTTCCTCTCTTTTATCGAACTTATTAATAATTGACTTGTTATTAACGTAAGACCAAATAAATTTAGAAAAAGAACCAAACTCTTGTTGAATTTCTATAAATAATTGCGCATTTGTAATGGCACTTTTAATTTTTAGTTTATTTCTGATAATACCTGAATCTTTTAGCAAAGATTCATATTTACTTTCAGAGTAGGTTGCTATTTTTTTATAATCGAATTGATCAAAAGCAAGTCTAAAATTTTCTCTTTTATTTAAAATTGTAATCCAACTTAAACCCGCTTGAAAAGTTTCTAAGATTAGAAATTCAAATAAAATACGATCATCATAGACAGGTGCTCCCCACTCTTCATCATGATATTTTTTATACAAGTCACTGTCTGTTACCCAAAAGCATCTTTGTCTCATTCCTTTTTATTAAGGTTGAAAATTAATGTTAAATCAATTAAAAACCAATCTATTTTAGAATATTTTTCGGAACTTTACTATAAATAAAACAATTGATTATGAAACTATTAAAACAACTTCTTATCCTTTTTTCTTTTGGATTATTTGTGTACGCTTGTGGTTCATCACCAATAAAAAAAAATACAACTACAGAAGAAAAACCTGTTATTATTGCCAATGATAGTTTAGAGTATGAAGTAATTATTATAGACCCTGGTTTTAATGCATTTTTAGCTTCCGTAGCGAAACCAGAAGGTTATTATTCTCAAAACTACCTAGAGGCTAGAAATAGAACTTGGGTTTTAGAATGGAATAATAGAGCTAGAAACCCTATACAATTCAACGCTAATATCTATGAAAATATCGTAGACTACCAATCTACTACAGATTACGGTTACGACGTAAACTACAAATTATTTAATTACTTTTTATTTGCTCAACAAAAGTATAAAATGAATTTAGGGGGAGGTTTTTCTAGTAGAATTAGATAGTTTTCTTTGAGTATCTTACAAAACTAAAATCAAATTTATTTTTTTCGTCTGCTAAAAAATCTTCTCTTGCTGTTTCTTTCCAAATTTTTAAATCTATCTCCGGAAAAAAAACATCTGCTTCAAATTCATGATGCACCTGAGTAATATCTAACCTATCTACCAAGTCTTTCTCTATGCATTCTTTATAAATTTGTGCACCACCAATTATAAAAATATCATCTTTATTTTCTACCATTTCTATGGCTTCTTCAATACTATTGGCAATTAAACACCCTTCTTTAAAATAATTTTTATTTCGGGTAATTATAATAGTTGTTCTATTAGGTAAAGGTTTACCTATAGACTCAAAAGTATTTCTACCCATTAAAATGTGATGTCCGGTTGTAACCTTTTTAAACCGTTTTAAATCTGCCGGTAAATGCCAAATTAAAGCATTATCCTTTCCTAAAGCATTATTTTTTGCAATTGCTGCTATAATTGTAATCATAGAATCCTAAAATTTCAACAAAATTAGAATATTTCTACCAAGATTTGACGTTTTAAGGATACTTTAAATCAATATAGCATACTTACGAATACGTTTTCGAACTGAAAACACTGAAAATCAAGCAGAAACAAACATGCTTTATTTTATATAAACAATAATTTTAATTCCCTTTAATTTTGAATTATTAATAATATATATAGCCATTTTACATAACTGATAATTCTTTTATTTTCTTACTAAATAATGATGTTTATAACCAAGTAGTTACATATTTTTACTTAAAATTTTTGAATAGAATAATTATGGCAATTAAAAAACAATTTTTAAAAAGCAAACCAGTTTGTAAAGTAACTTTTACTGTGCCTGCTGAAGAAGCTAAAAAAGTAGTGGTAGTAGGATGCTTTAATGAGTGGAATGAAAAATCGGCTCCTTTAAAGAAATTGAAAAATGGTTCTTTTAAAGGTACTTTAGATTTAGAATCGGGAAAATCTTATGAGTTTAAATACTTAATAGATGGTACATATACAAACGAACAAGAAGCAGATGGACTTGCTTGGAACGACTTTGCAGGAACAGAAAACAGCGTATTAAATTTATAATAACAACGTTATTGATATAAAAAAAAAGAGCTTCCAATTAATTTTGAAAGCTCTTTTCTGTTTTATGATCAAGTAAGTTTAATTTCTAAACCGCAACTTTTCCTTTAATATGTGGGTGAGGATTATAATCTAACAGCTCAAAATCTTCGAAAGTAAAATCTTCGATATTTTTTATTGCTGGGTTTATTTTCATTTTTGGTAAAGGTCTAATTTCTCTAGCCAACTGAACTTCAAATTGTTCTTTATGGTTATTATAGATATGAGCATCTCCAAAAGTATGAATAAACTCGCCTGCCTCATAACCACAAACTTGTGCAATCATCATTGTAAATAAGGCATAAGATGCAATATTAAAAGGCACTCCTAAAAAGATGTCTGCACTTCTTTGATATAGCTGACAAGATAACTTACCATCTGCTACATAAAATTGAAAAAAAGCATGACAAGGAGGTAATGCTGCTTTTCCATTGGCAACATTTTCTGAAAAAGACACAGAAGTGTCTGGTAATACAGAAGGATTCCAAGCAGAAACCAACATTCTTCTTGAGTTTGGATTGGTCTTTATAGACGTTATAACATCTTTTAACTGATCTACCTCATCACTATTCCAATTACGCCATTGATGTCCGTAAACAGGACCTAAATCTCCATTTTCATCAGCCCAATCATTCCAGATTCTTACGCCGTTTTCTTGTAAATATTTAATATTTGTATCGCCTTTTATAAACCAAAGCAATTCATAAATAATAGATTTTAAATGTAGTTTCTTAGTAGTAACCATTGGAAAACCTTCACTTAAATCAAAACGCATTTGGTATCCAAAGACACTTTTTGTTCCAGTACCTGTTCTATCTCCTTTTTCGTTTCCGTTTTCTAAAACGTGTTTTACTAAGTCGTGATATTGTTTCATTATAATGTGTAAGCGTTTAATTGTTTATTTGTGTAAACGTCAATAATAAACTTCTGTAAAAATAGAAAAAGCATCAATAATTTTTCTTGATGCTTTTTAAATATTGTATAAAAGTTATTAACGGATTGAAGATAACATTTTATGATTATCTGTAGCGATTCGCCACTATCCTATAATCATACCTGCAATTGTTGCAGACATTAAAGATGCAATAGTACCTCCTATTAAAGCTTTCATTCCAAACTCTGACAATACTTTACGTTGCCCAGGAGCTAAAGAACCAATACCTCCTATTTGTATTCCTATAGAAGCAAAGTTAGCAAAACCACATAACATATAAGTCGCCATAATTATAGACTTGTTAAAAGTTAAATGTGTAGCGCTTGTTGCATTTTTTAAATCTGCCAATTGTATATAACCAACAAACTCACTTGCGGCTAATTTAATACCTAATAACTGCCCCATTAACGCCATATCTTCCTGAGCAACACCAATAAGCCACATTAAAGGAGCAAATATATATCCTAAAATAAACTCTAAAGAAAGACCATCATAAAGAGTGTTTTGTGCAATAATATCGTTTAGAGAAGTAATTCTCCATTCTAGACTTAGATATTCAATTGTAAAACCATCAAAAGATGCAACAGCTCCTAAAATACCATTTAACATCGCAATGATAGCTACAAAAACTAGAAGCATTGCTCCTACATTTACTGCTAAACGAAGCCCTTCTGTGGTTCCATTAGCAATAGCGTCTAATATATTAGCACCTATTTTTTCTTGAGAAACAGAAACGTCAGAATTTACTTCTTCTGTTTGTGGATATAATATTTTTGAGATTACAATAGCACCCGGAGCCGCCATTACAGAAGCTGCTAATAAATGTTTAGCAAACACCAATTCTAACTCTTTATCTCCACCACCTAAAAAACCAATGTAAGCAGCCAACACAGCACCTGCAACAGTTGCCATACCACCAATCATTACCAATAGCATTTCCGACTTATTCATTTTCTCTAAATAAGCTTTTATTAAAAGTGGTGCTTCTGTTTGTCCTAAGAAGATATTACCCGCTACAGAAAGACTTTCCATACCAGAAATACCTAAAAACTTAGATAAAACAATAGCTAAAACTTTTACTACTTTTTGAATGATTCCTAAATAGAATAATAGAGATGTTAAGGCAGAAAAGAATATAATTGTTGGCAATACCTGAAAAGCAAATATGTAACCAAACTTATTCATATCGCCTACAATACCAGCAAATAAAAACTCACTTCCTGCTTTTGTATAAGCTAATATTTCTATAAAAATCCCTCCAACAAATTCGAAAATAGATTGAATAAATTCTACTTTTAAAACTCCAATAGCAATTATTAATTGTAAGAATAAACCAATACCTACTTTTTTCCAATCAATTGCTTTTTTGTTTGCACTAAACAAGAAAGCTATTATAATTAAAGAACACATACCTAAAACACCTCTCCATAAACTCTGAAAAGAAAAACCTTGACTAGGTACAATTTCTGTAATAGCAGAAACAGTTTCTGTACTTTGAGAGAAAACAGAAATTGACAACAAACAGAAAACAGCAATAAATATTTTTTTCATAATGTGTACGTATAATATTAAGAGCGTTTACTTATTTCGTCTCTAATTTTTGCAGCCAACTCATAGTTTTCATCGGAAACTGCATTATTTAATTGATCGTGAAGCTCTTTTAAAGATACATCTGAAAAAGGTTCTTCTTTTTGAACAACTAAGTCTTCTAATTCTAACGAAATTTCGTCTGATTCTGAAGTATCTTCGATACCAAATTCTTCTTCTATTTTTAGAAAAATACCTGCTTTTTCTAAAATATTTTCATAAGTATATATTGGTGCTTGAAAACGAACTGCTATGGCAATTGCGTCTGAAGTTCTTGCGTCTATTATTTCTTCTACACCGTCTTTTTCGCAAACTAAGCTAGAAAAAAATACACCATCTACTAATTTATGGATAATTACCTCTTTTACTGTGACAGAAAAGCGGTCTGAAAATGTTTTAAAGAGATCATGTGTAAGTGGTCTTGGAGGTTTAATTTCTGTTTCTAAAGCTATGGCAATAGATTGTGCTTCGAAGGCTCCAATAATAATAGGTAAAGTTCTCGTTCCTTCCATCTCACTCAAAACCAATGCATAAGCACCACTCTGAGTTTGACTGTAAGAAATACCCTTTATAGTTAATTGTATTAAACTCATAAATTTATTTACGTAAAACTAAAAATATTTGTAATTTTTTTTGAGGTCATTTTCACAAACTTTTTAGAGGGCACAATTTAATAAAAATAATAGCTTAAAGCTGATATTTCTCAAAAAAGTGATATTTACTATTGCGTGAAGGATTGTAGCAGTTGTTTGAGCTCTTTTTATTTTTCTTTTAAAAATAAAAAAGCGAGTGCGGAAAGCCTGACAAAATTATTTGGTTCTGGTAAATGTTTATAAAAAAAACTTATCAAAATTTTACTTCTGATAAGTTTCTAATAATACATTTTAAATAATTTTGGCACGCCCAAAAAGAATAAATTCTTTAATTAGATTCCTATTTTAAAAGAAACTCCCAAGCAATGCTTTCATTAACTTTTTAATAATTAAGATGCTTTAAAAGCTTTTAATTTTTCGATTAATTTTGGTACAACTTCAAAAGCATCACCAACAATACCATAATCTGCTGCTTTAAAAAACGGCGCTTCTGGGTCTGTGTTTATAACTACTTTTACTTTTGATGCATTGATACCTGCTAAATGTTGGATTGCTCCAGAAATACCAATGGCAATATATAAATTAGATGCAACTGGCTTACCTGTTTGCCCTACATGTTCTGCATGTGGACGCCATCCTAAATCTGAAACTGGTTTAGAACATGCAGTTGCAGCTCCTAAAACTTCTGCCAACTCTTCTACCATGCCCCAGTTTTCTGGTCCTTTTAAACCTCTACCTGCAGAGACAACAATTTCTGCATCTGCAATAGTTACTTTACCAGTAACTCTTTCTATTTTTTCTGATTTAACTCCTGATTCTACTATTGTAGCTTCAAAAGTTTCTGTGCTTCCTGCAACTTCATTTTCATGAACGCCATAAGAATTTTTGGCAACTCCTATAACTTTATGCTCTGTAGAAATTACAGTATTTGAAAATGCTTTGTTAGAAAATGTTTTTCTTTTTACCGTAAACGGACTCGTACTTGATGGTACATCTACTACGTTAGAAACGCAACCTGCTTCTAAGTTTACTGCAATAATTGGCGCTAGATACAAACCATCTGTACTAGAATCTACAACTACAACAGTTGCACTTTGTGCTTTTGCAACTTCTGTAATTACAGCTGCATATTGTTTTGCATTAAAAGTTTGTAAAGCATCATTAGAAACTGAAACTACTTTCTCTGCTCCGTACGTATATAATTCTGATGAATCGCTTGCATTTATTGTGATTGCAACAACATTAGTACCTAATTGTTCTGCAACTTTTTTTCCATATGAAACTACTTCTAAAGCAGTTTTCTTAAATTTTCCTTCCGATGAATCGGCAAAAACTAAAACAGACATATATTTATTTTTTTAAATTGTGTAAAATGTGTAATTATTTAACTGTGTAATTGTTGGGTAATCGTTATAACAATTACACGATTCAACAATTCACCAATTACACCTCCTTATATTACTTTTGCTTCGTTATGCAATAAGCTAATTAACTCATCTACATTATCTGCATCTACTAATTTTACAGCTCCTTTTGCTGGTAGTTTTTCAAAAGATTGAATACTTGTTGATGCTTCATTACTAACTGGCTCTACCACTTCTAATGGTTTTTTACGTGCCATCATAATTCCACGCATGTTTGGTATGCGTAAATCTTTTTCTTCAACCACTCCTTTTTGTCCACCAATTACTAAAGGCAATCTTGTTGATAAGGTTTCATTTCCTCCATCTATTTCTCTAGTTGCAGTAACAGAAGTACCGTCTACTTCTATACCAACACAACCATTTATAAAGTTAAAATCGGTTAAAGTAGCTAACATTCCAGGAACCATTTGACCATTATAGTCTGCAGATTCTTTTCCTGCCAATACTAAATCATATTCGCCATTTTTAACTACTGCGGCTAATTCTTTTGCTACTTGAAATCCGTCTGTTGGGTTTACATTTACACGTATTGCATTATCGGCTCCAATTGCTAAAGCTTTACGTAATGTAGGTTCTGTTTCTGGACCACCAACATTTACAATTGTAACAGAAGCACCTTGTTTTTCTTTAAACCACATGGCTCTTGTTAAACAAAATTCATCGTAAGGGTTAATAACAAACTGTACACCATTTGTATCAAATTTTGTATCGTTTTCTGTAAAATTAATCTTAGATGTGGTATCTGGAACATGACTAATACAAACCAATATTTTCATAAAATTCTATTTTTATACTTTTTATCTGCAACGAAAATACGTAATTTTTTAAAAAAATACTATGCATGCATAGTATTTTTTTAAATTATTTAACTTTTTCTCATTAAGAAGATACATTTATTTAATAAAATGTAAAAAAAGTATGCTCTTTACAGTTAAAACAAAATTAATAGTAAAATAAAATTTCAAAAAAAATATCAGCGCTCTAGTTTCAAATCAAAAAAGAATAAATTGGATTGACCAAATTAAAGGTTTTGGTATCATTCTAGTTGTTATCGGACATAATTTCCCTTTAATCGAGAATTATATTTATAGTTTTCATATGCCTTTATTTTTTTTTTAATTGCGAGCGTTTTTCATCCTAAGAAATCTTATTTCGAGATCGTTAAAAAAAGGGTTCAACAACTTTTAATCCCATACTTTCTATGGAGTTTTATGTTTTTTCTCTTTTGGTTATTTTTAGGCAGAAAATATGGAGAATCAGCAGCTTTAGAACTTTCTCCAGTTAAAAATTTTATGGGTGTTTTTTATGCTCAAGGAGACGTAGAATATATGAATTGGGGAATTCCAATGTGGTTTTTACCCTCCATTTTTTTAACTTTTCTTATTTTTTGGTTGATAAAAAAAATCATCCAAAACAAAAAAGTTAAATTCCTAATCATAATTATTAGTGTATTTATGGGTTTTTTAATTCCTAGATTCACAAACATAAAGCTCTTTTGGAGTTTAGACGTTTCTTTAATTTTTTACACCTTTGGTTACTACACTAAAAACTATTTGTTTTTTAATAATTGGAAAGGAGAGAAAATATCTCTTTTTATTTTAGGTATACTTCATTTAATTTTTTCTTTATTCCTTCTGCAAGAAGTAGACATGTATAGATTTAAATATGAAAATGAGTTTTTATTTATTATAAATGCACTTGTAGGAGTTCTCTTTTGGTGTAACTTTTATAAAACTAGTACTCTTTTTAACCATAGTATCTAGTGTTTTTAATTTTACCGAACTAGAAAAAATAATCTTAGTCCTTTTTCAACTATTATTAATGTATCCTCATACCCTTTTAGATTTATCTAATATAAAAGGTTTTGATTACACAAAAAGTCTTAGTATTTTTAATTAAAAAATAAATAATGATAAATGAATTTAATTCATATCATTATTTATTTATTTTTGACTAATTTTATTCTCATAAATGATTACTTTTGCAATAGAAATTACTAATTACAATTAATACTAGATGAAAACAGTTCAATTCAGAGAGGCTATATGTGAAGCCATGAGTGAAGAAATGCGCAGAGATGAAAGCATTTACTTAATGGGTGAAGAAGTAGCCGAATATAATGGTGCATACAAAGCATCTAAAGGTATGTTAGATGAGTTTGGTGCTAAACGTGTTATAGATACACCTATTGCAGAACTTGGTTTTGCAGGTGTTGCTGTTGGTTCTGCAATGAATGGTCTTAGACCAATTGTAGAATATATGACTTTTAACTTCTCTTTAGTTGGAATTGATCAAATTATAAATAACGCTGCCAAAATTAGACAAATGTCTGGTGGACAATTCAATTGTCCAATTGTTTTTAGAGGTCCAACAGGTTCTGCTGGTCAATTAGGGGCAACACACTCACAAGCATTTGAAAACTGGTTTGCAAATACACCTGGTTTAAAGGTAATTGTACCTTCTAATCCTTATGATGCAAAGGGTTTACTAAAAGCAGCTATTAGAGATGACGATCCGGTTATTTTTATGGAGTCTGAACAAATGTATGGTGATAAAATGGAAATCCCAGAAGGAGAATACATTATCCCTATTGGAGTTGCAGACATTAAAAGAGCAGGAACAGATGTAACAATCGTTTCTTTTGGAAAAATTATTAAAGAAGCTTATAAAGCTGCTGACGAATTAGCAAAAGAAAATATTTCTTGTGAAATTATTGATTTAAGAACAGTACGTCCAATGGATCATGCTGCTATTTTAACATCAGTAAAAAAGACAAATAGATTAGTTATATTAGAAGAATCTTGGCCATTTGCTAGTATTTCTACAGAAATAACTTATAGAATACAAGAAGAAGCATTTGATTATTTAGATGCTCCTATTAAAAGAATTACTACTGCAGATACTCCTGCTCCTTATTCTCCTGTTTTATTTGAGAAATGGATACCTAATTATAACGATGTTATAAAAGCGGTAAAAGAAGTGATGTATAAAAAATAAAAAGAACTTCAATAAATTCTTAAAAAAGGCTAATAAATATATATTTTATTAGTCTTTTTTTTATTTGGATTAATTCAAAAAAATAACACTTCTACACTATCTAAAACTCACGTATTTTCTACTTTTAAATACTACCTCAATCAAAATATCTTTTTTTTAGTAAGGACGTAAATAACACACCGACTAGGAAATAATTAATTGACGATTACGTTATCTAATTCACAAAAAACAACAAGAATTATTCTTACTAATGAAAATAAAACTCGCTTTAATTTATACTCTATTATTTTCTATCTCTTTATTAGCACAAACAAAAGTAAAGGGAATTATAACAGACGCAGACAACACACCTCTTCCTTATTGTAGTATACAATTTAAGGGCTCTATAGAAGGAACTACGAGTGATGAAAATGGTGGTTTTTATTTTGAATCTAAGGAAACTTGGAAAGAAATAGAAATATCTTTCATTGGCTATAAAACACTAATAGTTCCTTTAGAAAACCGAATTAGCTATAACTTAAAAATTATACTTGAAGAAGAAACAGATGCTTTAGATGAAATTATAATAGCAACAGGAAAACAACCCAAAAAGAACAATCCTGCAATAGACATTCTTAGAAAAATTTGGGCTCAAAAACGTAAAAATGGTTTAAGTCACTTTAATCAATATACCTATAAAAAATACCAAAAGGTAGAATTTGATTTAAATACTATTGATGAAAAATTAAAAGAGAAAAAAATATTTAAAGGATTAGAATTTGTTTTTAAAGATGTAGATACCTCTAGCATAACCGGAAAAACTTTTTTACCCGTTTTTTTAAATGAAAACCTTACGCACGTATATGGAGACAATACTTTAAATAAAGAAAAAGAAGTTTTAATTGCAAACCAAAACTCTGGTTTTAGCAAAGACCAACAACTTATCGATTATGTAGATGACCTATATGCTGAATATGATATTTATGATAATTATTTAAAAATCTTCGATAAAAGCTTTGTAAGTCCATTGTCTAAAACAGGAATCAACAACTATAATTATGTTTTAGCAGACAGTTCTTTTATAGGTAAAAAATGGTGTTATAATATTATTTACTATCCTAGAAGACAAAACGAACTTACTTTTAAAGGTAATTTTTGGGTAAATGATTCCACATTTGCTGTTAAAGAAATTAATTTACAAGTAGTAAAAAATGCGAATATAAACTGGGTTAAAGATGTGTATATAGAGCAAGAGTTTGAATTGTTAAACGATTCTATTTTTGTTTTAAAAAGAGACTATTTATTATCTGATTTTGCACTTAGTAAAAAAGATAAATCAAGAGGGATCTATGGTAAAAAAACAACCATATATAAAGATTATGTTTTCAATAAACCACTAAAGGATGAACACTTTTATGATAAAAAAGTTTTTACGCCAAACACCGATTCCATATATAGTAAATCTAGAGAGTTTTGGGACAATAATAGATTAGAAGAACTCAACAAAAATGAAAAAGGTATTTACAAATTAATAGATACCTTAAAAACGGTTAAAAAGTTTAAGAATATAAACAAAGCTGTTCAGACTTCGTATTCTGGATACTTTGAAATTGAATCCTTAAACATAGATTATGGCCCTATTTTTTCTACTTTTGGTTATAATGATGTAGAAGGATTACGAGTAAGAGTTGGGGCAAGAACTTATAAATCTTCTAATGACTTATTTAGACTAGAAGCCTATACTGCTTATGGCTTAAAAGATGAAAATTTAAAATATGGATTTCAAGCAAAATGGCTTCTAAACAAAAAAAATAGATTTATAATTACGGGTGGAAAGAAAAATGATATAGAACAAATTGGAGCTACTTTAACTGCAAATACAGATGTTTTAGGTAGAAGCGATGGTTCTTCATCATTAATAAGCACTGGTACAAATGATAAACTAACAAACGTTAATATTACTACGCTAACAGGAGAAATAGAACCAGCACCAAATTTAATATTAAAGCTTTCTGCAAATTATAAAACATTAAGTTCAGCTTCAGATAGTTTTAGTTTAGATTATAATGATGTTAACGCTTCAGGTGGCATATCTTCTAATATAAGGCAATTAGAAACCGTATTTTCTATGGGCTATTATCCTAAACGAAAAATGTCTGGTTTTGGAGTACAGCGAGAGCCTGCAAATACAAACTACACAAAATACTTTACCCAAATAACAAGAGGAACTAAAGATATTTTTGGTAGTGATTTTGATTATACTAAAGTACAGCTTTCTGTATTTAAATTATGGGAAATTGGCGGTCTAGGAAGGTTAAAAACTTCCTTAGAAATGGGACAAACTTTCGGAGAAGTCCCTTTAGGCTTATTAAGTGTTGCTCCAGGAAATCAAACTTATTTTATGTTTAACAACACCTTTAACCTGTTAAATTTCTACGAATTTGTAACAGATAAATATGCTTCTTTTCATTTAGAGCATAATTTTAATGGTAGAATTTTTTCTAGAATTCCGTTGTTAAAAAAGACAAAATTAAGAACTGTAATAGGTTTTAAAACCTTTTTAGGAGATATCTCTGACAAAAATGTTGCACTGAACACAACCGGCAATAGTTTTGAGATCCCCTTAACTGCTCCTTCTCAAGATCCGTATTATGAATACAGTGTTGGTGTTGCTAATATTTTTAAGGTATTACGAGTAGATTTTAACTTTAGAGGAAACTACTTTGATAATTCAGAAGCAAGAAAATTTGGAGTGACAGCAGGATTGATATTTAATTTTTAAAACAAGAAATTGAAGCATTTTAAGAACCAAATCGAAATCCTTTGCGTAAATTTATGCCCTCAAAACTAAAATAAAATTTAATTTATAACTATTTTTGTGTAAAACCAAAAAATGAAAGAACCGAAAGCAATGAGTAAAGAACCAAAAAGACAAGTAACTTTTGACGTACTTATAGAAATACCTAAAGGAAGTAGAAATAAATACGAATATGATTTTACATTACACAAAATCAGATTCGATAGAATGCTTTTTTCATCTATGATGTACCCTGGTGATTACGGGTTTATTCCTGAAACTTTAGCATTAGATGCAGATCCATTAGATGTATTAGTTTTAGGACACCAACCAACCTACCCAATGGTTGTTATGGAAGTTAGACCAATTGGAGTTTTCTACATGACTGACGAAAAAGGTCCTGATGAAAAAATAATTTGTGTTCCTGTTTCTGATCCTATTTGGAGTAATAAAGAAGATATCGCAGATTTAAATCCTCACAGATTAAAAGAAATTGAACACTTCTTTCAAGTTTATAAAGACTTAGAAAAGAAAAAAGTTGATACAGGTGGATGGGGAGACGCAGCAGCTGCAATTAAAATTTATGATGAATGTGTTAAACGTTATGATGATAGCGAACACAAGAAAAAAAGAACATTTACTATATAAGTAGATAACAAATTACAGAAGTATAAAACACCTTAAATTTTAAGGTGTTTTTTTTGTTTTCAATTTAAACCTCTTATATCGATAATAATTATCAAAACAAACATAATAATATTAAAATTCAATTGGAATTATTCATAAATCTGACATATGTCATAGTATAAATAATATAAAATAAACCATAATTAAATATAGAATCTTTAATTTATGTATACTTTTTTTATTAATTTAATTTAACTATTTTTAACATAATTAAAAAAAATATGAATTAAATTAACTAAATAACATGGAAATAATAGTAAATTTTTTACCACTATTTGGTGTGGTAGCGTTAATCTTCGTTTTTCTAAAAAGTGGTTGGGTATCCAAACAAGCAGTTGGTGACGAAAAAATGTCTCGAATAGCAAAAAACATTGCAGATGGAGCAATGGCATTCTTAAAAGCTGAATATAAAGTCTTAGCAATTTTTGTAATTGCTGTAGCCATCTTACTTTTCTTTAAAGGAAATACAGAAGTAGGTTCTAACGGAATGGTTGCTGTCTCTTTTATTATTGGAGCAATTTGTTCTGCTTTGGCAGGTTTTATTGGAATGAAAGTAGCAACCAAAGCAAATGTTAGAACAACACAAGCAGCAAAAACCTCATTAGGTAAAGCATTAGAAGTAGCTTTTGCGGGAGGTGCAGTAATGGGCTTAGGAGTTGTAGGTTTAGGTATCTTAGGGCTTAGTAGCTTATTTATGTTTTACCAAACAATGTGGCCTGGGGCAGAGAACTTAACATTAGTATTAAACGTATTATCTGGTTTTTCATTAGGTGCATCTTCAATTGCATTATTTGCACGTGTTGGTGGTGGTATATATACAAAAGCAGCAGATGTTGGTGCAGATTTAGTTGGTAAGGTGGAAGCTGGTATTCCAGAAGATCATCCTTTAAACCCTGCAACTATTGCAGATAATGTAGGTGATAATGTAGGTGATGTTGCTGGTATGGGAGCCGATTTATTTGAATCTTATGTTGGTTCTATTATTGGTACAATGGTATTAGGTGCTTTTATTTTAACACCTAATTTTGATGGTCTAGGAGCAGTTTATTTACCTTTAGTTCTTGGGGCTGTAGGTATTTTGATGTCTATTTTAGGTACATTTTTTGTAAAAGTAAGAGATGGTGGAAATCCACAAACAGCTTTAAATATTGGAGAATTTGGTTCTGCAGGTTTAATGGTTGTAGCTTCTTACTTTATAATAACAGCTTTAATTCCTGAATCTATAGAAGGTTTACCATTTGGAGCAATGGGTGTTTTTAAAGCAACAATAGCTGGTTTAGTAGCTGGTTTAGGTGTGGGTAAAATAACAGAATATTATACTGCTACAGGTAAAAAACCTGTAATGTCTATTGTAGCACAATCGGAAACTGGAGCAGCAACAAACATTATTGCTGGTTTAGGTGTGGGAATGATGTCTACCATGATCCCTATTCTTTTAATTGCTGCTGCAATTATAGTATCTCACTATTATGCAGGTTTATACGGTATTGCCATTGCAGCAGTAGGTATGTTAGCCAATACAGGAATTCAATTAGCTGTAGATGCATACGGACCAATTTGTGATAATGCAGGTGGTATTGCTGAAATGGCAGAATTACCACATGAAGTAAGAGAGCGCACAGATAAATTAGATGCGGTTGGTAATACAACTGCTGCGGTTGGTAAAGGATTTGCAATTGCTTCTGCAGCCTTAACTGCTTTGGCTTTATTTGCTGCCTTTATGAAAACAGCTAATGTTATTGCTATTGATGTTTCTCAGCCTCAAATTATGGCAGGTTTACTTGTTGGAGGAATGTTACCTTTTGTATTTTCAGCTTTATCTATGAATGCAGTGGGTAGAGCAGCAATGGCTATGATTGAAGAGGTTCGTCGTCAGTTTAGAGATATTCCAAAATTAAAAGCAGCTTTAGAAGTGATGCGTAAATACGATTCTGATATGACAAAAGCATCTAAAGAAGATAGAGCTATTTTTGATGCTGCAGACGGTGTAGCAGATTATGGAAAATGTATTGATATATCTACAAAAGCATCCATTAGAGAAATGGTATTACCGGGCTTATTAGCAATAGTTGTTCCTGTAGCTGTTGGTTTTATTGGTGGTGCAGAAATGCTAGGTGGTTTATTAGCAGGCGTTACAACTTGTGGTGTTTTAATGGCAATCTTTCAATCTAATGCTGGTGGTGCTTGGGATAACGCTAAAAAAACAATTGAAGAACAAGGTAAAAAAGGAACAGATGCTCACAAAGCAGCGGTTGTAGGAGATACTGTTGGAGATCCTTTTAAAGATACTTCTGGACCTTCTTTAAACATACTATTAAAACTAATGTCTGTTGTAGCTTTAGTTATTGCTCCTAGTATTGCTTTAAATAGTGCAGATCTTTCTGATTATAATAAGAGTATAAAAGAAGTAAAAATAGAAACTACTCAAACTTCTACAGATTTATCTAGCACAATAACTTCTATAACTATTGATGAAACGAATACTCAAGAAATTATAAAAGAAGAAACTAAAATTGGAAAGAAAGCAAAAGAGGCAGGAAAAGTAGCATCTGTAAATATTGTAAAAAACGAAAAAGAGGTTACGATTCAATAATAATTGAGAATTTACACATCAAATCAAAAAAAAAGCATCCATTCGAAATTTTCGAAAATGGATGCTTTTTACTTTTAACAAGTATTATATGCCCATATTTAATTGGGATTAAAAATAATAATTATACTTTTTTTCTTCCTGTAATTAAAGATATTAAGAAAAGAATAATGAAGATTACAAAAATAATTTTAGCGATTCCTGCTGCAGTTCCAGCAATTCCTCCAAATCCTAAAACTCCTGCTATTAATGCGATTATTATAAAAGTGATTGTCCAACGTAACATAATTTTAATATTTTAAATGAACGTTTGTTTACTTTAATGATGCCAAACGATGTACATCTATCTAATTTTTTCCAACTAACTAACTAACTAACTAACTAACTAACTGTTATACAAATATATTCCAATTAAACTTTGATTGTGATTGCATATACTCTAAATCTTAACTCATTTAATTTTTTCTTCTTTACTAAAAATTACCATTGAAAATTTAACGAGAATAAAAAAACTTGAAATATTGATAAAAAAGTCAACTTTGTTATTAAAATTTAAACTATTTTTATTTTTTGTACTGAACATTAAATAATTGTTCCTTTAAAATACTTTGCTACAATGATTGAGATTGAAATAATTGCTGATAGTGACAAAGATTTACTAGAGCAAATTGCCATAAAAATAGGAGGTTCTGTTACAAGTAACTGGAGCGAAAATATACTCACAATTAATAATGAGAACGCTATTGGAACAATTAAATTTATACCTTTTGATTGGGGTGTAAACTTGTTAGATTTTGATATAAAACTGCACAAAGAGTTTATTTTTAAAATTCAAGCAGTTCCTGAATTTAATCCTCTTCGATTTATGTACCCTTCATTTGGTTCTTTTAAACATCGATTTGGTATTGATAATAAAGAAAGCAAAATAGAACAATTTCAATCCTTAATTTTTACAAATAAAACAGATGGTTATAATTATATCCATTTACCTAAGAATGAAAAAGTAGAAATTAATCTTATAGAAATTGTCAGAAAGAAATTTTTAAAAAAAAGAACTACAAACGTTTCTACATTAAATGAAAAATTATATGAAGTTTTCGTAGACACAGATCATGATCATAGATTTATAAATTACGGTACGCTTAATTTAAAAATGGCCGATATAATTGCCCAAATAAAAAATGTAAAAGGGAAAGGAATGTTGCGTATTCTTAAAATTGAAGCCAGAGTTTATGAAATATTATCTTTACATATACAACAACACAATAGACTTCTAGAAGGTGTCCCTTTACCTAAGTCCATTGCCAAGGATGAGTTAAAAATTGTTCGTAAACTAGGTAAAACAATTGTAAAAAATCCTGCTAAAAACTATACATTGGAAGATCTTTCTTTAACTTCTGGTTTAACACAAGCAAAACTTCAAGATGGTTTTAAGTTTTTATACAACAGAACTGTTACAGAATATATAAGACATATTCGCCTAGAATCTTCAAGAGACCTTTTAAAGAATACAGATTTAAATATATCTCAAATTGTTTATAGTATTGGATTTAGTAGTAGAAGTTACTTTTCTAAAATTTTTAGAGAAAAGTATGGAATTACTCCAAACGGATTTAAGAAAAAATTATTATCCGTTGTGTAACTCCTTTATAAACCAACTACTATTTAAATATTTTCTTTATAAACATTAAGGTCCCAAACTTACCCAATGCAGTAACAACGTTACTTATTAGGGTCATAGGTTTTATACTTTCTTCAAAATCACTTTTCACCAATTTAAGTTCTTCTAAAGCAATTTGTTTTTCTAATGATAACTGCCTTAAATCAGTATTTATTTCTTCGAAACTTTGATATATTTTCATTTTCGTTTTTTTAGGCATTAATGATTAGTCATAAAATATTCTAGATACTTTAGATATTACTTTTTTCTCAAAAGATTTTCTCGAAAGATAAATAATTATAGAAATAACAAAGAAAAATAATCCCACAAATAAATATCCTAAAGCCGCGTTTTCGAGAAGTTCTCCCAAAGCAATGGCACTAGAGATTGCCAAAAATATAAACCCTAAGACAGATAAACTTCCTATTACAAAAAGTTTAACAATCATACTTAGGGTTAAAGCTGTTACTTGAAATGCCTTTAACTTTGAATACTCTATAGTTTTGGAGACATATTCTTTACTTGCTTCAGTTCCTTTATCTGCGGAATTTTTTATATTGTCGAATATACTCATCGATTAGGCAGATTTTTGTAATTTTTTATTTTGTTCTTTCAACTCTTTCAATTTTTTCTCTAAAGTTGAAATTACATCTTCTGCTTTATGACTAACGTTAGATACTACATTTTCTAATTGCGTGTCTAAACTTTCTTTTTGACCTGCTACTGAAGACGATACTTTTTCCGTTAAATCACTTGCCGTATCTACTATCTTATCTTTTGCTGCTAACGCTTCATCAGAAATTCTTTGTCTAGTTTTTGCTCCTTTATCTGGTGCAAATAAAATACCTAAGGTTGCTCCTATTACTGTTCCTGCTAATAATCCTACTACTGTATTGCTACTATTGCTCATAATTTTATTTTTTTTGATTAATATATAATTTAGTGTGTTTCACTTACACAAAGATACAGTATTAACAACCTCGTTATTAACTCTATAAATTTAAATCTTAGCTCAAACAAAAAAGCACCTCAAATTGAGGTGCTTTACTAAAAAAAACAAAACTACTAAAAAGCATATCGCTGAGGTCCACCTCTACGTATATCTTCACTTGCAACCTCTTCAAACTGCGTAAAGTTATTTCTGAAAGCATTAGATAGTTTAAATGCCGTCTTATAATAAGCTTCATCATTATTCCAAGTAGACCTCGGACTTAATAATTCTGTAGGCACCCCAGGACATGATCTTGGTTGTGCAACACCAAAAACAGAATGTATATGATAATCTTCATATTTATAACTCCCTAAATCGCCATTTAAAACAGCCGTAATCATTGCTCTTGTATATTTTAAGGGCATTCTTCTACCTACTCCATATTGTCCACCAGACCAACCTGTATTAATCAACCAAACATTTACGCCAGCGTCTTTCATTTTCTTACTTAGCATTTCTGCATATCTAGTTGGATGTAATGGCATAAAAGGTGCTCCAAAACAAGCAGAAAAACTTGGTGTTGGTTCCGTAACTCCTGCTTCTGTTCCCGCTACTTTTGCGGTATAACCAGAAATAAAATGATACGCAGCCTGATTAGGTGTTAATTTAGAAACTGGAGGTAAAACACCAAATGCATCCGCAGTTAAAAAGAAAATGTTCTTCGGATTTTTTCCTATGGATGGCACTTGTATATTCTCTATGTGGTGAATTGGATAACTAACTCTTGTATTTTGGGTAATAGAAGTATCTCCAAAATCGACAACTCCTTTATCATCCATAACTACGTTTTCTAAAATTGCACCTTTTTTAATAGCTGAAAAAATTTCTGGTTCTTGTTCTGCTGATAAATTAATCACTTTTGCGTAACAACCACCTTCAAAATTAAACACCGTATTTTCTGCCGTCCAACCATGTTCATCATCACCAATTAGACTTCTATCTGGATCTGTAGATAAGGTTGTTTTCCCGGTTCCTGATAATCCGAAGAAAATAGCAGTATCACCATCTTTACCAACATTTGCAGAACAATGCATTGGTAACGTATTTTTAAAAACTGGCAGAATAAAGTTTAAAGCAGAAAAGATTCCTTTTTTAATTTCACCTGTATAACCGGTTCCTCCTATTAAAGCTATTTTTTTACTGAAGTTTAATATAGCAAAATTGTGTTGTCTCGTTCCATCTACATCTGCGTCTGCCATAAAACCAGGCGCATTTATAATAGTCCATTCTGGAGAAAAAGTTTCTAGTTCCTTTTCTGTTGGACGTAAGAACATATTGTAAGCAAACATATTGCTCCAAGGTTGTTCGTTTACGACTCTAATATTTAATTTATATTTTTCATCGGCACAAGCATAACTATCTCTTACAAAAATTTCCTTACCTGATAAATAATCAACAACTTTAGTATATAGTGCATCAAATTTACCCGACTCAAAAGGAATATTCACATCACTCCACCAAACCTCATCTTTAGTTACTTCATCTTTTACAATAAAGCGATCTTTTGGTGAACGACCTGTAAATTCTCCTGTATTAACCGAAATAGCACCTAAAGAAGACACTTTTCCTTGTCCTTTTTTTAAAGTTTCACTATGTAGCTCGTCTGAAGTTAACTGATAACGAACTGTTGCATTTTTGATTCCTAGACTATTTAACGAAATCGATTTCGTACTTGTATCTACCATATCAATATATTTAATTATTTATAGATTAATTACTGACAAAATTACACTTTAATTCCAAACAGTAACATATCTTACATTAAAATTATCAATTTATTTACTATTACGGTATTTCTTTAAGAATATCATAATCATTAAAAACCAACCAATTATCAATGTTAATCCTCCTAAAGGCGTAACAAACCAAATAGATTTTGCTGTAATTGGAGTTAGATGAATCGCATAAATAGAACCAGAAAAAAGTAAAATCCCTAAGAAAAAAAGATAGCTAACCCTGTTTTTTTGTAAAGTAGTAAATCCGTCATAAATATTGATAAATAACAATACAATTACGTGATACATTTGATAACGGACCGCAGTTTCAAAACTCAACAACTCTGTAGCAGTTAAAACTTCTTTTAAAGCATGTGCTCCAAAAGCACCTAGAACAACGCCTAACATCCCTAAAACACACGTAATAATTAAATTTTTAAACATTTTTAATGGTTTTTGTTAAATTTTAAACAAAATTACTATCTTCGTAAGACTACAAAAATAAGATATATTGATGAAAAATATTCTAATTATTGGTGCAGGAAAATCAAGTTCTTTTCTAATAAAGTATTTGTTAGAAAAATCTGATGAAGAAAACTTAAAAATAACAATTGGTGATATTTCTACTATAAACGCAGACAAGCTTACCAACAATCATAAAAACGCAAAAAGCGTCATTCTAGATGTTTTCAATACCGAGCAGCGTCAAAGAATCATTAAAAAAATAGACATTGTAATCTCCATGTTACCCGCAAGATTTCATATTGAAGTAGCTAAAGATTGCATTCTTTTTAACAAACACATGGTAACAGCTTCTTATGTTTCTGATGAAATGAAAGCATTAGATAAACAAGCTAAAGAAAAAGGTTTAATCCTCATGAATGAAATTGGGTTAGACCCAGGAATCGATCACATGAGTGCCATGCAAATACTTGATAAAATTAGAAATAGAGGTGCTAAGATGTTGTTATTCGAATCTTTTTGCGGAGGATTAGTAGCACCAGAAAGCGACAATAACTTATGGAACTACAAATTTACATGGAACCCAAGAAATGTGGTATTAGCAGGACAAGGAGGTGCTGCAATGTTTATTCAAGAAAGTACTTATAAATACATTCCGTATCACAAATTATTTAGAAGAACCGAATTTTTAAAAATCAATGACAGTAATTTTGAGGCATACGCCAATAGAGATTCACTAAAATACAGAAGTGTTTATGGCTTAGATGATATACCAACCATGTACCGAGGAACTATTAGAAGAGTAGGTTTTTCTAGAGCTTGGAATATATTTGTACAGTTAGGTATGACAGACGATTCTTACACCATAGAAGATTCTGAAAACATGAGTTACCGAGATTTTGTCAACTTATTTTTAGCCTATTCACCTTCTGATTCTGTAGAGTTAAAGTTGCGTTCTTACTTAAAAATAGATCAAGATGATGTTATGTGGGAAAAGCTAATTGAACTTGATATTTTTAATCCGAATAAAAAAATTGGACTTAAAAATGCGACTCCGGCTCAAATGCTTCAAACAATACTAGAAGACTCTTGGACTTTGCAAGAAGCCGATAAAGACATGATTGTAATGCAACATCTTTTCGGTTATGAATTGAATGGAGAAAAACATCAAATAGAAAGTAGTTTAACCGTAATTGGAGAAAACCAAACCTATACAGCCATGTCAAAAACGGTAGGTTTACCAGTTGCAATTGCTGCTTTAAAAATTCTAAAAGGAGAAATTAAAACACCCGGAGTGCAACTACCAATTACAAAAGAAGTCTATGAACCAATTTTAAAAGAATTAGAAAATTACGGAATAAAGTTTATAGAAAAAGAAGTTTCTTATTTAGGGTATAATCCTAATTATGTGGTTGGATAGGATTGTTACACGGAGTTGCACAGAGGTTCACAGAGTAAAAACGCCCAACTTTTGCGACCTTAGCAGCGGTTAAAACACTACATCTTCAAATAAAAGTCCTTCGTTAAATTAATATAATCTTCGGTATATTGATGACGTGCAATTTCTATAACCAAGTTTTCTTCTTGTAACTCAGACTCATTAAAAGAAAACTCTAATAAACACCTTTTAACTTCAGAAGTTTCATTTCCTTTAACCCTACAAATTCTATTCAAAAACAATTGATTTCCCCTTGCAAGATTGATAAAATTTTCTTCCTCCTTAAAAGGAATCACCACACAAAATTTCCCATTTTCAGATAATATTTTAGCCACTCCAATAATCAATTCTTCAAAAGAAAGAGAAGACGTAAAACGCGCTTTATTTCTAGCAGCATCTTCAGTTTCAAAATCATCCGTATAAAAGGGCGGATTAGAAACAATTAAATCATAGGTTTCCTCCTCTTCTGCAATTTCATCTGCAAATTCCGCAAAAGTAGCGTTGTAACAATACAAACGATCTCCCCAATCGGATTCTTCAAAATTAAATACGGTTTGCTCGTAGGCATTTTCATCTACCTCAACCGCGTCAATGGTCATAGCGTCTGAACGTTGTGCAATCATCAACGCTATTACGCCTGTTCCTGCCCCAATATCTAAAATAGTATCCGGATAATCAGCTACAGAACACCATGCACCTAATAAAACACCATCTGTACCAACTTTCATAGCCGTTTTATCTTGCTGAATGGTAAATTCTTTAAATTTGAATGGTTTCATGAGTGAAATTAAAATGGCGGTAAAAGTACTTTTTTTATCAGAAGGAAAAGAGCTATTTCAATTTAATGTTTAGAATAAATAACTTTTCTATCACTTAATATTAAAAAACGAATGATGGAAAAGCTATCTTTAATATTCTCTTTATTTTATAATTATTGTTTCTAAATGTACAGGAACAATCACTTTAGATTTTGGTGATGCGAATTTTACTTCTTCTAAAAATGGATTGATTTTTTTTTCTATAGCATCTTCTTGAGAAAATCCATAAGGCACTCTAAAATTATCCCAATGTGTTGGAATTACTATTTTAGGAAAGTTTGTTAACTGCATTAAACGCTCTGTATATTTATAAATTTCTAACCTAGAAAAATTAACTCCTGGTAAAATAATATCTGGTTTTAAACCTGCCACTTCTCTTTCTAAAAAGTTCATAGAACCCGCTGTTAATACTTTATGATTTTTAAAACGAATTAAAAACATTAACGATTTTCCTTCTATAAAATCTTCTAATTTTAACGGCAAGGCTAATTCCTCTTTATGTATTCTAGAATCGTAATAATGCTTATCACCTAAAGCCGAATGAATAGACGGAATTACCCTTACAGAAAACTCATCAAACTGATAGTCTTCTCCTCCTTTTACTCTAAGTAATTGTTTTTCTGGAACACCAGCTGCTTTTAAAATCATACAACTTGTTTCTGTTGCAATTACTGTTGCTCCTGTTTTTTTTGCGATGTAAGGAACGTCTGCCAAATGATCTAAATGTGAATGATGTACTAAAATATAATCTACTTTATTTGTAAGTACTTTGTTGATAGTTGCCGTATCTGATACATAAATATCTGTTGGATAATAATTTTTACGAGTATCATCTTTACTATTCGATGGGCTATCACCTAACTTTAATCTAGAAATATATGGATCGACTAAAATATTTAAATTGCCCTCTATCATTTCCCAACCTGCTCCTCCAAAATATTTTAATTTTAATTCTTGGGCTTTACTATTTTGAGTAAAACTTAAGATAAATATCAATAAGAAAAGTAACTTTACTATTGATTTTTGTTTTAATTTTCTGTAACTTATTTTCATATGTTGTTTTTTATAATTAATCATAAACTTCTACAATCAACTCAATTTCTACCGCTTGTGCACGTGGTAATGATGCCATACCAACGGCAGCTCTTGCATGTTTTCCTTTTTCTCCAAAAACATCTACCATTAAATCAGAAAAACCATTAATTACTTTTGGTTGTTCTACAAAATTAGGATCTGAATTTACCAAACCTAAAACCTTTACAATTCGTTTTACCTTATTTAAATCACCCAACATATGTTTTAAAACTGCTAGTTGATTTATTGCTGTTAATCTTGCTGCAGCATAACCTTGGTCAATTGTAATATCTTGTCCTAATTTCCCTGTAACTTCTGTTCCGTCTACATGTTTTGGACCTTTTCCTGCCAAGAAAATAAGATTCCCAGTTCTAACTCCGTTTACATAATTTGCAACAGGTTGTGGCGGACTTGGCAACACAATATTCAATTCTTTTAATTTTGCCTCTGGATTGTAATCTTTATCTGGCATTTCTTTTAGCTCTTGCTTAGCACAACCAATCATTAAAAGAGTAACAAAAAGTAACTTTATAATTTTACTCATAATTTTAATATTTAATTTCTTTTTTATTTTATAAAATTTTAAATCCTAAAATTATTCTGCCGGTTTAAAATCGGCTGCTTTCCATAACGGATTACTTTTATAATAATTCCCATTAGTAACTACTGCAGAAACAGTTCTTATGTTAGAAATATCTAACAAAGGGTTTTTGTCTAAAATAGCAATATCACCTTCTTTTCCTATTTCTAAAGTTCCTGTTTTATCCCCTAACCCCATTGCTGTTGCCGGTACAATTGTAGCTGTTTTTATAGCTTCTAACGGTGTCATTCCTCCGTATTTCTGATATGTTTCTAACTCTAAATACAAACCAAAAACGGGTACAATATTATCTGTCCCTGCAACAATTGGCACTCCTGCCTTATAAAATTGACCAAGAATTCCCATTGCTTTTATATAATCTGCTTTTGCAGTTTCTGCTCTTTTTGCAGATAAACCTGTTCTAAATCTTTTCCCTTCAAATAATTCATACGCTATCCTATCAGAAAATGGTTCTATGGCTTCTAAAACAGATCCTTTAGTCATTGCTCTTGCTACATCTAGAGCAATTGTTGGATCTAAAACTGTTTTATGCTTTAATAGATAAGCAATAGCTTCGTCTATTTGTTTCTGCGAAATATCATTTTCATTAATATAATAACTACCTAATTCCTTAACTGTTTTACCAGGAAATAATACCGTTAAAATTCTAGACCTATGACTTAACATATCCATTCCTGCATCAATAGCACCACGTGCGTTACCAATTTCTTTTGGCACATGACCTGTAATAGACATACCTCTTTTATGTCCTTCTTCTGCCAATACTTTTGTTAATTCTGAACTTACTGAAGAGTAAATTTTTATTTGTTTGTATCCGTTAGAAAAATATAAATCTGCTACTTTTTTTGCTTCTTCAACAGTTCTTGCTCTTATAACTCCGTTACCTTGTATTCCGGCTCCATCTGTCATACCTGCTAATAAAATATCTGGTCCAATTGCGCCTTCTTTTGCAATGGCATCTCTAAATGATGTTGCAAATTCTAGCTCATTTCCGTTATCACGAATTGTCGTAACACCACCTGCTAAATATGCTGGTGCCCAATCTACTTGATTAGAATGCGCATGCATATCCCACAAACCAGGAATTAATATTTTTCCTTTTACATCAATAACTTCTGCTCCTTCAGGAATTTCCACTTCAGAACGTTTTCCTATTTTAGAAATCGTTCCGTCTGTAATAATTAAAGTCATATCCTCTTTAGCAGTGTTGCTAAGTCCATCTACAATATTTCCACCAACAAATGCTTTTACTTTTGCTTGAGTACCTTTTAAATCTTTAGTGAATTTTGATAATGCAGCCATTTCTTCTTCTACATTTCCTTGTACAAAAAATGGTTTTGCTTCTTCGTAACCTTCTTTAATATATTCTCTAATTTGTGTATTTGCCTTAACAAGTGCCACTAAATTATTTACTTCATCTACCCAAATAGTTCTTCCTCCCCAATTAATACCTTCTACAACATATCTTTTTAAAGGTACTTTTTCACCTTTAATTTGTACGGTATCTTTTTGAATAAAATTCATAGTAATTCCTCCTCTTGGTAAAGTAGGAATACTTCCTGTACCGCCTTGTTTAAAATAATATTGATATAACATCATTTCTACACCTGCAGGAATATTACTATGAACTGGAAAAAAATCTCTATTTTCCTTTTTTACAAAATCTCTATTTTTTTCCCAAACAGAAATTCCATCAGCAGTTTTTTTAACTTCTAAATTAACAATTGTATCATTTTTTGTAATACGTCTATTTCTGTAAGAAGAAGGATTTAAATTTATATCTAAATGTAACTCTGCTTCTACTCCTGTAATTCTACCTCTTTCGTTTTCTCCTTGAAGTGATTTTACAATAATTGAATCTTTCGTTGATGTAATAGAATAGGTTTCTTTACCAATTAAAGATTGTCTTCTATATACCAAGAAAGCGCCTTTTTCGTTTATGTTTTCCCATTTTGATGGAGTACTTGTAGAACATCCTGTAACTAAAAGCAGCACACCTAATTTTAATAAGTAACCTGCCTGTTTCATTTTATGCTTTGATTTATTTTTATATATCATTTTATATTTTTTAAGAGTTATAAATATCAATCTTGATTAAAATCAAGGAAATTTTGGAGTGAATTTATTAAAGTAAAATTGATTTAATTCGCCTGAATTACTTTCTATAATATCTAGTTTTTTATCACCATTTAAATCAAACGTTAGAATATCATATGTACTAAATTTCTCGTCATTTAACTGAATTTTAGTCCAACTTGTGCCGTTATTAGAATTGATAAAAACATTATTTGGTGACCCTGTATTTCCTATAATAATATCTGTTTCTCCATCACCATTTAAATCGCCAATAGATAAAGAATATGATTTATCTGAACTTGCGTCAAAAACAATTTTACGATTATAAATCCCTGCTTTACTTCCAAAATAAATAACGTTAGGCTCACCAATATTTACAGTAATAATATCTTTGTAACCATCTTTATCAATATCTAAAACAGCTACAGATCTTGTAACATCATTACCTGTACCGTAAGCTATTTTTTTACTAAACTTTAAATTACCATCGTTTAGGTAGACGTAATTTGGTTGATCATCTCTATTTGCTAAAATCAAATCTAAATATCCATCACCATTCATATCAGCAACCTCAACATCTATGGTAGAATCTTTTTTGTTTCCGAAACCAATAACTTCTGTAAAAACACCTTTTCCGTTATTTAAACAAATTTCGTTTTCTCTACCTCTATTAGTAATCAATATATCTTTATCGCCATCGTTATCTAAATCTGCAACAACAATATTTCTAGTAGGTCTGTATTTACCTCCAAAAGATGCTCCTTTGATAAAATTTCCCTTTCCATCATTTATAAAAATAAAATTAGGAGCCATATCGTTACCAACAGCAATATCTAAATCTCCATCTCCATCAAAATCTGCAAGCTCTGTAGAATAACTCGTTTCTTGTTCTGTACCTAAGTTTTTAGAAACTGTAAAAATTCCGCGACCATTATTTATAAAGATTTTATTCTGTCCTGGCCAATGCCTACCATTAGCAATAACAACATCTAAATCGCCATCACTATCAATATCACCAATTCCCATAGAAGCTGTTCGTTCTTTATCAATTCCTAAAATGGTTCTACTATTATTAAAGAAATTTGATTTCTGAGCATGGATAGAAAGTACGCAACTATAAAACGCTGCAAATAAAATATATTTCATAATTTTAGTTATAATTAATTAGAATCTATTACTATAAATAAGCAACTATCTCTATTTATATAGACACAATATTTGTTAATTACGATTTTAAAGTGTCTTTAAAGTACCTTAACCAATTAAGTCCTAATATTTTTTCGATATCTCCTGTACTGTAACCTCTTTTATCTAAAATTTTAGCTACTTGTAAATAACGATCTGGCTTATCTAATTCCGGGATCCAAGGTGGCCATTGTACTTTATACGAAGGTTTAAATTTTGTTAACCTAGGTACATACCAGTTTTCTTTTGTTGCTCCTGTTGCTTGTAAACCTTGTATTGCAAAATCTGCAGCAACACCAACATGATCTATTCCTGCAATTTTAACAACATGATCTATATGATCTACATAAGTTTCTAAGGTTGTTTTTGTACCTAATTCTGGTCCAATCATATACCCCAAACAAATTACTCCCATAATACCACCTTTATCTGCCATGGCTTTTATTTGCGCATCGGTTTTAGATCTTGGATGATTTTTATACAAAGACTCACACATCGTGTGATTAAAACATGCTCCGGTTTTACTAAACTTAATTCCGTCGTTGGTTGTCTCTTTTCCGCAATGCGATAAATCAATCATAATACCAAGTTCGTTCATACGTTCTATGGCTTCAATTCCAAAATCTGATAAACCACAATCTGTACGCTCTGTACTTCCATCACCTAACAAATTTCTTTGATTATAGGTTAATTGAATCCAGCGTGTACCAGCATCATATAAAGTATCGAGGTTTTTTATAGATTTCTCCATCATTGTGGCATTTTGAAATCCGTATAAAACAGCTGTTTTATTTTCTTTTTTAGCTCTGATAAAATCTGCTGCACTTGTTGCTTTTATTAATACATCCGAATTATTTTTAATACGATTATCCCATTCTGTTATATTTTTTAAAGCTGATTTTAAATTTCCAGAAAGTAAAGAGGTACCAAAACCAGAGTATCCCGTTTTTGCTAAAGCATCAAAAGAATCTTTATTCCAACCTTTCGGAATAATAAGTCCATCAATAACCATTGCTTTTTTATACAACTCTTCAATTTTAGTGTCTTGAAGGTTTTTTATCAAATTATTAGATATTTTTTGATTCGGATTAATATCAACAGATTCTAATATTGATGCAAAAGTACTTGCTATCTGAGTAGGAAAAATTGTACCAATTGATAATAGTTTTATTAAATTTCTACGATTTTTTTCCAAAATATTTTATTTTTTATAATTGAATTTACATGAACAGAAAGACACCCCAAAACGCTAAGTATATAGAATTCTTGACTGTCATAAGTTAAAGACACACATTGAAAACAACTTTTACTTTTACCAATATGTGTCTTTAATATTTTGGGGGATAATCATATAATTAGTATCCTGGGTTTTGCTCTATATTAGGATTTACATCTGTTTCATCCTGTGGTATTGGCAATATATTGGTATCATCTGCATAAGAAATAAAACAAGCACTAGATGTACAATTTGTTCTTACAATATCTTTTTTTCTTCGCATTAAATCCCATAATCTTTGTCCTTCAAAACAAAGTTCTAATCTTCTTTCTAGAAAAATAGCGTCTATTAAATCATCTCCTGTACTCGTTGTACTTATTGCTGTAGGTAGCGCTCTCTTACGAATTACATCTAAATCTTCTTGAGCTCCAGTAATATCTGTACCTATTTGTGCTCTTGCTTCTGCTCTTATTAAATAAATTTCTGCAAGACGTACAACTTTTACATTATCATACCCCAAAACATGTGAGTATTTGTCTACTCTATAAGGCGCATAATCTCCTACTAAATTTTCATCTATTACAAAATTCTCCATTCTTACATCGTCTGCGTCATATAAAGAAACAACGTCGTTAGATGGTAAATAATCTCCGTAACCACCTGCTGCTGCAGAAATGTATAAACCAGCAATACCGTTACCTCCTACGTTGTCTGATTCTGTCATAGAAATTTCAAAAATCGATTCAGAAGTATTATCGTTATCCCATAATGTTGCGTAATTGTCATTATCAACCAAACTATAACCTGCATTAATTACATCGGTAGCCATTGCTTCTGCATTTGCCCAATCTTCTTTATACAAATAAACTCTAGACAATAAAGCTTTGACTGATATCGCTGATAATGTACTAGAATTTGAGCTTCTAGAAGTATCACTCATTAAAGATAAAGCCGTTGTCATATCTAAAATCACCTGATTATAAACCTCTTCTACAGTATTTCTTGATGGTTCTAATGTTGGGTCAAACTCTAGTATTAAAGGTACTCCCGCATGACTTGCATCTGATGTAAATGTATAGTGTTGCGCAAACAACTTTACCAAATCAAAATAGATTAAACCTCTTAAAGCGTGTGCTTCTCCTAAAATATGTTCTTTACTAGCTTGAGATGATGCTGTAACTTCTACATCAGAATTAATAATATTATTTAAGGCATTATTTGCAAAATACATTCCAGTCCATAAGGCATTTGCCTGACCATCAGATACGTTTTGAACGTGTTCTGCATAGTCTACAATTCTATTTGCTGATAAATTTTGCTTTACATCGTCAGACAAAACATCTGGAACCATAAACATGTATCTACCGTAATAATATGCTCCTTGAATTTCGTCATACACACCTGTAATAGAAGTTTCTAAATCCTCTAAATTTGTAATAGCATCTTCGTTTGCAACTGAAGATTGAGGTGTAAGTTCTAAAAATGATTCTGAACATGATAAGAAGAACCCTACCATAATCAATAGTAATATTTTATTATATTTTTTCATGAGTTTCTTTTTAAATTACAGTTTAATATCTAGTCCTACAGAAATAGTTTTCATCGCTGGCGTTAATCCATTATAGCTCCCGCTTATAGATTGTTCTGGATCTATGTATAAATCTTTATCTTTAGTAAACGTTAATAAGTTTGTACCTCTTGCGTATATTCTTGCAGAACTAAGGTGTAATAATGAAGCTACTTTTTCAGGAACATCATATGCTAGTGTTAAATCTTTTAAACGGATAAAACTACCATCGTACAACCATCTTGTAACATTACCTTGATTACTACCAGATTGTCCTCCCCATTGAAACTTAGGGAATAAAGCATCTGTTTTACCTTCTACCCACCTATTTTCGTAAACATATGTAGCAGTACTTCTTGGTGTTAATCTACCATCTCCTAAAGATCCTTTTGCTCTACTATCAAACAAATAATTACCAGAAGAATACATAAAACCAGCATTTAAGCTAAAGCCTTTGTAAGAAAAAGAAGTATTAAAACCACCGTAAAAATCTGGTGTTGCAGACTTACCTGATAAATAACGCTCTGCATCTCCAATATCATTTGTTATGGTAGTTTCACTAGCATCTGTAAAATATTGTACATCTCCGTTTGTTTGATCTACACCTGCCCAACCATACATATAAAAAGACTGAAAGTCTTGTCCTACTTGTCTTCTAAAAGCTCCGCTTGTATAATCTTCATCTAAATCTGTAATTTCATTTTTAATAAAAGTTGTATTAAAACCAACACTCCATCTAAAATCTTTATTACTAATAATGTCTGCATTTAAAGTAATTTCTAAACCTTTATTAGACATAGATCCAAAGTTTTGTGTTAATTCTGTAAACCCTGTTGTTGGAGAAATAGGAACATCTAAAATAAGATCTGAAGATTGTCTATCAAAATACTCTACAGTACCACTAATTTTACCAAAAAGACCAAAATCTAACCCAATATTAAAATTCTCTTGAGTTTCCCATGTAAGTTCTGGATTTGCAAGTTGTTGAGGAGTACCTCCGGGAGAGCCGTCATAATCATCACCATAACCATATAATCCTAAGGAAGCAAAATTACCAATAGCTGCATTACCTGTTAAACCATAAGATGTTCTTAATTTAAGAACATCGATAAAAGAAATATTATTAATAAATTTTTCTTTAAACATATTCCAACTTGCACCTACAGAATAAAATGTTCCGTATCTATTATCTGCACCAAATCTTGAAGATCCATCACGCCTTACACTACCTGAAAGATAAAATTTATGATCAAAATTATAGTTACCTCTTAAAAACATAGAGTTAAAAGTATACTCTGTTTTTGTACCAGAAACCGCATATTCTGCTGCTGCAGTACTTAGTGTTTTAACTACATCGTTAGGGAAATCTGAACCTGAAGCAGAAAATGATTCACGTATGGTTTGTTGCGCTTCATAACCTGCTAAAAAGTTAAAATTATGACTATCATTTAATGTTAAACTATAATCTAACGTTTGTGTACCTACCCATGTTTTGTTGGTAGTATTTGCTTCATAAGCATAACCATTTGTATCATATCCGGTTCCATAACGTCTGTTATAATAAGTAGATTCGTTAACGCTTAAAATATCAAAATTCCATTGAGATCTAAATATTAAATTCTTTATAGGAGTGACTGTAAATGCTAAATTATCAATAATTCTACTTGTTTTTGTTTCCCATAAATCGTCTCCACTCAAACTTCCTACAGGATTACTTCCTATTGGAAAATATGCTAAATGATCTGCATTGTATAAACCTTCCTCGTCATAAATAGGAATTAACGGAGATAGCTCTAAAGTACTCTTAAAGGGGTTGTTCCAAGAACCTGCATCTGGTGCAGTTGTAGATGTAATATTTGCAATTGATATGTTATTCGATATTGTTAAATATTTACTTGCTTTATATTCTAAATTAGTTCTACCACTAAATCTAGAAAAATCATATCCTATAATATAACTTCCTTGCTCCATAAAACCACCAGACATAAAGTATTTAACTTTATCGGTAGCTCCTCTTATACTTAAATCATAACTTTGTGTAACTCCAGTTCTTGTTATAGCGTCTAACCAGTTTGTATCTGTAGCTTCACCTGTTGAAGGATCGATTTGTTGTGTATAATAATTATCTAATTGTGTTTGAGCTTCTGCCTCTGTAAGTCCTAAATTTACATAACCTTCAATATATAATTCTTTATACTGAGCTGCATTTAAAGGTTTTAAAATATTTTTTGATGCTTGAGAATTAAACCCTGTTAATGTTTTTAATTCTATAGTTGCTTTACCTGTTTTTCCTTGTTTTGTAGTAATTAAAATAACACCATTTGCACCTCTAGATCCATAAATTGCTGTAGAAGCAGCATCTTTTAAGATACTAATACTCTCAATATCGTTTGGATTGATAGACGCCATTACATTAGAACTGGCTCCATCATTATCATTTGTAGACTGGCTACCTGCTTGAATAGGAATACCATCTATAACATATAAAGGCTCACTAGATGCATTAATAGATCCAATACCTCTAATTCTAATTTCTGTATTTGATCCTGGTGCTCCATCAAGAGCACTTGCTTGTATACCTGCTACTCCACCTCTTAGAGATTGCTCAAAAGAAGATGTTGGCGCCTGTTCTAATTCTGTTCCTTTCATTACTGCAACAGAACCCGTTAATTCTTCTTTTTTTAAAGAACCATAACCAACAATAACCACTTCTTCTAAAGAAGCAGTACTTTCTTCCATTTGAACATCTATAACCGTTTTATCTCCAACTGTTACAGTTTGTTTTATCATACCTATATAAGAAAACTCTAAAACAGCACCAGCTGGTACTTTAATAGAATATTTACCATCAAAATCTGTTTCAGTTCCTGTAGAGGTTCCTTTTACATGAACACTTACACCAGGCAAAGCAAAACCTTCAGATTCTACAACTAAACCATTAACCACCCTTTCTTGTTTTACTTGATTATTAGCTAAAGAAATAGTTGGTTTTTGTTTTGTTTTTTTGACAATAACTTGCTTTCCATCAACCCTATAACTTAAATTGGTTTTTGAAAAAGCTTTATCTAAAATCTTAATAATATTCGCTTCATTAAGTTTTATTGATACTTTTTTATTTGTGTTTAAAACATCATCCTTATAAAAGAACATGTAATCACTTGACCCTTGAATTTCTTCAAAAAATTCTTCTATTGATATTCCTTTTACATCAATATTTATTTTCGTTTGTCCCATCAGCGGATTCATATTACCTGCTGTGATTCCCAAACTAATTAATAATAGAAATATTCTCATAAGTATTAAAATTCCTTTGCGTGAGTTTTTTTTCATATTTTTGTTTTGATTATTAAATTTTGCTGTTCTCTACAGCAATGTGATTAAAATAAGCCAGAAGATGTTGGCGCATCTTCTGGCCTTTTACTAATTCAAATAATAGTAGTTTACTTCATAATTTTTTTTGTTTAATTAATTATTATTTTACCTTCTTCTAAGGTATATTTCATATTTGTACTTGCACTAATATTTTTAACCACTTTATCTATGCTTTCGTTTAAATCTAAATATCCAGAAAACTTTTCTTTAGCTAAATTTTTATTTTTAATATCTACTTTTAAATTATAGTATCTAGAAATTCTATTCATAACATAACTCAAATCATTGTTTTTAAAGATTAAAACGCCATCTCTCCATGAGAAATAATTATTTACGTTTACTTTTTCTGATACAATACCCTTAGTTTCTTTATTATACGTTGCTTTTGTACCAGGTGTAATTTTAATTTTATCTGAATAATGATTTAATTTTGGATCATTATGATAACTAATTTGCACACTTCCGCTTTTTAAAACCGTATTAATTTCTCCTTCTTCCGGATAACTTGTTACTCCAAAAACAGTTCCTAAAACTTTAACCTCCTGCTCTTTAGACATTACAATAAAAGGATGTTTTTTATCATGAGCAACATCAAAAATAGCCTCTCCTTCTAAATACAACTCTCTTCTATCTCCATTAAAAACTACCGGATATATTAATTTAGAACCAGAATTTAACCAAACAATCGTTCCGTCTGAAAGATTTATTTTAGATCGTTTACCATAAGGTATAATAAGTGTATTGTATGCTACTTTACTATTTTTAGAGGTTTCTTGTTCTATTTCGGTATCTTCTCCTATTGTTAATTTTTTTCCTGATTTAGAATAATTTATATTACTATCCTTTTTTTCTATTTTTAAATTTTCTCCATTTCCTAAAACCAATACAACTTCATCCGTTTTATTAAAATCTACCAATTTTGATGTATTTACAAAATCTGTAATTGAGCTATTAGGTTCATTTTGATAACACAAAACAATACCTATCAAAAAAACTAAAGAAAAAGCAAGACTCATTACTAAACCTTTATTTCTTCTATTTCTTTTTCCATAGCTAAGATTATCAACAGAATTAAAAATTTTATTCTTTAAAGCCGTTTTTTCCAATTCTGTAATTGGTAAAATCTTAACTTTATTAGATTCATTAACTTTCATGATCTTTTTATATTCTTTATTATTAGTTTAAAAACTTTATTTGACTGCTATATTATTAATAGCATATTTTCAGTTTTTTATAGACGTTAAAATGTGTTTTTTATAAAAAATAAAAAGATAACTGTAGTAATAAAACACTGAAATTTAATTTTCTTAATACTTTAATTGCTCTATAAACAGACGTTCTGGCAGATTCAATAGAAACCTCCATAATTATAGAAATTTCTTCGTAAGATTTTTCTTGCTCAAATTTTAAACTCAAAACTTTTCTTTGACTATCACTTAAAGTTTTCATTGCACTTCTTAACCTTGAGTTTCTTTCGGAAATACCTTCTTCGGTTATAATGAGTTTCTCACAAGAATCTGAATGCTTTTTATTCATAGCATCAATTTCATAATCAAAATCATCTAAAGAAACAGAAGTGTTTTTTTTATGATACTTTTTATTAATTTTCCTTTTTAAAGATTTAAAAAGATAATACTTAACATTATCTGTTTTAGAAAGCTTGTTTTTGTATTTATATAAGTCTACAAATAAATCGTGGATACAGTCCATAACATAACCTCTATCTTTTGAATGATACATACCATAAGAAAATAATATATTTACGTATCTATTATAAAGCTCTTCTAAAGCTGTTTTTTTACCACTCTTTAATTCCTTCCAAATTAATGCATCCGTTTTTTCTACAGGAAAAATATTACTTTCACTTGTTTCTATTACTTGATTTATCGCAGATGTATTAAGATTGTTTTTTGCTACCAAAGCCAATGCTAATTCTCCATATTCTTGCATAAATTTTACTTTATTTTTTTACTTTATTAAAGTTATTGTAACAACAACACAATATATTAAGCAAACTATTTATCTTTCATAGACCAAATTATCATATAAATATCAAAAAAGATGATATAAAGAAAATAATTAAACAAAAATACCATTTCATTAAAAAATACATATATAAATTATCAAATTGAAACTCATTTTTTTATTCCGCCTAAATTATAAGTAGGTATATTATCTCTTTATAAAAACAAAAAAAAGTTCCATGTACTTAAACATAGAACCTTTAAAACGTAAGCTATAAATACTTTTCAGTAGAGAGGAAGGGATTCGAACCCTCGGTACCGTTACCAGTACACTACCTTTCCAAGGTAGCTCTTTCGACCACTCAGACACCTCTCTTTATTTTAAGACAAATACAAATCAATCAACCCCTCTGGAGTATCTACTTGAATTGTTTTGTTCTCTCTATCTACTTTTTTGATAAAATCATCTACCATCGGAATAAAAATCTCTGTTCCATTCCTGTCAATTTCAAAAAGCGGTTGCGCTGCTTTGTCGTTTATATGAACAATTTGCCCAACTTCTCCAAAATTAGCATCAACAACTGTAAAACCAATTACTTCATGATAGTAAAATTTGTCACCCGTTAATTCTGGCAACATTGTATTTGGTAAATAAACACCACATTTTAAGATAGAATCTGCTTCTTCATCAGAATAAACATCTTCAAACTGAACACGTAACTGATTTCCTTTGTGTAATGAACTTTTATCAATAAAAAATGGAACCAAGTTTGTGCCGAATTCGACATAAACTGATTCCATTTCTGTATACAACTCAGGCTCGTCGGTATCTAATTTGATAACAACTTCACCTTTAAAACTATATTTTGTAACGATTTTGCCTAAATAAAAACAATCTTCTTTACGCATCTTCGTAATAATTTATAATTTATTCTGCTGCTTTTGCTGCTGCATCATCAATAGTTTCTGGAGCCTCTTCAGCCTCAGCAACAACCTCTTCTGCTACTTCTTCAACAACTGGTTTAGCTGCTTCAATTCTTGCTTCATTTACTGCTTTTTCTGCTGCCAATGCTGCTGCTTTCGCCTCAGATTGTGCTTTAGATAAACCAGCTTCTTTATCAGAAATCTTAGTAGCTTTTGCTTCTACCCACGCTGCAAATTTTGCATCTGCTTGCTCTTGAGTTAAAGCACCTTTTCTTACACCACCAGCTAAATGATTCTTTAACATAGCACCTTTGTAAGATAAAATGTTTTTTGCAGTATCAGTTGGTTGTGCACCATTTTGTAACCAAGTTACAGCTAAATCTACATCTAAATCAATAATTGCAGGGTTAGCGTTAGGATTGTAAGTACCTATTTTTTCTAAGTATTTACCATCTCTTTTTGCACGAGCATCAGCGGCAACGATCCAATAGAATGGTTTCCCTTTTTTACCGTGTCTTTGTAATCTAATCTTTACAGACATAATTTGTTAATTTGTTAAGGTTCTCGACCTTTATTATTAAAAATCTCACTATCTCGTAGTAAGTGGGCGCAAAAGTACAAAACCTTTTTTAAACTAAAACGCTAAATATCAATATTTTTTAGGCCGTTACTACAAGGGATGGGCTTTCACTACTCGCTTCCCATAAAAAAATGTGAGAGAGCTCAAACATAGAGCCTGTCTTGAGCGTAGTCGAAAGGCTCTATCCTTAAAGCAGTACTCTATATCATTTATTAAAATTTATATTTCCAGAAAAAACTTAACATGTTAAATAATGATTGCTTAACATTCCTATTTAATTAAACATGTATTTTTATTTATTAAACCCTTTTATATGCTTACCATTAATAGACCAAATAATAACGGTTATGAAAATTTCGACCTATTTTCTGAAATAAATAATTCAAACATTCAATTCCATAAAGAACATATACTTGAAATAAACGTAAAAAAAAATGGATATATATATTTGCCACCAAATAAAGAAAATTACATATACGAAGTTATCCAAGGTGCGGTAAAACTTGGTGGATACTCAGACAATGGAGAAAGTTTTGTTTATGAAGTTTTACCTCACACAGAGTTTTTTGGCAACTTTAAATACCTTAATGGTCAGTTTCAAGAATATGCTAAAGCAATCGTAGATTGTAAAATTAGAGTATACAATTTAGATTTTTTTAAAGCAACTGTATTAACAAACCCTTTTCTTTCTAACTGGTTTATTTCTTACCTAGTAAAACGATGGTGTTCTGCAGAAGTAAAATTAAAAAACATTAAAGAAAAACATGTTAAAGAAAAAATAGCTTCTCTTCAAAATCATTATAATGTTACTATAGAGGATGCAAATGGTAAATCTTATATTTTATTTAATCTATTAACAAAACAGGATATGGGTGACCTAATCGGGGTCACCCGTCAAACTGTTGCTTCTATTATACAGAAAGAAAAGCAATTAATTTTTTAAAATTCCTAGAAACAAAGTAACATCATAGATTTCGTGTTCTACAAAAAAAGGCTAGTTATAAGGATTATATGCAAATAGCATATTACTTATAAGACCTTTATAAATTATTACAGAGGGTAAATTTGTTCTATTTTTTGTTGTAAAGTGGCATCTCCACGCATTTCCATCTGAACCTTTTTTTCATCAAAATTAATTTTTAACACCCCAAAACTTTTTGTAGAAATAACTTTACCTACTCTTGCCGGATTGTATTCTTTTGTAAAATTCTCACTTGCATGTGTCATTCCACTAGATGTAAAATCAATTAAAGGGTAAGTTAATCCGCTAACTTCTTCTTTAGAAAACTCAGATATATGACGATCTCCAGACAATAGAATAACGTTATTAGCTTTTGAAGATACGATTACATCCAGTAGTTTTTTACGTTCTAACGGAAAGTTTGCCCACTTTTCATAGGGATGTTTTTCTGCAATTACTTGTACACTACTTAAAATAATATTAAATTCTGCAGATGAATTAATCAACTCACTTTCTAACCAAGCCCATTGCTGCTCACCTAAAATAGTACGACTCTCTTGATCACCGTTTACACTTTTTTTGCTAATACTTGTTCTAAAATAACGAGTATCTAATAAAATAACTTTTACAGATCCTTTAGCTGTTTCTATAACTTCAGAATGATACACTCCTTCTCTTTTTCTTCTAGGAGAATTTTTATCAACTTCTAAAAAATCCAATAATAGTTCCTGACTTTTTTCTTTTTTAGGATATTCTAAACCTGCATCATTAGCTCCAAAATCATGATCATCCCAAGTTCCCAAAACCTTAGTTTCTTTTAAAAGGTTTACATATCCTTTTTGCTTTTTTTGAAGATTATAATCTGCTTCCATTTTATCCATATTCTCTGTGTCTGCATAAATAATATCTCCTCCCCACAACCATACATCTGGATTTAATTCCGCAATATCATCCCACAACAGATTCGTTTGATCTGGTTTATTACAAGAGCCAAAAGTAAGTACAAAATCTGCTGCTTTTTCTTTTGTTGACTGCTTAAAATAAGTTTTATCTTCACTTGATTTAGAAGTTGTTTTACATGATAAAACTGTAAAAAAAGCAAGTACTATAATAATTTTTTTCATTTTTTAAACTTTTTTATTTAATTATAAATGTTGTGGTTACTGGTAAATGATCACTAATTTCTCTCATTTTTTTAGGTACAAAAAGTTGGGGGACTTCCGCTGAATTTTCTTTATATTCTTTATACATATTGGTATTCATCAATATATAGTCTAATCTTCGTTTAGGATCATCAGAAGTATGTGTCATTACTGTTTCGGGTAATGGGTCTATAAACTTCTCTCTCTTTACTTTTTCATTTAAAAAAAGATTAATTTCTTCACTACCTTGTACACTATTAAAATCTCCTACTACTAAAATATTTTTGTTTTTGTCTTCTTTTAAGAATCGCTTATACTGCTGTTTCAGAAAATTAATCTGACCTTTTCTCATGGTTATATTTCGTTCTCCTCTACCTGCTTTTAAATGAACCCCGGTAAGTAAAAAATTATAATCTGAACTAGGATATACTTCTATAGACCACATTCTAGTATTTAAAGTGTTTTGTGTTTCTAATTGTCCTTCTTCATTTTTATACTCTAAAAGAGGTGTTGTTACATTTCCATAACCATAAATAATACCTAACGGAAATTTACTCATAACAACTACATTCATATACCAACCATGGCTAGGTACGTCTGCAAAATATACATACCCCATATTTTGCAAATTTTCATCAGCAATGCTTCTTAAAAATTTTGCACTTTCAAATTCTTGTAATACAACTACATCTGCATCTATTTTTTTTAAAGCAGTTACTAAATTGGCTACTTTATTATTCATTAAAGAATCGGGGCTATTTTCTCTTTTAGAATCGATATAAGGATCATCAAAAGAGTCTACAAAATGCTCTACGTTCCAAGAAAGGACTTTAAAACTTTCTTTTTTAGGGAAAATGTAATCAGAAGGAATTACTTCTCCGCTTTCTTTTGCTACATAACTTTTCTCAGAAAAAGAAGCATCCTTTTCTATTAAATTCTTAGAACCTCCACAACTTATTAAAATTAAGAAGACTAAAATATATATACTATTTTTCATAAATTATACTATTAAAAAAAAGGGTTTGACAGAGAAATATCAAACCCTAAAATAAAAACTAAACAAACTATTTTTTAATTAAACGAATATCTTACACCAAACTGCAATCTCCAAGGAGTTCCGTTTATTGGTTCTGTACCAGCACCTGTTTGTATATTGTATTCGTAGCTATTTGTTGATTGATCAAATCCATTAATATTCATAAAACTTCTGTTTCCAAAATTATGGCTGCGTCCCCACTCTTTATTTAATAAGTTCATAAAGTTAAAAACGTCTGCAGATATTTCTAAAGCATGCTTTGGGTTTAAAAAACTAAACTTTTTTACAAGACGAAGATCTACTGTTGCACTAAAAGGATTTTTTCCGCCGTTTCTTTCTGCAAAACTTCCATAACTTTCTTTTAAATAATCTTTAAATCCTTGAGAAGTTTCTGGATCGTTTAATACTTCATTATAACTATCTTTAATATATTGAGGCGTACTTGCATCATCTGGATTAAAAATATATGCAATTTCATTACTTAAATTAAAGTCTCCATTTGCACTTCTATTTCCACCTGCCTCTAAAGAATATCTTGTACCTCCTGTACCCACAATTGTTGCTCCTAAAGTAAATCCTTTCCAAGTTGGTGTTGCTCCGTTTACGACAATTTTAGTGTCAAAATGATTATCAGAATAACCATAGTTTAAATCTCTAGGATCTCCTTTAACAGGAAGAAAAGTAGACGTATTAGCAACACAACAGTTGTAAGAAGAATTGTCTTTAGAACGATTTACAGTAAAACTTGCATTTACATAACCATCTTTTCCTATTCTTGCAGAACCATCGACTACTAAAGCAAGATTATCTAAGATACCATCAGATGTTAATACTAAAGTTCTACCTACTAACTCCGATTCTCTAGACTCCGTCCAATCTGTACTTCCGTTTGCAGAAATTGTATTTGCAGGCACAAAAACCTCTCTACCTTGTGGCGTTACAAAATAAGGTTCTGCTACTAAATTTGCTTCTTGGTATACATAGTTATTTTTAGTATGACTAAAAACAGCGTTTACTCCTAAACTATATCTATCTCCAAAAAAGTGCGTATAATTTACGTTTGCCTTATAAATGGTTGGTACTTCAAAATCTGGACTTACCGCATTTATGGTAGAAAATGGAGTTACTCCTGCCGGAACACCAGGCACAGTACTTGGGTCATTTCTATACCCTTCAAAATCTGGTGTTGGTACATTTGCACCTGTAACATCAATAGCTCCTAATAAAGTTCCACTATTCTGAATATTATTAACTTGTGCATAATAATGTGGTTGAGAAGTAAAGACACCTCCACCAATTTTTAAAATATCAGTATCATTTCCTTCAATATTCCAAGTTAATTGAACTCTTGGTTGAATATTATCAAAATCCTCTGGTTTTACATCGGTACGAATTCCTAATTCTTGATCCACTAAAGGATTATATTCTGCATCATCTAAAAATGCTGTTGCATCATAACGGATACCTGCCGCAAGATTTAAATTAGGATTTACATCAAATTCTACCTGAGCAAAAAGTGATAAATCTAAAACAGTTTGTTTCACTAAAGAAGAGCCTTGTAAAGGCACTTCTCTTGCATATCTAGAAGCGTTTAAGTTTTCGAAATCATCTAAAGAATCAAAGAAAAAACGACCATTTTGCTCATTAGATAATTGCGTTTCTAAGTAGGTAATTAAGTTATCTGTACCAAACGTAAAGTTAAATTTACCTGCACTAAGATATGTTGTGTTTGAAATTTGAAGCTGATTTTCTAAATTAGTTTCTGGTGAATAACGTTGTCCTCCTAATTGTACAGTTCTATTACTGCTATTGCCATTTGGTAAAACAGATTCTACTTGCACAATTGCTCTTGGTATATTTTGTGACGGCAATTCTGAATTAGGTGCAAAAATACGTTCTGCATGTTGGTATTGAACTTTAAACTCATTCGTTACACTCGATGAAAAAGCAGAACGCAATGACAGAAACATGCTATTTTCTTTTGATTCAAAATCAGAATAAGACTCTGCAACTTCTATATTAGAATTATCACTTACACTTAAAGGATTGTCCCACTTATTATATAAGTTTCTAAAAGTTAATCTATGCTTATCGTTAATTTGCCAATCTAATCTAAAAAATAAATTATTAGCTTCTGTTACTCTATCAAATTGCCCAACTTGCTGAGAATCACTTAAACCATATTTATCTCTACCTATTTGTAAAAAACGATTTAAACTTTCTTCTGAAATTCTTAAATTATTTGCATCGTTATCACTTTGTATGTTTGCAATAAATTGAGGATCTCCTGCATCTTGTCTTTCATAAACTAAGAAAAAATGCAACTTATCTTTAATTATTGGACCCCCTAAACTAAAACCAGATTGAGAGTTATAAAAATCTGCTTCTCTATCTTGTCCTTGTATTGTATATTGACTTTGAAGATTGTCTGCTCTGTGATAAAAGAAAGCACTCCCCTCAAACTCATTCGTACCAGATTTTGTTACAGAAGTAATAGAACCACCACCTTGGCGACCTTGACTTACATCATAATCATTTGTAGAAACCTCAAATTCTCTAATAGCTTCTTGAGAAATCGTATAAGGACCTTTACCAACCTCACCTGCTGTAAGTGTATTTCTAAAATTAACACCATCAATAGTTACATTTGTAGACGTTCTTCTTTGACCTCCTAAATTTAGACTTCCAGCTCCTTGCAAAGGAGACAAACTAGTTAGTCTTGTAAAATTTCTTCCTTCGGATGGTAAGTTTTTAATTTGAACTTCTCCAATTTTTGTTGAAGCTCCCATTTGCTGAATACGTTTTGCCAAACCATTAGAAGAAATAACAATTTCATCTAAAGAGGTAGCAGATTCTTGTAAAACAAAATCAACCGTTAAGGCATCATTTAAGTTTAATAAAAAACCTTTATGAACTACATCTGTAAAACCTAAATATTTTGCAGTTACAGAATAAGGACCTCCTAAAGGTAATTGCTGAATTTTGTAACTTCCAGTTTCACTTGTTGTAGCACCAGAACTAAATCCTGTAGAAGTATTTTTAACAATTACGGTAGCTCCCATTAAAGGCTCTCCACTTTTGTCTGTAATAACTCCTTTTACGGAAGCATTTGTTGCTTGCCCAAAAGAATGATGAATGTTAAAAAACAATACCCCAAAAGTAATCATCATACTAATGGTTAAACGATTTTTTACTACTGATAATTTCATAAGTTAAATTAGTTTTAATAAGCATCAAAACTATACTTGGCAAGACAATCATTAATGTTAAGTATTAACATTGATTTAGATTTAATATTAATTTAAACGTTTCTTAATATTGAAAAAAGTGATTATCGTCGTCCGATTTTAACCTAAGACACCTATCAAACCTACATAAAACAACAAGTCTTTATTAAATATTAGAAATGAAAATATTTTTTACTACTTATATAAATAGTATATGAGTTAAAATCAAAATCTTATGAACTCATAGCCCTCTCTAATATTTTATAGTTTTGTATCAGATGCTAAACAATACACATCTTAAAACAAGCTATTGGAATTTTAAAATGAAAATGACAACATGAAGTACACAGAAAAAATTTCGAACAAATTAAACGAGTTATTAGAGAAAAATTATGATGCCGAAAAAGGATATCTAAACGCTGCAGAAAATGTAGAAAGTCCTAAACTAAAGATTTTCTTTAAAAATAGAGCCTCAGAAAGAAGTCAGTTTGCAAAAGAACTTAGAACAGAGATTCTTGTACACGGACAAATACCAGAAGATGATGGTTCTTTTAAAGGGACAATGCATAGAAATTGGATGACTCTAAAATCGCTATTTAGCTCAAATGATGAAGAGGCTATTTTAGAAGAAGCTATTAGAGGTGAAAAAGCAAATTTAGAAGAGTATAAAGAAATATTACTAGATGATGTTTTTGCTCCTTCCACAAAAAAAATGCTAGAAGAACAGCAACAAAAAATTCAAGCTGCTATTAATTTACTAATGGTGAAAGAAGAGTTAGCCTAATCAAAAAATATAAATAGGTTATAAATCTATTATTCATATTTTTATGAAACAGTTTAAAAAGCCAATCCTTAAATGGATTGGCTTTTTTGTGCTTAGACTTGTTACTTGCAAGCATTAGTAAATAATTTCATCTGCCTTCTTACTTTTTTTTACAATAGAAAATTAATCTGACAAACTTAATCTTAAAAAAAATAGTTGTAAAAATAAAACACACGCTAACATTTGTAACGAGTGAAACCAAAAACCTATTTCTCTAACAATATTGGTTACAAGCAAACTAATTCCGCGTGAAGGATAGCAGCGAAAAGCCCACAGTGAGGCACGAACGAGGACTTGCAGCGGATAGCCTGACCATTTTTAAGACAAAAAGTATATGCTACTAACTTGGTGTATTAAAAAATGGGCACGCCCAGAAAACAGACACATACTAACGTTCATTTATAATTGGTGTAATCAAGTTCTAATTTCCGGTACGATACTCTTTACAAACGAGCACTAGCTTGAAAAAAATTTGTTGATAAACAAAATCAACTCATCCGTCATTTGTAAGAACAAATTTCTATTTTTACATGTTCTTTTAAACAGTTAAACGCTTCAACATTTACACAGATTTATGTACTTAATTTTTGATACAGAAACTACCGGTTTACCTAAAAGTTGGAATGCTCCTATTACAGATACGGACAACTGGCCTAGGTGTATTCAAATTGCATGGCAGCTCCATGATGAGATGGGAAATGTGTTAGAACACAACGATTTTCTAATACAACCAGAAAACTTTAATATTCCGTACGATGCTGAAAGAATTCATGGAATTTCGACTGAATTGGCGGCAGAACAAGGTATTCCTTTAAGTGAAGGTTTGGTTTTATTTAATGAAGCGTTAGCTAAAACGAAGTTTATTGTTGGTCAGAATTTACAGTTCGACCTTAATATTATGGGATGTGAATTCCATAGATTGGGTGTAGAAAATAATTTAAACTCATTACCGATTCTCGATACATGTACAGAGAAAACGGCAACAATGTGTCAGATTCCTGGGGGGCGTGGTGGTAAATTTAAACTACCAACTTTAACAGAATTACACAACCATTTATTTGGTGTTGGTTTTGGTGAGGCGCACAACGCAACTGCCGATGTTGAGGCTACAACTCGTTGTTTTTTAGAGTTAATTCGTTTAAGAGAATATACCAAAGAGCAGTTAGATGTAGATGATGATTATTTTAAAAATTTCTCGGAAGCGAACCCAAAACCGATTCAAGTAATTGGTTTAAAACACATCAACCTAAAAAAGGAAAGCGATATAATTCGCCAACGTTTAGAGAAATTAAAAGGTACTGCAACAACTAAATCTACATCAGATGGTTTAGCTGAGTTAGAAAACGTACAATTTTCTCATTTACACAACCATACACAATACTCTGTTTTACAATCTACCATGCAATTGGGTAATATTGTAAAAGCTGCAGCAAAAGACAATATGCCTGCAGTTGCCATGACGGATACGGCAAACATGATGGGTGCTTTCCATTTTGTAAATGCTGTTTTAAACCATAATAAATCTGCAGATACTCCAATGAAACCAATTATTGGTTGTGAGTTTAACATCTGTGAAGATCATAAAAACAAATCGCAAAAAGACAACGGTTATCAGGTTGTTTTGCTTGCTAAAAATAAAAAAGGGTATCACAATTTAGCAAAATTATCTTCTGCAGCCTTTGTAGATGGATTTTACTATGTTCCTAGAATTGATAAAGCACTTGTAGAACAATACAAAGAAGACATTATTGTTTTAACAGGAAACTTATATGGAGAGGTTCCTAGTAAAATTTTAAATTTAGGAGAAAAACAAGCGGAAGAAGCGTTAATCTGGTGGAAAGAACAATTTAACGACGACTTGTATATTGAGTTGATGCGTCATGACCAACAAGATGAAAAGATTGTAAATGAAACTTTATTAAAGTTTTCTAAAAAGCACGACGTTAAAATTATTGCCACCAACAATACGTTTTACTTAGAACAAAAAGATGCCAATGCACATGATATTTTATTATGTGTAAAAGATGGCGAAAAACAATCTACACCTATTGGTAAAGGGCGTGGTTATAGATACGGATTGCCTAATGACCAGTATTATTTTAAGTCTACGAACGAAATGAAAACGTTGTTTGCAGATATTCCTGAAGCAATTAGTAACATACAAGAAATTGTAGATAAAATTGAAATATTTACACTTGCAAGAGATGTTTTATTACCAGCCTTTAATATTGGTGATGAATTTAAAGATCCGGCAGATGAAGTAGATGGAGGAAAACGTGGAGAAAATAACTTCTTAAAACATTTAACTTTTGAAGGTGCAAAAAAACGTTATGGAGAAATTACAGAACTTATTAAAGAACGGTTAGATTTCGAATTAGAGGTTATTGAAAAAACAGGATATCCTGGTTATTTCTTAATTGTAGAAGATTTTATTAGAGCAGCAAGAAGAATGGATGTTGCCGTAGGTCCTGGTAGGGGTTCTGCTGCCGGTTCTGTAGTTGCTTATTGCCTTTGGATTACAAATATAGATCCTATTAAATACGATTTACTTTTTGAGCGTTTCTTAAATCCAGAACGTGTATCGATGCCCGATATTGATATTGATTTTGATGACGAAGGTCGTGGACGTGTAATGGATTATGTAATTGATAAATATGGTGCAAACCAAGTTGCTCAGATTATTACCTACGGAACCATGGCTGCAAAATCTTCTATTAGAGATACTGCCAGAGTTTTAGATTTACCGCTTTTTGAAGCCGATAGAATTGCAAAATTAATTCCGGGTATTAAACTTAAAAATATTTTTGGTGATGATGCTAAAAGTAAAGGTAAAGTTGATGGTTTACGTGCCGAAGAAAAAGTTCTAATAGAAGAATTAAAACAAATGTCTTACGGAAACGACTTAGTTTCCGAAACAATAAACAAAGCCACTATTTTAGAAGGCTCTGTTAGAAATACAGGTATTCATGCCTGTGGTGTAATTATTACGCCTGGGGATATTACCAATTATGTTCCGGTTGCTTTGGCAAAGGATTCCGATATGTATGTTACACAATTTGACAACTCTGTAGTGGAAGACGCAGGTTTGTTAAAAATGGATTTCTTGGGATTAAAAACGCTGACTTTAATTAAAGACACCGTTAAAATTGTAAAAGCAAGACATAATATTCTATTAGACCCAGAAACGTTTCCTTTAGATGATGTAAAAACATACGAATTGTTCCAAAGAGGAGAAACCGTAGGTATTTTTCAATATGAATCTCCAGGAATGCAGAAACACATGCGTTCTTTAAAACCAACTGTTTTTGCCGATTTAATTGCCATGAATGCCTTGTACAGACCAGGTCCAATGGAATATATTCCGTCTTTTATTAATAGAAAACATGGTACTGAAGATATAGAATACGATTTACCTGCCATGGAAGAGTATTTGGCAGAAACATACGGAATTACAGTTTACCAAGAGCAAGTAATGCTTTTATCACAAAAACTGGCAGACTTTACCAAAGGTGAAGCCGATGTTTTGCGTAAGGCAATGGGTAAAAAACAAATTGCGGTACTAGACAAAATGAAACCAAAGTTTGTAGAACAAGCTGCTGCAAAAGGGCATGATCCTGTAAAATTAGAGAAAATATGGAAAGATTGGGAAGCCTTTGCAAGTTATGCCTTTAACAAATCTCACTCTACTTGTTATGCGTGGATCGCCTATCAAACTGCGTATTTAAAAGCACATTATCCTGCAGAATATATGGCTTCTGTACTTTCTAATAATATGAAAGATATTAAAGCTGTTTCTTTCTTTATGGAAGAATGTAAACGAATGGAATTGCAAGTTTTTGGTCCAGATTTAAATGAATCATTTTTAAAATTCTCTGTAAATAATGAAGGTGCTGTCCGTTTTGGAATGGCAGCCGTAAAAGGTGTTGGAGCCGGAGCAGTTAGAGCCATCATTAAAGAAAGAGAAGAAAACGGAAACTACAATTCAATTTTTGATTTATCTAAACGAGTAGATTTAAGAGCTGCCAATAAAAAATCTTTTGATAGTTTGATAAAAGCTGGTGCTTTCGATTCTTTTACAGATACTCACAGAGCACAATATTTTGCTACTGACGAAAAAGGAATGACCTTTTTAGAACGCGCCATGAAATTTGGACATAAATATCAAGAAAACGAAAACTCAGCTCAGGTTTCTATGTTTGGAGAAGCTTCTACAGTTCAGTTTCCAGAACCAGATATTCCAGAATGTGAAACTTGGGGAACCATGGAATTATTGCAACAGGAAAAGGAAGTTATTGGTATATATATTTCTGCGCATCCTTTAGATGATTTTAAAAACGAAATAAAATTCTGCAACGCTTCTTTGAAATACTTTAAAGCAGATCTTGCAAAGTTTGTAAATATGAATTTGGCTTTTGCTGGTATTGTTACCGATGTACAACACCGAGTTTCTAAAGCAGGTAAAGGTTGGGCAATGTTTACCGTAGAAGATTATGGTGATAGTAATGAGTTTAGAATTTTTGGAGAAGATTACCTAAGGATGCAACACTTTTTAGTGCCTAATCAGTTCTTATTTATACGCACTACCGTGCAACCTGGATGGACCAATAAAGAAACAGGAGTTGTTGGTGAACCTAGATTAAAGTTTTTAGAAATGAAATTGTTACATGATATTATGGATGAACTCTGTAAAAAAGTAACCATTCAACTTCCTTTAAGTGAAATTAAAGAAGATTCTATTTTAAATTTAGAATCCATCTTAAAAAAGACACCGGGTAAACAAAATTTAAATTTCACTATTTGGGATGAGAAAGAAAAATTAGAAATTAGTTTACCTAGTAGAAATACGAAGGTTCACATAACCAATGAGTTGTTAGCCAATTTAGACCAACAACAAATTACCTATAAATTAAACTAAAATGAATTCTATAACCCTTGCAAGAGTTATTCATGTACTGGCGGTTGTTTTATGGATTGGAGGAGTAGCAATGGTTACAACTGTAATAATTCCTGCTGTAAAAAAAATGAAGTCTAAAAAAGACAAACTAACTACTTTTGAAAATATTGAAGGTAGATTTGCAATACAAGCAAAAATTACAACTTTAATTACTGCAATTTCTGGTTTTTATATGATGTATGAATTAAATGCCTGGGAACGTTATTTAGATTATCGTTTTTGGTGGATTCATGCAATGACAATTGTTTGGATCATTTTTACATTAGTTTTATATATTTTAGAACCTTTTGTTTTACACAAACTTTTCAAAAAATATGCAAATGAAAACCCTGAAAAAACCTTTAACATACTTCACAAAGCACATTGGATATTATTAATTATTAGTTTAATTACAATTCTAGGAGCAGTTGCAGGAAGTCATGGATTGTTTTTCATTACATAAACTTTTAATTCATTCTTAATGATTGAATAAAACAAAAATAAGCATGAAAAAAACATATTAATGCTTACTTTTGTTTAATATTTTACAAAATAGATGAAACAAAACAAAAACGGAGTTTGGACAAGTTGGAACGAGAATCTAACCTACAATTACGAATCTCTTTATAAAATTACTTCAGAAGAAGAGTTGCAAGAAGTTATCAAAAAATCAGAAAAAATTCGTGTTTTTGGTAATAAACAATCTTCTGCTGATATTGCTTCTGGAGCCGCAACCTTAATTGATATTAGAACTTATAACAAAATTATTTCTTCTAATGATGCTGAACTTACAATTACAGTGCAATCTGGTGTAATTTTAGGAGATTTACTAGAAGCTGTAGAAGCAAAAGGTTGGTGTATTCCTTGCTTGCCAGATATTAATACCATTACAATTGGTGGCGCTTTAGCAACAGGAACTCATGGTACAAGTGGTAAACTTCTTTCTGAGTACATGACCAAATGTAGTATTGTTCTTGCAGATGGTTCTATTAAAATTATTACAGACAAAGAAGATTTAATTGATGTTATAAGAGTTTCTTTGGGTGTTTTTGGTGTGTTTTCTGAAATTACTTTTAAGTGCGAACCTATTTACACTTTACACGTAAAAGAAGGTCCGGAAGATGATAGTGTTTGGTTGCCTAAAATTAATGAACGTTTAAAAAAACATGATTTTCTAAGAATCTTATGGCTTCCCCATACTGATAAAGGATATGTTATTACAGGTGATAAAATAGACCCAAATACAGAAGTAACCGAAGATTTAGGTCCTAAATATTTAAAACATAGAAGAACAGCATCTAAAATATTGTATAAATATTCACACGTTTTTCCTTGGATTACAGCCGTTGCAAACAAACTTTTATATAGAGGTTTTTTTAGCTCTACAAAAGAACACAAAGGCTCGCTATACCAAGCTACCGTTACAAAATCTAGAGGATCTACTTTAGAATTAGCAGAATGGACCATTGGTTTAGATGTTTTTCCTACAGTTTTTGAAGAATTAAAAACAGAAATAAATAAATGGAGCAACAAATCGTTTATTCATATTCCTATGGATGTTCGTTTTGTGTACAAAGACAAATCTTGGTTAAGCTATGCTTACGAAAAAGACACTGTTACTATGGGGTGTGTTTCTAGAAATGCAGCAACTGCAGATACCTATGAAGCTTTTAAAAGTATTGAAAAAATATTTTTAAAACACGGAGGAAAACCACATTGGGCAAAACGTTTTTCCGCTAAAGATGCAGAACTTTCTAAAGTGTATACAAAATGGGAAGATTTTAAACTTTTAAGAAGAGAATTAGATCCAACTAACAAATTTTTAAATCCGTATTTAACGGAAATATTCAACGAAAAAACAAGTAACTAATGATATTACCTAAAGGATTTTTATTTGATTTTGATGGCGTAATTGTAGATAGTTTTGAAAGCCATTATTCTGCCTGGACTTCCGCTTTTAAAGAGTTATTTGATAAAGATATTACTCCGTTTCCTAAAATGCACGCAGGGAAATCGCCAATGATTATTGCTGAATATTTCTGCTCTGTTATTGGTGAGGAAAAACGTACCAAAGAATTATTCCTTTTAAAGGACGAACATATAAAAATACACTTTAAAGTACCTAAGTTATTACCTGGAGTTAGAGAGTTTACAAGCCTTTTGTCCGAAGAAAAAATACCTTACGGAATTGCAAGTAACGCCACAAAACTGTTTTTAAAAAACAGCATCCATCATTTAAACCTAAACTTTACTACCGTTTTTGGGGTACAAGATTATGTAAAACCCAAACCTGCACCAGAAGCCTATATTTTATTGGCAGAAACGCTAGGTTTTAAAGATATTGATTTTAAAGATATTTGGGTTTTTGAAGATAGTTTAACAGGAACAAAAGCGGCTAAAGCAGCAGGAATGGTTGCTATTGGAATTACAACGCAATATTCTGAAGAAGAGTTAAAAGAAGCTGGAAGTATTTTAGTTTTTCCAACTTTATTGGAAGCTTATGAGTATTTGACTAAATAATATTTCGAATTAAGTAACTTTCACAACAAGTAACAAGTTTGAAGGTTTTACGTTCAGTTTGTCATTTCGATTAGAGAGATAAATATCATAAAACACAAAGTTTTGTGTTCTCAATGTTATGCGACTTCTTAGAACTTCGAAGTGACAAACTTTATAATTTATCGCTTAAAAACTTAAGCGGTAACCTCTCTAAAAAGCGTTTCTAAATTCTTATTTTGGGTATTTAAGCTAAGAATCTTTAAACCGTTTTCTTGTGCAAAATCAAAAATAACAGGTCGCATATCTTCTTCACTTTCAAAAGTGATAAACCAAGTATTGTCGTAATTATTTTTATAAGAAACCACGTTTGGTAATCTGTTTATGAATTGCTCTTCTATCTTATAATCAAACGTAACTTCTATTACTTGTTGATTATTCTCTTTGAGCTCTGCTAGTTTTTTATCAATTAAAAGTTCTCCTTTTTTAATGATGATCACACGATCGCAAACCGCTTCTACTTCTTGCATAATATGGGTAGAAAAAAGTACCGTTTTATCTTCTCCTAATTCTTTAATCAATGCTCTAATTTCTACCAGTTGATTCGGATCTAAACCAGTTGTTGGCTCATCTAAAATTAAGACTTTTGGGTTGTGTAAAATTGCTGCCGCCAAACCAACTCTTTGCTGATATCCTTTAGATAATTGATGTATTTTTTTATGTGCTTCTGCAGTTAAACCAACTTTTTCAATGCAAATTTCTATTTGGCTTTTATCAACCTTAAAAATAGTTGCTTGAAACTGTAAGTATTCACGCACATACATATCAGTATACAAAGGATTGTGCTCTGGCAAATACCCAATAGATTTTTGTGCATCTAATGGATTTTGTAACACATCAATTTCATCAACAAAAACTTCGCCTTCATTCGGTTTTATAAAACCTGTTAAGATTTTCATCATTGTAGATTTCCCTGCACCATTTGGCCCTAGAAAGCCAATTATTTGGCCTTTATCCGCAGAAAAAGAAACATTATTTAATGCTTTTTGAGTTTTATAAACTTTTGAAACCGATGTTACTTTTATAGACATTTAGTAAGAAAATTAGTGATCATTTAAATTAACGATATAAAAATACTTTTAGTTTGTGGCTTTAGAAAGGTTTAATCTAATTTTTCTAATATTCTTCATTCTTAACCAAGCAGCTTTATGTCGTTTTTTATAAAACCATAAAGTTCCTAAATCTAGTAAAAAGTAAAAAAAACTAATTCCTGTTGGTGGATTATGACTTGGTAAAAAATCAAAGATTCCCCAAGCCGTAGTTGGCCACCACCAACATTCGTATGTTGTACCCACTATTTCTAAAAAAGCAACGGCTAAATACATGGTCAGATAAAAAAGCCTTTCTCGGGGTTTCTTTATCAAAATCAAAAGCGTTCCTGCAGTCATTACAAAACCAAAAACATCGTTCCTAAAAATAAGAAATAAGGTAGCATATAGTATAATGATGACTGTTAGTATTTTCTCTAATTTTTGATGATTATTTTTAGTAAAAGCTGTTTTCATAAAAAACAAAACCCCTGCATATACTAAGGCATGTCCCATAGGGATGTAATGAGGTACATTTTCTAATCTATAAGTATACATACCCATTGCTACAGAAAACAAATATTCTCCAAAAAAGCCTAATAAAACAGCATAAAACAGCTGCTCTCTAATTCTTGATGAAACTTTAAAACAGGTTACCGTAAAAACAATTACCATAACTATGTTTGCAATCCATTGAGACTCTCCATAATTTTCGGTTACATAAACACTGTCTATAAAAAGACCAATAAGTATGTAGAAAAAAAGGATGCCTAATGTTTTTATAAAGGCAGGAAAAAAGGTTTTACTTGTTAATACGCTCATACCGTTATGAAAAAATAGCTTTTTTGAGTTTTCTTTTTATCGTTTTCATAATATCTGTTGGGTAGGTACTTTCTCCCATCATAATCTGAATCATCTTTTCACAGATTCTTTCTCCATATTTTTTAATCAAAAGATTTCTCATTGTTTCGTTTTCATAAAACAACTTAGACAATTTAAAAGCAGATCTTAGTGCAGGTAAAAGGTGTTCTTCTAACTTTTCGTTGTATAATTTTTCTGCTAATTCGCCATTCAATTTACTTTCAATAATTGATTCTGCAGCCATATTACCTGAAAGAATAGCATTTGTAATTCCTTCTGCAGATAACGGATCTGCAAAACCTGCAGCATCACCTACCAAAAAAACATTCTTTCTTACAAAACCATCTTTTCTTAAAGAAACTGGTACTTGAAAACCATGCATTTCCTCACTAATGATTTCCGTAACTTTTAATGTATTCTCTAAATAATCTCTGTAACACTGTTTAAAATCTACTTTTACTTTTCGTAAAGCTCCAACACCAATAGATAAGTGATTTTTCTTTGGAAAACACCAACCATATCCCATAGGAATGGCATCAAAATCTAAACGAACGGTTTTTGATAATCTTTTAAAATCTTCATCATTTACCTCAACCTCATATTCTAATGCAGGTATTAATAAACGTGTTTCTTCCCATCCTGCAAATTTTGCAGTCTTACCCAAAGCACCATCCGCAGCAATTACAAATTTAGTTTTTATCTCTCCTTTAGAGGTATGTAAAATGATATCATCCTTAAAAGTAATATCTGTAAGTTTATGATCTTCTAACAAGGTAACGCCTAACTCTTGCGCTTTTTTAACAATAAAATTATCGAAATCGGCACGCATCACCATTGTTATAATGGGTTCGTCTTTTTGAATGGTAAATTTTTTATCAATTTTATCAAAAAAAACATCAATATGAAAACATTCTTTTTCTACAACCTCGGTAATATCAAAAGGCATTATTTTTCTTCCGGCCAAACCAAAAGCACCTCCACAAGTTTTATACCTTGGTAAAGTTTCTTTTTCTATTATAACAGTTGATATTCCTTTTTCTGCTAATTTAAAAGCAGCAGAAGCACCTGCTGGCCCCGAACCTATTATAGCTACGTCAAAAATCATAGAATGTTATTTTTTACAAATATATTGTTTCTTATTTTAAATTTATAGCATAAAAAAAGACTCAATAAATTGAGCCTTTTTTATTTAAAATTCTACTTAAATTACAATTGATATTTTACTCTAAGACTAATAAATCTTGGTAAAACAAAGGTTTCATTTATTGTAAAAGCAATATTACTTGTATTTACAGAAGCTCTAGAACCAGAAGCTAAAAGATTACTTCCTACTAACTCATACTCCCATTTTGCATCTTTATCTTTTCTGTAGGAAAAAGAAGCATCTAAACTCTGAAAAGTATTCGCAACCACTCCATCTTGTTTTACTTCATTATAAGAAAAATCTGAACGAATCGTTAACGATTTCCAAACATAAGCGTCAAAACTAATAGAAGGTGCATTAGTAACTCCTTTTATAATTGCATCTCTAGAACTGTTATCTTGGTCAGACAAACTTAATCTATACCCTAACGATACATTTGGTGCTTTGTTAAAGTTGGTACTTACACTTGCAGAGTAACTTTGAGAAAACAGTTTATTTGTGTTAAACTCATCATTTAAAGACTGAAATGTTTTACTGTAACCATAATTAGCTCCTAAAGATGTTTTAATCTTGTTAAAAGTTTTACCAACTCTTGCAGAACCCGTAAAGCTTTCATTATCGAAAGGTGAATTTAATGATGTACTCCTAGAAACAACAGAACCTGGTTCAAAAATTGTATTTGAGTTAATTTGATCTATTGTTTTCTTATAATTAAGCCTAGCAAATACGTTTGTGTAATTAAATAAATTAAAGCTAGAATAATTTAAGTTCACATTATGTAAATGTGCATTATCTAACTCATGATTACCATAATAAAAAGAATTATAGCTATTGGCAACAATACCTCTTGCAAGTTGATTAACATCTGTAAAATTAACTTCTTGTTTATAAGAAAATTGCAAAGACTCACTTTGTTTAAACTGTGCTATTATTGACAATTCTGGAAAGAATTTTTGAAATTGATCTTCAAAAATATCTGTTTCGTATTGTGTATTTTTAACATTATAAGCGTGTACTGTAAAACCCGGAGTAAAGGTAAAAATACCTGCTTTTAAACGATATCTTAAACCTGCATAAATATCAGAAAAACCATATTCTGTATCATTTGTAAATGATCTAGCATCATCTTCCGGAATAGTTCCTGTTGGAGTAAACTCGCTTCCATCATCTAAAATTTGAAAAAACTTAGAATCAAAATTTTGCTTACTTTGTATGGTACCAACTACAAAGTTTAAATTACTCTTATCATTTAAAATATTATAGTAATCTAACTTTACATCTAATTGATTCGATTTTACACGTCTGTCTTGTTCTAAAGTATACAATAAATTACTTGAACCTGTTTCTTCATTTAAACCTAACTTATCTGCTTCATCAACAAAGTTATCTTTATCTAAAGAAGCCACATAAAAAGGATCTTCATCTTGTAGTAAATGCTTTGCTTCTAATGCAAAGATATTTTTTTCGTTTGCTGTGTAAAAATAACTAAAGTTCTGGTTAATTGTATAAGGTGTTGCTTTTTCATCTTCTGTAATATCACCTAAAACATTAGACTCAACATCATCTTTTCTAAATTCGTTTGTAAAACGACCAATTAAATCATAATTAAATTGCTTTCTTGCATTTTGCTTATACCCAGCGCTCAATTTAATCAACCCTGTATTACTTGTTTGATCTGTTCTGCTCTCAGTATATTCATCTGGAGTCTCAGCATCTATATAATCTGTATCTACATTATTTTGTTGTCCGTTGCTATTACTAGAAAATATTAAGAATCCGCTTAAATCTAGTTTTGTAGTTGGAGAATAACTAAAATTCATAGCCGTTAACTTTGTTTCAATTCTATTCGCATTTCTAGCATTTGCAGTTAGAAAACCAATACCAGCACTTGCTAAACTTAAATTTGTTCCGTTAGATGGACTTTGGCTCCTAAAACCACCACTAAAACTTCTAATATCTCCTCTATCTAAAACAACTTCTCCCATATTATTAACATCACCAATAACGTTAATAGTATATTTTGGCGAGTAATAAAATAATTTTGGTTGTAATAAATACAACGTTTCATCTGGTGCATTTCCTGCTCCTGCAGTTATATCTCCAAACCAGAAATTCTTTTTTCCTTCTTTAAGTTTAATGTTTATAGCAACTCTATCTTCATTATTTTGTACCCCACTAAGCTGACTTACATCTGCGTAATTTCTTAAAACCTCTATTTTATCTAAGGCATTAGAAGGAATATTTTTGGTAGCTAGCTTTGTATCTCCATCAAAGAAATCCTTACCATCAATCATTATTTTTTCTACCGTTTTCCCTTCTACTTCAATTTCTCCATTATCATTAATTTCTACACCAGGTAATTTTTTCAGTACATCTTCTAGTTTTCTTTCGGTACCATTTTGAAAAGAATCTGCATTGTAAACAATCGTATCTCCTTTTACCGTAACAGGCATTTTAGAAACAATATTTATTCCATCTAAAGCATTGTCAAAAGCCAACATTACATTGGTAACAATAGCATCGGACTTTGTTTCTATTGTAAAGTCTGCAGACTTCATACCTACATAACTTATCTTTAATAAAACAGTGGTATTTTTTTCTACGTTTAATTTATAAAAACCTTTTTCATCTGTAAAACCGTAGGATGCTATTTTATTAGTTACCTTATCTATAGCCAAAACATTTGCCATCTCTAAAGGCTCACCAATACTATCTTTAACAACACCTGTTAGTTTTACTTGGGCGTTTGTAAAAAGTGTAACCATAAAAATGGCTAAGAATATTATTTTTTTCATTACTTAAAATTGAGTTCTAATTATTTTAGTTTTTTTTTTTAAGAACGTCCGCCCCCACGATTACCACCTCTACCTCTATTTTGAAAGTTTTGTCTTAATTCTTCCATCTTTTTAGTTACAGTTTCTGTGTATTTTTCTCTAGTTATTTTTTTTCCTTTTGATGGTGCTTCAATAGCTTCTTTTTCTGAAGGATTCAAGACAATCTCTGTACATAAAATAGTAGTTGTTCCTTCATTTATTTCTAAGATCAAACCAGGTAAACCCCAGTATTCTCCAGGACCATTACTAACTGGCACTTGTGGCGTATACCATGCAGTTACCAATACTTGTTTTACTTCTTTTGCTTCTTCTTTTTTTTCTGTTTCCTCTCCTCCTCTTGGTCTTCTAAAATTAGAAAAATCTAAAGGATTTGCATCTTTAAGTAATGTTGCTTTATAACAAAGATAATTACCAATCTGCTTGGTTTCTGCCCCTAATTCCCATTGAGGTTGCTCCATTTCATCAGAAACTAAAAACTTTTTTCCAAAAAATTCTGTAGCTTCTAATGACACTTTATCTTTGGTGTTTTTATACTTAGTTCCTCCGCTAGAAAAACCTCCAAACCTTGGTCCTCTTCCACTTCCACCTGTTGTTGGTGCTGCTAATTTTTCATCTTCTTTATATAGAGATGAACTTTTATCAAAGTTTAAAATAAATGTTTTTTCTAATTGAGACTTCATTCTTTCTTGAATCTGTTTTTTTCTTGCTTCAGAAAGCTGTTCTCCACCACGAGCAAAATTGTCTAAGTCTACCGAAGTTTTAGACATATAGGTAGCTTTCCCTTGAAAATCTTGTTGCCCAAAAGTAATAATTGATACAAGTGTAAAAATGAATGTAAATAATGATTTCATGTGTTTGAGTTTAATGATCTATAAAATAAATAGAATTACATTTATTAAGACTCAAAAGAAACCTGAAAGTTTAATTGAAAAATTTAAAATAGCTTTATTTCTTAAAGTTTGATGATTTTTTAAATGATAAGCACTATAAATTTTAGTTATAAATTAACCTGTTCGCCTTTTCTGTTTATTATTTTACCTATTTTTGCGACTCTGTTTAATCTTATTAGAATTTAATTTATGCACGTTGCAATTGCAGGAAATATAGGCGCAGGTAAAACCACGCTAACCAAATTATTAGCCAAACATTACAAATGGAAACCTCATTTTGAGTCTGTTGATGAAAATCCGTATTTAGACGATTTTTATACAGAAATGGAGCGTTGGTCTTTTAATTTACAAGTTTATTTTTTAAATAGTCGTTTTCGTCAGATTTTAGAATTAAGAGAATCTGGTGAAAATATCATTCAGGATAGAACTATTTATGAAGACGCACATATTTTTGCACCTAATTTACATGCAATGGGTCTAATGACTAATAGAGACTATAATAATTATAGTTCTTTGTTTGAGTTGATGGAAAATTTGGTTACACCTCCAGATTTATTAATTTATTTACGTGCAGACATTTCTACTTTAGTAGGACAAATTCATAAACGTGGTAGAGATTATGAAAACACTATTAGTATCGATTATTTAAGTAGGTTAAACGAGCGTTATGAAGCTTGGATATCTACCTATACAAAAGGAAAACTACTAATAATTGATGTAGATAACTTAGATTTTGTAGACAACCAAGAAGACTTAGGCTATATAATAGACAGAATAGACGCTCAAATAAATGGGCTTTTTTAGAACAAGATATTAGATTTCCTTTTTACGGAAATTACAATTCGAGAACCTACAAGGCAAAGTCTTGTGAGATTTTTATAAAAGTAAAAGAGACCGTGAAAACGGTCTCTTTCTTTTTGTGATATTTCACAAATTTGGTAGTTTGTCCCCCAACATCCTACCAATTATTTAAAAGTAATCAATTAAATATTTCTATTTGATTATCTACTATTTCTTTTATTGGAATAATTACTTTTCCTTTTTCAGTAATTAACACCACACAAATATTATCTATCATACCAACAACACCTTCTATGCCATTAACACTTACTTTATCTCCTTCTTGTATGTTTTTTCTGGTATAATAACCAAATAACAATCTTTTTATTACATCTCTAGAACCTAATCCAAAAGCAATGGTAAAGGAAGCTAAAATTGCTCCGAGAATTATAGATAAGTTACTTGTTATTAAATCGGTATTAACTCCCGCTTGGTTTAACGCAGTAACAGTAACTATTATTGCTAATAAATAAAAAGCAATATTACCTACTAAATTACCTCCTGTTAATTCTAAAGACTTAAACATCGCAAACAACGTTTTCTTTAGTATGTTTGCAATATAAATACCTATTGCAAAAATAACTAAGGCGCTAATTAACCTCGGTAAATACCCAATTAAATTACTTAATTGTTCAGAAACCATTCTTAAGCCTAAAAGCTCTGCTCCTACAATTATAAAAACTAAAATTAAAACCCATTTAATAGCTGTAATAATTATTTTAGTTGGTTGAATTTTTAAAGATGATTCTCCAAAAATTTCATCTACATGAAGTTTTTCTGGTAAGCTATCTAATTTGGTAAAACCCAATGCTTTTTTTATAATGTAAAGCAATAACTTTATTAAAAGCCATCCAATTATTAAAAACATAATTCCTTTTAATAACTGCGGCAAAAAGTCCGTAAAGTTATCCCAAAGTTTTTGTAGAAAACTAAAATCTATATTAGCTTTTATTGCTAGTATTTTGTTGGTCATTATTTTCAATTTTTTCGATTAGCCTTACTATCATTACTCAAAAAATCGCCAATTGTATTTGGATATTTCACTAAAAATAAATCAGCAATATCTAAAGTAAATTTAATCATCCCAATATCGCTTAGTACTTTTTCTTTGAGAACCTTAGGCACACTATGGTGGTGTATAATTTTCTTAAAAGGATTGCTCATAACTATAACTCTTCATACGTTCTTACAACTTTTTGTTTCGCTCTTTTAATTCTCATCTTAACAGCGCTTTCACCAATGTTTAAAAAATCTTTAATTTCTTTAATTGACATATCATCTTGATATTTCATTAAAAGAATCATCTTTTCTGTTGGATCAATTAAAGACAATGCTTTTGCTAATTTTTCTGATTTTAACTCAAATAAAGTTAAATCATCAATTTCTTGCGAAAGATCATCGTCTTGTATATTATCTGTAACAACCGTAACTTTTTCTTTCTTCTTAAAATCATTCCTTTGTACATAATTTACACAGAAATTATACGTAAAAGAATATAACCAAGTAGAAAACTTAGAGTTACCTTTAAAGGTTTTTAATTTTACAAATAACCTGATAAAAACATCATGTGTTAAATCTTCTGCTTCTTCCTTATTTTTAGAAAAACCATAACATTTGTTATAAACAACTTTAGAAAATCGATCATACAAAACAGCAAACAATTGTGTGTTGTTTGTTGCTACTATTTTAAAGATTAGTTCCTCGTCGCTTAAAGCTTTAACGTCTATTGTTTTCAATTCAGTTATTATTTTGACACAAAGAAATCAAAGAAGTCACTATTAAATAAAAAAAAAAGTTGACAGGTAATTTTATGTCGTTGAATGGTAAAAAACATACTTTAAAAAAAATAATGAAACTTTTTGTAACATTTTCTTAAATACCAACGTATAATAGATTGTAGCAATACATTAATCCTTTAAAAAGTCATAGAGAATTAGATGAGACAACTTAAAATTACCAAGCAGGTTACTAATAGAGAAACCGCATCGTTAGATAAATATTTACAAGAAATAGGAAAAGTAGACTTAATTACTGCAGATGAAGAAGTAGAATTGGCACAGCTTATTAAGGCAGGAGACCAAAGAGCTTTAGAGAAATTAACGAAAGCCAATTTAAGATTTGTGGTATCTGTTGCAAAACAATATCAAAATCAAGGATTAACTTTACCCGATTTAATTAACGAAGGAAACTTAGGTTTAATTAAAGCTGCTAAACGTTTCGATGAAACGCGTGGTTTTAAATTTATATCGTATGCCGTTTGGTGGATTCGTCAATCTATCTTACAAGCATTAGCAGAGCAATCTAGAATTGTACGTTTACCGTTAAATAAAATTGGTTCTATCAATAAAATTAACAAAATGTATGCTTTCTTAGAGCAAGAAAATGAAAGACCTCCAAGTCCGGAAGAAATTGCTAAGAAACTAGACATGACGGTGAATGACGTTAAAGAATCTATGAAAAATTCTGGACGTCACGTATCTATGGATGCACCATTAATTGAAGGTGAAGATTCTAACTTATACGACGTTTTAAACTCTGGTGAGTCTCCAAACCCAGATAGAGTTTTATTACACGAATCTTTAAGAATAGAAATTAACAGAGCCTTAGAAACATTAACTCCACGTGAGGCAGATGTTGTAAAATTATACTTCGGTTTAGGTGAGCACCAACCAATGACTTTAGAAGAAATTGGTGAAACTTTCGATTTAACTCGTGAGCGTGTTCGTCAAATTAAAGAAAAAGCAATTAGAAGATTAAAACACACTTCTAGATCTAAAATTTTAATGACTTACCTTGGGTAAACATTAATCTTTATAAAACTTAAAAAACTCTCGAATTTATTTTCGAGAGTTTTTTTTACACACCTAACTGCAAGACACAACCTTGTCTTTTCGAAGAAGGAGAAATCACATAAAGCTATATTTTTTTTGAAGCTATTTCCCGCTTTCCGTTATATCTTTTTTCTTCTGTTCTCCATACAAATTTTTCATACTTCAAAATTCACTCGAACTGACAGAAAAAAGGATGCCACTTCAATCGGGGCTAAACTTGTTTAAAACTATTATCATAAATAAACATCTAACTTCATACTACTAACCTACTTTTTTTTTTTGTAGAAGTTCAAATTGCATGAAATGGCAAGCATCCAAAGATTACCCAATGCTAGTGCGAGCGCCTCGCTCGTACCTCTTAAATCAGTTATAAAAGGTAACAATTGGCGGCAGTGCACTAGCAGCACTCTCGCCCTAGCGGATAAACACTTTAATTAGACATTTTACATTTTCGGGAACTTCTACCGAACTTAAAAAATTAACCACATAGACACATAGAAAGCATAGTATTTGCAATGCAGGTGAGAGCGTCTCGCTCGTACCGTTTAAATTAGTTGTAAAAGATAAAATAATATGATCGGTGGTTTTGGCACGAGCGAGACGCTCTCGCTAGCGGATATTTTATTACTCCGATTAACACCTACAAATCACCTATTAAAAAATTACTTTCTTATTCTTTCATCAACTAATCAATTAAGTACCTTTGCAAAATAAAATCACAACACAACAACAAAACAATGAGTAATTTAATTGCACCTTCAATTTTAGCAGCAGATTTTGCTAACTTACAAAGAGACGTAGAAATGGTAAACAATAGTGAAGCAGATTGGTTTCATATTGATATTATGGACGGAGTTTTTGTACCAAACATTTCTTTTGGAATGCCAGTTTTAAAAGCAATTGCAAAACACGCTACCAAAACAATAGATGTACATTTAATGATTGTAAATCCAGATCAGTACATACAAACATTTGCAGATTTAGGCGCAGACATTTTAACTGTACATTACGAAGCTTGTACACATTTACACAGAACAGTACAAGCTATAAAAGCTGCAGGAATGAAAGCCGGAGTTGCTTTAAATCCGCACACACCAATTGCCGTTTTAGAAGACATTATAGAAGATTTAGATGTAGTTTGTATAATGAGTGTAAATCCTGGTTTTGGCGGACAATCATTTATAGAAAACACGTATAAAAAAGTAAGTCAATTAAAACACTTAATCGATTTTACAGAATCTGAATGTCAAATAGAAATAGACGGAGGCGTTACTTCTTATAACGCAAATGCATTAATAGAAGCTGGAGCAAATGTTTTAGTAGCTGGTAGTTTTGTTTTTGGTTCTGAAAACCCAACACAAACTATTGCCGACTTAAAAAAGACAATCGAATAATTGTTATACACAGTCGTTGACATAGAAACAACAGGAAATGGATACAAAGGTTCTAAAATAACCGAAATATCCATTTTTGTTTTTGACGGTAAAAAAGTCATAGACGAGTTTACTTCTTTGGTAAACCCAGAGCAAAATATCCCTGCATTTATTACCAATCTAACTGGTATTACAAATGCTATGGTTAGAAATGCACCTAAGTTTTTCGAAATTGCAAAAAAGGTAGCTGAAATTACAGAAGATACTATTTTTGTGGCTCATAATGTCAACTTCGATTATAATATTATTCAGGAAGAATTTAAAAATTTAGGCTTCGATTTTAAACGAAAAAAACTCTGTACCGTTCGGTTAACTAGAAAAATAATGCCTGGTTTAAGTTCTTACAGTTTAGGGAATATTTGTACTCATGAAAACATTCCTATAATTGGCAGACACCGCGCAAAAGGAGATGCGGAAGCTACTACCGAATTGTTTAGAAGATTGATAGAAAGAGACGATAATTTTACTATCAATTCTTTTTTAAATCCAAAATCTAGACAAGCAACCTTACCTCCGCTTTTAGACAAAAAAGTTGTCGATAATTTACCCGAAACTTTTGGCGTTTATTACTTTAAAAATATAGAGAAAGAAATTATTTATGTTGGTAAAGCAAATAATATAAAGCAACGTGTGATCAGTCATTTTTATGATAAAAAGAAAAAAGAGCAAACCATGTGTATGGAAACTGCCGACATTTCTTTTACAAAAACAGGAAGTGAATTACTAGCACTGTTGCATGAATCTGCAGAAATAAAACACCGATACCCAAAATTTAACAGAGCACAAAGAAGAGCTGGTGAGGCTATTGGTTTATTTTCTTATGAAGACCAAAAAGGAATCATCCATTTAGCCTATAATCGGTTAAAATTGGCTCCAAACCCTATAATGAAATATTATACTGTTGCAGAATGTAGAAATCATTTAGAAACACTTTGCAAAGAATTTGAATTGTGCCCTAAATATTGTCACTTACAAACCAATGTTGCCAGTTGTTTTCATTATCAACTAAAAGAATGTAAAGGTGTTTGCTGTGACAAAGAATCGGTAGAAGATTATAACAAACGTGTAAAGGAAGCAATTAAATCGGTAGGTATTGGCGCAGAAAACTTAGTCATAAAAGAAACAGGTAGAACGGAAAACGAAGTAGGTTTTGCTTTAATTTTAGACGGAATTTACAAAGGTTTTGGTTATGTAGATATCCATCAGGCTGAACAATTAGAAAACCCAGAAGACTACCAGTTTTTTGTAGAACCTAAAAAAGATAATAGAGATATTCAGCGTATTATTGCTGCTTATTTAAAAAAACAAAATACTGATAATAATGAAACAACTTTATAGGTTCCATTCATATTAACAGTATTCCTTTCAATTTTAAAAGACAAGTTATTACTTAACCTTTTTAGTTTTCTTTAATTTATTGATCCAAATAATAGTTCCCGTAACGGGTAAACTTGTAGCAATTAAACACACTAAAAAATAAATTATTTTAGAAAACAATCCATAAATATCTCCGGTATGAATTGGTTTTATTAAGGATGCAAATTGTACATTTAAAGGTTTGTCTTTAAAATAATCTACCGCTAAAACTTCTCCTGAAGACGCAACATACAATCTATCTGATATTACTGGAGAAAAATTAGCTTTATTGGTTTTTCTAAAGCTATAGTAGTTACTCTTTTTACTAGGAAAAGTTACAGATAACTCTCCTTTATAAGCAAGAGTTCTATTAGCTATTAAAATTGCTTCATCCACTGAAATCACTTTATTTCCGGGGTTCTTTTCCAAATCAAATTTTGGGCTAGAACGGTTAAAAATTTTAGCTCCTATTAAATCTCCTAAACGGTCTTTATAACCTTCAAAAGACCAACACAAACCTGTAATTCCCATAATTACAAGAAATATACATGCGTAAAACCCCAATGTATTATGTAAATCGTGATTGATGCGTTTCCAATTTGCTTTAGTTTTAATCTTAAAACCTTGTTTTATATTTCGCCATTTTAGCTTTTTAGGAAACCATAAATAAATACCAGAAATAGAGATTATTAAAAAGATAATAGTAGCAATTCCCACAATTGGCCTTCCTATTTTTATATCTAATAATAACCATCTGTGTAATTTAAACATCGACATTAAAAAAACATCTGCACTTGTTTTTTGTACCGTTTTTATTTCACTAGAAAAAGGATTGACTAACACTTTAGAACCACGACGCTCTTTTAAGTCTTTTTTTACGTTAAAAACATACGGTTCTTCTTCATCTGCTGCAATAGTTACTCCTGATACAAACCCCATTTCAGCAACTTTTAAGTTTGTTACCAAAGTACTTACCAATTCTTTATTTTCTGTTTTTTCAACGATAAAATCATCAGCAAAAAAATCTTTTATCTCATGCTCAAAGGTTAAAATTGTTCCGCTTAAACACACTAAAAATAAAATAATTCCACTAGCCAAACCCAACCATAAATGAATATCGTTTATTAGCTTTCTAAAAGAATAAGAAGTTGTTTTTTTCATCAGTAAAAATTATGGAGCAAAATGAGTTCTTTTTAAGAAAAACGCAAATATAAAACTCAAACTAACATCTTCAAAATTTATTTAGATTAAATATGAATAATTAACAATATTACCTCTTTTTTTTTTATAAAAAACCTTAAAAACAACACACACTTATTAGTTTTATAACAAAAAAAGAGGCCTTATAAAAGCCTCTTTCTTACTAACTAACCAATATAAAAAACCACTATAATTTTGCTACCAAATATTTTACTAAATCTCGAGTAGTTACAATACCTACTAGTTCAGAATCTTCAACTACTGGTAAAGCATGAAATCCTTTTGTTGTTAACAATTCTGCTGCATCCTTTATAGATGTATATGGCGGAATTGCAGTAATACTTTTGTCCATAACTTGTGCTATAGAAAAATTGTTATTTATATAACTATCTACAGATGTTTGGTCTTCATTTAAAACAGCAGAACTTACTGTTTGAATATCATAATAACTTAACATCCCTATAATTTCTTTATCACGAACTACCGGAATATGTTTTATTTTGTGTTCTATAAATAACTTTTCTGCAGTAACTAAATCATCAGTAACACATAAGGTAACTAAATTTGTTGCCATTATTGTAGATATAGGCTCATCTCTTCTCATAATTTAATCTTTTAATTATACCCACAAATTTCTGAATAAAACCAAGTTTAAAAGATGATTTTTATCAGTTTTGAAAAAAAATAAGAAAACTTTAAAGATTTCACCTAAAGTTAAGAAATCATTATATATTAAAAGAAGTTAAAAAAAAACGACAAAGGGGCACCTAATCTTGTACTACTTAATTCCAGAAAATTTAACACTTCTTATACAATAAATTGACTTTACTGATTACCAGATACTTAATAAATATTGTTAAATATATATTAAAATTGTATTTTTGTAACTTATAAAACTACTTAACATGATTAAAAATCTAAAAAGATCGAGCCTGCTTGGGGAAATAGCTCGTTTCAATTTAGTTCCCCCTACAAAAAAAGCAACTGCTTTAAATTTTAATAAGGTTTCGTATCTTATACTACCACTACTGTTTCTATTTTGTTTTCAGAATATGGTTGCGCAATCTACAGTTACACTTGAAGTAAATTGGCCCGCTTTTTCTGATGCTAATCGTATTACTAATTCAAATGGAGTCGAACTGATTTGTGATACTCCAAATTGTTATTCTGCTACTCCAACGGCTGCTTCTAGCTATGCAACAAGTGTAGATTATACAGGTCTGGCAGATGGCACTTATACTATAGTCCTAGAAAGTAGACTTCCAACTGGTTGGGCTAATTCAGGAACTGAAGCTTCTTACCTTAAAATATATGATGATGGCCTTTTTATTGGTAGATATGATTTAAAAGGCACTAGTAGTTTGACTATCAGTTTTGACGTAACAACACCTGTAGACCCATGTAATGCTGCCGAATCTGGTAATTTAGATACCGACGGAGATGGTATCTCAGACCAATGTGACGAAGATGATGATAATGATGGAATTTTAGACATAGATGAACGCAACACAATAAACTGCAACACGCTACCTACTCCTTCATTTGCTTCTGCAAATGGTCCTTTTAGCTACAATGGTTCAAATACAGCTATACCAGGAGTTGGAGACCAATTTATATATAATGATGTTTATACAGGTGTAGATGCTATTGTTACCATCGTTTCTTCTACAGATACAAGTATTAATGTATTAGATGTACCAGGCATTGGTGTAGACGCACTAGGAATAGATACTAATTTTCAACCACGTATTCAACATGCTAACTCAACTAGTTTTACAGAATTTAGAATTGACTTTGTTGTTGCTGATAGTAACAATACAGCTCCACCTGCCTCCTATGTTCTAACCACGATAGATAATGATGTAAATGAGTTTGTAACATATATAGATGGCACAACTGGAGACCTATTTGTAGATACCCCAAACCAATTAGAACTATATAATAACCTACCTGCTAACGCAGGTGGCTTTAGCCAAGGTTATATTAGTGATGGTAGTGTAATAGACGGAATTGGCACTTCTGGTACAGAAGCTCAAGTAACAGCAGTATACTCTCTTATTTCATCTGTAAGTTTTAGATTTGGAGATTCCTCTAGCAATCTATCTTACCATTCAATAGGCTTTGCCCCATGTATTACGGATAATTGGAATAATAATGCAATCATATTATACGAAAATATAGATACAGATGGAGACAGTATACCTAACCATTTAGATTCAGACTCAGACAACGATGGTTGTAGTGATGCTGATGAAGCATATTATACAGGTCTTACAAATCCAGATGCAGATGCAGATGATAACGGATATTACGGTACAGGAACACCAACAAACCCTACAGAAGTAAGTAATAACGGTAGAGTAATTGCAGCAGGTTACACAACACCAAACGCATATTACTTAGATGCAAGTGTAAATACTTGTAATGATAATGATAATGACGGTGTACCAGACGGAGCAGACTTAGATGATGATAATGATGGTATTTTAGATACTGTAGAAATAAATCTTAACTGTCCATCTACAGATTATATAGATTTAGGCGCAACATTTACAAATACAACTACAGGTACAAATGGAGGGAATTCTTCCGGTACTACATCTAACCTTTACACATTTGAAGGAGTAGAAACTACCTTTAGTTTTGAAACAACAAACTCCGCAACTTGGGTAGAGGGAGTTGCTAGTGCAGGTCCAACAAGCGGTATAGACGGAAACTACATTAACGTACAGCCAAATAACACTAAATTTCCTTTAGGTTCTTACTATCCAGCAGATGCAGCAAACATAGATGTAGCTGTTTATAAATTAACATTTACAAAACCTGTTCACAACTTAGAGTTTAAATGGGGAGGATTAGATAATGATGACAGAGTAGACTTTACAGCAAATTTAAATGGAACAAATGTGCCTTTAACAATTACTAACAACACATTACCAAATAATAGTTATACAATTATAGGTCAATCTGTTATTAGTACTAATGGCGGCTCTAATGCACCAAACAACAGTGTTATTGTTTCTCTAACGGGTCCAGTAACAGAAATTGTTTTCGTTGCTGGTAAAAATAATTCAACTAATACTGCTTCTACTGTAACAATGCAGTTATTTGAATTAAAATACTGCCTAGCTGCAGACACAGATGGTGATGGTATCCCTAACTATTTAGATACAGACAGCGATGGTGATGGTTGTAGTGATGCTGATGAAGCATATTTTGGTACTGTAGCAGATGCAGACTCAGATAACAACGGAACCTATGGTGCAGGAGTACCAACCGTAGATGGTGATGGTAAAGTAACAGATGCATCTTATACTACGCCAAATGCGTATTACTTAGATGCAAGTGTAAACGCTTGTTATGATAATGATAATGATGGTGTACCAGACGATGTAGACTTAGATGATGATAATGATGGTATACCAGATACTGAAGAAAATATAGGCTGCACCGGTAGTTTAAATTACGAATTTTATGACTCTTCACCTTCTGGTGATAGCGTAAACAACATACCTACAACAGGAGCTGCAGGAGTAGGTACTGTTTCAGATTTTAATGTAAGTGCATTACAAAGTATTATTACGAGTGACGGTGATACCTACAGCATTAGATATACTGGTTTTATTAACATACCTGTAACGGACACCTATACTTTTTATTTAAACTCAGATGATGGATCTAAAATAAAGATTAACGGAAATGAAGCAGCAGTTTATGATGGCCTACATGGTGCAGGAGGTTTTGTAGCAGGAACCCCTATTACACTTAGTGCAGGCCCACATGCCATTGAAGTACTCTTCTTTGAAAACACAGGAGGGAACTCTTTAAGTGTTCACTACTCAAGCATATCCTCACCAACTAGCACAGCTATTCCTTTTAGCATTTTAACGTCTAATTGTGACACAGATAATGATGGTACTCCTAATCAATTTGATTTAGACTCAGACAACGACGGAATTCCAGATATTGTAGAAGCAGGTGGTACAGATACAGACGGTAACGGTAAAGTTGATAATATTAACACAGACGGAACATTAACAAACGATAAAGATGGTGACGGTTTAGCAGACACTTATGACGATACTGATACTGCCGGAGGAACTACAGGTTGGACCAACGGTACACCTATTGAAAACCCAGATTCAGATGGTGATGGCATTCCAGACACACAAGATTTAGATGCAGACAATGATGGTATTCCAGATGTGGTAGAAGCTGGCGGTACAGATGTAAATGGAGATGGTAAAGCAGATGGTTTTAATGACAATGACAAAGATGGTTTTAACGATCTAGTAGATGGAGATACAAATAATGATGGTACTTCAGATAACTCTGCAAATGCATTAATCATTACCGGTACAGATACAGATAATGACGGAAAACCAAACTCATATGTTAACGGAGATACAGACGGAGATGGACTGATAGATAGTAAAGATTTAGATGCAGACAACGATGGTATTCCAGATGTTGTAGAAGCAGGTGGTATTGACAACAATGGTGATGGTAGAGCAGATGGATTTGTAGATGTAGATAAAGATGGTTTTAATGATCTTGTAGATGGAGACCCAACAAATGCTTTAGCAGTAAGTACAGATACGGCAGGTTCAAATACTGCCAACGCATTAATAGTAACAGGCTCAGATGCAGATAACAATGGTAAACCAGATACCTACCCGAGTGGAGATACAGACGGAGATGGTATTTTAGATCATTTAGACTTAGATGCAGACAATGATGGTATTCCAGACCTTGTAGAAGCAGGTGGTGTAGACACAGATGGAGACGGACGTGTAGACACAACTACTGATGCAGACAACGATGGTTTAGCTGATATTTATGATGAAAACGCAACAGACGGACCAGGACCTGATGGTACTAGTGGTAATGCACTGGTAGAAACTGATACCTCTGGTAATATGTTAGATGGTGAAGGAAACTCTATTGATACTGATGGAGATGGATTGCCAAATCATTTAGATTTAGATGCCGATAACGATGGGATTCCTGATCTTGTAGAAGCTGGTGGTATTGACACAAATGGTGATGGATTGGTTGATATTACAACTGATGCTGACAAGGATGGTCTAGCAGATATTTATGATACAGATGATGACGGAACTCCTGGTGTAGAAGACACAAACGATGCTTTATTACAAACTGGTGGAACTGATACAGATGGTGATGGTAAAGCAGATGATGCAGCGATTACTTTCATTAATGGTGAAGGTGTAAATGCAGATACTGACGGAGATGGATTGCCAAATCATTTAGATTTAGACGCAGATAACGATGGGATTCCTGATCTTGTAGAAGCTGGTGGTATTGACACAAATGGTGATGGATTGGTTGATACTACAACTGATGCAGACAAGGATGGATTTGCTGATATTTATGATACAGATGATGACGGAACTCCTGGTGTAGAAGACACAAACGATGCTTTATTACAAACTGGTGGAACAGATACAGATGCTGATGGTAAAGCAGATGATGCAGCTATTACTTTCATTAATGGTGAAGGTGTAAATGCAGATACTGACGGAGATGGATTGCCAAATCATTTAGATTTAGATGCAGATAACGATGGGATTCCTGATCTTGTAGAAGCTGGTGGTGTAGATACAAACGGTGATGGATTGGTTGATACTACAACTGATGCAGACAAGGATGGATTTGCTGATATTTATGATACAGATGATGACGGAACTCCTGGTGTAGAAGACACAAACGATGCTTTATTACAAACTGATGGAACAGATACAGATGCTGATGGTAAAGCAGATGATGCAGCTATTACTTTCATTAATGGTGAAGGTGTAAATGCAGATACTGATGGAGATGGATTGCCAAATCATTTAGATTTAGATGCCGATAACGATGGGATTCCTGATCTTGTAGAAGCTGGTGGTATTGACACAAATGGTGATGGATTGGTTGATATTACAACTGATGCAGACAATGATGGTCTAGCAGATATTTATGATACAGATGATGACGGAACTCCTGGTGTAGAAGACACAAACGATGCTTTATTACAAACTGGTGGAACCGATACAGATGCTGATGGTAAAGCAGATGATGCAGCTATTACTTTCATTAATGGTGAAGATGTAAATGCAGATACTGATGGAGATGGATTGCCAAATCATTTAGATTTAGATGCCGATAACGATGGGATTCCTGACCTTGTAGAAGCTGGTGGTGTAGATACAAACGGTGATGGATTGGTTGATATTACAACTGACGCAGACAAGGATGGTCTAGCAGATATTTATGATACAGATGATGATGGAACTCCTGGTGTAGAAGACACAAACGATGCTTTATTACAAACTGGTGGAACAGATACAGATGCTGATGGTAAAGCAGATGATGCAGCTATTACTTTCATTAATGGTGAAGGTGTAAATGCAGATACTGACGGAGATAGATTGCCAAATCATTTAGATTTAGATGCAGATAACGATGGGATTCCTGATCTTGTAGAAGCTGGTGGTATTGACACAAATGGTGATGGATTGGTTGATACTACAACTGATGCAGACAAGGATGGATTTGCTGATATTTATGATACAGATGATGACGGAACTCCTGGTGTAGAAGACACAAACGATGCTTTATTACAAACTGGTGGAACCGATACAGATGCTGATGGTAAAGCAGATGATGCAGCTATTACTTTCATTAATGGTGAAGATGTAAATGCAGATACTGATGGAGATGGATTGCCAAATCATTTAGATTTAGATGCCGATAACGATGGGATTCCTGACCTTGTAGAAGCTGGTGGTGTAGATACAAACGGTGATGGATTGGTTGATATTACAACTGACGCAGACAAGGATGGTCTAGCAGATATTTATGATACAGATGATGATGGAACTCCTGGTGTAGAAGACACAAACGATGCTTTATTACAAACTGGTGGAACCGATACAGATGCTGATGGTAAAGCAGATGATGCAGCTATTACTTTCATTAATGGTGAAGGTGTAAATGCAGATACTGATGGAGATGGATTGCCAAATCATTTAGATTTAGATGCCGATAACGATGGGATTCCTGATCTTGTAGAAGCTGGTGGTATTGACACAAATGGTGATGGATTGGTTGATATTACAACTGATGCAGACAATGATGGTCTAGCTGATATTTATGATACAGATGATGACGGAACTCCTGGTGTAGAAGACACAAACGATGCTTTATTACAAACTGGTGGAACAGATACAGATGCTGATGGTAAAGCAGATGATGCAGCTATTACTTTCATTAATGGTGAAGGTGTAAATGCAGATACTGACGGAGATGGATTGCCAAATCATTTAGATTTAGATGCAGATAACGATGGGATTCCTGATCTTGTAGAAGCTGGTGGTGTAGATACAAACGGTGATGGATTGGTTGATACTACAACTGATGCAGACAAGGATGGATTTGCTGATATTTATGATACAGATGATGACGGAACTCCTGGTGTAGAAGACACAAACGATGCTTTATTACAAACTGATGGAACAGATACAGATGCTGATGGTAAAGCAGATGATGCAGCTATTACTTTCATTAATGGTGAAGGTGTAAATGCAGATACTGATGGAGATGGATTGCCAAATCATTTAGATTTAGATGCCGATAACGATGGGATTCCTGACCTTGTAGAAGCTGGTGGTATTGACAAAAATGGTGATGGATTGGTTGATATTACAACTGATGCAGACAATGATGGTCTAGCAGATATTTATGATACAGATGATGACGGAACTCCTGGTGTAGAAGACACAAACGATGCTTTATTACAAACTGGTGGAACCGATACAGATGCTGATGGTAAAGCAGATGATGCAGCTATTACTTTCATTAATGGTGAAGGTGTAAATGCAGATACTGATGGAGATGGATTGCCAAATCATTTAGATTTAGATGCCGATAACGATGGGATTCCTGATCTTGTAGAAGCTGGTGGTATTGACACAAATGGTGATGGATTGGTTGATATTACAACTGATGCAGACAATGATGGTCTAGCTGATATTTATGATACAGATGATGATGGAACTCCTGGTGTAGAAGACACAAACGATGCTTTATTACAAACTGGTGGAACAGATACAGATGCTGATGGTAAAGCAGATGATGCAGCTATTACTTTCATTAATGGTGAAGGTGTAAATGCAGATACTGACGGAGATGGATTGCCAAATCATTTAGATTTAGATGCAGATAACGATGGGATTCCTGATCTTGTAGAAGCTGGTGGTATTGACACAAATGGTGATGGATTGGTTGATATTACAACTGACGCAGACAAGGATGGTCTAGCAGATATTTATGATACAGATGATGACGGAACTCCTGGTGTAGAAGACACAAACGATGCTTTATTACAAACTGGTGGAACCGATACAGATGCTGATGGTAAAGCAGATGATGCAGCTATTACTTTCATTAATGGTGAAGGTGTAAATGCAGATACTGATGGAGATGGATTGCCAAATCATTTAGATTTAGATGCCGATAACGATGGGATTCCTGATCTTGTAGAAGCTGGTGGTATTGACACAAATGGTGATGGATTGGTTGATATTACAACTGATGCAGACAATGATGGTCTAGCTGATATTTATGATACAGATGATGACGGAACTCCTGGTGTAGAAGACACAAACGATGCTTTATTACAAACTGATGGAACAGATACAGATGCTGATGGTAAAGCAGATGATGCAGCTATTACTTTCATTAATGGTGAAGGTGTAAATGCAGATACTGACGGAGATGGATTGCCAAATCATTTAGATTTAGATGCCGATAACGATGGGATTCCTGATCTTGTAGAAGCTGGTGGTGTAGATACAAACGGTGATGGATTGGTTGATACTACAACTGATGCAGACAAGGATGGATTTGCTGATATTTATGATACAGATGATGACGGAACTCCTGGTGTAGAAGACACAAACGATGCTTTATTACAAACTGATGGAACAGATACAGATGCTGATGGTAAAGCAGATGATGCAGCTATTACTTTCATTAATGGTGAAGGTGTAAATGCAGATACTGATGGAGATGGATTGCCAAATCATTTAGATTTAGATGCCGATAACGATGGGATTCCTGACCTTGTAGAAGCTGGTGGTATTGACAAAAATGGTGATGGATTGGTTGATATTACAACTGATGCAGACAATGATGGTCTAGCAGATATTTATGATACAGATGATGACGGAACTCCTGGTGTAGAAGACACAAACGATGCTTTATTACAAACTGGTGGAACCGATACAGATGCTGATGGTAAAGCAGATGATGCAGCTATTACTTTCATTAATGGTGAAGGTGTAAATGCAGATACTGATGGAGATGGATTGCCAAATCATTTAGATTTAGATGCCGATAACGATGGGATTCCTGATCTTGTAGAAGCTGGTGGTATTGACACAAATGGTGATGGATTGGTTGATATTACAACTGATGCAGACAATGATGGTCTAGCAGATATTTATGATACAGATGATGACGGAACTCCTGGTGTAGAAGACACAAACGATGCTTTATTACAAACTGGTGGAACCGATACAGATGCTGATGGTAAAGCAGATGATGCAGCTATTACTTTCATTAATGGTGAAGATGTAAATGCAGATACTGATGGAGATGGATTGCCAAATCATTTAGATTTAGATGCCGATAACGATGGGATTCCTGATCTTGTAGAAGCTGGTGGTGTAGATACAAACGGTGATGGATTGGTTGATATTACAACTGACGCAGACAAGGATGGTCTAGCAGATATTTATGATACAGATGATGATGGAACTCCTGGTGTAGAAGACACAAACGATGCTTTATTACAAACTGGTGGAACAGATACAGATGCTGATGGTAAAGCAGATGATGCAGCTATTACTTTCATTAATGGTGAAGGTGTAAATGCAGATACTGACGGAGATGGATTGCCAAATCATTTAGATTTAGATGCCGATAACGATGGGATTCCAGATTTAATTGAAGCTGGTGGTGTAGATACAAATGGAGACGGACGTGTAGATGCAAATACAGATGCAGACAACGATGGTTTAGCAGATATTTATGATGAAAATGCTTCGGATGGTCCTGGAACTCCAGGAACTGACGGTAAATCACTTGTAAAAACAGATGGTTCTGGCAATATGATTAACGGTTCTACTAATACAATAGATACCGATGGAGACGGAATTCCGAATCATTTAGACTTAGACTCAGACAACGATGGTATTGTAGATGTTATTGAAGCCGGAGGTACAGACACCGCTAAAGATGGTAAAATAGATGTTACGGCTGATGCTGACAATGATGGTTTTGATGACGCTGTAGATGGTAATGTTAACGGAACTGATAATTCAAGTAATACGCTAATTACAACAGGTACAGGTACCAATAATGATGGAATAGCTGACAACTACACAAAAGGAGATGCAGATACAGACGGTAAACCTAATTTCTTAGATATTGACGCTGATAACGACGGTATTCCAGACAATGTAGAAGGGCAATCCACTAGTGGATATATTGCTCCTACAGGAACTATAATTGCAGATACAAACAACAATGGTGTAGATGATGTTTATGAAAATCTAACAACAGGAGTTATAACAATAATTCCAGTAAACACAGACAGTACAGATGAAGCAGATTATTTAGATACAGATTCAGACAACGACGGTGTTTTAGATATTGAAGAAAATGGTCATACAGCAAATGTAGCTTTAGGAACTGATACAGACAATGATGGTTTAGATGATGCTTTTGATGATAATGATGATTCATCAATAACAGGTGTTACTGTAAATGACGGTCTAGGTGCTAACGATAAAGTGGTTGATGAAACTTCTTTAGAAAATGCTTTTGGTGATACAGATGCAGATTTTAATCCTGGTACAGGAGATCTTGACTATAGAGATATTCCAGACCCAGCAAACGCAATGATTACACAAGTATATCAAGTAGATGCAGAAAGATGGATTGAGATTACCAATATTGGTACAACAACCATTCCTGCAAATACCATTAAAGTACAATTGTACAAAGATAAAACGATTGATGATATGGTTACGGCTCCTAATACGGCTCCAACAACACCATCAGTATCCGTGAGTGTAGAATTACTTGCTGGTAAATCGGTATTATTCAAAAACAATGGAACTACTGATATTACCAATTTAGGAACCACTGATATAATTACCAATCCAGATTTAACAGATTTAGATGATAATGTTAATGATATAATTACGCTTTCAACAGCAGAAGGAACATATTCATGGGCAAATAGATATGACATGGTTTCTAATATTGGTAACAAAACTTCTCTTGTAAGAATAGACGACAGAGGAGATGGTACATTTGGACCATTAAAAGATTATTTAAGTTCTGATTGGGTGGTGTTTATTGATGATGCAATAACTCCTTATCAACCAATTGGTGAAACTGTAGTTTTAGGAACTAAAAGACACCCACAAGATCCATTAATTTCTGAAATATTAAATTCAGATACAGAAGCGAATACGTTATTAGGTTTACATAGAATTAACATTACTACTTCTACTTCTAGTAATAATGTATATACTAATGGTTTTCCAGATAGATCTCGTTCTGTAGTAATTGATCAAGATTTTGAACATACTGGTAATAGATTAAGTGCAAGAAAACTAAAAGTTGAATCAGGTAATACATTAACAGTAACAGATCAACTATTAGTTGTTACTAATGGTATTACTTTAGATGGAGATATTCGTTTAGCAGGTACGTTAGCACAATTAGTACAAACGCATACTGGTACTAGTACAATTACAAGTACAGGTGTAATGGGGAATCTTTTAGTAGATCAAAATTCTACAATACCAAGTTTATACAGATATGGTTATATGAGTTCTCCTGTAAATTCAGGAACCAACATCTACACAATAGAAGATGTATTAAAAGATGGTACAGACCCTAGCAATCCAAAGGATATCAAATTTGTTTCTGGATATGATGGATCTTTTGATGAAACAAATACACTTGCCATTTCACTTGCACCTTACTGGATATACACCTATTCACCAGAATCTAATGGTAGAGCTAATTGGGCACACCAATATGAAGATGGTGAAATAAATAGTGGAGATGGATTTATTTTTAAAGGACCTGGAAAATTACTAGGACAAAACTATACATTTGTTGGTACTCCTAATGATGGTGAATTCAATACCCATAACACTTTAGGTGCAGGAGAAGATTACTTAATAGGTAACCCTTTCCCTTCTGCTATGAATGCTAAGAAGTTTATACAAGACAACTTAGATCATACAACAGGAACACTTTACTTCTGGGAACATAAAGAAAGTGCTATTGGTGAAGGACAAGGTATTGACGGACATATATTTGGTGGTTATATTGGAGGGTATGCAACATTAAACCTAAGTGGTGGTGTTGCGGCAGATGTACCTGCAAATACTAGTAATGATAACAATGGAACTTCTGGCACAGAAAGTGAAACTGATTATACAGAACCTCTTCCATACATTGCAATCGGACAAGGATTCTTTATTGAAGGAGATGTTGGTGGAACAATAGAATTTAATAACAGCCAAAGAGCTTATGTTACAGAAGGTACTGAATCTGTTTTCTTTAAAACAAGTGAACAAGCTAGTAAATCTAAAACTACTTCTGATGCATTACCTTTTATTAAATTAGGTTTTGAATATAACAATGAAGATAATTTATTCTTACACCATCAAATAGGAATCTCTTTCCAAGCAACAAATTCTTTTGCTTTTAATAAAGGATACGACTCGGAAGCATATGAAACTGGTAAAACAGACATGTATTGGAAATTCCCTAATGATGATAAAAATTATGTGATTGCTGGTGTTCAAGAAATCTCTAACGAGTTAGAAGTTCCTTTAGAAGTAATTATTGATTATTCTGGACAAGTGAATATAATGGTAGATGAAACTGAAAATGTAACTAGAGATATTTATATTACAGATAAACTTACCGGAACTTCTTATAATGTTACAGATGAGAAAATCACTATAACTTTAGATAAAGGAATTTATACAGATCGTTTTGTACTTGCTTTTACTCCAAGTAGTACTTTAAACCTAGAAGATGAAATATTAGATGCATATACCAATATTTATGCAGACAATGAAAACCACCAAATTGTAATTTCTAAAAATAATGAAGTAGAAATTAATAAGGTAGAGTTGTTTGACATTATAGGTAAAAAAGTAAGTCTTTGGAACATTAAAGAACAAAAAGATACGTATCAATTAGAAATTAAAAAACAAATACCAACGGGTATTTACATTGTAAAAATGAATACCAACAAAGGTACTGTTAACAAAAAAGTGGTTATTGAGTAAAAAGCTCCTCCCCTTTTTTATTAAAGAATAATTAAATATTAAAATGAGTAACAGAATTAAATTTCTGTTACTCATTTTTTTTATAACAGTTTCAACAAAAATATTAGTAAAAATATATTATAAAAATAAAAAAGTACATAAACTAGAGATAATACAAACACTATATCAAACAATTTTGACCTAATTAAATAAAAAAAATAATGAAAGTACATTAATATTAATTCTATAAAAAATAGGTTAATAATTAACTAATCAACAAAAAAAACCACAAAAAAATAGTCATCTAAAAATAATAAAGAAATATAAAAACCAAATAGGTATTTAATGCGTATTTATTATAACTTAAATAGTCTTTAAATTATTAGTCCACACTAAATAACACCTTTCTTCATAAATAATCTACTACTTTTGTAATAAAAAATATCCCCTCATGATTAACCTCCTAACCAAAAAGAAATTGTTTCGTTTAAACAAAACACACGTCTTATGGGTTCTTTTTCTAATATCAATAAATAGTTTCTCACAGTTTTTAAATAGTAGTTTTGAAGACAATACTACTAACATTGCATTTACAACTCCTAACACGAATAATTCAATTTGGAGTGATCAAAATTTAACAGAAATTATTTCTAATAATAAAAAGAACAATGTTCCTTTTATTGATCAACCTTATGTATCAAATAGATTAAACGAAACAGGTTTACCTTATTTAGCAAAAAGTATCAATTCTGAAAAAACATCAAAATATAGAATTACTAATATCGCTATGGTAGATACAGACAATGATGGTGTAGATGATGTTACAGATATTGATGATGATAACGATGGTATTTTAGATGTTAATGAATGCCCTACAACAGAAAAGATAATCTATACTTATACTGGAACAGATCAAACTTATACAGTTCCATCTAACGCAACATCAGTTACCGCTAAAATATGGGGAGCTGGTGGTAGAGGAGATGAACGACCAGGAAGAGGTGTTGGTGCTGCTGGTGGGTATACAGAATTTACAATATCTAAAAATGATATAACAAATAACACTTTAATTCTAACAGTAGGTGAAGGAGGAAATTCTTCTACAGGTTCACCTACTTATGGAAATGGAGGAGCTGGTTCTTCTGCTATATTTAACCGAGCTCTTAGAAATTTCGGTGCAGGTGGTGGTATGTCTGCAATAAGTTATACTACCTTAAATACTCCAAGTTCTGTAACTCAAGCCGATTTACTAGCAATTGCCGGTGGTGGTGGCTCCATGCCTGCGTATTCAAATGCAAACACACATGCAGGTGAAGGTGGTGGTGCAACGGGTGGTGACGCTACAGACAATTTAGCTACATTAAATGGACTTGGAGGTACCCAAACTGCAGGTGGCGCTAGTACAAATGGTAACGCTGGTTCTTTTTTACAAGGTGGTAATTCTAGAGTAAATGGCGCTGCAGGTGGTGGTGGTTACTATGGTGGTGGTGGTGGCTCTTTTCTTAATAATCACGAAGGTGGTGGTGGTGGTGGCTCTAGCTACATCACCTCACTAGCCACAGCCTATCAAACAATTAGAGGTAACATACAATTACCTCCTATGTCTGGAGATAGTGATTATATTTCTGGAGTTGGTACCGGAGGTAGTACTAGCGCTCAAAATGGTGGTAATGGATTAATTGTTTTAATTATAACGCTAGAATGTGATGAAGATGGAGACGGTATTATTAATAGTTTTGACTTAGACTCTGACAATGATGGTATTCCGGACAATTTAGAAGCACAATCTACCGTAGATTATATAGTACCGTCTGGAAACGATATAGATAAGGATGGTTTAGATGATACTTACGACGCAAATTTAAGTGGTAGTGAAAATTCTTTAGGAATAACACCTGTAAATACAGATGATACAGCAAATATTGGCGCAGATACTTTACCAGATTATTTAGATTTAGACGCTGATGGTGATGGAATATTTGATGTTATAGAATCTGGTACAGTTTTACCAAATGATGGTAACGGAGTATCTACAGGTACTTTTGGTATTAATGGTTTAAATGACCTTGCAGAAACGGGTAATACAGATTTAGGTTATACCGATGTAAATGGTAGTTTTGACAACACACAAACAGATAATTTTACAGATATTGATGAAGATGTATTAACGTTTGGAGACGTAGATTACAGAGATATTTCTGATGATGGAATTGCCATGATAACACAAGTATATCAATTTGATGATGAAAGATGGATAGAAGTAACAAACATTAACAAAACCAAAAGTATTGCTGCTAACCTTATTCAAATTCAACTATATGTAGATAGAACAGGTACTCAATCAACTGCACCAAATGCTTTTTATACATTTCCAAATATATTAGCTGCTGGTAAATCTATATTATTAAAAAGCACAAATAATACAATTACTAATTTTGATAACTCAGACCCAACAAGGGTTATTACTAACGATGTAATAACCAACTTTGCAGGTGCTAATGACATGGTTACCTTATCATCAGCTAACGATGATTCTTCTTACCAAAATAGATATGATATTATAGAAGCATTTGCAGATAAGACATCGCATGTAAGAATAGATGAAACATTAATCTATAATAAAGACTACGACGCTGCGGAATGGGTAGTATTTATTGATGATGCTATTTTACCTTATCAAACGGTTGGTAACACTGCAATTACGGGAGTTAAAAGACATCCTCAAGATCCTTTAATATCAGAAATAACAACATCTAATACAGCAGCAAACACTTTATTGGGTTTACATAACATAGATATTACCACATCTAATTCTGCTAGTAATACTTGGACTAATGGTTATCCAGATAGATCTCGTTCTGTAGTGATTGATCAAGATTTTGAACATACTGGTAATAGATTAAGTGCAAGAAAACTAAAAGTAAATGCTAATCAAGAATTAACAGTAACAGATCAACTATTAGTAGTTACTAATGATATTACTTTAGATGGAGATATTCGTTTAGCAGGTACTTTAGCACAATTAGTACAAACGCATACAACAGGCACTAAAATATCTGGTAATGGAAGCCTTTTAGTAGATCAAAACTCAGAAATACCAAGTTTATACAGATATGGTTATATGAGCTCTCCGGTAAACTCATCTGGTACTACTTATACAGTAGAAGATGTATTAAAAGATGGTACAGACCCTACAACCCCAAAAGACATTACGTTTGTTTCTGGTTTTGATGGTTCTTTTACTTCAACAGGTATTTCATTAGCTGATTATTGGATATATACCTACGCTCCTGCTTCTAACGGTAGAGCTAATTGGGTACAACAATTTAAAAATGGTGTTATTAATAGAGCTGACGGTTATATTTTTAAAGGTCCAGGAAGAGCTCAAAACTACACTTTTATAGGTACACCAAATGATGGTGGTTTTGACACGGCACTTCCTATAGGCGCAGGAGATGATTACTTAGTTGGTAACCCTTTCCCTTCTGCAATGAATGCCAGAAAATTTATAGAAGATAATTTAGCCACAACCACCGGAACACTTTATTTATGGGAACATAAAGAAAGTGCTAACGGAGAAGGAAACGGAATTGACGGACATGTATTTGGAGGATATGTAGGAGGATACGCAACTATAAACCTTGGTGGTACAGCGGCTGCAAGCAGTAATGTTCCAGATAATAATGATAATGGTACTTCTGGCACTGGTGATGCTTCTTATTCTTATACTTCTCCCCTACCATATATAGCAATAGGGCAAGGTTTCTTTATAGAAGGAGACGAAACTACAGGCGGAATCGTTAACTTTAACAATAGCCAAAGAGCCTATGTTACCGAAGGGCCAGAATCTGTATTTTTTAAAGCAAACAAAAAAACAAATACAACTACTACAGATTTATTACCATTAATAAAATTAGGGTTTGAATATAAAAATACTGATGAACTAAATATCCACCATCAAATTACAGTTACTTTTCAAGAAACAAATTCTTTTGCTTTTAACAAAGGATATGACTCGGAAGTATATGAAACTGGTAAAACAGATATGTATTGGAAATTCCCTAATGATGATAAAAAATATGTAATTGCTGGTGTTCAAGAAATCTCTAACGAGCTAGAAGTTCCTTTAGAAGTAATTGTTGATTATTCTGGACAAGTGAATATAATGGTAGATGAAACTGAAAATGTAACTAGAGATATTTACATTACAGATAAACTTACCGGAACTTCTTATAATGTTACAGATGAGAAAATCACTTTAACTTTAGATAAAGGAATTTATACAGATCGTTTTGTACTTGCTTTTTCAGAGAGTAACGTATTAGGTTTAGATGATGATGATGTTTTATCTGCCTTTACAAATATTTATGCAGACAATGAAAACCATCAAATTGTAATTTCTAAAAATAATGAAGTAGAAATTAATAAAGTAGAGTTATTTGATATTCTTGGTAAAAAAGTAAATACCTGGAAAATTAAAGAACAAAAAGATACGTATCAATTAGAAATCAAAAAACAAATACCAACGGGTATTTACATTGTAAAAATGAATACAGATAAAGGTATTATTAACAAAAAGATTATGATATAAAATACAACTATGTAAACTAAAAAAAAATGATGCTACTAACTCAAGTACCTCCAGTAAACCCACCACCTCCTCCACCAGGTCTAGAGATAGATAATGGAATTTTATTACTTGGAATCACAGCTATATTGTATGCTGTTTTTATCATCCTAAATATTAAAAAATTAAAATACAAATAATTACCTAGCAGAAAATTGGAGTAACAGATATGTATTAAAAATTCTCTAATAATGATAGAAAATATGTAATTACTAGAATACAAACTATATCTGGTAAACTAGAAGTTCCTTTAGAAATAAAAATGGGCTATTCTGGTAAATTAGCCTTGTTTCATATTCTTGGTAAAAAAAATAAGTCTTTCTAACATAAAAGAGCAAATCTTAAATTTAAACCAGTGAAAAATATTTCACTGGTTTTTTTTGTACTACAAATTCAAAGAAATAGTAAAACTTATCATTCTGAACTAATTTCAGCATTAAAATTCGCGAAAATTGAATCATCATAATCACCTAAAAACAGTAATTATTTTTTTAAAAAAAATAAATGTGACTTGTTAAAAATAATAGTGTCAAATAATAGGTGTTTGGTTAATAATGACTACTTTAGCGCTTTTAAAAAATTTTCTTAATGATTAAATATCTAAAAGAAACGAAACTATTTGGGGAAATAGCTCGTTTTAGATTAGACAACCCTTCAAAAAAAGTACTGCTTTTAAAGTATAAAAAGATTTCTTTCTTTTTATTTCCAATCTTTTCTATTTTCAATCTTTTAAATAGACCAATCCATGCTATAGAGCATGAGATAGCAATTGGACAAGAATTCGCTATAAAAAACATATCCTCCGTATAAAATATTAATTCATTTTTAACCTTTAGAGATAAAAGTGACTTTTACTTTTAAACAAAACCTATTGTGGGTTCTTGTAAAGAGTAATTGTTCCCACTTTTAAATTTCTTGTGTGGCTAAATATAGCAGTCTGCAATAAAATGTGCTGCAAATTTAAAATTCATACTTATCAAAGTAAAATATATGAAAAACAAATACTTATTTGTAAAAGGATTAATTATATGTAATTTCCTTTTCTTTTTTATCACTAATATTCAAGCACAAACTACACCTACAAATGCATCGAGTATTAAAACAGGTGCAACTTTTAAATGGGCAAGTGATCAAACTTCAACAACAGATCCAATAAATTTAGAAAGTATTTCTATAGATGGTGCAGAATACAATCTATTCGCAGTTCCTTCTGGTTATCAATTAACTAAATTAGGTACAGCTGGTCAGAACCAAAATTCCATTAGAGAAAATGGTAATGTAACCATAACAGGTAGTGGAGCAACTCCAAATCCTTTCAATGGTGATTATGGAAGTTCAGCTTGGAACATAAAAGCATTGGCTGCTTTTCAAGATAAAAACTTAAACCATTATTTTACCGCATACGGCAATGGGGCCGCAATTTGTAATGATTTTAACGCTGAAGAAACTACCGGAGCACAAAGACAATCATTATTATATAGCCCTGCAATCCCTTCAAATCAAGGAGCAATTGTAGCTATTACAGAAAGAAATGGTAATAACTGTTTTCATATAGAGGTTTTTGGTACACCTGCATCTGGCGGTACAGAACAATCTTTAGGAGAAACTTTTGTTGTTACAAATAATGGAGCTAAATGGGGCTATGGTGGTACCGGTTATGGTACTGGTAATAATGCTAATTTAGGTGATGAGGGAGCTATTGCTACTCCTAGTGCAGATTCTGATTATTGGTTAACAGATCGTGTTTTAGATAATAACGGAACCTTAGGTATTGCATTGTTTTATTTAAATGAAATAGCGCCTACTGGTTCTAAAATTACTAGAGTTCAAATGACTGCAGCTTCTAGTGATCATGGTGATGGTAAATTTTTTATCGTACAATCTTATGCTACCGACTCTCAAGAAGAAATTATTTGGAATCAAGCTTTTTTAAACGGTGACGTTACAACTAACAATCAAGTACCAGATGGTTCAACTTACAGTAATATTGGTTCAGGCCCAAGTAATGGTACTTTAGAATTTAATGCAGACGGTACTTATATATATACACCAAATGAAAATTTTGTTGGAGTAGACACTTTTGAATACCAAGTATGTTTACCTGCACCAAATACTACAACTTGTGATACCGCAACAGTTACAATTACTGTTAGACGTGATTCTGATGGAGATGGCGTACCTGATTATTTAGATTTAGATTCTGATAATGATGGTATTTTAGATACTATAGAAAGTGGTGGAAATGATCCTTTTGGAGATGAAGATAATGATGGTGTATTTAATTACCAAGATAATGAAGACAATGGAAATAGTGGACCAGGCGGTACTACTGACTATACAGACACAAATAATGATGGTATACCTGATGTTTATGATTTTGACGAAGACGGAATACCTAACCATTTAGACTTAGATTCTGATAACGATGGTATAACTGATGTTATAGAAGCTGGTGGTACAGATTCAAACAACGATGGTTTAGCCGATGGTAATGTAAATGAAGATGGCATACCAAGTTCAGCAGGATTAGGGTTAACTCCTACTAATTCAGATTCAGATGATCTTCCAAATTTCTTAGACTTAGATTCTGATAATGATGGTCTTTATGATCTTTTAGAAGCAGGTGGAACGGATGCAGATAACAATGGTATTGCAGATGACTTAACTGACTCAGACAATGATGGTTTAGCAGATATTTATGATGGTAACTGTATGTCAGAATCATCATATGCTTTAGATGCTGTAAGTACAGGAACATCAAAGCCATACTTTAACAATGAAACAAATGCAATTGGAGTACCAAGTAATTCATATGCAGAATCAACACAAAACGCTTTTTTAGTTTTAAATTTTGGAAAAACATTACCTGCAAATACAACAATAACAATACATGCAGCTGTAAATAATTACAACCAAGATGTAGGCGTAAGACAAGCAGATAGTGCAGATGGTACAGGGTTAAATAACTATGTAAACATTTCTGTAGTAGGAACTACTTCTGCAACTTATACTTATACTACAAATGCTTCAACCAATTATATTTTAATAGAACCTTATAATCCAGGTGTTCTTATTTATGGAGCAGAATATAGCTCTAGTTCCACAGATTGTTCTGGCACTGCTTTAATACCTACAGAAACAAGTCCTGGTACACCAGATTATATAAATAAAGATTCAGACGGAGATGGATGTTCTGATGTTAAAGAAGCTGGTTTTACAGACGCAGATAATGATGGCGAAATAGATGGTACAGGTATTTCTACATCAGGTACAGTTCTTGGTAGCGATGGTTATTCAGGTACAACTTCTGCTGTAACAGATAGTTCTGATAGCGCTACTTGTTTAGATACAGATGGAGATGGTGTACCTGATTATTTAGATTTAGATTCTGATAATGATGGTATTCCAGATTCAGTAGAATACAGCGATTCTGCAAATTGTTTTGAAGGCTCGGTTTCTGGTATAAATGAAATAGCATTAACCCCTTACGCTACAGCTACAAATTTAGAATCACAACTACCTTTACAAGGTCTTTCAAACGGAGCTTTTAATGTAGATGTTGATTTTAATGGTCTAGCAAAATTTAGTAGTAATGGTATTCAAATAAATACAAATAATGCCATTGGTGAACATATCTATTTTCAACCTATTCAAACATCGAGTATATCAACCGGAAATTATGCAACGATAACAATAACATTTCCTAAACCAGTCTCGGGGTTATCTTTTGATGTAGCAGGGTTAAATAATCATGATTATTATGAGATGAATGCTTCTTATAATGGTTCACCTATAACTGTAGATAATTCTAATTTCAGTAATTTTAATCCAACCAATTTTAACAATAGTAATGGTTGGCAATTTGTAAAATCAAACCAAATTGTAGGTCGCCAAAGTGGTGGTGGAACAGCAGTTACAGAAAATACTTTCACTTTTTCAGTAGATGGTTTAGTAGATACGATTACAATAAGAACAGGTAAAGATCAAACTTATCAAGATAGTCAAAATAGTAATGTAACTTCTGCTATAACCTCAATGAATTTTTGTCCACTTACAGATACGGATGGAGATGGTATTCCAGATTATTTAGATTTAGATTCAGATAACGATGGTATTCCAGATATCGTAGAAGCTGGTGGTATAGATACAAATGGAGATGGATTAATAGACTACCCAACTGCAGGAGACCCTACAAGTATGGTAGATTTAGATGGTGATGGTTTAGCTGATATGTATGATGATACAGACACTGCTGGAGGTACTCCAAATTGGGTTGCAGGTACACCTATTTCTAATCCAGATTCAGATGGAGATGGTATTAAAGATTATTTAGATTTAGATTCAGATAACGATGGTATTCCAGACCTTGTAGAAGCAGGTGGTATAGATACTAACGGTGATGGACGTGTAGATGACATTACAGATCTTGACCAAGATGGTTTAGCAGATATTTACGATGAAAACGCTTCTAACGGACCTGGTGCTAGTGGTACAAATGGTACTGCTCTTATTAAAACGGATGCAGCAGGTAACATGATAAGTGGAGATGATACTTCTATTGATACTGATGGTGACGGAATTGCAGATCACTTAGACTTAGATTCAGATAACGATGGTATTACAGACTTAATAGAAGCTGGTGGTACAGATACTAACGGAGACGGACGTGTAGACACAAATTTAGATGCAGACAAAGATGGTCTTGCTGATATTTATGATGAAAATGCTGCTGATGGACCAAGATTAGATGGTACAAACGGTACTGCACTTGTTGAAACAGATGCAGATGGTAATATGGTAAGTGGTGATGGTAGCTCTATTGATACAGATAGCGACGGAATTCCTGATCATTTAGACTTAGATGCAGACAACGACGGTATTCCAGATATCATAGAAGCTGGTGGTATTGACGCAAATGGAGACGGACATGTAGACACAAATTTAGATGCAGATAAAGATGGTTTAGCAGATATTTATGATGAAAATGCTTCAGACGGACCAGGAACAGATGGTACAAATGGTATTGCTCTTATTAAAACAGGTTTAGATGGTAATACTATAGGTAGAAACGGAGAATCTATTGACACAGATAGCGACGGAATTCCTGATCATTTAGATTTAGACTCAGATAATGATGGTATTCCTGATATTGTAGAAGCTGGTGGTGTAGATACTAATGGTGACGGTAAAGTAGATGATATAGATCCAACAACAAGCCAACTTTTAAATGACTTAGACAGAGATGGTTTAGATGATCTTTATGATGTTAATAGCGGTACAAATACCAATGCAATTACATACCCAGATTCAGACAATGATGGCATTCCAGATACAAAAGATTTAGATTCAGACAACGATGGAATAACAGATGTTATAGAAGCTGGTGGTTTAGATACTAATAGAGACGGTATTGCTGATAGTTTTGTAGACACAGATAACGATGGTTTTAACGACCTAATTGATGGAGATGTTGGTCAAGATGGTACATCAGAAAATATAAATAATGTCTTAATTATTACAGGTATAGACACAAATGCAGATGGTAAACCAAACTCGTATCCAAGTAAAGATTACGATGGTGATGGTAAATTAAATCATATAGATATCGATGCAGATAATGATGGTATACCAGATAATATAGAAGCACAAACAACTAGTGGTTATATAGCACCTAGCAACCCTAACGGAGCAATGTTAGACGCTAATAAAAATGGTGTAGATGATAATTACGAAGTTAGTGGTATTGGTCTTATCCCAGTAAACACAGACAATAAAGATAATCAAGATTATTTAGATTTAGATTCAGACAATGATGGTATTCCTGATATTTCAGAAAACGGAGACACTGCAAATAATGTAATTATAGACATCAATGCAGATGAAGATGGTGATGGATTAAATGATATTTTTGACGATAACAATGATGCTGAAAACTCAAGGACTACTGTAAATGATGGTTCTAGTACACTTAAAGAAGTAACTACTTCAAGTGATTTAGATACTGCTTTTGGAGATGAAGATAATGACTTCCCTGGAAATGGAGATCTAGACTATAGAGACATTAAAGATACTGATAATGACGGTGTTCCTGATTTTTATGATTTAGATGATGATAACGATGGTATTTTAGATACTGATGAAGGTTGTGGTAACTTAATTATAAACGGAGATTTTGAACTTCAAGATTTTTCAAGTACAACTGAATTTCCTAATGGAGGAACAGGACCCTACGGTACATTTATAGGAAAAACTTTAAATACAAACACGTTAACAGGTTGGAATTATAGCCAGAACCTAGACGGATGGGTTGGAGGACAATCTCCAAGTTGGATAACTAGTAATTTTGCAGCAGCTTATAGCGGAAACCAATATGTAGATGTTCTTGGTAATAACGATAAAAGTGATGGAGGTGTAAGTAATATTCTTTCACAAACTATTTCTACAGTACCAGGTAATACATATACACTTTCTTTTTATTGGGGAGAAGATATTGGTCATGAAACAGGTCAAGATGTTACTTTAAATGTAAAAGTAAAAGACGCCTCTAGTTCTAATATTCTAGATAAAACATTAACTACAATAGCTGAAGGTGCTGTAAACGGAGTTGTGGGGCCTAAAAAATGGTATCGTTTTACTACAGTATTTGTAGCTACTACAACAGAAACATCATTAGAGTTTCAAGCATCTCCTCCTGTACCAGGTTCTATAGGAATTGGAGCTGCTCTAGATTTAGTAAGCATTTTCTCAAATAATTGCGAAGACACAGATAATGACGGAATACCTAATTCTTTAGATTTAGATTCAGATAATGACGGTATACCAGACTTAATTGAAGCTGGCGGAGAAGATACTGATGGAAACGGACTAGTAGATGATATTAATGCTGACAATACTCTTATAAACGATGCGAACAATAATGGTTTAGATGATCGTTATGATGCTGATATTACTGGAGGTAATAATTTAGAAAACTTAGATACAGATGGAGATGGCATACCAAATAGCATAGATTTAGACTCTGATAACGATGGTATTGTAGATATTATTGAAGCGGGAGGAACTGATGCTAATAGAGACGGTAAAGTAGATACTATTAATGCTGATGGTACACTTACAACAGACACAAACAATAATGGTTTTGATGATGCTGTTGATGGATCTATAGATGTAAATACACCTTTAGTAATAACAGGTGAAGATACAGACGGAAATGGAAAACCAAATACATACACAAAAGGTGATAAAGATAATGACAGCATACCTAACTTTTTAGATATAGATGCAGATAATGATGGTATTCCAGATAATGTAGAAGCACAGACAACAAATGAATATAATGCTCCGTCTGGCATAGCTACAGGAATAACAGATACAAACAATAATGGTGTAGATGATACATACGAAGATGGTAATAATATTGGTTTGATTCCAGAAAATACAGATGGTACAGATAATCCTGACTATTTAGATTTAGATTCAGACAATGATAATATTCCTGATATATCAGAAAACGGACACCAATTAGATGTTGCTTCTGGTAATGATGATGATAATGACGGTTTAGATAATGCTTTTGACGATAATGATGACTCTGCTATTGCAGGATCTACAGTAAATGATGGGTTAGGTGATGGTAATAAAGTAACCAACATAGGTACCTCAGACACTTCTTTAGAAGATGCATTTGGTGATGAAGACAATGATGTTAATACTGGTGGAAATTTAGATTATAGAGATATTCCAGAAGTTGCTAATGTTATGATAACTCAAGTATATCATCTTGGATCTGAAAAATGGATAGAAATTACCAACATAGGTACTTCTACAATACTTCCAAATAGTGTGAAAATTCATTTATTTAAAGATAAAACAGGAGATCAAACAAATATTGATCCTGATGCATCTTACATTTTAACAACACCTTTACTTGCAGGGAAATCAGTATTATTTAGAAACTCGAATAATACATTTACTCCAGAATCTGAATCAGTAACAGGTAGAACAATTGTAGATAATGATGCATTAACTGATTTAGATGATACTTTTAACGATATCATTATATTATCTGCATCTAATGGAGTTTATGCATGGGATCATAGATATGATGTTGTTTCTAATGTTACCAACAATACTTCTGTTGTTAGAATAGACGAAAGTTTAACAACAAACAAAGATTATAATGCAGAAGAATGGGTTGTATTTATAGATGATGCAATTTCTACATACGAAATAGTAGGAGAAAAAGACGTTACAGGAACTAAAAGACATCCTCAAGATCCTTTAATCTCTGAAATAATAACATCAGACAAAGAAGCGAATACTTTATTAGGTTTACATAGAGTGAACATTACTACTTCAACAGCTGATAATAATGTGTATACAAATGGTTATCCAGATAGATCTCGTTCTGTAGTAATTGATCAAAATTTCGAACATACCGAGAATAGATTAAGTGCTAGAGAATTAAAAGTAGATGCTAATCAAAAATTAACAGTAACAGATCAACTATTAGTAGTAACTAATGATATTACTTTAGATGGTGATATTCGTTTAGCAGGTACAAAAGCGCAATTAGTACAAACACATAGTGGAGAAAGTACAATTAAAAGTACTTTTGCATCTAGTATGGGTAAACTATTAGTAGACCAAAACTCAGAAATACCAAGTTTATACAGGTATGGCTATATGAGTTCTCCGGTAAACTCACTAGGTACTACTTATACAGTACAAGATGTATTAAAAGATGGTACAGACCCAGCAAATCCAAAAGACATTACTTTTGTTTCTGGCTATGATGGTTCTTTTACAACTACAGGTATTTCATTAGCAGATTATTGGATATACACCTATGTTCCTGGATCTGATGGTAGATCTAATTGGGTACATAAATATAAAAGTGGTACCATAAACAGAGGTGAAGGTTATATTTTTAAAGGACCAGGAAGAGAACAAAATTATACTTTTTCAGGTACACCTAATGACGGTGATTTTAACACAGATTCTAAAATAGCTGGAGGAGAAAGTTATTTAATTGGTAACCCTTACCCTTCTGCTATAAATACTAAGAAATTTATAAAAGATAATTTAGCTAATACTACTGGAACACTATATTTCTGGGAACATCATGAAAGCGTTCTAGGAGAAGGAGATGGAATTGCTGGGCATGTATTTGGTGGTTACATTGGTGGATATGCAACAATAAACTTCGTTACAGGAGTAGCAGCAGATAAAATAGAAGATCTTAGTATTAATGATGACAACGGAACTTCTGGTTTAGGTGATCAAACATACAAAGAGCCGAAAGCTTATATAGCAATGGGTCAAGGATTCTTTATTGAAGGAGATGCGGTAATAGCAACACCACAAGCAGTAAACTTTAATAATAGCCAAAGAGCCTATGTTACAGAAGGAGACCAATCTGTATTCTTTAAAACAAGCAAAAAAAGCAGCAAAACAGCAAGCACAACTAACTTGTTACCAATTATTAAACTAGGTTTTGAATATAAGAACACAGATGAAACATTACTGCACCATCAAATAGCAGTTTCTTTTCAAGGAACAAACTCATTTGATTTTGATAAAGGTTATGATTCTCATGTATATCAAGTTGGTAATACAGACATCTACTGGAAATTCCCTAATGATGATAGTAACTATGTAATTGCAGGTGTACAAGCTATCTCTAATGAATTAGAAGTACCATTAGAATTAGTAATGGATTATTCTGGTCAAGTAAACTTAATGGTAGATGAAATTCAAAATGTTTCTAGAGACATCTATATTACAGATAAACTTACAGGAACTTCTTATGATGTTAAAAACGAAAAAATAACTTTAACTTTAGAAAAAGGAGTTTATCCAGATCGTTTTGTACTTGCATTTTCTCCGAACACTGCTTTAAATGTAGAAGATGAAATTTTAGCTTCAAACACTAATATTTATGCAGACAATGAAAACAAGCAAATTGTTATTTCTATTAGTAATGAAGTCGAAATTAATAAAGTTGAGTTGTTTGATATTCTTGGTAAGAAAGTGAGTGTTTGGAACATTAAAGAACAAAAAGATACGTATCAATTAGATATCAAAAAACAAATACCAACGGGTATTTACATTGTAAAAATGAATACTAGTAAAGGTGAAACAAACAAAAAGGTTATTATTGAATAAACACTAAAAATAACTATATTAATTAAAGCTGAATAATGAAATCATTATTCAGCTTTTTTTTTATTCTTTTTTTAGGGTATAATAATTAGGAAGTATCGTGACTACAACCTAAAAAACAACTGAATCCTCAACAAAAAACTTGTTTTATTAGATAATAATACAGTAATTAACAATTATTTAATCATTTATAGGAAAAAAATTAGCAAACCCAATATTATTTAGTTACTTTTAAAACAGTATTTATTTAATATAATCCCCCAAAAAATGAATAACACTAAAATACCAAGAAAATATTTTTTTAAATATTCTACTTTTCTAAAAAACACCATTAAAAAGAACTTGTCTTTTTAATAATGTTTACTTCTATCCATTTCTTTAACACTAAAACTTTTGCCTATACCCAGTAATTCTATTTAACACAATGTTTATTTAATATAATCCCCCAAAAAATGAATAACACTAAAAACACTCAGAAATTATTTTTAAAAAACTTCAATTTTTCTAAAAACCAACACCTTAAAGAAAAGAAAACTTATACTAAAGGAATTATCTATTTAATAGTATTTCTATCCGTTTTCTTAAATATTAAAACTTTTGCCAATATAATTCCAAATAGAGGGTCATCATCAGAATTATGTAAAAACCCAATACCTAAAGAAGCTTCTTATAATAAAACTTTTGAAAATCAAAGAAGTAACAAAACTGAATTATTACCAATCATTAAATTAGGGTTTGAATATACAAATACAGAAAACTTAAGGTTACATCATCAAATAGCAATCTCTTTTCAGGCAACAAATTCATTTGACTATGAAAAAGGTTACGATTCTGAGTCATTTATCGACAATGAAACTGACATCTATTGGAAATTTAAGGATGATCATAGAAAATATGTAATTACTGGTGTGCAAGAAATATCTGATGATTTAGAAGTTCCTTTAGAAATTACAATGGGGTATTCTGGACAAGTAGATTTAATGGTAGATAAAATTCAAAATATTTCTAGAGAAATTTACATAAAGGATAAACTTACAGGAGATTCATACAACATTAAAGATGGAAAAATCAATTTAACCTTAGATAAAGGTGTCTGTTCTAATCGTTTTGTTTTAGCTTTTAAAGAATCTACCTCAAACACACTTAAACTAGAAAACAATACACTAATTACAGAAACTACTATTTATGCTGATAATCAAAATAAAAATATTGTAATTTCTAAAAATCAAGAAATAACAATACAGAAAATAGAACTTTTTAATATACTCGGTAAAAAAACAAGCTTATGGAACATTACAGAACAGAAAAACAGCTATAAGTTAGCCATAAAAAATCAAATACCAACCGGACTATACATTGTAAAAATGTATAGCAACAAAGGTACAATAAGCAAAAAAGTAGTTATTGAATAATTAGATTAATCTAAATTAACTAAAAAAGGCTAAGAATTACAAAATGTAATTCTTAGCCTTTTTTTTTGTGACTGCGAAGGGATTCGAACCCCCAACCCTCAGAGCCGAAATCTGATATTCTATCCAGTTGAACTACGCAGCCATTTTGTTTTCTATAAAGAGAACAAAAATATTTTTTACATTAAATTCTTTTTTACTAAAGTAGAAATGGTTTTACCATCTGCTTTACCTGCTAATTCAGCAGAAACAATTCCCATAACTTTCCCCATATCTTTCATTCCGGATGCTCCTACTTTGCTAATCGTAGCAACAACCACACTTTCAATTTCTTCTTCTGATAAGGCTTCTGGCAAAAACTGTTCTAAAACAGCTAATTCAGCTAATTCTGGATCAGCTAAATCTTGTCTACCTTGTTCTATAAAGATAGCTGCACTGTCTCTTCTTTGTTTAACTTGCTTCTGAATAATTTTAATTTCTTGCTCTTCTGTAATTTCTGCTTGAACACCTGTTTCCGTTTTCGCTAATAAAAAGGCAGATTTAACCGCTCTTAAAGCTTGTAAAGCAACCGTATCTTTTGCTTTCATTGCTTCTTTCATTTTATCCATTACTTGTTTTTGCAAACTCATTGTATTTTATTTTAAATTAATTATTTTTTTGTTTTCTTTAAGTATAAAACTTTTTTATGATAATCTATAAATGCTTTACCCTTTTGTAACACATCTGCACCAATAATTCCATGTACTTCTTTTGCTTTGTGCTGCGTTAAAGCTGTATTAACATGAGATAAATTAAACAACACTAAATGACATTTATTTGTTTTCCAGCTTCCTATTTTTAAAGAATTATTATCAGATTGCAACGTTTCCATATCGGTTGCTCCTGCCCCAGCTGCTTTGGTTTCACTTTCTTGAGCTTCCAAATTAAAATGAGTAATCATATCTAATCCTACACAAGAGTTAGAAGCACCTGTATCTAGAATAAATCGCCCTTTTACACCATTGATTGTTGCTTTTAACTCCAAGTGATTGGTCGCAATTTTCTTTAGCTTTATTTTGACGAACTTCTTCTTCTTTAAAATTTTCTTAATACTACTCATTTTATTATTCTTTGAAGTGATCAAAAATACGATTTATAAATTTTAAGAAGTACTATCGCTCTAAGATTTCTTTTAAATTCTCTTTATAAATGGCAAATTCTCTAATATTATGATGTGTTCCTCCATCAATCTCTATATACTTATTTTTAGTTGATGAATTTAGTGCTAACAACCTTTTAGATTGCTTATAAGAAGTGGTAGTGTCTTTATTACCATGAAACAGTGTAATAGGACATCTTACTTTAGAAATGTCTTTATCAGACCTAAATTGGTATTTTAACAAAAAAGTTGGAACAAACTTAAACTTATAAGTCGCTGCTTTTTTAAATTTGTAAAAAGGAGCTTCTATAATTAATTCTTTCGGGCTATTTAGAGAAGCTATTTTGGTGGCAAAAGTTCCGCCTAAAGAAAACCCATAAACCACAATATTCTCTTCTTTGAAATTATTTTTTAGGTGATTATAAACAACCAAACCATCATTGTACATGGCTACTTCATTATATATACCCGTACTTTTTCCGTAATTCCTATAATCGAAAACAAAGACTTCATAATTATAGTCTAAAAAGTAAGCAACTCTATCTCCCCACTTAGTTAAATTCCCTTTATTTCCATGACAAAATAAAACAACTCCTTTTGGATTTGGTAATTGAAAGTGAAGTGCATTAACTACATTATCTCCATCAGTTTTTACAAAGACTTCTTCAAACTTGTTTGTAAAGTTATATTGATAATTTTTATCTAATTTATCACCATTCAAAAAAATAAATTCCTCTTGAAATAAATAAAGTCCAATAAAAACAATCCCTATTATTATTAGTATTAGTAGTAAAAAATATACTAAGTAAATCATTTAAAAATTTGAACAACGAAATTAATCATTTTTAAAGATTTTAAATACAAATTATAATGCTAAAAAATATGGGTTTGTAGATGTTGAACTTACTTAAATAAAGTAAACAAATTAGCCACAACACTTTAAAATAGCTAAAGCTAAAAAAGAGCACTTAAAAATAATTCGTCCTTTTTTTTTCAATAATGAAAAAAATTATCTTTATTTTACTATGAATTAAAAACATAAAAAAATGAAGAAATTATTATTTGTACTTGTATGTTTATCAATATCATTTACCGCTTGTAGAGAGGATAAAAAATCAGAAAAAAAGACGGAAGTTAAAACTGAAAATAATGTAAATATTGAAACTCCACAAGGAAGTGTAAAAACTGATGGAGACGGAAATGTTGATATTGAAATTAAAGAATAAAACTTAACATAAATTTTCCTTTTTATTAAGAGAGCAAAATTTATTTGTATAAAAAACCGATTCAGAAATGAATCGGTTTCAATACTAAATTTTATGTTGATGACAAATACAGAAACAAGTTCAGTAAAACAGTACTTGTCATACAAAGTCATTGAGTTATTATGCACATTAGACTACATAACAAATGTAATGGATTTCTCTAAAATCATTGAGAAAGAAAATAAAGAGCCGTTTTACTCTATAAAAGCTTCTTTGACGAAACATTAAATGAACTAACTACCTTTTAAAAACACTTAAAAACTAACCTTTTAGATTATTTAAAAAATCTTGTCGTCTATTTCTAGAGACAGGCACTTTATGATTCTCACTTAATAATACATAACCTTCATTTAAATATTTTTTTATATGCTCTAGATTTATCAAATGAGATTTATGGACTAAGTAAAAATCTTGCTGCTGTAATATTTTATTAAAATGACCTATGCTTTGTGAGCTTAAAATGGGTTTTTGATTACTAAAATGAATCTTAGTATATCCATCTACACCTTCGCAATGTATAATTGCATCTATTTTTACAAACTCTAATCCATCTGCAGATGGAATGACTATTTTTTTCTTCTGAAAATTTTGTATGCCTAAGTTTTCTATCAGTAATTTGTTTTTTTCTAAGGCAGATTTATCAGCAATATTTTTAGAAGCCTTTATTACGGTTGCTATTAAAGTTTCATTATCCACTGGCTTCAATAAGTAACCAATAGCACTATAATTAATAGCATCTATTGCATATTGGTCAAAAGCGGTTACAAAAATAATTTCAAAATTAGGCTTCTTTACATTTGCTAAAACATCAAACCCATTCATTACAGGCATTGCAATATCTATAAATACCAGTTGAGGTTGCAATTTATCTATAAGTTCTAAACCTTTTTCTGGACTCTGAGTTTCTGCAATAATATCTAAGTCTGGACAGTATCTTTCAATTTTATTTTTTAAAATAGATAATGCTTTCCGCTCATCATCAATAAGTATCGTTTTAATTTTTGTCATAATAATTTTGATTAAATTCTAAAACAATTTCTGTACCTGTTTTACCAATTTCTATAGAACGATCTATCATTTTATGGCACACATTCCAAGAACCACTTTCATTTAAAAAATGAATTCGCTCAGTTAATACTTCTGAGGAATGTGAAGCATTTTGACTTTTTATAGAAGTATTTAGTTCTTTCGTTTTTTTTAAACCAACACCATTATCTATTACACTAACTTTAAAGCAATTTGCATTTATAAAATTGAATATTACAGTTACTTTTCCATTCCCTTTTTTGTGAAATAAACCATGGTTTATAGCATTTTCTACCAACGGTTGTATAAGCATAGAAGGTATCTGTTCTTCTTCAATATCTAATTCTGGATCTACTTTTATTTCATATTCTATTTTTTCTTCGAAACGTAATTTTTCTATTTGAAGATAATTCTCTAGTAAGCTAATTTCTTCACTCAAACTAACACTTTTCCGTCTTGAATAATCAAAAAACTGACGCATCAATTTCGAGAATTTTGCTAAATAATTTTCTGATGTTTCAACATCATTCTGTTGAATATAATATTGAATAGCATTTAAAGAATTATGTACAAAGTGTGGATTCATTTGACTTCGCAAAGCCTTTAATTCTAAATCGTGTTGGCGTTTTTGGTTTTGTATGGTTGCTTCAAAATTATCACGCACTAATTTGTTTTTCCGATTTATAAACACAAAAAAAAGCAATACTAGTAATACCCCTAAAAAAACGAGTATTAATATTGAATAACCTATGATTGAACCTTCTGGTGAGTGCATATAAAACCGATACTTAAAATGATACTTTTTAAACTTGTAATTGTAATTAATAAACTAAACAAATGATGAAACTGTTTAAAATTTGCAAAATAATTTTGACCTACTTTAAAAGGTATAAAGCCTAAATAGTAGATAAAATGTGCAATAGCTATCCATAGTAATAAATTTGAATATACATTTTCTTGCTTACTAGATGTTAATAACATCATTAAATAATAGGCAACAAAGATTAAAATACTAAATCCACCAATTATGTAAGACTCTAAAAAACTCTGACTAGTGTAATCTATTTGTTTAATCAGTAATTCATATGCAACAACTATAAAATATATAACTCCAAAAAATATAATTATTTTCTTAAATATTTTACTATTGAATTTAGAAAAGAATAACCAAAATAGATAACTAAAGTAAATGACATTATATATATTATAAAAAACTGCATTTTTTTGTATTACAATATATCTACCATAGTATAAAGCAAAAATTTCATTAAACACCCCATACCAAAGCAATAGTACAAAATATCGATATTTAACATCTAGTTTCTTAATATAAAATAAACCAATAATTGCAGGAATAATCTGCAAATATAAATGATAGTAAACTACAGAATCATATATTACTTCTAACAAAATTATTTATTTTTTAGTTGCTATTTTATAGAAGTTATTGCCTTGGTGGCATAATATTAAACTCATCTGCATTTAAACTTGAGTTTCTTTCTAAAGATCTTGTAGCACTTTCAGTTTTCTTATTTCTTAGGTAAGGCAATAAATACTTATAGGTTCCTTTATATTTATTATTTTGGTCTGTATATTCAATAAAAAAAGGAATATGTCTTTGAAACTCATTTGTAAATATTGAATCTTTATGGTTTTCTCTAAAGGTTGGAGCTAAAAAAACTGTTTCTCTATGTCTCATGTCTCCAACTAACCTATCATTTTTCTCATTCATCTCTTCAAAACTCTTAATATTATGATTAAATTTAGGCATAGAACTAAGTGTTTTCGTTTTATCATGAGCTCCTAAAAATAGTGCAATTCCAGTTACTTTGTTGTTCTCATTACCTTTATTCGTTTTCTCTACTTCCTTTAAAAATCGAATGTAATTTTCTAATTGTTCTATGCTAACCAATACATATTCAGTCCCTTCATATCCTTCTCTTTGCAGAATAGAATTTTGAGTTTTTTCAATAATAGGTTTTAGGTTTTCATTGTAATTTTCATATAAAATGTGGCTTTGCTTCATGGTAATAGCGTGCCCTGATTTTTCATATATTTCAATTGGGCTTGCACAAGAATAAAACATGAAAGCAGTAATAGTTGCGTAAAAAAGATGTTTGATTTTTAAATTTTTCATATTTTTTTTCTTTAAAGTTAATGTTAATTAATGAAATGTTAAAAATAATGTTTGATATCAAAAAAAATAACCTCTGTATTCGTTTTGAAGATAATGTTTAAAAAAGCAACTTTGATACAATCTCCATTGCCTTTTCATGAATGATTATTAGTAATATTGGTTTAATTATTTTTCATTATTAACACAAATATCCTCAATTAGCTTAATAATATCTGTACCTACATTGTTCAAGTTTGCATTCATAAGTTTTAAACCTCCGTTATTGATATCTACTAAACTTATTTCATAATTTGATGTAGCCAATGATGAAACTAAAATGACCTGAATACCATCTAGGTTTGCTTTTGCTGCAAGAGATGCCAAATACGTGTCATCGATTCCATTAGCAATATCATCATCTCCACCTGCAACAGCATCAGTTATAATTATAGCTAGTTTAGTAATATTAGTTGTTCTCCAATTTCCTGCAAAACTATTATTTATCAGTTCATTAAATAATAAGCCTCCAGGTTCTGGTGACCCAACTCCAGAACCTAAACTTAATGCTCCATTTAGTTTTGCTAATTGATTACTAAATGAGGTTTTATTATTTGTTCCAAATTTTTCCATCATAGTTAAATACTGATCCCTTGTTGCAAATGTAGAATTTACTACTTTTTGCCCTGCAGGCAAACTTACATAATCCGTTTGGGCAGCATAAGCTGGTAAATTACCTTCTGGTTGTTCATCAAAAATTGATAAAGAGAGTCTATAATCTCCCCCAGACTCAGTAACGATTGTATTTGCAATTGCAGCAACTGAACTTTTAATACCATCTATTGCTCCTCCCATACTTCCAGTATAATCAATTAAAAAAGCTACATCCATACCCTCACTACACGCAAAAGGAAATCCGTCATCTTCCACATCATAATCACAACTTTCATCATTACTACAACTCACAAAATTCATCAACACGAACAAGCTAAAAAGTATACTTACATATTCTAAAATTCTTCTATTTTTATATCTCGTTTTCATATTTTCTAGGTTTTTAAATGTAAGTCAAGACAGCATTTTACTGCCTTGACTTGGTTTACTAATTATTAATTAACTCAAACAAATTCTTATTAAAAGCAAACTACTTTAAATTCAGTTCTTCGGTTTATTCTATGTTCGTCATCTGTACATGGTACGTTATTAGCACATTTGGTATTCTTTAATTCACTCTCTCCTGCTCCACGGCCAACTAGCCTACTTCTTGAAATGCCTTTACCAACAATATAATTTACCGTAGCATCTGCTCTTCTTTGAGATAAACTTAGATTATAAGCATCACCTCCTTGGCTATCTGTGTGAGAAGACATTTCTACAGTAATACTTGGGTTGTCTTGCATTAACTTCACCACATAATCTAAATCTGGTTTTGCAGCTGGTAAAATAATTGCTTTGTCTAAATCGAAGTTTATATTGTCTAATTTAATGGCAACTCCACATGGATCTATACACATTTCAAAATCAATAAATAAAGTGCTTTCTCTATTGTAAGAGTCGGTAGCCACTTCTACTTCATTAGAGAAATAACCATCTTTTTTACCATTTAAGCCATACCTTGAAGCTTGTTTTAAATGAAAGATAAAATCTCCTTCTGCATCAGATAGTGTGTTTTTTTGCCCTGCTCTAAGCTTATCTTTTAAGATAATATCTACGCCTTGTATTCCGTTAGGAGAATTACATTCTACCACATTTCCTTTTAAAATGAAATTTTCATCAGCATATACAATCACTTTTTGTATACCTGCACTTTCCTTTTTACAGTTTTTAAAATCTTCTTTTGTAATGCTTCCTTCTTCTAATGTAACATTGTATAGTTTTCCTCTAATTACATAATTATCTTCTGGTACTTCTGTAAAAACAACAACTCCATAAGAATTTGTAGTAGCAGTTTGTACAATATTACCATTTAGATCAGTTAATACAACATCTGTATTAGGTAACGTTTCTCCTGTAAATTTATCTTTGGCTGTTACCGTTACATTACAACCACAAGTTGCACAACAATAAGGTGTGTGATTTTCACCACAAACTGGACAAGATTTTTCCTTTTTACTGAACTTGAAAGTAACCCCTGCAAATAAACCAACTGATGAAATATCGCAATCGCACGGTTCACTTCTTACCATCGGATTTCCTTGATCAATATAAAATTCTCCAGCATCCTCCGTAAAGGGTTGGTAACTTGCAGAAAGTCCACCTTCATTTAACTCCGTAACACCGAAGTGTCGTATATAATAGGCTCCTGCATTAATTCCAAAATTTTCGGATAAGAAATAAGTAAAACGAACCTGACCTTTAAATGTAAATACACTTGATGCATTATAACCAGCATGAAAATTTAATATGTTTGCTGCTGTTGGACCTGCTAAAAGTGTTCTACCACCTTTTATGGATGCTAATCCAAAACGTGTATTAAATTCAGTTTTAAATTTACCAGAATTACTTCTTATTTGCACATTTGGGCCAATTCCATAAAACATACGTGTAATTTTAGCTTCGGATAAGGTTGTAGGTAAAGTACTTGCAATAATTGGATACGTACTTTCTGGCTTGTTTTTGATGTAATCAAAATCTACACCTAGCCCAAACCATGTCCAGTAATAATCTAAGGAAATTCCTAAATCTAAACCACCTTTATAATCGATATAGGGTGTATTGTTATTATAGGTCGGAAAATCGTATCCAACTCTGGGACTTAATTGTAAATAATTTTTGTCTAGAGACTGTTGTTGCCCCATTGATAAAAATGCATTTGCAAATACAAATAGCATTAATATTACTTTTAATAAATTTTTCATAATAGAGTTTGTTTTACAAAAAAGCATTTCTTCTTTATTGCTTCTTATCTGATTAATACAGAACAAATATTCTATTAAATTTCAATCTTTTATAGAGTGATTATATAAACTGACGTTTTCAATCTATAAATGGTAATGATGAGGTTATATAGAAGGGTATCTGTATATTTTAGAAAGTTAACCCCACAAAAAAACCGATTCATTTCTGAATCGGTTTGTAATATTATAGTTGATTGAAGTCTATCCTCCAAAATCATCAAAACGAATATTTTCGTCTGCAAGACCAAAATCTTCACCCATTTTCTGAACTGCATTGTTCATTAATGGAGGTCCACAGAAATACAATTCTAAATCTTCTGGTGAGTCATGTTTAGATAAATAATTATCAATTACACAATTGTGAATAAACCCAACAAAACCATCTCCAGCTTCATCATGAATATCTGTTTTCTTTGTCCAGTTATCTGCCTCAGTTGGGTCAGATAAAGCAATATAGAATTTAAAGTTTGGAAAATCTTTTTCCAATGCTCTAAAGTGTTCGATATAAAATAATTCTGCTTTAGAACGACCTCCATACCAATATGTTACTTTTCTACCCGTTTTTAAGGTTCTGAATAAATGATATAAGTGAGAACGCATTGGTGCCATACCTGCTCCACCACCTACATATAACATTTCTGCTTCAGACTCATTAATAAAGAACTCTCCATAAGGTCCAGAAATAACACATTTATCTCCTTTTTTAAGGTTGAAAATATATGAAGATGCAATACCAGGATTAACATCCATCCAGCCACCTTTTACTCTATCAAAAGGAGGTGTTGCAATACGTACATTTAACATAATTTCTCTTCCCTCTGCTGGGTAAGAAGCCATAGAATATGCTCTTTCTATAGTTTCTGTATTTTTCATTACTAATGGACGTAAGTTAAACTTATCCCACTCACCTTCAAACTTATCTGGTGTATCGTGCTCTTCTGGGTGTGCGGTAATATCCATATCAGAATATTTTACCTCACAAGCTGGAATTTCAATTTGAATATATCCACCTGCTTTATACCCCATATCTTCCGGAATTTCAACAACAAACTCCTTAATAAAAGTCGCTACGTTGTAATTTCTAACAACAACGGCATCAAATTTCTTAATTCCAAAAATTTCTTCTGGAATAGAAATATCCATATCTTGTTTTACTTTTACTTGACAAGCTAAACGAATTCCTTCTTTTAATTCTTTACGAGTAAAGTTAGGTATTTCTGTTGGCAAAGCTTCACCTCCACCAGAATTTACGTGACACTCACATTGAATACAAGTTCCACCACCTCCACATGCAGATGGTAAAAATATCTTTTCGTTTCCTAAAGTTGATAGAAGAGAACTTCCTGAACCAACTTCTATTTTACGCTCACCATTAATAGTAATTGTTACTGGACCAGATGGCGATAGTTTTTGTTTTACAAATAATAATAATGCTACCAATACCAGTGTTAATACTAAAAAAGCTGCTACTGTTGCAATTATGGTTCCTGTTGTACCTGCTGCTAATATCATATCTACTCTTGGTTTGTATTTGTGTTTACAGCTACAATTTCTTTCGTAGCTGGTTTTACTTCTTCTTTCTTAATGCTAGCTTCTGTAGCTGGCTTTTCTTCTTCTTCATCACCACCACCAGTTAACATTCCTCCAAAGCTCATAAATCCAATAGCCATTAATCCTGTAATGATAAACGTAATTCCTAAACCTCTTAAAGCAGGTGGAACGTTAGAGTATCTAATTTTTTCACGAATTGCAGCAATTGCTACAATAGCTAAAAACCACCCAATTCCAGAACCAACTCCGTAAGTTAATGCTAAACCTAAGGTAGGAATCTCACGAGATTGCATAAATAAACTTCCACCTAAAATAGCACAGTTTACTGCAATTAACGGTAAGAAAATACCAAGTGAGTTGTATAATGAAGGTGAGAATTTTTCAACAATAATCTCTACCAACTGTACCATGGTTGCAATAGTTGCAATAAACATGATGAATGATAAGAAACTTAAGTCGTATTCTGCATACTCTGCACCTAACCATTTTAATGCGCCTGGTTGTAAGATATATTGATCTAATAACCAGTTTAATGGTACAGTTACTGCTAATACAAAAATTACAGCAGCTCCTAAACCAACGGCAGTAGTTACTTTTTTAGATACGGCAAGGTAAGAACACATTCCTAAGAATACTGAAAATACCATGTTATCTATAAATATCGATTTGAAAAATAATTCTATATGTTCCATATTTTTAGTTTTCAGTTTTTAGTATCAGTATTTAGTGAGCATTTTACTGCAAACTATAACTGCTTACTACAAACTCATTTTAATTTTCTTCTATTAATGATGTATTTTTACTACGCTGTATCCAAATAATAATACCAACTACAATTAATGCCATTGGAGGCATAATCATAAATCCATTATTCTCGTAACCAAATGCATACAAACCTGTTTTAGTAATAGGATCTCCTAAAACTTTAAATCCTAATAAAGTACCAGAACCTAATAATTCTCTAAAGAAACCTACAATAACTAAAATTAAACCATAACCTGCAGCATTACCAATTCCATCTAAGAAAGATTTCCAAGGTCCGTTTGCTAAAGCAAAAGCTTCAAAACGTCCCATAATAATACAGTTTGTAATAATTAGCCCAACAAAAACAGAAAGTGTTTTACTCAGTTCGTAAGCAAAAGCTTTTAAAACTAAATCGACCACAATTACTAAAGCAGCAACTACAACTAGTTGTACAATAATTCTAATTTTAGATGGTATAATGTTACGCATTAATGAAATAACCACGTTTCCTACAGCTAATACTGCCATTACTGAAAACGCCATAATAATAGATGCTTTTAATTCTGCTGTAATAGCTAAAGCAGAACAAATACCTAATACTTGTATAGTAATAGGGTTGTCATCTAATAAAGGATCTGTAATTAATGCTGCGTCTTTTTTTGATAAAAGTCCCATAAATTATTTTTTTAAAGTTTTAAAATAAGGAATGTAAAGCTTTAACTCATCTTTAATCATTGCAGACACTCCGTTACCTGTAATTGTTGCTCCAGCGATGGCATCTACCTCATTATCCGTTTTGTCTACGTTCATAGGGTCATTATTACCTTTTGCTACATCAACTCCTTTAAAGTTTCCATTGCTAGATAATAAGTGTTCTCCAATAAAATCATCCATAAAAAAACGTTGTTTTATGTTTGCACCTAAACCAGCAGTTTCTCCTTTATGATCAAAGTAAGCACCTTGTATAACCATGTCCTTATCTATAGAAATATAAGCCCAAATTGCATCCCAAAGTCCTTTTCCTCTAATTGGTGCAATATAAAAAGTAACACCATCTTTCTCACCTATAAACAAAGGTAAGCGACGTTCGTTTCCTTCTTTTGCGCTTGTTTGTTCTTTTTTAATATCAATTAAAAATGCTTTATCATCCTCAGTAACTTTATCACCTTGAATAACTAATTGTTTTTTAATGTATTTTTTAAATTCCTCTTGAGCAATATCTGTAGAAACAAAGTTTGCACTTGTTTCGTCATTATCATTTACGCCCATAGCGTACAAGATATTTTGCTGTTTTTCTATACGTTGATTCGCAGTTATGGTTGGTCTTAAAGACGAAGCCGTAAAAGCCAACATAGTACCAACAACTAATACCATTGCTACGGCAAAAATCATTGTATATGAATTACTATCTGTTCTCTTACTCATAATTAGGCAGTTTTAACTTTAGTACGTTTTAATCTTTTCTTTACATTTCCTTGTACCACATAATGATCTATTGTTGGAGCAAAAACATTCATTAATAAGATTGCTAAAAATACTCCTTCTGGGTACGCAGGGTTAAATACACGAATCATAATTGACATAAAACCAATTAAGAAACCGTAAATCCATTTCCCTTTATTTGTTTGTGATGCTGTTACAGGATCTGTAGCCATAAAAACAGCTCCAAATGCTAAACCACCAATCATTAAGTGTTCCCACCAAACCGTATTCATTAATCCGTAAAACGAACTAGATTCTGTAATAATATCTGCTGCTACAATTTGATTAAAGATTAATCCCATAACGGCTGCCCCTAAAAATGTAGAAACAATAATTCTCCAACTTCCAATCTTAGTAAAGATTAAGAAAGCAGCTCCTAAAAGGATTAATAATGTAGATGTTTCTCCAACAGAACCAGGAATGAATCCCATGAACTTATCAAAATTAGAATAAATCACCTCACTGTTTTGAGCATAACTACCTAAAATAGTTTCACCAGAAATTGCATCTGCAGTTCCTGCTCTATTTACAGCATCGTGTACCCAAACTTTATCTCCAGACATCCATGTTGGATATGCGAAAAATAAGAAAGCTCTAATGGTTAAAGCAGGGTTTAAGATGTTCATTCCTGTACCACCAAAAACTTCTTTACCGATTACTACACCAAAAACAACGGCAACAGCCAACATCCATAACGGTGTATCAACTGGTACAATTAATGGCACTAACATACCTGTTACTAAGTATCCTTCTTCTACTTCATGACCTTTAATGATCGCAAAAATGAATTCTACTCCAAGACCAACTCCGTAAGAAACAATTACTAGTGGTAATACTTTTAAGATTCCAATCCAAAGATTATCTAACGTAAAAAAGTTAGCTAATACATCTGCTCTTAAAGAACCATCTATTGCTGCATAGTGTTGATAACCTGCATTAAACATTCCAAAAAGCAAACAAGGAACTAAAGCCATAATTACCGTATTCATGGTACGCTTTAAATCGTCTGCTGCTTTTATATGAGTTCCTCCGTGAGTAACATCATTTGGTAAATATAAAAAGGTATGGATTGCATTAAATGCAGGTGCCATTTTGGTTCCTTTATATTTCTCTTTTAAATTATGTAAATTTTGTTTTAAGCCCATAATCTTATCCTAATTCTTCTCTCATTAAATCTAAACCTTCACGTATTATTTTCTGGTGAGGTTGTTTAGATACACAAATAAATTCTGTTAGTGCAAAATCTTCCGGAGCTACTTCGTAACCTCCTAAAGCTTCCATTTCATCTAAATCTTTATACATACATGCTTTTAACAATTGCATTGGATAAATATCTAAAGGAAAAACATTTTCGTAAGAACCTGTTACAACAAATGCTCTATGCTCTCCGTTTGTGTTTGTATTTAAATCGTATTTTTTCTTTGGCGTTAACCAAGAAAAAGTTAATGCTCTAGATGTAGATACTTTATTAAAAACTGGTTTGTTCCAACCAAATAATTCATAATCATCTCCTTCTGGAATTGCAGTAATCTGATTGTCATAATACCCTAAAGAATCCGCTTCTTTTACTTGCTTTCCAGAAAGTACGTTTCCACTAATGATTCTTGTATTATCATTTACTAAATTTCCAGCAGTAACATCTGCAATAGTTGCTCCTGCAATAGCAGTAACATATTGTGGATTGCTAAATTTAGAACCTGTTAAAGCTACTGTTCTAGTTGCATTATACTTACCTGTTAAAAGTAATTCTCCAATAACAATTAAGTCTTGTGGTGTAACTACCCAAACAACTTCTCCTTTGTTAATAGGATCTATATTTGCAATTAAAGTACTCACATTCCCAGAAGGATGCGGACCAGAAACCTTGTGCAATTCTATTTCTTTTATGTTAGCTAAAGGTGAGTTAGAATTGGCTCCTACAGAAACATGCACTTTACCTTCAGTTAGTTTAGAAACCGCTGTAATTGCTGCTTGCAATTCGGCTTCTTTACCTGCTAAAGTAAAATCTAAGTCTGCTGCTAAAGGTGCACTTGCATAACCAGAAACAAAAATAGCTTTAGGTGCTTGGTTTGGATTTGCAACAACATCAAAAGGACGTTGTTTTACAAATGGCCAACAACCAGAAGCAAATAAATGATTCTTAACTTCTTCTGCAGACATTTTAGCTGCATCTTTAGCCCCGAAATCTTTATATTCTTGTGTTGTGTCTGCAGAAATTTTAACTGCTAATACTTTTCTTCTTGCTCCACGTATAACCTCTACTACTTTACCAGAAACAGGACTAGGAAATAAAATGCGTTCGTCACTTTTTGAATAAAAAAGTACTTCTCCTGCTTTTACTTCTGCTCCTTCTTTGGCTACAAGTTTAGGTGTAATTCCGTGAAAGTCTTCTGGCTTAACCGCATAAATACTACTTAAAGAAACCTCTTTAGTCGTTTTTTCTGCAGCGCCAATAAGCTTAATATCTAAGCCTTTTTTAATACGAATGTCTTTTGACATAGTAAATTGGAATTGTTAGTTATCTTAAAAAATCAAGCAAATTTAGGCTTTTTGCTATGTATGAGTGAAACATTTTAACTTTTATCTTAGTTAAATATTCTTATTTATAATTAATCTAAATAACACGAATAAATGAAAACGTTTAAGTTATAAATTTTGGCTTAAATATTGATAATTAAAACAAATGAACACTATTTTTGTAACATGTATAAAAAGCTTCTAATCACTGTTTCAATCCTATTTTGCCTAAACTCTTTTTCGCAAAACATAAAATCTATTCAGTTAAGACCACTGCAAGAAAACAACTTTTCTGCCATTGTTCCTTTAGGCACTGTATTAGAATTATCTTTTGATGATTTAGATGCAGATAGTAAAGATTATCAATACAAAATAGCACACATGACGCATGATTGGGAACCTAGCAGATTGTCATCTAGCCAATACATTAATGGTTTTGATCAAAATACCATTATAGAAGTAACCAATTCTTTTAACACATTACAAAGTTACTCCCATTATTCTGTTCAAATACCGAATGTAAATACAGTAATTACCAAAAGTGGAAACTACCTTTTATCTGTTTTAAATAGTTATGATGAGCTTATGTTTACAAGGCGTTTTGTTTTGTACGAAAATGCGACTACCGTTGGTGTATCCGTAGAAAGAAGTAGAAATACAAAAACATTAAACACACAACAAACGGTTCAGTTTTCTATAACACATCCAAACATACAGATAAACAACCCTAGTCAAGAAATAAATGTTGTTATCTTAAAAAATAATAATTGGAATGAAAAAATAACAGACCTACAACCTACCTTTTTTAAACCCAATCAATTATTATATACGTACACCAACAAAACTAATTTTTGGGGAGGAAACGAGTACTTGTATTTCGATAATAAGATTATTAGAAATAATAGTTTAAACGTAGTAAAAGTAATTAAGGAAGATGTTTTTCATCATTATTTATATCCTTATACGTTTAATCAATTTAACGAATACAAATACAACCCAGATATTAACGGACAATTTGTGGTTAGAACTATAGAAGCAGATGATTCTAGAACGGAAGCAGATTATGCAATGATGCACTTTTCTGTTTTAGCTGATGAACCTATTGCTAATAAAGATCTTTATGTTTACGGTGCTTTTAATGATTTTAATATTACGGAAGAAAACAGAATGGACTATAATTCTAAGGAAAAATACTATGCTGCAAATATGCTTTTAAAACAAGGTTTTTATAATTACACTTTTGTTACTTTAGATGCTAATGGAAATGTAAATACAAATGATATACTTGGTACATTTTATGAAACCGAAAACGAGTACACTGTAATTGTATATTACAAACCTTTTGGTAGTTTTTATGAACGTGTAATCGGTATTGGAACAGGTTATTTCAATCAGAATAGGTAAACAAAATATTGCTTTTTTATTATAAAATTAGCATGCTTTAAAAAATATTACACACATACTACTTTATGAAATCATTAAAAAAGAATATTACTTTTAAAGTTATAATAGGCTACATCATACTTGGTCTTTTAGCAACTATTGCTGGTTTTTTAGTGCTTTCTGAACTAAAAACATTTACACAATTACAAAAACAAGATATCTCCGATAGAAATGTGATTGTTAGAACCGGAACTTTAATAGCCCACATATACAAAAATGAAAGCATCGCTAGAGCTGCACTACAGTTAAATTCTCCAACAAAATTTAATGAATACCTAGAAGAAAACAAAAAATTAGTATCAAAAATAGACTCACTGAGCCTTATTGTTACTAACAATTCTCAAGAGTTTATTTTAGATAGTATAAAATTAATTATTGATAAAAAATTGAAAAATATTATAGATTTAAAAGATCTAAATACCAACTACGATTCTAACAAGCCTATAACTGAAGCTATAAATAAATTAGGCTCTATAGACTCTTTACTTTTAAAAATTACAATAAATGATTTTATTAAAAATCCTTTATATTTTGATAACGGAACGAGTTCTAAGTTAGAAAATTTTGCACTAGCTCTAAACCAATACGTACCCAAAGATTCTATCAATAATATTGAACAAAAGCAAATAGACTCGTTAGTTTCTATTTCTAGAAAAATGCTAAAAGAGGCTCAAAATAAAAACAACAGCCAGCGCTTCTACCTTAGAAAAAAGCAAAATGAACTTATAAATAATGATTTAACCATTTCTAGAAAACTACAAGAATTGTTAGAAAATCTTGAAAAAGACATCCTTTTCTACACTAGTAATATGGACAAGCAACGAGAAGCAACATTAAACCAGAGTAGAAAAATTATCTTATTTGCAGCCGGAATTAGTTTTATCATCATTATTATTTTTTCTATAATAATTTTAAGTGATTTCTGGAAAACCCAGCGCTATCGTTTACAGTTAGAAAAGGCGAATAGCACAACACAGTCACTTTTAAAAAGTAGAGAACAGTTAATTTCTATGGTAAGCCATGATTTAAGAACTCCGCTAAGTACTATTTCTGGTTTTAGTGAACTACTCCAAAAATCGACAGAAAACACAAAAGACAAAAATTATTTAGACCATATACGAAGCGCATCTACATATATGGGGCAGTTGGTAAATGATCTTTTAGAATTCTCTAAACTAGAAAATGGTCATATTGCTATAGAATCTATTCCTTTTAATCTAGAGAATTATATTAATGAGATTATTCTAAATTCGAAAAATATCATTCAAGACAAACCTGTACGCTTTGTTATTAAACAGGACGATTCCATTAACAGTCTTATTATTAGTGATCCTTTTCGAATTAAACAGATTCTATATAATTTAATTGTAAATGCGTGTAAATTTACAAACGAGGGCACTATTACTATTCAAAGTTCTATAAAGCAACAAGACCACAAAAGTACCTTAGAAATTTTAATTATAGATACTGGAATCGGGATTAGTAAAGACAAAAAGGCAACTATTTTTAATGCTTTTAATCAAGCAGAAAATGCAAGCGACAACAATTTAAAAGGTTTTGGTTTGGGCTTAACCATCTCTAAAAAATTAGTAGAACTTTTAGGCGGAAAACTAACTCTAGATAGCAAACTAAATGTAGGAAGTACTTTTACCTTAAAAATACCAGTAAAATTATCTGACAAACCAATTATAAAAACTGAAGAAACTAAAAAGACAACTACTGCTTTTAACTTAACCGCTGTTGTTGTAGAAGACGATGCTTCTGTTCGCCTACTTTTAAATGATTTTTTAAAACAATTTAATATTAAAGTATACACATTTGAGAATGCACAAAATGCTATTAATGCTATAGATGAAATTTCATATGATTTTGTAATCACAGATATTCAACTTCCAAAAATGAATGGAATCCATTTTATGGAAATCCTTAAAAATCATAAACTTTACAAAAACCAACCGATTATCGCAATGACCGGACGTGCAAATATTTCTAGAGAAGAGTATTTAAAAATTGGCTTTGCAGAAGTATTGATAAAACCTTTTAACTCTAACCAACTTCAAGATGTTTTACATCGCTTTTTTAAGTCGAGTAGCATACCACTTAAAACCAAAGTAGTAGAAGGTGCTGAAAAAGCAACTGTAGGTTTTAGTATAAAATCTTTACAATCTTTTTTAGGTAATGATATTGCTTCCATAAAAAACACCTTACATATTTTTTTAGAAGACACTAAAAAGAATAGCTTAACACTGATAAAAGCCAAAGAAGAGACTGATATTAAGAAGCTAAATGAAATAAGCCACAAGATGCTTAGTATGTTTAAGCAGCTGGAGGTAAAAGCCGTAATTCCTTATTTAGAAGTATTTGAAACTACGACAACTATTAATAAAGCCGAATTTATTGATTTTGAGAAACAATTAAATATTTTTATAACAACTTTAGAAGAGTACCTTAATTAAGATCATACTCTTTCATTTTATTATAAAGTGTTTTTCTAGTAACATTTAATAATTTTGCTGCTTGAGTCTTATTATTTCCTGCTTCTTCTAGCGCACTAATAATGAGTACTTTTTCGTTTTCTTTTGTAGAAAATTTGTTTGATGAAACAGTGTTTTCTTTTACTTTAGTTAATTCACTTGGTAAAACATCTACATCAATAACTTCTGTTTTTGTTAATAAAGTAGCTCTTTTAATCACATTAGATAATTCCCTTAAGTTACCAGGCCACTGATAATTCTGAAAAATAGTTAATACTTTTTTAGAAAAACCAATTACAGATTTATTCAACTGTTGGTTTGCCTTGTTTAAAAAGAAATCTGCATATAAGATTAAATCGTCTTTTCTGTCTTTTAAATTAGGGACTTTTATAGAGAATTCATTTAAACGATGGTACAAATCTTCTCTAAAATCGCCTTTTTCAACTGCCAAAAGTAAATCTTCATTTGTTGCGGTGATTAAGCGAATATCAACATTAATTTCTTTACTACTTCCAACTGGTTTAATTCTTCTTTCTTGCAAAGCACGTAACAGTTGTATTTGATTTTCATAAGACAAATTACCAACTTCATCTAAAAAAAGAGTTCCTCCATTTGCAGACTCAAAATGCCCAATCTTATCCTCATTAGCGCCTGTAAAAGATCCTTTTTTATGTCCGAAAAATTCACTTGAAGCTATTTCTCTAGGTATTGCACCGCAATCTACCGCTATAAATGGTTTGTTATGCCTAGGACTTTGTAAGTGAATTGTTTTTGCAACCACCTCTTTCCCAGTACCACTTTCACCCGTAACCAGCACAGACATATTAATAGGAGCTACAAGAGCAATATATTCATCAAGAACTTTAGAAGAACTGCTAATACCTTTTACAAAACCAGTATCTGCTTTACTTCTTTCTTTTTCTTGCTGTGCCTCTTTTTGTTGTTTTTGTTGATGTTCAGCAACATCATCTGCCTTTTCCTCTAAAGCATTGCTAATAACTTCTAAGACCTCAGTTGGGTTAAAAGGTTTCGAAATATAATCAAAAGCCCCTTGTTTCATTGCTTGTACAGCTGTAGAAACTTCTGCATAACTAGTCATTAAAACTACTGGAGTAGCCTTTTTACTAAGTTTTATTTGCTTTAACAAGGCAATTCCATCACCATCTGGAAGACGTAAATCTGTAAAAACTAAATCGTAATTCTTCTTTTCTAACTGTTGCAAAGCATTTTTTATATTATAACTCACCTCCACAACATATTTATGTCGTTTAAGAAACTGCTTCAACATTTCTGAAAATGCTACATCATCTTCAACTAATAAAATCTCCTTCATAAAGCTTATACATTTGTTACAAAAATATTAAGATAAATTGATTGTAATCAAAAAAAAGACATTTTAATTAAAAAATGTCTTTCTCTTCTGAAAAATTGAGTTTAAAAAAATTTTGAACCTTTTTACTACTCAGTTTTTTCTTCACTAAAATCCCCTTCTTCTTTTGCTGTTATAATGTCTGTACCTTTTAACCAGTTACCTTCTTTATCTAAATAAACTACACCTTTTGTTCCATCTGCAGTAAGTTCAATCTTGTATTGCTCACTATCATTTAGATATGCTTTAACAACAGTGGCTGTAGAAAAATCTCTTGAAATTGAGGTAGAAACTGCTTCTGGTAATTCCTTTATTTCAATTTCTTTAAAATCGTCATTGGTTGCTACCATCACAATTTCGTCTACATTATTGGTATTAATATCGTTCGCTGCAAATACTGTTGCTCCACTTGTTAAAACTGCTACAGTTAATGTTAAAACTAATTTTCTCATGATTTTATATTTTTGATTATTTTATAATTGAATGTGTGATAATTAAAGATCACTTAGACCTATAATTGTGTTACTTGTTTTTATGAACCAGACTTTACTCTATTACTACAACATCAGATTCTTCTAACCAATTTCCATCTTTATCAGCGTAAACTACACTTTCAGTTCCATCAGTAGTCAATTCTATTTTATACTGCTCACTGCCATTTACATAAGCTTTTACAACAGTAGCTGTTGGAAAATCTTTTAAAACTGCGTTAGAAACTGCTTCTGGTAATTCTTCTAATGTAATTTCTTTAAAATCGTCATTACTTACTACAACTACAATTTCGTCTACATTGTTCGTATTGATATCGTTTGCTGCAAATACTGTTGCTCCACTTGTTAAGACTGCTACGGTTAATGTTAAAACTAATTTTCTCATGATTTTATATTTTTATATTATTTTATGATTGAATGTGTGATAATTAAAGGTTCCTTAGACCTATAATTGTGTTACTTATTTTTTATGAATCGGACTTTACTCTATTACTACAACATCAGATTCTTCTAACCAATTCCCATCTTTATCTGCATAAACTACACTTTCAGTTCCATCAGTAGTCAATTCTATTTTATACTGCTCACTGCCATTTACATAAGCTTTTACAACAGTAGCTGTTGGAAAATCTTTTAAAACTGCGTTAGAAACTGCTTCTGGTAATTCTTCTAATGTGATTTCTTTAAAATCGTCATTACTTACTACAACTACAATTTCGTCTACATTATTTGTATTGATATCGTTTGCTGCAAATACTGTTGCTCCACTTGTTAAAACTGCTACGGTTAATGTTAAAACTAATTTTCTCATGATTTTATATTTTTATATTATTTTATGATTGAATACTTTTAAATTAAAGACTTTTAAATCTATAATTACTTTATTTTTCTTGACTGATACAAACCTATTATTCAGCTGTTACAACTTATTCAATTGTTACAACATCGGCTTCTTCTAACCAATTCCCTTCTTTATCTGCATAAACTACCTTTTCTTCTCCATCTAAAGTAAGTTCAAATTTATATTGCTCACTTCCGTTTACATATGCTTTAATAGCTGTTGCTGTTCCAAAATCTTTTACAATTGCACTAGAAACCGCTGCTGGTAATTCTTTTACGCTGATTTCTTTAAAATCGTCATTGGTTACTACAACTACAATTCCATCTGCATTGTTTGTATTGATATTGTTCGCTGCAAATACTGATACTCCACTTGTTAAAAGTGCTACGGTTACTGTTAAAACTAATTTTCTCATGGTTTTGTATTTTTTAAATTATTAATTACTTTAAGATTGAATATTTATAAACTGAAGATCCTAAGACCTACAACTACTTTACTATATAGACTATTATAACTTTACTCCTTCACTACAACATCACCTTCTTCTATCCAATTCCCCTCTTTGTCTGCATAAACTACAGCGTCAGTTTCATCAATAGTAAGATCAATTTTATATTGTTCACTACCATTTACATATAGTTTGTTAACTGTAGCTGATGGAAAGTTTTTTATAATTGCATTAGAAACTGCTTCTGGTAATTCCTTTGCTGAAATTTCTTTAAAATCATCATTAGTTACTACAACAACAATTTCATCTGCATTGTTTGTATTGATATTGTTTGCTGCAAATACTGATACTCCACTTGTTAAAAGTGCTACGGTTACTGTTAAAATTAATTTTCTCATGATTGTATGTTTTTAATTATTAATTATTTTTTGTGATTAGGTATTTTGAAATTTATAATTATAGATCCCTAGCCTATAACTACAACACTTTTATGCTCTTACCTCTTTATCTTTTAACCAATGCCCTTTTTTATCTGCAAAAACAACGAATTTTGTTTCATCATCTATAGTAAGTGCAATCTTGTATTGCTTACTCTCATTCACATAAACTTTAGTAACAAAGGCAGCTATAAAGTCTTTTACAATTGCAGTTTTAACAGCTACCGGAACTTCTTTTAAAGTAATTTCTTTAAAATCTTTACGCATTACCTCAACATATTCGTTAGAATTAATATTGTTGTTTGCTAAAGCAGAACTTGAAATTCCACTTGTTAAGATTGCTACAGTTATAGTTAAAATTATTTTTCTCATAATTAAGGACTTAATTGGTATTCAGAATTGAGTTAAAAGTTATTGGTTTAAAAATTACGCTCCTTGTTTAGCAATAACATCTTCTTCTTTTAACCAATTACCTTCTTTGTCTGCGTAAACTACACTTTCAGTTTCATCAATAGTAAGTTCAATTTTATATTGCTCACTTTCGTTTACGTATGCTTTACCAATAATAGCCGTTGCATAATCTTTTAAAATTGCATTACTTACTGCTTCTGGCAAATCTTCTAAAGCAACTTCTTTAAATTCTTCATTTACTGTCATCACAATTACTTCATCAGAATGATTACTATTGTTGATGTTTGCTGCTGAGATTGAAACTCCACTTGATAAAATTGCTACTGCTACTGTAAAAATTAATTTTTTCATGATATAAGTTTTTAAGGTTGTTATTATTTCTGATTAGTATATAGAAATAAATATGCCATGTAGAATCACTTCGTAACAATCATCAGTAAACACCTTAAAAACAAGAACTTAGAACTCCGTCGCTTTTATACCACTTTAATTAACCCGTGTAAAACATGTGTAATTAATTGTGTAAATGAGTAAACTTTACACAATCTAAGATAGAAGAGCGTCCATAATAAGAAAATGTATTACACAAAAAACTAAAAAGAATAACAGAGTAGCCCCTATCTATGAATATTTAGATCTTGTAAAAGTTGTTTATGAGAAAACCAATCATATATGTACTATAAATTAAAAAAAACATAAATCAGATTAAAAATCATTTGTAATTTAAAATCAAAAAAACTACATTTACTATCAATGATAAACCAAATTACAAAAGGCATAAAAATTTCTGTTGATACTAAATACAAAGGCACAAATTATAGAAACAACAGACTGCACCACATTTTTGGGTATATAATTACTATTGAAAATAAATCTACCGAAACTGTAAAACTAACAGATCGATTTTGGACAATTTTTGATACACTTAATAACACAGAAATTGTAAGTGGAGAAGGTGTTGTAGGACAAACACCAATTTTAAAACCAAACGACATATATAAGTATGGTTCTGGTTGTTTTTTAGAATCTAACATTGGCGCGATGAAAGGGTTTTACACCATGATAAACCTAGAAACTTTTGAACAATTTAAAGTAATTATACCAACCTTTCAACTAACCACACAATCAATATTAAACTAACCAAATCTAAAAAGAAAACAATTATCATAAAAGATCCTGCATGTTTAAATTGTGGGCATCCTTTTAGTGGACATGAAAAATTTTGTCCAGATTGTGGCCAAGAGAATAAAGGAAATAGAATTACTTTTTACAGCTTTATTCATCATTTATTTAATGGGTTGTTTAATTTTGATGCTAAATTTTGGAAAACATTAATTCCACTTTTAATAAGACCCGGAGAGGTTTCTAAAAATTACATTGCAGGGAAAAGACAGCGTTATTCTAACCCATTTAAATTCTACTTAACTGTTTCTGTTATCTTCTTTTTAATTATTGGTATTACAGATAGCTATAACGATTTTAATAATTTTAGAAATGGGAAAAATCCGAACAATACGGATATTTTTAATGCTATAAATCTCAATTTAAAAGAAGATCAAAAAAAGGATTCTATCTTAAATTTAAAAGAAACAGATTCCACATTAACTGCTATTAAAGATACTATTTCTAAAATGCCATTCCTTAAAGTTGGTGGCAAAGAAATAAAAATAGTTAAAATGTTGAAGTTTCAAAAACAGCACCCTAACCTTTATGTAGATGACGCTTTAGATAGCCTAAAAATACATAAAAGTTTTTCTAATAAATTTTGGTATTCTAGGTCTCAGTTAATCAATACTATTTATACAGATAGCACAGTTTCCAAAAAGTTAAAAAAGCAATTTCTTTCCTACTCTTCAATTGCGTTATTTATACTACTACCCTTATTTACACTCTTTTTAAAATTTATTTACATCCGAAGTAAGTTTACCTATGTAGAACATTTAATATTTGTTTTCCATACGCAAACCCTCTTTTTCTTGCTGCTTTCAATTTTTTATATTCTAAACATCTTTATAAAAACAGACAGTTATGCAGGTTTATTTTTATTGCTTTTTTTATTATATTTATTTCTAGCAATGAAAAACTTTTACGAACAAAGCTTTATTAAAACATTATTTAAATACTTATTTGCAAATGTTTTATTTATGATTTTCACTTCATTAGGTGTTGTTTTTATTTCCTTTATTGCTTTTGCATTGTTTTAGATCTAAATGTTACATTTTCTATAAAAATCCTTTAAGCTTTATACTTTTTTACAAAGTGTTTTAGCAAAATCTCCTTTCTTTTTAACATTTAATCATTAATACCTTCACAGAAAATAAACATCTTGTTTTCAGCTATTTAATTCCCTATATTTGGTTTACCAAACTGGTTTACCAAATATTATTAATATTAAACAACAATTAACATGAACAAAAAGTATTTTTTAGCAGCATTACTTTTATTAATCACACAAATTTCTACCTCCCAGACAACGTATAATATTGACGATCCGGAAGACGTAAGAAATGTACTCTACGAACCTGGAGATGTCATTATCTTAAAAAATGGAACTTATGATACAGACGAAAGAATAAGGTTTCTGGGATCTGGTACTGCAGAAAACCCTGTTACCTTAAGAGCAGAAACTCCTGGTGGTGTAATTTTTACCGGAGGACCTAGATTAACTATCGGTGGTGAAACAGAAGACGGTGTAAAAGTTGCTACTGGTGAATATCTAGTAGTAGATGGTTTTCATTGGAAAGGCGGTTATGGTGCCAGTAACTTTATAGAGTTTAGAAACGGTTACGACCTTGCGCACCATAGTACAATTCAGAACTGTGTAATTGATGGTTTAAAAATAGAACCAGATGATCTTGCCGATGATTTAGAAGATGGATCGATTACAAAACATAGATGGATCGTTTTATTTGGAACTTATAATACCGTAATTAATTGTTCTTTTTTAAATAAATCTAGTGCAGGTGCAATTGTATTGGCAGAGTACGCCTATAATGCTTGGGCACCTCCTTATGATGAACCAGAAGATGGTGAACCAGATAATGGATTTGAAACCGTAAATACTCGTTGTGATTTAGTAGGACATACGATTATGAATAATTATTTCTATAATTTTGAAAAAATGGATGCCAGCAAAAGTAATGCTGGAGATAGTGAAACCATACGTATCGGTACAAGTGAATATCAAAATATAAATAGTGGAGCCGTTGTTAGTAATAACTATTTTGTACAAGCCGATGGTGAAAATGAAATTATTACAAATAAAAGTAAAAACAATACGTACACAAACAATACATTTAGAAGGTCTAGAGGCTCGTTAGTACTTAGACATGGCTCTAATGCAACTGTAGATGGTAATTACTTTTTAGGAGAAGGAGTTGATGGTACAGGTGGAATTAGAATAACAGATAGCGACCATACAATTACCAACAACTATATTCAAGATTGCGTTACAGTTCTTGACCAAGCCAAATGGAATAATGGTATCACATTTATAGGAGGATCTGATAATAACTCTGTTGATTGTACTTCTACAAGTGTATCTAATGGATATCAAAAAACTGAAAATATTATTGTTTCTAATAATTCAATTGTAAACACAAATGCTCCTTTATTTTATAACACAGATAAAGGATCAACAGACCCTACAGGAACAATTTCAAATAACTTAATTTATTTCACGGTTAATAATCCAAATATAACAAATCTTATTTCTGGCGATACTGAAACTTCTTACACAAATTTAGGTACAAAATTAACTTATACAGGAAACGTATATACAGGTACAAGTTTAGGCGAAACCAATGAAGGTTTTTCTGAAAAAACAGCAATTACAGCTACAGCAGATGGCGAGATTTTAACGTTTTCAGGAACAGGATCTATTGGTAAAGGAGCTGATATGGGAGCTTATAGACCAGCAACAGATGATATGGTTGGACATGGAATTGGAGCTTGTTTTGCTGATAATTTAGGAAATAGCATTCTTGATGGTGATTGTACAATTGAAGTAATTGAATCTTTAACAGTAAGCAGCATGCCTTCATTTACTGCAGCCGCAGGAAGCAATGATGTTTCTGTAAATGCAAACGTTAGCTGGACAGCAGTATCTAATAATGATTGGATTTCTATTGATATTAATTCTGGAACTGGTAATGCAACTATCTCTGTTACAGTAACAAAAAATACAGAAACTACAAACAGAACCGGTACGGTAACTTTTACACAAGATGCTGGAGGAGATAATATTGTAAGAACTTTAAATATTACGCAAGAAGGTGCAGATTTAACCGATTTATATAAGTTAATTAATACAGGAACCGGATTAGCTACAGATAAAGTAACCGTTCATTCTTTCTCTAAAGAAAACAGCTCTAAAAGTGAGTTTGCTACTAATTCCTTAGACAAAGACTTAGATACAGAATGGACCGCAGACGACGGTACTATTATCTCTGGAGATTACAAAGGTGATGGTGAATACGTTATTTACGATTTAGGAAGTTCACAAACTTTAAATTTAATTCAGTTTAACACCACTAATAAATCAGACGCATTCGGATTTCAAATCTACGTCTCTAACACAGGAACAGAAGATGATAATTTCTCTATGATATTACCTACTTCTGGTGATTTACTATTAACAGCTATAAGCACTACAGAATTTAATCAATATCAAGTAAATACAGAAGCGCGTTATGTTAAATTATTAGGTTTTGGACGATTTAATAGTACTGCAGATAAAAGAGAAAGTGCTTGGACAGCCATTACGGAAATAGAGTTTTATGGTTCTTCTAATTTAGGAGTAGATGAATTTTCTTCAGCAGAAGAGTTAGGTTTAGAGTTTTATCCAAACCCTATTACTAATAATATGTTATACATCAACAGAACTTCAACAGAATTTAACACAGTTAAAGTATACTCTATTTTAGGAACTAAAATTTTAGAAACTAAATTAGAAAACAATAATGCTATAGGCAAGGTAGATGTATCTTTTTTAAATGCAGGTTTGTATTTTGTTGAAGTAAATAACGGAAAACAAAAAGCAGTTAAGAAAATACTAATTTCAAAATAATTAAAAGCAATATTTTAATGAACAGAACAGCTATCTAAGTTAGATAGCTGTTTTATTTTATAAATTATAATATTTTGCTTTTCAGAGGATTTAAAACATCCAAATAAGTAATATCAACCTTACTTTTTTCTTTTTTTACAGAAGTAACACTTACAGTTTCTACAGTATTTCTTTTCATTTTAGGAGAAGTCTCAGTATTTCCTAAATTTTCATTCTGATGAAAACCTAATATTTTTTCTTGATGAAATTCATCATTTTCTAACAACCAATTAGAAAACCAAACTTGCCTCATTTCTTTCATTTTTTCTGTGTACAAAGTAGAAGAAGACCAAATTTTAGGTTCTTGTGTTAATTTATTAAAATGTTTTATATTTCCATCCCAAACCAATTCGTAGGTATCTAATTGATTTTTCCAATCCACTAAAATTAAAGTAAAAGGTTCTATTTCGGTAAAATCATAATTATTTATATAAGCCACTCCATCATCAGCAGATAAAATATTTTTTACAATAAGACCTCTACTTATTTTATAAGAACTCTTTCTTGTATGTATTTTAAAACCACCGTTTAAAAGGCAAACCAATCGACTTTTATCACTCAAACCAATCCAAGTTCCGCCGGCTAATTCGTCTTTTGGATACGTTAACTGAACACCATTTTCTATATAATTTTGGGGTGGAATTGTATTTCTTAGTGGAGTCTCGTCTCTATTAGAAGTTAAGATAAAATCATTATTCCCTAAAGGCAAATAACTTACTGTACACATACATTTTATAATTAATTATGATAAACTTTACGTTTAGACGATATCTTTATACATTCCTTAACAAAGGACATAAAAATTCAGTTAAAATTATTGAAACAAAAATTGTAACTTTGAAACTCAAAATTAGTCGATTAAAACTTAAAATACACACAAATGTCAAGAGGATTTTATAATGTTCCGAAAGCAGTAAACGAACCTGTAAAAGGGTACGCTCCGGGCTCTCCTGAAAAGGAAGAATTATTAGCTACTTATAAAGCTATGTATAACAGCAATATTGATGTGCCAATGCACATTAATGGTGAAGAAGTTAGAACAGGAAATACTAAAAATATTACTCCTCCTCATGATCATAAACATGTGGTTGGGCAATATCACACAGCAGATAAAACGCATGTAGACACTGCTATTTCTACAGCTTTAGCTGCTAGAGAGGCTTGGTCTAGCGTAAGTTGGATGGAACGTGCTGCAATTTTCTTAAAGGCTGCAGAATTACTAGCAGGACCTTATAGAGCAAGAATGAATGCAGCAACTATGATTGCGCAATCTAAAAACGTGTATCAAGCAGAAATTGATGCTGCTTGTGAAATGATTGACTTCTTCCGTTTTAACGTAGAATACATGACGGATATTTTTAAAGATCAACCAACATCTTCCCCTGGAGTTTGGAACAGAGTTGAATACAGACCTTTAGAAGGATTTATCTACGCTATTTCTCCTTTTAACTTTACATCTATTGCTGCAAATTTACCTGCATCAGCTGCATTAATGGGTAATGTTGTTGTTTGGAAACCTTCTGATCATCAAGCATATTCTGCACAAGTAATTGTAGATTTATTTAAAGAAGCTGGTTTGCCAGATGGTGTTATAAACGTTGTTTACGGGGATCCAGTTATGATCTCTGATACTGTATTAAGTTCTCCAGATTTCTCTGGATTACACTTTACAGGTTCTACACATGTTTTTAAAGAATTATGGAAGCAAATTGGTACTAATATCCATACATATAAAACGTATCCAAGAATTGTTGGAGAAACTGGTGGAAAAGATTTTATCTGGGTTCACAACTCTTCTAATCCTTTACAAGTTGCAACTGCAATGACAAGAGGTGCTTTTGAATACCAAGGTCAAAAATGTTCTGCTGCTTCTCGTTCTTACATTCCTGCGTCACTTTGGCCAGAGGTTAAGAAACATTTAATTGCACAAGTAAGTGAGTTAAAAATGGGATCTCCAGAAGATACTTCAAACTTTATAAACGCAGTGATTCACGAAGGTTCTTTTGATAAAATTACAAGTTATATCGAAGCTGCTAAAAAAGATAAAGACGCTGAAATAATTATTGGTGGAAACCATGATAAATCTGTTGGTTACTTTATTGAGCCTACTGTAATTGTTAGTCAATCTCCAAAATACGCAACCATGACAACTGAGTTATTTGGACCAGTGATGACGGTTTATGTATATGAGGATGCAGATTGGGAAGCTTCTTTAAAATTAGTAGATGAATCTACAGAATACGGATTAACAGGTGCTATCTTTTCTACTGATAGATATATTGTAGAAAAAGCTTCTAAAGCATTAGAAAATGCTGCAGGAAACTTTTATATTAACGACAAGCCATCTGGAGCTGTTGTTGGTCAGCAACCATTTGGAGGAGCAAGAGCTTCTGGAACAAATGATAAAGCTGGTTCTGCACAAAACTTATTACGTTGGACTTCTGTTAGATTGATAAAAGAAACATTGGTTTCTCCTACAGATTATAAATACCCTTTCTTAGGATAGGAAAAAATAATATTTAGTAAAAAACCGTATCAAATTTGATACGGTTTTTTTATTTCCCTATTTTAGTAAAAAAACTATGGAATATAAATATTTAATGTATGCACATTTAATAACGGTTGTTCCGTGTGTCTTTATTGGCGCTTATCTTTTAGCTGTAAAAAAAGGAACTCCTTTTCATAGAAACTTAGGTAAAACCTATATGCTGTTAATGATGATTACAGCAGTTATTACCCTTTTTATGCCTGCTTATGTTGGCCCACAGTTTTTAAATCATTTTGGGCTTATTCATTTATTTAGTTTTTTAACACTTTATAGTATTCCTACGGCTATTATTGCCATAAAAAAGAAACAAATTAAAAAACATAAACTAAAAATGATCTTTCTCTATGTTGGTGCTATTGTTATTGCTGGAGGTTTTACATTTACTCCTGGTAGATATTTACACACTCTTTTTTTTAGATAATAAGAATACTTTATTAATCTACCGTAAATGTAAAAACTTGCCCAATAGATTTTGCACCAACATTATCGGTTACATTTACTTGCCAAGAATATGTTTTTCCTGATAACACAGAAACCGAATATGACTTTACAATAAGAGTATTATCCACAGAAGTTAAAGTAGCATCTTCACCAAAAAACAATTCATATGTTAGTGTATCTGCTGTATTTATATCTGATGCTTCCCAAACTAAATCTACAGTTCCTTCAGTAACGTTTCCATTGTTTTCTGGCGTTTGTAAATCAGCCATAAAAGGTGCATAATTTGTAACTCCATCTCCTTTTGTATAAAAAGAAAACACTTCAGAATTACTTTCTTGGTTATTATCTACATCTATTGCATTTACTTGCCAATAATACGCTGTAGACTTCTCTAAAGTTACAGTTAACTCACTTTCGCTAACAGTTCTGTTTTCTACAACATCTGTTAACTGCCTGTCTTTGGCTATGATAATAGTATACTCGATAACATCATTTTCTAAGTCTGTTGCATCACTCCAATTAAAGGAAATTGTATTATCTATACACAACAGATCTTGTGTAGGAAATTCTAATTGAACAATACTCGGAGCTTTATTTTCATCATCCTTAGAAGAACAGCTTAGAGCTAAAAAGCAAATACTATATAAATTTAAAATAATTATCGCCTTTCTCATTTCTTTAATATTTTAATAGGTTTGGCAGCAATTGGTAATTTTAAAATATAAATACCGTTTGCAAATTGTTGAAACGGAATGGACATTGAATTACCTTGAACATTTACCATTTGTTTAAAGACTAATTTACCATTTATATCATAAATTAGTGTTTCTATACGATCACTTTCAACTCCTAAAGGAAGTAATAATTCAATAGAATTTGCTACTGGATTTTGAAGTAGTATAACAGCATCTATTGTTATTTTAAACACACCCTCACAGTCTTTAGCTGTTTTTACCTCTAACAAGCCTCCTTCATTTAACTCAATATCAAAACTCTTTTCGCTTGAAGTTCTTAATAGCTTATTATTTAAAAATACACTAAAAGGAGCTGTCCCCTCATCAATAGCAAAAGAATATATTTTTGATGTTTTACTTGCACTCGCTTTTAATGATATTGGTTGAGACTCTACAATTTCAACTTCATAACATTGTGTAAAGTCTTGTTGAACTGTTTCTACACAAACCTCATAAATACCCGGACTTAAATCTGAAAATATTTTACTAGAACCAACTATCGGAGAAGTAGAAGTACCTTCAGAACTTGATAATATTACATTATAATCTAAAGAAGTCTGCGATACGTCTACCGTAATAATACCATCATTTTCATTTACACAAGTTTCTGATGTTGTTTGCACAGAAACATTATTTACATCTATAACAACAATTGTATAATCTTCGGTTTCTCCCCATTCTGTTAAATGATCTGCATTACAAGGACCATCTCCATAACCTCCTGTAGAATCATCATATTCTATAACAACTCTCATTGTTGTGCTTCCAAATTTAGCATCACCTGGCACTGTAATCATAAATGTTTTAGTTCCTATATCTGCAGACTCTGTTCCTAAATCATACCTTTCCGTTGTTTTATCAAAAATAAAATCTTGATTCCAATCTATAAATACATATACATGATCTTGAAACCCTCCTGTATCTAGCGTTACAGAAACTTGATGATCCTCTCCGTTTTTCACTTTCGTTTCTATAGCAGTAAAATCTTCATATCCATTTACAGCAGCATTGCCAGAATTATTATTAATGGTATTAAATGTTACATTAGTTATAAATTCTTTCCCTATAACATCATCTGTAAAATTAGAAGTACAATAAACAGGTGTTAATGTTTTAAATTCAAATACATTTGAATAACTACCTTCTGCACAACTATTTTCAGCTTTTACTCTCCAAAAATAAGTGGTGTTTACAGAAAGTTCTGATAAGGAATATTCATTTAAAGTTACATTTTCATTTACAACCAAGTGTGTAAAACCAGTATCTGTTGCTACTTGTACATTGTAATTACTTGCATTGGTATCTGCATCCCAACTTAAGGTTGTACTCAAATCTACTTCAACAGCATCATTAGCAGGAGAAATTAGCGTTAAAGCATCAAAGCTAGAAGTCGTTATATTTAATTGAACATCTATATTATTAGAAATACTTGTAGAACTCCCTACTACATTAATCGTGTAAGGTTGTTCAGTAACAGCATTTAAACCAGTTACAGTCATATTCACATTTCCATCTACACCTATGGTTGATGGATTAAAACTAACTATTGATCCCTCTGGTTGACCTGTAGCCGAAAGAGCTACATTTTCTGAAAATCCGTTTATAAAATCGAAATTTAAAATATAATTTACAGACTGATTTCCGGTATTACAAACAGACTGATCTCCACTTGTATTTGTCATTACAAATGTTGGAGTTGATGAATTTATTGTAAAATTTGTTGCATTTACATTGTAAAAAATATTATCTGCCGCTTCTACCATAATTCTAGCAGATGTAGTTGGGTTTTCTGGTATTACAATATTTTCAGAACCATCATTAGGCGTATTTTCTTTTAAAATAATAGGAAACGTAATTCCACCATCTACAGATAATTTAATCGTTACATTTTGGCAATTTATTGGGGCAATATCTGTTGTACCTTTATTCCATGTTATATTTTGTGTCGTGTCTGCATACCAAGAGACAGCTGTACTTGGAGCTGAAACCGTAAAAGCTTCTGCATCTTCTACCGTTACTGTCATATTATCTCTTGCAGTGCTTCCTCCCCCAGAATGATTATCTCTCACTAGAAAAGAAAAATTTAAATCTCTTGCTACAGATGGCACAACTTCCCAAGTTGATGCCGTACTACCGGATACCACCGTTTCCAATTCAGGCATATACCTTTCTGAATTGGTTGCAGATGGTAACGATCTAAACATTGGTCCTCCAGAATTGGTTGCAACCGGAGGCATTGTTGCAGATTCATTATCTGTTTGCTCCCAATTATAAGTTAAACTAGCAGTTCCGTCTACATCTGCTCCAACTCCTTTTAATAAAAAGGGGGTCGATTTTGGAATGTTATAATCTAAACCTGCATTAGCTGTTGGTGCACTATTATTTGTATCTGTCAACACAGCACAATTAGCAGAAGAACTGATAATATTCCACATTTCTGCAATACTAACTGCATGAAAATAATCATCGCTTTTAGACTGTATGTTTGGCGCACAAATACCTGCATACCCCATTATTGTAGAAGCACTTCCAGGTTCTACTGCTGTGCTACTAAATCTATTACAACTGCTATTACTTTGTGTGTGATTTGCTCCAAATTGATGTCCCATTTCATGTGCCACAAAATCAATATCATACGCATCACCAATTGGTTGACTTCTTCCTGTAACTCCCTTGGCTTTCTGGCCTGTAATACAAACTACGCCTCCACCGGCTAATCCATCTCCCCCAATACTAAAAATATGTCCAATATCATAATTAGCAGATCCTATTTCAGTATCACAAATAGTCTGTACCTCATTAATCATTTTATCAGGATCTCCATCTGTAATATTATCTGTGGCTGCATCTAAAAAGATAACTTTATCATTATCTCCAACAATAGTCATTCTTACAGATAAGTCTCTCTCAAAAATACCATTAACCCTTGTCATGGTCGTATTCATTGCAGAAAGTACGGCAGCTTTTTTAACTTCATCTGAAGCAGCTGCAGATATATTCTGATTTGTTAAATGAAATTGCGCATATTCTCCACTACAAACTAAGGCCAAACGAAAAGTTCTTAGTTTTCCATCTTGCGCATTTTTTAAACTAGTAGTTTCAGCAACACCTCTACGTGCAGCCTCTTCTACATGACAGTTAAAACTATCGTTATCTGTATCTAAATCACTTCTTTTGTAAACGATTAAAGATTTTTTATCCTTAGAATAAGGGTCTATATATAATGTTTTTTCTACACCAGAATACACAACTGCATGAAAACCGTCTGTACCAATACTAATTTTTGCTACTGCGGTAGGATCATCTACTCCTTGAGCAGAATACGACTTTATCATGGAGTATTTTTCTGATAATTTGGTTTCAAAATTTGAAGTCTCATTGATAATAAAATTAGAAAAACCTCCATCAGTATTCGGTAATTGTATAATTTTCTGTTCCGATTTAGAACTAGATTTTGATTTTAATACAGTATTAAAGTTATTTACATCTATAGAAACTAGATTGTATGCTTTTGGAAAATTTTTCTTAGAATAAATTTGATCTTCTTGAATTGAATAATTGTCTTTATCAATCTTCTTCAAAAAAGTCTGAGCATTTATCACCTCGATAGAAGAAAAGAAGCCAACAAAAATAAATAACAGCAATAATCTTGTTTTCATAAACAGTATTTATATAAAATCGTTATCAAATATAATGAAATAATTATCTTTGTAGTCGCAATGATGAACAGAAACATACTATTAAAAGACTTATCTGTCAAAGATTACAAGGAGACTTGGGATTATCAAACTGAATTATTACAAGAAATTGTAGCCATTAAGATTGATAACCGTAGAAACGAGAATACAAACCCAACAAAAAATTACTTTTTATTTGTAGAGCATCCACATGTTTACACTTTAGGTAAAAGTGGAGACCTAAGTAATTTGTTACTGAATGAAAGTCAGTTAGCAGAAAAAGGAGCTACTTTTTATAAAATAAATCGTGGTGGAGATATTACCTACCATGGTCCCGGGCAAATTGTTGGCTATCCAATTCTAGATTTAGAAAATTTTTTTACAGACATACATAAATATTTACGCTTTTTAGAAGAAGCAATTATTTTAACCATCGCAGAATATGGTATAAAATCAGAAAGAAGTCCTGGAGAAACTGGAGTTTGGCTAGATGTAGGAACACCATTTGCACGTAAAATTTGTGCTATGGGAATCCGTTCTTCTCGCTGGGTTACCATGCATGGATTTGCTCTAAATGCCAATGCTAATCTGGGTTATTTTGATAATATTATTCCGTGTGGAATTAAAGGAAAGGCAGTAACCTCTATGGAAGCTGAATTGAACCGAAAAGTAGATATAGAGGAAGTAAAAGCTAAAATTTTAAAACACTTTAAAGTACTTTTTGAAGTTGAAGAGTTTATTGAAGCTTAAAAAAAATCCCGCTTAGGTTTTTGATAAACATAAGCGGGATTTTTTTTAAAATTGAAAGAGATAATTACTTCTCTTCGTTAAAATACACTTTATAGTATTTCATTTTCTTTTCTTCATCATATCCTCTTTCTAAATATTCTGATGCCGCTTCTGGTGCATCTACATCTAGTTTTATATTGATGTTAGTATCTAACTTAATTTCTGTTTTTAACTTGTTTTTCTCTTTCTTTAAAACAACTCCAGAAACATCAAAGTTATTTCTGATTAACACATCATTTAACTTTTCGAAGTGGTTCTTATATTCGTCAAATTTTTCTTTGTGCTTCTCATCTTCAAAAACTTCATCTTTAAAAGTAGCGTAATCTACAGCTTCATTTTCTTTAAAGTAATCTACAGTATTTGCTAAAAAGTTTCCTTTTTCGTGCATTCCTAATTCTGGTTGAATTACCTCTTCAGAAAATTCTTTACACATTTCTAAATAATTCTGTGTATGAGAATTGTAATCGTCTGCTAATTTTACAGATAAGAAGTTTTTAACCCAATATTGTGCATCGTAATTGTTATTATCTACAGAAAAAACAACGGTACCTTCTTCATCAGAAGTATTTAAAACCAAACACCCTTTATCTATTCTTTTTGTAGAGATTCCTTTTTGTACAACAATATCAAAACTTTCATTATCGTCTAAATACGTTTGAAAGAAATCTACTTTATTTTCAATTTTAAAAACTCCGATTGCTTCTGTTAAGACATCTTTATATTCGATACCTTCTATATAAACAACCAAGACATCTCCGGTTTTTATTTGTGCTGAATTAGATTGCTCAAATAAATGATTTACAATACTTTTAGAGTATTCTACAAAACTTTCTTCGTCATTAAAAACTTCGGAAGCAAATTTATTTACCTCGTTTAAACGTACATCTTCATGCTTGGTAAAACGATAACTCTGCGTTAAATTTCCGAACGGTTTTAGTAAAAAACCTTTCATTAAATCGTAACTTTCTTGATCGAAACGAATTAAGTCTTCAGAAAAAACATTTTGTCCGCTATTAAATTTATTGGCTACTTTATGTAAAATACATTTGGTAATTTCTGCTTTGGTTTTTCTAATCATTACTTAAAATTTTGGAGCGTAAAAATAGTTGAAGTTTTTTAATAAAAAGGAAATAATTGTATGAGATTTTCTAAAAGCTGACAAACAAGTCTAGCCCTGATTAACTCTGTTCTTATATTTTTTTGAATCGTTGAATGCTATGCTTTTGAAATGGTATCCTTTCTTCTTTTTCAGAAAAAAGATATAATTGAAAGCAATAAATAGCTTCTAAAAACAATCTACAACTTTAACTTAATCTGTTCTGGTAGCAACTTAAACGTTTTTCTATGGTATTTTGTTGCTCCAAATTCACGAATTCCGTTTCTATGTTCTTTTGTTGGATACCCTTTATTTTTAGCCCAATTATACATAGGAAATTCTTTATGAATCTTTGCCATATACTCATCTCTATAGGTTTTTGCCAATACAGAAGCTGCTGCAATACTTAAATATTTTGCATCGCCTTTTACAATGGTTTCATGCGGAATATCGTTGTAGTCTCTAAACTTATTTCCGTCTACAATAATGTATTCTGGCTGTATTTTAAGCATCTCTATAGAACGATGCATGCCCGTAATAGAGGCTTGCAAAACATTTATAAGATCTACTTCTTCTTGCCAAACAAAGGAAACGCCATAAGCAATGGCATTTTTTTCTATAAACGGACGTAATTCATCTCTCTTTGCTTCCGATAACTGCTTAGAATCATTTAAAAAAGGGTGCGTAAAATCTTTTGGTAAAATTACTGCTGCTGCTACAACTGGCCCGCATAAACAACCTCTTCCCGCCTCATCTGTACCTGCTTCTAAAATAAAACCACTATAATTTGATGCTAACATTTTGCAAAGAAAAGAAAACTTTTTCTTTTAGGTTCTTGTTTCTATAGGAATGGCTCTTTTTTAAGGAAACTTAAAATAAAAGGTAAAAAATATAGTTTAATTAACAGATTTCATAATAATTATTAACGAATCTTTTCGTTAAATTATTTTACATTTGCCATTGCAGAAACAACCTATGAACAAATCGTTATTTTTCTTATCAATACTTGTTTTATTTATAACAAACACGCTATACTCTCAAACAGATTTTCAATTGGGAAGTGGAGGAAATGGTTTAGGAAGGAATCCTAATTCTCAGAATGATTCTATTAAAAATTCTGGTGAAATCTCTGTAACTTTATCTGGAAAGACAAAATATACGGATTATAAAATATTTTCTCACCAAAGAGATACTACTTATATAGACACCACTTTATCAATTCAGAAGGATTACAAGTTCAATTACTTGCGTACTGATAATTTTGAGTTATTGGCTTTTCATAATCAAGGGCAAACTTTTACTAATTTAGGATATGATTTTAGCAATCTAAAATTAATGCCAGATATTGGTTTTACTGCAAAACAGTTTAGTTATTTAGATATCGACGAAATAAAATATTACGAAGTCCCTACACCAACTACAGAGATAACTTACAGAACTGGTTTACAACAAGGACAAGTTTTAGATGCTATTTTTACTGTAAATTTTTCTCGAAGACTTAATGTTTCTCTTTCATATAAAGGAATTCGTTCTTTGGGAGCTTACAGAAGATCTTTAGCGAGTCATGGAAATTTTAGAGGTGCTTTTCACTACAGAACAGAAGATAATCAATATGAAATTCGAGGACATTTAACGTCTCAAGACTTCTTTAATGAAGAAAGTGGAGGCTTACCACAAGCTGAAATTGATAAGTTTGAAAGCAACGATTCCGACTATAGTACCCGATCTTATTTAGATGTAAATTTAGATGATGCGGAAAATGATTTTGAAGGTAGGAGAGTTTATTTAGAACATAGTTATAAATTATTAGCAAATAAAGACACCATCAATAAAACAGATTTTAGCAACTTAAAAATAGGACACGTATTTACTACAGAAACTAAAGAATATAGTTTTACACAACCTACAATAACAACAGATTTTTTTGGAGAATCTAATGCTTCTGGAGCTAGTAATAACCAAGCTAAAAATACCATTACAAATAATGAAATGAACTTAGAGTTTAATTCTAAATATGTCCTTGGTAAATTTAAAGCCAAAGTAAATCTTTCTAGTTATTCTTACGGATATGATTCAATTCTAAATTCTGATAGTAACATTTCTAAAGTTAAATTAGAAGGAAATGCTATTTCTGTGGGTGCAGATTGGAATGCTAGAATTAAAAACTTTCATTTAAACGCTACTGGTAATTTAGCCCCAGGGAGTGGTAGGTTGTCTGGGAGTTTCCTACAAGGTGAGGCATTGTACAAAAAAGATAGTCTTTTTGCCGTAAAAGGTAGTTTATTAATTAGTTCTAAATCGCCAAACTTTAACACTTTATTACATCAAAGTAAATATGATGATTACAATTGGTATAATGATTTTAGCTCTGTTAACACAAGAGATTTAGGGTTTGATTTAAGTTCTAAATGGTTAAATGCTTCTCTAAATTTCACCAATATTGACAACTACACATATTTTGATGAAAACAACAAACCACAACAGTTTGATGGCCAAATTTCATATTTAAAGGTGAAAGCAAGTAAAGAGTTTAGAATAAAAAAGTTTGCTTTAGATAATACAATAATGTACCAGAATGTAAGTAGCGGAAGTTCTGTTTTTAGAGTACCAGAATTGGTTACTAGAAATACCTTATACTACCAAGATTATTGGTTTAAAGGAAAACCAATGTTTGTAAATATTGGTGCAACTTTTAACTACTTTACAAAGTATAAAATGAATGCTTATAATCCGTTATTAGCAGAGTTTACCTTACAAAATGACCAAGAGATAGGTTTCCCTTCTATAGATGTTTTCTTTAATGCACAAGTACGAAGAACTCGTTTGTTTTTAAAAATAGAAAATGTAACTTCTAGCTTTACAGAGAAAAATTATTACTCTGCGCCTAACTACCCTTATAGAGATTTTGTAATTCGTTTTGGATTGGTTTGGAACTGGTTTATATAGTCACAATATGACGGATAAAGTATTTTATCTTATTATATACTGATAAAAAAAATGATCAAACAACTTAAAGATAACTGGAAACTCTTTTTACTAGCAAGTTTAACATTAGGACTTGCCCCTTTTAATCCGCCACATATTTTAGGTAAAATTGAATGGCTTTTAGGTGGAAGTGCATTTTCTGGAACACATGCAATGCAAGCTAAAGATTGGTTTGATGTTTTGCTCCACGGAAGTCCGTGGTTATTATTAATAATTTCTATTGCTTTAAATCTTTTTGCATTAAAGACAAAAAACGTCCCAAAATAGCACTCCCTATTTGCTCCTTTTCTACAAAACCTTGAGATTTATAAAAAGGAATAGCATTAGGATCTGCAACTAACTCTATTGTTTTTGCGTTAGAAACGATTGCTTTTTCTAAGGCATGTATTAGTAGTTTTTTACCGATACCTTTTCCTATAAATTTAGGTAAAACAAATAACATTTCTAATTTAACAAGTTCTTCCTTCGCATTGTTTAAAACATAGAAACCAACAGTAACGTCATCAACCATAATTTTATACACTTGGCAGGTTTGTATGGTTTTAGTAGTTACGGTTAGGTCTGCTCTCCAACCTTCTATCAAATCGCTAGAATACCCCCAAAAAGCTTTCGATTTTAAAGCAATTTGGGTGAGCTGTTCTGCTTCTAAAAAATCAGCGGGAACAATCATGTTATTTTTTAATTAATTGCTTAATTTTAATATTAAAAGCAGCAAAAATTAAAGTCATAATAGGACTTAACCAGTTAAAAATAGCAAAGAAAAAATATTCTGAAACACCTACTCCTAAAACTCCAGATTGATATGCTCCACAGGTATTCCATGGAATTAAAACAGAAGTTACCGTACCAGAATCTTCTAATGTTCTACTTAAATTTTCTGGTGCTAAGCCTTTATCTTCATACGCTTTTTTAAACATCTTTCCTGGTACAACAATGGCCAAATACTGGTCTGAAGCCGTTACGTTTAATGCCAAACAACTCGCAACAGTACTTGCAAACAAACCAAAAACTGAAGATGCCATACTTAATAAAGCTTTACTAATTCTTGCCAAAGCTCCAATTGCATCCATAATTCCACCAAAAACCATTGCACAAATTATCAACCAAATAGTCCCCAACATTCCATTCATTCCTCCGGCAGAAAATAAATCATTTAACTCCACACTTGTAGTTTCTACAGCAGAATCTACTGTAATTGCATTCATGACTCCTTTATATGCTGAATTAAAAGTTAAAGAATCTGCGCCGGCAACACTCACAACAATATCTGGTTGTGCAATTACAGCAACAATACCTGCAAATAAAATACCCACTAATAAAGCTACTAAAGGTTCTGTTTTTTTTATGATTAAAAATATCACCGTTATTGGTACAATAAATAACCAAGGAGAAATATTAAAAGCAGCATCTATAGCCGCTAATTTATCTGAAACATCTGGTGTACCTGTTGTTTCTATAGAAAAACCAATAATTACAAAAACCAATAATGTAATTATAATTGTTGGCACTGTAGTTAACGCCATATATTTAATATGTGTAAACAAATCTCCACCTGCCATTGTAGGTGCAAGATTTGTAGTATCTGATAAAGGTGACATTTTATCTCCAAAATAAGCACCAGACAATACTGCTCCTGCCGTCATACCTGCAGGAATACCTAATGTGTTTCCAATACCCACCAAAGCAATACCAACGGTTGCAGAAGTTGTCCAAGAACTACCGGTTGCAATAGAAATAATGGCACAAATTATTACCGAAGCGGCTAAAAATATTGTTGGGTTTAAGATTTGTAATCCATAATAAATCATAGAAGGAATGATACCACTTATTAACCAAGTTCCTGCCAAAGCACCAACCATTAATAAGATTAAAAGAGCGCTAGAAGTAGATTTTATATTTTCAGAGACTTCTTCCATCATTTGTTTGTAAGAAACCTTATTCTTAAAACCTACAATGGCAGCTACTGCTGCTCCCATTAACAAAATAAATTGATTACTACCACTTAAAGCATCATCACCATAAACAAAGAAAACATTGTAAAACAACATAGCAACCAATACAAAAACCGGTATTAGAGCCTCCCAAATATTAAGCTCTTGATTTTCTATAATATTTTCGTCTTCCAGGTTTGTTGGTCTAATATTTTGGCTCTCCATATGGTAAAAATTTCGTTTGGTAATGTTACGATTTTACTAAGTTTTACGCAAATTGAATTCAGTAACTTACATTTACCCTTATAGATTTGTGAACTCTATTTTTTTTAGTCTGTTTTTTTAAGAAAATATATTATAAGAATGGTAAAAAACGATAATCTGTATTTTTATGAAATTCTAAAAAAAAGATGCTACCAAACTTCCACCAAAGCTATACAAGATAACTTTATAGACTCTTATAACATCTAAAAAGAAAAACCCAAAACATGTGTTTTGGGTTTGTAAAATAAAGAAATTTCTCTAAAACAAGTCTAGAAGAATTTTTTAAAATTAAATTTTAATTAAAACAATTTTCTCTGATTGCTTTTCTACTAATTGACTATAAAAACCTTTTAATGCTGCATAATATTGAGGAGCAATAACAGCATTGTTAAATTGTAAAACAGATAAGGTTCTTATTTTATTTCCTTGTTGTGTTACTTGAAATTTAAATACACCCAAACTATCTGGCAACCCAATAGCCAATGGTTCTGGAAGCGTTTCTACTTTATACCCTTCTGGAACCTGAATAGAAACAGTATTACTTTCTTTCCATGGAGTTGCAAAATCTACAGGGAATTTTCTATCTTCTAATTTAAACGGATTTTGATGTTCTGATAAAAATAATAAAGGCTCTACATACAGTTTTCCGTTTACATTTTCTACTAAATTATCGCTACTAAACTGAAGAGTTCTAACAATAGGTTTGTCTAAGTCTTCTTTATTTACAACCCTATATCCATCTATTTCAAATCCATATTTTTCTTCTAAACTTTCTTTTAACTCTTCTTCTTTTATATGATTATTATTCTTTCTGTAATTTAAGGCATTTAGGTTATCATAATTTGTTCTAATTAATCCTTTTACAAGCATGTCTTCAGAAATTTTAACCATAACATTATGATCTTCTAATGCATGTTTAGAAGATGTTAACTGAATCCAAGAAGAAGTTCCATCCTTAGCAACCTTTCTACCTTTCCAATTTAACACTCTCGTTGGTAAAATATTTGGTACACTAAATTCTTCTGAAGCATCCAATAAAACAGTCTCTCCATTTTGAAGCGCTACGGTAGCAATTACATAATTAAAACCCTCTATTGTAGGAAAAAAAGGAACACCATTTACCCTTGTACTTAATAATACAGGGTTTGCATCTAAACCTGCAAATCGCAACATAGAAGTTAACATTAAATTGATATCTGCAATATTACCAACCCTTTCTTTAAACGCCTTTCTAACACCATAATCTGTGTAAATACCATTATAGTTATTCCATTTTACTTGATTTTTTACAAATTGAAAAATAGCATCAATCTTTTCTGATTCTGTTTTTGTCGTTTTTAAAATTTCTTCTAAATCGTCTTTGTAATAACTAGTTTTTTCTAATTCTGCACCAAAACTTTCCGATTTATAAATTTGCTCACTTACATCTTCCCAATTATTTGAATAGAATTTTAAGATAGAATTTGGAAACTTTGTAGAAGCTAGTTCATATTTAACTCCTCCTCTATAATTTTTAACATCTGTTACATAAGGTTCGTTATTTTTTAAAGCTGGTATGTTTTCCGATTCATAAATATCGATATTGGTTTTAAGATTAACTTTAGAGGTAACCACTTGAGATGTTAAAGTTTCCCCCATACTTTTTTCTGACGTCCTTACTCTTTGAGACATTGTAATACTTCCGTTTTTTATACCTTCTTTAATATCTATAAAATAATATCCTTTCGTTTTTTTAGTAAAACTATAATACTCTGGTATTTCAATTTTATAATTTAATAATTTTACAGGAATATCAAATTGGTAATCTACGTCGTCAATAGAACGGTATGGAGAAATTATTTTATATTCTAAATCTAACACTGAACCAACTTTAACATTAGGAAACGTAATTTTTTTAATACTTCTATATCTAGATAATTTCTCATCAAAAATTGAAGATTTAGAAAGCTTTTCCTTTTTTACTTTACCAGATTCTAATGCAAAACTATACCCTTTAATAGAGGTTACCTTTTCATTATCTCCTTTTTCTGGTTTGTAATAAGTGATAGATTTTGTAGCTTTATCAAAACCTGACTTATTATAAATTTTAATACGTTCATGAATTTCAGTGATTACTTGAAAACCTTTATCTTGAACATAGGTAAAATAAGTTCTTCTACTTTTATATAAATAAGCAGCATCTGCAGAAGCATCAGAAGGGTAAAACTCCTCTTTTAATTCTTCTTTAGACACTTTACCAAACTTATAATCTTGAGCAACCAAAGAAATTTGACTTAATAATAGCAATACAATTGTAATTCTCTTCATTTTATTTATTTTGGGGTTATAGCAATTCTTAAATTTTCATATTTCACAATACTTCTTCTAAAGTTTCGATAATTATTATAGTCTTCTTTAGCATAAACTCCAGCCTTAATTACCATTGTTTTATGATAGTTAAAAGTGGTATCATCTATTTTAGTAAAAGTAATTTTGTAGGTTCCAAATTTTGTAGAGATTACTTTTTCTGATGGTAAAGTACTCAAAACATATCCTTCCGGAAGTTTAAATTTATATGTTGTATCATCTTTATAACCTCTAGAAATTTTTAAAGGCAATTTTCTACTTCTATATCTTTTAGGTACAAAACCATTTTTGTTAAAAACATTTACCCTAAATAAATATTCTTGTTCATTTACGGAAGCATAGCTTTTAATAGTCATTTTTAAATCTTCTTTAAAAACGACTTCTTCTTTATCATTTAATAAATCTACTGCTGTAATTTCTAAGTTATTATTATACTCCCAAACGTTAGATTTGTAATTCTTAACAAGTTCTTCTTCTGTAAGTTTTTCATAATATGATTTATCATCATATTGAATTCCATTAGAAACTCTTTTTAAACTAGCAGATAAATTTCCGTTTTTTTCTAGCTGAATATTTGCTTTTATTTCCTGAAGGTTTGTTTCGTCTTTATAAGCCGGTGTACGTTTAACAATACCACCCTCTGGCGTCATTACCAACACATTTCTGTCATCTGTAAAATCTCCTAAAAACCCAAACGGAATTGTCTGACTTGTACATTCTAACCAAATGTCATTACCATTATTTGGAATATTTAAAATAACATGATTTCCTTGCATTCCAAAAAAATCTTTTTCTACATCTCGCTGTTCTGCTCCTGCCCAAATTACTGCATAATGAGATTTTACGCCAACAGCGTCTAATAGTGTTTTGGTATAATTGGTTAATCCTTTACAATCTCCATACCCCACTTTATCCACCTCATTAGCAGGTATTGGCATCCAACCTCCTACTCCTTCTTGCACACTTATATAACGTGTTTTATTTTGCATAAAAGCATAGACAATTTTAGCTTTTTCTATTGGGTCTGTTACACCTTCTACCAATATTCTAACCTTTGCTTTTATATCCTCAGACAGTTCGTCTTTTCCATTTTTTAAATAGTCATAACGCCACTTACCAAACTCACTCCAATTAGTAGCTTCTCCTACTATTTTTTTTAAGGAAAATTGATTTATCCCAACCATTAAATAAGGCATAATATCTATAGACAGAGGCGCATTATTTTCATACTTAACCACTTTTTGATTGCTTATTGCATAGTTTAGATTAAACTCAGTAGAGGTATTTTCTATAGAATAAGAATTAAAGTTTTTTTCTTTTGTTCTAACCGTAAATTTCTTTGGGTTTAAAAGTTTGTAGCTGCTTTTTTCTATGGATAAAAAATAACTTTCTACGGGAAACCAACTGGGAATAAAACCTGTGGATGATGTTTTATATTCAGATTCAAAAACTACGGTGTACGGATAAGAAACTGGCGTATGATCTATATATTTTACTCTAGAATCGGAGTACAAAGTTCCTCCACTTACTGCACTTACGTCTAAAAAATCTCTTTCTTTATACTTTTTAATCTCACGACCAAAAGCATCATAAATAGTAGCGGAAAGTTCCGTTATTTTTGTATCATCATCATAATGAGCAGACATGCTAACATAGTTGTCTCCTAATTTATTTAAAACTGTAATTACTTCTTTTTTAAACACCGTCATTTCATCTACTTCCTCAATAGTAATTTCTATAGAATTGTCTCTAATAACTGCATTTGCATCTTCTGTTAACCAACTGGGAATTAACAAGAAAGCGTAATTTTCTTTTTGACTAAAAGTAGAAGTTATTGAAAACAAGGAAATAAATAGGCACAGGGAAATAAACTTTTTCATACAATTATAGGGATAGCAGTCCAAAGTTAAAAAAATTAAAAAGAAAAGAGGCTAAAAACATACGTTTTTAGCCTCTAAAATTGAATTTGAATTAATCTAATTTACGCTTTCGTTTTTACAACAAAAGAGAAAGTCATAATATCATCTATAAATTTATCTTTTAATCCCTCAAAGAATTTTTTAGAACCATATTTTACATTAAAATCTGATCTATCTACATTAAAAGATTCACTTGTAAATACTGTAACTCCATTTTCTGTAGAGATAGTTGCAGGTATTGTTATACTTTTTGTTACATCTTTAATTTGTAAATTTCCTGTAACTGCTAATTTTCCTTCCACCTCTTCTACATTGGTAATAACAAATTTTGAAATAGGATAAGCATCTACTTCAAAAAAGTCTTCATTACTTAAATGCCCTACTAATTTTGCATTTCCTTCTTTATCTGCAGGAATATCTAAATTTACAATAGTAGTCATGTCAATTACAAACTCACCATTAATAAGTTTACCATCTTCTACTAACAAACCTCCACTTTTTAAAGCTACAGTTCCATTATGGGCTCCTCCTGGTTTTGTTCCTTTCCAATTTAAAACTGAAACAGAGGTATCAACATTATTTAGTTCAGCAACATTAACCTCAACTTTTACAGCTTCTTTAGCTTCTACTTTTTCTTTTTTTTCTCCTTTACATGCAGTTAAAACTGATGCTACTAATACTAATGATAAAATTATTCTTTTCATTTTTTTATTTTTTTGTTAATATGAATTCTATTGCAAATATATACTATTTATTTCCCTTGGAAAATATTATTATAGTTTTTATGATAAATTAACATTTAACATTTTAAAAAACTACTCTTTATTTTTAGAATCTATAATAATTGTAACCGGACCATCGTTTTTCAAAGCTACTTTCATATCTGCACCAAACTGACCTGTTTGTACTTTTTTACCGAGTTCGTTTTCTAAGGTTGCTACAAAATTCTCATACAACGGAATGGCTATTTCTGGTCTTGCTGCTTTAATATAACTGGGTCTATTTCCTTTTTTAGTAGATGCCTGTAGAGTAAACTGACTTACAACAATTACTTCACCATCAATGTGTATGAGTGATTTGTTCATCACCTGATTTTCATCATTAAAAACACGAAGATTAGCTGTTTTTCTAACCAAGAAATTAATATCTTCTTGTGTATCATCATCAACAATACCTAATAATACTAAAAGTCCCATTTTAATTTCTGCAACTTTAGCATTATCGATCGTTACACTAGCTTCCGATACTCTTTGAATTACAATTTTCATAAAGTTTATTCCTCATTATCTTCTTCGTTCCAAACATCTGTTCTAAAATGTTCTTTCTCTTCATCTCCACTTAAAATTTGAAGGTAACTCTTATAACGAGACCAAGAAACACGCTCTTCTTCTAACGCCTCTTTTACTGCACATTGTGGTTCTTTAGTGTGAATACAATTATTGAATTTACAATCTTGTTTTAAAGCAAAAAACTCAGGAAAATAATCTCCTAATTCGTATTTATCAATATCTACAACTCCAAATCCTTTAATACCGGGTGTATCTATAATTCTTGCATCGAAACTTAAATCGAACATTTCTGCAAAAGTAGTAGTGTGTTTCCCTTGATTATGTTGATCTGAAATTTCTTTTGTTTTAAGGTTTAAAGAAGGTTCAATAGCATTTACCAAAGTTGATTTACCAACACCAGAATGACCAACAAACATAGATGTTTTACCTGTCATTATTTCTTTAATGGTATCTACATTTTTATTTTGCGTAGATGAAACTTCTACACAACGATAACCAATAGCTTCGTAAATATCTTTTAAGTATAAAATTTCTGCTCGTTCCTCTAGTTGATAAGAGTCTATTTTATTAAAAACCAAAATAGTATCTATTCTATAAGCTCTGGTTGCTACTAAAAATCGATCTATAAATGTGGCGAATGTAGGCGGATTATTAATAGTAATCAATAAGAAAACTTGGTCTATATTAGAAGCGATAATGTGGGTCTGTTTAGAAAGATTTACAGATTTTCTAACAATAAAATTATCTCTATCTAAAATCTTTTTGATAACACCTGTTTCTTCATCATTCTTTTTCTCTAAATCGAACACAACTTTATCACCAACCGCAATTGGATTGGTACTTTTAATGTCTTTTATTCTAAATTTTCCTTTAATTCTACATTTGTAAAATTCTCCGGTATCAGCTTTCACCTGATACCAACTTCCAGTAGATTTATATACGATTCCTTTCATTACTACAAAGATGCTGAATTAATATTGAATTAAGAAAAATAGTAACAAATTCAATAGTTATTTCATTAATCAAGTTAAAAAATAAATTAAATCTTAAAATAATTGTTAAAGTTACCCCTATATTCGTTTTTTTTTAACCAAAACTTATTTATGAAAAAAATTATCTCACTATTTGCACTTGTAATTTGCATAACAACAACAAATGCTCAAACAAAATTATATGTACATGATGATGCTGAAACTTATGTAGAAAACACAAAAACAATAGCTATTCTACCTTTACATGTTCAGGTTAAGTTAAGACCAAAACAATTAAAAGATTTTACTTCTGAACAAATAATTGAAATGGGAAAAAGTGAAGCTTTAGACATACAAAAAGCGATGTATTCTTGGTTTTTAACTAGAAAAAAAAGAGGGACTCTATTGGTTGCTGTTCAGAACCCAACAAGAACGAATGCTTTATTGAAAAAGAAAGGAATAGATATTCATTCTTATGATGAATATTTACCTAGTGAATTAGGCGAAATCTTAGGTGTAGAAGCAGTTATTTCTGGAACTTACGAAACTTCTAAACCAATGTCTAATGGAGCTGCAATTGGACTCGCTGTTTTAACAGGTGGAATGTTTGCAACCAATACCGCAACTATGAATATGGATTTCACAAGTACTATTGATGATGAATTAGTAGTTAATTATCATAAAAAAATTAAAGGATCTCTTGGTTCTGATGCTCAAGATCTAATTAATATTTTAATGAGAAAAGTATCTAGAAGAATTCCGTATACAAAATAATTGAATATCATTATTTATATGAAAGACCGCCAATTGGCGGTTTTTTTTTGTTAAACACATGCTGTTTTACCTAACTAAAGTAAGTTGTTTGCTATTTCGACCTTTTGGGAGAAATCACAAAAAGTTTGGTTGAGTTTGACTTATCAATGTTATAGGATTTCTCCTATCGTCGAAATGACAAATTTTTGATGACAAGTTTTCTGTAATATAATTATTGGACTTCTTATTGTTTTGAGATGTTTTTTGTCCTTCTTTGGGATTCACCATGTGTTAAGGATTGAGCAATTGTTTGAGCTCTTTTTTGTTTTTCTACAAAAAAAGCGAGTGCGAAAGCCTGACCAAGCTTTTTTGCTTGGTAACGCCCAAAAAAAATACCTTCAAATTATAAAACTTGAAGGTATTTAAATAAATATTTATGCTTAAAGATTATCCGTTGATAATTTTTTCTTGGTGAACGATAGATTCTTGGTGAATTGCCTTAAACATTTTTAAAACAAATTCTTCACTTAAACCTTTGCTACTACCTTCCATAACCATGTTTCCTAAAATCTCGTTCCAACGACGTGATTGTAAAACAGCTACGTTTTGATCTTTCTTTAATTGACCAATTTTATCGGCAACTTGCATTCTTTTACCTAATAAATCGATTAATTGATCATCTACCACGTTAATTTGAGCTCTTAAATTTTCTAAAGGTTCTCTGTAACTAACTGCAGTCTCAGTTTCTTTCTTCACTTTTAAGTCTACCATTATTTGTTTTAAAGTATCCGGCGTAACTTGTTGTGCAGCATCAGACCAAGCATTTTCTGGGTCGTAATGAGTCTCAACCATTAAACCATCAAAGTTTAAATCTAAAGCAGTCTGACAAACATCAAAAATCATGTCTCTCTTACCTGTAATATGAGATGGATCGTTGATTAATGGTAAATCTGGAAACTTATTTTGAAACTCGATAGCTAATTGCCATTCTGGATTATTTCTATATTTAGATTTTTCATACGTTGAAAAACCTCTGTGAATTGCTCCTAAATTTTTGATTCCTGCAGTATATAATCTTTCGATACCACCTAACCATAAAGCTAAATCTGGATTTACTGGATTTTTAACCAATACAATTTTATCTGTACCTGCTAATGCATCTGCAATTTCTTGCATGATAAAAGGTGATACAGTAGAACGTGCACCAATCCATAATAGATCTACATCGTGCTCTAAAGCTAACTTTACGTGGGCTGCATTTGCAACTTCTGTACAGGTCTTCATACCTGTTTCTTCTTTTACTTTCTTTAACCAGTGTAAACCAATTTCACCAACACCTTCAAACATTCCTGGTCTTGTTCTTGGTTTCCATATTCCTGCTCTAAAATAGCTTACATCAGAATCTTTTAGTTCGTGTGCAATCTTTAAAACCTGTTCTTCGGTTTCTGCACTACAAGGCCCTGCTATTACTAGTGGATGATTTAATTTCATATCGTCCAACCATGTTCTCAATTCTTTTGTATTCTCCATTTTTCTACTTGTTTTGGCTTATTATTTTATGCCGTTTAAAATTTGTTTTATGTGATTTGTATTCTCCATTTCGTTAAAAATTTCAGAGAACCTATCTTTTTGCATCAACTCTTTAAAATGTTGTAAATTATTGATGTACTCTTCTAATGTTTCTATTACGTTTTCTTTATTTTGTTCAAAAATTGGAGTCCACATTGCTGGCGAACTTTTTGCCAAACGCACTGTAGATCTAAATCCTGAACCTGCCATATCAAAAATATCGCGTTCATTTCTTTCTTTATCAATGACCGTTTTACCTAACATAAATGCGCTTATGTGAGATAAGTGCGAAACATACGCAATATGCTTGTCATGAGAAACTGGGTCCATGTACCGAATACGCATTCCAATGTCTATAAAAAGCTTTAAAGCTTTTTCTTGAAGCTTAAAAGTTGTCTTTTCTACTTCGCAGATAATATTTGTTTTTCCAACGTATAAGCCGGATACAGCTGCTTTTGGACCAGAATTTTCTGTTCCTGCAATTGGATGCGCTGCTAAAAAATTTCTTCTTTTAGGATGATGTTCAACCACTTTACAAATTGCTTCTTTTGTAGACCCTGCATCTACAACCAAACCATCATCAGAAATTTTATCTAATATTGTCGGCAATAATTTTGCAGTTGCATCTACTGGAATTGATATAATTACCAAGTCTGCATTTTCTATATCGTCTAAAGTTGCTTTCTTTTGAATTACACCTAATTTTAGCGCTTCATCTAAATGGCTTTCATTCGTATCGATTCCGTGAATTACAACATCCGGATTGTTATTTTTAATATCGATAGCAAAACTACCGCCTATTAAACCAATACCAATCATGTATATATTTTTCATTTTGTTTTCTCTTTAAGTGAAATTCCTCTTTGTTCCTCATTCGGAATGACACACTTTAATTTTTAATTCGATAAAGTCTCTTTTTAGTAAACAAACTAACTGCAAACTGCTACTAAAAAACTACAAACTTATTTATCAAACCTGCTAATTGCTTCTTTAATTATATCTGTTGTTACACATAATGAAAAACGAATATATCCTTCTCCTTGAGAGCCAAAAATGGTTCCTGGAGTAATAAAAATATCATGATCATATAAAACTGCATCTGTAACTTCTTCAGATTTTTTTCCTTCAGGTATTTTTGCCCAAACAAACAATCCTGTTGAATTTTTACTATAAACTGCATCTAACTTATCTGCTAATTGCCAAATTAAACTTCTACGTTCTTCGTAAATTTTATTTTGTGCTAAAAACCAATCATCAGATAATTGTAAGGCTTCTATAGCTCCTTTTTGAATTCCGTAAAACATACCAGAATCCATATTCGATTTCACTTTTAAAACTTCGTTGACGTACGTTGCTTTTCCTAACAACATACCAACGCGCCAACCTGCCATGTTAAAAGTCTTACTTAAAGAGTTTAACTCTAAAGCAATGTCTTTTGCGCCTTCTACTTGTAAAATACTGATAGGATTATCGTTTAAAATAAAACTATATGGATTGTCATTAATGATTAAAATACGGTGCTTTTTACCAAAAGCTACTAGTTTTTCAAACGTTTCTAATGTTGCATTTGTTCCTGTTGGCATGTGCGGATAATTGACCCACATAATTTTTACATCACTTAAATCTTGTGCTTCTAAAGCTTCAAAATCTGGTTGCCAATTAGTAGCATCACTTAAATTATAAAACAAAGGTTCTGCACCTACTAACTTCGTTACAGAAGTATAAGTTGGATATCCAGGATTCGGAATTAATACTTTATCGCCTTCGTTTAAAAAAGCCATAGAAATATGCATAATTCCTTCTTTACTTCCCATCAATGGTAAAATCTCGTTTTCTGGATTTAAATCTACCGAAAACTTGTTTTTATAAAAAGTTGAAATTGCATTTCTTAATTCCGGTAAGCCCTGATAGGATTGATACTTATGTGCACTTGCATCACCTAGGCTATTTTGAATTGCTTCTAAAACTTCTGTTGGTGGTTGCAAATCTGGAGATCCAATTCCCATATTGATAATTGGTTTTCCTGCAGCTGCTAAACCTCTAACTTCTCTTAATTTTTTAGAGAAGTAGTATTCTTGCACTGTATCTAATCTTTTAGCTGGTTGTATCATAACTATACTATTTTCTACCGTTTTTATAAACTCCTAAAATTTTGAATTCTTCTGCCATTATTTCTATAATCGCTTTTGCTTTTTCATACTCACTATATTCTTCAAAAGTAACATCTACAAAAAATGAATATTTCCATGGAGTTTCTATTACTGGTAAAGACTGTATTTTGGTTAAGTTCATTTTGCAATCACTCAATACATTTAAAATTGCTGCAAGACTTCCTCTTTTATGGTTTAATTGAAATTTTAAAGAAGCTTTATTAACTTCTTTATTAACTTCTGGTTTAGTAGTTTTTACAATTACAAAACGTGTAGAATTATCTTTTATGGTTTGAAGTTCATCTTCAAGAATTTCTAAACTAAATATTTCTGCAGCAATTTTTGGAGCAATTGCAGCAATACCTACTAAATTTTCTTTCGAAATTCTTTTAGCAACCTCAGCAGTGTCAACATCTTCCACTAATTTTATATGTGGATATTTTTTAAAAAACTCCTTACATTGTAACAATGCCATTGGATGCGACCAAACTTCTTTAATATCTTCTATTCCCTGACCTTTTAGAGCCATTAAATGATGATGAATATTCAAATACTCTTCATCTATTATGTGTAAATTATTATTATCAATTAATGCATAATTAGGAATTATAGACCCCGCAATGGTGTTCTCTAAAGCCATAATACCCAAATCTGCGGTATTGTCTAGCAAACTGGCTACCAACTCATCAAAAGACATACACTCTTTTAATTGTATAGTGGTTCCATAAAAGTTGCGTGCAACTTTATGATGGTTTGAGCCTTCAGCTCCTTGTATGGCAATAATTTTATTCATTTTATTACAAATAATGTCAAAAAAAAAGCCTCGAATGGAATTCGAGACTTTATATGATATGAATGTTACTTAAAAACATGATACAAAGTCTCCTCTCTTACTAAAAAAGTAAAAGTAAAAATAGAAACGAGTAAAATAATTATTTAACATTTGTATTCTCTTTGTTTATACTGACAAATCTAAAGATAAATTTGAAACAAACAAACTAAATAGCATTTTTTATAAAAAAAATGATTAATCATTAAAAATTACATAAAATATAAAGCAATCATTATGAATTTCTTCAACTAAAAAGAGATTATAAACAGTATTCTAAATGTTAAGCTATTCTTCTACTATGTATTTCAATTGAAGCTTCTCTTTTTGGACAAAAAAACTCCTACCTAGCTCATTCATATACTCTTTAAAACCATTCTTCACTATTTTCTCAACAATTTTTAGATACTTACTAATAAAACCGAATTGTTGTCTAGTTATTTATTCCACATTGTAACAACGATTATTATACGAATATCTAAAGTAGCTAAAACCTTATTTGTAGACATATAATAGCTCTTCTCTACATATTACGTTCATGTAATTCTAAAATATAAAAAGAGAGAATTAGTGTTGTACATTTTAAATAATTCTTTCGATTTATTTGTACATATGTGAACTTAGTATTAATTTTGCACTCCCCTTAACTGCGCCCCTAAGCAGATTTTATAGTATTCCCCCAACGTATTTTAAGATTTTAACAACTCCCCCAAAGAACAATTAAATCAAAAGCACCATGAAAAAAACTACTTTTCAGGTATGTGAGTTTGGGGAAATTCAATACCTATTAAAGAACAGCTTAAAAAGCTTAACAGTACTAACGCTATTATTATTTTACACTTCCTTTTCTGTAAGTGCGCAAGGCCCCGGCCGAGACACCAATGATAATATTGAATTTTACAAGAAATACTCTGGTGCAAACCTTACCTATAAACAAATAGGTAATAGTGAAATTAAATATAATAGAAATAGTGGTGTTACTTTTGATTGTTCTAAAGGTAATGGAGCTGCAACTAGTTCAACACTAAATTTACCTGCAGACGCAGTGATACAAGCTGTATATGTACAATGGTTTGCGCTTGTAAAACATGATAAATCTAATTTAACTAGCTACAACCCATTATCTACAACCATACCTATTACGTTTCCTAATGGAACAACACAAACCATTACAAGAGATAAAAGTTTTAGAGAAACGGTAGCATTTAGTACTTACAACCCTGTATATGAAGGTTATTTAGCTGATATTACTTCAGAAGTTTTAGCACAGCCTAATCCTTCAGGAACATATACTGCAGATGTGATCTCTACATCTTCAAATAGCACTGTTCAATCAAGATTTAATTCAGCCTGTGCTTATTCTCAAGAAAATGTAAGAGCATGGCAAATGCTTGTTGTTTACAAATCACCAACTGAAGAAACGGGGATCAATCAAGTATATGTATATGATGGCTTAAAAGGTTTTGTATATGAAAACGAAGACGTAGACGTACCCGTTACAGGCTATAAAGTATATTCTGGAGATGTAGCAGGTAGTATTTCTGTAGCTTCTTTACAAGGGGATGCAGCTATTAATGGAGAAAAAATAAAAGTTTCAGACCCTGCATTTAGTGATTTTCCTAATGATTGGGCTAACTCAGCTGGGGTTTCAGACCCTGCTCCTGGTACCGATGCTCAAACCGGTGGTAATTATGGAGCATGGGATATTGATGTTGTAAATAGTAATTTTACACCTAATTCAACAAATTTAACGTTAGAGGTTGGATCATGGCAAGACCTTATATTAATAGACTTAATTGTATTAAAAATACCAACAGGAGGTCTAATTGTAACTAAAAAAACAACCACTCCTAATGTTAATATTGGCGAAAACGGTACCTACGAAATAACTTTAACAAATGCGACTAATGTAGATTTAAAAGGCATAGAAGCTAAAGATATTCTACCCACAGGTTTTACCTATGTATCTGGAGCCAATGTTGTGTTAAACAATGCTAGACAAACTGCTACAACAAAACCACAAGTAGGAGATACTACACTAAATTGGGGTACTTTTGATATAGATGGTAAAGGAAGTGTAACCATTATCTTTGATATAGCAGTACCTGAAAACCAAAATTTAGGAACCTATCAAAACGGAGTAACAGCTACTGTTACAAGTCCAAATGATACAGTTATTACAAATTATGATTCTGGAGACTCTACAAATGATGATATAACCGTAGGGAATCGTTGTGATGCAGCTTCTTCTGGGAACTTAGATACAGACGGAGATGGCATTAGTGATATTTGTGATTTAGATGATGATAACGATGGTATTTTAGATGTTGATGAAGACACTTGTGATATCTATGGAACTCCTTTACTTAATGAAGATTTTGGAATAGGAAACAATATAAGTACTCCTTTATCTGGAGGAGCGTCTACAAATTATAACTATTTAGATTTAAAAAATCCACGTGATAATAATACTAGTCGTGATTTACAGGATGACCTTTACGCAGTATTTAATAACATCCCTAACTCTGCAAGTTGGGCAGATGATAAATGGCAAACTGTAGGTGATCACACAAGTGGTAGCTTAACACCTACAAACGACAATATGTTAATGGTAAATGCAGGTAAAACACTTGATGTTATTTATCAGAAAACAATTTCAGGTATTACAGCTGGTGCACTTTTAGATGTATCTTTTTGGGTCTTAAATTTAGATATTGATAATAACATTAATAATGATCCTCTTAGAGTTTTACCTAACATACAAATAGAGCTTTGGCAAAACGGAGTACTTTTAGGTCCTCCTGTAAATACAGGAAACATTGTTAGAGAAGAAGCAGGCAGTAAAGATGCATGGAAATATTATGGTACAAAAGCACCTTTAACTACATTAAATAGCAGCAATATAACCGTTGTTATTAGAAACAACACGAAAGCAGAATATGGAAACGATTTAGCTATTGATGATATTCTAGTAAGACAATTATGTAATACAGATTCAGATGGAGATGGGATCCCTAATCGTTTAGATTTAGACTCAGATAACGATGGTATTCCAGATGTTATAGAAGCTGGTGGTAAAGACGACAACAATGATGGAATGGCAGATGGTGTAGTTGGTACAACACCATCAACTAAAGGAATTCCACAAAGTGCAGGTACAGGTAATACACCAACATCTACAGACGGAGATGGCATACCAGATTATCTAGACATAGATGCAGACAATGATGGTATTCCAGATAATATAGAAGTACAAACTACTGCAGATTATATCGCTCCAAGTGGAGTTGGTACTAGTATGGCAGATAGTAATAACAATGGTATTGATGATAATTATGAAGTTGGTGGTAACGTTTTTATCCCAGTAGATACTGATGGCGATAAAATACCAGATTACTTAGACCCAGATTCAGACAATGATGCCATTCTTGATATTGCAGAAAATGGAGACTCACAAAATGTTCTTACAGGAAAAGATACTGATGGTGATGGTTTAGATGATGCTTTTGATGACAACACAGACAATCCTACTATTGGATTTACAGTAAATGATGGTGTAAGCCCAAACAACAAAGTAACAAACTTAACTACTCTAGAAAACTCTTTTGGAGATGAAGATAATGACTTCAACCCTAGTAATCCTTCTACAGGTAATCTAGATTATAGAGATATTAAGGATAATGACAATGATGGTATTGCAGACAGCATCGACCTAGATGATGATAACGACGGTATACCAGACACTATAGAAAATGGAGGAAACTTAGCCGAAGGTGATGAAGATGGAGATGGTATTCCTAATTATTTAGACAACCATGATGATGGTAATGGAGGAGACGGAAGTACTACAGATTACACAGACTCTAATAATGACGGTATACCTGATGTATATGATAACGACGGAGATGGTATTCCTAATCACTTCGATTTAGATTCAGACAACGATGGTATTCCAGATATCGTAGAAGCTGGTGGTATTGACACAGATGGAAATGGAAAAGTAGATAATATTAATACTGATGGAACTCTTGTAAACGATATAGACAAAGACGGTTTAGATGACCGTTATGACGCTAATGTTACAGGTGGAGCTAATGGAAATAATATTTCAAACCCAGATTCAGACGGAGATGGTATTCCTGATACACGAGATTTAGACTCAGACAACGATGGTATTCCAGATATCGTAGAAGCTGGTGGTACAGACATTAATGGAGACGGTAAAGTAGACAATATAAATTCTGATGGTACGCTAAAAAATGATGTAGATAATGATGGTTTTGATGATCTAGTTGATGGTGATGTTGGCCAACTTGGTACACCTAACAATAAAGACAATGCACTAGTTATTACCGGAAGTGATACTAATAATGACGGAAAACCCGATTCTTATACAACAGGAGATACAGACCGAGATGGTATCCCTAATCATATAGATTTAGATTCAGACAACGACGGAATTACTGATATTACAGAAGCTGGAGGTATTGATGCCGACGGAGATGGAAAAATAGATAACATAAGAAGTAATGGTACGCTAATAAATGATGTAGATAACGATGGTTTTGACGATGCTGTAGATGGTAATGTAAATGGTACAGATAATAAAAACAATGCATTAATTGTTACAGGAGTAGACACAGATGGTAATGGTAAACCTAATAGTTACCCTAATGGAGATACAGACAAAGACGGTGTATTAGATTTTCTAGACTTAGACTCAGACAACGATGGTATCGCAGATATTGTAGAAGCTGGTGGTATTGATGGTGACGGAAACGGAAAAGTAGATGATATTAATGCAAACGGAACTTTAATAAACGATGCAGATAGTGATGGTTTAGATGATCGTTACGACGCTAATGTAACAGGTGGTACAGATGGTAATGCTATTACAAACCCAGATACAGATGGTGATGGTATTAAAGACACACAAGATTTAGATTCAGATAACGATGGTATTCCAGATGTTGTAGAAGCTGGTGGTACAGATGCCAATGGAGATGGTATTGCAGACAACTTTAACGATACAGACAATGATGGTTTTAATGACTATGTAGATGGTGATGTAAACGGTGCTATCAACAGTAATAACGCTTTAATACTTACAGCTAGCACAGACGCAAACAACGATGGTAAGCCAGATACATATGATACTGGTGATACAGATAACGATGGTATTCCTAACTACTTAGATTTAGATTCTGATAACGACGGAATTTCAGATTTAGTAGAAGCAGGCGGAATAGATACTGATGGTAATGGATTAGTAGATACTATTAACTCTGATGGTTCTTTAAGAAATGACGTTGATAACGATGGTTTTGATGATGCTGTAGATGGAAATGTTAACGGAACTAATAATGTTGCAAAAGCATTAATAGTTACCGGAGCAGATTCAAATAACAATGGTAAACCTAATAGTTACCCTAACGGAGATACAGACCAAGATGGTATATTAGACATGTTAGACTTAGATGCCGATAATGATGGAATTCCAGATTTAATAGAAGCTGGCGGAGTAGATGAAGACGGAAACGGTTTAGTAGACAACATCAACAGTAATGGAACATTAATTAACGATACTGATAACGATGGTTTTGATGACGCTGTAGATGGAAAAGTTGGTACTATCAATAATAGCAACAATGCCTTAGTAGTTACAGGAGCAGATAATAATAACGATGGTAAACCAGACTCTTATATTACAGGAGATTCTGATAAGGATGGTATCCCAAATCATATAGACCTAGATTCAGACAACGATGGTATTGTAGATATTATTGAAGCTGGTGGTACAGATGCTAACAGAGATGGTAAAGTAGATAACATTAATAACAACGGTAAATTAACAACTGATACTAATAACGATGGTTTTGATGATAATGTTCAAACCGATCCGTTAATAATTACCGGACCAGATACTGATGCAACAAATACAACAGCAGATGGGAAACCAAACTCTTACCTAAAAGGAGATGCAGATACAGATGGGAAACCAAATTTTATAGATATTGATGCTGATGACGATGGTATTCCTGATAATATTGAAGGACAATCTACAAGTGGTTATAAAAAACCTTCTGGAGTTGGAAACAACATCGCAGACAGTAACAATAATGGTGTAGATGACCAATATGAGTTTGGCTCTAATATTGGCTTTATTCCAGAAAATACTGATGGAACGGATACTCCAGATTACTTAGATGAAGATTCAGATAATGATGGTGTACTTGATATTGCTGAAAATGGGGATTTACAAAATGAGCTAGCAACAGATGCAAGTGGTAAATTATTAGATACAGATGGTGATGGTTTAAATGATGCATTTGATGATAACCTAGACATTCTAAATAACGGATTTACAGTAAATGATGGAGGAATAGCACCTAATAACATAGTAACAACATTAGCTATTTTAGAAAACTCTTTTGGAGATACAGATGGTAATTTCGATCCAAATAACCCAACTACTGGTAACCTAGATTATAGGGACATACCAGAAGCTGCAGACGTTATGATTACGCAAGTTTATCAATTTGGTACTGAAAGATGGATAGAAATAACTAATATAGGTTTAGAAGATATTCCTGCTAAAACCATTAAAATTCAATTGTATAAGAATCAAACAGTAGCTCAGGTAGATGCGCTAACAATAGTGACACCAACTGAAGAAATTGTGGTAGATTCTGAATTAAAAGTAGGTAAATCTGTCCTATTTAAAAACAATACAACTTCTGAAATAACAAATTTAGGTGATGCAACAATTATAGAAAACAGCGCATTAACTGATATCAGCGGAGCAAATGATATTATAACACTTTCTTCTGCTACAGGAAATTATGCATGGGCAAATAGATATGATATAATTTCTGATATTACCGACAAAACTTCATTTGTTCGAATAGATCAAGTAACAGCACCTAATAAAAATTATGATTCTAGTGAATGGGTAGTTTTTATAGATGATGCCATAAACTCATATCAATCTGGTTATGAAACTGGAGACAATAGTACAAAAAGACACTCTTTAGATCCATTAATCTCAGAAATAGAGAATTCTAATTCTGAAGCTAACACTTTGTTAGGTTTACATAGAATTAAGGAAACTACCACAAATACCGATGGTACTTGGGACAACGGTTATCCAGACAGGTCTCGTTATGTTATAGTTGATGAGTCTTACAACCATCAAAATAATCGATTAAGTGCTAGAAAATTAAAGGTTCTTAACACAAATGAGTTAAAAGTAACAGATCAATTATTAGTAGTTACAAATGATATAGAGCTAGACGGAGACATTCGTTTATCTGGTTCTTCTGCTCAATTGATACAGACGCATGAAAATGCTAGTACTGTTTCTGGTGATGGAAGATTGTTTGTAGATCAAAACTCAGAAGTACCAAGTAAATACCGTTATAATTATATGAGTTCTCCGGTTACTACTTTAAATAAGGCAACCTATTCTTTAGAATCTGTTCTTAGAGACGGTACAACAGCAAATACACCTAAAGAAATTACTTTTGTTGGTGGATATGATGGTTCTTTTACTGAATCGGGTATTTCCTTAGCAGATTACTGGGTATACACGTATGCTCCAGCTAGTAACGGAAGAGCAAATTGGTCTCATAAATATAAAAGCGGAACAATAGATAGAGGTGATGGTTATACATTTAAAGGACCTGGAAGAGAACAAAACTATACATTTGTGGGTACCCCTAATGATGGTGAGTTTAAAACAAAACAGATAACTGAAGGACAATCTTATTTAATTGGAAACCCCTTCCCTTCTGCTTTAAATGCAAGAAAATTTTTAGATGACAATAACGATTTAATATCAACACTTTATTTTTGGCAACATGTAGCAGAAACGAATGCTTCAGGAACTGCTGGTCATAATTTTGGGGGATATATTGGTGGTTATGCTGCTCAGAATGTAAGTATGGCAACAGCTGTAAAAACGGGAGAGACAGGTCCTGTTGACTTCACACTTCGAGCTGAACACGTACCTGATGCAGATACAAATGGTCTTAAACAATTAATTTCAAATATTTTAGGTAATGTAGTCTCTTTAAATAATCATGATTATATCAAGTTCTCTAACATTCCTAGAGGAGTAGAATCTTTAAAAATAAACTACGCATCACTTTCAACTAAGAAATTTAATATAAAAATTGATAATGTAGATAAAGGTGAGTTTACTTTTCCTTCTACCCGTCTAATTTATAAAGATATAACAATAGACTTATGCATACCAGCGGGTAGTGACATTACTTTTACAGCAACCAACGGTTCAGATATATTATATATGAATAAATTAATATTTCAAGATGATGACGGACTTTTATCTTGTGTTGCGAACTCTGGTGGTAGTCAATATGAAAATTTATACAAATCTCCAGAACCTTATGTTGCAATAGGTCAAGGATTCTTTGTAGAAGGTATTGGTACCGGACAAATTAAATTTAATAATAGTCAAAGAGAATATAAAACAGAAGGAGATGGTACATCTATATTCTTAAAAAGCGATCAGAAAACAGCTTTAAAAGCAGTTAATAACAACCTATCTATATTAAAATTAGGAATGAGCTACTCTAATGATGAAGGAAGCAATTTACATCGCCAAATTGGAATTTCTTTTAATCAAGCAAATTCTTTTGAATATGAAAAAGGGTATGACTCTGAAATGTATGATGTGAACCCTACTGATTTCTATTGGAAGTTTCCAAATGATACAAATAGTTATGTAATTTCTGGAGTACAAGAAATATCGAATGCACTAGAAGTACCACTAGAAGTTATTGTAAGCGAAAACAGTATTATTACAATTGGTATTGATGAAATAAACAACATCAATCAAAACGTATACATCAAAGACAAATTAACTGGTAAAACACAGCTAATAAATGATGTTAGTGCAGCATATCAATTAGAAGCAGGTACATACACAAACAGGTTTGTTTTGGCTTTTGAAGCGACAGAAGACAGTGTACTTGGTGTAGAAGAAGATCTAATCGCTGGACAAACCAATATTTATGCAGATAACGACAATAACAAAATTGTAATTTCTAAAAATCAAGAAGTGAACATTCAAAAAGTAGAGTTATTTGATATTCTTGGTAAAAAAGTAAGTACTTGGAATATTAACGAACAAAAATCTACTTACCAATTAGAAATCAAAAAACAAATACCAACTGGTATTTACATTGTTAAAATGAACACAGATAAAGGAGCAATCAATAAGAAAGTAGTAATTGAATAATAAACACCTCATGCCTCTAGTTAAAAAATGAGGTATAGATTTAATAAAAAACTCTAAAGATAATAATCTTTAGAGTTTTTTATTATTAGGAAGTTTTTAATGGCAATATAAGTTTCTATTAACCCCAACTATAAAAGTTCTTTTCTGAATCGTAATCGTACACATTATAATATTCTAGGCTATTTTTTTAGAATGTAACCTAACCGCTACTATTATAAATTATCTACAAAATTATACGATATAGAGATGTAATCTGACAATATATTATTATAATTTAAAGAATTTAATTAAAAAGGATAAGTATATAATAGCTATTTCCATACAGTTAGCTTATATCAATAGAAAAACCAACTCTAATTAGATGTTAATACTCTTATTTTTATGAGGAAAAAGAAGTAGTGTCCTTAAAGGTTTCTTTTAAATAATCTACTAATTTAAAATCTTCTTTTTTAACACCTAACTTATTTGTAATTCGATATCTTTTACTCTCTACAGATCTAACAGAAGTGTTTAAGAAAACACTAATCTCTTTCGTTTTAAAGCCCATAAATAGATAGTAACATATAATCACTTCAGAAGGGTTTAACTCTGGGTGTTTTATAGACATTTGATTAAAAAACTCTGCATTAAGGTTATTTATTAAATCTAAATGATCTTCGCCTTTTACTAAAAGAACAGAAGAACTATGATGAATATCTTTATGAAGGCTTTTTATTTTATTTCTTTGGTCATCTATATTTGTAATTGAAGAAATGCTTTTAATTTCCTTCTTTAAATCTACGATATAGTTTTCTAAGCCTTTAACTTTCAACTTTAATTTATCATGATTATTCTCAATTAGAGAATATTCTCTTCTCCGTTTAGAAAAATCTTTTAAAACTCTTTTTAGACTCTTATATTTTACAAAAACAAAAACAACACCTACTACTAAAAGAGTAACTAAAAATGCAATCCAATTTCTATTTAAAAAGTTTTTCTTGGTTTCTACTTCTAAAATTCTAGAATTTTCTAAAAAAGATTCATTAATATTAAAACTGGCGTCTATATTTTCACTTATTAAATTCTGATTATGATTTTTAAGGGAATCTATATAATTGTTTTTATTTTGTGTATCCTCTAATTCATCGTAATAAGCTATATAGTTTTTAAACTGATTTTCTTTATCAAAATTATTCATATAAGATCGCATACCATCCACCTTTTTTAAATAAATAGCAGCAGAATCTAACTGTTTTCTTCTCAAAAATAGATCAGAAAAACTTATGTTTAAGGTAACATCATGTATGTTATAAAGATATTTTGTAAGGGTAGTATCGTTCTCTAAAGTTTTAAACTCTGTATAATATTTTTTAATATTTGCATCATCATTTAAATCTACAAAATTAGTTATAAGCATAAATAAAGCATATAATTGATAATAAGAATCCTCTTTTATCGACTTATAATAATCTAACTTGGCAAGAATTAAATCGTTACTTTTTTTATAATTGTTATTATACAGTTCAGTATATGCTTTCATTTGCATTACATCTATCAAACCATATTTATCCTTAACAATTGTATAGAATTTTTCTGCTTTTTTAAGATAGTTTAGAGCTGTAGTATCTTTTTTTACGATATACAAATTATAGAACAACTCTATACTAGCTGTACCAGCTAACTTATAATTCTTCTCTAATTCTGCATATTTTAGTCCAAGAATATTATAATGATAAACTTCGGCACTCCTATTTAAGTAACTACTTAAAACTGCTTTAAGATGATAATAATCTGCAAGTTTACCTTTAATATTTTTTTCTAAAGGATTAGGAATAGAGTCTAAAAATTGCTCAGCTATTCTTGGGTAATTATCTATTCTATTACTCGCAGAATCTATATATTTTAAATAAATGTCCCCTGATTCCTGTGCATAAAAATTTATGCTTAGAAAAAAGATTATCAGCTTAAAAATGCTGTTATTATTATTTTTAATCAAAATAAGCGGAGACTTTAAAATTTGTTAGGATAATAAACAAAAATAGTAAAGTTTCATTAACAACCATAGCAATTAATAACTTTAACCTAAAAAGAAAGATAAGAAGTTCTATGGCAATATTTTATAAAAATGCTATAAAACCAACGTTAATTTTATTATTAATGTGCGTAGTTAGTGAGTAGTATAAAACAAGAACTATTCTTTTAAACTTATCCATATTTGTACTTTTAATTAATTCCCTATTTTAAAAACATGATTGATTCTTTAATGAGACAAAAATACTTTTAGAGAATAATTTGTGATCGCAAATAAACGTTTAACTTTTTACCCAATAGTTGATCTAAAAATAGTTGATTCGATATACATCTACCAAAAAGTAGAGCACATCAAAACTGAATTCATGAAGACATTATTTTAACAAGTACAGAAATGTATGATGTAAATAAATATTGATGAGTTAGGTAATACAAATTTCTAATAAAGCAGAATTAACTCTATCTAATAAAATTTTACCAGTAGTAAGTAATTTTACAATTATTGTAGCTGAAAGTAGTTGGGGGACTATGTTTGGCTAGTGTGTTCCTTTTGATCGAGGGAAACACATTAACAATTACTACTACTGGTTTTATCTAATTTAAGTGCTTTTAAATAAAATATAGTGCTATTGTTACAATTAACGATATAAAAAATATCCCAATTATTAATACTAACTAGCACAACACACTTCAAGAAAAAAAGGAACCCCCAACTTAAATACCCTCTAATTAAATAACAACTAAAGAGCATGATACCAAAGTGCGTAGCTTGTGCGTAGTTTTATTTATTGACCCTGAATGTTTTTAAATTAAAAAAATATGATATTTGTATTAACATACTTTTAACATTAAATAAAACATGAAAAATACATTACACATCGTTTATTTTACTTTATTTTTTATTGGTTGCTTTCAGGTAAAAGCACAAACAATAAATTATAAAAAAGAAGCTTTAAAAGAAAATAGTAATTTCTTTGAAATTGTAAATAAAACAAGAAAGCAGTTTATAGAAAAAAGTAAATACGCTAAAAAAGCCGAAACTCGATTAGAGAAAAAAGAAAAAAAACAATTTGAACGTTGGGTTTGGATTTGGAAAGATAGAGTAAATACAGACGGTACTTTTCCAAAAGATGCAGTTAATAAAGAAGATTATTTAGATCTCCGATCAAATAAACCAAGTATACAAGCTAAAAGTGCAACAGCTTCTACAACAAAGCCGTGGACACAAATTGGTCCAACAGCAATTGTAGAAAAAAATGGTAATTTCGATTACCCTGGTCCTGGTAGAGTTGATGTTGTAGCTGTAGACCCAAACGCTTTAGACCCTAATAATCCTATGATTATGTATGTAGGTACTCCTTCTGGTGGGTTATGGAAAACTACAGATGGTGGTGCTACTTGGTCTCCAAAAACGGATAATCTTGCTGGTATGGGGGTTACAGATATTTTAATAGATCCAAATAATACAAATATTCTCTATATGGCAACCGGAGATAGAGATAGCCAACATGTTAGTTCTATAGGTTTATTTAAGTCTACAGATGCAGGAGAAACTTGGCTACCAACCGGACTTACTTTTTCTTTATCTGAAAATGAATATATAAGAGATATAGCCTTTGCACCTGGTTCCACCTCCACAATATTTGCATTAACAAACTCTGAGATAAAAAAATCTACAGATAGTGGGGCAACTTGGACTAACATGACTGTTACAAGTAATGGTTCTACCCCTATTGCTTACGAAGCCAAATTCCAATCAATGGTTTTTGACCCAAATGATTCAAAAAAAATTGTAGTTTCAGATTATTGGGATGCAATTTATTATTCTAAAGATGGAGGAAATAACTTTAAAGTACATCCTGCTTTTCCAGGTGGTGATAGCTCAAAAATATTAAGACTCGCTGCTTCTCCTGGAGATACCGAATATTTTTATGGTATTAATCAAGACGGAGTTTTTAGAAAATATTATTTTGACTTTGATGATACTGCGGCAGATTTAAAAAAAGCTACTAACGTTACAGCTCTTATTAATGAAGAAGCTACCCCATTTGATTCTCAAAGTGGTTATATACAATGTATTGCCGTTTCTCCAACAGACCCAAATAATTTAATGGTGGGTGGTGTACAAGGATGGAAATCTACAGATAATGGAGATACTTTTACTCCTGTTTTAAATGCATATTCTAATCCTGTACCAACAGGTCAAATTCATGTACATGCAGATCATCACTTTTTATTATTTACAGATAATTCTCATATTATCAATGGAAATGATGCAGGACTTAGAATGGGGTCTTTTTCACCAACTTCAGATGCACAATTCCCTGATATTTCTAGCGGATTAATTATAACACAATCTTATAATATTGCAATTACTCATGGTTTAAATGGTGATGATTATATGATGGCAAACCAAGATAATGATGGTTTTTCTAAAGTTTTACAAGGCGGAGAACAAAAATGGGTTGCAGCTGTTGCAGGAGATGGAACAGGAACTGCTATTGATATAGCTGAACCTAATATTAGATATTTAGGGGGTACTAATGGCCAATTAAGTAGAACTGATGATGGCTATGCAAATGGTTACGCTTCAGCTATCAAAATTCTTAAGTCAGATGCAGCAAATGCGGCATTTATTTCTCCTATAGCTACGCATCCAACAGATGCCAACATCATTTATGTAGGTCATGGAGATGTAAAAAGAACTACAGATAAAGGAGGTAATGTTGATCTTGATTATAATGATGGAGCTTCGGATACTTTTACAGCACTTGGCTCAGGGTTAACAAAAACAGAATTTTTAGACGTTTCTCTTAATAATGCTGTTGTTAGAATATTTGCTATTGGAGAAATTGCAGAAGTTTCAACACTTAAAAGAAGTGTAGATGACGGAGCAACTTGGTCTACCATAGCAAACCCAAGTGGTGTTAAGATTAATAGCGTATATGCCGTACCCAATACAAATACAGTATATGCAACAGTAAAAAGTTACAGTGCAGGAAATAAAGTCTATAAAAGTATAAATAACGGAGATACTTGGACAAATATTAGTGGTGACCTACCTAATATCATCATGTTTAAAGTTATTTTAGATCCAAATAAAAATAATGAAACTATTTATTTAGCTACAGAAATAGGTGTTTATTTTACCGACAATTCTACTAACAACTGGTCTAAACTAGGTACCGATTTACCAAATGTAAGAATTAGTGATATTAAGATAAGTCCGAATAACGGAAACATTTATGTTGGTACATTTGGTAGAGGTATGTGGGTATATAATGACCAAAAATATTTTGATAATACAACTCCTGCAAACGTATATTGGTCAGACACTTCTAGTTGGGAAGGTAAAACTTTACCAACAACTGCAGATGATGTTTTTATAAAAACATCCGAAGAGGTAACTTTAGATTCTAATGGTGCCGTTGCAAAATCTTTAGAAATTGCAGACGGTGGTTATTTAAATATTGAAAAAAATGCTGACTTAACAGTTGAAAATGATGTTGATTCTCATTCTACAAATAGCGGTATATACATATATTCTGATACAGCTAATAGTGGTGTATTAATTGCAAAAGGAAATAGCACAGGTAAAGTAACCTATGTTAGAGGTGGTTTATTAGCTTCTAAATGGAGCCTTGTTACACCACCTGTTACAGGACAAAAAGTAAAAGATTTTGCTTTAGATGCAAATAATGATATTAGAAAGAATACAGATACTGGCACAGATCCAAACAGATATGCAATTGCTAAATATAATGATACAAATGCAACCAATGAAAAATGGGAATATTTTGATGTAAACATTGATGCATATGTAGAGTTCGAAAAAGGTATTGGATATTCTATGTCTAAAGGAACAGATGGTGAAGTTACTTTTACAGGTACTATACAAACAAGTTCTTTAAATATAGATGCCACGCATAACAAATGGGTTGCAGTTGGTAATCCTTTTACAGCATATTACCCAGCAAATAAAGAAGCTACAGGAAACTTTATTTTAGAAAACACAACAAAACTTGCAGTTGATGCGCCAGCAGTATATGTTTGGGAAAATAGCCAAGAAAAATATGTTGCTTTTACAAATGATGCTTCTGCAGATTTAAAAGTATTGGCTCCAGGGCAAGGATTCTTTATAAAAATGAAACCATCTGGAACTGATGAAATAGTTACTTTTAACAATGCTTATTTAGGTACTAAAACATCATTAACAGGTAATCATACTTTTAGTAAAATTACTAAAACAACACCTTTTGTAAAACTATATGTTGCAAAAGGAGCTATAAAAGTAAATACAGATATTATCTTTTCTGAAGATGCAACTACAGGCTTTGATGCTGGAAAAGATATTATCAATTTTAATTCATCTGCATTTGACTTAACAACTAAATTATTAGACAACTCTAGCGATAAAGATTATACAATTCAGTCTATACCTAATAACGATTACGAAAATCAAATAGTTCCTTTAAACCTTAAAGGAAAAGCGAATGAAGAAATTACTTTTTCTGCTTTAAATAGTAATTTACTAGAAGGATTAAAAATTTTCTTAGAAGATAAAGAGACTGGTAGTTCTTACGAGTTAAGCGATACAGAAAAATACACATTAACATTAACTAGTGATGCTAATGGTTTTGGGCGTTTTTATGTACACATCTCTTCACAAGCTCTAAGTGTAATTTCAGATGATGTATCAAAAATTCAGATTTTTAATCAGAATAACTTCTTACAAATAAAAGGAACAAACACTGGAACTTTAAAAATTGATTTATTTGATCTTAATGGTAAAACTATATTAAAAGAAAACCAATCTTCAGAAAAATATAGCCCTCTAGATTTAAATGGTCTTTCTAAAGGAGTTTACCTTGTAAAAGTTACTGCTGAAGGAAAATCAGTTTCTAAAAAAATAATTATAGACTAACCTCTTAATAACGAACACATGAATATTAAAGACAAAAAAAAAATAGATAGAAAAGAAGCTTTAAAAGAAATAGGTAAATATGGTAAATATGCTGCTTTAACAGCCTTAGGTACCTATATGATCTTAAGCCCTCAAAAAGCTCAAGCTTCATCAGCTCCAGAGAATCTTGGAAACGGATTTTAATAAATTTTTAAAAACTCGATACTATATTAGTATCGAGTTTTTTATTATTATAAATTCTACAAACAGTGTTATAAAATTATCAGTTTACAAACTATAGAATAATAAGATTACACGTACCTTTAGGCTATCAAAGAAATAATAGATTCATTTTACTGATAATTCTATTTTAGACTAAACTGCTGATGAAAACAAAACTTCTTATTTTTAAAACCGTTGCAACATATTTAAGTTTTACAAAAGCTGCTGAACAATTATTTATTTCTCAGCCTGCTATTTCTAAGTCTATTAGAAATTTAGAAGAATCTTATAAAACTACTTTATTTTTAAGAAAAAGAAACTCCATAGAATTAACAAATGAAGGGAAGGCGTTTTTAATTTACACCAATAAAATTTTAGAAATTTATGCAGAAATGGAAAATCAATTCTTGCATAAAAATGAAAATCATCCAGATTTAATCAACTTTGGTGTGAGTACCACTTTGGCAAATTATATTATGCCTAAAGTAATTGCAAAATTTAGAGTACAATTTCCTAATACTAAATTTGAAATAACTGCTGGAAACTCAGACGATATTGAAGAACTCATACTAAACCAAACATTAAACTTCGGAATTATAGAAGGTAAAAACACCAATCGTAAATTACAGTTTAGTAAGTTTATGAAAGATGAAATTGTGTTAGTTACAAATGCTAAAAACAACACTTTTAAGAAAGGAGTTATTAGTTTAGAAGTTTTACAAAAAATTCCGTTTATTATGCGTGAACTAGGTTCTGGTACTAAAGAAATAGTTGTAGAACATTTAAATAAATACCACATTAAAAAACTAAATACAGTGGTAACACTAAACAGTACAGAGGCAATTAAAAATTATCTTTTAAATTCTGATAATTTTGCCTTTATTTCTATTCATGCTATTTCTGAAGAACTCACAAATAACAAGCTTAAAATAATAGATGTAAAAGACTTTTCTATTGATAGATGGTTTTATTTTGTTTCTAGAACAGGGTATCAATCTAACCTAATGAGCTACTTTGAAAAATACACACTAAACAACTATAACTTTTAGTTATATTAAACAATAAATTAGTTTGCTTAATAGTTATTCTTAGTCCTTAGTTTTGTATCGATAAATAAATCTCGATATGAAAACGACATTCCCTAAAATTATCTTTTTCTTAATTATAATTTTTGCACTATTTAGTCCAATGAATAGTCCAACGGCTTTATTACTTGGTTTTGTATTTGCTATTATCTTTAAAAGCCCATTTAAATCTAAAAGCTATAAAGCAATTCATATCCTTTTAAAAGTAGCGGTAGTAGGTTTGGGTTTTGGAATGCTACTTAAAGAAACATTAGCAACAAGTAAACAAGCTTTTAGTCTTACCTTCTTCTCTATCTTTTTAACTGTAAGCTTGGGTTTAATACTTACCAAGTTATTAAAATTAGATAAAAAACTAGGGCATTTAGTTACCTCAGGAACTTCTATTTGTGGCGGAAGTGCCATTGCCGCTATTTCTCCAGTAATTAAAGCAAATAGCAAAACGATAAGTATTGCTTTAGGTCTTGTTTTTTTATTAAATTCTATAGCCTTGTTTGTTTTCCCTGCTATAGGACATTTTTTACATTTATCTCAAGAACAATTTGGATTGTGGTGTGCTATTGCTATACATGACACTAGTTCTGTTGTGGGTGCTGCCTTAAGTTATGGAGATGAAGCATTAAAAATTGCTACAACAGTAAAACTATCAAGAACACTTTGGATAATACCCTTGGCTATTTTATCTATGTTCATATTTAAAACAAAAGGAGAAAAAATTTCAATTCCTTATTTTATTTTACTTTTTGTGGTAGCTATTTTTATAAATAGTTATCATTTAATTCCTACAGCAATTACTTCTGAAATTGTTTTTTATTCTAAAAGAACCTTGGTAGTAACCTTGTTTCTTGTAGGAACTACAATCTCTATAAAAGACTTAAAATCAACAGGAATAAAACCTATTATACTTGCATTAAGCTTGTGGATATTTATCTCTATTTTTTCACTCATATACATTACACAATAAAGATAATAATTAAAAAAAACCTCTTCTTAATGATTAAGAAGAGGTTTTTAGGTTTCAATTAAAAATAGAAATGAATACTAACATTCACCCTATACTAAAACAAATTATTTAATTGTCTAACATATTTAAATCTGCTATTCCTGTTACCTCTGTAGAAAGTTCTCCTAACCACCCCATATTTGCTAAGATTCCTGTTTGAACTTTAATAAAGTCAATTCCTGTTAAGTTTACCGTATTTCCTTCGTTATCAACAGCGTCTGAAATATCTAATTTATCACCTCCTGGAGTATTATCAGCATATCCATATTCAAAAGCGTTACTTTTAATCCAGCTAGGGTTGCTCATGTCAATATTATTATCTGTCAAAAGAGTCCCTGTAATTGTATAAGAATCTTCTGTAATAAATTCTGGGTAAAATTTTGTTGATATAACACCACTTTCTCCTTCACTATCTGTCCAAGTTACAACTTCTGAAGCTTCATTAGGTCTAGAGTAAGTTACACTATAGTTTTTTATGGTTCCTTCTAAAGCATCTGCACTTCCTTTAATTTCATACCAAGTATCATCTGCAATTCCATTTGCATTTTCATCTTGCATTACCCAAACAACACCAGGTTCTGCAAAACCAGAAAATGCATTTCCATACATCATTATATCAGCTGCATCTTCTGTATTTATAACTGTATGATCAAAAGTATAAGAAACAGTACCTCCCCATGCTCCTAAAGTAACCATTCCTTTTTTGCCTTCAAGAGTTTTAGCTCCTTCTAAAGTACCAATTGAACTATTAATTCTTTGACCAGGTGCAGGTAAATAATCTAATAAAGTTGTTACATACAAATTACTTTCCTCTGTAATAGGACGGATTACTGCATTTACCACAATAGTATACTCATTTCTAAATACACCTGCATTATTAGATGATTTATACGTTACGGTATAAGTTCCAGTTTTTTCTGGAATAAAATCATAAGTAGCTGTAGAAGATGTAACGCTACCTTCTAAAGACCATTCTTCTGTGTATTCTGCATCATTCATTTTTGTTGCCGAAAAATTAATGGTTTCTCCCATTAATATTTCTATATCATTATTTTTTTCTGATAATTCAATTACAGGAGGAACACCAAAAAGGTCTATTTCTGAAGTACAAGACGATGCCATTATTACTAAAAAGCAAGAGGTTAAGAAAACTACACGTGGTTTTAAAAGTTGACTAAATTTGTTCATAATTTTAATTTAAAAAGTTGGTTATTGAATGATAATTATTAATTTTTAAATACTACTTTGTTAGGAATATCTCCTGTTTCTACAGACCACTTAAAAGCACCTTCAGATGAAAAACAATACAATGTTCCTGGAGTTACATAATCTTTAGCGTCGGTAATTAAAATGTCTTTAGTTTCTGGATTTATCGTAATGCCATAAGGAATCTTTATAAGCTCTTTATCTTCATCTGCAATAAAAGAATCAATAAGAATGGTTTCTGTTTTTGTATCTAACCTGTTATAAGAAATTGTATTTTCTCCTGTTAGATAACTAAATTCTGTGCTGTAGATATACATAATATCATTAAAAATAGTCATGTTACTTACGGCCAAATCAAACGTTTGTTTTACTTCATCTAACTCTGTATCAATTACAAAAAGTTTAGAAGGTGTTTGATAATAATCTCCTCTAGAAGAAACATAAATGTCCCCTTCACTATCAATTTGCATACGATGAAGATTGATGTCTACTTCTATACGTTTTGTTTCTTCAAAACTAGCAATATCAACTACAGAAACTGTAGATTCATACTCTGGCGGACTATACCCTCCTGAATTTGCCACGTAGATTTTATCGTTATGTATCACCAATTCTTCGGGTTGTCTACCTACATCCACAGAACGCGTAACGCTAAGACTTGTAGTATCAATTTCCATGATTTTTCCGTTTACAGCATTCGGATCTCCAATACTACCTAAGTAAGTTGTTAAATACGCTTTTCCGTTGTAAAACTTAATGTACCTGCAATTATCAACATTTATTTGCTTAATTTTTTTACGAGTATTTACATCTAAAACCTCTACTTTATTAGATGCATTTACAACCACATATAATTTAGAACCATAAATACCCATATCGTTACCAACGTCTCCCAAGCCACCAACTTCTTCTGGATTTGCTGTTCTAAAAACTTCTTTTTCGTAAATTCCGGTCTCAAAATCCATATAATCTAAAGCCGCTTTATTCATAGACATATTACCCTCATTCAGTAAATAAAACCCCTTTAATTCTACAATAGGTTCTGTGGGAACTTCTGGATTTACTGAGTCATCAAAATTCTCATTGCTGCTACATGCATTGAAAAAAAATACAACAGCTAAAGCTGATGCAATCTGTACACTTAATTTTCTTTTGTTCATAATAAAAAATTTAAAGTAAAACGATAGGATCTCCCTGGCATCGGGAAGTTTTTTACTACCGCATATTGTTGATTAAAGACATTGTTTACTGCTACTAAAACTTTTAATTTCTTTTGATTAAATAAAAGCATTTTCCCCAAACTTAAATCGTGTGTAAACCACGGATCTAAATAATTAGAACTGATGTTTGCCTTTTGGCTATATCTTTCTCCTGTATAAATAAAACTGTAATTAAATTCTATTTTTTTGTAATCTATCATAGCACTTATACTACCGCTATGCACTGGTATATAGGGAATTTGATCTCCGTAATTACTAGCGCCAGCAGTAACATCTATAGATTCTTGGTACGTATAACTTAGGTTGGTATTGTACTTAAATTTTTTACCTATACTTCCACTCGCTTTTACATTTGTTTCTATTCCGGTTGTTTCTACTTTACCTAAATTAAACATAGACCAACGGAATAAATTAGCTCCTGGTACCGCAACGATTTTGTTATCTATCCAAATTTTATACACATCAGCTTGTACATCAAATGCTGTTTTTTTAAAGTCAGTTTGATAAGAAAATCCAAGATTTACCTGAGTAGCATCTTCCGGATCTAAAAAAGTATTTCCGATAAATGTATAGTACAAATCATTAAAAGTGGGTTGTCTAAAAATTTCTTTATAAAAACTCCTTATTCTAAATTTATTAGAATTAAGAGGTTGCCAATTCATCATAATTGTAGGCGAATACTTTTGTAAATCTTCTGCAGCTTCATAATATAGTACCGTTTCATCTACTGTTGTACTTAATAAACTTGCTTGAATGTGAATTTTATCAAAATTAAAATCGGCAGCTAAAGCTGATAAAAGCGTGATTCTTTTAGGATATGAAAATCGATACAAATTTGCATCCATCGTGTTTTTTTGTAAATCTGTTGCCAAGGATAATTTCCAAAACGGTAAAACTTGAAACGTATTTACCATTGACAGATAATATTCTTCTTGTGTATATCGGTTATCTAACTCACCATCCACTTTTATAATTTCTGGATCTACATAACGAGAATAATTATGCGCATATTTACCTCTTAATACAAAAAAATAGAAGTCGTTTACATGGGTTGTAAATGCACCTTGCAGAAAATTATTTCGATCCCATAAACGTTGCGGACGCTTAAAACGATTGGCAACGATAGCTCCTGGCAATCCTCGTTCAGAATCATAATGATATAGTTTTACATTCCAATTATTCTTAATTCCGTTCGAGCCATGCAAAGACGCTTCTGCCCTAAAAGATTCAATATCTGCATTATTACGCGTTGCTATTGTATCATAACTTCCATTGGTGTATCTAAATTTATATTTACCGTTGGCATTGAGATATTCTGTACTAAGACGTGCACTTAAGTAGTCATTAATTTTGAAGTCTAAATTTACAGAAGGATTCACCAGTCCAAAAGAACCTGTTTTTAAACTGACATTGGTATTATTATTTTTCCCTTCTGAAAATTGAGGTGTTTTAGACTTTAGATAAATACTATTGGAAGAAGCATACGATTTTGCAGATTGATCTAAATCTGAACGCTGCCCTTGATATAAGGAAACAGCCTCCATGTTTTGTACAGAATATTTCCCTAAATCTATTTGTCCATTTTGTGCATTTCCTAATTGAACACCATCATAAAAAATACCGGTATGTTGCGAGCCCATTCCTCTTACATTTATGGTTTTTATACCACCAATTCCGCCATAATCTTTTAACTGAACTCCGCTAAAAAAACGAATTGCATCTGCAACACTAGAATTACTTAAACGACTTAAAGTTTTCCCGCTTAAAGTTTGAACAGTAACTGGTGAAAAGTGTTTTTTAAGCTTCTCTTTATTGGTTACTAAAAAGATTTCTTTAAGCTGAACTGCTTTTGTTGAATCAATTTTTTGGGCATGTAAAAAACTCGAATTACAGCACCCTATAATCAAAAATATGCACCAAAAAGAATGTAAAAAAGAATTCCTCATACTTAAATTTTGCGTACGAGGATAGAATAAGAGAAGTGCTACATATCTAAAATTTTAGATAGGCAGATTCCTAATTCTAGCTTCAATCCTCGAAAGCTTAATGAATTAATAAAAAAATGGCAGGTCTTCTGACTTACTCCTTCCACCCGGTCTTCCCATTCTTTCGAAAAGTGACTATTCGGATTTCAACTTTAGAGCTTACAGCTGCGGGACAGTTCTAGAATTAAACTAGATTCCCATTTTAATATCAAGTTTTTAAACTTGATAACCATTCTTAGTTAAAAAATAAAGTACAAATTTATCTACTTTTCAGGAATAAACAACACGCTTTTATTGTTTATTTCTAAACAACCTCACTATTCCTTAAAACCTAAAAAAAGCACAAATAATTTGAATAAAAAGCAGCAATAATACTACTTTATTGAAGTAAAAAAAATGACTAATTTGAAAGGTAGAAAATGTGCTTTAGAAAATAAAATACTTAAAAATAAACTATGATAAAGATCAATAGTTTTAAAATTAAAAAGCTTTATAAAGATTGTATAGAAAAAAAAACTTCAAATAAAATAACTTAATGACTGAAAACACTGTCCCCCAACAATATTAAAATACACAAAAATTATAATAAATGAAGTTGTAACAAATTTATTTATATAATGACATATTTCTAAATAGCATTATTTTTTAATAAACTAGAGTTAAAACAAAGACTTAAAAAAGCCTCACGGGTTTCCGTAAGGCTTGTAATGAGCACTCTTTCCTTTTCAATAGTTTCTTTTTCTAATTTCTATTCAAAGATATTCCAATAAAACATATAAATTTTACGGGTTCCAGCAATTAGCACCTTTTTATTTTAAAAAAAATTACATTAACCCAAAATCTTTAGCAATAGCAACCAAATGCGCAAGATTACTTGCATTAAAATGTTCCTTCAAAAATTTTAATCTTTTTTCTATAGCATTTACACTAGAGGTAAAACACCCTTTTTTTTTCAGGCTTTTACTTATTTCTTCTTGCAGTGATTCCGTAGAAAGTGATGCTATTAAAAAAACATCAAAATCGGTAATCTCTAGAACTTTCTTTGGATGAACCGTAGTATTTAATTCTGGCGAAATATAAAACTGATTTGTTGTAGAAACTGCATGCATAGCATTCATTAATTCTTTTAATCCGTTTCTATTCTTACAAACATAGCCATCTACCTTTATATTCTTATATAAATGCTGAATTTTATAAGGTTTATCTTCAACAGAAAAAATTATAATCTTTAAATCTGAAAACTCTTCTCCTGATTTTAATTCTTGCGGAGTTCCATCATTTTCAAATAAAGGGTTACTTATATATTCACTGTTCATCCATTAATTGAGTCAAACTACCTCTACGATGGATTCCCTACATGAAGAGACAGTGTTATTTTTACTCAATAAGAGCTTCAGCAAATTATAGTTGATATAAAAAAGTCAAAATCAACTGAAAAAGAAAAAGCCTCTCAAAAAATTACACCATTAATTTCATTATTAAAACAACACCAATTAAACCCAATCCCTTCTGGTTTTAATAAAAATAGTTGGGTTGCAAATTGCCCTTCTAGAGGAAATCATTTTATACAAATTGTAACCCATAACGAGCAATGGGGCTGTGGATATTGTAAACGTAAAGAGGGAAAAGAAGCATTCGGAAAATGGTTACAAGACCAAAAAAAAATGACTACCATGCTGAAAGAATTAGATAAAGGAAGTTTTCAAACTAAAAGTACTTTAAAATGGTGGTTGAATAGGTATTGAAGACTACCATTCTTATCAATGTAAAAAATTAAACATTACAGTAAGTTGCACTTTATAACACAAAAACAGTCTGCTTCACCACCTTATTAAAATAATGTTAAAATTATTTTGTTAGTTATTGTCAACTTGATCGACAGATGACTATATCAAAGAAATATTCGGATAAAATAGCAAAATTGTACGGATACAATTGATATTCAATATGTATTAAAGGAAAAAACCTTAAATTACTATCCTAACGAGGTAAGTTATAGAATTAAAAATTACGTAAAATAAATGCTATTAGATAAAAATAAAATATTTATAACAGGAATTCTTGGAATATTAGGAAGTGTTCTTGTTGGTATTGGAGAGTTTCTTCTTCATTTTAGTCCACATATTATTGGTAATGCAGACAACTATCAGTTTTTCCAATTTGTACCAAAAAATAGTTTGATAACAGGGCATTTTTTAGCTGTACTTGGTGTTCCTTTTTATTTTTTAGGCTATTATCATATTTATAAAATGCTAGAAAAAGGGAATAAAAAACTAGCTTCTATCGTTTTTGGATTAGGTATTTTAGCTTTTACAATTGGCGGTTTTTGGATTACTTCTAGAGCTTTTTTAGGAACAATTGTTCATCTTCAAAATGATATTGATACTAATATTTATCAAGAAATATTAGACAATTACACCTTAATTAGTGAATCTCTTGTTCAGATATTAAGAGTAATCATTCTTTTACTTTCTGTATTTTTTAGTATTACAATACTAAAAGGAGGAACCTATTATAAGAAATGGATGGCTATTTTTAACCCTATCGTTTTATTAATTTCTGTATTTACATTGTACTTTATTTCTCCACAAATAGGAAAATACATAGCACCAATAGCAATGAATGTTGTTCATTTTATTGTATTTAGTTTATCATTATATCAACTCAAAAAAATCAACCAATTATCAATATGAAAATAATAAAAAGAATTGCAGGGATTATATTAACACTAATAGTATTATTAGTAATTATTGTAGCTGTTAAATTTAGCACTGATAGAAATACCCCATACAACAATGCAATAGCAGACAATTTAATTCCTACATTCAAGGAAATTCCCATCGATTTTACACATCAATTTAACGGAACTGAATCTTTACCTGTTACCGCATCTGTATTAATTGATATTGATAATGATGGTGTTGATGAATTATTTTTAGGAGGAGGATACAATCAGCAAGATGAAATTTTTAGTTATAAGGAAGGGAAATTTATTTCTATATCAGAAAAAGTAGGACTTCCTAAGAAAGAAAATAAGACAACTTTAAGTGGAGCTTCCACCGATTTTGACAACAATGGTTTTACTGACTTAATTCTTTCTAGGGAAGATGGCATTGTAATTTATTATAATAACAACGGAAAATTTACACCAAAGAAGTTAGAATATGATTTGGCTGACAACGCAACACCATTAGGTTTAACTTTAGGTGATGTAAATAAAGATGGTTTTACCGATATTTTTGTTGCTAATTACATTAGAAAAAAACAAATGGTTGGGCAGAATAATTTTAGCAAAAATTATGGTCCTCAAAGTCTTTTACTAATCAATAATGGAGACAATACCTTTAAAAACACAACTATTGAAGCTGGTTTAGAATACATTCATAATACTTTTATGGGGATTTTGATTGATATTGATAACGATACTTGGCTGGATCTTGTGATTGCTTATGATACAGGCGAAATTAGAACTTACAAAAACAAAGGAGATGGAACTTTTGAAATGAAAGAAAACCCATCTACCAATAAATATGGATACCCAATGGGAATAGCTGTGGGAGATTATAATAATGATGGCTTAGTAGATTTTATGTTTTCAAATACAGGATCTACAGTTCCTAGTTTTGTTGCTAGTGGAAATATTGAAGACAAAAGTCTTTTTAATCCTAATTGGATATTTTTCGAAAACAAAGGAAATTTCGTGTTTGAAGATGTAGCCGAAAAAACGCAAACTAAAGATTTTGAATTTTCATGGGGAGCAGTATTTGCAGATATGAACAACGATGGCTTACAAGAACTAATTGTGGCAGAAAACTACATTGATTTTCCACCACATAAAATATTTAAATTACCAAGTAGATTTTTAACCCAAAAAGAAGACCACACTTTTGTTGCTACAGAAGAAAAAAGTGGTGTTGTAAACCCTAATTATGCAATTACTCCTTTGGTAAGTGACTTTAATAAAGATGGCTATTTAGACATGATTTGGGTAAACATAGGAACACCCGTTTTAGCATACATTAACGATGGAGGTGATAATAATTTTATTAAAGTAAAATTAGATGATAATGCTGAAAATTTAGGAGCAAAAGTTGAAGTAATAACATCAAGCAGTAAAAAAATAACCGAAGATTTTATAGTTGGAGAAGGGTTAACTAGTGATCAATCTGCCACTTTACATTTTGGTTTAGGAAAAGATGCTATAAAAAGTGTTAGTGTAAAATATATTAGCGGAAAAGAATATACCTTCCAAAACCCTAAAATAAATTCACTATTAACAATTCCTAAAATTTCAGAAACGGTTACAGTAACTGATTTAACTCAAGAGTAATGAAACTTAAAAAAGTATTACATATTATTTTAATACTGATTTTTGTTTTAAGTATTTTAGGTGCAAGTAGTTTAGTTTACAATGAATATATAAACGAATCTATTTGCCCTAAAATATTTAACATACCGGCTTGTTATATTATAATGGGTTGCTTTATAATACCTTTATTCGCACACCTTTTAAAATGGAATAAGTATATCTATTTTATAGGAACAGGACTTGCTTTTTCTATTGCTTTATACGGCACAACAACACAACTATTAGAAATTGCACAATGCCCAAAGACTTCTACAGGCATACCAATGTGTTTTATTTCATTATCCATTTTTACAAGTTTAATATTCATAAAAATAATGTTATTAAAAATTAAGAAACAGATTTAAACTGTATCTAATTTATTGCTAGTCTTAGCCTATTATCTAAGTTATTTCTATTCGATTTTTATTTGGTAATTTACCTACTAAACCAAGCAACAAAATATAGCGAAAAATCTACTTTTTCAGAAAATACTAAAGTGGAAATTTATGATATAAAAGGAGTATTAATTCACACTGAATACACTAACCCAAAATCTTTAGCAATAGCAGCCAAATGCGTTGGATTACTTGCATTAAAATGTTCCTTTAAAAGTTTTAATCTTTTTTACATAGCACTTATACTAGAGGGATAAAAAAGCTTTTTTTAGCCTTTTACTTATTTCTTCTTACAGAGATCCCATAGAAAGTGAAGCTATTAAAAAAACATCAAAATCGGTAATCTCTAGAACTTTCTTTGGAAGAACCGTAGTATTTAATTCTGGCGAAATATAAAACTGATTTGTAGTAAAAATTGCGTGCATAGCGTTCCTTAATTCTTTTCCATTCTTCCAAACATATCATCTATCTTTAGGTTCTTATACAAGTGCTGAATTTTATAAGATTTATCTTCAACAGAAAAAACTATAATCTTTAAATCTGAAAACTCTTCTCCTGATTTTAATTCCTCTATTAATTACATCTAAATCTTCTAGGATTAAAACTTTTTGAAACATTTTTTATCTTTTAAAATGAAAAGTTCCTTTTAAGTTCCTCACTAATTTAATATCAAATTAAATTTTTCATTTTATAGTTTTTATACGAGTTTCCTTAATTTTAAGGATTTTCTTAAAAAAAAGTTAACTATTATAATAAATATTGTAAACAATTGCTTTTTTCTACGACAAAATTTTTAGAATTTTTAAAATAACACCAATGAGATCTTTCCAATTTATTCTATTCCTTTCACTCATTTTTAATAGCTGTATTGAAGATGATATTATCGCAGATAATCAACCAGAAATATTAAGTTTTAACAACACCATTACAGAACTTGGTATAAAAAACACGCATCTATACAACACAAAATACACTAATAATATAGGAGAAATAACAACTCCTAAAATTAATTGGAACAGCAGCAATGCGGACATTATATCTGTTTCTAATACAGGCTTACTTAAAGCACTATCTATAGGAACATCTGTAATTAAAGCTTCTGTAACAACTGAAAGTGGAAGTATTATTACAAACGAAAACAATATAGAAGTTATAGCTGTTGATAAAAAACTAACAATAGATAATGTTATTGAAGATATAATCATCTCTAAAACACACCAATACACTACAACTTTTACAAATGAACTGGGAGAGATAGACAATTTAAAAGTATCTTGGAATAGCTCTAACTCCTCTATTATTACGGTTTCTAGCGAAGGCTTAATTACAGCTATTAGTGAAGGTTTAGCAACCATTACAGCAAGTACCACAACAGCAGACGGAAATATAATTAACACGGAAGATACAGTAACGGTAGTAACTATTGATGAACGTATAAGTATTAACAACCCAATAGAAGACTTAAACATTAACAATACCCACCAATATACCACAACATACACAAACAGTAGTGGAGAAACAGAGAACACTGCTATTACTTGGCAAAGTTCTAACACAAACGTATTAACAGTTTCTAATACGGGCTTAATAACCGCAATTGCACCGGGAGAAGCTGTAGTTACAGCAACAGTAAACTCTTCTAATAACACGCTAACAACCCAAGATACAGTAATTGTTATTGGCAACACCACTCAAGAAAAAACAGGAACTTTAAAAACATCAAGCAGTTATGAACTTAGAGGTGATTTTACTTTAAAAGAAATACCAAACACAAATGATTTAGAGTTAACAATTGACGAAAACTACAAAGCATCAGACAGACTACCTGGTTTATACTTATACTTTACAAATAATATAAATACAGTAGCAAATGCTAAAGAAATACAAAAAGTTACTGTGTTTGAAGGAGCCCACACATATATTATAAAAAACACAGGTATTAATGATTTTACACATTTATTATATTGGTGTAAACCATTTGGTGTAGACGTAGGAAATGGAGAAACTAAATAAAAGAAACATGAAAAAACATATAATTACATTCGTTTTAATAGTATTAGCAAGTAACATTAGTTTTGCACAATGGACTAAAGAAAAAGGAAAAGGGTATTACAAACTTGCAGGTTGGCAATTACAGTATGATGAGCATTATACAGATACTGGAGCAAAAGACCCTAATAGAACTAGAACTTTGTTTAACACTAGTATCTATGCCGAATATGGGCTAAGTAATAAATTTGATGTTATTGCATACGTACCATTCTTTGCTAGCTCTTCTCAAAATAATCAAATTTCAGGCACTACAGGAGGAACTATTAGCCAAGGAGAAACAGTAAATTCTTTTGGAGATGTAGATTTAGGTTTTAGGTATGGTTTATACAAAAGGGGAAATTGGGCTGCAGATATAAAACTTACATTAGGATTACCAACAGGTGATAATAATGGTGGTAGCGATGGTAGTTTTCAAAACGGAGATGGAGAATTTAATCAAATTCTATCATCATCTCTAGGTTACTCCACATCTTATAAAGACAAACCTGTTTATTTAAAATCTTATTTAGGTTACAACAATAGAAGTGAAGGTTTTTCTGATGAATTTAGAACTGGCTTAGAAACAGGAATCAACTTAATAAACAATAAGCTTTGGTTAATTACAAGGTTAAATGTTGTAAAATCTTTAAAAAATGGATCATTAAATGCTACCAATAGTAATGGAAGTATTTTTGCAAACGATATTGAATACAGTAGTTTTGGTTTTGAAACGGCTTACTATATTACTAAGAAACTAGGTGTTTCACTAGGCTTCGACTCTGCTTTTTCTGGTAAAATAATAGCAGCAAGCCCTTCTTTTTCTGGAGGAATATTCTTAGATATAAAATAATTCTACATCATATAAAGTTAGTGCATAAAAAAGAGGAGTCAGAAATGATTCCTCTTTTTTTGTTGAGTGTTTCTCATGAAAGAATAAAAAGCCCTTAGAAGATAAATTATACACCTTAAACTTACAGATCTCTCCTAACACTAAAGTTAAAAACCAACTTTAAGCTAGATCAAAATAATTATTTAAATTTAGAACAAAAAAAAGCTCTGAATTTTCATTCAGAGCTTTTAAATTTTATATGCTTTTAAAACCTTACAATGCAGCAACCTGCTTTGTTAATTTAGATTTTAAATTAGCAGCTTTATTTTTATGGATAATGTTATTCTTAGCTAACTTATCTAACATAGAAATAACTTTACCTAATTTTGTTTCTGCATCTGTTTTATCTTCTGCAGCACGTAAATCTCTTACAGCATTACGTGTAGTTTTATGCTGATATTTGTTACGTAACCTTTTAGCTTCGTTACTTCTAATTCTCTTTAATGCTGACTGATGATTTGCCATAATACTTAATTTATTAGTTTTTTATATTAAAACTTGTAGTCCGTACGGGAATCGAACCCGTGTTACATGGATGAAAACCATGCGTCCTAACCCCTAGACGAACGGACCATAACAATTAACAATGCATTAATTGCGGCTGCAAATATACAATGTTTTTTAATTCCTGCAAGTAAATTTTATAAAATATACATTTTTTTTATAAAATAACTGATCAACATCGAACTAACACAAATCAAATACGAAATAACACCCTTATTATCAATTAACTAAATTACATTTCTGCTTTTTTAGAAAATAAGAAAATTATGAATTTTAAATAAATATCATACGAGTAGTAGATATTAAAGAAAACCTACACAGCATTTTCCGAAAAAATTAGATAGATAAGTTTTAAAACTTAAAATAAGGGCAAAAAAAAACTCTGAATAATAATATTCAGAGTTTTAAATGTTTTTAGGCGTAAATCTTACAATGCAGCTACGTGCTTTGTTAATTTAGATTTTAAGTTAGCCGCTTTATTTTTATGGATAATATTAGTTTTCGCTAATTTATCTAACATAGAAATAACTTTGACTAATTTCTCTTCAGCATCTTTTTTATCTTCTACAACACGTAAATCTCTTACAGCATTACGAGTAGTTTTATGCTGATATTTATTACGTAACCTTTTAGCTTCGTTACTTCTAATTCTCTTTAATGCTGACTTGTGATTTGCCATAATACTTTAATTTGTTTTTTTTAATAAAACATTGTAGTCCGTACGGGAATCGAACCCGTGTTACATGGATGAAAACCATGCGTCCTAACCCCTAGACGAACGGACCAGAACAATTAAGTATATCCTAATTGCGGCTGCAAATATACAATGTTTTTTAATTCTCACAATAGTTTTAGAAAAAAAAATGATTTTTTTTCTAAATTAATATGCTTTTGCAAAAAGAACTCGTTTAGAAGACGGTTTTCCTGTTAAAACACAAACACCAGCCTCTTCCTTAGCATCATTAGGTATACATCTAATTGTAGCCTTGGTATATTCTTTTATTCTATCTTCTGTTTCCTCTGTACCATCCCAATGAGCAGATACAAAACCACCAGTATTTTTAATCGCTTTTTTAAACTCTTTAAAATCGTCTACTACAGTTGTATGTTCTTTTCTAAAGTCGATTGCCTTATTAAACAAGTTCTCTTGTATCTCTTCTAAAAGGTTCTCAATAAAAGAAACAGCATCATCTTGTGCTACGATTTGTTTTTCTAAAGTATCTCTTCTAGCAATCTCTAAAGTACCATTTTCTAAATCTCTATTTCCTATTGCAATTCTTACAGGCACTCCTTTTAATTCGTATTCAGCAAACTTAGCTCCTGGTCTATATGTATCTCTAGTATCAAACTTTACAGAAATTCCTTTTGAACGTAATTCTTTTACAATTACATTCATTTTTTCGGAAATAGCCTCTAATTGATCATCTCCTTTGTAAATTGGAACAATTACAACTTGAATAGGCGCTAATTTAGGAGGTAATACCAAACCTAAATCATCGGAATGTGTCATAATCAACCCACCAATTAAACGTGTAGAAACTCCCCAAGAAGTAGCCCAAACATGTTCTTGTTTTCCTTCTTTAGAAGTAAACTTCACATCAAATGCCTTTGCAAAATTCTGACCTAAGAAATGACTTGTTCCTGCTTGTAAAGCTTTTCCGTCTTGCATTAAAGCCTCAATAGTATAGGTATCTACTGCTCCAGCAAAACGTTCGCTATCAGATTTTACACCTTTTACCACTGGCATAGCCATAAAGTTTTCTGCAAACTCAGCATAAACATCTTGCATCTGCTTAGATTCTGTTATAGCTTCTGCTTCTGTTGCATGAGCAGTATGCCCTTCTTGCCATAAAAATTCTGCTGTACGTAAAAACAAACGTGTACGCATTTCCCAACGAACTACATTTGCCCATTGATTTATAAGTAAAGGTAAATCTCTATAAGATTCAATCCACCCTTTATAAGTATTCCATATAATTGCTTCAGAAGTTGGTCTTACCACTAATTCTTCTTCTAATTTAGCTTCTGGGTCTACTCTTAATTTACCTGGATTTTCAGGATCGTTTTGTAAACGATAATGTGTAACAACAGCACACTCTTTAGCAAAACCTTCTGCATTTTTTTCTTCTGCTTCAAATAGACTTTTAGGCACAAGTAAAGGAAAATAAGCATTTTCATGCCCAGTTTCTTTAAACATTCTATCTAGTTCTGCTTGCATTTTTTCCCAGATGGCATAACCATAAGGTTTAATAACCATACAACCTCTAACGGCAGAGTTTTCAGCTAAATCCGCTTTCACTACTAACTCGTTATACCACTTAGAATAATCGTCGGCTCTTTTTGTTAAATGTTTACTCATAATCAAAAGTTTGGCACAAATATTGTAACCTTTATTGTGTAAATGTTTGTTAAAAATTAGTTATAATATACGAAAACAACACAAAACTACTATAAATTAAAGAGTTTTAACTACATTTAATTAATAAAATAAGTATTCATCTAAATATATTCATTATGAAACTAAAATATACAAATCTTAACCTAAGCCAACTATTAACTATACTAACAACTAGTTTAGTATTGGTTTCTTGCGGTACTTACCAAAGTGCGTATAATAATGATGGTATTTATGGTAGCGATACAGCAAATAATGAAAATAGAAATGTAATCTATGTTGACCAAGATGAATATGATGATTACAATGATAATTATTTTTTAAACAAATTAAATAGTTTAGAAAATGTAGATAATAACGATGTTTTTACTGATGTTGACAACTACAATTCTGCAGATACCATTTATATTGATGAAGCCGATATAGATGAAACATTAAACTATAAATCTAACCAACCTTGGGGGCAAAACAGCAACAACGATGTAGCTGTAAATATAAATGTAATTGAAAGTCCATATTGGAATAATTATTACGGTTATAATTACTACGATACTTGGGGTTATAGAAACTGGAATTATAGAGGATATGCTTGGAATCATAATCCTTATTGGCATCCTTACCATAATTATTATGCTTGGAATATAGGTTTTTATTCTCCTTATTATTACCAACCTTATCATTATGGTTATACTAACAGATACAGAAATTACAATAATAGGTACACTAATAATACCTACAGAAACAATACTTACAGAAGAAGAACAACTAACAATAGTACATATAGAAGAAGTAGTACCATTAATTCTAGAAACAGAAATACAACAAGTAGAAGAAGTAGTACCGTAAATAGACGACCTACAAACACTACAAGCAGAAGAACTAGTACAACAACAAAAAGAAGCACAACTCCTACAAGAAGTACTAGAAGTAGTACTTCTACACGAAGCAGCGGAACAAGAAGTAGTAGCACAAGAAGCAGCGGGACTAGAAGTCGATCTACAACAACAACAACAAGAAGAAATAATAGCGCAAGCGTAAATAACAATACAAATAATAGAAACAATAGGCAAGTTGTAGTTGTAAGAAGAGCATCATCACCTTCTACTACTAGAAGTTCTAATTCAACAACAAATAGAAATACTAGCAGAGCTGCAACAACTAGAAGCTCAAATTCTACAAGAAATACATCAACTAGAAGTAGAACCAATACTTCTAGTAGAAGTAACAATACATATACACCATCTACAAGAAGTTCGTCTTCAACTAGATCATCATCTACAAGAAGTACTCCATCTAGATCTTCATCAACAAGAAGCACACCAACTAGAAGTTCTTCTACCAGAAGTAGTAGCTCTAGTAGATCTTCTTCATCCTCATCTAGAAGAAGAGGATAAGAAAAGTTTTACAATCTTTAAAAGGTAACAAACAAATACTAGTATGAAAAAAATTATAACGATAGCTATCTTATTCGCAGCAACAGTTACGTCTTATTCTCAATCTTTAAGATACCAAGATTTGGGAGTTTTATTTTCTAAGAATGATGATAATGGCTCTGCCCGATTTACAGCAATGAGCGGCGCTTTTGGCGCATTAGGAGGAGATGTTTCTGCAATGAGTGTTAACCCTGCCGGTATTTCTGTATTTACAAATAGCTATTTTACAGGAACTATAAATTCTAGAAATACAGATATTTCTGCAAAATTTGGAGACGCTAACTTTAACGATAGAAGAAAGACAACAACTGATAATAAATATTTCAACCTTTCTCACGCCGGTGCTGTATTAGTTTTTGACAGTGCTTACAAATCTGACTGGAATAAATTTGCAATTGGTTTTAACTATAGAATTACTAACGATTTTGAAGACAGTTTTTCTGCACAAGGAAATGAAGCTGTTACTAGATTTGACACAAACCCTCGTAATCCAGGTACCATATACAATTTCACAGATGGTCAACTTTACGACACAAATTACAACGGAGAAACAACAGAGTTAAACATCGCTTTCTCATCAGTTCATCGAAACAAACTACATGTAGGTTTAGGACTTAATTTTTATGATTTAAACTTCACACAACAATCTGTTTTAACAGAGTTAAATAGTGATGAAGACGGCAATATCCTTGACGTAGAATTATATCAAGAAAACCTTACAACAGGAACAGGTTTCTCTGCAAACGCAGGATTTATTTATAAAGCCAATCAAAACTTCAGATTTGGTTTAGCTTACCAAACACCAACTTGGTATACCGAAATCTTACAAGACACAAATTACAACCAAGACAGTAATATTGATATTGGAGAAACAGCTTTTTTCCTGGATGAAGTTTACTCCTTTTCTGAGAACAATCCTCGTCAATTTATATCTTATAAATTAAAAACACCGAGTAAAATAACCGCAAGTGCCGCTTTTATTTTTGGGAAAGATGGTTTAATTAGTTTAGACTACATCAACAAAAATTATAAAAACATAAAATTATCCAACGGTGATTTTAATGTTGAAAATGAGTTTTTTGAAAACGACTTAAGAAACACACATTCTCTTAATATTGGTACAGAATGGCGTATGGATAGATTTAGTTTAAGAGGTGGTTATAAATTTGAGCAAGATCCTAGCAAATCATCTATAGCCTCAGATAATTTAAAAGGATATTCTTTAGGTGCAGGTTACAACTTTGGGAATATGAAATTAGACTTTTCTTTTAGCGATAATAATAGAACTGGTGTTTATAATTTATACTCAAACCTTAATACTGCAGTAAATCCATCAGAATTAAAAATAGACAATAAAACGATTACAGCATCGATTAGTTTTAATTTGTAAACGATAACAACATCTTATAAAAAATCCGCTTGTAGATACAACTAGTATCCGCAAGCGGATTTTTATTTAACATATCAAAAACAATTCTATCTCCCTTTTTTCCCTTAATTTTGCAAATCAATATTTAGCACCATGCAAGACGTAAAAATAACAGTTCAAGAAACGACAAATAATACCATTATAAAATTTAACACTAATCAAATTTTAATCAATGGAGGAAGTTATGAGTATAATAATATAGATGAAGCTAAAAACTCACCTTTAGCGCAAGAGTTATTCTACTTACCTTTTGTAAAAAAGATTTTTATTACCGCAAATTTTATTGCTGTACAACGCTATGACATTTTAGAATGGATAGACGTACAAGAAGAAGTTAAAGAACAAATTGAAGCATATTTAAATGACAATGGCGTTGTTGTAAACGAATCTCCAACTTCTAAAAAAGAAGCTATAGAGGTTTATGCAGAAGCAACTCCAAACCCATCTGTAATGAAATTTGGAAGTAGTAAATCTTTAACACAAACAGATGTTGAGTATAAAAATATAGATGAAGCTAGCAAATCATCTCCCTTAGCACAAGCAATTTTTAATTTCCCATTTGTAAAGGAAGTATTTATTTCTGATAATTATGTTTCCGTTACCAAATACGATATGGTAGAATGGAATGATGTTTATGCAGAAGTAAGAACTTTTATTCGTGAATATTTAGTTTCTGGAAAAACGATTATTAAAGAACTACCTACCGAAGAAAAATCAACATCAGAAAACAAAATACCTGAACCACAAGTAGCATTAGAAGGAATTCCTGCACAAATTTCAGATATTTTAGATGAATACATTAAGCCTGCAGTTGCAAGTGATGGTGGTAATATTGCTTTCCGTTCTTATGATGAAGAAAACAAAATAGTACGTGTAGTTTTACAAGGAGCCTGTAGTGGTTGCCCTTCTTCTACCGCTACTTTAAAAAACGGAATAGAAAGCTTATTAAAAGAAATGTTACCAAATCAGATTAACGAAGTAGTAGCAATTAACGGATAAACTTGCAATACGCACTATGCTTTAAAAACTCTTAAAGTATAGTGCCAAAAGCTTAAAGAAAAAATAATGTCAGCAGAAAAAATAAACCCTTACAAAGATTCTAAACTTGGCAAAAAAGAGCAAGTTGCTCAAATGTTTGATAATATTTCTGAAAACTACGATGGATTAAACAGAGTAATTTCTTTAGGAATTGATGTTAAATGGCGTAAAAAAGTAGTAAAAATTGTTGGACAAAACAATCCGAAACAAATTTTAGACATCGCTACAGGTACAGGAGATTTAGCCATAATGATGGCTGCTTTAAACCCAGATAGAATTGTAGGTTTAGATATTTCTGAAGGAATGTTAGAAGTAGGAAAACAAAAAATTGCAAAAGCGAAACTTTCTGATAAAATAGAAATGGTTGTTGGTGATTCTGAGGAAATGCCATTTGCAGACAATACTTTTGATGCGATTACAGTTTCTTTTGGCGTTCGTAATTTTGCTAATTTAGATAAAGGAATTAAAGAGATTGTTAGGGTTTTAAAACCAACCGGTGTTTTGGTTATTCTAGAAACTTCTAACCCAACAAAATTCCCTTTTAAACAAGGTTACAAATTATATACTAATTTATTTTTACCTGTTGTTGGTAAATTATTTTCTAAAGATAAAGTTGCCTATTCATATTTATCAGAATCTGCAAATTCTTTTCCTTTTGGAGAAGCTTTCAACAATATTTTACAAAAAAATGGGTTTAGACATACAGAAGATACACCAGTAACTTTTGGAGTTGCTACAATTTATACTGCAAGTAAATAATGATGAGTAAGAAATTTATAATATTCAGTTTTTTCCTTTTAACTTCTATCGCTTTTTATGCACAGAGAGAAAAAGTGGAATACCTACCTACTTTTGATCAAAGAAAAATACATTATGGTTTTTACCTTGGTTTAAATCAGAATGATTTTAAATACAGCTTCAATAACAGTACTCCTATCGAAGGCACAAGTATAAAAATCGATCCTTCTATTGGGTTCAATGTAGGTCTAATAGCAGATTTACGTTTACATAAAAATGTAAACCTACGTTTAGAACCAGGTTTAATGACAAATACGAAAAAGATAACTTTTGGTAATACAGACCTTAACTACCCTCTAGCGGATGAGGTTAGAGAGGTAAATTCCACATATTTACATGTTCCGTTAATTTTTAAATTTAGCACGGACAGATATAAAAATATTAGACCTTATGTATTAGGCGGAGTTTCTTACAACTATAATTTTTCTAGTAATGAACAAGGTGATGATAATGAACAAGGTCAATTTAGAACAACTACTCATAATTACATGTATGAAGTTGGAGTTGGTATAGATATTTACTTATACTACTTTAAATTTTCTCCTTCAATACGTGGTATTTTCGCTTTACCTAGCGAGTTAGTAGAAGATAACGCCAGTTCCTTTGGAGGAACTAGTCCATATACATCTCCAATAAACTATTTAGCAACTCGTGGTATATTTTTAACATTATCTTTTGAATAAAGATTAGCTGTAAAGCTATTGCTGTTTATCAAAATTAATAATTAACATCCTCTCTTAAATTCACTCAACAGAATAGCTGTTGCAGTGGCTACATTTAAACTTTCCGTTTCTTGAATATCTCCAAATCTTGGAATAGAAATCTTATGAGTAATTAGTTTTTTAATGGTATCTGAAACACCATTTGCTTCATTTCCCATTATTAAAACCCCTTCTTTTGGCAAACTTGTTTTGTATACATTTTCACCATCCATATCTGCTATAAAAGTTGGTTTTTGGGTTTCAGACAAATATTCAGTTAAATCTACATAACGAATAGATATTCTAGTTAAAGACCCCATACTTGCTTGCACTACTTTTTGATTATAACAATCTACAGTGTCTTTAGAGCAAATTAATTCAGCTACACCAAACCAATCGCATAAGCGAATAATAGTACCTAAATTCCCTGGATCATTTATAGCATCTAAAGCTACCGTTAAACCTCTATCTGAATCAAGTTTTTCGTCAGGTATTTTAAAAATACCTAAAACCTTATTTGGTGTTTTTAAATTACTGATTTTCTTCAAATCAGCTTCAGAAACACGAACTATTTTTTCTTCTAAAACATCCGAAAAAAAATCATCCGTACAAAAAAGTGTTTCAAGTTCAAATGTAGAATTTAAGATTTCTTGCACAACCTTTATACCTTCGGCTATAAATAATTTATGCTTTTGTCTATACTTTTTTTGAGATAAACTTGTTATTAATTTAAATTGATTTTTTGAGATACTCATTAATTGATTGTAATTGGAAATAAACCGCCGAAAAATACTATTTTTGAATTTGATAGCACTGCTAAATTAATGAAAAAACTTTCTTTATCCCTTTTATTATTACTCCTTTTTGTTTCATGTAATTCTACAAAGAATGTTGCGGAAGGAAAACACATGCTTACTCAAAATTATATATATGTAGATAGTGTAAAAAATAATAGTAGTGATATTCAAAAATACATTCTACAAAAACCCAATCCAAAGTTTTTAAACTTACCTGTTGGTTTGTATTTTTATAATATAGGAGATCCAAACAAACCTAAAACGCCTGCTACCTGGGGAGAAAAAAATCCTCGTTCTTATAATTTTATTAAAAATGTTTTTTCTGAAAAACAAAGTATTGCATACGCAAAAACTTTTATCGGGTTAAATAGATGGTTTTTAAATTATCAGGGGCCCGTTATTGTTAGTGAGAGAAAAGTGAAAAATACCGAAAATAACTTATTAACCTATTACAAAAACCAAGGTTATTTTAAATCGAAAGTAACATCAGACATTAATAGGGATTCAATCAGTAAAAAAGCTACGGTAGCATATAGAGTAAGCAAAGGAAAACCTACACTTTTAGATACTATAAATTTTAAAATAGAGTCTTTAGTGTTAGATTCCATTTACAGAAATACAAGTACACCATCTCTGTTAAAAAAGGGAAACCAATATAACGACAAAGTATTTAGAAATGAAGCAAGTAGAGTTTTAAAGTTATTTAGAAATAATGGAATTTATAATTTTACGGAATCTGCTTTAGGGTTTTATGTAGATTCTACAAGAACGGATAACAAAACAAATGTAGATTTCTTAATTTCTGGAAACAGACTGCAAGAAACAGACGGCGCCTATATTAACACCCCTTACAAAGTACAAAAAGTAACAGAGGTAAACGTTACTACAGATTATTCATTTACAAAAAAAGGGGAACCTCTAATAGACTCATTAAAGTACGATGGAATTAACTTTTTAGCTCACAGAAAAATTAAATACAATCCAAAATACCTATCTCAATCAATATTCTTAAAACCAGGAAGTATTTACAAAGACACCTTAAGAAACTTAACAAGAAATCATTTAAAATCACTTAAAAACTTTAAATCTACCAATATAAAATTCACTCCAATTTCAGGAACTGATAATGAATTAAAAATGGATATCTTTTTAGCACCTATAGAAAAATTTACTTTAGGACTAGAAACAGAAATAACACATTCTAACATTAGAGAAATTGGTTCTTCTGCAAAGTTTTCAATTACAAATAGAAATGCATTTAGAGGTGCAGAGTTACTAAAGTTATCTTTTTTAGGATCTTATTTTAACTCAAACAGTGGTCCTGGTTGGGAATTTGGTGCCGATGCTTCTTTAGAAATACCAAGACTTATTGCTCCTTTTGGATTAAATAAATTAGTTCCTAAAGAAATGTCACCAAGAACCTTGTTTTCTATTGGAACTAGTTTTCAGAAAAATATAGGCTTAGACAGACAAACATTTACCTTTTTATCTGATTATAAGTGGCAGTATAATGCAAAAAAACAATTCAATTAGAAATCTTAAACACACAATATATTCAAAACTTAAACATTAGTAGTTATTTTGATATTTATAGTTCGGAATTTTCGAATCTAGATGATGTTGCTGAAGCTTATGATACCGCTAATAATATTACTACCAATACTAACTATCCGCTTTCTACGGATATAAATGATCAGGTACCAGAAGCATTAGCTTTTATGAGAAAGGTTGCCAATGACACTAGTTTTAAAACAACAAATTCTGACGAATACAACGATGCTTTAAATATTTTAAATAGATATAATATTATAACATCCGATTTCTTAATCCCTGTGCTAGCCTATTCATTTACGTATAATAGTCAAACAAATTTTAATGATAACAATTTCTCATTCTTTAAAGTAAGACTTGCAAATTCTGGAAATGCCTTAGGGTTACTATCAAACAAAACAAATGTAAATAACAAAAAAACACTTGCAAACATACCACTAGCACAATACTTTAAAACTGATTTAGAGTATAAGAAATTTTGGGATGTTGGTGGTAACTCAGTATTTGGAATTAGAACTTTTTTAGGTGCAATTATACCTTATGACAATTCAGATATCCCTTTTACAAAAAGTTATTTTGCAGGAGGTTCTAATGATATTAGAGCTTGGCAAACTTATGAATTGGGTCCTGGAAGTAGAAATACAGGACTAGAATTTAATGTAGGAAGCCTTAAATTTTTAACCAGTGCAGAATACAGGTTTGATGTGGTTAGCAAATTAAAAGGAGCTTTATTTATTGATGCAGGTAATATTTGGGACATTACCGGTTCTGAATTTGTTGATGAAGAATCTAAATTCAATAATGTATCATCTCTAAAAGATATTGCCGTAGGTACTGGATTTGGAGCTAGATTAGATTTTAGTTTTTTAATTTTACGTTTAGATGTTGGCTTTAAAACTTATGAACCTTATTTAACTGGTAATAAATGGCTTAAAAACTACAACTTTTCTAATGCTGTTTATAATATAGGTATTAACTATCCCTTCTAAATTAGAAATAAAACCTATAACGTTTTCGTTATTTTATGCTTACATTCAGCTGTATTTTTAGTACTTTTGATAAGTAATTAATGATTAAAATATACAAACATGAGTCATAATATAAAGCCAGGTGTTGCAACTGGATCAGAAGTTCAAGCTATTTTTAATTTTGCAAAAGAAAAAGGTTTTGCTTTACCGGCAGTAAACGTTATTGGATCTAACACTATTAACGGTGTTTTAGAAACAGCAAGAGATTTAAATGCTCCTGTAATTATTCAGTTTTCTAATGGTGGTGCACAATTTAATGCAGGAAAAGGTTTATCTAACGAAGGTGAAAAAGCTGCCATTGCTGGTGGTATAGCTGGTGCAAAACATGTACATGAATTAGCAGTTGCTTACGGAGTGCCTGTTATTTTACATACAGACCACTGTGCTAAAAAATTATTACCTTGGATAGACGGATTATTAGATGCTTCAGAAAAACATTTCGAAGAAACTGGTAAACCTCTTTATAGCTCTCACATGATCGATTTATCTGAAGAGCCTTTAGAAGAAAACATTGAGATTTGTAAAACATATTTAGCTCGTATGAGTAAAATGGGTATGACTTTAGAAATTGAATTAGGTATTACAGGTGGTGAAGAAGACGGTGTTGACAACAGTGATGTTGATGAGTCTAAATTATACACACAACCAGAAGAAGTTGCTTATGCTTATGAAGAGCTTTCTAAAGTAAGTGATAAATTTACAATTGCTGCAGCTTTTGGTAACGTTCATGGTGTTTACAAACCAGGAAACGTTAAATTAACTCCAAAAATCTTAAAAAATTCTCAAGAATTTATTACTAAGAAATATGGTGTTGAAGAAAATCATATCGATTTTGTATTTCACGGAGGATCTGGTTCTACATTAGAAGAAATTAGAGAAGCTATTGGTTACGGTGTTATTAAAATGAACATTGATACAGATATGCAATATGCTTTTATGAGCGGAATTAGAGACTACATGGGAGAAAAAGCAGATTACTTAAAATCTCAAATAGGAAGCCCTGATGGACCTGAATCTCCAAACAAAAAATATTACGATCCAAGAAAATGGTTACGTGAAGGTGAAGCAACTTTCATTACACGTTTAAAACAAGCATTTTCTGACTTAAACAACGTAGATACTTTATAAAAGCAATCTATAAAATACTTTTAAAAAGCACTTTGATTAAAATCAAAGTGCTTTTTTTATGAGTTTAGACATCAAAAAGGATACTTTTAAGAAAAAACTTTTACATTTGCGGTTCTAATTTTGTTTACATAAATTTAGAAATAACCTAAAACACAACAACTAGTATGGCTTGGTTTAAAAGAACGGATAAAGGAATACAAACTTCTACAGAAGATAAAAAAGACACTCCAAAAGGGTTATGGTACAAAACACCTAGTGGAAAAATAATAGATACAGAAGAATTAAAAAGAAACTTATATGTAAGTCCAGAGGATGGGTACCATGTAAGAATAGGTAGTAAGGAATATTTCGAATTATTTTTTGATGAAAATAAATTTAAAGAATTAGACGCTAACCTTACCTCTAAAGATCCTTTAAAATTTGAGGACACAAAAAAATATCCAGATAGATTAAAAGCTGCTCAAGAAAAAACAAAATTGAACGATGCTGTTAGAACAGCCGTAGGTTTGTCTTTAGGAAAAGAGATTGTAATTGCAGCCATGGATTTTGCTTTTATTGGTGGATCTATGGGATCTGTAGTTGGAGAAAAAATAGCAAGAGCTATCGATTACTCTATTAAAAACAAGATTCCTTTTTTAATGATTTCTAAATCTGGAGGAGCAAGAATGATGGAAGCTTCTCTTTCATTAATGCAATTGGTAAAAACATCAGCAAAATTAGCACAATTAGCAGAAGTAAATATCCCATATATTTCTTTATGTACAGATCCGACAACAGGTGGTACTACAGCTTCTTATGCAATGTTAGGAGATATTAACATTGCAGAACCAAATGCATTAATTGCATTTGCAGGACCAAGAGTTGTAAAAGATACTACAGGTAAAGATTTACCAGAAGGTTTCCAAAGATCAGAATTTGTTTTAGAACATGGTTTCTTAGATGCGATCTACGAACGTAAGAACTTAAAAAAACAGATTAATCTGTATATCGATTTAATACAAAACATACCTGTTAGAGCATAATTTAAAACTTCTTTATTAAAGGTTTAAAACCAAGTAACCTCTTAGTTTTAAACCTTTAAACAGATTATTATACATATTACAAAGAGCTAAATAATCTATATATTTTACTATCTCAAATTAAAAAAATAATCATACCTTTGCAGCTTCAATGAAAATATCATTGATATACATAATAATCATTTAAATAATATTGGAATGTATTTAACTAAAGAAGTAAAAGAAAGCATCTTCGAAAAACACGGTAAAGGAAAAAACGATACTGGTTCTTCAGAAGGTCAAATTGCATTGTTTACACACAGAATTAACCATTTAACTGGGCACTTAAAAAATAATCGTAAAGATTATAACACAGAGCGTTCATTAGTAATGTTAGTTGGTAAGCGTAGAAGTTTATTAGATTATCTAAAGAAATCTGATATTTTAAGATATCGTGCAATTATTGCAGAATTAGGAATTAGAAAATAATTCTTATAGAAAAGAGGGGCTATAAACGTTCCTCTTTTTTGTTTTTAAATTTTAAAGCATTCCTTTAGAATAGTAAAAATTATTCTCACTAAACCGAGATAGAAAAAGGTATTAAATTCTGACTAACAAACAGAATCTATATAAAAAAGGTTAAATTAGTTAACCTCATTCCTGCAAAGGCAGGAAAAAAAATCAAAAATAGTAACAGCATTTTTGAATTTCCATTGCAACAACGTACAACAACACAACAACAAACAAATTAAAAATTTAGAATTAAAATTTATGATTCCAAAAGTATTTAGAGAGGTTATAGACCTTGGAGATGGAAGAACTATCTCATTAGAAACCGGTAAATTAGCAAAACAAGCACACGGTTCTGTTGTTGTTCAAATGGGTAAAGCAATGTTATTATGTACTGTAGTTTCTAACTACAAACAATCTGACGTTGATTTTTTACCACTTACAGTAGATTATAGAGAAAAATTTGCAGCTGCAGGTAGATATCCAGGTGGTTTCTTTAAAAGAGAAGCAAGACCAAGTGATGGAGAAGTATTAACAATGCGTCTTGTAGACCGTGTTTTACGTCCTTTATTCCCAAAAGATTATCACGCAGAAGTACAGGTAATGATCCAATTAATGTCTCATGATGATGACGTTATGCCAGATGCATTAGCAGGTTTAGCAGCATCAGCAGCTATTCAATTATCAGATTTCCCTTTCGAATGCCCAATCTCTGAAGCAAGAGTAGGTAGAGTAAACGGAGAATTTGTAATAAACCCAACAAGAGCACAATTAGCAGAATCAGACATCGATATGATGATTGGAGCTTCTGCCGATTCTGTAATGATGGTTGAAGGTGAAATGGATGAAATTTCTGAAGAAGAAATGGCAGATGCAATTAAATTTGCACATGAAGCTATTAAAGTTCAGTGTGCTGCTCAAGTTGCATTAGCTGAAGCTTTCGGTAAGAAAGAAACTAGAATTTACGAAGGAGAAAGAGAAGATGAAGAGTTAGCTGCAAAAATTAACGAACTTACTTACGATAAGTGTTATGCCATAGCTAAAAAAGGAACTTCTAAAGTAGAGCGTACAAATGCTTTTGCTGAAATTAAAGAAGAAGTTAAAGCATCTTTTACAGAAGAAGAGTTAGCAGATTATGGAGATTTAGTAGGTAAATATTTCAACAAATCTCAAAAAGCAGCAGTTAGAGAATTAACTTTAGCAGAAGGTTTACGTTTAGACGGACGTAAAACTACAGATATTAGACCAATTTGGTGTGAAGTAGATTACTTACCATCTGTACACGGTTCTTCTATCTTTACGCGTGGAGAAACTCAAGCATTAGCAACGGTAACTTTAGGAACTTCTAGAGATGCAATGAAAATAGATATGCCATCTTATGAAGGTGAAGAAAATTTCTATTTACACTATAACTTCCCTCCTTTTTGTACAGGTGAAGCTAGACCATTAAGAGGAACATCTCGTAGAGAAGTTGGTCATGGTAACTTAGCACAACGTGGTTTAAAAGGAATGATTCCAGCAGATTGCCCTTATACAGTAAGAGTTGTTTCTGAAGTATTAGAATCTAACGGTTCTTCTTCTATGGCAACTGTTTGTGCTGGTACAATGGCATTAATGGATGCAGGTGTTAAAATGATAAGACCAGTTTCTGGTATTGCTATGGGATTAATTTCTGATGGAGATCGTTACGCAGTTTTATCTGATATTTTAGGTGATGAAGATCACTTAGGAGATATGGACTTTAAAGTTACTGGTACTTCAGAAGGAATTACTGCATGTCAAATGGATATTAAAGTAAAAGGTCTTTCTTATGAAATTTTAGTAAATGCACTAAAACAAGCAAGAGATGGTCGTTTTCATATTTTAGGTAAAATTACAGATACTATTGCAGCTGCAAATGAAGATGTAAAAGCTCACGCTCCTAAAATGGTTAACAGAAGAATACCTAATGAATTAATTGGTGCATTTATTGGACCAGGAGGTAAAAACATTCAAGAATTACAGAAAGAAACAGAAACTACAATTGTAATTACTGAAGATCCTGTAACAGAAGAAGGTATCATTGAAATTTTAGGTACTAAACCAGAAGGAATCGAAGCAGTTATTGCTAAGATTGAGTCTATGTTATTTAAACCAGAAAAAGGTTCTGTATACGAAGTAAAAGTTATCAAAATGTTAGATTTTGGTGCTGTTGTAGAATACACTGAAGCTCCTGGTAACGAAGTTTTATTACACGTAAGTGAATTAGCTTGGGAACGTACAGATAATGTATCTGATGTTGTTAAAATGGGAGATATTTTAGATGTAAAATACTTTGGTTTAGACCCAAGAACACGTAAAGAAAAAGTTTCTAGAAAAGCTATTTTACCAAAACCAGAAGGTTTTGTAGAAAGACCACCTAGAGATGATAAACGTTCTGGTGGACGTGATAGCAGAAGTAGAGATAATCGCGGACGTGATGACAGAAAACCTAGAGCACCAAGAAAAGAAGAATAATTTCTTTTTTTAATTGATATTAAAAATCGCCAATTAATTTTGGCGATTTTTTTAGTTTATAGGGTATTTGTAGATTGCTTTTATTTTCTTTGCAGCCAATAATGAAATTACAACATATTACATATTTATCTTTAGGAACAAACCAAGGTAACAAACTTGAAAACCTGCAAAATGCTATTCATTCTATTGATGATCGCATTGGTGGTATTCAAAAAATATCCTCTATCTACAAAACTCCAGCCTGGGGATTTGATGGAGACGATTTTTTTAACATTTGTATAAAAGTAGCCACTAATTTAGAACCAGAAACCTTAATTAATTCCTTATTAAAAATAGAGAAAGAATTAGGCAGGCAACGCTCTTCACTAGAAGGATACCAAAACAGAAAGATAGATATCGATATATTACTATATGATGCCGAGATAATTTTATCTCAAGCATTGATAGTACCTCATCCTAAAATGTTACAACGAAAATTTGTAATGCTCCCTCTAGCAGAAATAGCTGCATCAACGATTCATCCCTTAGAAAAAAAAGACATTGCAGTATGTTTACAGGGTTGTGATGACCCATCAGAAATTGAGAAATTAAATGAAGTTTTAGAAAGACCTATTCCTATTTCTGAAAAGTATAATTATATTGCTATTGAAGGGAACATTGGAGCAGGTAAAACAACTTTAGCCAACTTACTCTCAAATGATTTTAATGCTAAAATGGTACTAGAACGTTTTGCAGACAACCCTTTTCTTCCTAAATTTTACGAAGATAAAGAACGATATGCATTTCCTTTAGAAATGAGTTTTTTGGCAGATAGATATCAACAATTAACCGATGATTTAGCGCAGTTCGACTTATTTAAGAGCTTCATTATATCAGATTACTATATTTTTAAATCTTTAATTTTTGCCCAAGTAACATTGCAAAAAGAAGAGTATTTATTATACAGAAAAATGTTTGATTTAATGTACAAAGAAATAACAAAACCAGACTTGTACATTTATCTATTTCAAAATACAGAACGTCTTTTAGAAAATATTAAAAACCGAGGAAGATCTTATGAACAAAACATAGAACCAGAATACCTAAAACGGATTCATAATGGATACAAAAATTTTATTAAGACCGAAAAAAGTTTAAATTTACAAGTAATAGACGTTTCAGATATGGATTTTCTTAACAATCAGGATGATTACAAGAACATTGTTAACAAAATAAAGCAATTCTAAAAAAAAATATATATTTTTGCGGGAATCATTCCCCTATATTATTTAAAACAAAAAATCAAATTAAAATGAGGAGAATTATACTATTTATTTTATTGAGCAGTACTATTATAGCTCAATCATTCGGTCAATCTACCGAAAAAAACATCATAAACACAGACAGTACCGAAGTAAAAGGTAAGGACATTATTAAAGACAATAACACCTGGGCAATTGGTGGTGGTTTTAGTAATTTTATCATGCATGGAGATTTACGTTCTATAAGCGTTGCTGATGATTCTAATTATTGGAATTTTGGTGGTTATATATATGTAGATAAAATGTTCAACCCAATCTTAGGTTTAGAGCTTAAAGCTACATATACTAAAATGTCTGGAGGAGTACAATCATTCTCAAACGGATATTCTCTTAGATATGTACCAAATAATGTTATTAGTGATGCTGATTTTCGCTTTGAAGGTAGATCTTACGGTGCTGAGTTAAATTTAATCGTAAGTTTTACAAATATGTTTAAAAGAGAATCTACTAAATGGCATGCTGCTGGATATTTTGGAGTTGGATATCATCAATATGATTCTGCTCTTTATAAAACGGATCCAACAGGAGCAACACCAGATGAACTTTTAGTTGACTTTGGTTACAACCGTGATAGAAATAGTGTAAATGAAGCAAGTTCTATCTTTTTATCTGCACAACTAGGGGTAAAAAGAAAAATAAGTAGAAGATTAGATCTAGAATTTAGAACAGGTATGTACTTTAATAATGAAGATCATTTAGACGCAGCTGTTTCTGATAAACAAACTTGGGAAAGCTTTTTTGTGACTAGTTTAGGAGTTGTTTTTAAATTAGGAAAGAAAAAAGAATACATTATATGGGCTGCTGAAGAAGCTCCTGGAGCACAATTTAAAATTGTTGATACAGATAACGATGGTGTAATGGATGAATTAGATGTAGAGCCAAACACTCCAAAAGGTGCAATGGTATATGGTAACGGTCAGGCTGTAGACACAGACGGAGATGGTTTACCAGATTACAAAGATAAATGTCCTTTAGAATATGGACCACTATCAAATGAAGGTTGTCCTTTAAATATAGATACAGACGGAGACGGTGTAATGGATGCAAAAGATTTATGTCCTAATACTCCAGGTCCAGTAGAAAACAGAGGTTGTCCTAAACAAGAAGCAGTAGCTCCTGTTAACATTACACAACAAATTGGATTGTTAGCTACTAGTATTTACTTTGATACCAATAAAGATGTAATTAAGTTAGTGTCTTATAGTACTATTGATGAAATCGTAGGACTAATGAAACAAGTACCAGATGTAAGATTTGTTATTGAAGGTCATACAGATGATAGAAATAGTGATAGATACAACTTATATTTATCTCAAAGAAGAGCAGAAAGTGTAAGAAAATACATGATCAAACAAGGTATTGCTAACGAAAGATTAGAACCTAAAGGTTATGGTGAATCTAGACCTAAATTCTCTAATGAGAATGCTGGAGGTAGACAATTAAACAGAAGGGTTGAAATTAAACCAATAAATGCGAAAGTACCAGTAGAAGTACTTCAAGAATAATTACCACATTATTTTATAAAAAAGAGGCTACATCAGTAGCCTCTTTTTTTTTGCAGTATCAAACAATATTGAATGGAATTTTACAAAACCGAATTTTATTATTAACATAAAAAGCCATTACTCCAGAAAAGAGTAATGGCTTTTATTAAAAATATAATTGTCTTTTTTAAAGTAATAAAAAATGAAATACATAATTAATTTTACTTTGTTCAGAATCTCACAAAACATTTAGACAATATTCTATATTTACTTAAAACACAAATTAAAGTTCTTACTATTGTAATAAATAGAAAAAGGTTGTCCAAAATAATTGGACAACCTTTTTTATAAAAATAAATGTGCTTTTATTTCAGCTCTAATTTCTCTGCAAAATAATCACAAAAGTCACGCATAGTAGCACTCATTTTCTGATCATCAGTTGCACGTTCAAATGAATCTGCCATAGACACTAATGTCTGATGATAAAACTGTTTCATTTCATCTACAGGCATCTCTTTTGTCCATAAGTCCATACGCAAAGTATCTTTTTTCTTATGATCCCAAACAGAAATCATAATCGCTTTGGATTCTTCATTATCTATACCACCATCTTTTGCTGTCCAGTAAATTTCTTCTGGGACTTTGTTTTCATCTAAACCAATTTCAAAATTAATTTGTGAATTATGTTTTATTGACATTATTTTTTAGGCTTGTAATTTGATTTTTGGAATAATTCCTCAAAATCAATAATTAATAATTCCTGCAAAGATACATCATTATTTTGCATAAAAGACTTCACAATCTGCCACCCTAACCACGCACCAATTCTTCCTGGAGAATCATTATCATTCTGTAAATAAAATTTAGAAAAGGGAGCATTGTCTAAAAACCTTTTATTTAAGGCTGTTTCTGTGCTAAATAGCAACTTTCTTTCTACAAAATATTTCCATATATTTTCTTCATTGTCAATAGCCCAATCTAACTTTTCACTTGAATACCCAATTTTAAATTGATCTGAAATGGTAGGCAAATACAAATCTAACGCATACAATTTCTTTCCTTCATGAATCATTTTTGATAAAAAACTTCTATTAGGTAATGCTACAAATTGCTTTTCTATCATAGAATTTGCTACATCAACAACTATATTTTCTTTGGTATTGTTTTCTTTGATGTATTTTGGATAATCTGCATAAAACCTGTGTGTTTTACCTAAGTACACATCCAAAGAAATAAACAATAAACTATCTGCATAAATCACTCTACTATTATAATCTATATTAGAAATCATAGTAACCACATCGGGAGCTTTAAAATTGGTATTATAATATTTAATATGCTTAAAAAGAGAGGTTAATTGAGATTCTAAGGGAGAAATATCTGCATATAACTTTTGAGTCTCTAAAAATAATTCTTGCTCATCTTTATCGGCTATTTTTAAAATCGCCAAACTATCTGAAAATGATTTTGGAAATAAATAAGGATATTTATTTTTAAGCGCAGGTAATGTATTTACTGTCGAATTATAAAAGTCAACTTCGTATCTTTTTGTGGTAAAATCAATATTTACTGTAGAAACATCAATTTGAGTGTTTTTTTTATCAGAACACGAAAAAAACACACATAAAACCATTAAAATCATAAAATAAAATCTCATATTCTTTGTACCTTAGTCATTAGATTTAAGAACGCTAAAAATACTAAAATAGTTTATCAATGAAGACTGAAAAGGTTGCCGAATACATTATAAAATGGCTAAAAGATTATGCTGAGAATGCAAAAGTAAAAGGATTTGTAGTTGGAGTTTCTGGCGGTATAGACTCTGCCCTTACCTCTACTTTATGTGCTAAAACTGGTTTACCTACTTTATGTGTAGAAATGCCAATTCATCAATCTCCAATTCAGGTTAGTAGAGCACAAGAGCATATTACACAATTAAAAAATAATTTTGATAATGTTTATGATGTACGAGTAGATCTAACCTCTACTTTCGAGGATTTTAAAAATGTTGTACCAAATGCAGATCCTTCAGCTAAAGTAGATTTGTCTTTAGCAAATACAAGAGCTAGACTTAGAATGACAACTTTATACTATTTAGCAGGTCTACATAGCTATTTAGTAGCTGGAACAGGTAATAAAGTAGAAGATTTTGGCGTTGGATTTTACACCAAATATGGTGATGGTGGTGTTGACTTAAGTCCTATTGCAGATTTAATGAAATCTGAAGTATATGCATTATCTGAGTTTTTAGAAGTACCAAACTCCATACAAAAAGCACAACCAACAGATGGGTTATTTGGGGATAGCAGAACTGATGAAGATCAAATAGGTGCTTCTTATGATGAATTAGAATGGGCCATGGTGATGCAAGAAAAAGGAAAATCTGAAAATGATTTTTCTGGAAGAGATCTAGAAGTTTTTAAAATTTACACAAGATTAAATAGAATTAACCAACATAAAATGCTACCAATTCCTATTTGTGAAATTCCAAATGAAATAAAATAGAAACATAAAAAAAGCCTTAATTCTATTAAATTAAGGCTTTTCTATTTATAATTTTATTATTACAGCAAATTTGCTGCAACCATCATCTTTTTAATCTTTAAATATGCTTTTTTCTTAGAACCTGATGAAATTTCAAATGGTAACAATAGGAATAATTGAATAATTTTTAAAAATTGTAATGATCTTTTCATAATACTGAGGGTTTTCTTTTTGCGAGTGCAATATACAAAAAATCTATTTGATTATAAATTAATGCTATAGGGATAAACACCCGATTTTACAATTTAATAATATTAAACAACTCTATTCAGCTTTTCAAAGAGCCTCATTTTCAGGTTTGTATAATTCCTAATAACCTCTAAATCTATTGGTGAGCCTTGGTTTGCTACAGCCTCACTCATCAATTCATCTATCTTTTCTCCTATTAAAACGCGTCTTAAATTATACACCACATCATTCACATCTTTGGCCAAAACTTCTAAAGCAGACTTTACCTCTATGTTTTGCCCTTCCCAATTACTTAGCTGTCTATTAGGATTTTCTTTTTCCATTAAAATAGAAGTTACAATGGTAGATATTTCTGAATTCTTATGATTAATTAAACCATCAATATCTAGTTTTTCTAACTGATTTAACTGATGAATAATTTCGGTATAAATTTCTTGAAAAAGTACGTTAGAAAATTCTATTTCATCTTCATGTAAATGCACATAAATTTCTGCTGAAACCGTATTTTCATATTTCCTTGTATCTATTTTCTCTCTACCTGCATCATCTACATTTATGACCTCTTCCGTAAACTCTACTTCTTCATTTCCATATAAAAGTAAAATTTTAATAATCTCATTTTCTAAAATAGAAAGTTGATCTATTTTCTGGTTAGCAACTACACCACCTTTAACCAAGCCCATTTTAGTTTGTTCTTGTCCACTAGCATAATCTGGTGGAGGCTCGTTTGGGTTTTGTTGTGGGGTGTTTAGCTGTCTGCTAGATTTACTTTTTTCTTGTAATCCCTTTTTTAACAACTGCGCTAACTCACTAAACAGTACACGTTCTGAAATATCCATAATTCTAGAACATTCTTGTACGTAAACTTCTCGCTGAATACCATCTGGAATTTTAGCTATACTTGTTACAATATCTCTAATTACACCCGCTTTTTTTATAGGGTCGTTATTAGAATCTTTTAGTAAAAGGGATACTTTAAAATTGATAAAATCTTGTGCAGAATCCTCTAAATAAGCTGCTAGTTCTGCATTTGAATTGGCTTTTGCAAAACTATCTGGATCTTCGCCATCAGGAAACTGAACTACTTTTACGTTCATTCCTTGCTCTAGAATTAAATCGATACCACGAATGGAAGCTCTAATTCCGGCTGCATCTCCATCAAAAAGTACAGTAATATTTTTTGTTAATCTATTTATTAACCTAATTTGATCTGGTGTTAAAGCAGTCCCAGAAGACGCTACTACATTCTCTACTCCAGATTGATTAAAAGAAATTACATCCGTATAGCCTTCTACCAAAAAGCAATTGTCTTGTTTGGCTATTTCTTTCTTAGCTTGGTATAATCCGTATAGAATTTTACTTTTATGGTAAATATCACTTTCTGGTGAATTTAAATATTTAGCAGCTTTCTTATCGGCTGTTAAAATACGTCCTCCAAAACCTAAAATACGTCCAGACATAGAATGTATCGGGAACATTACACGTCCTTTAAAACGGTCGAATTGTTTGTTCTCTTTTACAATTGTAAGTCCTGTGGATGCTAAAAACTTTAAATCGTAGCCTCTTTTTAAAGCAGCATTTGTAAAATTATCCCACTCGTCCATACAATATCCTAACTCGAACCTTTTAATAGTTTCATCTGTAAAACCACGTTCTTTAAAATATGACAATCCTATGGCTTTTCCTTTATTAGAAGTAAGCATTAACTCATGAAAATAATCTTTGGCAAAGGTTGAAACCAAATACATGCTTTCTCGTTCATTCATCTGAGCTTTTTCTTCAGATGATTGCTCTGCTTCTTCAATTTCTATATTGTACTTTTTGGCTAACCACCTTAATGCTTCTGGGTAGGTGTAATGTTCATGCTCCATTAAAAAGGAAACAGAGTTCCCACCTTTTCCTGTAGAAAAATCTTTCCAGATCTGTTTTACTGGAGAGACCATAAAAGAAGGTGATTTTTCGTCTGTAAACGGACTCAAACCTTTAAAGTTACTTCCTGCTTTTTTAAGCACAACAAATTCTCCAATAACCTCTTCTACTCTAGCTGTTTCGAAAATGCGGTCTATGGTACTTCTTAATATCATTTATTGGTTTTATTGGAAAGTGATGACAAAGATAATAATTAGAACGTTATTTTTTCTATTATAAAAAGTTCTAACAAAATAAAACCTCAAAGGTTTTAAAAACCTTTGAGGTTTGTATAAATTTTAAAAAATTGTTTTTACAAACTTCCTTTTTTAGTTTGCGATACGCGTTAAGGATTGCGCAATTGTTTGAGCTCTTTTTTGTTTTTCTACAAAAAAAGCGAGTGCAAAAGCCTGACCCTTGTGGTAACGCCCAAAGAAAATTAAGAAGCTGCCTTTAATTTCTTTAAAGTTGAATTAGATAATTTTGCTTCTGCATACTCCTTAGTTACATTTAGTTCTTTTTCATCAGAACTTGGTAAATCGAACATTGCATCTGTAAAAATTGCCTCACATAAAGAACGTAATCCTCTTGCTCCTAATTTATATTCTACCGCTTTTTCTACGATATAATTTAAAGCTTCTTCTTCTATCATAAACTCCACATCATCCATTGTAAACAACTTAGAATATTGCTTAATAATAGCGTTTTTAGGTTCTGTTAAGATTGCTCTTAACGTGGTCGCATCTAATGGATTCATGTAGCTTAATACTGGTAAACGCCCAATAATTTCTGGAATTAAACCAAAAGCTTTTAAATCTGAAGGAATAATGTATTGTAACAAGTTGTCTTCATCTACTTTATCATCATCTAAAGAAGCACCAAAACCAACAGCTTGCATATTTAAACGCTTACTTATATATCTTTCGATTCCAGAAAAAGCACCACCTGCAATAAATAAAATCTCTTTAGTGTCTACTTCTATAAATTTTTGCTCCGGATGTTTTCTACCTCCTTTAGGCGCTACATTTACAACTGTACCTTCTAATAATTTTAATAAAGCTTGCTGTACTCCTTCTCCAGAAACATCTCTTGTAATAGAAGGATTGTCTCCTTTACGAGCAATTTTATCAATTTCATCAATAAAAATAATACCTCTTTGCGCTTTTTCTACGTCGTAATCTGCAGCTTGTAATAATTTACTTAAAATACTTTCTACATCTTCACCAACATAACCAGCTTGCGTTAAAACAGTGGCATCTACAATAGCAAAAGGAACGTTTAACATTCTTGCAATTGTTTTTGCTACTAAGGTTTTTCCGGTTCCGGTTTCTCCAACTAAAACAATGTTAGATTTTTCTATTTCTACATCGTCTTTATCGTCTTTGGTTTGTAATAATCTTTTATAATGATTATAAACTGCTACTGCCATTGCTCTTTTAGTTTCTAATTGACCAATAATATATTGATCTAAAAACTCTTTAATTTGCAAAGGCTTTCTAAGCGTTAAATCTTTAGATAAGTCGCTAGATTTTGCTTCAGTAATTTCTTCTTCTACAATTCCGTGCGCTTGCTCTATACATTTATCGCAAATATGAGCATCCATACCTGCTATTAACAAGTCTGTTTCTGCTTTTTTTCGTCCGCAAAACGAACATTCTAAATTTTCTTCTTTCGACATTTTTCCTCGCTTTAGGCTCTAGGCTTTAAGCTCTAGGCAGTCTAACTGCATAGAACTTATTGCTTAAAGCAAACTATTTACTTTTTTCTTGCTAAAACTTCGTCAATCATTCCGTACGCTTTTGCTTCATCTGCTTTCATCCAATAATCTCTATCAGAATCATTGTGTACTTTTTCTACAGTTTGACCAGAGTGGTTTGCAATAATATCATACAACTCTCCTTTTAACTTTATAATTTCTCTTGCAGTAATTTCTATATCTGAAGCCTGACCTTGTGCACCACCTAAAGGTTGGTGAATCATAACTCTAGAATGTGGTAATGCAGAACGTTTACCTGCTGCTCCTGCACACATTAAAACGGCTCCCATAGAAGCTGCCATACCTGTACAAATTGTTGCTACATCTGGTTTTATGAACTGCATAGTATCATAAATACCTAAACCTGCATACACTCCCCCACCTGGAGAATTGATATAAATTGAAATATCTTTATTAGCATCTACACTTTCTAAAAATAATAACTGAGCTTGAATAATATTTGCTACCTGGTCATTAATTCCTGTTCCTAAAAAGATAATTCTATCCATCATTAAACGAGAAAAAACATCCATTTGAGTAATGTTCATTTGACGCTCTTCCATAATATATGGCGTTACACTACTTGTAATCTTGCCATAATAGTTGCTGTTAATTCCGTGATGTTTTGTTGCGTATTTCTCGAACTCTTTTCCGTAATCCATTATTATGATGCTTTTTTAAGTTTAATATTGTAAATATAAGAACTATTTCTTACTATTTTGTTTCAGTTTGTCGCTAAAAAAACCTGAATATAACAATTCAGGTTTTTAATTATTTATAATTTTAAAACCTCTCGACTGTGCTCGAGGTGACCTATAAATAACTTACTGTTATTTATATACTTCTTTAATAAAGTCTTCGTAAGAAAGCTCTTTAGATTTAAAACTCATGTTCTCTTTGTAAAAAGTTAATAACTTGTTACTAATTAACTGAGATTGTAATTTCTGAGCTTCTTCTTGGTTTTGTAAAATTCTACCAGCAATATCATCCAATTCTTTTTCTTCTGGATTTGTATTACCAAATTGAGCCATTTGCGTACGGATAAATCCTTTAGCATAGTCTACCAATTCTGTATAATCTATTTTAATATCATTATCTTTCATCACCTTTCCTTCGATTAATTGATAACGTAAACCTTTTTCTGATTTTTCAAATTCTGCAGTAGCTTCTTCTTCTGTTAAAGGCTTTTCTCCTGCAGTTCTTAACCATTTCTTTAAGAAATCTGCTGGTAAATCAAACTTTGTACTTTCTACTAAATACTCTGTAATAGCATTTAATAATTGTTGATCTCCTTGTTGTTGAAATTGCTTTTCTGCGTCTTCTTTAATTTTTTCTCTTAATTCAGTTACAGAAGTTACACTTCCATCAGGAAATAATTTATCAAACAATTCTTTGTCTAAATCTGCTGGCTCTGTTTTTGTAACTTCCTCTACAGTAAAAGAAACAGTAATATCTAAATCGTGAATTACATCATGAGAAACACCTAAAACATGTTCTAATCTATGAGCATCTTCAAATAAATCTTTTGTACCTAACTCTACTACGTCACCAACTTTAGCTCCAACTAATTTAGCGATGTTCTCATCACCATTTAAGTCTTTTACGATAAAAGTAGATTTTTTGTTGATTTCTTGTTCTTCATTTACAAAAGTACCTGTAACATTAGATTCTTCAGTAGCTTCTTCTATAGCACTTACTTTACCGTAACGAGTTTGAATGTTCTTAACTTCTTCGTCAAGTAATTCTTCTGTTGCAATAATATTGTATTGTGTAACTTTATCTTTAGCTTTTAAATCTACCTCAAAAACAGGTGCTAAACCTAATTCAAATTCAAAAGAAAACTCTTCTGCATCCCAGTTAAAATCTTCAGTCATTCTAGGTAAAGGATTACCTAACATTTCTAATTTTTCTTCTGCTATAAATTTATTTAAAGACTCTTGTAAAAGCTTGTTAACCTCATCTATCATAATAGATTTACCATACTGCTTTTTAATCATCCCCATTGGTACATGTCCTTTTCTAAAACCAGGAACATCTGCCTTTTTACGGTAATCTGTTAATAAACTTGATACTTTTGCTTGATAATCTTCTGCTACGATATCTACTTTTACAACTGCGTTTAACGCATCAATGCTTTCTTTTGTAATATTCATTTCTTGTTCTTTTATCTTGAAAAATCGAGTGCAAAATTAATAATTTTAATTGATTGCACAAATGTTAAATACTTCTAATTCAGTATTGTTATTTAGTTTTGAATTGTTTTGGTATCCTCTTTTAATAATGAAAATAATGCCGATCTAAAAATAGACAGTAAAACACTGAATAATAGGGCAGCAAAAAATCCAGAAACAGCAAAACCATCTACTAACTTATCTGCCAATAATATAATGCACGCATTAATTACAAAAATAAATAAGCCAAAAGTGACAATAGTTGCAGGTAATGTAAAAAAGATTAAAAGTGGTCTTACAAACATATTTAGTAACGATATAACCACAGCAACAATAATTGCCGCAACATAACCTGCTACAGAAATACCTGGTAAAATATTAGCTAAAACAATTACTGCTAAAGCCGTTAATAAAATTTTTAAAAAGGTTTTCATACTGTTTATTTTTAGAGATAATTGCCAAAACTGTACCAAATGAAAAAGTCTGCTTTTTTGTCATGCTTTGAATTTGAGCTAGCTTGTATTTAAGCTTAAATACGAATAACTATGCTAAACAGAATTCAAGCCAATCAATATGTATCATACATTAATAGGTAAAAACTAAAACCAACAATCCTTTAAAGAATCAAATCTTTAAAATTATCGAAAATAAAACAAGAGATCATCCCCCTAAAGAAACCAGTGTCACTTACAAAATGTTATGGATATCGGATTTAACAAAAAACACCACAATCATTTGTTTGGGAGCATTTTCTTCGGATGTATGCATCACTTAAAAAAAAACAATTTTACGTCCCGCTAACAATATTGACACATAATATTTAGACAACTACATTTTTTTACCTTTATAAATCTATAAAACAAGATATTTTGGTATTAAACCTATATAATTTGATAGTAGCATATGCTTTTTGTACCTTTGCATTATGAAAATAAGGATACACAAACAGCGTAACTTTAGAATATTCAACTTTAATTTTTTAGTGTTTAAAAACCAACCTAAAAAATTCATACCTCCTCACTCTTTTTTTAAATAAACGCTCCTAGCGTTTAACTTCTTTTTTAAGCTTTTTAGCTTTTCATTTTTTATCGTTTTAGATAAATCAAATCAATAGAAATAATGATGATGATTAAAACTTTTGACGCCTTTACGAGGATGTCCTACATAAATATTAATAAAATTTCAAAATTTTTACACAAGCACTTAGAAGACGACTGTAAAGAGGACAAAAGTGCCATTCGTAAATCACTTTTATATGCTGCCAAAGAAACATCTAATCTAGGTGGCTATGCATTTGTTATAGAAGAAAAAGACAAAATAATTGGAGCAATTGTAGTTAATAAAACGGGGATGAGTGAATATCAATCTGAAAACCTAATTACCTACCTGGCAGTTCATAAAGAATATAGAGAACAAAAAATTGCTACAAAACTAATAAAAGAAGCTACCAAATACTGCAACGGAAACCTATCTCTAAACATTAATAAAAATAATAATGCGATCGAGTTATTCAAGAAAAACGGATTTGTATCACAAAAAATTCAAATGACATTACATAAATAACACTCAGAATAAAATTCAAAAAGAATAATAGTAACTTAAAATAAAAAAATGAAAATACTAGTAATTGGCGCAGGAAATATGGGGCTAACGTATGCTCAAGGAATGTCTAAATCTAAATTGTTAAAGAAAAAAAACATTATGGTTTTAGATAATTCTGCAGAAAAGTTAGAAGAGTTAAATGAAATTTCTCATTTTGATGCCTTTAAAGAACTAGAAGACTGCGTACCAAAAGCAGACATCATCTTTATTGCTGTAAAACCATACCATGCAGAAAAACTTTTTAAAGCATTAAAACCCTTTACAAAACCGGGTCAGGTTATTGTATCTATTATGGCTGGTGTTAATATAGATAACATTAAAAAATATTCTGGATTAAAAAAAATAGTAAGAGCAATGCCTAATTTACCAGCCCAAATTGGTAAAGGTTTAACATCTTATGTAACTTCAGAAGAAGTATCTAGATTAGAAAAATTAACCGTAGAAAGCTTATTAGACACCACTGGTAAATCTATGGAAGTAAGCAGCGAAAAACTGATTGACGCTTCTACAGGAATTTCAGGAAGTGGACCTGCTTATGTATTCTACTTTATGCAAAGTATGATGGAAGCTGCCTTAAAAATGGGCTTCTCTAAAAACGATTCTTCTGTTTTAGTAAGTCAGACTTTTACTGGAGCTATCGAATTATTTAATCAATCTAATTTATCGCCAAATTCTTGGATGGAAAGAGTAGCTTCTAAAGGAGGTACAACTCGTGCCGCTTTAGACTCTATGGAAGATAATAATGTAAATGAATTAATTAAAGACGCCGCTTTTGCCGCTTTTAACAGAGCTGTAGAAATGGGTAAAGAACATTAAAATGTATAAAGAAAGAATAGTAATTAAAGTAGGTACCAATGTAATGACAAACAGAGATAACAGAATTGTTAGACCTGTTTTAAGACGCTTGGTAAAACAAGTTGCAGAATTATACGAACGTGGTATTATTTGTATTCTAGTTTCTTCTGGATCTGTAATTGCAGGTAAAGAAATTCTAGGAGAATCTAGTATTGAAAATAATACGCAAAGAAGGCAAGTGTATTCTGCTATAGGGCAACCAAGAATGATGCGTCATTATTACAACCTTTTTAATGATTACGGTATGAAATGTGCACAGGTTTTACCTACAAAAAGAGATTTTTCTCCTGGCGTACACAGACAAAACATGATTAATTGTTGCGAAGGTTTGTTAGCAGAAGGCGTAATTCCTATTGCCAATGAAGATGATGCTGTTTCTGTAACCATGTCTATGTTTTCTGACAATGATGAGCTGGCTAGTTTAATTGCACAATTAATAAATGCTGATAAATTAATTATTCTAACAGATATAGACGGATTGTACACAGGACATCCGGAAGCTGAAAGCAGTAATTTAATTACCAATGTAAATCCAGATGACGATTTAGATAAATATATAAAAGATAGTAATAAAAAACCTGGTGAAGGTAGAGGCGGAATGGGTTCTAAGTTAGATTATGCCCAAGAAGCTGCATCTAACAACATCCCTACTTTTATTGCAAACGGAAAAAGAGATAACACCATTATTGATATTATTGACGGAAAGTCCGTCGGTACAAAAGTGGCACTTTAAAATCTATAAGATGAAATTATTAGAAACAACCATTAAAAATAACGTACTAACAAGCATGACCAAGATTCTTGATGAAAATCGAGAAGCCTTATTAAAAGCAAACAAAAGAGATTTAGATGCTTTTAATAAAGAAGATCAGGCAATGTTTGACCGTTTGATTTTAAACGATCAAAAAATTGATGGAATGATAAAAGCCATCAATGAAGTTAAAGCACAAGAAGATCCCGTAAATCAAATTATTAGTGATATTACTTTAGAAAACGGATTAAAAGTAACCAACAAAACAGCACCATTTGGTACCATCATGATTATTTATGAATCGAGACCAGATGTTACTGTAGAAGCGGCCGTTTTAGCCTTTAAATCTAACAATAGAATTTTATTAAAAGGTGGTAAAGAAGCCTTATACAGTAATAAAATATTAGTAGATTTCTGGCACAAAGCATTAACAGAAAATAATCTAAGTGAAGATTATATTAAGTTCTTGCAAATGGATAGAACCGAAACACAAGAATTTTTAAGAAACCCAACAGAACAATTAGATTTAATTGTACCAAGAGGAGGAGAACGCTTAATTAGTTTTGTAAAAGAACATGCAACTTGTGCCGTTTTAATTAGCGGACGAGGTAATAACTTTATCTATATTGATGAAAGTGCCGACTGGAACAAAACATTAGCGGTAATCATCAATGCAAAAACTGCTAAAATTTCTGCATGTAATGCATTAGATAAAATCCTTATCAATAAAAACATAGAAGGTTACGAGTCAAAATTAAAAGACTTACAAACTGTTTTAAAAGAAAAGAAGGTTACTATTTTAGTTGATGAGAGTATTCAAAAAACATTAACAGACGAGAAGGTAATTCCTGAAGATAGTGTTTGGAAAGAAGAATTCTTAGCTTTAAAGTGTTGTATTGGTGCTGTAGACAATCTAGACGAAGCTACCAAAATGATTAACAAATATTCTGGAGGTCATTCTGCCGCAATAATGACAACTAATGATGAAAATGCTGATAATTTTATGCAACAAGTAGATTGTGCTGCTGTTTACAAAAACTCTTCAACGAGGTTTACAGATGGTGGTCAGTTAGGTGTTGGTGCAGAATTAGCGATAAGTACAGACAAATTACACCACAGAGGTCCGTTAGGATTAAAGAAATTAGTCACCAATAAGTATTATATTATTGGAGATGGAAATGTGCGTGCATAACCTATTTCACAAATTATATTAACTTTTGGTTTTCTTGTTATAAAGCAGGAAAACCAAATTTTTTTTAAATACTAAATTTATATATCATTCTTTAGAAACTAGCGACAGAAATTCATCTTAAAGAAGTAAAATATAAAATTAGAAGACATATTTCTACAAACAAGCCCGCGTTAGGGATTGCAGTGAAAAGCCCACAGGGAGGAACGACCGAGGACTTGAAACGTAAAGCCCGACCCTTTTGGGTAACGCCCTAATAAAAATATTTTTTTTTATTTATCCTGTAACTCTGTAGCCTTACGCTCTAACTCTGCCTGAAATTCTTCCATAACTGGTTTTACAGTGCTATCTGGTATGTCTGATACTTTGATGTACATTAAGCCATCTACGGCATTATTAAATTTAGGATCTACATTAAACGCAACCAAACGTGCGTTTTGTTTTACGTATTTTTTAATCAATACAGGAATTCTTAGTGCTCCTGGTTCAATTTCATCGATAATTTTATCGAATTTCTGCATATCTGCTTTTGTAGCATCAAACACAAAATCTTTGTCACCGTCTTTTAATTTTACTTTGTATTCTTTCTTCGGATGAATGTATTGTGCAATATATGGATCGTAATAATGAGATTTCATAAACTCTATCATTAAAGATTTTGAGAAGTCTGAAAACTGATTACTAATAGAAACTCCGCCCATTAAGTATTTATATTCTGGATAACGTAAAGTAACATGTACAATTCCCTTCCATAATAAAAATAGTGGCATTGGCTTTTGTTGATATTCACCAATAATGAAAGCTCTACCCATTTCTATGGTATTGTCCATCATTTGAAATAATTCTGGCTCAATTCTAAACAAAGTTTGAATATAGAAACCATTAATACCATATTTTTTATAAATATCTTTTCCAAGTCCCATTCTGTAAGCTCCTGCCAAACAGTTCGCTTCTCTGTCCCACAGTAACAAATGGTGATAATATTTGTCGAATTTATCTAAATCTATTTCCTTATTGGTTCCTTCACCTACAGCCCTAAAAGTAACTTCTCGTAATCTACCAATTTCATGTAATAAATTAGGAATCTCTTTTGCACTGGCAAAAAACACTTCGTAGTTCTTACTTTCTAACAACCTACCATCTCCTTTTCTTAAAGCATCTACTTCTTTAATAAATAAATCTGTATTTCTTTGAGGTGTTATTTTTTTAGCAGCCTTTTTAGGAATCTTTAAAGCTTGGGCAGATATTAACTTATGTGCTTTTTCAAAAGGATTAGCCAACATATATGTTTTCTTTCTGATAAATTCGGAATAAGCAGAAATCTCTTTATATTCTTCTTGGTCTTTTACAGAAATTGGCTTCCCTATTCTTACTTTTATAACTTTACCTCCTTGAGATATTACTTCAGATGGTAATTTTGCAGTTCTTAAAGTGTCTGATATTTTTGATAAAAAATAAAATAAACGACTGTTTTTTGCATGAAAATAAATAGGAATTACAGGTACATTCGCCTTTTTAATAAACCTAACAGCGCCTTCTTCCCAAGGTTTATCTACATTTAGCTTTCCATCTTTATAAGTAGATACTTCTCCTGCAGGAAAAATACCTAAAGGATTCCCTTCTCTTAAATGTAATAATGCATTTTTAATACCAGCTACACTAGATTTAGCATCCTTTCTTGATTCAAAAGGATTTACAGGCATTACAAAAGGCTTTAAAGGCTCAACTCTGTGTAGTAAAAAATTGGCTATAATTTTATAATCTGCTCTTTTTTCAATGAGTAATTTTAGTAATAAAACACCATCTATACCGCCTAAAGGATGGTTAGATACCGTAATAAAAGGGCCATCTTTTGGAATTCTCTTTAAATCTTCTTCCGGAATTTCAAATTTGATATCGCAATCATCTAAAATACTGTTTAAAAAATTTAAATCTTTTTTATTTTTATTCTTAGCGTAGATTCTATTGATTGCAGAAATACGAAGTATCCTTAATAGAATCCACCCAATAAAAGTTCCTAAAAAACCAAACTTATGTAAACCAATTACTTGCGCAATCTCTTTAGCTGTTACTAATGCCATATATTATAATTAGACGGAACTGCAAACTTACTAAAAATAAATATTGAATTACTATTTAGTTACTAAAACAGAATAAAGACACCAGTTTTACATGCATCAAAGATTTACTAGCTATTAAAACTTAAAGCTTTTACTTCCATGAAAACGTGTAAAATTAGTGACTTTTTTATATTGTGAAGTTATTTTGTTACTAAAACAATTTGAATTGTTTCTTTATTTACTTGTGTTAATAAAGGAGTTCCCTTAGCTTCTATACTCGCTACAGCCTTATCATCAAAATGACGTACAGTAAACAAGTCTACACCTTTCTGAACATCAATTTTAAACTGCGTTTTTAACTCATTATAAAATTCATCGAACTTGTTAAATTTATTATCAATACAAACAGAAAAGCTAATGGCAGAATTCTGAATTAAGTTTACTTTTAATTGATAATCATGTAATTTTTGAAAGATATAACTGATATTATTTTCTACCATAAAAGAAAAATCTAATGCAGAAATAGAAACCAAAATCTGATCTTTTTTAACAATAAAACAAGGTATAAAAGGTTCTAACATTTTTCCTTTAGAAACTCTTGTACCTGTTTCCTTTGGATTTACAAAAGAACGCACCAATAACGGAATATCTTTTCTTTCTAGGGGCTGTAATGTTTTTGGGTGAATTACAGAAGCTCCGTAAAATGCCATTTCTATAGCTTCTTCATAAGAAATTTGCTCTAATAAAGTAGTATCTTCAAAGACTCTTGGGTCTGCATTTAAAACCCCAGGAACATCTTTCCAAATTGTAACATTCTCTGCATCTAAACAATACGCAAAAATACCTGCCGTATAATCCGAACCTTCTCTACCTAAAGTAGTGGTGTTTTCTGTATCATTTGCTGCAATAAAACCTTGAGTAATATTTAATTTAGAAGCATCTAATTTTTTATTAATTAGTTCTTGGGTTAAATCCCAATCTACTTTTGCATCTCTATAATTACTATCTGTTTTTATGTAATTCCTAACATCGAACCAGTTATTTTCTACACCAATTTTAGTTAAATATGCACTTACTATTTTTGTTGATAAAAGCTCTCCAAAACAGATAATTTGATCATATACATAATTATATCTCTGCGAAGTATTTCTGGCTAAAAACCAGCTTAATTCACCTAAAAGGATATCAATTTCTTTATAAATTTCATCACCCTTATCAAACAAATCATTCATTAAATTTTTATGGAAGTCTTCTATAATACCTAAGTTTTCAGACAACTTATCTGTCTTATTATAATATGCGTCTATAACCTCTTCAAAAGCATTGGTTATTTTACCCATTGCAGAAATAACAACTACTGTATTTTCTGTTCCTTCGCTTTGTAAAATCTGTGTTACATTTTTTACACTTGCTGCATCTTTTACAGACGCTCCTCCAAATTTAAAAATCTTCATTTTAATTATTTTGAATAAATTTTGATAAGTTTTCTTTGTCCATTTGTACTACAGACCAATCGTTTAAATACGTGGCACCTGTACTTTTATAAAATTCTACTGCATTGGTATTCCAATCTATTACTTCCCACGCAACTCTCTTAAAATTATTGTCATGAGCATATTTTAAAACAGCTGTATACAAAGCTTTTCCTGCGCCTATTTTCTGTTTACTTTGGGTTACTATTAAGTCTTCTAAATGAATAGTTCTTCCTTTCCATGTAGAATAACGTTCGTAAAACAAAGCAATACCAATAATTTTATTTTCTTGCTCTGCTACAAAAACTTTAAACTTAGGATTCTTAGAAAAACCATCTTTTATTAAATCATCTACTGTTACTTCTACAGCATCTGGTTCTTTCTCAAAAACTGCTAATTCTGTGATTAAATTCAGTACAGATTGCATGTCTTTTTCTTCTCCTAATCTTACAGTAAAGTCCATCTTTTTATAAATTTTAATCAAAGATAGTTATTTACATATCTACCAAAAATATTTGAAGATTTTAGACAATTATTTTTGAATTGTTTAAATTTCTAAAGGAAAATTAAATAACTAAAACGTTGTAGTAACTTTAAAAAATATAGATATTTGTTAAAATTAACAACATAACACGCAAAATGACAGGAAAAAAACAAACTTTAGGTGAATTTATTATTGAACATCAACATGCTTTTAAATATAGTTCTGGAGAACTTTCTAGTCTTTTAAATTCTATAAGATTAGCAGCAAAAGTGGTAAATCACGAAGTTAACAAAGCTGGTTTGGTAGATATTATTGGTGCAGCTGGAGACACAAATATTCAAGGTGAAGATCAACAAAAATTAGACGTGTATGCTAATGATAAGTTTATACAGACTTTAACAAGAAGGAATATTGTTTGTGGTATTGCTAGTGAAGAAGAAGATAGTTTTATTTCTATTAATAGTAACGATGAAAATCATCAAAATAAATATGTTGTTTTAATTGATCCTTTAGATGGCTCGTCTAATATTGATGTAAATGTCTCGGTAGGAACGATCTTCTCTATTTATAGACGTATTACTCCTACAGGTACTCCTGTAGAATTAAAAGATTTTTTACAAAAAGGAAGTGCACAAGTTGCTGCTGGTTATGTAGTGTACGGAACCTCTACGATGATTGTTTACACCACTGGAGATGGTGTTAATGGCTTTACATTAAACCCTGCAATTGGTTCTTTTTACTTATCTCACCCAAATATGGAGTTCCCAGAAGACGGAACAATGTATTCTGTAAACGAAGGAAATTATTTAGACTTTCCTTTAGGTGTAAAAAAATATATTAAATACTGCCAGGAAGAAGAAGGAAACAGACCTTATACCAGTAGATATATTGGTTCTTTGGTTTCTGACTTTCATAGAAACATGATAAAAGGAGGTATTTATATGTATCCAAAAGGTTCTAGAAACCCAAACGGAAAATTACGTTTACTCTATGAATGTAACCCAATGGCTTTTATTGCAGAACAAGCTAACGGAAAATCTTCTGATGGTTATACAAGGACTATGGATGTGGAGCCTACTGAGCTACACCAAAGAGTTCCTTTTATTTGTGGAAGTAAAAATATGGTAAATCAGTTAGAGGAATTTATGCAAATACACGGAGAATAAATCTTATTTATACTGTAATCAATTATCAAAACATAAAATACTTGTAAAACCATCCATTTATGGTTAATTTTACAAACGTAAATAGTATACTAACTTTTAAAAAACATAAAAAAATGGCTTTTCAATTACCGGAATTAGGATACGCTTATGATGCGTTAGAACCAAATATTGATGCAAGAACTATGGAGATTCACCATAGTAAACATCACCAAGGATATACAAATAACTTAAACAATGCAATTGCAGATACGGACTTAGAAGGAAAATCTATTGAAGATATTCTTGCTAATTTAGATATGAGCAATGGAGCTGTTAGAAATAATGGTGGTGGTTTTTACAATCATTCATTATTCTGGTCAGTTTTAAACCCAAATGATAGAGGATATTTATCTGGTGAATTAAAAGATGCTATTGAAGCTGCTTTTGGTACTAAAGATGATTTTATTGCCGCTTTTTCTAAAGCAGCAGCTACTCAGTTTGGTTCTGGTTGGGCTTGGTTATGTGTTTTACCAGGAGGTAAAGTAGAAGTTTGTTCTACACCAAACCAAGACAATCCATTAATGCCAGGTGTAACTTGTGGCGGAACTCCAATCTTAGGATTAGACGTTTGGGAACATGCTTACTACTTAAACTACCAAAACAGAAGACCAGATTATATCAATGCATTTTTTGATGTAATTAACTGGAACGAAGTTGAAAAACGTTACGCAGCAGCAAAATAAGTAACACAGTTGCTTTTAGATATCGCACTCATAAAGTGAATTAACTTAAGAGTAAGATTACTAATTTTCATAAAAAAAGCATCCTAAATTTAGGATGCTTTTTTATTTTACTTACTGTTGCTCTTTTTTAAATATTCTTTATAAGCTTTACTATATTTTTTATAACCAACCTCAACACCTTCTTTCATTTGCTGATGTACTTTTGGATGTTCTTTTTCAAACCATTTAACAAAAGCTAAACCTGGAACAGGAGCCGGATTATAAACAATATTATCTGGAGTCATAGCTTTCTCAAATTCTAATGTTTTTACACGTAGCTTTTCTAATATCTCTTTGTATTTTTTATTAGAAGCTAAGTTATTTAACTGATGTGGATCTTCTTTTAAATTATACAACTCCTCTTTAGGTTTTGTTGCTTCAAAAAATGGTTTTTGAGCGTCATTTAATTTACCTTCTTTATACAGTTTTCTCATCACATGTACAGCAGGTCTGTAAAACTCTAAATAAGCTTGTTGTGCATCATAAGGAATCTCTGGTTTCTCATTTTTAATATAAGACCAATCTTCAGAAATTACAGCTTTAGACTTTTCTTCAATTTCGTCCCATAAATCTCTTGTACCATAAACAAATTCCCTCTCAAAGTCTTTCTTAAAAATTGGTTTTCCGGTCATATAATCAGGAACTTCAATCCCTACAAAATCTACAATTGTAGCAGTAATATCTGTTGATGAAACCACGTCTTTTCTAACTTGACCACCTTTAAATTGCTTCGGATAATACAGTATAAAAGGAATTCTTAACCCAGTATCTTGTAAATACCCCTTTCCTCGGATATTACAACGACCATTATCTCCAATAAAGATTACAATTGTGTTGTTCGCCATTCCCTTGTCTTCTAATTCCTTAAAAATCATTCCAACTTCATTATCCATATATTCGATTTGGTCTAAATACTTAGCCCAATCCAATCGTATTGCAGGATCATCTGCCATATATGGAGGTAACGTTACTGTTTTAGCATCTACAGGATGTTTAGACTTCTCTCTAACGTCATCCCACCAATCTCCCCTATGTGTAACATCTAATTGTATCTGAGCAAAAAAAGGTTGATCTTCTTTTGTAAACGTATCATATTTATCAAACAAACCAAACTCCGTTTTTCCATCCCATTTCCCAATAGGCTTACTTTTAAAATTAACATCTGTCTTCCTTCCTTTTTTCATCACTCCATGATGACCTAATATTGTAGTATAACCTACATCTCTTAACAATTTTGTAAACGGTTTATATATAGAATCTAGAGGTACCTTTCTATTACTTCTATGATGCTGTGAGTTTGTTTTAACTTGATGTGTACCAATCATCATTGCAGATCTACTTGGCGAACATATTGGATTGGTTACAAAAGCATTATCAAAACGAATACCTTCTGATGCCATTTTATTTAAATATGGCGTTTTTACGTTTGGCATTCCATAGATTTCCAAATCGGTACTCATATCTTCTGCCATTAACCAAATAATATTAGGTTGCTGACTCTTAACATCATTTATAACCACTTTTTCTGATGTTTTTTTACAAGATGATATTGCAAGAAGCACTAAAAAAGTAAAAGCTACATATTTTATTAATTTCATATTTAAACACATTAATTGTTATCACGTAAATCTACGCATAATTTATAAAAGCTAAATTACTGAACCCCTACATCATGTAATTACAGTATCAAGAACCAATTAATCATGTAAAAATCGCTATCAATAAAAAAGTGAAAAAAAATAAATAAAAAACTTGTCAGAATAATAAAAGATATTATATTTGCACCGCTCTTAGGAATAAGGGTAATTAAAAAGAAAAGTTCTTTTAAAATTATGACTGCGAAAGTAGCTCAGGGGTAGAGCATCACCTTGCCAAGGTGGGGGTCGCGGGTTCAAATCCCGTCTTTCGCTCTATTCAATTACCATGCTGAAGTGGTGGAATTGGTAGACACGCTGGACTTAAAATCCAGTGGTCAGTAATGGCCGTGCGGGTTCAAGTCCCGCCTTCAGTACAATAACCGTTGTTAATCTTTTAGATTTTCAACGGTTTTTTGCTTTTACAAACTTAGGCACTCGCCTACTCTTCGCTTTTTATTAAATTTATACTTAAACGATCATCAATAATAACAGCTCTATATCAAATAAAAAAAACATTAAACAATAGACTATTAACACTTTATGTAAAAATATAAAAATAATTAATTATTTCTCCATTTAAACATTGCGTACTACTAATAAAGATAATATATTTGCACTCCTTAGAAATAAGGACAACTATAAAAAAGTTCATTAAAAATAAAAAAGTAAAATTTGATTTAATTATCATCTTTACTTTATAAATAAAAATACCATGCTGAAGTGGTGGAATTGGTAGACACGCTGGACTTAAAATCCAGTGGTCAGTAATGGCCGTGCGGGTTCAAGTCCCGCCTTCAGTACAATAACCGTTGTTAATCTTTCGATTTTCAACGGTTTTTTGCTTTTATAAACTTTCCGCCCAACTCACAACTGTTACATCCTTTGATTATTATACCTAAATATTGTTTCGTAAAAGTATATAATGTAAACAAACACCTTATGAACCTAAACTGAATTAAAGCACTCAGATCAACTATCTATAAACATAAGATTATATGTAAAAAAAAATCCAGCTAAAAGCTGGATTCTTAATTATTCTATTTCATTATCTGAAGATTGGTAACCTCTAAATTAGTTAACTCTCTCCACCTACCTCTCGGTAAGTTTTTCTTAGTTAATTCAGCAAAAACAACTCTATCTAGCTTGCTTACTTTATAACCAACATGTTCAAATATCTTACGAACAATTCTATTTCTACCAGAATGGATTTCGATACCAATTTCTGATTTCGGTTGACCATCTACATAAGAAACAGCATCAATAAACACTTTTCTACCTTCAATAATAACCTCTCCTCGTAGTTTCTCTAAATCTCTTAACTCTAATTTTCTATCTAGAGATGCATGATATAGTTTACGAACATTATGTTTTGGGTGTGTTAATTTCTTTGCTAAATCACCATCATTAGTAAACAACAACAAACCAGTTGTGTTTCTATCTAACCTACCTACAGGGTAAATTCTTTCTTTTGATGCATTTGCAATCAATTCCATTACTGTTTTTCTACCTCTATCATCATCCATAGTGGTAATGTAGTTCTTAGGCTTATTCAGTAAAATATATCTTTTTTGTTCTGGTGTAATAGAAGTTCCATCAAAACGAACAATATCGTCTGGCTGAACTTTATATCCCATTTCTGTCACCAACTTTCCATTTACCTCTACACTACCGTGCTCTATATACGTATCTGCTTCTCTACGAGAACATACACCCGAATTTGCAATATATTTATTTAAACGGATTCCTGAGGCGTCATTACTTGCCTTTGGAGTTTCTTTAATTTTGGTAAAAGTTTTCTTTGGAGTTTTTCTAGCTACAGGTTTGCTTTTTCTACTTAAAGGAGTACTTTTTTTACCTTCTTGTCGTCCTCTCGACGAGTTTTTATTTGAATTCATTACTTAAAAATTTTTGCAAAAATACGCAAAAAAACCTTAATTCAATCGGTCTATTACTTTTTCTACAATTAGTTCAGGCTTTATAAAAATTAAAGAGAAAACCCCTATTAAAAGCAACACTTTCAAAACGTTATGCATTAATCTATAATGTTTCGTTTCGGAAGAATTCCATAAATAAAAGCCTAAAAAAACAAGAACAAATAAAGCAAAGTAAAAATAATATCTCATGTAGCTTAAAGCTGGGTAACTAAACAAAACCACAATAGGAAACAACGTTAAAAACAATAAGAATATTGATAATTTCTTTGTTCTTACCTCTCCATAAAAAACAGGAAAAGTATCGTAATCATTCACAATTGCTCCCTTCATACTCTGCAAATCTTTCAACAACTCTCTAACCATTATTACTAGAAACAAGAAAATTGCATGAACAAAAATGATTTTAGAAAAGTTCTGAAAATACACAAATACAGCAAAAAAAGGCAAAATGGTAAGTATAGTAGCAGAAACTAAACCTGTAAAAGGATACTTCTTAAGCTTGTGAGAGTAAAACCAAATAGCAAATATATAAATAGCAAAAAACAAAGCTGCTCTAACAGATATTAGGTAACCAAAAATAAAACCTAAAAAATTTAAAGTAAAATAAAGCTTTAACTTCGTAGACTGTTTTACATAATTATCTAAGCCCGTTTTTAATGGTCTATTTATGCGATCTACCTTTGCATCATAAAAATTATTAATAATATAACCAGACGCCACCACACATATACTTGCTAAAACAATGTATAACAAGTCTGCATCAAAAACAATTGTTCTGAGAGATTTTGTAGGCGAAAAAACAAAAATAGCCGCTAAGTATTGCGCTAAAACTAAAACAAGAATATTATACCCCCTGATTACAGAAACTAAGCTTAAAAGTTTAAAAATAATTCTTTTGACTTTAAAACTAGGCATATATTTAGAATCTATAAACCAACTCTAACTTATAATCTTTAAGACTTTTTTGAGCTTTTTCATAATCTTCAGTAAAACCTAAAATATAACCACCACCACCAGAACCACAAAGTTTCAGGTAATAATCATTTGTTTTAATTCCATTTTCCCAAACTTTATGAAAAGCATCAGGAATCATCGGTTTAAAGTTCTTTAAAACTATCTTGGATAATGATTTTACATTTCCAAATAAAGATTTCACGTTTCCTCCTAAGAAATCCTCGATACAAGCGTCTGTAGTAGTTGCAAATTCTTCGCTGATCATTTTTCTAAAACCTTCGTTTTTCATCTTATTCATAAAGATGTTAACCATAGGCTCCGTTTCTCCTATTTGCTCAGAATCTAACAAGAAAACAGCACCTTTTCCTTGTTTTTGAGAAGGAATACCCGCTGGCTCTACATTGTCTTTAGAGTTGATTAAAATTGGCAAACTTAAGTAACTATTTAAAGGATCTAAACCAGAACTTTTACCATGAAAGAAAGATTCCATTAAAGAAAAAATCTGTTTTAACTTTAATAACTTCTCTCTCGTTAAGTTTTCTAAAACAGTTATTTTATCAGCAGCATATTTATCATAAATAGAAGCTACTAAAGCACCAGAACTCCCAACTCCATAACCTTGTGGTATAGAAGAGTCAAAGTACATTCCGTTTTCTATATCTGTCTTTAGATCTTTTAAATTAAAAGTAACTAAATCTGTTTTTAAAGCAGATAAATGATTGCAAAGACGTCCTAAATTTTCATTTGAAACCTTGCGATTTTCAGATAAATCTGATGACGTTTTTAACGCTCCTCTATAAGCATTAAACGGAATAGCCAACCCTTTAGAATCTTTGATGATTCCATATTCTCCGAAGAGAAGAATTTTAGCATAAAACAATGGTCCTTTCATTTTTCTTTTTTATAGTGTTGCAAAAATACGAATTAATAAATTAACAAAACCTTATTAAAAATTCTTGTAAAAAGTTTTCCAGACACCAACTTTTTCTCCTTTTGTATATTTTCCTTTTTCCTTATTCTTTCCGTTTTTATAATACGTTTTCCAAACACCTTCCTCTAAACCATCCACATAGGTTCCAGAAGTTCTTAATTCGCCAGATTCATAAAACTCAGAAAAAACGCCATCATACTTCCCTTCAGAATAGCCTATTTTTCTAAAAATATTACCGCTTTTGTAGTAATACTTTACTTCGTTACCATCAGTAGGAACTACTTTGTAATAATATGATTTAACTTTATTTGTTTCCTTTAAGTCTGCATCTAACCACGTAGTTTTTTGAGCAGAAATGGTTATTGTTAAAAAGAAAATTAAAATTGATAGTAACTTTATAAAAGCTTTCATTTAAATTATTTTTAATTCAGACATTTTATTTCTTATTAGCTCCAAACCCCACAGAGTCATAAATATACTGATTTTTTTGGCAGTATTTAGAAAGTTCTTTATCTATAAATTGATTCACTTTTTCTTTTTCTACCTCAGGATACAACACATGCACATTTGCACCAGCATCTAAGGTAAAACAGATATTGCTATCATTTTCGGTTCTATATTCCCAAATTTTATTGATAATTTCTAAGGTATTTGGTTTCATCAAAATAAAATACGGATTGCTTGTCATCATCATTGCATGCAACGTTAATGCTTCACTTTCTACCAAACTGACGAATGCTTTTATATCTCCGTTTTGTAAAATTTCTGATATCTTACTCAAGTTATCATTTGCTTGTGTAAAACGACTTTCTGCATACGGATGCTCATGCATTAAATTATGACCAACTGTACTAGAAACTTGTTTTTCGCCTTTGTCTACTAACAAAATAGCATCTTGATAATTATGAAAAACAGTATGTAATTTGTATGGAAATTGTACGCCATACAAATCTGAACTTCCTTCTATTTCTGGGTGATTTCCCCAAACAACCATTGGCCCTTCTATACTTCTACTGGCACTTCCAGATCCTAAACGTGCTAAAAAAGAAGCTTTTTTATTAATTTCTTCTACTGATAAATCAGGATTTAATTCAGCCTCTAAACTCATTAAACACATAGCAATGGCACTTAATCCGCTTGCAGATGATGCGATTCCGCTAGAGTGTGGAAAAGAATTTTCCGAATTAATTATCATTTTATAATCAAAAATATAAGGACAATATTCTTGTATTCTTGTGAAAAATTCTGCAATTTTTGGTTTGAATGCATCTTTTTGTTTTCCTTCGAAAAACAAATCGAAATCTACTATTTCCGACTTTACTTTTTTCTCAAAATCAATCGTAGTAATTGTATGACAATTGTTTAATGTAAAACTAATAGAAGCGTTTTTTGGTATTTGCGGATTGCTCTTTCCCCAATATTTTACCAACGCAATATTACTTGGTGTTTGCCAAGTAAAGCTTGCTTTTTCTACCGAATTGTTATTTGATTTCGAAATAAATTGTGCTGTATCCAAACGTCTTGATTTTGCACCAAAGATAAAACTATTTCAAAGAATTTTCAGTTAACTTTTTAAGTACATTTTCTTTGTACGTTCTACTTATAGGAATTGCATTTTTTTCAATTTCAATAAATTCATTCGTATAAGAATCTGTCTTATTTAAATTGATAATATAAGACCTATGAATTCTTAAAAATTGTTGAGAAGGCAATTTCATTTCCAAATTACTAATCGTTTCTCTAGTTACTAAAACGGTGTCTTTTGTATGAATTTTGATATAATCAGATAAACTCTCAACATATAGAATATCATCAAAATTAATCTTTACCATTTTACGTTCTGAACGCACAAAAATATAATCGCTTTTAACAGAGGGTTCTTCAACATCAACCTGACTCACAATAACAGTTTGCGTTTCAAAAAACTTATTAACGGCTTGTAAAAAACGATCAAAAGCTATAGGTTTTAACAAATAATCTACGGCTTGCAAATCGAAACCATCAACAGCATATTCTCTGTAAGCTGTTGTAAAAATAATTTTAGACTTCTTGTTTATTGATTTTGCCAAAGACAAACCAGAAATGTCTGGCATATTAATATCTAAAAAGAATAAATCTATATTATTAGAATTTGCTATTTCGAAAGCTTCCATGGCATTTTTGCAACTTTTCACCAAATTTAAATTCGGAATTTTAGCCACAAAAGTTTCTAAAATATTTCTAGCAATTGGCTCGTCATCAACAATAACACAATTAATGGTATTCATTTTTCAGCAATTTGTTTTCATATTGTAAGTACCTTGAGATTTCTCGTCATTCGTACCTCTTTCTGTCGAAATGACAATTTTAATTAAAACTCAATTTTTAAATGTACTTTAAAAGTATCATTATTTTCAATTATTTCTAATTGATATTTGCCTGGATACAACATTTCTAAACGTTTTCTAATGTTCGGAAGTCCAATTCCAGTATTCGTTTCTTCTTTTCTTTTGGATGAATTTTCAATCTCAAAAAACAAACAATTATTTGCTGTTTTTAGACGAATATCAACATTTAAAACTCCGTCAATAATTACACCATGCTTAAAACTATTTTCTACAAAAGGAATTAATAACATTGGCGGAATTTGAAGAGAATCGTTCAGTTTATCTTTACTGAAATTCACTTTTAAAGTATCATGAAAACGCATTTTCTCTAATGAAATATAATCTTCCAAATGATGTATCTCTTCTACTAACGGCACTTTTGGCTTTTCTACTTGATATAGAATATAATCTAATAAATTAGATAATTTTAAAATCATTTCTGGTGCTTCATCCGCTTTAGCGATTGCAAAACCATAAATTGTGTTTAAAGAGTTAAATAAAAAATGTGGATGAATTTGCATTTTTAAGAACTTTAACTCTTGTTCTTTTAACTCTAACTTAGTTTGTAAAAATTTATTTTCTAAAGTCTTTTTTTCATCTAAAGACTTATAATTACTTTTTAATATTTTTATTCCGCTTGCCAAAATCACAATAAAAAAAATACAAACCAAAATTACAGCAGGATTTGTAGTTAATGCTGGCATTTTTTTAAATTCTAAATTAAAATAAAACACAAACCCCACTACTTCTATCATTAAAATAGTTGTAGCGACAAAAACACCTGAATAAATAGTATAAAGAACAAATTTCTTATATTGTTTTTTTAATAAATATTTAGGAATTAAATCATATACAAAAACATACGCAATAATTAATGTTACAATACTTAAAAGAGAAGAAAACCAAAATAAAAAAGCTTTGTTTGATGAACCTACACTAAAAAAACTTTTGAAGAAAAACCAAACAATCATCCAACATAAAAAATGTATTGGTATTTTTTTTAAGACTAATATCAGTTCTTTTTGCATATGTTACAAAATAAAAATAAAGATTTAATTTTTAGGATAATTAGCGACGGATTACTTATTTTAATCTCTAAAAAACAAATTTGACACTTATTATACTAAAACTACCTGTTTTTTGTAGAAACCAAGTAAAAAGGATTCATTCATCTCAAATATATTTTAAGAACAAACATTACCAATATTTTTGAAACGAATTTAAAAACTTATATTATGACTTACATAACCGAAGGAGGTACTCAATTTATGATCCCTTTATTAATTCTATTCTTTTTAACACTTTTTTTAATTGCAAAAAGTTTTAAAGTAAATTCAGATAAAAACAGAGAACTTATTAAATCTGTAAGTTTATTTGCGCTTGTTTTTGGTTTTTTTGGTCTTTTTCTCGGATTATACCAAATGTTTACTGTGATTGCAATAGCAAACAGTGTATCTCACGGTGTTTTAGCTGTGGGGTTAAAATGTGCAATTACAGCAACTTTATTTGGTTTTATCATTTTTCTTATTGGTAGATTAGGTGTAATTGCACTTACGTGGATTAAAAAAGAATAAGTAAAAAATTACTTGATAAAAATACCCATTTCATTAATTCTGAAATGGGTATTTTTGCATTCTATGCATACAAAAAAAGTTTTTCTACTTCTAAACGGAGAACCTCCAATAGCAATTCCTAATTTGGAGGAATACGAAATTATTTGTGCTACAGATGGCGCTTATCAATTTTTAGAAAAAAATAAAATAAAACCCCATTTTATTAGCGGCGATTTTGATTCTATAGAAAACCTACCAAAAGGTATTGAAGTAATTCATACTCCGAATCAAGATTTTACAGATTTTGATAAAATACTTCAAATCTTATTTGATAAAGGGTTTAAAAAAGTTGATGTTTTTGGTGCAAGCGGAAAAGAACAAGACCATTTTTTAGGAAATTTACACACCGCCATTCAGTGGAAAAATAAATTAAGTCTTACTTTTTTTGACAATCATAGTCGTTATTTTTTAGCGGATAAAAGCACTTCTATTTCTAATTCTGCAGGTAAGATCATTTCATTAGTTCCTTTCCCAAAAGCAAAAAACATTAGTACTGTAGGATTGCAATATCCTTTAGATAAGGAAGACTTAACTTTCGGAGAAAGAATTGGCACAAGAAATAAAGCAATTACAAACAATATAAAAATTACTTTTGAAAGTGGAGAATTATTCATTTTTATCAACCATTAAAAACGAAGACATTGAGTAGAAAAATAAAATTATTGTGGGATTTTAGAGGTCCAGATGCACAACAAACCGCAAAACATCATACCATTCATTTAGAAGAATTTGCTGAAATGGAAAACTTAACTTTTCTTGAAATTAATATTGAAGAAAAAAATCCAATGTTATTTTCTGCATTCATTACAGTAGATGAAAAAGATATGAAAGTTTATAGAGATGCATTAAAACCTCATCGAGGTGAAGTTGGATAAGATTGTTAATTATTATACAACAAATACACTTTTTTATTTTTCCTAATATAAAATTAACTAATTTTGCAATGTCATAACTTGTATGGCAAAAAATAATGAAGCAGAAACACCAAATACTAAAAGTACTATTACTCATTTCAATTTATTGTTCTGGGATGTATCTTTCTGCAAATACAACTTCTTATTTTAACGCACAAAATGCGAACCAAGATACAGAACAGCTTACCTATTTAGTTACAGCTTCTAAAGTATTTCATGCGCATACACAACAATCAGAAAACTTAGTTTCTGAAACAATAGATTTTTCATTACCCAATTTTAAATTGTCTTCAGACGATTTATTAGCAATTTCTTATACAACTAAACTAGAGTTCAATTCTAAGTTTAAACAGTATAAAAACTACTTAGAAAACACCCTAATTAGACAACGAAAGTCTGATCTTATTTTTCCTTTCCATAATTTTTGGTAACCCTTTATTTTATTTACTAACAACTACCTTTTACGTAGTTAAAATAAAACATTTATATGTTGCGGATACCCGTTTCATATAAAAATCAATATATTAAAAAAATTAAAAAACATAAAATGGATTTAGGTACAATAATAATAGGAGTAATATGTATTGCATTATGTGCACTACCTTTTGTATTAACAAATAAAAACAAAAAAAATAAAGAAAAAAAAGTATTAAACTCATTGAAAGAGTTTGCAAAACAGCATAATTCTGAAATTACAGAGCACGAAATTAGTGAATGTTATGCAATTGGTTTAGATGAAAATAAACATGCAATTTCATTTTTACAAAAAACAAAAGAGCAAGTTAATCTTCAGTTTATAGATCTTAACACTATTAAAAACAGCGAGATAAATAACATCAGTAAATCTATAGGAAAGAACGAAACAACACTAGACAAGTTAAACTTAAAACTAAACGTTATCGGTAAAAACAAACCTAGTATTGTTCTTGAATTTTATAATTCAGATATTAATTTTCAACCTGGCAATGAGTTTGATTCTATAGAAAAATGGAACAAAATAATTAATTCATTACTTCAAAATCAGCAACAAAATAAAGCTGCATAATACCCTTAAAATAATAACGAATCTTACTTATTTATATACATCAAGTAAGATTCGTTATTATTTATACAGCACTCAATAATCAATAGGTTATTGACGTTTTCCTAGAGATCGATGTAAAAAACTACATTGAATTTGATTAAAATAAAAGAGGTACGTCAATTGAAGTTAGATATTCTTTATTAGTTTTGTTGTTAGGAAAAGTAAACTCCTCATAAAACTTTATAAATGCAACCTTTTATATTTAATCATATTGCCCTTTCTGTAAAAGATGTAGATACATCTATAGCGTTTTATCAAAAAGTACTACAACTAAAAGAAATTAAAAATACTGCCTCTAATTCAAAAACAAGATGGTTATCTCTTGGTGAAGGAAAACAACTTCATATAATTCCTCGTCCTGATGCGATCATTAAAACGAATAAAGCTGTGCACTTTGCTTTATCAACCAAGGATATTGCAACATTTATACTCCATTTAAAAGAATTAAAAATTGAGTATTCCGATTGGATCGGTACACCAAACAAAGATTATGTTAGAAATGATGGTATTCTACAGGTGTATTTTCAAGACCCAAACGGATATTGGATTGAAATAAATAATGATGTCTAATAGATCCTATTTCCATTTAATACCACACCCCATACTTGGTTTTTGGTTTTCTAAAGCGGGTTTATTTTCTAATAAATTATCAAGAGAATTACGTAAATCAATTCCTGTTACCGGTTTTCCGTTTCCTGGTCTAGAATTATCTAATTGTCCGTGATAAACAGCTTTTAAATCCTTATCAAAAACATAAAAATCGGGGGTACATGCAGCATCATACGCTTTTGCTACTTCCTGCGTTTCATCGTATAAATACGGAAAAGAATAGTTTTCATCGTTAGCAAGTTGCTTCATCAATTCAGGTGAATCTTGTGGATAATTCTCAACATCATTAGCACTTATCGCAATAAAGTTAATTCCTTTTTCCTGATAATCATTCGCCATTTTTACCAACTCACTATTTACATGAATTACAAACGGACAATGATTACAAATAAACATAATTACAGTTCCTTCTCCTCCCTTTGCTTCATTTAAAGAAACAAAAGAGTTATCAACTGTATTTAATAAAGTAAAATCAGGTGCTATTGTTCCGTTTTTAAACTCGTTCGATTCTGCTCTTGCCATAATTATATTCTCTTTTATTATTTTTACACCACTCTTCATTGCGAGGAACAAAGCAACCTCTCCGTTAAATAACAGATTGCTTCGTTCCTCGCAATGACATTTTTAATATTTTAATCTTCTGCCAAAGCATTTGCACAAATAAAACCACTTGTCCACGCATTCTGGAAATTGAAACCTCCAGTAACAGCATCAATATTTAAAACTTCACCAACAAAAAATAGATTTTGGTGTTTCTTACTTTCAAAGCGTTTAAAGTTAATTTCTTTTAAATCGATTCCTCCAGCAGTTACAAATTCATCTTTAAAAGTAGTTCTTCCGTTGGCATTAAAAACACCTTTTGTCAATTGACTTGCTAAACCTTCTAATTGATTATTATTTAAATCTGCCCAATTCTGAGTTGCACTAATTCCTGCTGCAAGTACAAAACGCTCCCACAATCTTTTAGAAACCTCAGCAAATGGCGATTTTAAAATAGCCGTTTTTCTAGGTTCTTTCTTTTTTAAATTTAAAAGAACATTTAAAACTTTATCGGTTGGTCTAGACAACCAGTTTACCTCTACGTTATATTGATAATTTTTATCAGCCAAAATTCTTGCGCCAAAGGCGGATAATTTTAAAACCGCGGGACCACTCATTCCCCAATGTGTAATTAACAAAGGTCCGGATGCTTCTAATTTTGTTCCAGAAATGGTAACTGTAGCATTTGGCACAGAAGTTCCTAATAAATCTACCAATCTTTTATCGTTAATATTAAAGGTAAATAAAGACGGAACTGGTTCTACAACGCTATGATCTAATGTTTGGCATAATTCCCATACTTTTTTAGAACTTCCTGCAGCAATTACTAATTTATCTGCTTCAAAAACTTGTTCTTTTGTGTTGATAATCCATTTATTATCTTGTTGAGAAACCGAATTTACACCACAGTTTGTTAACACTTTAATTCCTAAGTTATCAACAGCATTTTGAAAACAATCTATAATTGCCTGACTTGTATTTGCTTCTGGAAAAACACGATTATCGTCTTCTATTTTTAAAGGAACTCCTCTGTTTTCGAACCATTCAAAAGTATCGCCTGTCATAAACTGGTGAAAAGGCCCTAACAATTCTTTTTTTCCTCTTGGATAGAATTCTGTTAAGTCCTTTGGTATAAAACATGCGTGTGTAACATTACATCTTCCACCTCCAGAAATTTTCACCTTTTGTAAAACGTCTTTTCCTTTTTCGAGAATTGTAATATCTAATTCAGGGTTATTTTCTTTAGCGTTTATCGCTGTAAAATATCCTGCTGCTCCTCCTCCAATAATTATTACTTTACTCATTTGTTTATCTTGTATAAAACCTCTCGACTGCGCTCGAGGAGACATTTAGAATATTAATTGTCAGGTCGAGCGCAGTCGAGACCTAATATTTTATTATAAAACCATCTGACTGTAAGTCAATATGGTTTCAAATCCTTTATTTTTAAAATAGCTTGGTGTTGATGCGTCTCCTGTTACTAAAACAAAATCTCCTCCCCAAGCACCTAAACTTTTTACCGATCCAAAATAGTCTGGAAACAACTTCTCTTTAACTGTTTTTAGTTTTATAATTGAACTGATAATTTGTTCATGTTCAACTATTAATTCCTCAAATTCTTGTAATGATTTTGTAGTTAAAAATTCCTCAGAAATTTCTGAAATTCTCTTTATTTCTTTATCAAAATTAATGTTACTCTCCCTGAACTTTGCAATTCCTTCTTTAGAATCTTGCTTCTGATTTAAATGAACAAAAAACAAATTCTCTTTAAAACTCGGGTTGAATGTTACTTGCTCAACAACAGGTTCTTTATTTTCTATTTGATAAAAAACTGGCGTATCGTTTTGTGCACAAGCAATATCATAACCACTTCCTTTAAAGGAATTCCAAAGCAACTTAAAAGCATCTACTTTTGCCCAAGATGCAACAGAATTTATTAAAGTTGATGAAGTTCCTAATCCCCAATTTCTTGGAAATGTAAGGTTTGTTTTTACAACAAATCCGTTTTCTGATGCTAAAAAATCTGGATTTAAGTTTTTAGCTTCTTTTAAAATATCTAACAACGTTTCTGCAATAACCTCTCCACTTCCTTCTTTATCGGAATTGAAGGTACAATTTATCAAACGTAGTTTTTTTAAATCGAAAACAGCCTCAAACCAACATTCTCCGGTGTGTGTAAAACTTCCCCAAATAATTTGAGGTTCTTTTATTTTCTCAACACTTAAATTTTGTCCAAATTTAGTTGGAATTGCCAAAGATTTTGCGCCATCTAAAACAAGATATTCTCCTGTTAATAAAAGTTTTCCGTTAGAATAAAAATTCATTATACCAATCCAAATTGTTTAAAATGATGTGTAAAATGTTTTACATGAAATTTTTGCCAATACTCATAATCTAACTCTCCAAAAAACGGATGATTTTCAGCTTTGGCTATTTCAAAATGAACTTTAAAAGCATCAATTTGAATGAATAAATCATGAATTGCTTCACCTACAGAATTAAATTTTAAGGCATTTGGTTCTTCAGACAACATACTTGCTTTAAACCCAACTTGCAACTCCCCTTCTGTATTTAAAAAAGGTTTTCTTCTTGCTGATTTTTCATCAGAAACATAATAATCAGCAGCTATTTTTCCATTAGAAATTTGTAATAAAAAACTTAAATGTTCTATCATTTGTTGCCCATTCATCTTCCCAAAAAGCGGCTTTGTCTTTTCATAAATCTTAGCCAGTTTATAACTTACCAAGTTCTTATTAAAAAAATCAATCCAATTGATAGAAGGTTTTCTTAAAGCATCTATTTTTTCTACAACTGCAGAATGTGTCACTGTCTTTTTATCAAAAAAAGCTGTAACTATTTCTTTTTCTTCTTCGGTAGCATTAAACTGATTTAAGATATTCTGTAAATGCATTTTCATGTGTCCATGCTGAATTCCCTTAGTCGTTAAAGCTCTTAAAGCTGCAAAATTTTGAGCCAAACCTGCTGCTGCCATAATTTGCATTAAAGTTCTTGCAGATGGTTTTTGCAACATTTCTAAAGATAACTTTGCTAGAGGATGTAAACCTGTTAAGCCACCAACGGTTCCTAAAGCCAACGGAATATCAATCCAGAATTTAAAAATTCCATCATCAATAGTACAATGAGACAAGCTAGAGTATTGTCCGGATTTAGAAGCGTACGCGTGCGCACCAGCTTCTACTGCTCTAAAATCGTTACCAGTTGCTAAAACAACAGCATCAATTCCATTCATAATTCCTTTATTATGCGTTACCGCTCTATAAGGCTCTATTTCTGCAATTTTTACTGCTTGGTAAAATTTCTCTGCAAATCTCTGAGGATTTTCACCTCCTAATTCTTCTATCTTACAACTCACTTCTGCCCTAACCAAACATTCTGGAACGTAGTTAGAAAGTATGCTCATTACAATTTCTATATCGTCTTTTTCAAACTTTTTAGCAATTGCTTCTAAGCATGAGTTTATAAAATTTGCACCCATTGAATCTTTCGTTTCAAAGGTTGCATGTAGTTGGTAATAGTTTTCTAATTTATCAGTTTTATCAACTAATTTTATATCTAAAATTCCACCACCACGTTTTTCCATATTTTTAGTGATAGAAGCCGTTGCAGCAAATAATTCTGTTTTATTTTTATTAAAATAGTCTTCAAGATTGGTTTTATCTCCAGCATACATAAAATGGACTTGCCCAATTTTTGTTGTACCAATTACCTTGGTTTTAAAACCTCCTCTTGTACTCCAAAATTTACCAACCAAAGAAGCAGCTGCTACTACAGAACTTTCTTCTACCACCATAGGAATTACATAAGCTCTATCATTAATCACAAAATTTGGTGCAATACCAAAAGGCATGTAAAAGTTAGAAATTGTATTCTCAATAAAGTCATCATGAAGTTGTTGCAATTCAGCATCATCATTCCAATATTGTTTAATTATATCTTTTGTATGGAAATGATTGTGGAAATAATTCTCTGTTAACCACGTAATTTTTTCATCTTTCGTTAACTTAGAAAAACCAGAAATAAGTTTGCTCATTAATTTGGGTATAAAACTATCAACAACAAAGATAAGTCAAACTGTTAAAACATTAATAGATAATCAACATTTATGGATTTTTAAGATATTTTTTATGGATTTTTGCGTAAACTTGGCAAACTTTTATCAAATACAAGGTCTACAATGAGAAAAGGAGTCTCCCTTACAGTTATTTTACTATTAATTAACTGTATAACATTTGCACAAGTAAATGCAAGTAAAACATCAAACAAAAAAAACATAACATTAGAAGAAATCTGGAACGGAACATTTTCTGCAGATAGAATGAATTCTTTAAATTCTATGAATGGCGATTATTATGCTGTTTTAGATTTTAATAGATCATCTAGATCGGTTACTGTGGATAAATACAGTTACAAAACTTTAGAAAAAGTTGAAACAATTGTAAATAGTGCCGATTTAAAAGGTTTAAGTAGTTTCTCTTCTTATAGTTTTAATAATGATGAAACCAAACTGATTTTAGGAACCAACTTCCAACAAATTTATCGTCATTCTAAAAAAGGAACCTATTATGCTTATGATATTGCTTCTAAAGAATTGACGTTGATTGGTGAGGCAATTCAAGAACCAGTTTTTTCTCCGGACAATAAAAATGTGGCGTATGCAAAAGACAATAACATTTTTATTAAAAATGTAGCTTCAAACCAAATTACTCAGGTAACAACGGATGGTAAAATAAATGAAATCATCAACGGAATTACAGACTGGGTCTATGAAGAAGAATTTGCTTTTGTAAGAGCTTTTGAATGGAATAAAACAGGAACTCATTTAGCTTTTTTACGTTTTGATGAAACCAACGTTCCTACTTTTTCTATGGATGTTGTTGGTACAGAATTATACCCAACACAACAAGTTTTTAAGTATCCGAAAGCAGGTGAAAAAAATGCAGATGTTACTTTACACATGTATACGCTTTCATCTAAAAATACAGAAAAAATTTCTTTAGGAGATTATGAATATATTCCTAGAATTAAATGGTCTAATGATTCAGATATTTTAGTTGCAACGACTTTAAACCGTCATCAAAATAACTTAAACCTACACAAAGTTAATTCTCAAAATGCTACTGCTTCTTTATTATTAAATGAAACTGATAAAGCGTATGTAGATATTACAGACAATCTTACTTTTTTAGCTGATAACAGTTTTATTTGGACAAGCGAAAAGGATGGTTACAACCATATTTATCATTATGATTTTAATGGTAAATTAATCAATCAAATTACAAAAGGAGATTGGGAAGTAACCAACTACTACGGTTTTAACGAAAAAAAGAAAACCATCTATTATCAATCTGTAGAAAACGGATCTATCAATAGAGGTGTGTATTCTATCAACATAAAAGGAAAAAAGAAACAGTTATTAAGTAATGAAAGCGGACAAAATACTGCGTCATTCAGTAAAAACTTAAACTTCTTTATCAACACATATTCATCAGCAGAAACACCACCTATTTATTCTTTATACACTGCTAAAGGACAAATGTTAAAGGTGATCAAAAATAATGATGCTTTAAAAGAAAGATTATCGGCATATAAAATGAGTCCTAAAGAGTTTTCTACAATCAACATTAACGGAAACGACTTAAATATGTGGATGATTAAGCCTTTAGATTTTGATGAAAACAAGAAATATCCATTATTAATGTTTCAATATTCTGGTCCAGGTTCTCAACAAGTTGGAAATACTTGGAACGGTAGCAATGATTATTGGCACAATATGTTAGCCCAAAAGGGAATGATTGTAGTTTGTGTTGATGGACGTGGTACTGGTTTTAAAGGTGCCGATTTTAAAAAGGTAACTCAGAAAGAATTGGGTAAATATGAAGTTGAAGATCAAATAGCAGCAGCAAAAAAATTAGTAGAACGTTCTTATATAGACAATAATAATGTTGGTATTTGGGGATGGTCTTATGGTGGTTTTATGAGCACCAATTGTATTTTAAAAGGAAATGATATTTTTACCACAGCAATAGCAGTAGCTCCGGTTACTTCTTGGCGTTTTTACGATTCTGTTTATACAGAACGTTATATGCAAACTCCACAAGAAAATGCAAGTGGTTATGATGATAATTCGCCATTTAATTATGCAAATAAATTAAAAGGAAACTACTTATTAGTTCACGGAACTGGTGATGATAATGTACATGTACAAAACTCTTACAGAATGATAAATTCTTTAATTGAAGCTAATAAACAATTTGATATGTTTATTGTACCAGACCGAGCACACGGAATTTATAAAGGAAGAAATACTCGTTTAAATTTGTTCACAAAAATGACTAACTTTATCGACGAAAATTTAAATACAGAATCAACTAAATAAAAGGATAAACTATGAGTAATTTAATAAAAGAACCACACGAAAAAGAATTATTTGGGCATCCTGTAGGATTGTACGTATTATTTTTTGTTGAAATGTGGGAACGTTTTTCATATTATGGAATGCGTGCAATTTTAACCTTATATCTTGCTGCTCCAATTATTATAGGAGATCCTCAATCTGGTTTTGGTTGGTCTAATGGAGAAACTTTATCTTTTTACGGAACATATACCATGTTTGTGTATTTAACTTCCATTCCTGGAGGCTGGATTGCAGATAAATTTATAGGACAGAAAAAAGCAGTAATGCTGGGAGGAATTTTACTATGTATTGGTCATGGAATTTTAGCCGTAGAAGCACAATGGGCATTCTTTACAGGACTTCTTTTTATTGTTATTGGTGTAGGTTTTTTAAAACCAAACATCTCTACAATGGTTGGTGGTTTGTACAAACAAGGAGACGAAAGAAGAGATAAAGGTTTTTACGTTTTCTATATAGGAATTAATTTGGGAGCTTTCTTAGGAGCTATTTTAGTTGGTGCAGTTGCCGCTAAATATGGCTGGCATTATGGTTTTGGTCTTGCAGGTATTGGTATGGCACTGGGACAAATTGTATATATGTATGGCTTAAAATATTTAGGTAGTGTTGGAAATTTTATCGGTAATGCAGATTCACCTGATAAAGAATTACTAAAAAAGCCTTTAACTAAAATTGAAAAAGATAGAATGTTAGTAATGTTTCTTTCTTTCTTAATAATTATTGTTTTTTGGGGTGCTTTTGAACAAGCCGGTGGGTTAATGAGTTTATATACAGAACAAAAAACAAATAGAATTTTATCTTTCTCTTTACCTTTAATTGGAAATGAAATTCCTGCAGCTGTTTTTCAATCTGTTAATGCCTTTTTTATTATTGTTTTAGGTACTGCAGTTGGTGGGTTTTGGTATAATTGGAAAAAGAAAGGAAGAGAATCTTCTTCTTTATTTAAGATGGCGATAGGTGTAATTATTATGGCTTTTGGTTTTTTCTTTATGAGTAAAGCTGCTTCTGAAGTGGTTATGAATGGAGATGAAGTAGCAGAAAAATCTGCAATGATTTGGTTAATATTAGCATACCTTTTTCATACTATTGGTGAGCTTTGTGCTTCTCCGGTTGCATTGTCTTTTATCACTAAGTTAGCACCGTTAAAATACGCTTCTCTAATGATGGGAGCATATTTTGCTGCAACTGGTTTAGGTAATAAAGTCGCAGGTTTTATTGGAGGTCTATCTGAAGATGCTGGAGATTTTGAAGTTTTTACAGGAATCGCAATAACATGTACAATTTTTGGTTTATTAATTATTGCAATATTAAAACCTCTAAAGAGGCTAACACATGGAGCTGAAGATAGGCAAGCAATTAAAAATGAAGAAACAGAAGGTTTCGAACTAGCTGATAATTAATGAAACAAAATAATAAACCTCATAAATGATATCTTAATGAGGTTTGTTATACTTATATAATTTTATTTTTTTTTACATGAATACAGCCAAATACAGATTTGAAGGTTCAGAAATGAACAATAAATTATTGCTAGGACACCCAGCAGGTTTATTTATTTTATTTTTCACAGAAATGTGGGAGCGTTTTTCATATTATGGAATGCGTGCATTATTAGTTATTTTTTTAATTTCATCATTAACTGATGGCGGTTGGGCTTGGAGTCGTGAAGATGCTTTAAGTTTATACGGTACATACACAATGTTAGTTTACTTTACTCCTATTATTGGAGGTATTTTAGCCGATAGATTTTTAGGATACAGAAATGCAGTTGTTATAGGTGCTTTATTAATGACACTTGGACACGCAGCGATGGCATTCGATACTCCTTGGGCATTATATGTAGGTATTGGTTTACTAATTGCAGGAAATGGTTTCTTTAAACCTAATATTACTTCAATTATTAATGGTGTTTATAAAAACGCTCAAGAAAAAAAGGATGGTGCATTTACTATTTTTTATATGGGTGTAAATGCTGGTGCTTTTTTAGGTATTATGCTTTGTGGTTATGTAGGTGAAACTTATGGTTGGCATTTTGGTTTTGGTTTAGCTGGTATTTTTATGTTTTTCGGAATGTTACAATTCTATTTCGCTCAAAGCATTTTTGGTAATGTTGGTACAAAGCCAAGTAAAATTGTTGATTTATCTGATGCAGTTGCTAACAAAGATGAAAAGAGTTATGACGATGTACCTAGCAATGTACAAAGAGACAGATATATTGTTGTTGGTATTTTAGCATTCTTTACTATTTTCTTTTGGGCTGCATTTGAACAAGCGGGTGGTTCTATGACTATTTTTGCTAAAGATTATACCAATAGAGTATTAGAAGGTAGCGCTGCAAATATTTTTAGAATAGCAAATACACTACTTACTGTTGTTCCTTTAATGATTATTACCTATGTTTTAATTAGTTTATTTAAAATTACTTTTAAAAAATATGCATTATCTAATCTTTTCTTAGGAATCAGTTTTGCGATAATTTGGATCATCGTAATCATCATGTTAAAAAACCAGTTTAGTGAAGTTTCTACGGAAATACCTGCTTCTTGGTTTGGTATTTTAAATTCATTCTTTATTATAACATTTGCGCCTTTATTTTCTAAAATATGGGAAAGTAAATTCAATCCACCTGCAACCGTAAAATTTGGTGTCGGATTAATATTATTAGGACTAGGGTTCTTAGTTTTGGCCTATGGTTCTGCTAGTATACCTCAAGGTGCACAAACAGCATCTGTAAGTGTTATTTGGCTTATTTTAGCCTATTTACTTCACACTTTAGGTGAATTAAGTTTATCTCCTGTAGGCTTGTCTTACGTTTCTAAACTAGTACCAGGAAAAATGATTGCTATGATGTTTGGTCTATGGTATATAGCTGTTGGTATGGGAAATAAATTAGCTGGTTTGATGGGAGGAATGATTGATGAAATAACAACGAAATACTCTATGAGTACCTTCTTTTTAATTTTCACTTTTGTACCTATCATTGCAGGTCTTTTAATTATGAGCTTAACGCCTTTATTAAAAAAACTAATGCACGGAGTAAAATAAACTTCATCAAAATAAATGAAAAAAAGAGCTTTTTTAAAGGCTCTTTTTTTTTGTAAATTAGACATAAATATTACGACTCAATAATTATGAAAAAACTGATATTACTTATTGCTGTTTGCCTATTTTGTATAAATACAAATGGACAAGAAAATATTAAATGGCTTGATTTTGAAGAAGCTATCGAATTAAACAAAGCAAATCCTAAACCTATTTTAGTTGATATATATACAGATTGGTGTGGCTATTGTAAAAAAATGGATTTAAACACTTACTCTAACAAAACCATTGGTGATTATATAAATAAAAACTTTTACGCTGTTAAACTAGACGGAGAAGGTAAAAAAGACATTGTTTTTAATGATCATACATTTAAATTTCAAAAAGAAGGTAGACGTGGCTATCACCAATTAGCAGCTTCTTTAATGGATGGAAAATTATCGTATCCAACTACCCTCTTTTTGTCGGAAGATGTACAGTTATTAGATAAAATCCCTGGTTATTTAGACAAAGAAATTATGGAAAAAATATTAGTCTATTTTTCTGAAGAAGTATACAAAACTAAAAAATGGGAAGACTTTAATACCGATTTTAAAAGCAGTTTAAAATAATACTATTATAGACATAAACACCTACAAGTTTATTTTAATCAATGATAAACGCTCCATTTTGACCTGTATAATGAAATGGAATTTGATGTTTTAAACAAGTCTCTTCCCAACGATTTACACTACTCTTATAATTAGAACCATCAGCAATAATTTGTGATGGTTTTATTGTTTTTATCAATCTTGATAAATTTATTTTTGGCGAATATTGCAAAACTACAATTGGTTCCCTCATTCCAGAAATCGTATAAATCCCCAAACTATCAATCAGTAAAATATCCTTTTTAGAAAATTGAAGAAAGTTCTTAAAATTGAATTCCTTAACCTCATCAATACCTTCTGAAACTCGGTACGTTTTAATACTATTTTCATTCTTAAACCTCATACTATCTATGTCGTGTTGCAAAAAGAGTTGTCTTCCTACTCTCTTTCCAATCACAGAAAATCTACTTTTATGAAACACAATCAATTCTTCTTTCGATTTATTTTCTTTCGTTTCAAATAGAAAAACAGTTTGTAAAAGTACTATTGAAACTAAAAAGTAAATCAAATTTTTAGATGATTTTTTGATTAAGAATGAAACTCCTAAAAACAAGAATACATACCAAAACAACATCGTAACAAATGAAATGGAAATTTCTTTAAATAAGAATTCTTCTTGAAGAGAAACCCAACTTACAAAACCATTCATCCAAGAAATAATCATTCCATAGATATTTGCCAAAACCTGAGGTAGAATATTTAAAAGTGATGTAATAATGACTAAAATCCCTCCGATTAAAATTGCCCCTAAAAAAGGAATAATAACTAAGTTTGATGCCAAAAATAACCCTGGAAATTGTTGAAAATAATAAATACTTAAAGGCAATATTCCTATTTGGGCTGCTATTGAAACGGTAAACAATTGCCAGAAAAAATCGACAAATTTAAACTTAGGTTTCCATATTGCATACAATTTAGGTTGTGTCCAAAGAATACCAAAAACTGCTAAATAGCTAAGTTGAAAACCAACATCAAAAAGAAACATAGGTTTTATCAATAGTAAAAAAAGCATGGAAGAGATAAAGGAAAACTCTACTACCTTTTTTCTTTGAAAAGACAACCCAATAGCAAAAAAAGTAAACATGGTAACCGCTCTAACTACAGATGCAGAAAGACCTGCGATAAATGCGAACATCCAAAGTAAAGAAACAATGATGAGTGTTTTTATAAACTTTCCGTACTTAATTCTTTCAACAGGTTTAAAAACGAAAGATAAAATTAATAAGATAACACCAACGTGTAAACCAGAAACTGCCAAAATATGGATTGCTCCTGCTCTTTGATAATCTACAATCAATTCTTTAGAAATATCTTGTCGTTGCCCCAACAAAAGTGCATTAATAACCGCTAATTCATTTTTCTTAAAATGGTATTTCTGTAATGCTTCCTGAATTTGATTTCTAAATTTCGCCGACAAACCAAATAAAGTGGCTGACTGAGTACGAAGCTTTAAAAACTGATTTGTATCCACAAATAATTGATGATGAATACCTTGTTTTGCTAAATAAGACTTATAGTTAAATTGATGCGGATTTAAAGGCGGAATTAACTCTTTTAAAGTAGGTTTTAAGAATAACTGATCATCAATTTGTAACGAATTTACACTACTATCATTCTTTACATTTAGAAGTATTGTTCCTGTAGTTTTCAGATCATCAACCTGAATAATAGCAGCCTCATATTTTTGGTAATAATTACCAGGTTTTAATATTTTATGAATCTGTAAAACAACCTTAGAATTGTCTTTTAAATGATATTTATAATATGAATCATAATTTCTGTCATCACCCACATAAACAGCCGAAACACCAATACAAAAGAATAAAACAAGAGCAGTACATGTTCTTAAAACCTTATGTTTTATCAGAAAAAATAAAACAGATAAACCTACCAAAAAAATAGTGGCCCTAAGAAAACTAAAAGTCCAAAATTGAGTGAAAAACTGGAAACAAATTCCAATAATTACAAGCACAACAAAGTGCAAGGGTATGTAATTGTACAACCTTTTCATAGCAAGTTAAAGTTACTAAAAAAAAACGTTAACTATTAATTACAAGATTGTTGTTGCTTTTACGAAGGCATTTTTCCAGTATTTTTCTGATAGTGCAGAAACAATTACACCTCTAGAAGTAGTGGCGTGTACAAACTTAATTTGTCCTTTTAAATGGGAAACCACCAAGCCAACATGATTGATATTCCCTCGTCTGTTTTTACTTGTTTTAAAGAACAATAAATCACCTTTTTTAACTTTACTTAAAGCAATTTTATCACCTCTCTTTGCCATATCCCTAGAGATTCTTGGCAATTGTACGTTTTCGTTTCCAAAGGCAACATATACCACTCCAGAGCAATCCATCCCTTTATTGGTAGTTCCTCCAAATTTGTAACGAACACCTTTATATTCTAAGGCATTTGCTACTATTTTATCCGCTTTAGTAATTGGTTTTGGTGTATTTTTAACAACCGTTTTAGTGGATGAACAAGAACTTAATAATAAAGAAAATACAACTATTAAAAAACTCCATTTCTTCATATTAATATTCTTTTACGTATCATTTGTACCTTCATTAAACTTCTTCTAAAACGGACATTCCACTTGTTTTATCACCAGAAGTCCACGTCCAATTTTCATAAAGAGTAATTTTTCCGTTAACCTCTATTTCAGGTTTAGAATAACAAATACCTGTCATTAATTCCCCTTTAAGATTTACTTGATGATAACGCATTTCTATATTCCCATGCTCATCTACAAGACCGATTAAATGACCTTTAACTATTTGTCCTCCTTTATATTCAGACGTTAAAATAGTACCTTTTTGCTTGTATGTAAAAATGGTTTCTTTTGAAGTTTCACCATTATCAGCATTTTGAACAACTCTAAACTTTTTATTATTATAGTTCATACAATTTAGAATTAGTTATCTCCTTTTCTTAAATCACTTACAATTTGTTTCGCTACTTTTTCTGAAGCACCTTTACCTCCCAATTTCTTTTCTAATTCAAAGTACTCTAAAAACAATTTTTCTCGATAGGTATCATCTAAAATCTTGGTCAATTCAATTTTTAAATTCTGCTTATTAAAATCATTCTGAATTAATTCTTTTACCACTTCTCTATCCATGATTAAATTAACCAAAGAAATAAATTTTAAAGTGATTATTCTTTTTGCAATATGATAAGAGATTGTTCCGCCTTTATAACAAACCACTTGTGGCACTTTAAACAAAGCGGTTTCTAAAGTTGCAGTGCCAGACCCAACAATTGCTGCATAAGAAATACTTAATAAATCGTACGTTTTATTGTTGATAAAAGAAACTTTACGATCACCAATAATACTTTGATAAAAACTAAAATCTTGACTTGGAGCCCCACCAATTACAAACTGATACTCAGAAAAATCATCAATTAAAGACAACATTACAGAGAGCATTTTGGTTATTTCTTGCTTTCTACTTCCGGGTAACAAAGCAATAATAGGTTTGTCTGTTAAGTTATATTCTTTTCTAAAAGCAGCTTCTTTTACTTGTTTTCTACCTGCAATTCCGTCAATTAAAGGATGCCCAACAAAAGTTACATTATAGTCGTATTTTTCATAAAATTCTTTTTCGAAAGGAAGGATTACAAACATTTTATCGATATCTCTTTTAATATCTTTTACTCTACTTGCTCTACTTGCCCAAACTTGTGGAGAAATATAATAATTGGTTTTAAAACCTTGCTCTTTTGCCCATTTAGCAACACGTAAATTAAACCCAGAGTTATCGATTAAAATAAGTACATCTGGCTTAAATTGGGCAATATCTTTTTTGCAAATTTTAATAAAACCCAATACCTTAGAAAGATTCATTATAACTTCAAAAAAGCCCATAAAAGCTCTTTCTTTATAATGACTAACCAAAGTTCCGCCAACATTTTGCATTAGATCTCCACCCCAAAACCGAATGTCTGCATTTGCATCTTCTTTATACAATGCTTTCATTAGGTTAGAGCCATGTAAATCTCCTGAAGCTTCACCAGCAATTATGTAATATTTCATAAGTTTTTACTTGTTTGGTCGAGCGCAGTCGAGACCTAATTAAACCTCTCGACTGCGCTCGAGGAGACATTATCTCTGTTAGAAAAACTTTAAAACTAAAGTAGTTAGTGCAATTAAAATAGTTGCCAATAAAACTCCTTTTGCTTTGTTGTCTTGTTTCTTTTTGATAAAAATAAAGAACACAAATAAATTAGGAATTGCAGCTAAAGACAATACTTTACCATACAATTCTCCTTCTTTAATTAAATCGATGGTCTCGTAAAAACCAAATTTAGAAATATATTCTAAATATAAAAATATACCTCCAAAAGTGGCAAATAAGGAAACCAATACGCCTATTAAAATATGTTTTTTTACAGTTCCCAAGCGTTTAATTTTTGAATCATGTGATGTGCAGTCATATCGAATTGTACAGGTACTACAGAAATATAACCACTTTCTAAGGCAAAAAGATCTGTATCTTGACCTTTATCTTTATTAATAAACTCACCAGAAAGCCAGTAATATTCTTTACCCATAGGGTTTTTTCGTTTATCAAAAATCTCTTTCCAAACTCCATTAGCTTGTCTACAAATTTTAATCCCTTTTATTTCTTCCTTTTTTAACTTCGGAATATTTACGTTTAAGACAACGCCTTCTGGAATTCCGTTTAGCAACGCATTTAAAGTAATCTTTTTTATATATTCTTCAGATTGTTTAAAATCTGCATGCCATTTAAAATCTAATAAAGAAAAACCAATAGCCGGTATACCTTCTATTCCTGCTTCTATTGCAGCACTCATAGTACCAGAATAAATAACACTAATAGATGCATTAGAACCATGATTAATTCCTGAAACACATAAATCTGGTTTTCTATTTAAAATTTCATTTACCGCCATTTTTACACAATCTGCAGGCGTACCAGAACAAGTGTATTCTAATTGCGGACCATCATCTATAGTTATGGCATTACAAGTTAAAACATTATCAACCGTAATTGCATGCCCCATTCCGCTTTGCGGACTATCAGGAGCCACCACAACAACTTCACCAATTTTATTCATTATTCTAATTAAAGCTCTTAAACCAGGAGCTGTAATTCCATCATCATTCGTAATTAAAATTAATGGTTTGTTTTGCATCATCATTGTTTAAAGTTCAAAATTTAGAATTAAAGGTAGTTTTCAATTAAAAAATTGAACTTTAAATTCTAAATTATTTTAAGCAAATATAATTGATTTTATACGATTCCTTTTTAACATTTTGTAAAGAATACAATTTCTCTTTTTTACGTAATATTGTAGAAACGAAAGCTATTTTGAAATTTAAAAATTGAACCAAAAGAAGAAATAGTGTTTAATCCATTCACAAAAACGAATAAGACTAGTAGTTCCTAAATAATTTTGGCATTATTTTAGTAGTTTAGCAAAGCACAACTAGTAATTTTAGAATTTAAAAAACGACATACCTAAATATGAAGACAAAATATAAAATCACCACATTTTTATTAGCAATACTTCTATTTGCAACTAGCTTGCAAACTCAAGCCGCTAATACGGATACCAATTCAGATCCTGAAAAAGATAAAATTTTAGTTTACATTCTTAGAAATATACTTACCAGAAGTCATTTTGTTGTAAAAGACATGAATGATGATTTTTCTGAATATGTGTATACCGAATTCATTGATGGTTTAGACCCAAGTAAAAGGTATTTTACTCAAAAGGATATGAAAGATTTTTCTAAATTCAAATATGAAATCGACAATCAACTTTTAAAAGAAGATGTCTCTTTCTATAATTTGGTTTATGAACGATTTACTAGTAAAATTAAAAATGCAAAATCATATTATGGTGATTTGTTAAAACAACCTTTTAACTTTAACAAAACGGAAACCATTGATGTAGATTATGAAAAAGTTCCTTTCGCTAAAAATGAAAACGAGCTGATAGACTACTGGCGTAAGCAATTAAAATTAAGTACTCTTATTAGAATTCAAGATAAGTTAGACAAACAAAAAGCGGACGTACTAAAAAACAAAAATCACAAAACAAAAAGTTTTGATGAACTTGAAAAAGAGGCACGTGCAGAAGTTCTTAAAAATATGGACGATTTATATGTTAGAATTGAAGAGCTAGAACATGAAGATTGGTTTTCTACTTTTCTAAACAGTGTTGTGGGTGCTTTTGACCCTCACACAACCTATATGGCGCCAAGTATAAAAGAACGTTTTGACCAAGACATGTCTGGTAAACTAGAAGGAATTGGAGCGCGTTTAGTAAAAAAGGGAATTTATACCGAAATTTTTGAATTGGTTTCTGGAGGTCCTGCATGGAAAGAAGGTAGCTTAGAACCTGGTGATATTATTCTAGAAGTTGCTCAAGGAGATGAAGAGCCATTAGATATTGTTGGGATGCGTTTAGATGATGCTATAAAATTTATCAAAGGAAAAAAAGGTACAGAAGTTAAATTAACCGTTAAGAAAAAATTAGACGGTACCAACAAAGTAATTTCTATTACTAGAGACGTTGTAGAACTAGAAGAAACTTTTGTAAAATCTAGTATTGTAGAAAAAGATGGTAAAAAATTCGGAATTATAGATTTACCTAAGTTTTATATCGATTTTAATGAGGAAAGTTATAGAGATTCTGCAAAAGATATGGAGCAAGAAATAGAACGCTTAAAAAGTGAAGGTGTTACTGGCTTAATTGTAGACCTAAGAAATAATGGAGGTGGTTCTTTAAAAACAGCCATTGAAATTAGTGGATTGTTTATTAATGAAGGTCCAATTGTACAAGTAAAATATAGAGGTGAAGATCCAATTATTAAAAAAGATATTGATCCAAAAATTCAATGGGAAGGAGCAGTAGTTGTTCTTGTAAATGAATTTTCTGCCTCAGCTTCAGAAATTTTTGCTGCAGCAATGCAAGATTATAAAAGAGCAGTAATTATGGGCGGTAACCAAACATATGGAAAAGGAACCGTGCAAAGTGTATTACCTATTAACCAATTTACAAAATACGATAAAGATTTAGGAGCTCTAAAAATGACTATTCAAAAATTCTATAGGGTTAATGGTGGTTCTACTCAAATTGAAGGAGTATATTCAGATATTGCAATGCCAGACAGATATAGTTACATGAAATTTGGCGAAAGAGATTTGGATGGCGCATTGGTTTGGGACAAAGTAAAGCAGGCAGATTACGTGCAAACAAATTCGTACCAAAATTTTAATGATGTTGTTAATAACAGTAAACAAAGAATTGCTACAGATTCTAAATTTAAGTTGATAAACGAATATGCTAAATGGTTAAAAAAGAAGCAAGACGATAATTCTTACTCTTTAAACTATAAACAATTTGAAGAAGTAAATGTAGCCAATGAAAAAGATGCAGAAAAATTTAAATCTGTTTTTGATTATAAATCAGATTTAACATTTAACTCTCCAACTTACGAACTTTCATTAATTAAAAAGGATACAGCACTAGCTGAAAAACGATTGGCATGGCATAAAAATTTATCGAAAGATGTCTATGTTTTTGAAGCTATAAACGTTTTAAGTGAGTTAAAAATGAATACCAAAAACGAAATAGTAAAACAATAATTACCAAATATTAAATAACAACAAGCCTGATAATATTGTCTAATGTTATCAGGTTTTTTGTTTCAAAAAGAGCTAACATGAGTTTTAAAGTAACATTTCACACAAAATGGTCTGACTTTGACCCAAACAGACACATGCGTCACACAGCATATAATGATTATGCTGCAGAAGTAAGAGTACGATATTTTAGAGATCAAAATTTCTCTATAGCAGAATTTACAAAACACAACCTTGGTCCTATTTTATTTACCGAAGAAACTTCTTTTAGAAAAGAAATCCATTTGGGAGAAAATATCTCTGTAGACTTTAAGATTTCTGGTTTATCTAAAAATGGTGAACGTTGGAAAATTACACATCAAGTTTTTAATGAAGCTGGTCAATTATCAGCAATTATAAAAGTATATGGAGCTTGGATAGATTTAACTAAACGAAAACTAACCGTACCTCCAAAAGAAGCCCAACATTTGTTTGACGCTTCCGAAAAAAGTGACGACTTTGAAGAGATAGCTCTTAAAAAAAGTTAAGAACATAAAAATACTTAATAAAAGGATTCAAGCTTGTCACGCTAAACATGTTTCAGCGTCTTATTTTCTTTACAAGCTATCAATTCTAAAACCTAAAAATTAGGTAAAAAAAAATCGTCTAAATTTCTTTAGACGATTTTTTATATAAACTATTTGGTAATTCCTACCAGAATAAACAATATAGTACAGTTACTAAAATACAAACGGCAATAGAACCTAAGTTAAACAACGGAGTTGTTTTAAATAAATCTGAGCCAAAATCAATCCCTTTAGGATCATCTTTCCCTTTGTTTTGAATATTACTCATAACCATAATGATAATAAGCGTTAAGACAGCTGTAATTCCCATTTGATGCATCCAAGGCTCAAATACTGCTATTGGAATGAATTTCAATGTTAATGCAATTGGAATAGATAAAATAGCTCCCCAAATCGCTGCATTATTAGTTGTTTTCTTATAAAACAAACCTAAAATAAATACAGCTAAAATACCTGGACTTACAATACCTGTGTACTCTTGAATAAATTGAAATGCTTGATCGATACCCCCTAAAAGTGGCGCTACAATAACAGCAATTATTAAAGCAACTGCAGCAGAAATTCTCCCCACATTTACCGTAGTTTTATCATCTGCATTTTTGTTGATGTATTGCTTATAAATATCCATTGTAAAAATGGTAGATGTAGAATTCAACATCGAAGCTAAAGAAGAAACAATAGCAGCAGCTAAAGCAGCAAAAGCAACACCTTTTAATCCTGTAGGTAAAAATTGTAGTAACCAAGGATATGCTTTATCAGCTTGTTCGGCAGAAGGCACATTTAACATACCTACTTCACCTAAATTAGCCATAATAGCTGGGTCGTTTACCATTACATACGCTGCAATACCAGGAATTACAACAATTAAAGGAATAATCAATTTTAAAAATGCTGCTAATAAAATCCCTTTTTGAGATTCTTTTAAAGATTTAGCAGCTAAAGTTCTTTGAATAATATATTGGTTGAATCCCCAATAATATAAGTTTGCAACCCATAAACCACCAACCAATACCCAAATACCAGGTAAGTTTACATAGTTATCATTAGATTCATCCAATATCATATGAAATTTTTCTGGAGCAGCATCTAATACTTTAGAAAAACCTGCTAACATTCCTTCTCCTCCAGAAACCGTATTTAAAGCTAAATAAGTAGTAACCAAACCACCTAACACTAAAAATACTACTTGTATAACATCTGTCCATGCTACCGCAGATAAACCTCCGTACAAAGAGTATGCAGCTGCAAATAATGCCAAACCAATAATTGCATACATCATATCTACTCCCATAATGGTTTCAATAGCCAATCCTCCTAAATATAAAACAGAAGCAAGATTAACAAATATGTATAAACCTAACCAAAATACAGCTAAGATTGTTTTAAGGTTGGTAGAAAAACGTTTTTCAACAAATTCAGGAATTGTATACAATCCTTTTTCTATAAAAATAGGTAAGAAATATTTACCAACAATTATTAAAGTTAATGCTGCCATCCATTCATAAGAAGCAATTGCAATACCCAAGGCAAAACCAGAACCAGACATCCCTATAAATTGTTCTGCAGAAATATTTGCAGCAATTAAAGAAGTACCAATTGCCCACCAAGGCAAAGATTTACTTGCCAAGAAGTAATCTTCTGCATTTTTTTGGTGTCCTTTTTTATCTCGAGAAACCCATAAACCTACACCTAAAATTAAAATGGCATACGCAATGAAGACTATATAGTCCCACATTTCAAAACCTGCTTTCATAATTATTATTTTTGTTTTAGTTAATTATTTATACAAGTCAAATATATGTATATAATTTCAGAAAATGTATCTGTAAGCCCAAAGAAATGTACCTCTGAGTACATTTTTATCAAACTAGTAGGGTCAGGTGGGTTTTTTGTTGAAAAAATTATATATTTGTAATTAATTATGATAGAAGTTAAAAAAGAAATAGGCATTCCTAAATATAAGCAAATCATTAATGCTATAGAAAATGCTATAGAAAATGGTTTGTTAAAAAAAGGAAATCAATTGCCTTCAATTAATACTATTAAAAACAACAATAAACTTTCTAGAGATACCGTTTTAATGGCCTTTAATGAATTAAAGAACCGAGGTATCATAGAATCTATTGTAGGAAAAGGGTATTATGTTATAAGTGAAGATATTAATGTGCATCAAAAGATATTTTTACTTTTTGATGAACTTAATTCATTTAAAGAAGATTTATATAATTCTTTTTTAGAAAACTTAGAAGATACCATTCAAGTAGATATTTTCTTTCATCATTTTAATGAAGCTATTTTTAAAAAACTAATAAAAGACAATGCTGGTAGTTATAATTATTATGTAATTATGCCTGCTAATTTAGAAAACACCAGTAAGAGCATTCAATTATTACCAGATGATAAAGTCTACATTTTAGATCAGGTGCCAGAAGATTTGGTAGCATATCCATCCATCTATCAAAATTTTGAAAAATCCATCTATAAAAACCTAACTAAGGCTTCAGGATTTGTTTCAAAATATAATAAAATTAATCTAATCTTCTCAGAAGAAAAACAACCTAAAGGCATTCTTAAAGGGTTTACACAATTCTGCGAACAAAGCACAATGCCTTTTGAAATTTTAAGCACTGTAAAAGAAACTCCTTTAATAAAAGGTGAACTTTACGTATTGCTAGATGATATAAGTTTACTAAGAATTATCAAGAAAATGAAAAGTCAGAATATGACTTTAGTAAATGATATTGGCGTTATTTCTTATAACGATACATTATTAAAGGAAATAGTTGAAGGAGGCATTACCACCATTACTACAGATTTTAACGAAATGGGAAAAAGGTTAGCCAAAATGATTTTGAACAAAGAACAAGACAAAGTAGAAAATCCGAATAAATTAATTATTAGAAACTCAATATAACAACACATTGTATACCATAAACCATAACACAGAAACAAATATTTTAGAAGTAAAAAATACTGAAAACACGGTTTTTGGTAAAATTCATCTAAATGAAGGAGCTAGTTTACAAGAACTAACTTTAGGCGGAAATGCCATTATTCAAGATTTAGCTCCATTGACATACGATTCTACATTTGCCTCTTCTATTTTATTTCCGTTTGCAAATAGAATTAAAGATGGAAAATATTCTTTTAATGGTGAAGATTTTCAATTAGAAAAAAATCAAGAAGAAGAGCAAAATGCATTGCATGGTTTTGTGTACAATAAAACGTTTAAAGTAATTGCAAAAGAAGCATCTGCAGATAATGCTAAAATAACTGTAGAGTATAATGAAAACATACGAAATGATGGTTTTCCGTATACATACACAATTGTAGTTACTTATATTTTTACAAATGATGGGCTAGATTTATCTGTTAGTGTAAGAAATACCGACGCTAAACCTTTTCCGTTTACTTTAGGGTGGCACCCGTATTTCATCAGTGATAATTTAGCAAAAAGTTCTCTAAATTTTGATTGTGATCAACAATTAATTATTGGTGACCGTAATATTACTACTGGCTCTGAGACTGTAAATTCTATGATACATTTAGATATCGAGAAAAAACAATTGGATGATTGTTGGGGTTTAAATTCTGACAAAGTTGCGTTTAACACTCCTAAATATCAATTAAACTTTCAATCTTCAGGTACCAAAAATTATTTACAAGCATATACGCCACCTAGATTAAATACCATAGCCATTGAGCCAACCACAGGTGTTTCTAATAGTTTTAATAATAAAATAGGATTACAAACACTAGACCCTAATGAAAAATATTCCATTGTTTGGAAAATAAACATAATCAACAATTAACGAAGCAAATTATGAGTGCAACACTAATTAAGGATGTTAAAGAGACATTTATCAAAGAATTTAAAACGGAGCCTTTATTAATTTTTTCTCCTGGAAGAATTAATATTATTGGAGAACATACAGATTATAATGATGGTTTTGTATTTCCAGCAGCTGTAAATAAAGGTATTGCTGCTGCTATTCAAAAAACTGACGCTAATAACTCTACAGCCATCGCTTTAGATTTAGACAGTACCATAAAATTTGAATTAGATAAAATAAAACCTTCTAAAGAAGGAAGTTGGGAAAACTACGTTTTTGGTGTTGTTGCAGAAATACAGAATAAAAACAAAGTGATTGGCAATTTCAACATCATCTTTAAAGGAAATATTCCTGGAGGTGCAGGTATGTCTTCTTCTGCTGCTTTAGAAAACAGTGTTGTTTTTGGTTTAAATGAATTGTTTGATTTAGGTTTAAACAAACACGAAATGATTTTAATATCTCAAAAAGCAGAGCATAATTATGTAGGTGTAAACTGCGGAATTATGGATCAATATGCTAGTATGTTTGGTATTAAAGACCATGCATTGCATTTAGATTGTAGAACTGTAGAATCGAATCCTTATAAAATTGATTTCGAAAATCATCAATTAATGTTGATAAACACCAACGTTAAACATAGTTTATCTGACAGTGCTTATAATGACAGACGTTCTGCTTGCGAAAGTGTATCTGAATTGTTAAACATAAAGGCACTAAGAGATGCTACTGAAGCAGATTTAGAAACTGTTGCTGATAAAGTGACACCTGCAAATTATCAAAAAGCCTTATTTGTAATTCAAGAAAATAATAGAACCATAAAAGCAGCAAAGGCAATTGAAGACAATGATTTAGAATTGTTAGGCGCTTTAATTTACCAATCTCACGAAGGTTTATCTAATCAATACAAAGTAAGTTGCGATGAATTAGACTTTTTAGTAGCACAAGCTAAGAAAAACAAACACGTTTTAGGCGCAAGAATGATGGGCGGTGGTTTTGGTGGTTGCACCATTAATTTAATTGATAAAAGCGAAGCAAAAGCTTTTGCAGAAACGGCTTCTGAAGCCTATAAAAATGAATTTAATAATGAATGTTCAGTGTATTTTATTGAACTTTCTGAAGGTACACATATCGTAAAACAATAATTACAACACAAGAAAATGAGCAATACAAATTTACAAGACTATTCGCACAAGCGATTTAATATTCTTACGGGAGAATGGGTGTTAGTTTCACCTCATAGAGCAAAAAGACCTTGGCAAGGACAAAATGAAGAAGTTAATAATGAAAAAAGACCAACACATGATGAATCTTGTTATTTATGTGCAGGAAACACAAGAATTAACGGAGAAGTAAACCCAGATTATAAAGACGTTTTTGTTTTTACAAATGATTTTGCTGCTTTACAAAATGATTCGCCAACTTTTAACGTAAACGACGGACTTTTAAAAGCACAGAGTGAAACTGGTATTTGTAAGGTAATTTGCTTTAGCCCAGATCACTCAAAAAGTTTGGCAGACATGTCGGCTACAGAAATTCAGAAAGTTGTTTTTGCATGGCAAAGAGAGTTTAAAGAATTGTCTGAAAACCCAAACATAAACTACGTTCAAATATTTGAGAACAAAGGTGCAGTAATGGGTTGTAGTAATCCACACCCTCACGGACAAATTTGGAGTCAATCTTCTTTACCAAACGAAGTTGATAAAAAAAACACACAACAATTAAACTACTTCAATAACAACAATAGTAGTTTATTGGGTGATTATTTAGCACAAGAATTAGAAAAGAAAGAACGTATTATTTTTGAAAATGATGGTTTTGTAGTTTTAGTTCCGTTTTGGGCTATTTGGCCTTTCGAAGCAATGATTGTTCCAAAAAGACCTTTGGCTAACATCTTAGAAATGACAGAAGCTGAAACGTTACAATACGGAGAAGCAATTTCTGTATTGACAAAAGCATACGACAAGATTTTTAATACTTCTTTTCCATATTCTAGCGGAATTCATCAAGCACCAACAGATGGTAATGACAACAAACATTGGCATTTCCACATGAGTTTTTATCCACCTTTATTAAGAAGTGCTTCTGTAAAGAAATTTATGGTTGGTTACGAAATGTTTGGAACTCCTCAAAGAGATATAACTGCAGAACAAGCAGTAAAAATGATTAAAGATTGTTTGTAAGAATTACAGACTGATAGAAATAAAGGAAATCATCTAAAAAGCAATTTTTAGATGATTTTTTATTTTTAATATGTTACACACCCATTATTTATAAACTGAAATTATATCGCACGAAGCAATCTCATAAATAAACTCTCATAGTCTTTCTAAAATAACAACTGACAAACCTTAAATAATCTTTCACTCTGCCTGAGATAACAAACTGTACACATAAAGCAAGGAATTTAGAAAATTAAACATTCAAAATTGAATTGATATCTAAAAAGTTTATGATAAAAAGATTGGTTATCAAAAGGACTGATTCATTGGAAGAAAAAATATACTTTTTGATTAAAAAAATGGATCATATATAAAGCTATAAATGTATTTTTTTTGTACACCTATAGCTTTACATAATTATATACAACCGATTTTACATAAAGAATATTATTAAGCAACTTATACAAAATACTTGCTATTATTTTTATCTATTTTAAAACTTTTAAGATTTTAGAAAACACTTCATTATTTTCATAAACTCCTTGAAACTCGTTTGACTTAGCTCCATATGCAAAAATAGGAACCATAATTGCAGTATGATCATAAGAAGCAAAATAACCTTCTATTTGGTGTGTTTTTACATCGCCTTGCGGAATGCTAAAACCAGATGTTTCATGATCTGCTGTTATAATAACCAAAGTTTCTGGGTTATTATCTGCAAATATTAAAGCTTCTGTAATTGCTTTATCAAAATCTATCGATTCTGCTAAAATTCCTGCGGTATCATTAGAATGACCTGCGTGATCTATCTTTGCAGCTTCAATCATCAAAAAGAAAGGTTTTTGTTTTTTCCTTAAAAAATTAAGCCCCGTTTTGGTTGCATCAGCTAAAACACTACCTCTTCCTTCTGTAATCCATTTCATACCATGTTCAGACATAAAAAAACCTACTTTGTCATCCGTAGTATTTTTTAAATCATTAAAAGATGAAACTATTTTAAAGTTATCCGTAAGGTTTGTCTTTTTAAAAGTAGAAGCTCCACCTCCAATAAAAAGATTAAGTCTACTATTAATTAAATCTTTAGAAATTATAGAATCATCAGACCTATCTTTTGCATGTGCGTAAAATGAAGCGGGTGTTGCTCCTAAAATATTATCTGTAGTAATACATGCTGTAGAAAAACCTTGTTCGCTTAAAATTTCTGTAATATTTCTTAAAGGCTCTCCATTTACTCCTGTACCAATTGCTCTGTTATTTGTTTTAACTCCGGTTGCTAAAGCAGTACCTGCAGCAGCAGAATCTGTTGTAAAATCGTCTGCAGCTTGTGTTTTTATAAAGCCAATACTTTTTAATTGAGTTAAAGTTAATTCGCCATTATTTGCAAGTGCTGTAGACGAAATTTGAGCCAAACCATTTCCATCTCCAATTAATAAAATAATGTTTTTAACAGGTAAGTCTTTTTGATCGTTGTTAAAACTTGGCTTGTAAACTTCAGAAAAAGTAGTTGAAGTTACCAGCCTGCTTGGTAAAGATTTAAAATAATTAACACACTTAAAAGGATGATCTGTATTTATGATTGCAACTCCCATTTCAGATAAAGTTCTCCATGCTCTTTTAGAATCTGGACTTCCCCAAAAACGAAAAGGTTTATTCGTTTTATTTGCTTTTTCTAAAACCTCTACAATACGATTTTCATCATCATGTGTTAACCTTCCTTTTCCATTCCATTCAGAAAATTGTTTAAAATCTAAACTAACCATAGCAATTTTTTTCCAAATTTCTGATGAAACCGAAGTTTCTAATTCTTGATAATCAAAAAAGATAAAATCAGGATAATTGACATAATCTTTAGCTTTTGGTCTGTTTCCAGAAACAACAATTTTAATCTGCTTATTGTTAATTATAGAAGTATGTTTTTTTAGAACTTCTATAAGTTTTTCTAAGGTTTTAAAAGCATCAGATTTAATATCAATCAAAAGGATTAATTGTTCTTCCTTTTTGTACTCCATATTAAAAACAGTTTCTAATGGCTTTAGATATAAAGCTTCTAATGTTTTTGATGGGGAAATATCTTCATAATTATGAGCAACAAACAAATTGTTGTCTTTTAGAAAAATGTCAGCTTCAAAAGAAGTTGCTCCGTTTGCAAAAGCATTCCAAAAAGGTACTGATTGATTGTAATCGTTGTGAGAATGAATAATTGCATTATTTTGAGCAATACTTTTATTTTTTACTCCAAAAAAGACTGCAATTACAAGTAATAACGTTTTTATATTTAATTTCATTTTAAGTTATTTATTATTGATTGCTTTAAACATTTTATGGTAAATTTCATTATTTTCATAAATACCCTGAAAATTTTCTGAACCTTTCCCTTTTGCAAAAACCGGAATTAAAGTTCCACTATGTTGATCGTTGTTAAAATTGATAGAAACATTATCTACTTCTTCAGATTTTTCTCCGGTTTCTTCATCTATCATATAAGATTTACCAATACTAACACCTCCTGTTTCATGATCTGCAGTAACCACTAAAAGTGTATTTGGATGTTCTTTTATGTATCTTAAAACCACACCAATTGTTTTGTCAAAATCTAAGACTTCTTGCTTTAATAACTCTGCATCCATTGCATGTCCTCCCCAATCTATATAAGAACCTTCTATCATAAAAAAGAATGGTTTTCCTTTCTTAGTAAAATAATCTAAACCTAATTGAGTTGCATCTTGTAAAAAACTTTTTCTACCCTCTGTTTTAGAAGGCAAACCTTCTTCGGCTAGTAAATATCCGTTCTTTTTGTTTACATCAAACTTTGATAAACTCACAGAATCTAATTGGTAGTTTTTTGCAATTAACGCTGTATATAAATCTTTTTTATCAGTTCTACGTTTTAAGTATTTTAAACCTCCACCAACAAAAAAATCTACATTAGATTTTACTAAATCTAAAGCGATTTCTTCATGTAAGTCTCTATCTTTTACATGTGCATAAAAAGAAGCAGGAGTTGCATGTGTAACTGGTGTTAAAGTTACAAAACCAGTCTGATAGTCTTCTTTTTGTAAAGTTTCTAAAATTGTAGGCAAAGGCAAACTATCTTTAGACATACCAATGGCTCTTTTATATGTTTTTTCTCCTGTTGAAAAAGCAGTAGCACCTGCCGCAGAATCTGTAATTGTATGACTTGTACTTGGTGTTTTAATAAAACCAATATTTTTAAATTGCTCAAAATTAGGCGTTTCTTTTCCAAAATAAAAAGCAGTAGAAATTTGGGCAAGTCCCATACCATCACCAATCATAAAAATGATATTTAACGGTTCTTCTTGGGTTCTTTTTTCTGATTTTTTTTCACATCCTATGTAAAACATAGAAATTAAACTCAGTATTATAATTTTCTTCATTTTTTAAAAAATTTGAAAGTATATTTTTATTAATATTATAATAGAAAAAGGGAGCTATTTTTATAAAAGAGCTCCCTTAAAATAAAACAATAAACAACTAATATCCTTTATTTTGTTCTAAATACCCTGGCGTGTTAGAAGCTCCATCTATAGCCACTTGTGGAATAGGAAATAACCTATTATTTACATCTGTATCTGTTTTTTCTGTCCATGAATCTTCGTAATGACTAAAACGGATTTGATTTGTTCTTCTTAAACCCTCCCAATAAAACTCAAAACCAAGTTCTCTATATAATACATCTAAATCTATTGATGAAAGAGCAGTTGCTATTGGTTCTCGTGCATTTCTAGAGGTTTTAACAACATTTACATCTACTAAAGCTGCTGCTGCATCTCCTTTTCTTAATTTAGCTTCTGCACGCATCATGTAAATTTCTGCATAACGCATTAACACTAAGTCTACACTACTGTAGTTATTTCCGTTATTAGAAGTGTGGCTAAATTGATATTTAGAAACTCGATAACCTGTATGGTGTGCTCTACCTTCGTTTGTAAAATCTGCTTGTTGAGTAAGGTTTACGTAATCTACATTTTTATCTGTACCGTTTCCTTTAATTTGCTTTACAGGATAAATTCTATAACCTTCATCACAAGTATAAAAAGCACCATTTTCATCTTTTCTAACAGCCCAAGTTACTCCTCTTAAAATACCTCTGTCTATTTCAAAATCTTCTGCTCCTACACAGTAATAATGATCTTCGTCATTTAAAGGAGAAAGACCTGTAAGATCATCTAAACCATAAGTAACTTCTTGTGTATTTTTCTGAAGAAATCTAGGATCTGCGTCTGCAGGATCTACACTACCATAAGCATCTACCCAAGTTTGGTAAAAGTCTGATGTAATTGCAGGACCATCTGTACCATCTGCATTTGTAAATTCTGGCCTAGGAAACATAGAACCTGGTAAAGACCAATATGCCCAACGGCTATGTTCATTCTTTAAAACTCCACGTTGATCTAATGCGAAAATTAATTCTGCATTATTGCTATTACTATCATTAAATAAATCGAAATATTCTGGAGATAAAGAAAACTTACCTGAATTGATAATGTTATCTGTATATTCAATAACTTTATCCATGTCTTCTGTTGTAAAATTAGGAGTTCCGTAAGGATCTCTATAAACAGCAGCATTTAGATTTAATCTTGCTAAAAATCCCCAAACGGCAGATTGTGTCATTCTACCAGAACCTTTATCAGTATTTATCACATCAACAACAGATAACAATTCGCTTTCTATATAATCTACTGCATCTTGCCCTTTAAGAATTTCTGAGTTTTCATTAGAAGATTCTTTTTTAAATGCAAGTCCCCAACTATCTAAAGTTAACATATTTAAATAAGCTCTAAGCGCTTTCATTTCATAAAGAGCACTTTCTGCTTCTGTATTTCCTTCTTCAGCCATTGGCGTAAGAACTTCTATAGCAGTTAATGTTCTAGAAATATTTATTGTAAGTTCTGTCCAAGCACTTTTTACCAAATCATTTGTAGAAGTTATAGAATGAGAATGAGCCGCTAAAAATTTACCACCATCATACCAATCTGTACCTCCTCTGTAAGGTAAAATTGCCTCATCACTTGGTATTAATTGCAAACCGTAATAGTTTGTGTGTCTCCAAGTCCAAGCAACCTGTCCGTACGCAGGTGCAATTGCTCCACTAATTGCTTCTGCTTGTCCTGCACCAGTTAAAGACTCATCTAAAACTTCTTCTTTTAAATCACTACAGCTAGACATTAATAGAATGCTAATTGCAAATACTGTATTTTTTATTATGTTTTTCATTTTTGTCTTATTAAAATTCTACATTTAGACTTAAAAGGATTGTTCTACTTTTTGGATAACTGTAATAGTCGATACCAAAAGTTTGAATACCTCCGACAGGACTTCCTGTATTAATCTCTGGATCGAAACCACTGTAATCTGTTATCACAAATAAGTTTTGACCTGTAATTGATAAGCGAAGATTTTTAATGCTATCTCCAAGACCTAATGCTTCTGGCGTAAAATTGTAAGCTAAAGTTGCATTGTTTAATCTTAAAAAATCTCCGTCCTCTAAATATCTTGTAGAAACTAAGTTAGAATTTGTTGCAGATTCATCTAAATATTCTACAGCTCTATCTGTCGTGTTAAAAGAATTGGCTAAATTTCCTTTGTTAAAAGAAGACATAGCAACGTGGTTGTAAATTTTATTACCACCAGCTCCATTAAAATTTAAACCTAAATCGAATTTTTTGTAGTTAAAATTTAAGTAGAATGCATAAATATAATCAGGTAAAGCATTACCTGCTACAATACGGTCATCATCTAAAATTTCACCATCATTATTAATGTCTGCAAATTGATTTAAACCATCTTCTCCAATTCCGGTAAATTCTTGAACATAAAAAGTACCAATAGCTTCTCCGTTTAAAACACCATTAATTGTAGCTCCTGTTTGCCCTGAACCTTGTGCGGCACCAGTTGTTAATATTTGATAAGGAGAGTTTACAACTTCGTTTTTAGTGATAGAAATGTTACCACCAATATTATAAGTGAAGTCTTTATTAATAGTATTGTTGTAATCTAAGGCAATTTCAACCCCGTTGTTTCTAATTTCCATATTAGGAATGTTAGTCCAATAACTAGAAACCGGAACAATAGGATCTGTAGGAGTAACTTGTAACAAAATGTTGTCTGTAATTTTACTAAAATAATCGATTGTACCTGTTAACTTGTTACCAAATAAACCAAAGTCTAAACCAATATTTGCTTGTGTAGAAACTTCCCATTGAATATTTGGGTTTGCTAAACGAGTAAAGATAGAACCATAAGGATATCCGCCTAAATCTGATGCGCTAGAATCTAATGGGTATGTGTTGTTGTCCGTATTACTTTCTGTATAACTAGCTTGTGTTATTTTAGAAGGAATTTCTTGACTACCAGTTTGCCCCCAACTTGCTCTTAATTTTAAGTTGTTTATGTTATCAGAATCCTTCAAGAAATTTTCATTATTGATGTTCCATCCTAAGGCAACAGAAGGAAAATATCCATATTTATTATTCTCACCAAATTTAGAAGAACCATCTGCACGCATTGTTGCAGTCATTAAATATTTATCATTAAAGGTATAATTTATTCTACCAAAGAAAGATTGCAACTCATTTTTAGTAGCATAAGCAGACTGAGTTGTTTGCTGGTTTGCCGTTTCTATTTGATATCTTGGCTCTACTCCATTATCTGGAAAACCTTCTAAATAAAATTGTTTTTGATTTACTTCAGTTTGTTGGTAGGTATGTCCCAATAGAAAAGTAAAACTACTTAATTTCTTATGAAAACTATACGTTAAAGTATTCTCTATAAGAGTATTGCTGTTTTTAGTAGTGGCTGTATTTAAGCTTCCTAAAGTTGTATTTGTTTCTGTAGCGTAAGGCATGTATTGAACATCTCTTTCTGTAATAGAATAATCTACACCAAGATTTAATTTATAAGTTAAACCTTTTGCAATTTTATAAGAAGGAGAAATATTAGCCAAAATACGGTTGTTGTTTGTGTAATCGCCATAAATTGTTTCTCCAATAAAAGGATTTAAAATATCGTTACTTAAGTTTCCTTTTAATTCACCATTTTCATAAGGGGAGTCTGTTGGGTTAAGGCTTAGCATATCACTTACAACACTACCAGAATTAGGTCTTGTATTGTCTAATTTAGTCGCTGTTAAATTAAAAGTAACATTAAATTTATCGTCAATTGCTTTTTGAGTTAAGTTTAAACGACCAGAGTAACGTTTTAAGTTACTGTTTCTTAAAATACCCTCTTGATCATCGACACCTACAGAAGCTGCATAAGAAGAATTTTCTGTACCTCCACTCATAGAAAGGTTAATGTTTTTTGACACCGCAGTTCTTGTTAATTCATCTTGCCAATTTGTAGATGCCCCTCCATCAATTAAAGTACCATTTACGGCAGTTACATTAGCTCTAAATTCATCAGCAGTAAAAACAGCAACCTTATTTGCTAGCGTAGAAAAACCACTAGATACGTTTATGTTTACTTTGTTTCTTCCTTTTTTTCCTTTCTTAGTAGTAATTACAATAACACCATTGGCTGCTCTAGAACCGTAAATTGCAGTTGAAGAAGCATCTTTTAAAACCTCTATACTTTCTATATCTTGTGGATTTATAAAGTTTAAAGGATTAGTAGCAATACCATTACCAGAATTATCTAATGCAAAACCATCTACAATATACAGCGGAGTAGTACCAGAACGTAAACTACCAACACCTCTAATAACAATATCTTGTGTAGCACCAGGCTCACCACTAGAAGAAGATACGTTTACACCAGCAACTTTACCTTGTAAAAGTTGACCCGCGTTTGCAACAACTCCTTGGTTAAAATCTTCACTTTTTACAGAAGAAATTGCTCCAGTTACATCAGATCTTTTTTGAGATCCATAACCTACTATAACCACCTCATCCAAAGAATTTGCTTCTTCTTTTAAAATGATATTTAATTTTTGGTTTCCAGCATAAAGAACTTCTTTAGTCTCATAACCTAAATATGAAAATATTAAAACGCCATTTTCATCATTTAAATTGATAGAGAAAACTCCATCAAAATCTGTTATAGTTCCTGTATTAAGCTGTCCTTTTAAAACAACAGAAACATTAGGTATTGGTATTCCATCTGCATCAGAAACTACGGTTCCAGACACGTTAACTTGCGCAATAGAATAGGAAGTAAAACCTAATGCAAGTATTAAAATTAAATAAATTTTTTTCATCTAGTTTGATTTTTAAATTGTGGTAAAACTAATTTACAGAAAGTGTTGGTTGGGGTGTTTTTGTTTCATCAAAGAGTATTAATCGTTCAAATCAGCATAGAAAAGAAGCAGATTAGGTGTGTTTTCGTTACAGTAACAATTCCCTAACGTTAAGAAAATCCTACAGCAACAAACGATTTAGTTAAATTGATCTTTAAACTCTTTAGGGCTTTTTCCAAAATGCTTTTTAAATGCTTTTCCAAAATATTTTGGATCGTTATAACCGCACTCAAAACTTATTTCAGAGATGTTTAATTTTTTAGTTTTTAACAAAGCTTCTGCTTTTTGTAGTCTAAGAGACATAATTACATCTGAAGGAGATTGTTTTAACCGCTCTTTAAATAATCGATAACACTTTACCCTAGAAACATCTAATAAGTCTACCAACATTTCTACATTAAAAGAAGAGTTATGTAATTCTTTCTTTATAACTTCTAAACTCTTTTTTAATAATTTATCATTAGCCGTTAAAACAAGATCTTTACCTGTTAAAATATCGAATATTTTTTCTTGAAATTTATTTTCTTCAGTAGAAACATATTTTCTATTTATTAAAGAGTCTATTTTTTTTTGAATAAAAGATTCACTTACCGGAAGCTGAATAAGAGTGTCTACACCAAACTCAATCGATTGTTCTCTTAGTTCGTAATTAATATCTTCTGATATATAAATTATAGCGATTTTCTTGTTTTTTGTTGCATCAGAATTATTGATAAAATATAAAAGATCTTTAGAGAAAGAAACTTGATAGATTACAACAATATGTATCTGAATTTGTTTGGTAATCGAGTTTAAATTATTTGCAGAGTTTTCAAAAATTAAATTATAATTATTATGTTCTAAAATTTGATTTGCAGCTGCAAAATTTTCTTCATCACTAAAGATTAATACATTTTTTTTGTCTGCAGATAAATTTTCTTGTTGATTAAAATGTTTCCACGAAATAGTTTCTATAGATTTATCCTTCGGGTTTATTTTAGTAATTGGTATTTGTAATGCTACCTTAAATTCTTGGTCTAAATTATAATTAATAAGTTTTCCTTTTAAATCAACCAAAAGAGTTTGTAACGCTTTAAAATAAGGACTGTAATGTAAAACACTGTACCAATTATTTTTTAAAAGATCACTATTAGAGGAAATTTCTATAATTACAAAAGAATTCTTATAATTGATTTTTAAGTTTAACTTACTGCTATTATCTGAGTATTTATTAATGTCATTAAAAAAGTATTGTAGCATTAAACGAAAACGTAAAACATCTATTTCTACCCAATTAATAGAAGTGTCTATATTAAAATTAAAATCTACTTTATTGGTTTGTAAAGATTCCTCTAACTTATTAATACTGTTTTTTAAAACCGGAAATAAATTAATTACAGAAGTCTTAATAGCTCCAATTTCTTTTACGTGGCTTAGATAATTCCATTCAGAAATTAGGTTTACCATTTTGTTAGACTCTTCTAAAATAGTTTTTTTATCATCAGAATTTTCTGACAAACAATTTGCAGTTTGTAAAATTTTAGAAACAGGTTCTTGAAACTCTGATAAAACAAATGTTTTAAATTTTTCGACTTCAAAATCTTCATTTTTAAGATTGTTATGTAGTTTTAAAAGTGTCTCTTTTTGACGTAAAATTTCTTTATTTTTTTCATCTAATTGATTGTTAATAACCTCTAAATCTTTTTTTTGATTTTCGATGACATTTGTACGAATTAAAATCTTTTTTTCTAGGTTTTTTTGAAGTGATTTTGTTCTTAAATTCTTAAGGTAGATAAGTATTATTGCTGTAATTAATATAAATACTGATAAGAGCACATAAAATAAGTTCGTTTTATAAAAAGCCTTTTTTATTTGTAAGGAGAAAAGTAATTCTTCTTCATTTTCTTTTCCTTCTTTAAGTAAAAAATTATAACTTCCAGAAGTTAAATTTTGATATTTTATGTTGTTATTGATATCTAATAAAGTCCAATTACTATCTAAGCCTTCTAATTTATAATAGATATTTTTCTCTGTTTTTTTAGGGAATCTAATCGGAATTAAATCAATACTAATCTGATTTTCATTATGACTTTTTATAATATTTGGAGAGAAGTTTTCACTATCATCAACCAGTAATTTAATTTTTGACTTAGTGTTATTAAACTGAATATTACTAGGATTAAAATAATTTAAACCATTAATTCCACCAAAAAACAAATCACCTTTAGCATCTTGATAATAAGCGCCTTCAGAAAATTCAGAAACTTGCCAACCTCCTTTTGGATGAAAAGTTTTTACTTCAAAACTTTTTTTATCAATCACAACAATTCCTTTAGTAGTACTTAACCAAACTTGTTCTTTATGATCTAAAATACCGTAAATTAATTGGCTAGGTAAACCTTCTTTTTCTGTAATATTCTTAATAATACCTTTTTCTTTACTAAAAACACTTAATCCACCAAGCGATGCAATCCAATAATAATTTGTTTTTTCATCTTTATAAACAGCATAAATACTATTACTTAAAAGACCTTTATTAGTATTTATAGATTGTAATTCGCCATTTTTAATATCAATTAATTTTAAACCTTTATTATTATTATTATTATTATTAGATTTTAAAGTGTTTTTTTGCTCTTTATGATAATCAGAAAGGTTATTTTGGGTTTCTATTGTTTTTAATTTTCCTTTGCTAATATCTAATAATTGTAGTCCATTATTTTCTGTAGCAAGAATAAGCTCGTTATCTATCAATTTTAAATTTCTAATATGATATTTACGAATTAATTCTTGTCCAATAAAAGACTCAAAATTATTTGTGTTTAGATTAAATTTAGCAACTCCACCCCAGCAAGCAACCCATAATTGTTTATCACTATCTTCGTAAATAGAATAATTTCTATTGTTAGGTATGTTTTTATTGTTCTTAGAATTATATAAATTATAATTTCCATTTTTTTCTATTCTAATAATTCCAGCATAAGTTCCTGCCCAAATAGTTCCATCAGAAGCGGTAAACAAAGACCTTATACGTTTCCAATCTGGCTCATTGATAGCTTCTTTAATTATAAATTCTTTGTAGTTTTTAGAAGTAGAATTGTAATTATATAGTCCTTTTGTGTAATAACCTAACCAAAGTTTACCTTGTAGATCTTTGGTTATTGCACGTAAAGTTTCATTAGGAATGTTAGGAGATTTTATTGGGTGAGGTGCAATAGATGCTATCTTATCAGAATTAGAATACGCCATACTAATTCCACCATCTTTTAAGCCAAGCCAAATGTTTCCAAAATAATCTTCGTGTAAAGTTTCTACTTCATTACTTTTAAAACTTTCTTTAGAATAAGGGTCTTTTGTGTAATTTTCTATATGATATTTATTGGCTTTGTCTAATATATTTTTAATGATGAATAAACCATTTTTACGAGTGGCATACCAAATATTACCTGTTTTATCTTTTAAAACATCATTAATAATAAGGTTTGGGTATTTTGTTAAAAGAATGCTACTTAAAGCGTTGTTGTTTATTTTTGATGTTTGTCTATTGGTTTCTTTAAATTGACCAGCAACAAATTCGTAACAGCTATTTTGAGTGTGAACTAAAATATTACCATCTTTTGTAACAGAGATATCATTTGGTTTGTTCTTAAAAGTGTAATTTTTAAATTTTTTATTACCTAAGTATCTGCTTATTTTCGCATCTTCTGTAATAATCCAAATTGTACCTTTTATATCTTGTTTAACTTTGCTGATGTAGTTACCAGCGATGGAATTACTGTTGTTAATGTCATGTTTAAAGGAAGTAAATATATATCCATCAAAATAATTTAAACCATCCCAAGTTGCAATCCATAAACCTCCATTAATATCATTTTCGATATCTTTTACAGAATTATTAGATAAACCCTCGTTTATCGAAAAATTATCAAATTTAATTTGTTGACCAAAAGTTTGTAATGTTATAAAAAAAATGAATAATACTACTCTTGTCATAGTGTATATTTAAACCCACAAGAATATACTTTTAAGATTACCTTAATATAAATATTAGGTTAAGTAAATAAAAATTATGCCTTTAAAATTCTTACCCGTTTTAGGTTTATAAATATTATTTTTTCAATAAAATTAAATTTATAAACAACTAACAAGTGTTACCGCATTAATTTCACTTTTTTATCATGAATAAATAAATAAATTGGTTTATAGCATTAAATTTCTAATAATACTAAAAAATAGTTTTGACTACAACATCAAAACTATTTCATATTCAAAATATTATTTTTCAAAACTTTTAATTCCTTTTTGAAGCCATACATAATATTCTTCAACATCTGGTGTGTAAGCTGTTGGGTTTGTTAAATTTTCTTCTTCATGATTCATTAAAACATAAAAAGGTTGTGCATTTGCTCGGTATTTGATCGTTTGAAATTCACTCCATTTCTGACCAATATATTTTAACTTTTTCCCTGGTCTTAATTTTGATTCCATTTCTTCTCCTACAGGTAAAGGTCTCTTATCATCTACATATAAAGAAATCAAGACCACTTCATTTTTTAAAATTGAAAGTATTCTATCTTTTGGCCAAACATTTTGTTCCATCTTACGGCAATTTACACATGCATATCCTGTAAAATCTAAGAGTACTGGTTTTCCTACTTTTTTAGCATACGCCAACCCTTTTTCATAATCCTTAAAAGCCATAATATCATGTGGAGCCATTAAATGTGCTCCATCGGGTATTACTGAGTGATTTGTATTACTTTGTGAACTTCCTGTTTTAGAAAACCCGACTCCGTAAGGTGATTCACTGTAACTTTGTGACGGTGGAAATGCACTAATCAAATTCAATGGTGCACCCCATAATCCAGGGATCATGTAAATTGTAAATGTTAAAGAAAGTATTCCTAAACTAAGTCTTCCTACAGAAATATGTGTTAAAGGAGAATCATGTGATAATTGTATTTTACCAAATAAGTAGAAAGCTAACACTCCAAAAATAGCAATCCAAATAGCTAAAAACACTTCACGTTCTAACCAATGTAATTGCAATACTAAATCTGCATTTGATAAAAATTTAAATGCCAATGCTAATTCTAAAAACCCTAATACAACTTTAACCGTATTTAACCATCCACCAGATTTTGGTAATGAATTTAACCAACCAGGAAAAGCGGCAAATAAGGCAAACGGAATTGCTAAGGCTAATGAAAAACCTAACATTCCTACAATAGGACCTATTTGACTACCTCCTGCAGCAGCCTCTACAAGTAAAGTACCTACAATAGGACCTGTACAAGAAAAAGAAACAATAGCTAAGGCAAGTGCCATAAAAAAGATACCTATTATACCTCCTCTATCAGCTTGCGCATCAACTTTTGTTCCCCAACTACTTGGTAATACTATTTCGAAAGCACCTAAAAAGGATATAGCAAAAACGATTAATAATACGAAGAAAATAATATTAAACCACACATTTGTTGATAAGGCATTTAAGGCATCTGCACCAAAAATAGCACTAACAAGAATACCTAGTAGTACATATATAATAACGATGGATGCACCATAAATTAGAGCGTTTTTAACACCAGCAGCCTTACTTTTACTTTGCTTGGTAAAAAAACTCACCGTCATAGGAATCATTGGAAACACACAGGGAGTTAACAATGCTGCAAAACCAGAGAAAAAAGCTATAATAAAAATGGTTAACAAACCTTTATCTGATGATTTTGGTTGTTTACTTTTAATTACTGTACTATTATTTTTACTTATTTTAGTCTTTTTTTCAGTTACTTTTGAATTTACTCCGTTTAATTTTCCTTTGATTGAAAACTCTAAATCAACAGTTGTTGGTGGTAAACAATTGGCATCATTACAAACCATAAATTCTACTTCACCTTCAATATTTATTGAATTTTCTGTAAGAACTTTTATCCGTTGTTTAAACGTTGCCTTGTTACCAAAATATTTGATTTTCATTCCAAAAATCGGATCATCTATTATATGCCCTTCTTCTTCAGAAGTATTTCCAACTAACTCAAAAACTAACACTTCTCCAAAAGAAAAAGTAGTAGATATTGGACCTCCTTCTGGTACTGTTTGAGAATATAAATGCCAATTTTCTTCAATATCTGAAGTAATAATCAGATCATATTCCGTATCTGAAAATTTTTCTACAGATGTTGACCAGGAGACTGGATCATGAATTTGTGAATATCCTATAGAATATAAAAACAAGGCGAGTAATAAAACTATTTTTTTCATTGGTTTCTTTTATAAAAAGGGCTATTTCACAATAGCCCTTACTCTTTCACTTTTTTAGTTAATTCAAATAATAATGAAAGCATTATTAAAACATAGTCTAGTAAAAGAAGGTAAAATAATTAGTGTGTAATTTATATAGTATAATATGATCTGATTTTATGGCTTAATAAAAATAAATTCTTTATCGACTGCCTTAAGTACTTAAGTTATAACAAGTAATAAAACACCTTTTTTTAAATGTGCTTTTTTAAGTAAGGAATCTTTGTTATGAATGTCTTTTGCTGATTTGGCAATGCTTTCTAATAAATATTCTTGACCTCCTTTTAGTGAAAAAAGTTTGTCTTTGATTGATGAAAGAATAGTATTGTTGTTTTTAAGAAATTGAGTTTCTTTTGGTTTTCTTAAATTAAAAGTTTCTCCGTTAATTAACCTCGTCCAGTTTTCTTTTACTAAGTTAATAGGCGCGTAAAAATTATCTTCTATAGAAGGTGCAATATGGCTACAAACACCTATTACTTTTCCGTTTAGATCTACCAAAGGACCTCTAGAATCTCCAAGCATCATAATGCAACTTGTCTTTAGGCACCCCAATTCTTTTGTTCCTTTATAAAAACCGATTCTCATTAAAGCTGCCCTATCAGATTGGTATCCGTTAGAATACCTAAACATTAAGCAAGCTTCATCATTTCCTAAATTAGAAGAATCTCCTAATTCTAAATAATCCCAAGTCCCCTTCTCTATTATTTTCATAAGAGTATAATCTCCTTTTACATCTTTCCCTAGGTGTTTTGCTTTGTATCTGGCACCATCACTCATCGTAATACTACTCTCATTTTTCCTTACTCTTAATACTACATTTGCAGCTGTTAAAATATATCCATCTTCAGATATTAAAACACCGGTAGCGCTATTATTTATTGTAACCGTACTTTTTAATACTTTTTTATATTTTTTTTGAATTTGCTTTTCTAAATCTAAAGTTTTAAAAGCAGAATCATCAAAAGATCTACTGCTAAAAATAGATTGTCCCTCTTCTTGTGAATTAAGAGTTGATTGATTAACAAATAGAAAAAATAAAAGAATAAAAAATTTGATGATTAATAAATTATTTGTTGCTTTTTTCATCTTATTAATTGTTGTAATTTAATAAATGATTTTAGTCTAATGCCTTGATAATTACTTCAGCTTTATCTCCTCCATCAATTAATTTATTAGCCATCTCCACAATATCCTTAACAGAAATACTTTTAACGATATCTTCAAAGTTTGCAGGATCGTTCATATTGTATCCCTCACGGTAAAAATTAGTCAATACATTCATATCATACTGATTGTAACCCTTTGCTTGTTCCCGTTCTTTTAAAAAGTTAGTGATGGTTTTATCAAAATCAGTCGTATTAATTTCTCCTGCCGCTACTTTAGACAGTTCATCATAAACCATACCTATTAATTTATCTGCTTTTTCTGGATTACAATCAAAACGAACTTCCAAACTTCCTTTTTCTTGAGGTCTTTTAGATAAACCTGCCGAAGTGCTCGTACCATAAGTTCCGCCTTCCTGCTCTCTCAATGTTTCCATATATCTAAGCTGAAGTATATCACCAAAAGCTCGCATTACTAAAGCATTTTTAAGTGAATATTCCACATCATTTTTATAGATAATACTTACCGTAGTTTTTGGGTTTTCCATTTTAAAAAACAAATCTTTTTTAATGGTTTTACTTAACCATTCTATAGAATTGTCTTTATACATTTCCGTTTGTTTTTTAGTAGGAAGACTAGCAATATAGCTTTCTAATAAAGGCTTTAATTGTTCTTTAGAAACATCTCCAACAATAAAGAATTCAAAATCTGATGCATCTTTAAAGCGCTCCTTATAAACCTCCTGGATGGTTTCAAAAGAAATAGATTCTATATACTCTTTATTAAACAACGGTTTCTTCGGGTTGTTGCTGCCGTAAAACGTAACAAGCATGCTGTCTTTTATTTTTTGACTTAAACTATTACTTCTACGAACGAGTTGATTATTTGAGTTTGCAATAAGCACATCAAAAACGTCTTTATCAAAACGAGGTTTTACAAATTTTAAATGAACCATTTGTAACATGATGGCAACATCTTTGGTAGATGAAGCCCCTGAAACAGATTCAGTAAGGTTAGAAATTGATAAATTTGCTCTTACCGTTTTTCCTGCAAGCACTTTTGAAAGATCATTTCTAGAATAATCTCCTAAACCAGAGCCAGTAACTAAACTATTCATATGGCTAGCAGAAGCTAAATCAGCAGCATCAATTAATGACAAACCGCCATAACTAATTGCATTTAACGTAACATCATTCTTAGGGTTATTTGCAAACTTATAATGCACTTTAATACCATTACTCAATACAAATGTGGTAGAACCTATAGCTTTGTTTTCTTCTTCAGAAACTATTTTACCTTTTTTTATTTTCATATCGCCCAATAACGTTTTTCCACTAAACTCATCTTCATAAACGGTAAGTGTTTTGTCATTTTCTGCTGCCGAGATAATTTGTAATGCTTCTTCTTCTGTAATATTTGCTTCTCCGTCAACAGCTGTTGCTGTAATGTATCTATTTTTAGTAGTATAAAGTGATTTGAGTTTTAAATGTGCTTCTTCTAAAGTTAACGTATTAAAAATTTGTTTCGCAATATTGTACTCTTTTTCAATATCTCGCATTCTCGCATTTTCCAGATAATTCTTTTGAATCATTCCTTCAATGGTTCTGTGAGATGTGTTTTCAATTTTTACAATTTGATTCTCATAAGAGTTTATATATCGGGTAATAGCTCTATCCATTTCACCTTGTGTAAACCCAAATTTTACAGCACGGTTTACTTCTTTTAAAACCATCTCAAAAGCCACTTGTTGCTGATTTACTTTTGGTGATATTGATAATCTAAAGGTATTTGTACTTCTAGAAATATCGCTAAAGCTTAGTGAAGCTCTCAATAAAGGGGAGTCTTGATGATCATTCAATTCTCCTAATCGAATGGCAAGCATGGTTACAGTAATACTTCTTAATAAATCCGATTTTAAATCGGTAACAGTTTTCTTTTTAAGGTTTTTAGGGTATCTTATTCCGAAGTCTATTGACGTCGATTTCACCTCAACATCCATAGCCGAACTAAACATTAATTCATCATTTTCTGGAATAGTGATAACAAAGCGTTCTCTTGGATTTTCAACAGCCGTAATTGTAGAAAATAACGTTTTTACTTTTGCTTCAATATCTTCAACATTAACATCACCAATAATGGCGATAGCTTGTAAATCGGTTCGGTACCAATCATGATAAAAATCTCTTAAAGCTTTGTATTTAAAATTATCTACAACATCCATTTTCCCGATAGGCATACGCTTTGTATAAATACTGTTGTTAAACAATACAGGCATCTTTTGCTCATAAATTCTCATATAACCATTTTGGCGTGTTCTCCACTCTTCCTTAATCACGCCACGCTCTAAATCAATTTCTTCCTCTTTTAAAGACAAGAAATTAGCCCAATCGTGAAGCACTAATAAACAATTGTCGATAAGATCTGGAGTCGCTGGAATGTTATTCATATTATACACCGTTTCTTCAAAATTTGTATAAGCATTAATATCTCGACCAAAACTGGCGCCGTGTTTTTCTAACTTATCTGTTATACCTTTATCTGGAAAATTTTTAGTCCCATTAAAAGCCATATGCTCTAGAAAGTGAGCTAAACCCTGTTGATCTTCATTCTCTAATACAGAGCCTACATTTTGAATAATATAATAACTCACCGCATCTTTTACAACGTCGGTATTGTAAATATAATAGGTAAGCCCGTTAGGCAAAACACCTTTTTTAATACGTGTATTTTCGGGTAATGGATCGTTGAAATTAATATTTTGCGCCAATAAACTGATGCTAAATAAAAAAGCAAATAGGATGGTTATTTTTTTCATTATGTTTTAGTGTTATTATTAAAAACAGTTATGTTCATAATATGATATTATGACCTAAATCTAATTTAAAGCCAGCAATTCTTTAATTTTCGCTTCTAATTCTTCCCCTTTAAGGTTTCTTCCAGCTACTACTCCATTTTTATCAATTAAAATAGTGGCGGGTATCATAGTTACAGAAAACACTTTTGAAGATGGACATGCCCATTCTTTTAAAGAAGACGCTTGATCCCAAGTGATATATTCGTTTTTCTTTAAAAATTCACGCCATCTGGTTTCATCCTTATCATAAGATATGCCTAAAACTTCCAAACCTTGTGGACTAAACTCTTTATATATTTCTCCAATATGCGGCATAGCCTCAATACAAGGCCCACACCAAGTTGCCCAACAATCCACTAACAAAACCTTACCTCTATATTCATACAAGGTAGTTTGTCCGCCATCTAGAGAAGGGATAGAAAAATCGTCAGGAGTACCTCCGACAAAAGATCTTTTTATTTCTTCTACTTCACTTTTAAACACCGTTGCTTCTTTTGAAGCTTTAATATTCTCAGACAAGTTATTAAATGCTTCTTCTACCGACGGAAGTGGATCATACCTTAACATATAGTTTTTTATATAGAAATATGTACCGTAACTATTTGGGTAATTAGATAAGGTGTCTACAACTTCTTCAACAAAACCTTCATCTAGCTCTTGACGCGCTATTGCTAACTCTTCATCACTAAGTTTGTTTGCTTCATTAGCTCTAACCAATCTATTAGTTGCTACGCCCCATACCGTTCTCCGTTCACTATAATTCGCCTTAAGCTTAGCATATATCGCATCTTCTTTACCTCTTTCAACATTAAAAATATACTTTGTATAAAGTTTCGTAACATTTTTTTGTTCAATAGTTACATTAATAATAGTATCTTCTATAATAAAGTCTTCTCTAAATTTAGTACCCGAAATTGATAATCGCGCCTCTTTTATTTCTCCAAATGAATCTCCGGAAAAAGAAAACTTACCATTGCTGTCAACACGCGCAGAGTCAATAACTTTTATAACTCTCTGATTAGATAATTCTTCTAACAGTAATTGTTCTCCTATTCCTTTTTCAAAAACTCCATTTATAACATAGCGAGGAGCCTCTTCTTGATTACAAGAAAGGAATAATGAGGCAAATAAAAATACAAGTATATTTTTCATATTATTAATTAATTCTTTAAATACAGTTTCTAATTTTTCACTTCAAGGCCTAAGTCTTTTAAAGTGTTTATCAAAAACTATATCTCTTATTATTTAGTTTGTTTTTTGTAATTACTTAAGGGCTGCTGTTTAAAAAAACAATCATAATCAAGATATTCCTTATCTAAAAAATATCTTGATTTTGTGATATGTCTATTAAAACAACTGTGTATGAAAGTTTATACACTTAAAACTCCGTGTTATCTATATATTTAAAGATTTAAATAGATTTAACAACTCCGGATCTGATGGTTTTGGTGCATTGGGAGAAATAATTACTCCATTTGGATCTATAAGAATAAAACGTGGAATGGATTTAATATTATAATCTAATACAAATTGCGATTTAAAAGACTTATCTGCCATTAATTGTATCCCTCCTAATTTCTTATCTACAACCATCTCTTTCCACTTATCATGATCTTTAGCATCATCAACAGAAATACTTAAGAAACTTATGTTTTTGCCATGGTATTCTTTTTCAATACGTTGTAAATCTGGAAGTTCTTTAATACATGGTCCGCACCAAGTTGCCCAAACATCAATAAAGATATATTTCCCTTTAAGATCGTCTAGAGATAATGTGCCTCCAGAATGCTTTTCGTAATCTATAAATTTAGGAGATGGTTGCCCCTTATTTACACGCATTAAGTCATTATATATTTTAGTGATTACAGCATTATTCTCTTCATTAGTAGAAGCGCTCATAAAGATTTTGTGAAATTCTTCAAAATCTACGGTTTGGTATAAATCATACTCTGCTTTTCTAAAAATAAGATCATTTTTAATAATTTGATTTGGAATGATAGAATATATCGTGATAGCTCTTAAGCCATACTCAAGGGAATCTGCTCTATGTAAAACATTTATTTTCTTAGAGTAATAGCGATTCACCATTTCTTGGTACGCACTAGAAGCGTAAAAATCTACATCATTATCCAAATCCACTCCTTCTAACTCAGCTAAAAAACTCTCAGAAGGCTTATAACCTCGCTTTCTAGCCCATTGTCTATGATAGCCATAAGCATAACGCTCTAATTCATTTAAATATTCGTAATTAAGATTACGCTTTTCTAAGGTTTTAAATGCAGAGCTTATACCTTTTGTAGTATCTAACCTAGCATTTAGTTCGTCTTTTACCTCCTTAAACTTGGCTTTAAATTCTGGCTCCTCTAACTTATAAACCGCTCTATCTTTAGTATTAAGAGCAGCTTCTTTTTTATTTTTAAATAGTATATAATTTGTAGCTTCATAGCCTTTACCTGCAAATTCAATAGTACTATTAAAATCTTTGGCATCTGCGGTAAGGTTAATAACATTCCCGTTATCTAAATAGATATTAGTTCTGTTTTTACCTACAACAAGTTCGTAAAGCCCAGAACCTGCCTTAATGGTATCGGTAAAAATACCATTTGATTCCATAGTAATTTCTTTTTCAAAAGATTGATCTGATTTTACTAAAGTGACTTCTTTGGCTTCAAGATTATCTATTTTACCTATAACTAAAGCATAATCTACAGGAGCATTCTTTGAACATGCTATAAGACTTAAGGCTAGTCCGAAACTAAAAACTGTTTTTTTCATTTTATGGATGGTTATTTTTTGTTTGTTACTAATGACGATTTTGTAATGAAATACATGTAATTAAAAAAATAAGTCGTACTAATCGAATTAATATTTTTTAAATATTTAACGTATTAAATAAATCTATTAATTCAGGACTTGAGGGGCGTGGAGCATCTTTATCAACTACGGCGCCTTGTGGGTCTATTAAGATAAAACGTGGAATGGTTGACACAAAATAATCTCCAATAAATTCAGCCGTTGGACCTTTATCAGTAATGACTTGAATGCCTCCTAATTCTTTATCACCAATCATTTGTTTCCATTTTTCAACATCTTTTTGCACATCAATAGATACGCTCAAAAAATTAATGTTTTTACCATGATATGTTTTTTCTAACTTTTTTAAGTACGGTACTTCAGCTAAGCAAGGTGCACACCAAGTAGCCCAAATATCGATATAGGTATATTTTCCTTTAAGCTCGTCTAGAGATAATGTGCCACCAGCATGGTTTTGGTAATTCACAAATTTTGGTGATGGTTTGCCTTTATTAAGACCTATTAACTTGTTGTAAGTTGCTGTAAGCTTCGCATTGTTTTCTTCGTTAGTAGAAGCATTTATAAAGGTTTTATAGTAATCTTCTACGTTTTCTATTTTAGTTATTCCATATTCAGCTCCAGAAAATATAAGCGCATTCTTAATGCTTTCATTCGGAATAGCTGCATGTACTTTAACCTTGGCATACATGAACTCAATAGAATCTTTTTTAGCTAGCTCTCTAATTTCATTAACATAATAACCGGTAACTAGTTGTTTATATGCATTTGAAAGTTCGAAATCTTTTCCATTATTAATATCTAAATCATCTAATTCTGACAAAAAGTCTTCTGAAGGTTTATAATTCTTATTTTTTGTCCAATAGCCATGCTTTCCATTTACATATTGAGACAATTGTAATAAATAAGTGTAATTAATATTCCTTTTTTCTAATGCTTTAAATTCAGGCTCAATACCTTTTGTGGTATCTATTACAGTATTCAATATCGTACTTATATCATTGAGTTTCTTTTTAAATTCAGCTTCTTCCAACGTGTAAAGCGATTTATTATTGCCACGTAATTCCGCTGTCTTTTTATTTTTAAATGTGATATAATTTGTGGTCTCAACTCCTTTACCCGAAAACGCTAATGAACCATTGAAATCTTTAGCATCGGCTGAAAGATTAATAACATTCTCGTTTTCTAAATAGACATTAACTCTGTTTTTACCTACTGTAAGTAGATAAAGTCCAGAACTCGCCTGAATGGTATCAGAAAAAGCACCATTTGATTCGATCGTAATTTCCTTTTTAAAGGATTGATCGACTTTTTCCAAAGTGATTACCTTAGCTTCTAGGTTTTCTATTTTACCCGAAAACAAAGCGTATTCTACTGGAGTTACTTTTGAACAAGCCATAAGACTCAAGAGCAGTACGACACTAAATATTGTTTTTTTCATTGTTTCATTTTAAAAAAAGCCTCCTTTATTAGGAGGCTTTTTATGTTAATTACTCACATTAATTTAAATGCCAACCGACTGCCATTCCGTGGAAAATGCTTCTAAATCCATTCCTAAATTATTAGCCATAGATTCAACTACAATATCGTATTTAGCCTTAATAAGAGGTTTTGTATCTAACCAAACATCGCGTTCTGCTTTTGGTCTAGAAATGATCCATACTATATATGATTCCCAATCTTCATGAGGTTTAATCGAAATACCTACAGGTCCCCATGGATGTACAAACCCTGCATCTGTAGCTCCTTCTTCATCATATTCTGTTTCTGATGTGTGAAATGGAATACTAGAAAAAGTATACTGTCTATAAAAATCTCCAGAAATACTGCTAAATTCTACTGGAATATTATAACCATAATCAACATATGCATGAAAGTAAGCGAAAAGCAGCATTTCTTTGGTTAATGATAGGTTGAATTCAAAGTCATTATTTACGTTAGAAATCATTTGTGTGCCCTGTGTATTATAATAAAGGATATCTCTATTATAACCATAGGTATCGAGTTTCTCAGCTGTACTAGAAGAAAACCCATTACCAACTAATATCCATCTTCTAGCAAACTGAAGTTCTCTATAATCACTGAATAGGTCGAACATTTCATCAATTAACTTTAAGAAAATCACAGCTCGTTCTTCATCTGCTGGTAATACGCCATCAACAAATTTTGATGGTTCACCCATAGCTCCATATTCTGTTTGAAGTGCCTCTTCGCCTTCAAGATCATAATACATGTGTAAGTCATGTTCTTCTAGAAAACCATAAGCAAGTTGGCTAGCTTCAGTTGTACCTTGCTCAATTATTGGAAATGGGTCTCTACCGTTAAAGCCTGAAACAAGAACATCTTCTTCTTCACATGATGCAAAAGAGGTTATTAGCAATATGAGCGACATTAATTTTATTATATATTTCATATTTTTTTGTTTTAAATTTTATTTAATTATCTAGGCGCTGGTACTATACTTGGATTTACCTGAATTTCACTCTCCGGAATTTGTAATACATAGCGTGGATCATTTTGTTCTAAATGAGCCTCACGACCATCATAACCTATTCTATCCATTGCAGGACGTGTAGTACGTTTTAAATCAAACCAACGGTGACCTTCAAAACAAAGTTCTTTTCTACGTTCGGTATATATATAGTCTAGAAGTGTTTCTTTTGTAAAGCCAGCTACAGTTAATTCAGTATAAAAATTAGGATCAAACTTTTTAATTCTAAGTGCATTAAGATCATCTATTGCTAATTGGAGTTTTTCTGTTTGCACATAAGCTTCTGCTCTATTTAATAAAACCTCTTCCGTTCTAAGGACTCTGCTGTGTCCTTGGAAACTACCGTAGTATCCACTTGTAGCAAAGGGGGTTTTTTCTCTATTTTTTATCAAATTTAATTTTGTGTTACTTATACCCCATAATACTCTATTATGTGTACCAATAAAATAAAACCTTCTCACATCACCAGGCTCATAAGAATCAGCTAATTCTTTACTTACTGAAAAAGTTGTTGCTGTTGGCCAAATGGACAGAATAGGAATATTTTCATTTGCACCGTTTCCAAAAAACACATTAGGATTTTCTAAATCTGTATAATCTGTACCTGTTCTAAACACATCAAAATTAGCTTCTTCAATTTCATTATAGGTATCTGAAAGCGTACTTAAATCAAAAATTGAAGGATTAGCACTTAACACTTCGTTAGCAATTTCGATGGTTTTATCCCAATTTTGCATATATAGCGCAACCCTAGTTTGAAAAGCAGCAGCACTTTTAGCATCAAATAATACTTTAGTATATTTTTCAACAGGATTTGCTTCCATTAAACCAACCGCTTTTTCAAGATCTGCTGCCATTAAATTATATACTTCTTCCACAGTCGCCCTTGGATAACCCTTGTCTTCTGCTGCTGTAGTAAGTGTAATTGGAACTCCAAAATCTGAACTCGCCGTAGCAGGATCGTAATGTTGCCCGTATAAATTAATAAGATAGAAATATGAAAAAGCTCTTAAAACATAGGCTTCTCCTTTTAGGTTATCCTTATAATCTTGCATGTCATCTCCAAGTGTAACTGATGATGAATTATCTACATTATTTATCACCAAATTGGTATAATAAATACTTTTATAAAGACTTGAAAATGCTATATCTGTCCCTAACACTTCTTCATGAGATAGGTCGAACATGTAAGCTCCCATATAGACATCTGACGCATCTGGCCTAGGAATACCTGCATTTAAGCCATACATTTTGTCCTCTTCAAAAAAGCCTATATCATCACTAAGCGCTTCAAGATATGGCATAATTCTAGTGTCTGTAACATAACCATAACTTAAAAGTTCCCTATAATCTGTTACTGTAGACGGGTTCAACTTATTTTGAGGTACCTCTTCAAGGTAGTCTTCACATGATACTGTTCCAAAAACAATTAGTATCACCGATATTATTTGAAATATTTTATATATATGTTTCATATTATTTTCAATTTTCATTATTACAGATTTAAACTAATACCCAATGTAAATGTTTTTGGTAACGGTAGAGAACCACCCCAGAAAGACGTATTAAAGTTCGCTGTTTCAGGATCCATACCTTGTAATCGTTTGTCAGCCAATACAAATAAGTTATCTACTTGAAACTTTACCACTGCGTTAGAGAAACCTGCCTTTTCAATTAATGATTTTGGTAAACTATATTGAAGTAGTACATTTCTCAACCTCACGTAATCCCCATTAATTGTTTGCGCATCACTATTATTAAACATGTCTGCTTGCGTACTTAAATAAGATGATGAACCTAGCCATGGAATAGTAGCAAAACTCTCATCACCTGGTTGTCTCCATCTGTTTTCAACACCTCTACGTAAATTAGATTCAGCTTCAATGTATTCTGAATTAAATGCAAGATTTTGAAGTCTAATTTTATAATCTAGACCCGCAACAAGTAAAAAAGATAATTGAAAGTTTTTATAGTTAAATCTATTTGTGATTCCTAACGTTGTTGTTGGAACTCTAGACCCTTCATATTTTAAAGCATCTTTATTATCCTGAATATTGACTCTGAAATTGGCATCTGTTACACCATATTCATTACCTTCTCCATCAAAAAACAAAGCAGCTCCTTCTTCATTAATTCTTGAAAAACGATATGAGTACATTGAATTAATAGGCATGCCCTCTACAACTTCTCCTACAGTATATGTTGAAGATAATAAGCTAGATATAGATGGTTCTATAAAAGATTTTGTAACCTCACTATCAGTGAATGATGCATTAATACCTAAGTTGTATGAAAAATTATCATTTTTAATAATTTTAGCATTTAACCCTAAATCCATACCTTGGTTCATTACGTTCGCATAATTCACGGCTTTATTTTGAAAACCTGTAACGCTAGAAACATTTTTATAAGAAATTAAGTCATTTCCTAAATCTCTAAATAAATCAATAGCACCAGACAATCTTCTATTGAAAAGAGAAAAATCAATTCCAATATTTACAGTTTCCGTAGTTTCCCATTTTAACTCTGGGTTAGCTGCTTGAATAATTTGTTGTTCTGGTAAACTTGTATATCTATTAGGAGGTAATGCTGTAGATATCACTTGAGGAGAAGCTTCTTCTACAATATTCCCTCTAAGTCCGTAAGATGCTCTAATAGATAGAGCATCAACAAAATCTGCCGAGTCTAAAAAGGATTCTTGATCAATGTGCCATTTACCTGAAACCGACCAAAGCGGCAGGTATCTATAATCTGGATTAGAACCAAAAAGGTTAGAACCATCAAAACGAATGTTAGCATTTATAACATATTTATTTTTAAACATTGAAGAAAATGTTGAGAAATACGATATAAATGATCTATCATAAAGTGAGCGACTTACTGTATTTCTAAGGATTTCTCCATTTTCTTCTGATTCTTGTGGATTGTAAAATATTTTACCTCTGTCATGAAAATACCCATAACTTTGAGTATTTAACCCATCATAAACAACGTTTCTAAACTCTGTTCCTGCCATAATATCCACAGACAAATCTTCAACTGGATTGAATTTAGTATTCAAAGAATTTCTAAGAAGATATGACTCTTGAGAAAAATTAGATTGATTGAATACACCTCCAAAAGGTAAGCTTGAATCTGCTATTTGATCTGCAGACCCTGCCCCTAAGTTATAACCTCGAATGCTAGCCACATATTTACTAGCATCTGTTGCATATTGTTGGGTTACACTACCTGAGTATGTATAACTCATAAGGTTGTTATAGGTTAACCAATCGGTAATCTTATAATCAAGATTTAAAGTGGCTCTAATCTCGTGCTGTTTAGATGTTTGGTTGGTTGTACTTTGCTCATGTAGGATATTATAATTATAATTTCCATCAAAATAATAACTTCCATCATCATTAAATGCAGGTAATGATCTAGATGAAGAATACGCATGATCGAAAGCGTTGGTGGTATAATTTTGTTCTCTATCTCTTTTAGATGCATTTAAAATAAGTCCAAGATTAACTCTACTAGAAAGTTCTGTATTCACCTTCGCCATAGCGCTATAACTTTTGTAACCTGTTGTTTTATCTAAACCATCTTCACTGGTATGACTTAATGAGGCATAATAGTTACTTTTGTTAGATCCGCCAGAAAAACTAATATCACTAGTGTTCGTTACTGCATTACGAAATAATAGATCGAACCAATCCACATTCATTTCTGAAGTTTTTCTTATTCCTGCAATATATTCAGCTTCACTAATTCCTCCATTCTTATATAACCCCTGATAATATGGGACACCAACACCTCCGTGTAGAGCTATCCCATCGTCAAGTAAATCAAATGAAAACTCAGCACGTTCTTGGGAATTCATTAAATCAAAATCTTCGTAAGTAGGTCTTGGTTTAATACCTGTCGTATGATTAAAAGAAATTCTAGGCTTACCACTTTTTCCTTTTTTTGTTGTAACCACAATAACACCGTTAGCTGCTCTAGTTCCATAAATAGCTGTAGCTGATGCATCTTTTAATATGGTAAGCGATTCAATATCGTTTGGATTAACACCGCCTATTGAACTGTTAAATGATTTTAAAAAATCAGGATCATTAAGTTCTGCAGGAGTTGCAGGAACTCCGTTTTCTAACATTACACCATCTACAACCCAAATAGGCTCTGCATTTCCACTAAGTGTAGCTGTTCCTCTAACTCGAATTCTTGGAGCAGCTCCAGGTTCTGCACTACTTGTAACAACGCTTACACCTGCAATTTGCCCTTGTATCATATTTTCTACACTTGCAATACCTACAATATCTAGGTCTTTAGCTTTAATCACCGTTACAGCACTACTGGTTTCTCGTTTATTTTTGGTTTGATATCCAGTAATTACAATCTCATCTAAGTCAGAAACGTCTTCTTCCAGAATTACATTAATAATACTCTTATCTTTAACAACTACTTCTTTAGTTTTAAACCCAATATAACTAAAAACAAGAACATCTCCTTTGCTTGCATTTATGTCATAATTACCCTCAAAATCGGAATAATTTCCTCTATTCTTATTTTTTACTTTTACAGTAACACCTGTTAATGAAAACCCTTGTTGATCCTTAATATTACCTGTAATTCTAAAATCTTGTACTTCTTTTTTGGTAACTTCTTTAATTATAATTGTATGAGGATCCCTTAATATAAAATTTAAATTATTTGATGATAAACAATCACCCAAAAGTTTTGACATTTCGATTTTTCCTTTTTTTAGATTTACTTTTGAGATGCCTTCAAAAAAATCTTCAGAATAAATAAAATTGTAATCAGTTTGATCACTTATCAACTTAAAAACTTCATCAACAGAAACTATTTTATCTGTATCAATAGTAATGTTGATATCCTGAGACACCAAATCTCCTGGAGACAAACTGAATACTGTAAAACAACAAGTAAAGATTAGTGTTCTCATCATCATTTTTAATAGCCGCTTACCAAAAATGGAACGGTCGTTAGTTAAATTAATTTTCATAAATTTGGATAAGTTTGATTAGTTAAACATTTAATTGATTGAATTGAATTTAGGAGGGGAAAATATTTACGGTCCAATGTTTCTATTTTTTCCCTCTTTTTTATTTCAGTAAAACTGATTTATTTTTAATTTCATAAGACTTTATTTTATTTGTATTCTGTATTAACAATAAAATAGATTCTAGATTTTGATCTTTACTTAAATCTCCATTAAATTTTTGGCTAGCTATATCATCATTTGAAAACTCAAAATCTACATCGTACCAACGAGATAATACTTTTGAAATTTCTTTTAATGTTTTTTTCTTAAAAACAAATGCACCATGTATCCAAGCTATTTCACTATTAGCTTCTACTTGGTGAATAACTAATTGATTATCTTCTTTACTAAAAATAGATTTTTGATTTGGAGTTAATAATTTACGATCAAATTTAGTAGTTACAGAAACACTTCCCTCAACTAATGTAGTAGAAACATTAGGCTCTTCTTTATACGCTTTAATATTAAACTTTGTACCTAAAACCTCTATAGTTTGACTTCTATTAACTACATTAAATTTAGTTCCTTGGTGATTTGTACTTGGTGATACCTCAAAATAAGCTTCCCCATAAACCAACTCTACAACTCTAGGTTTGTCTTCTAAAAAATTTACAGGGTATTTTAATTGAGATTCTGAATTTAACCAAACCTCTGTTCCATCTGACAGTACAACATGGTATTGCCCACCACTTGGTATGGTTAAATAATTATATTCAATTATTTTTGCTTTAGTTTCAGCAGCTTTGTATATAATTTCTTTAGCAGTACTACTAATTTTTATATCTTGATAATTTACTACACTATCTAAAATAATTTGAGAACCATCTGCTAACGTTAACGTTGCTTTATCTGTACCAGGGCTTATAGACACTTCATTACTTTTATTAAAAGTATTTTTGGTTAAATAGAAAAAACTAAAAGAAGTTAACACTAAGATTGCTGCTGCATATTTCACAAAATTTCTTCTATATAGCGGAAGCACCTTTACAGTATTCTTTTCTTTGTCAATAACCTTTTTTACATTTTCATAAGCTCTGTATACATCATTCTTAAGTGTAGCCATATTTAAATCATGATAATCTAAAATGTATTTTTCAAACTTAGATTGATTATCTACATTTTCTAACCACTTATACAAAAGATTCAATTCGTCTTTTGTTATCGTATTTGCAATAAATTTCGTTATAATTTTTTTCACGATTTAACACCTAATTACGGGTTTACATACATTATTACTTACTATTTAAGTAAAACCCCTAAAAAAAAATAATATTTTTTTAATTTCACTGAGATTAATTCAAAGAAAAATAACAAAATTTATATTTATTAAAACGTTTTTTCACACTATTTCACCTAATCTTTTAAAGAGTAACAACATCTATTACAGTAAGATACTTGCAACTTTAGAATTGAAAACTAAAATTACAAATTGAATATCTCTAAATTTTTATTGCTTGTTAAAGCTTTTGTTTATATTATTGTTAATATTTTCAACAAAAAGCCTAAAATAATTCATGATTTCATTAATATTACTAAGATTTATATATGAATGAATTAGAAGCAACAGAAAGGGTAAAAGAAGGTGACGAAAACGCCTTTAAATATATATTTAACCTATATTATGACAGGTTAGTAGCATACATCTGCACTTATACTCATGATAAAATGAACTCTGAAGACATTGTACAGCAATCCTTTATAGATTTATGGAATAATAAAGAGAAATTAGACATAAACAAATCTCCAAGAAACTATTTATATAGCATTGCTTACAATCGATTTATTGATAGTATTAATAAAGATAAAAAACAGAATAACTTATTAGATCTCGTATACGAAAATGCTTTAAGAGATCGGATTGATCAAGATAATGAAGCCCTTGAAGATCGGGTAAAAAAGATGAATTTAATTATAGAGTCCTTACCCCCTAAATGCAGACAAATTCTTGAAATGAATAAGATTAAAGGCATTAAATATCAAGAAATAGCAGAAATTAAAGGAATTTCTATAAAAACAGTGGAATCACAAATGAGTATTGCATTTAAAAAAATACGCAAAGGTTTTGAAAAGGAAAATTTTCACCTTTTCTTCATAGATCTTTTTTTCAAAAGATAAATCTTTAAAATTATTATCAGGTTTTAAACTTACCTCCAAATTCTCAACTTCATCTGTTTGACACCTAAAAAAATAAAACCCTCTAAATCAAACGACTAGAGGGTTAATTGTACAGGCGGAGAGACTCGAACTCTCACACCTCGCGGCACTAGATCCTAAGTCTAGCGTGTCTACCAATTCCACCACGCCTGCAACTTTTCCAATTTAATTGGGCTGCAAATATAAACATTCCTTGCAAACTGCAAAGCAGTTCATAATAATTTTTCTACTTTTGATGAAGAAATAAAAATATATTTTATGAATACTATTCAATCTTACATAAAAGACAACAAACAACGCTTCTTAAACGAACTCATAGAACTGCTTAAAATCCCTTCTGTAAGTGCAGATTCGGCATATAAAAAAGATGTTCTATTAACAGCTGACTTTGTTTTAGATAGTTTAAAAAAAGCAGGTTGCGACAACGTAGAAATGTGCGAAACTCCAGGATATCCTATTATTTACGGAGAAAAAATCATCGATAAGAACTTACCAACCGTATTAGTTTATGGTCATTATGATGTTCAACCAGCAGATCCCATAGAACTTTGGACCTCTCCTCCATTTGAGCCAGTGATTAAAAATACAGAAATTCATCCAGAAGGAGCCATTTTTGCAAGAGGTGCTTGTGACGATAAAGGACAGATGTATATGCATGTAAAAGCATTAGAATACATGACCTCTACTGGAAACCTACCTTGTAACGTAAAGTTTATGATTGAAGGTGAAGAAGAAGTTGGGTCTGAAAGTTTGGCTTGGTTTGTACCAAGAAACACAGAAAAACTAGCCAATGATGTAATCTTAATTTCAGATACCGGAATGATTGCGAATGACATTCCTTCAATTACAACAGGTTTACGTGGTTTAAGTTATGTAGAAGTAGAAGTTACAGGGCCAAACAGAGATTTACATTCTGGTTTATACGGAGGCGCAGTTGCAAATCCTATCAATATTTTAACCAAAATGATTGCCTCTTTACATGATGAAAACAACCACATTACCATTCCTGGTTTTTACGATAAGGTAGAAGAATTATCTACCGAAGAAAGAGCAGAAATGGCAAAAGCTCCTTTTTCTTTAGAGAAATATAAAGATGCTTTAAAAATTGACGATGTTCATGGGGAAGCAGGTTATTCTACCAACGAGCGCAACGCAATTAGACCAACTTTAGACGTAAACGGAATTTGGGGTGGTTACATTGGCGAAGGCGCAAAAACAGTAATTGCAAGCAAAGCATTTGCTAAAATATCTATGAGATTAGTGCCAAATCAAGATTGGAAAGAGATTACAGAGCTCTTCAAAAAACATTTCGAAAGCATAGCTCCTAAATCTGTAACGGTACTTGTAAAACCACATCATGGCGGACAAGGGTATGTAACTCCAATAGACAATATTGCATACAAAGCAGCTAGCAAAGCCTATGAAACTAGCTTCGGTAAAACGCCTATTCCTCAAAGAAGCGGTGGTAGTATCCCTATTGTTGCCCTATTTGAGCAACATTTAAAAAGCAAGACTATTTTAATGGGCTTCGGTTTAGATTCTGATGCCATTCACTCACCTAACGAACATTTTGGAGTGTGGAATTACCTAAAAGGGATTGAAACGATTCCTTATTTCTATAAATATTTTACAGAGATGTCTAAATAAAATAATTAATCCGTTCAGCAATGAGCGGATTTTTTTTAGGCATTCCCCAATTATTTAAAAAAGAATAATTGCGTCAGGCTTTTCACACTCGCTTTTTTTGTAAAAATAAAAAAGAATAAAGAGGGTTCTGGTGCTGTATATATAATTAGTAAAAAGAACTAAAGTTAGCATAATATAGACATAAAAAAACCTCGATACATCGAGGTTTTTTTTATGTAAAGGTCTAATTTCTTAAAAATTGTAAATAAGAAAATTTAAACTCAATTTATTAGCAAATATGCGCGTTAGCGATTGAAACGGCATCCTTTTTTCTTTTTAGAAAAAAGATACAGTGAAAAGCGCGACCTGAAAGGAAACGCCCAACTACTCTACTGCGCTAAAAATAACAGAAGATTACTCTTTTTCTGCCATCTTTTTAACGTAATCTGTAATAATTACAATTTGAGTTGGTCCTACTTTACCTTCTATAAACTTAGCATTTTCATGATCTAAAGAAATTCTACGTACCGCAGTTCCTTGCTTAGCAACCATACTAGATCCTTTTACTTTTAAATCTTTAATTAAAACCACAGAATCTCCAGCCTCTAAGATTGCACCGTTTGCATCTCTGTGAATAATCTTTTCACTATCATCTAAATGATCTCCAGATTCTTTAGCAAAACGTAAATCATCATCTTCTAAATACATCATGTCTAACAAGTCTTGTGGCCAACCTTCTGCTCTTAAACGAGACAACATTCTCCACGCAACCACTTTTACACCTCTATATTCACTCCACATAGAATCGTTTAAACAACGCCAGTGATTTGCATCTGTTTCTTCTGGATTCTCTATTTGAGTAATACAAGTTTCACAAGCCAATACGCTACCATCTACTCCACCTCCACCAGTAATTGTTGGCTTTACATCATAAATTGATAAATTGGTTGTTGATGTACATAATTCGCATTTATTTCCACTTCTATTTTCTAAATCTTCTTGTAAACTCATAATTTATTTTTGTTGTACAAATGTACATATTTTAACGAAAAAAGCTAATTAAAAACCAAAGAAGTGAGCATTAAATTAAGAATTTGATAAAATTTTAACGTGAAGCTATTTCCTGCTTTTCGCACTCGCTTTTTTTATCCTAAAAAGGAATAAAAAAGAGCTCAAACAATTGCTTCAATCAGGGCTAAACTTGTTTGCATACGTATTGCTATAACCAAACAAATTGTCACTTCTAAGAATGAGAAGTTACATAACATTGATACCCCAAAACTGAGCAACCTTATGAGATTTCCCCTATCGCTGAAATGACAATTAGGCTTAAAAATTTTATTACCTTAAAACTTGTTATTTTGAAACTCCTAAAAAACCTCTAAAGAAGTGAATTTAAAAGTACTTCCATCAAACAAACCTTTGTCAGACAACTTTAAAGCAGGAATTACCAACAATGCCATAAAAGACAAACTCATATAAGGTGCACGTAATTTGCTTCCCATTTCTTTTGCCATTGTATCTAGTTCTGCATACGCTTTACCGATAACCTCAGCTGGCTTATCAGACATTATTCCTGCGACTGGCAAAGAAACTATTTTTTCTTCCGTATCAGTTACAGCACAAACTCCACCGCTATTTTCGATAATTAAATTTACCGCTTTGCAAATTGCTTCGTCAGAAACTCCGATGGCAATAATATTATGAGAATCGTGCCCAACAGAACTTGCAATAGCTCCTTCTTTTATTCCGAAGTTTTTAATAAAAGCAATTGCTGGCACATCATTCTGATAACGATTAACAACAGTCATTTTTAAAATATCAGTTTCTGTGTTTGAAACTAAATTCCCATCAACAATTAAAGCATCTGCTTCAATTTGATTGGTAACCAATTCGCCATCTAAAGCTTCAATTACTCTAATTTTTTCTGATGAAGATTCAAATCTAAAATCAGTAACTTCTTTTTTATCCGTATTAAAGTTATTCAATACTTCAAAATCTACATGTTTTACAAAAGATTTACCATTTTTAGCAACTAATTCTCCATTTATATAGGTTTCTAAAACATTGAATTTTTCTAAACTATCTACCACCACAAAATCTGCATCGTCTCCTTCTTCTAAAAGTCCAACATCTAACTTATAATGTTTTACAGGATTTACACATGCTGCTTGCAAGACTTTAAAAACATCAATTCCTTTTGCAACGGCTCTTTCACAAAGTTGATTGATATGCCCCAGCAATAAATCATCTGGGTGTTTATCATCTGAACAAAACATCATATTTTCGAAATGCTCTGGTAATAAATCGATTAAAGCTTCGAAGTTTTTGGCAGCAGAACCTTCTCTAATAATTACTTTCATTCCTTTCTGTAACTTCTCTAAAGCTTCATCATAAGAAAAACACTCATGATCTGTAGAAATTCCGGCAGCAATATATTTGGTAGCATCATCACCTCTTAAACCTGGCGCATGACCATCAATGGGTTTGTTATTGTTTTTAGCATGTTGAATCTTAGCTAAAACCTCAGCATCATCAAATAAAACACCGGGATAATTCATCATTTCCGCCAGATATTTAATGTCTGGGTTTTCCATCATCAATTTAATATCATCAGCATCTATTATTGCCCCGGCACTTTCAAAAGACGTTGCTGGCACACAACTTGGCGCACCAAAATTGAATTTTAACGGAACTTTCTTTCCGTTTTCAATCATAAACTCAACTCCTTTTACACCTAAAACATTGGCAATTTCATGCGGGTCAGAAACCGTTGCAACTGTACCGTGTTTTACTGCAATTTTAGCAAATTCCGAAGGAACCAACATAGAGCTTTCTATGTGAATATGTGCATCTATAAAACCGGGTAAAATGTAGTTTTCTTGGTTGTGATTTACTTCTTTTACAGACGAAATTTTTCCGTTCACAACTTCAATTTCTCCTTTGTAAATTCTTTTATTCTGTATATCAACTATGTTTCCTTGTACAATCATTTGCTTTCTATTTCTAAAACAAATTTACAAAGAATTAAAGGCGATTTAAAGTTTATTTAGGATAGATTACTTGATGTAGCGGAATATCAAAATCGTTAGAATCTTCAATTTGATAAATGGGCTTAAAATAATTGAGTCCAATAAATTTTGCGTCCTCTTTACAGTTGGATAAAAAACAATCGTAAAACCCTTTTCCGTAACCAACTCGGTAATTTAATTCATCAGAAATTAACAACGGAACAAAAATAAGATCTAGTTCCTTTTCATCTACTTGTTCTGCATTTACAGGTTCTGGAACTCCGTATTTATTTTGTTCTAAAACCGTATCTTCTTCTAAATAGAAATGAGAAAGTGTGTTGTTTTCTAAGTTAGATTTACTAACCACAATTCGTTTTTTTATGCTTCTGAAGTAATTAATAATTGGTTGTGTATCTATTTCTTTAAACTTTGTGAGAGACAAAAACAAGTGTACATTTTTAACACCAACAATTTCTAAATCGTAAATTTGTTCGTAAATATTTTCTTGAAATTCCTGAATTTGACTTTCAGTTAAATCATTTCGTTTCTGTTTGTAAATCTTTCTAAGTTCTTGCTTTTTCATTATTGAAAAATTACTATATTTTAAATTCTATCTACCGTGATAATTCTAAAAGTATTAGAATTTACAGTAATTCTAACATTATAATCTTTATTAGAAATATAAAAATTCTTTCCTTTTTTAAGGTAGTTTTCTATAACTGTTTCTTCTAAAACCTTTCTGATGAAATTCTCAGTTTCATCCTTAGATAAAGCTATTTTTAACTTTTTATTTATCCGTTGATATACCAATTCTGTGTAACAATGTTTTTCTAAAATTTCGTTTTTATTGTTTTCCATCATTTCAGAAAGCTATAATTCTTCTAATTCTTTTTGAAGTTTTTTTGTCAATCCTTTTACCACCAAATCGTAAGAATGATTGATGAGTTCTTTTGCCAAATCATCTGAAACATCACTAGAATTTAATAAAACAGTGTTCCAGTGTTTTTTACTCATATGATACCCTGCAGTAATCCCTTCAAACTCCTCTCTTAATTCTATTGCTTTTTCTGGAATGCATTTTAGATTGATTTTAGCTTCTACTTTCTCCCAAGAAGTTAAACTTGTTAATAAAAACATTTTATCCATCACTTTAAAAACTAACGTTACCTCATCAAAAGGAAAATGTTCTGTTACTCCTTTTTTAGAAATGCAAAAATCTCTTAATTGTTCTATATGCATTCGCTCAATTATTAAAATAACCTTTATTATTAAGATTTAAAAAGTATCTTTATAAACCAAAATTACAACTTTTTTATGACTGAAAATGATTTTTTAGACAACACCTCCATAATTAGTTATTCTGCAAAGAACTACGAAAAAACAACTTATAATGGAATTTCAGAAATTGTTTTTTCAGAAAATACAGCTACCACTAAATGGTTAAACACATATGGAATACAGTTTCATGATGCCTATAAAAAAGTAATTTATCAAAATAAATTAGACGATTTTTTAATAAAATTATTAAGCGATGAAGAACACCCTAATAAGGTAATTTTATTAGATAATTTGCTATTTATAACCACCAGAGTTTTAATTACCCAAAGTCAGAAATTAGATTCTGAACAAATGATTTTTATTGTTTCTTCAGACTTTTTATGGTCTATTCAAGAAAAACATGGAGATTATTTTGGTTGGATTCGCGAGCGTTTAGAAGGTAACAAAGGTATTGTTAGAAAGAAAAAAACAGATTATTTACTATATTTAATATTAGAGTCTATAATTGATAACTACCAAGACACCTATGAAGCAAATGCAGATTTAAGCGCAGATAAACTAAATTCTACGCACATAAAACCAACTCCAGAATTTACTTCTTTAGTAGAAAAAAGGAAGCAAGAATTATTCAATTTTAAAAAGGCAACCTTAAGTTTAAGAGATACCATTATAAAATTAGAAAAAATAGAAATTAAAGATTTTAATGTAAAATACTTTAATGAGTTAAAAGAACAAACCAATAACCTAATTTCTAATATCGATTTTGAATTGCAAGAATTAGAAAGTAAAATAAACCTAATTTTTAGTATTCAAGGACACCGTTTAAATGAGGTAATGAAAACGCTTACTATTTTGTCTGTAATCTTTATACCTTTAACTTTTTTAGCAGGAATTTACGGAATGAACTTTGAAAACATTCCAGAATTAAAAACTAAATATGGTTATTTTATTTTATTGGGTGTTATGGCAATAGTTACCATAGTTTCTGTTTGGTATTTTAAACGTAAAAAGTGGTTTTAATGCTCTTTTTTAATAAAAAATCTAGAACCAACTACAATTAAAGATATTACACCGAAAATCAACAAAAACCATTTCACTAAATAAATGACTATATAAACTCCAAATCCTTTGCTGGAATTACTTTTTAGCAGTGTATTTATAATAGAATTTATCTTGTCGGAATTCGATATCATAAAATAAAAACCAAAAGACAACACAGATAATCCTAAAACCTTAACAAGTTTTAAATTAACTTTTTTCATTTAATAACATCTTGGTTTTTTCTTAATCTACTTTATAATTTTATACAAAATAGGCTTACTAGGCGTTGCATCATTTTCGAATGGTGCAATCATTAAGTTTAATAAATACTCACCGTCTTCTATAGTATTTGGCACATATATAAATTCTGTAATGGTTGCATCCATTCTTAATTTACCACTAGTATTCCAAAAAGCATTGTGCGATAAAAGCTTACCATCATCTTTTTCCTTATCTACAGAAGGTAAATCAATTAACAAGTGTTTTATTCCTTTTTCTTTTAAATAAATTGCAGCTTTTTCAGATAAATAAGTTGGATTCGTATTAAAGTATTTCATACTCTTTTTTTCATCTAAATTAGGTAAAGTACGAATTACAATAGCATCTCTTTTCTTATTTCGTAAAGCATGTTTTAATTGCTTCACTCCAATTAAAAAATCTCCATTATGAAACAAAGGAGCAATAGTAACTACTTCTGCTAAAAAAATAAAATATTTTAAATGTTGATTTACAGAGTGTACTTCTTTGGTAATATGCCCAACACATTCTGTATGAGTTATGTGAGAATGCGGGTTAAACTGGATGCTATTAAAGTTAACCACAGCACCATTTGCTACACTTACTTCATAATCATCAAATTTTTCTACTTCAATTTTAGGGTCATCAATTCCCCAAGCATTTACTTTTCCTTTATTCATATCAATAGGAATTGAAATATCTAAAGGTTCCGAAACGTTTATTTCTATTTTTCTTGAATTGTACTCTATTACCGCTTTCATATTTTGCCGACCTTATTTGCGTAATTTTTAGTTTTTACTTCAAACTCAAATATAAGTTTTCTTTCTTTATGTTAGATATAATCTAAACATTTAACATTAATAAAAAACTAATTGACCATAAATAAATCTGAAGAAATTCCGTCTGATAAAAACTTCCCTTTTGGAGTGGTTCTTAAAACTCGGTTTTCAATAATCAATAATTCTTGTTCTAAATGTTTTTTGGCTTGTTTTTCTAAATACTTTACATATTTACCGCCAAAATCTTTTTCTATTTTCTCTATAGAAACTCCCCAAATGGTCCTTAAACCTGTCATAATATATTCATTATAACCATCCGTTTTTGTGAGTGTTTCTCTTTCTATAGGAAGTGTATTTTCTTGAATAGCTTTTATATATTTTGCATTATTTCTTACATTCCAACTTCGTTGGATTCCATTAAACGAATGTGCCGAAGGACCAATACCTAAATATGGTTTCCCTAGCCAATAAGAAGAATTATTCTGACTAAAAAAGCCTTCTTTTCCGAAGTTAGACAACTCGTAATGCACAAAATCTACTTTCTTTAATTCTTCAATTAAAATATGGAATTGTTCCTCTGCTTTTTCATCATCCACATTTTTAATTTCTCCCTTTTTAATTAATGTTGCTAGTGCCGTTTTTGGCTCGACCGTTAAGGCGTAACTAGATATATGTGGAATTCCGAAACTCAATGCAGTTCGTATATTATCTCTCCACTCATCATTTGTACAATCTGGAATTCCATAAATTAAATCGACAGAAATATTGCTAAAGTAGCGAGTTGCAATTTCAAGACATTTTTTAGCTTCGTCAGAATTATGCGCACGGTTCATGAGTTTTAAATCTTTTTCAAAAAACGATTGCACGCCAATACTTAATCTATTTATTGGTGTTTTAGAAAGTTCTATTATTTTTTCTTCGGATAAATCATCCGGATTTGCTTCTAACGTAATTTCTGGGTTCTCAATTACTGTATGATTTCTATAAACCGCATCAATCAGTACTTGAATTTCATCTGTATTTAAAACAGACGGAGTTCCGCCTCCAAAATAAATGCTTTCTATAATGGTATTTTTCAACTCGTCTTTTCTAATTTCAATCTCATTAATTAAAGACAAAATCATATCTTCTTTTTTCTTCAATGAAGTAGAAAAATGAAAGTCGCAATAAAAACATGCTTGTTTACAGAACGGTATGTGAATGTAGATTCCGGACATTATTTTTTAACTCTCTTTTCATTCTGTTTCACAAAACTCGCCCAACCTGTATAATTCTTTCCTCCAACTACCCTTCCTGAATTATAGAAATGGCAAACTGCAGCTGCCAAACCATCCGTTGCATCTAAATTCTTTGGCAATGTTTTTAAGTTTAAAAGTGATTTTAACATCAAAGCAACTTGTTCTTTACTAGCACTTCCACTTCCTGTAACTGCCATTTTTATTTTCTTCGGCAAATATTCTGTAATCGGAATTTCACGAGATAAACCTGCAGCCATCGCAACACCTTGTGCGCGTCCTAACTTTAACATCGATTGTACATTCTTCCCAAAAAAAGGAGCTTCAATTGCAATTTCATCTGGATGATATGTGTCGATCAGTTCAATTGTACGCTCAAAAATAAGCTTTAATTTCAGGTAATGGTCATCGTATTTTTTTAAGATTAATTCATTCATTTGAATAAACTCCATCTTTTTACCAACAATTTTTATCACACCAAAACCCATAATTGTAGTTCCAGGGTCAATACCTAAAATAATTTTTTCTATCGCCAAAGTGGTAGATTGTTTTTGTTTTTATCACCAAACTTACTGATGATTATTTGTTACTTTGCAAACCATGTATAATTCGCTTTCATACAAATCTAAACAATTCTTTTGGTTGATAATAAAACTATCGATTGTAATTGGTTGCGGATATTTTATTTACACAAAACTAATTGATAACGAGCAGCTAAAATTTGCTGTTTTTTATAAAAAATTAATAGAAAATGATATTTTTTCCATCAAAAACATATTTTTTCTATCTGTTTTCACATTATTGAATTGGTTTTTAGAAATCTTGAAATGGAGATCACTTGTCGATCATGTAAAACAAATCTCTTTTATTGAAGCCACAAAGCAATCCTTAGCTTCATTAACAACTTCTTTAATTACACCCAACAGAATTGGGGAATACGGGGCAAAAGCACTGTATTTTAAAAAGCAACATAGAAAGCAAATATTAGGTTTAAATTTAGTAGGTAACTTTTATCAAATGCTTATGACCTTATTTTTTGGAAGTATAGGTTTCTGTTATTTTGTTCTTAGTCATAAAATTGATGTTGATCTTTATCAAATTTTAAAAGTTTTACTCTTAGTATTTATTGTAATATATTTCTTATTATTTCTACTCAAAAGACTTAATTTTAAGGGTTTTACTTTTGAAAAAGCAAGAAGTTTTATAAAAAACATACCTTTAGCACTAAATATAAAAGTTGCTGTTTTATCAATGTTTAGATTCTTGGTTTTCTCAAATCAGTTTTACTATTTATTACTCATTTTTAATGTTGATATTTCTTATGTTGATGCAATTTCGTCAATTACCTCTGTATACTTAATTGCTTCTACAATACCAATGTTATCTTTATTTGATGTTGTTTTAAAAGGATCTGTAGCTATTTGGATGTTTTCGTTTTTCAACATAGAACCTCTTATAATTCTATCTACAACCACTTTAATGTGGGTTTTAAATTTTGTTTTACCTGCAATTATTGGTAGTTATTTTGTGTTAACTTTTAAACCTAGTTTTACAAAATGATTTGGCTACTAATTTTCATATTTACTTTTTATGCTATTCTAATTCTTTGGTTAGCAATTGGCTTTAAAAAAGTTAAAGAATTAAAAAAAACAGCATCAGTAAATAAAACCTCATTTTCAGTAATTATTCCTTTTAGAAATGAAGCTGAAAACATACCTATTTTATTAAAATCAATCGCAGAGTTGAATTACCCAAAAGAATTGGTAGAGTTTATTTTGGTTGACGATGCTTCTACGGATAACTCTGTTAAAATAATTCAACAATTTGTCATTTCGAACAAGGAACAAGGAGAAATCTCAGGAGTCCAAGAAGATCTCGATACAATTTCGCAAAAAAGTGAAATCACTAGAACTGACATTCGCATCATAAAAAACAATAGAACTTCCAACTCACCAAAAAAAGACGCTATTACTACCGCAATTTCTCTTTCAAAAAACAATTGGATTGTTACCACAGACGCAGATTGTATTTTACCTAAAAATTGGTTAAAAAGCTTAGATAGCTTTATTCAGAATAATAATGCAAAAATGGTAGTTGCTCCTGTAAACTACAAAGCTAAAAACAACTTTTTAGAACAGTTTCAATTATTAGATTTTATGAGCATGCAAGGAACTACCATTGGTGGTTTTGGAATGGATTTTCCTTTTTTGTGTAATGGAGCAAACTTTGCTTACAGAAAAGATACTTTTCTGCAACTAAACGGTTTTGAAGGTAACAACAATATTGCCAGCGGAGATGATGTTTTTCTGTTTGAAAAATTTATAATTGCTGATAAAAAAAGTGTGTTTTATTTAAAATCTAAAGAAGCTATTGTTACTACATTTCCCGTAAAAACATGGAGTGATTTAGTAAACCAAAGAACACGATGGGCTGCAAAAACGGGTAATTTTAGTTCTTTAAAAGTAAAGTTAATTGGTTTGCTAGTTTTACTGACCAACTTTGTTGTTGTTTACTATTTATTGCTTGGAAACTTAGAAACACTTTTTATCCCTTTTGTCTTAAAATTGATTATTGATTTGTTTTTATTCTTACCAACAATTCAGTTTTTTAAACAGGAAAAACATTTTTATAAATGGTATCTTTTTGCGAGTTTTTTATATCCTTTTTTTAGCCTTCTGGTTATTTTTAAATCTCTCTTTTTTAAATACAATTGGAAAGGAAGACGTTTTAAAAAATAATTTCTACTTTAGGTAAATGAATATTGCCTGCAAACAGGTTTAGCCCTGATTGCAGCAATTGTCTGAGCTCTTTTTTATCCTTTTTCAGGATAAAAAAAGCGAGTGCGAAAAGCAGGAAATAGCTTCTAAATAAAATTAAAATAATGCATTCATAATATCTTCGGCTTTGAACCAAAGAATTAAAACGAAAGCTAAAACAGCAATTAAAAAAAGCCCTTTTGTAGGTTTTGATTGCTTTTGTCTTCCAAATTTTCTTTTGAATTCCATCTTATTTTTTTTAGTCGTTAGTTTTGGTAGTTATTTTAGTTGCTCTTAACATTTCCCTTTTTCCTGGAGGTCCTGGCAAACGCTCTACTGTTAAACCAACTTCTTGCATAGCTCTTCTAACGCTTCCTTTTGCCGAATAAGTTACTAAAACTCCGTTTTCTTTTAATGCTTCAAACATTTTACGAAAAATCTCTACTGTCCATAATTGAGGCTGAACACGAGCACCAAAAGCATCAAAATAAATTAAATTAAACGCATCTTTATCTTCGATATCTTCAAAAAATTGTTTTCTTTTTGTTAGCGAAAAACGATCTGAAATCTGATGCTTTTCTTCCCAAGAAACAGCGTGCATTTTATCGAACAAAGCACTTTCTTTTTCTGCTTTTAAAACAGAAATAAAATTCATATTCTCTACCTCTCCTGCAGTAACAGGATATGCCTCTACACCAACATAGTTTATATTTCTTTTTGCTTCTAAATAAGTAATAAAACAGTTTAAACCTGTACCAAAACCAATCTCTAAGATAGATACTTCTTCTGCTGCAACTAACTTTAATCCGCTATTAATAAAAACATGGTAAGACTCATTAATGGAACCGTTTTTAGAATGATATTGTTCATTTAAATCAGGTAGATTAATGGTTGTAGAACCATCGGAAGTTATTAGAATTTCTCTTTTCAAAATATGTAGACTTATTACTTATTGAAACTAATTTCTTATTTTTTCATTAAAACACCATCTGCCTCAAAAGTAAATTCTTTTTTAGGCTCGGTAATTTGTGCTATTTCTTCTTTAGTTTTCCCTGCATCTTCTGCGTAATGTTGCAATTCTTCTACAGATGTTTCTTGTACAAATGCTTTACCATTTAAAACTACTTCTTTTCCTTGAGAATCTAAAGGCATAAAAAAACCATAATCTTTAAAACGAACCATTGTTTCTGTTTCTTCGCTTAAAGGCAACTTCATCCAACATCCTTTTTTAGAACAAACTTCTTTAATACTAGATGCAAATTTCACATTAATAGTATCACCAGCTTTCATGGTTTTAAATTTAGCTAATAACTCTTCTGAAGTAATTGCATTATCTAATTCAATTTTTTCTCCGAAAGATTCATAAACCACTTCTTGTTTTGGTTCTGATGTTTCATTGTTTGCTTTCTTGCCCTCTTTACATGCCGTAAAACCAAGTAAAATAACCAAACAAAAGGATATTACATATTTCATATTTTCTAAATTTATTGAGTATCGAACAAAAGTACATATTTTAATGAGTAAAAGCAATGATTAGTTATATCGTCCGATGAATATTTTATGTACATTTGTCTAATAATTCAATCAAAAAGAATGAAATCTGATATAGAAATTCAACGTATAGAAAAATCGAAGATAGATTCTGTAGATTTTAACAATCTACCATTTGGTAGTGTATATTCTGACCACATGTTAGAGTGTGATTTTATAGATGGCGAGTGGCAAACACCTGTTATTAAACCTTATGCACCTATCTCATTAGACCCAGCTGCAAAGATTTTCCACTACGGACAATCTATTTTTGAAGGTATGAAAGCCTACAAAGACGCAGACAATAACACCATGTTATTTAGACCTTTAGAAAACTGGAAGCGCTTAAATAAATCTGCAGAACGTTTGGTTATTCCAGCTGTTCCTGAAGATGTTTTTATGGAAGGTTTAAAAAAATTATTAGAAGTTGATAACAAATGGATTCCTACAAATGAAGGAAGCTCTTTATACATAAGACCTTTTATGTTTGCTTCTGGAATAGGTTTTCACGCTTCTCCTGCAAATGCATATAAATTTATTATTTGTACTGCTCCTTCTGGTGCGTATTTTTCTGGTAAAGTAAAAGTTTTAATAGAAGAAAAATATGCTCGTGCAGCAAATGGCGGTGTTGGTTTTGCGAAAGCTGGTGGTAATTATGCTGCTCAGTTTTACCCTACACAATTAGCCATAGACAAAGGTTACAATCAAGTTATTTGGACGGATGATAATACGCACGAATATATTGAGGAAGCTGGAGCAATGAATATTTTCATTAGAATTAATGATACTTTAATCACAAGCCCTACAAGTGATAGAATCTTAGACGGAATTACACGTAAAAGTGTTATTCAGATTGCAGAGGACATGAATATTGATGTAGAAGTTAGAAAAATTACAGTTTCTGAAGTAATTGCTGCTGCGCAAAGCGGTAGTTTAAAAGAAATGTTTGGAGCAGGAACTGCTGCAGTGATTTCTCCTATTGCAGGTTTTGGATACCAAGGTTCTGATTATGATTTACCCGAATTAGAAGTTCCTTTTGCTGGAATTCTAAAGAAAGCAATTACTGATATACAAACAAACCAAGCTGAAGATCCTTACGGATGGAGAGTAATTATTAAGTAAACAATTTACAGTTAAAATATATTATATAAAAGCATCAATTAATTTTGATGCTTTTTTTTTTACTTAAATCAGAATTAAGTAAAACAGGTAATAACAGAAGCTTCACATCTTCTTAAAAAACAAACCATAGACTTATCAAAAACGAAACGTTCACAATTAAAAATAAAGTATTTTTTATTTATATTAACCACGCCAACACAACTACCATGAAAGAGCGAAAGTAAATTGAAAAATTAGATTTCCGTTTTGCTATTCAAAATTATAAAACAATAAAATGAACTTTAAAAAAACGTCTAAAATATTTTTACTGACATTATTAATTTCCTCTAATATTATTAGTCAAACAAGAAAAACTATAGAACTTTCAGAAAACTGGACTTTTAATAAAGGTGAAAATAAAAATGCCGAAAAAATAAATTTTAATGATAAAAACTGGCAAAAAGTAACAGTTCCTCATGATTGGGCAATATACGGTCCCTTTGATAAAGAAATAGACAAACAAGTTATCGCAATTACTCAAAACAGAGAAAAGGAAGCTACAGAAAAAACAGGTAGAACTGGTTCTTTACCACACACAGGAACTGCTTGGTACAGAAATAAATTTAATATTTCTGAAACCGACATCAACAAAAAAATAATTTTATTGTTTGAAGGCGCAATGAGTGAGCCTCAAGTATTTTTAAATGGAAAAAAAATTGGCGAATGGGCTTACGGCTATAGTTACTTTTACTTTAATATTTCTAAAGATTTAATTGCAGGAGAAAACACTTTAGCCGTAAAATTAACCAACAAAGAGTACGCTTCACGTTGGTACCCAGGAGCAGGTTTGTATAGAAAAGTAAGTCTAATCATAAAAGAAAAAGAAAGCATTAATCAATGGGGAACTTTTATTACAACTCCTTTTGTTAGTAAAAGTGAAGCTAAAGTTAATATAAAAACAAAAATATCTAATGAGTCTGGTGCATTAACAACTACAATTTTTGACGCAAATGGAAATGTGGTAAATCAACTCAAATCTGATATTCATTTTAACAATGAATTCGATCAAAACATAAAAGTAAAAAACCCTATTTTATGGAGTCCAGAAAATCCATATTTATACAAAGCAGTCACAAAGCTTTATGTAAAAAATCAATTAAAAGATGAAATAACAACAAATTTTGGAATTAGAGAAATAAAATATGAACCTAAAAAAGGATTTAGTTTAAACGGTAAAATAACTAAATTTAAAGGAGTTTGTTTACATCATGATTTAGGTCCTTTAGGGACAGCGGTAAATACCGCAGCTTTAAAAAGACAACTAACAATTTTAAAAGACATGGGAGTTAATGCAATTAGAAGTTCGCACAATATGCCTTCTTTTGAGCAACTTGAACTTTGTGACGAAATGGGGTTTCTTTTTTTAGCAGAAAGTTTTGATGAATGGGCAAAACCAAAAGTAAAAAATGGCTATAACCGTTTTTTTGATGAATATGCAGAAAAAGATATTGTTAATTTAGTTAGAGCTACCAGAAATCATCCTTCAATTGTAATGTGGAGTTCTGGAAATGAAGTACCAGATCAATGGGGAGCGGAAGGTGTAAAACGCGCAAAATGGTTGCAAGATATTTTTCATAGAGAAGACCCTACAAGACCCGTTACAGTTGGCATGGATCAAGTAAAAGCAGTTATGGCTTCTGGGTTTGGAGCAATTATGGACATCCCTGGATTAAATTACAGAGTACATTTATATGATGAAGCTTATAAAAAATTCCCTCAAGGGATTTTATTAGGTTCAGAAACAGCATCAACAGTTAGCTCTAGAGGCATCTATAAATTTCCTGTAGAAAAAGCAGCTATGAAAAAATATGATGATTTTCAAAGTTCTTCTTATGACTTAGAATATTGTAGTTGGTCTAACTTACCAGAAGATGATTTTATCTTACAAGATGATAAACCTTGGGTTATTGGTGAGTTTGTTTGGACTGGTTTTGATTATTTAGGAGAACCAACTCCGTATGATGAAAGTTGGCCTTCTAGAAGTTCTTATTTCGGTATTAATGATTTAGCAGGTCTGCCAAAAGACAGATATTACTTATACAGAAGTAGATGGAATACCAAAGAAGAAACCTTACATATTTTACCACATTGGAATTGGGAAGGAAGAGAAGGTGAAAAAACACCCGTTTTTGTGTACACAAATTACAATAGCGCAGAACTATTTGTAAATGGAAAAAGTATGGGGATTCAAAAGAAAGATCATTCTAGTCCACAAAATAGATATCGCTTAATGTGGATGAATGTAAAATACGAACCAGGAACTATAAAAGTGGTTGCTTTTGATGAAAAAGGAAACCCAGTTTCTGAAAAAGAAATTCATACTGCTGGCAAACCTGCAAAAATAATTCTTAGCCCAGACAGAAAAATTATAAAAGCAGATGGGAAAGATTTATCTTTTGTTACAGTTTCTGTTATAGATAAAAATGGAATTGAATGTCCAACAGCAACTAATCAACTTAAATTTAAAGTAGAAGGAAACGCTAGCTATAGAGCTGCTTGTAATGGAGATGCTACTTCATTAGAATTATTTCACCTACCAACAATGAAGCTTTTTAGTGGTAAATTAGTGGTCATTGTCCAAGCTTCAAAAAAAGAAGGAGATATAGAATTAACTGTTACCAGCAAAGGATTAAAAACAGGAAAACTAAGTATAAGTTCTAAAAAATAGATTTTTAACACGCAACTATCTAAAGCCTTTTTTATAACAAAACAGAATTCTAACTAAGCTCCAATTATATCCATTATGAATTGTTATTATAAAAAGAGTACCTAAACCTATATTTTACCCCTTAAAAATAAATCCCTACTTTATTAATGTAATGAATAAGTAATTAATGGATTAAGCGTAAAATAAATACAAAACACTATTTGTCAATCAAATAAAATACAGTACATTTGCACTCCTTTTTTAAGGAAAATTCAATCATTAATAAACAAAAACTAATAGTGTAATTATGAACACATTAAGTTACAAAACAGTATCAGCAAACAAAGCTACCGTAAACAAGGAGTGGGTTTTAGTTGATGCAGACGGGCAAACGTTGGGTCGTCTAGCTTCTAAAGTAGCAAAGCTAATTAGAGGTAAAAACAAACCTAATTTTACTCCTCACGTAGATTGTGGAGATAACGTGGTTATCATCAACGCAGAAAAAATTGTTTTAACTGGTAACAAATGGAAAGAGAAATCTTACATCCGTCACACAGGTTATCCAGGAGGACAAAGATCGTTAACTGCAACAGAAATGTTTGAGAAAGATCCTACAAGATTAATCGAAAAAGCAGTAAAAGGAATGTTACCTAAAAATATTTTAGGAGCGGCACTTTACAGAAACTTGTATGTATATGCAGGTACAGAGCACAAACATGCAGGTCAAGAACCTAAAGCTATTAACCTTAACGATCTTAAATAATGGATATAGTACATAAAATCGGTAGAAGAAAAACAGCTGTAGCTCGTATTTATCTTTCTGAAGGAACAGGAAACATTACAGTAAACAAAAAAGATTACAAAAACTACTTTACTACTGGAACTTTACAGTATAAAGTACAACAACCTTTAATGTTAACAGAAAACTTAGAATCTTACGATATTAAAGTTAATGTTTACGGTGGTGGTGTAACAGGACAAGCAGAAGCGATCCGTTTAGCTATTACAAGAGCTTTAGTTGCTATCAACGAAGAGCACAGATTGGTATTAAAACCAGAAGGTTTATTAACTCGTGACCCAAGAATGGTTGAACGTAAGAAATTCGGTCAGAAGAAAGCACGTAAAAAATTCCAATTCTCGAAACGTTAATATTTGTCAGAATTTATTCTGCAATTTATTATATCGAGAACTGTTATTATATTTTAATATTAAACAGTTTAGCATCTAAATAGTTAGGACTCGAAAGACTACCTAACTATTGATTTCAAAACAGAAAGTAAACACATTTAAGAAAATGGCAAACGTAAACATTCAAGAATTATTAGATAGTGGTGTACACTTTGGACACTTAACTAGAAAATGGAACCCAAACATGGCTCCATACATTTATACAGAACGTAATGGTGTTCACATCATCGATTTGTATAAAACAGCAGCAAAAATAGAAGAAACTTCAGATGCTTTAAAAAAGATAGCTAACTCTGGACGTAAAATTTTATTTGTAGCTACTAAAAAGCAAGCAAAAGATATCGTTGCAGAAAAAGCAAAAGCAGTAAACATGCCTTTCATTACAGAAAGATGGCCAGGTGGTATGTTAACTAACTTTGTAACTATTAGAAAAGCTGTTAAGAAAATGGCTCATATTGATAGAATGAAGCAAGATGGTTCTTTTGATGCATTATCTAAAAGAGAAAAATTACAAATCAATCGTCAGAGAGAAAAATTAGAAAAGAATTTAGGTTCTATTTCAGATATGACTCGTTTACCTGGTGCATTATTTGTAGTAGATATTAAAAAAGAGCACATTGCTGTTGCAGAAGCTCAAAAATTAAGCATTCCTATTTTTGCAATGGTTGATACAAACTCTGATCCTAGATTAGTAGATTTTATCATTCCAGCAAATGATGATGCTTCTAAGTCTATAGACAAAGTATTATCTTATGTTACTGATGCAATTGCAGAAGGTTTATCTGATAGAAAAGCAGACAAAGAAAAAGTAAAAGAAACTAAAGAAGTTGCAGCTCCAAAAGCTGAAGCAGCAGCTCCTAAGGCAGAAGTTACTGAAGCACCTGCTGAAGAAAAAAAATAATTCTAACTAAAAAACATACATAACATGGAAACAGTAAAGATTAGTGCTGCTGATGTTAAAAAATTAAGAGAAGCAACTGGAGCTGGAATGATGGACTGTAAAAAGGCATTAGTTGAGGCTGTTGGTGATTTTGATAAAGCAATTGATATTTTACGTAAAAAAGGTCAAAAAATTGCTGCAAAAAGAGCTGATAGAGAATCTACAGAAGGAGTTGCAGTAACAAAAATCAATGCTGATAATACTGCTGGTGTAGCAATCGTATTAGCTTGTGAGACTGATTTTGTTGGTAAAAACGATGCTTTCGTTGAATTAGGAAGTCAATTTGCAGAAATTGCTTTAAATCATGCTGATAAGGAATCTTTCTTAGCTGCTGATTTTGGAGGAATGACTGTTGCTGATAAATTAATTGAGCAAACTGGTGTTATTGGAGAAAAGTTAGAGATAACTGCTTTTGAGAAAATCGAAGCTGCTTATGTTGGTGCTTATACTCACATTGGTAAAATTGCTGCTTTAGTAGGTTTAACTGCTGTAGTAGACAATGCAGACGTTTTAGCTAAAGACGTAGCTATGCAAGTAGCTTCTATGGGTGCATCTTCTTTATCTTACAAAGATTTTGATCCTGCATTTGTTGCTGCTGAAACTGAAGCAAGAATTGCTGTAATTGAAAAAGATAATATTGAATTAGGAAGATTAGGGAAAACGTTGAAAAACGTACCTCAATTTATCTCTATGTCTCAATTATCTGACGAAGTTTTAGCAAAAGCTGAAGAAGCTGCAAAAGCTGAATTAGCTGCAGAAGGAAAACCAGAAAAAATCTGGGATAGAATTTTACCAGGAAAAATGGAAAGATTTATTGCAGACAACACAACTTTAGATTTAGAGCAATGTCTTTTAGACCAAGCTTTTATTAAAGATGAAAAGAAAAATGTTGCACAATATGTAAGTACATTTGGTGATGTTTCTGTAAGTGGTTTCAAAAGAGTTACTTTAGGATAAACATTTATCTTCTATTCTTGTAAATACAAGAATTTAAATATTTAAAACCTCGCATTCTATAATTTTAGAATTGCGAGGTTTTTTTGTATCCCAAAAAAAGGAAACTCAAAAAAAAAGCTTAATTTTGCACAACTTTCAAAATAAACTATGCAATACAAGAGAATTCTTTTAAAATTAAGTGGAGAAGCTTTAATGGGCGAAAGACAATACGGAATTGATCCTAAACGTTTAGCTGAATACGCAAAAGAAATTAAAGAAGTAGTACAAAAAGGAATAGAAGTTGCCATTGTAATTGGTGGTGGAAATATCTTTAGAGGTGTTGCTGGTGCTGCAAATGGTATGGATCGTGTACAAGGAGACCATATGGGTATGTTAGCAACCTGTATTAACGGTCTAGCACTGCAAAGTGCTTTAGAAGATGAAGATGTGCATACGCGTTTGCAAACAGCTTTAGAAATTAAAGAAGTGGCAGAGCCATATATTAAAAGAAAAGCAATTCGTCACTTAGAAAAAGGAAGAGTTGTTATATTTGGTGCAGGTACGGGAAATCCGTATTTTACAACAGATACAGCTGCAGTTCTTAGAGCAATAGAAATAGATGCAGATGCTATTTTAAAAGGAACTAGAGTTGATGGAATCTATGATGTAGATCCAGAAAAGAATAAAGGTGCCATCAAATTTGAAAACATAACTTTTAAAGACGTAATTAAAAAAGGTCTTAAAGTGATGGATATGACTGCATTTACATTAAGTGAAGAAAACAAATTGCCAATTATTGTTTTTGACATGAATACAAATGGAAACTTAATGAAGTTGGTTTCTGGTGAAAAAATTGGTACTATTGTTAATACTCAATAATTAGGTTTTATAAAAATATTTACTGACGATGAACGAAGAAATTGAATTTATTCTTGATTCCGCTAAAGAAGCGATGAATAATGCTATTGAGCATTTAATTAAAGAACTAAGAACTATTAGAGCTGGTAAAGCAACCCCTGCAATGTTAGCAAATGTAATGGTAGATTATTACGGGTCTCAAACTCCGTTAGGCCAAATTGCAAATGTTACTACACCAGACCCAAGAACAATATCTGTGCAACCTTGGGAGAAAAACATGTTACAACCTATAGAAAAAGCTATAATGGTTGCCAACTTAGGTTTTAACCCAATGAACAATGGCGATATTATTATGATAAACGTTCCGCCATTAACAGAAGAAAGAAGAATCGGTTTAGCAAAACAAGCAAAAGCAGAAGCAGAACACGCAAAAGTAGGTATTAGAAATGCTCGTAAGGACGCAAATAATGATATCAAAAAAACAGATGTGTCAGATGATCTTAAGAAAATATCAGAAGCTGATGTGCAAAAATTAACAGATACTTTTATAAAGCAGATAGAAGAAAAACTAGCTGTAAAAGAAGTTGAAATCATGAAGGTTTAAAAAAACCGACACAATAAAAAAAAGAGGGTGTTTCTTAACACTCTCTTTTTATTTACAACAATGTACAATTAATTACAATTTCTAAAATTTAACTTAATGAATTTCTGGACAAAAGTTGCTGGTCTTATCTTAAGAAACCGTTATTTGGTTTTACTAGGTATTGCCATCATTACAGGTTTATTAGCTTCTCAAATGAAGTATATGAAATTCTCATATACAGAAGCCAATTTATTACCTGAAGATCACATAGCAAATCTAGAATACAATCAATTTTTAGAAATTTTTGGAGAAGAAGGTAACTTAGTTATTTTAGGGATTAAAGATTCTACCGTTTTTACACCAAAAAAGTTTAATGCTTGGAATAATTTAGTACAAAAATTTGATAGCTTAGACGAAGTAGATTTTACAATTTCTATTGCAGATGTACAAAAATTAAAGGCAGATAGAAAACAACGAAAATTTGTACTAGAACCTTTATATGAAAAAGAACCAACAACAACACAAGAGGTTCTAGACATCAAAAAACAGTTATTTGAAAAACTCCCTTTCTACGATAATTTACTATTCAATAAAGAAACAGGTACATTACAAACAGCCATTTATATTAAAAAAGAAATTATAAATACGCCAAAACGTAGGGATTTCATTTTTAATACATTAATACCAACTATAACTAAATTTGAAAAAGAAAATAATGTAGACATTCGGGTTTCTGGGATGCCATATATTAGAACGTTAAATGCACAAAATATTCAAGATGAAATATTACTTTTTGTAGCAGGTGCATTAGGAATTACAGCAGTTATTTTCTTCTTTTTCTTTCGATCTTTTAGAGCAACCTTTATTACACTTTTAGTAGTAATGACTGGTGTTATTTGGGCCTTTGGTTTTATAGGATGGTTCGGTTATGAGATAACAGTTTTATCGGCATTAATACCTCCTTTAATTATTGTTATTGGAGTACCCAATGCTGTTTTTCTAATTAATAAATATCAGCAAGAAATAAAGAAACATGGTCAGCAAGCTAAAGCCTTACAACGTGTAATTTCTAAGGTAGGTAATGCTACATTAATGACGAACATTACAACTGCATCTGGTTTCGCTACATTTGTCTTTGTAAAAAGTAGTTTACTAAGAGAGTTTGGTATTCTAGCTTCCGTAAACATCATTAGTATTTTTATACTAGCCTTATTAATTATACCTATTTTATATAGTTTTATGCCACTTCCAAAAAAGAAACATTTAAACCACTTAGAAACAAAGTGGATTGAAAATGTTGTGAATTGGATGGAAAAAATGGTACGAAACAGGAGAATAACAATCTATTTTACCACAGTTATTGTAATAGTTGCGGCAATTATAGGAGTTTATAAAATAAAAGTTTCGGGTAGTTTAATAGAAGACATGCCTAAAAGTTTAGAGTTTTATCAAGATATAAAATTCTTTGAAAGTGAGTTTGGAGGTATAATGCCATTAGAGATTTTAGTTGATACTAAAAAGGAAAAAGGAGTCATGAGTTTATCCACTTTAAAAAAGATGGAAAAAATAAATGAAGCCATAGAAGCTTTTCCAGAACTTTCTAAACCAATCTCTATTACCAATGTAGTAAAATACTCTAAACAGGCTTATTACAAAGGGAATCCTAAATATTATCAATTACCAACAAGTCAAGAACAGAGTTACATTTTTGCATATACCAAAAACTCAAATAGTGATGCTAGCATGCTTAAAAACTTTGTAGATACTACAGGACGCTATGCAAGAATAACTACTTTTATGAAAGACATTGGTACTGAAAAGATGAATGTAATTCAAGAACGTTTAAGAGAGGTAATTGCTAAAGAATTTCCATCAGATAAATATACAGTTTCAGTTACAGGAAAAGCATTAGTTTTTATAAAAGGAACCAATTATTTAATTAAGAATTTAGTTATTTCTTTATCATTGGCAATTTTCTTAATTGCCATTTTTATGGCTTGGATGTTTAGATCTCCACCAATGATTTTTATTTCATTATTGCCTAACATATTGCCATTACTAATTACAGCTGGTTTAATGGGCTACTTTGGTATTCCTATAAAACCATCAACAATACTAGTATTTAGTATTGCGTTCGGTATTTCTGTAGACGATACTATTCACTTTTTAGCAAAATACAGACAAGAATTAATGGCTAATAATTGGCGTGTAAAACCATCGGTTTATGGAGCACTTAGAGAAACAGGAGTAAGTATGTTCTATACTTCTATTGTACTCTTTTTTGGCTTTTTAACCTTTACACTTTCTAGTTTTGGAGGTACCATTGCATTAGGAGGCTTAGTCTCTGTAACTTTATTATTAGCAATGGTTTCTAACTTACTATTATTACCATCATTATTATTAACTTTTGAAAAGAAAATAGCAAACAAGAAAGTATTTAAGGAACCTTCTATAAGAATTATTCCTCCGGAAGAAGACAAATTAGAAGAATAAATATTTAGCTGATATATAAATATTTACTAAAAAAATCGGATCTTATTATTTAACATCCGATTTTTTAATAGAAGAATGAACAATGTTTTAACTATAGAAATTAACAGTATTTTAAGCAAACATCACCTAAAACTACTGTAAATATCATTGCTCATCTTCTCACAAAAAAGTATCTTTACTCCTTAATAAAAAAACATTTTTTGTATATTATAGTTAACTTTTTTTAATAAAAAATATTTCTTTTTTTTAAAGATCTGTTACAATCAAAAAATTGGGTTTCTATATAATTCTTCCTAAAAAAAGAGTTTTCTAGAAAAAAACATCAGAATAATACAACCTATTAATAACATATATTTATATCAACATTATAAGAATATGATAAACAGCAACGTAGCCGAACTTTTAAAATCGGAAGGATTATTACTACAAGAAGTAACCCTAAAAGGATGGGTTAGAACATTTAGAAGCAATCGTTTTATTGCTTTAAATGATGGTACTACTATTAACAACATACAATGTGTTATCGATTTTGAAAACACAGATGAAACCACATTAAAAAGAATTACAACTGGTGCAGCTATTTGCATAAAAGGAACTTTGGCTGCAAGCCAAGGAAAAGGACAATCTGTAGAAATTCAAGTTTCAGAAATTGAAATTTTGGGAGACTCTAATCCAGATGAATATCCTATTCAACCAAAAAAACACAGTTTCGAATTTTTAAGAGAAAATGCACATTTACGTGTAAGAACAAATACTTTTAGTGCTGTAATGCGTGTACGTTCTAAATTATCTTTTGCGGTACATCAGTATTTTCAGGAAAGAGATTTTAATTATGTGAACACACCAATAGTGACTAGTTCTGATGCAGAGGGTGCAGGAGAAATCTTTAAAGTAACTACCTTTAAAGACAACGAAGCTCCAGTAAACGAGGATGGTAAAATTGACCATTCTAAAGATTTCTTTGGTAAGGAAACCAATTTAACTGTTTCTGGCCAATTAGAAGCTGAAACTTTTGCAATGGCTTTAGGAAAAGCCTATACTTTTGGACCAACATTTAGAGCCGAAAACTCTAATACTACGCGACATTTAGCAGAGTTTTGGATGATAGAGCCAGAGGTTGCCTTTATGGATCTAGATGGTAATATGGATTTAGCAGAAGACTTTATTAAGTATGTGATAAACTATGTTTTAGATAAATGTGCTGATGATTTAGCTTTTCTAGACCAACGTTTAACACAAGAAGAAAAAAGCAAACCACAATCACAAAGAAGTGAAATGAGATTGTTAGACAAACTAAAGTTTGTTGTAGACAACAACTTTAAGAGAGTTTCTTATACAGAAGCAATCGATATTTTACGTAATTCTAAACCAAATAAAAAGAAAAAATTTCAATTCCCAATTAATGAATGGGGAGCAGATTTACAATCTGAACACGAACGCTTTTTAGTTGAAAAACACTTTAAATGTCCGGTTATTTTATTTGATTATCCAGCAGACATCAAAGCATTTTACATGCGTTTAAATGATGATGGAAAGACAGTTAGAGCTATGGATGTTCTATTCCCTGGAATTGGAGAAATAGTTGGAGGGTCACAAAGAGAAGAACGTTATGATGTTTTAGCTGATAAAATGAAAACACTCGGTATTGAAGAAGAACTTTGGTGGTATTTAGATTTAAGAAAATTTGGTACAGCAGTTCATTCTGGTTTTGGGTTAGGTTTTGAAAGACTCGTACAATTTACCACAGGAATGAGTAATATTAGAGACGTAATTCCATTCCCAAGAACGCCACAAAATGCAGATTTTTAAAAGTAAATAAAAAATTAAAGCACTAAAACGTCATTCCTATCAGAATGACGTTTTTTATTTTAACCTATTTCATATATTTGTATATATGCTAAAACAAAGTTTACAATACAAGCTATTACAGAAATTATCTCCTCAACAGATACAGTTGATGAAGTTAATTCAATTGCCTACGCAAGCTTTTGAGGAACGTCTAAAACAAGAAATTGAAGAAAATCCTGCATTAGATACTGGAAAGGATGATGCAGATTCCATAGATGATGATTTATCGAATGAATATGATGATGCTGGAACGGAGAAAATAGAAGCAGAAGACATCAATATAGATGATTATCTAAGTGATGACGAAATACCAAATTATAAAACACAAGCTAATAATTACTCTGCTGATGATGAAGAGAAAAACGTACCTTATGCTAGTGGTACTAGTTTTCATCAATCCTTAAAAAATCAATTAAGCACCTATACTTTTACCGATGAAGAACTTTCTATAGCTGAATTTTTAGTGGGTAGTATAGATGACAGTGGTTATATAAGAAGAGATATTATAGATGTAGTAGACGATTTAGCTTTTACAGAAAATGTTTTTACTACAGAAGAAAAAGTTATCTCTATTCTAAAAAAAGTGGTGCATACTTTAGATCCCATTGGTGTTGGAGCCAGAGATTTAAAAGAATGTTTAATTATTCAATTAAAGAGAAAAGAAAGCAACAAAATTAGAAGTTTAGCAATTGAAATTCTAGAAACTGCTTTTGATCATTTTGTAAAAAAACATTATAAAAAATTACAAGAAAAGTTTACCATTTCTGAAGAGGAATTAAAAGAAGTAAATAAAGAAATTTCTAAACTAAACCCTAAACCAGGAAGTTCTTATGCTGGTAATAATAAAATAGCAGAACAAATTGTTCCTGACTTTTCTATTAAGTTGGTTGATGGTGAATTAGATTTAGTTTTAAACTCAAGAAATGCTCCCGAATTACATATTTCTAGAGAATATAACAATATGCTTAAAGGCTACCAAGAAGCTACTGTAAAAAGTAAGTCACAAAAGGATGCTGTATTCTTTATCAAGCAAAAATTAGATTCGGCAAAATGGTTTATTGATGCAATTAAACAGCGTCAACAAACGCTTCTAGTAACAATGAATACGATTATGCACTATCAGTATGATTATTTTTTAACAGGTGATGAGCGCAAGCTAAAACCAATGATTTTGAAAGATATTGCAGACAAAATTAATATGGATGTTTCTACAGTTTCTAGGGTTGCAAATAGTAAGTATGTATCAACTCCTTATGGTACAAAATTGATAAAGGAATTCTTTTCTGAATCTATGAAAAACGACCAAGGAGAAGATGTATCTACCAAAGAAATAAAGAAAATATTAGAGACCGTAATTTTAGAAGAGAATAAAAAGAAACCTCTAACTGACGAAAAACTGGCAGCAATCTTAAAGGAAAAAGGATATCCTATTGCTAGAAGAACGGTGGCAAAATATAGGGAACAATTAGATTTACCGGTAGCACGTTTACGTAAAGAGATTTAATGAAGTTTTATAAATTTATATCCGTTATGCTGCACCCAATTGTAATACCTACAATTGGAATAACCTTATATTTTATATTAATTCAAAATAGTTTTAGCAAGAATCAAAAGTTTGCCGTACTAGGTCTGATTTTTGTAACAACTTACTTAGTACCTTTACTCATACTCATTCTTTTTAGGAGGTTTAAGCTTATAAAATCATTTAAAGCAGAAAGTATAAAGGAAAGAAAAGTTCCTGTTGCTATGATGATTGTATTGTTTTATTTACTAGGTAATACACTATATGGAATAGCTAACTTAAGAGATTTAGGAATGCTTTTTTACGCCACCTCATTAGGATTGGTATTTATATACATATTGTTTGCTTTTAAAATAAAAACAAGCATCCATTTAATATCCATAGGGATTACAATTGGCTTCTTTTACGTGTTGAGTTTTATGTATCAGCAAAACCTAACGGCAGTACTTATCTGTGGTTTACTTCTCTCCGGAATTTTAGCTAGCGCAAGGTTGCACTTAAAAGCACACACACATAAAGAAGTATATTTAGGCTTTATACTAGGCTTTGTATCTCCAAGTATTGTTTTCTACTTTTTATAAAAGATAGAAAATAAGTCCAAATTTTAAGATTTTAGTATTTATAACTTCTCCGTTTATAGTACTATTTTCAAAAACAGGTGTTAAACCGTAATAAAGGTTGATATTAAACTCATCATACCCCGTTGATAAAGTTAAGCCATACTGCAATTTATTGTAATTAGAAACATCCTGATACTTAAAGGTGTTCCCATTTTCATCATCAAACTGAAATTTATTAGAGAAGTTGTATGAAAACTTAATACCACCATATATCCTCCAGAAACTATATTTATTCGCTGTTGAAGTTCTCCATCTAAATTCTAATGGAAATTCTAAATTATGAGATTTAAATAGATTAGCACTAATACTTGCATCACTACTAAAATCAGTTGCATTGTTTATTTCTTCGACTTTAAGCTCATGATTAAAAAAATCAAATCCATATCCTACACCAGCTGCAATAGAGACATTACCTTGTTTATTTAAAATTACATCTTTTAAAAAACCAACCGAAAGTCCATATGAAAAGTTACTTTTAAATATTTCTTGAGGTTGATCTACAAACTGAGCATAAGAAACTGCCACATAAATTTGATCTTCCGCATACCTATCTCCTAGGTTTAAGGAATCTTTCTGTGCAAAAGACCCAATTACATTAATCAAAATTATAAAGAGAGTTAAGGCTGTTTTCATATACAAATTAAACGTTTTACAAAGTGATAATATTTTATTAGAATTTTAATTTCTAAAAAAAACATAAAAAAAAGGATAATTCAATGAATTATCCTTTTTTTAAAAATTATATTGTTTAGATTACTCAGTCTTTTTTGAAGCAGAATAACTAATCTTAAGAGCATTTACATCTCTTAATTTTAATCTAATATCTGTAATTGTACCAACACTAGATTCAGTATCTGCCTTAATAGAAGTTGTCATAAATGGAACTTCTGCTTCAGAAACTTTAGATCTTGCATTTATTATAAATGCAGGAACTTCATCCGCAGTAGCAATTTTATCATTCAATTGAATTCTATTATAACTTGTACCATACTTAGCATCTTTAGCTTTACCTACATAAATAGTAGTTACCAAACTTTTATGCTCTAATTTCTTTACTTCTGTTGCCGAAGGTAACCTTGGAGCATCAATTTGTAAAGAAGTTTCTCTCATGGTAGTAGTAACCATAAAAAAGAATAACAACATAAATACAATATCTGGTAAAGCTGCAGTATTTACTGCTGGCATTCCTTTCTTCTTTTTTCTAAATTTAGACATACTGTTAAATTTTAAAAATTAATTTGTAGGTTCTTGATCTGAAATAATTTGAGGATAAGCTGTTTTGATAAACTCAACTTTATTTTTCAAATTATCATTAGCTCTATCGTCCTTATAACTTTCTTCAAGTTCTTCAAATGGAATCTTGTATTTTTCAACACTTAGTCTATTTCTTAAAAAACTATAAGCTTTTAACAATTCATCTTGAACAGTTAAATAAGTTCCATATTCTGTTAACCTATCACTTTGTACCGATATAATAGCTTTATTAGGGTGATCTGAAGATTCATCACTTCTATCACCTTTACAATAACTACATGGTCCGGTAGCAACGCCATTTTCAACTTTACCTTCTCCTCCACCATTATCTACAAATGAGATAGCGGCTTCTTTTAGGTCTTTAATATCCATTCTTTCGCCTTCAACTAAAAGCTCATTATTTCTATTAATACTTACCTCAAAAATGTTTTTTTCCTTAATAACAGGTGGCACATAATCTGCTGGTGGTTTTTCAGATAGTTTTTTAGAAACTCCTGAATCCACATTCATTGTTGTTGTTACTAAGAAAAAGATTAACAGCAAGAAGGCAATATCTGCCATAGAACCTGCATTAATTTCTGGATTCTCTCTTCTTGCCATATTATTATGATTTTATTAATCCTTTTACTAAATCGTATACAAAGAATAAACTAGCTACTAGGCCTAGACAAACGCTATACCATATACCTGTTCCTACCCATTGGTTACTAGAAGCTCCTGCTTCACCACCTACAAGTACTTTTCCTTGTGTATCAAGTACAGCATTACTATCTGCTAAAAAGTAAGCAAAAACTAATACTACACCTAAAGCAGCAACACCTAACAAAGTCTTTTTCAAATTTTCTGGATTTGTAAAAAGGCTAAATAAAGAAAGCAACAATGTTGCACCTACTGCAAAGTAAAGTAATATAGTAGAAAAAGTAACTATACTACCAACAGAACCACTTAAGGCTGCTGTATCTCCCTCATCTGACATAAAGATGTTGATAAAGAGAAAGGCTCCAATTACAGCTATTACAGCTATAAATATGTTTAAAATTTTTGATAAATTATTTTTCATAATATATCTTATTTTTTATATTTCACTAATAAATCTATTAATTGAATAGATGCATCTTCCATGTTGTTTACAATACTATCGATTTTAGATACGATGTAATTATAAAAAATCTGTAAAATAATTGCTACTATTAAACCAAATACAGTTGTTAATAATGCTACTTTAATACCAACAGCTACAACTCCAGGAGAAATATCATTTGCTACTGCAATCATATCAAAAGCCTGAATCATACCAATTACTGTACCCATAAACCCAAGCATCGGTGCTAAAGCAATAAATAAAGATAACCAAGAGATGTTTTTCTCTAAAAGTCCCATTTGAACTCCTCCATAAGAAACTACAGCTTTTTCTGCAGCATCTACTCCTTCATCTACTCTATCTAAACCTTGGTAAAAGATAGATGCAACTGGTCCTTTAGAGTTTCTACAAACTTCTTTAGCAGCTTCTATACCACCAGAACTTAAAGCATCATCTACACTTGCTACTAATTTCTTAGTATTCGTTGTTGCCATGTTTAAATAAATAATTCTTTCAATTGCAATTGCTAAACCTAAAATTAAGGCTACTAATACAATTCCCATAAATTCTGGGCCACCCTCAATAAAACGTTGTTTTAATTCTTGGTGGAAAGTTTTTGACTCTTCAGCTGCTTCTTGTGCGAAAGTTGATTGAATAGCTCCAAAAAACATAAATCCTGTTACGGATAGGACATTTACTACTTTTTTCATCTTTGTTATAATTAATTTTTAATAGTTAACGGGTTAAAGATATTAATTTTCATCTCAAAAAAATAATATGAAAGATAATTTAACTAAAATATTTAAAAAATCATCCCTCTATTACTTTTGAGAGTGCCAAGTAACAAAAAAATATTGAGCATTTAAAAAAAAAATCAATCTATTTGATATTAAAAACTTCAATTAACTCAATAATATGTTTAAAAATGATAATTATCAGTTAATTCGCCTCTTAAAGATTTTTCAAAGAAATGTTTAAAGTCATCATCTGATAGGTTTTTATCTAATAAGTACATTAACTTAGCTATCGCAGACTCGGTAGTAATATCTCTACCATTAATCACTCCTATTTCTAAAAGCAGCAAACTTGTATCATAATGCCCCATCATTACCCTACCACTTTTACATTGGGTTACGTTTATAATTTTAATTCCTTTGTCAATTGCCGTTTTTAACAAACAAATAAAGCTTTCGGAATTGGGTGCATTACCAGATCCATACGTTTCTAGTACAACTCCTTTTAAATTAGGAATATTTAATATACTCTCTACTACCAGATTTGATATCCCTGGAAATAATTTTAAAATAACAACTTCATCAACCAAATGCTTTCTAACAATTAATGCTTCCTCTTGTTCTTCTTGATAAATTAAATGCTCATTAAATTTAAGATGCACACCACTTTCTGCTAATGGCGGAAAATTCATAGACGTAAATGCCTCAAATAACTCTGAACTTATTTTAGTGGTTCTATTCGCTCTATATAACTTATATTCAAAATACAAACATACTTCAGACACAATTGGTTTTCCATTCTTATATGCACACGCTACCTCTATAGAGGTAATTAAATTCTCTTTAGCATCTGTTCTTAAATCTCCAATTGGCAGTTGAGATCCCGTAAAAATGATTGGTTTTTGCAAGTTTTCTAACATAAAACTAATCGCAGAAGAAGTGTACGCCATGGTATCGGAACCTGTTAACACAACAAAACCATCAAATTTTTTATAATTTTCTTCAATAATTTCAACAATACTTATGTAGTATTTGGTATTCATGTTTGATGAATCTATTGCATCTTCAAAAGAAACACTTTCTATATTACAATTTAGCTGTTGCAATTCTGGAATCTTTTCTACAATCTGACTAAAATCAAATGCTTTTAAGGCATTTGTCTTATAGTCTTTCATCATACCAATCGTTCCTCCAGTATATATAAGTAATATGTTAGGTTTTCTTGTCATTTTGTCATTTTTATCTTCCAAACAATAAATTGGAATACTTTATGTTGTAAATTTATCAAACAAAAATGAAATACAATTTTTAAACAATATAAATTATGATAGGATTCTATATTTTAATTGGCGTAATTGCTTTAGCTAGTTGGTTAGTGAGTAATACGCTGAAGAATAAATTTAAAAAATACTCTAAAATTCAGCTTAGAAACGGGATGAGTGGTGCAGAAATTGCAGAAAAAATGTTAGCTGATAACGGTATTTTTGATGTAAAAGTAATTTCTACTCCTGGTAGATTAACAGACCATTACAACCCTGCAGATAAAACAGTAAATTTAAGTGAATCTGTTTACAACCAAAGAAATGCGGCTGCAGCTGCTGTTGCTGCGCATGAATGCGGTCACGCAGTGCAACATGCACAAGCATATAGTTATTTAACAATGCGATCTAAATTAGTACCCGTTGTTAGTGTAACTTCTAAGTTTTCTCAATGGTTGGTAATTGGTGGGTTAATTATGGGAGCAGCTTCAGGAGCTACTGGAATTGGTTTTTACATTGCCGTTGCAGGTTTAGTTTTTATGGGCTTTGCAACTGTTTTTAGTTTTATTACTTTACCCGTAGAATACGATGCTAGTAATAGAGCATTGGCTTGGTTAAAAAACAAAAACATGGTTTCTCAAGAAGAATTAGCAGGAGCAACGGATGCTTTAACATGGGCTGCAAGAACGTATTTAGTTGCTGCCTTGGGTTCATTAGCAACCTTATTATACTGGGGAATGCAAATTTTAGGAGGAAGAGATTAGCATCGCAGATGCTTTTTGTATTTACTTTTTAAGTGATAAATTATATTTAAACACTTTTGATTTATTTCGAAAGTGTTTTTTTGATTTATATTGATTGGAAACTTGATGTAAAAATAGTTTTATTAATACTGCTTTCGCAGGATAAAAGTTAAGCTGACAAACTAGTTTAGCCCAGATTGAACGGTCTGTTTGAGCTCTTTTTTATTCCTTTTTAAGGATAAAAAAAGCGAGTAGTGAAAGCTGGAGATAGCTTCAAAAAGATTAACAGATCGACAGCTTACATAAAAGTAAACTCTGAAATGACGTGTATAAAAAAACCTTCTTGATTTCTCAAAAAGGTTTCTATTCTATTTATTTCATCTTGATTCTTAGTTCTAAAAATCTTAATATTTACTTAGTCATTCAACTTTAAGACCGCCATAAATGCTTCTTGCGGAATTTCTACATTACCAACCTGACGCATTCTTTTCTTCCCTTTTTTCTGCTTTTCTAACAACTTACGTTTTCTAGAAATATCTCCTCCATAACATTTTGCAGTAACATCTTTACGCAATGCTTTGGTAGTTTCACGGGCAATAATTTTTGCACCAATTGCTGCCTGAATAGGAATATCGAACTGTTGACGAGGAATTAATTCTTTTAACTTCTCTACAATTTTCTTACCAATTGTATACGCATTATCAGCGTGTAAAAGGGCCGAAAGCGCATCTACAGGTTGTGCGTTTAAAAGAATATCTACTCTTACTAATTTCGACTCTCTCATTCCTATCGGAGAATAATCGAAAGAAGCATACCCTTTAGAAACCGTTTTTAAACGATCGTAAAAATCGAAAACAATTTCTGCCAAAGGCATATCAAACGTTAACTCCACTCTTTCTGTAGTTAAGTATGTTTGATTGGTAATTTCTCCACGTTTTTCGATACACAAACTCATTACTTGCCCAACAAAATCAGACTTGGTAATTATACTTGCTTTGATAAAAGGTTCTTCTACTCTATCTAATCTAGATGGATCCGGTAAATCTGTAGGATTATTTAAAAGTAATATTTCGTTCGGATTTTTCTTTGTGTACGCATGGTAAGAAACGTTGGGAACCGTTGTAATAACAGTCATATTAAACTCACGCTCTAAACGTTCTTGAATAATTTCCATGTGCAACATTCCTAAAAATCCACAACGGAAACCAAAACCTAAAGCGGCAGAACTTTCTGGTTGAAACACCAAAGAAGCATCATTTAATTGCAGCTTTTCCATAGAGTAACGCAACTCTTCGTAATCTTCTGTATCCACTGGATAAATACCCGCAAAAACCATTGGTTTTACATCTTCGAAACCATCAATTATTTCTGTAGTTGGCTTGTATGCATCTGTAATAGTATCTCCTACCTTTACTTCTTTTGCTGTTTTAATTCCTGTAATTAAATATCCAACATCTCCTGTTTTTACAGTTTTTTTTACAACTTGAGTCAGCTTTAAAGTACCAACTTCATCGGCAAAATAATTTTTACCAGTTGCCATAAACTTAATCTCTTGTCCTTTTTTTATTTCTCCGTTTAAAACACGGAAATACGTTTCAATTCCACGATAAGAATTGTAAACAGAATCGAAAATTAAGGCTTGTAACGGAGCATCTGGATCTCCTTTTGGAGCAGGAACTCTATCAATAATGGCAGCTAAAATATTATCGACTCCAAAACCTGTTTTTCCACTTGCGTGAATTACATCTTCTGGGTCACAACCTAATAAATCTACAATATCATCTGTTACTTCTTCTGGATTTGCAGAAGGTAAATCTACTTTATTTAAAATAGGAATAATTTCTAAATCATTCTCTAAAGCTAGATATAGGTTAGAAATTGTTTGTGCCTGTATACTTTGTGCGGCATCTACAATTAGCAATGCGCCTTCACAAGCGGCAATTGAACGAGAAACTTCGTATGAGAAATCTACGTGACCAGGAGTGTCTATTAAATTAAGGATATAGTGTTCTCCTTTGTGCTCGAAATCCATTTGGATAGCATGCGATTTTATGGTAATACCACGTTCTCGCTCTAAATCCATATTATCTAATAATTGATCCTTCTTTTCACGATCTGTTACAGCACCTGTGTACTCTAATAACCTATCTGCTAACGTACTTTTACCATGATCTATATGTGCGATAATGCAAAAGTTTCTAATGTTTTTCATACTTCGTTTTCTAACTGCGTTCAACTGACAAAGATAGGTAAATAAGTTTGTGAATTAAATAACTAAAAGTATCTTAATTTTTGCAGTTGACAGCTATTTTTTGCAGTCTAGAAGAAAAGCATTTTTAAAACCTTGCTAAGTGTGCTTTTTGGTGATATAAATTTTAAATTAGAAAGAGATTTACAAATCTCTTTCTAATTCTGCAATTGCTACTTTAAATTCTTCTAGATTGATGCATTCATCACCCGATTTATCATATCCTTTTATCAATTCACCAGCTACAATTCCTCTAAAAAAGCCACTGATATCTGCATCTTTTAATAGGTCTTTTACTTCATCTTTATTTAATTTACCGTCTTTATCTTTATCAAAAAAAAGAAAAGCTTCTGCCGGACTTTGAAATTTACTAGTGATTAAAAAATTGATTTTTTTTAAAATATCTTCTTTTGCTCCCATAATATAATTTGATTCTTTTATACTGTAAGATATAATTTTATTTTTAAAATACAAAGCTTTTCATATTTCTAAGAGATGATTTAAAAAATGAATTTAGAAATATTTCAACTGAAAAAACAGCAAAAAATATTTTTCACCTTAAAGGTTTAAAAAAACACTAAATTTGCAAAAAATTATATCGTTTTGATTAAAATCGGCAACATAGAATTACCAGACTTTCCTCTTTTATTAGCACCAATGGAAGATGTCTCTGACCCACCATTTAGAGCTTTATGTAAAGAACAAGGAGCAGATGTGGTATATACAGAGTTTATTTCTTCTGAAGGCTTGATTCGTGATGCAGCAAAAAGCATTATGAAACTAGACATCTATGAAAAAGAACGTCCGGTAGGAATTCAGATTTTTGGAGCCAACTTAGAATCGATGTTAAGAACAGTGGAAATTGTTGAAAAATCAAAGCCAGATATTATTGATATCAACTTTGGTTGCCCCGTAAAGAAAGTCGTTTCTAAAGGTGCAGGAGCAGGAATTTTAAAAGACATAGATTTAATGGTTTCATTAACTGAAGCGATGGTAAAACACACTAATTTACCTATTACAGTTAAAACGCGTTTAGGTTGGGATCATGATTCTATTAGAATTGTAGAAGTTGCAGAACGCTTGCAAGATGTAGGTTGTAAAGCAATTTCAATTCACGGTAGAACGCGTGCCCAAATGTATAAAGGTGAGGCAGATTGGAAACCGATTGCAGACGTAAAAAACAACCAAAGAATGCACATACCTGTTTTTGGAAATGGTGATGTAACTTCTCCTGAAAAAGCCATGGAAATGAGAGATTCTTATGGTTTAGATGGCTGTATGATTGGTAGAGCTGCTATTGGCTATCCTTGGTTTTTTAATGAAATAAAACACTTCTTTAAAACCGGCGAACATTTAACAAAACCAACAATTGCACAACGTGTAGAAATGGCAAGAAGGCACTTACAAATGGCCATTGATTGGAAAGGACCTGTATTAGGTGTTTTTGAAACTAGAAGACATTATACCAATTACTTTAAAGGGATTCCGCATTTTAAAGAATACAGAATGAAAATGGTAACTTCTGATGATGCAAAAGATGTTTTTGCGACGTTTGATGAAGTGGAAGCTAAGTTTGGGAACACGATTATTCCTCAATATTAGACCGTTATTCTACGATTGAGAAAGAGTTAATTATTTTATCTATATCTTTTATATAGTTCTTAAAGTTTTTTTCTTCATTTTTATATTCAACAGTATAACCATTTTGTTTATAATAAATTAGAAAGACAACACTTTCATAAATTGCATGAGGAAACTTCTCTTTAAATTTTAAAAGATACATCCTTTCATATTTTTTATGTTTAGACTCAACTAATTGATAACTAAAACCCTTACCCCACATTCGTTTCTTTCTGCTTAAAAAAAGATCTAAATAATCTTCTAAGGTATACTCTAATTTACATTCATTATCAATTTTATCACTACTTATGTATACATCAGCAAGTCTTCGATTATAATTTAAAGAATCAACAAACTCTCCTTTAATATAATACCAATCTCCGCTACTATATTTAGATTTCTCCCAATTATCAGGTAAGTCAATTGTATAGTTTAAAACCTTTTCAGCTCTTTGAAGACTGTCTAACTCTTGAAAAGGTTGCGTTTTACATTTCCTTTTCTGATTTAGTGAAGCACAAGAAACGAATGCAAGCAAAAGAAATAGTATTAATAAATTAAACGAATTTTTCATGAAAATTACTTTTCTACAAACTCTTTAGAAATTCTACTACTAGCAATTTTAGAGGCTATAAAGCCCAAAATTGTAATGGTAGCTATTACAATAAAAAGATTCGAGAATCTAAATTCTACCGGATAAGCAAAGTTTTGGGTAATCATAAATATGCCAAATTCTTTCTGAATAAAAACAATTATAATACCCAGAGTTAACCCGATAATCATTCCTAAAAAGGTTAATAGGAAACCTTGTAAAATAAAAACTTTTTTAATTTCTTTAATAGATGCACCTAAACTAAAAAGAGTTTTTAAGTTCGATTTTTTATCAATAATCATCATTATAATTGCACCAATAACATTAAATAATGCTATAATTACAATTAATGTAAAAATAAGATACGACACAAAATTCTCTGTATTAATTACCTTATAGAAAACCTCATTTAATTGTTGTTTAGTCTGTACTTTAAATTGATTTCCTAATTGCTGTTGTAGTTCTTCCGAAAACAAATCGGCGTCTAAATTGTCTTTTAATTTAATTTCAACACCTGTTATTTGGTTATCATCAAAATTCAATAAATTCTTTGCTTCATTTATAGAAACAAAAACAAATTTACTTTCAAACTCTTCCGTACCAGAATACAAACCAACAATTTGTACATCTTTTTTATAAAAAGCATTATTAGGGTTAATAAAACCTACTCCTGGTTTAGGAACCATAATTGTTAAAGGAGATCCATAATTTAAAACTCCTAATGATAACTTTCTTGAAATTCCATTACCAACAACTGCAGTATTTGGCTGATCTAAATCTAACCAACCTCCTAAACTGATTACAGAATCTATATCTGTAATAGAAGTATAACTCTCTTCAACACCCTTTATATAAGCAATTTCATTCTTATCATTGTACTCTAAAAAAACGCGTTCTTCTATAATTTTAGATGTTGCTTTAATAGAAGTATTATTTATTAATGCTTGATGGACATCATCCGAATAGAAAAAAGTTTTCCCTTTATTAGAAGTAATTTTAATATCAGGATCAGATACATCTAACAAGCTGTAACTAAATGTACGCAAGCCAGAAAAACCAGAAAGGATAATAAACAAGGCTAAAGAGCCTACAATTACACCAAAAGAAGCAATAATTGTAATAATATTGATGGCATTATTACTTGTTTTTGTAAATAAATATCTTTTGGCTATGTATAAGGGAAAGTTCAAATGCGAGAATGAATTTAACTTCTTTTACGTCTTGGTAAAACGCTAGGATCTTTAATAGGGTTGTCATCTTCACCTTTTAAAGATTTATCAATTTCCTCAATATAATCTAACGTATCATCTCCAAAAAATAATAATTCTGGCATTCTACGTAATTGGTGTTTTGTTCTTTTTGCCATTTCATGGCGAATTAAAACCGTATTAGATTGTACACCTTTAATAATTTCTTCTCTATTGCTAGAAGGAAATACACTTAAATAAACTTTAGCGACTCCTAAATCTGATGTTACGTGAACCTTAGAAACAGAAATAATTATTCCTTTCATTCCATCTTGCGCTGCTTTCTGTAAAACATCTACCAAATCCTTTTGCAATACTCCTGCAATTTTACGTTGTCTGTTCGTTTCTTCCATGCTGCAAATTTACACTTTTTTTATGGAGTGTAAATTTTATTTTTGATTGCATACATAACCAAACCAACTCTATTCTTTACATGTAATTTAGTAAACAAAACATCTCTATACCCATCAATTGTTTTTGGACTTAAACACATAATTTCTGCAATTTCCTTATAGGTTAATTCAGAACAAGCATGTTTCATAAAAGTAATTTCTCTTTCTTTAAATTTTATTTCTGCCTCTCCATTTCCAGAAAGAGATTTCATTAATAAATTGGTTACATTTTTGGTATGATAAAATCCATTTTCTGCTATTTCCACCAAAGCTTTTTCTAAAACTACTTTTTCGGTATCTTTTAATAAGTAACCAATAGCACCAACTTTTAACATTTTTAAAATAGTAGCGTCTTCATCTTCCACAGAAAGTGCCATTACATGTACTTCATTATGGTTTTTAGAGATCCATTCAGTTGTTTCAATTCCATTCATTATAGGCATATTGATATCCATTAAAACAACATCTGGAATAAATTCTGGTGAAGAAGAGAATTTATCAACTAATTCTTGTCCATTTTTGCACGTATATAAAACTTTAAATTTATTAAAAGTATTTACCATAGCAGCAATTGCTTGTGAAAGCAATGTGTGATCATCTACAATAACAACTGAATATTTCATCATAACCTATATACTATATTTAAGGAAGTACCTTTATTTACTTCAGAAGTAAAAACTGCTGTAGCTCCAATTAATTTTGCTCTATTTTTAATATTTTCAAGTCCTATACCGTTTCGTTTATTTTCTAATGATGAAAAACCAACTCCGTTATCTTTTGCAGTAATTTCTAAATTAATGGCACCAAAATTTAATTCAACGGTTAATTTGGATGCCTTAGAATGTTTTATGGTATTAGAAAAGAACTCCTGCAAAATTCGAAAAATAATGATGCTAGATTTTTCATTAATTATATGTTCATTCCCTAAAATTATCAAGCTCGCATTTATAAAGTTTAATCTATTAAAACGATCTATTTCTAATTGTACGGCTTCTCTTAATTTTATATTCTTTATCGCTTCAGGGTTAATTAATTTTGATAATGCTCTTACCTCTGTTAAACCTTTAGTAATCGTTTCTGAAACTTCGTGGATATTTTCTGGAGAAGCATTCTGCAATTGAATTTTAGCTAAAGTTAATAACTGCCCAATATTATCGTGCAATTCCCAACTAATATTTCTTAAAGTTTCTTCTCTAATTTCTATTTGTGTTTCGGCTATTTCTCTTTCAAACCTTTTTTTATTTTCCGCTTGCAGTTCTAGAAGGCTATTCTTTCTTTTTTGAAAAACAGTAAACAATAAAATAATAAAAATAACAAATGTGATGATTATTATAGTGGTTACAATTAATATTATTTGACTCGCTTCTGACTCCATAGTGCTCCCAATATAAAACAACTATACATAAATATCACTAACACTAACTGAATATTATATAAATAGTCTATTACAGCCCTAGAAGTACCTTTCATATTGTTTAAAATAGAAGTGATTGGTATGGTACCTAAATAATAGCACAATAGTCCAAAAGCGATCCAAAAAGTAAGAGATCGCTTATAATTAAGAATTTCATTAGAAGATAAAAAATCCTTATAAAATAAAAATAAAACAATAGCAATTAACAAACTACCAGAAATGGAGGCAATACTATTGTAAACCTCAAAATAAGTTCCTTGATACAAATAATAGAGCGTAGTTAAGAAATAAACTACATTAAAAAGAATTATAAGACCCGTAACTGTTTTTCGAGTTTTTGCTGAAAATAATATTTGTTTTGCAAATAAAAATAAGAAATTAAATTCGACAAAAGTAAGAGTATTATATACCCACAAATTATCTAGCTCTAAACTATATTTTACATAGCTTGCAATCATCTCACAAGCAAACATAGCAATCAAGTACCCCAAAAAGTATTTTAAATCAACATCAAAAGATTTTTTAAAATAGAAAATAGCATAGACTACTATGGCTACAAAATATAATATGTAAATTAATTTATCCAAAATATTACATTGGTGGTGTTGGTTTCAATCTATTAGCCCCAGAACTTTTAAGATCTTCTTGAGCACCAATAAAAGGTAAAAAAGAAGCTCTAACTACCTGCTTGGTTTCTTTACTACTAAATTGATCTAAAAATTTTGTAAAAGGGATTGCTTCTCCTTTATTAGAATACAAAGGCTCATAAGCAACATTTTTCTTTTCTTTAGTATCTGCAGTTGGCATAAAAATTAAAGTCTGTCTACCTCTTAAAATCTCTTCTGGATAATCTTTAGGATATGCAGCAGTAAAAATTCTAACACCAGTAAGCTCAATATCTTTTTCTTTTGATAACCTTTCTACATAAGCAATATATTGCTTTAATTGATTAATATCGTAAAAATGAGAAATACTCTCAATTTCATTAGCATCACCTGTAAGTTCTTTCCTATACTTGTCTAAAACAGGTTTCTGTCCTACATCATATTGATGAAACATACTAGCCATTTCTTTATAAGTGATCGTATTAGAAGGCCTAGAACTATCAACTTCAGTAACCTGAGATATTGTTTCAGACTTACAACTAATTATAAATAATGCTAAAAAAAATATTTGATAAAATTTAAAAACTGTTTTCATAATATAGTAGTTGGATTAATACGCTTGAAAATACAAATTAAATTATAATCTAAGAAGAGTAAAAGTAAAAAACAATATTAAACACTATATATCAAACACTTAATCGAAACACTACTTATATCAAACTTGCTTAAAAAGGGGTTTTTCCTGTATAAATTCAATGATTTACACTAACCATTTATTCCTAATTATTTACCAATTTTGAAGTATGAAATAAAAAGAAAAGTAAAGGGGGAAATTGCAAAAAATACACTTGATACTTTATAGAAAGTGTTTAAATTAAAAAAGTCTCAAAACTGTTGTTTTGAGACTTTTAATTTTTATAATTATTTTAGAAATTTAATCTGCTAAAATAATTGCTTTATTATCTTTTAATTCTAAAGTTCCAGATTTAATAGCAATTGTTAGAATATTATCATCATCTATATGAATTTCATAATGCCCTTTAAATTGATCAAATTCTAAATGTTCTTTACTATGAACATGAATTTTAACTATTCCTTCCTTTAAGTTAGCAACAATTGGTGCGTGATTATTTAACATTTGAAACTCACCATTTTCTCCAGGAACTGACAATGAGTCAATTCTTGCTGAAAATAATATAGCTTCTGGTGTTACAATTTCTAAAAACATATCTCTTATAGTTTACAGTCTTCAATTTGCAGTTTACTTTCTTTTTTAAGGTTGAAAACTGCAAACCGCTGACTAATTTTATGCTTCTGCTAACATTTTCTCTCCAGCATCAATTGCATCTTGAATTGATCCTCTTAAGTTAAATGCTGCTTCAGGGTATTTATCTAACTCACCATCCATAATCATATTAAAACCTTTAATAGTGTCTTTAATATCAACTAAAACCCCTGGTATACCAGTAAATTGTTCAGCTACGTGGAAAGGTTGAGATAAGAAACGTTGTACACGTCTAGCTCTATGAACTACTAATTTATCTTCTTCAGATAATTCTTCCATACCTAAAATTGCAATAATATCTTGTAATTCTTTATAACGTTGTAAAATTTCTTTTACAGCTGTTGCAGTATTATAATGCTCATCACCTAAAATTTCTGCAGATAAAATTCTTGAAGTTGAATCTAAAGGATCTACCGCTGGGTAAATACCTAATTCTGCAATCTTACGAGACAATACTGTTGTTGCATCTAAATGCGCAAACGTTGTTGCTGGTGCTGGATCTGTTAAATCATCTGCAGGTACATATACTGCTTGTACAGATGTAATAGAACCTTTTTTAGTTGATGTAATACGCTCTTGCATTGCACCCATTTCTGTTGCTAATGTTGGTTGGTAACCTACCGCTGATGGCATACGTCCTAAAAGTGCTGACACCTCAGAACCTGCTTGTGTAAAACGGAAAATATTATCAACAAAGAAAAGAACATCTTTACCTTCTGCTTCTCCAGCTCCATCTCTAAAGTATTCTGCAATTGTTAAACCAGATAACGCAACACGTGCACGTGCTCCAGGTGGCTCGTTCATTTGACCGAATACGAAAGTAGCTTTAGAACCTTTCATTCCAGGTTTATCTACTTTAGATAAATCCCATCCTCCTGCTTCCATAGAATGCATAAAATCGTCTCCGTATTTTATAATTCCAGACTCTAACATTTCACGAAGTAAATCGTTTCCTTCACGAGTTCTTTCTCCAACACCTGCAAAGACTGATAAACCACCATGTCCTTTTGCAATGTTGTTAATTAACTCTTGAATTAATACTGTCTTACCTACTCCTGCTCCTCCAAATAATCCAATTTTACCTCCTTTTGCATAAGGCTCAATTAAATCGATTACTTTAATACCTGTAAATAAAACTTCAGTAGATACTGATAAATCTTCAAATTTAGGTGCAGATCTGTGAATTGGCAAACCATCTTTACCTTCTTTTTTCAAGTTACCTAAACCATCAATAGCATCTCCAGTTACATTAAACAAACGGCCATAAATATCGTTTCCGATAGGCATTTGAATAGGATTACCTGTAGCCACAACCTCAGTTCCTCTACTTAATCCATCAGTAGCATCCATTGAGATAGTTCTAACTGTATCTTCTCCAATATGCTGTTGTACCTCTAATACTAAAATAGAGCCGTCAGCTTTTTTGATTTCTAACGAATCGTAAATTTTAGGAAGTTCATTTTCAGTATTGAATTCAACATCAATTACTGGCCCAATAATTTGTGAAACTTTACCTGTTATTGTAGACATTATGTATCTAATTAAAGTTATTATTTTATTTCAGAGATTTCAGCCTCTTTTTTCAGATTGCAAAGGTAATTTTTTTGTCCTTAATTAAAAAAGATTTTCCTCTTTTTTAATTGAAAAAGAAACAAATAACAGAAACAAAAAAAACTCTGCTCAAAATGAGCAGAGTTTTATATTAAAATGTAGTTAAAAATTATTTATCAGATAACTTAATAACTACTCTTCTGTTTTTACTTCTTCCTAAACTAGTGTTGTTAGATGCAATAGGATCTTTCTCTCCTTGACCAACTGTTTCTAATCTATTAGCGTCAAAACCTTTTTCAACTAAATAAGCTTTAGCAGATTCTGCTCTTCTTTCAGTTAAGTATAAGTTGTAAGCACTAGCTCCTCTACTATCTGCATAACCTTCTATTACATAGATTACATTATCTACAGAACTAATTAAATCATAAACTTTATCTAATTTTCCAGCAGATGCTCTATTAATTTTAGCGCTATCTGTACTAAATAAGATTTCTTTTGAATATCCTGATAAAGCTGCAATTTGCTCTGCTGTCATAGCGTCTTCTGGACAACCATTATTAGAAGCAACACCTGCAAACTCAGGACATTTATCATCTTTATCTAAAACTCCGTCTCCGTCAGTATCTGGCCAAGGACATCCTGCATTATCAGCTGGTCCTGCAACAGATGGACATTTATCATCTTTATCAGCTACACTATCTCCGTCTGTATCTGGGCAACCTTTATTAGCTTTAGTTCCTTTAGCACTAGGACACATATCATCTTTATCAGCTACACCGTCTCCGTCAGAATCAGGACAACCATTCATAGCTGCTAAACCTGCAACTGAAGGACAAGCATCATCAGAATCTTTTACTCCATCGCCATCAGCATCAGGACAACCATTAAATTCTACTAAACCTGCTTCTTCTGGACAAGCATCATCTTTATCATATACTCCGTCTCCGTCAGTATCTGTTCCTCCAAATTTAATCACTAAACCTAAAGAAGTTTGGTAATGCGCTCTTACATTATCAGAAAAACCTTTTTTAGTTCCTGTTTGAAAGTTTAATCCTAAGTTATCATTAAACCAAGTGTTAAAACCAACACCTCCATTTAACATTGCTTCACCACTAGAATCTACAGAAGTATAACCTCCACCTAAATATACATAAGGATCAAACCAACCTGTTTGTCCAACTAAGTTATTTAAGTCATACTTTACAACTGCATCTACAGCCCAATAAAGAAAATCTGAATCATCTTTAATTGTAACTGTTTCAATTTTATTTAAAGACCCCGCTAATTGTAAAGAGAAACCTTTGTCTAAATACTTTTCTCCAGATATTCTAGAAATAGAAGGTAAAATATTCCAATCTCCGTTACCTAATAAATCTTTTATTTGGTCACTAAAGTCATCACCATTGTAAAAGTCTACTACGTTTACACCAAAACCTACAGCCCACGGGTTGTTTTCATCTTGTGCGTTTACGTTACCAACTGTTACCAACGTAAACAAAGCTATCACAGCTATTCTTAATCGTTTCATTATCAAATTTTTAAATTAAAAGTTCGTTATTATTATACGCAAAAGTAAATCCTTAAATCGTATATACAAAGACAAATCTACAAAATATTATTAAAACAATACGTTTTATTAATTCTAATTCCCCTTGAATTCACTCTATAATTTTTATAAAGACTTTAATCAAGTTCTTTAAAACACTCATTAGCATGAACTAAAGGATAACCAATTCTTTTTTCTAACTTTTTTTTTCAGCTCTAAAGAGAAAAGAATTAAGCAGTTAAATTACTATTTTTAATTATAAATTTATCTTAATTTTTAAGTTGATACTTTTCTACAAATTACACCTCAACAACGTCAATTTCTTCATTAATATAGATCAATAGTTTTTTTTCTACTTTAAAATTCATTGATTTTAGAGTTCTTTCATACCTTAATAACTGCTGATGATATTCTGACGAAGGGTTCCCTGTCTTATAATCAATAATAACCACTTTTTTATCTGCTATAAAAATCAACCTATCTAAAATAATAATCTGATTATCTACATCAACAATTTCCCTTTCATTAAAAACTTTAACTTTATCTGAAAAATAAAGTTCTAATTCAGGATGATTTACAATACTAAAAACACTTTTTGTAATAAAAATTTGCTGTTCTTTATTTATAACTCCTTGTTGATAATAAATAGAAATAACTTTCTCAATATCTTTTGAAGTAATAATTTTAGATAAAATTTCATGAAATAAATTCCCAAAATCAATAGCTTTTCCTTGTTCTGTATTCCATAATTTAGAAGAATTTGCTAACAAAACAATATTATGTTCTTGCCAAGGAGTTGAAATAAATTTCTCATGGATTTCTGCAACAGAACTTTCTTCTTTCTTTTCACTGACCCTTTGCACATCTCCAAAAATATATTCAGAAAGATCATCATTCCAAAGGTTTTGCTGTTTTAAATAATTGATAAAAACACCTGAATAAAAATTAGTATTCTCCTCTCCTTTAGCTGATATTTTTTTATCAGTAATAACATGTAATTGCTCTACAGCTCTTGTTAAAGTAACATACAATAGATTAAAATTATCTAATTCTAATTCTTCGCGTTGCTTGTTATAAATATTTAAACCTCTTTCACTAACAATACTTAAACTTTTACTATAATCAACTAATAGTTCGTCGAAACCTTCATATGATTCTGGCAATTGATCTAACCATGATTTTGGTTTTATCTGTCGATAGACATCTACATCACAAGGAAAAATAACCACCGGAAATTCCAATCCCTTCGATTTATGAATCGTCATAATCTGAACTGCACCAGCACTTTCTGGAGCAACAATACTTAGTCGTTCTTTTTTAAGTTCCCAAAACTCTAAAAACTCTCCAACATCAGTTCCGTTTCTTTGCTGTTCTAAAACAACATCTAGAAAAAATTGAAGATATGCATCAGAGGAATTTATCAAATTAAAACCTCTAATAATTTCTTCTATTTTCTCATAAAACGGCAATTGATGAAATGCCGAAATATTAAACGTGACACCAAGGTTTTTTAAAGACTCTAAAATAGTTTGATTATCCGATTTTGCAAATTCATTAAAAAAGACATGTTTTGGTTTTTCTATCTGTAAATGTTGATGTAAAAAATACAGCATTTCAAAACGTGTTTCCTCATCACTTGGGTTTTGTAAAACCTTTAAAACATCAACAATAAAAGTAACTTTTGCACTATTTTTAAGCAATAAGGTTTCCGACGAAACAATATCAATTCCTTTTTCTGATAAATAATTTGCCACTGCAACTCCGTCTTTTCTAGTACGAGTCAACACGCAAATTTCACTCAAAGAAAAACTCTCCTTTAATTGGTGGATTTTCTCTAAAACCTTTTGCGGATATTTTACTTTTTCGAGCTCTTTGTCTTCATTTTTTTCAAGGAAGGTTAACGAAACTAAACCTCCCTTTTTAGCATTTTCTATTTGCTTGTTACCTTCTATAAAAATATTCTTATACGATTCATTATGAATGAAATTTGCCGTATGCTGAAAAAACGAATTATTAAAATTAATAACCTCTGAATAACTTCTAAAATTGGTTTCTAAATTCTTAATTTCTTTAGAAACATGAAAAGGATTCAATCTATCTGAACCTAATTCAATAAATTGTTCCGCTTTTCCTCCACGCCATCTATAAATGGCTTGTTTTCCATCACCAACCAATAATAAATTGCTATTTTCTTGCGCCAACGTATTGTCTATTAACGGCACTAAATTTTGCCATTGCAACACAGAAGTATCTTGCATTTCATCAATAAAATAATGCTGAAAACGTTGCCCAATTCTTTCATAAATAAAAGGAGCTGGTTGGTCTTTTATATTATCCGAAATCAATTGATTAAACTCTGCATTTAATCGAATATTATTGTCTTCTTTTATATTTTCTAACTCTGAATTTATATTATTTAAAACGGCTAAAGGAATAATACTTTTCAACGCCAATTTATTCATGGAGAATTGCTGATAAACAACTTCAGCTTCCTTAAATAATCGAACAATATCAGGAACAATTTGATCTATAGAACTTGCAATAAACTCTGCGGTAGACTTTGAGTAATATTGATTATTCTCGATTGCTTTTTTTATCGTTTCACTTCGTTTGATAAAATCTATATCTACAGATTTCGTGCTTAAATCTGCAAAGAATTTAGGAATAGTACCTCGCATAAAATTTTTATGCTCTAAATCGTTGTTTTCTATTAACTCAAGACACTCTTCACCAACTTTTTTAATGGAATCTTTTAATTCTTTTTGCTGATTATATAACTTCGACTTTAAGTTTGTAAAATCTTCTAATTTTTTATCCGCAAGACTTCTAAAATGTTGCACATCATCTTCATTTAATAAGATTCTTGCAAACTCACTTAAATCTCTAGAAATATCCCAAGACTTATCATCATCTGTTTTATCTAGTGAATAATCTATTAAAAGGTTTGTCAGTTTTTCATCTGTTCCAATCTTAGAAATTAAAACATCTACAGCTTCATTTAAAAGAGAAACGGCATCCATTTCTACTTCAAAATTAAGTGACAAACCTAAATCGAACGCGAAGTTTTTAATTATTTTATGTGTAAAACTATCAATTGTAGTAATTGAAAAAGCAGAATAATTTTTTAAAATTGCATCTAAAATTTTCTTACTTCTTTCCTGAATGATTGCTTTATCAATCTTTATTTCATCAACAATAATATTCAATAAATCATTTTCCTCACCATCTGCAAAATCTTCTAAACTAGACAATACACGCTCTTTCATTTCACCAGCTGCTTTATTGGTAAACGTGATTGCTAAAATTTTCTGAAATGAAAAAATATCATCAGAAGTTAATAAAACTTTAATGTATTCTTTTACGAGCGTAAAGGTTTTTCCACTTCCTGCAGAAGCGTTATAAACCTGAAAGGATGATGTATTTTGCACAATTTATTTTACTGCAAAATACAAATTAAGCAATTAATTTCAGTTAAATATCAAAATTTATTTTAGAGTGATTAGCTTAAAATTCTCCAAATTTGAGCTACCAAAAACGTAATTATAAAACCTGCTATAACGGGTAAAATTGTTGCTACCACAGTCCATTTTTTACTTTTTGTTTCTTTATAAATAGTATAAATAGTTGTGCTACAAGGATTATGCAACAAACTAAACAACATTACATTCACCGCTGTTAAAAGCGTCCATCCACCACTTTTTAAAATATCACCTGTTGCTGTAACAGAATCTAACTCAAACATTACACCCGCTCCTGCGCCACCAACAGCTCCCGTTACCATTACTGTTAACATTAATATAGACGGAATTACAATTTCATTAGCAGGAATAGCAACTACATAAGCCAATAAAATAACACCATTTAAGCCTAATAGAAATCCAAAGCCATCTAAAAAATCAATTAAATGCAACGCAATACTTTCATCACCAATAAAAATATTAGAAATTAACCATATTACCGCTCCAGCAGGTGCCGCAAACACAATGGCTCTCCATAAAACTATTAATGTTCTATCTATTAAAGAAGTGTAAATGGTTTTCCAAAATAAAGGTGTTCTATAAGGAGGCAACTCTAAATTAAAAGTTGAAACCTCTCCTTTTAAAACTGTTTTAGACAATGCCCAAGAAAAGAAAAACATAAAAAAGATTCCTAAAACGGCAATTCCTACAACAGCAACCAAAGAAATTAAACTTGAATATGTTGACGGAACAACAGCTCCAATAAAGATCGTTGCTAATAGAATCTGCGTTGGCCAACGACCATTACACAAAGAAAAATTATTAGTAATAATTGCAATTAATCGCTCTCTCGGACTATCAATAATTCTAGTTGCTACAACTCCGGCCGCATTACAACCAAAGCCCATTGTCATAGTTAAAGCTTGCTTACCATGTGCTCCAGATTTTTTAAAAAGTGAATCCATATTAAAGGCAACTCTAGGTAAATATCCAAAATCTTCTAATAAGGTAAATAATGGAAAAAAGATGGCCATTGGCGGCAACATTACAGCAATTACCCAAGCAACTGCTAAATAAATACCATCAATTAAAAAACCAGACAACCACCAAGGAAAACTCAAGAATGCAGCACCCTCTTTTAATAAAGGATGAATTGTATCTAACAACAAACTTGCCAACATAGATGATGGGTAATTTGCCCCAATAATAGTTAACCAAAGTACTAAACCTAATAACAATAGCATAATTGGAAAACCCCAAATTTTACTAGTTACTATTTTATCTATTTTAGCATTTAAATAAAAAGCTCCTTTTTTATTATCTTTTACAACTGTTTTTTCAACAATCTTAGAAGCATCAGCATAAATTGCTTCCGTTAAATTATCGTGAAAATCATCGCCAATTTGCCAACGCAATTCGTTAGATAATTCTATAATTTTATCAATGTTTTTTGTTCCCATTCTCTTCAATTAAATAAAATCACCTGTTTTTAAGGCATCTAAAATATGCGTATCTCCTTCTAAAACCCTAAAAGCTAACCACCTGCTATTTGAAACAGTTGGATACTCTTCTTTAATAGCTGCACTCAATTTCTGCACAGCATCTTCTACATGTTTTGGAATGCTTTTTATTTTATAAGGTTTACAAACTATTTTTCCGTTTGCCAAATCACTAATTGCGGCAATTAATTCTGGAATTCCTTCTTTAGATCTTGCACTTGTTGGTACCACAGGAATTCCTAATTCTCTAGATAAACTTCTATAGTCTATGTTTATATTATTTTTTTCCGCCTCGTCCATTAAGTTTAGACAAAGAACTGCGTTCGAAGAGATTTCTAAAATTTGAAGTACCAAATTTAAATTACGCTCTAACCTGCTTGCATCAACAACTATTACCGTTAATGTTGGTTTACCAAAAAGGATAAAATTTCTAGCAACTTCTTCATCTTCAGATCGAGACATTAAAGAATAGGTACCTGGTAAATCTATTAATTTAAACTTTTGTTGCTGATATTCAAACGCTCCTTCTGCTCTAGTTACTGTTTTTCCTGGCCAATTACCTGTATGCTGCCTCAACCCTGTTAATGCATTAAAAACAGTACTTTTTCCTGTATTTGGGTTTCCTGCTAACGCAATTACAAAGTCTACATTCTCTGTATCTACACCCAGTTTTTTAACACCTTCTAAAGTATGATGTGCACAAGTGTCACAAGCTGATTTTGTTGCTGTTTTCATTTTTTTATGCTTTGGTAATTAAAATTTTAACTGCCTGATCTTTTCTTAAGGCAATAGCAGTTCCTTTAATTAAAAATGCTTTTGGATCTCCTAACGGATTTAATAAATCGATACTAACCGTTGCTCCTTTTACAAAACCTAAATCTAATAATCTACGTCTATTTTCCCCTCTACATTCTTTAGAGACACCTATAATTGTTGCTTTTTGGTTATTTTCTAAATTAGATAAACGTAACGTATCTGTTTCTACAACATCTGCTTTGTCTAAAGAAATTACGGTAATATTTTTTGCTACTAATGGCGGTAAAACAAATTGCTCTCCTTCGGATTCAAAAACAATGCGATTTTCACTTATCTCTTTCATATACACCTGAGAATGTAAATGAATATGTTTTGCTAAAATTTGCTTATAAATACTTGTAGGCTCATCTTCTATATGAATAATTTTCCCAAAATTTAGAATAGGCAAATCTGCAAGTAACATTCCTTTTTTCTCAGGAATTTGACCAGCTTTGGTTGGAATTGGATCTCCATGAGGATCGTACCTTGGGTTTCCTAAAAGTGTAGATAAATCTTCTACTTCTTCACCAGATAACTCGTGTTCTTTTTTCTCTGCCCTACTATGCCATTCAGTTTTATGAAAACCCGTTTTTTCTGATAAATATTTTTCCCATAAACGGTGTGCTCTTACAATTCTTAATGCATATTCATCGCCTTCTTCGGTCAATGAAAAAAGCTCATGCTCTTTTTTTATCAATCCAGTTTCTAGCATAGTATCAATACTTTCTAATAACAAACTATGACTAAAATCTAATTCATCAAAAATGGTACTTATAGATGTTTTAGGATCATGATACAATAACTTTAAAATATCTTCAATCGCTGTTTTTTCTGTTTCTTTACGAGCCTTGAGATATTTAAAAAAGAGTCCTTTTTTAGGATTAAATATAAAATACAAGATTAAAATAACGCCAAAAAACACTAAGAGCGCTACTATTGGGTTGTAGGTATTCATATTTTTTTTATATATAAATTGTTAGCTATTTTATTTGAAATTGATAATTTCTTATCATCAACCTTAATAGAAACGGAGTCATCAAAGTCTTCTTTTTCTAAAACTGTAATATGTTGCCCTAAAGTAATTCCTTTTTTGTCTAAGAACTTTAAAAATTCTGAAGAAGAATCATCAACACCAATACAAATTCCGCTTTCATTTTTTAATAAAGTTGATAATAAACTTTTATCTATCGTTTTTAAATTCCCGTCTTTATCTGGAATAGGGTCTCCATGAGGATCATGCGTTGGAAAACCCAAAAAAGCATCTAATTGCTCTACTAATTTTGAAGATTTGATATGCTCTAATTGCTCCGCAACATCATGTACTTCATCCCAAGAAAAATTTAACTTATCTACCAGAAAAACTTCCCAAAGCCTGTGCTTACGTACAATATTTGCAGCAGTCTTCTTTCCTAAACTAGTTAATTTAACTCCTTTATACTTCTTATACACAACAACTTCCTTTTCAGACAATTTTTTTATCATGTCTGTAACAGAAGAAGCTTTTGTTTCTAATTTTTTAGCAATAGCATTTGTACTGATTCCTTTAACAGCATCTAACTCTAAATGATAAATTGCTTTTAAATAATTTTCTTCAGAAAGTGTAAACATCTATAAATTTTATACTACAAAGATATACTTTTTTAATTTAATAAATATATTTTTAGACAGGTCTAAAAAATAAATTATATTTGTCAAAAATATTTATCAAATGAAACTAAAAAGACTTCTATTATTTACAGCACTTATCAGCTTAAACACAATTTTTTCCCAAAATAATTCTATTTCTGGAAAAATAACGAATAGCTCAAATGCATTAGCTTACGTGAATGTTTATTTAAAAAACTCTAAAATTGGAACAGCTTCTAACGAAAACGGTTATTATAAACTAAAAGATATCCCTAAAGGAAATTACACACTTGTTGCGAGTAGTGTTGGTTATCAATCTAAATTCATAAAAATAACGATTGATGAAAATCAAAAAATTACTCAAAATTTATCTCTATCAGAAGATAACTCTTTAGATGAGATAGTTATTTCTGGAACCATGAAACCTGTTAAGAAATTAGACAGTCCTGTGCCCGTAGAAGTATACTCTCCTACCTTTTTTATGAAAAACCCATCACCATCCATATTCGAATCAATGCAGAATGTAAATGGTGTTCGTCCACAAGTAAACTGCAGTGTTTGCAACACTGGTGATATTCATATAAACGGATTAGAGGGTGCTTATACATTTGTTATGATTGACGGAATGCCAATTGTAAGCGGACTTTCTACGGTTTATGGACTAACAGGAATTCCGCAAGCATTAATAGAACGTGTAGAAATTGTAAAAGGACCCGCTTCAACTTTATATGGCTCTGAGGCAGTTGGAGGTATCATTAATATTATCACTAAAAAACCATCTTCTTCACCTTTGTTTACGATAGATTCTTACGCTAGTTCTTGGGGAGAAGTGAATACTGATATTGGCTTAAAATACAAGCTAGGAAAAACGAATGCTTTATTAGGGATCAATTATTTTAATTACCAAAACCCAATTGATAACAACAATGATGGTTTTACAGATTTAACCTTACAAAACAGAATTTCTATTTTTAATAAATTTGATTTCGAAAGAAAAAACAATCGTGTTTTTACGGTAGCTGGTCGTTATGTTTACGAAGATAGATGGGGTGGAGAAATGGATTGGACACCTGAATTTAGAGGTGGAACAGAAATTTACGGAGAAAGTATTTACACAAGTAGATGGGAAACTTTTGGAACTTACCAATTACCTACAGATGAAAAATTAAATTTTCAATTTAGTGCGAATGGACATGACCAAAATTCTTACTACGGAGATACTTTTTACAAAGCTGATCAATTTATCGCTTTTGGACAATTAACATACGACACTACTTTTGGAAAAAACCATGATATATTAATGGGAGTTGCTTATCGTTACACAAATTACGACGACAATACCACTGCAACTGGCAGTGAAACAGAAAACGATCCATCAATTACTCACTTACCAGGTGTTTTTATTCAAGATGAAATTACATTAGCACCAAAAAGCAAACTGTTGTTAGGGGCAAGATATGATCATAATAATGTACACGGAAGCGTTTTTTCTCCAAGAGTAAATTACAAATGGAATTCTGATAATAATGAAGATGTTTTAAGAGTTAGTATTGGTAATGGTTTTAGAGTTGCTAATGTTTTTACAGAAGACCATGCTGCCCTTACAGGAAACAGAGACGTATTTTTTGAAGATGAATTACTTCCAGAAACTTCTTGGAATGCAAACATTAACTATGTTAAAAAAATAGTTACAAAAAATAATACCATTATTAATTTAGATGGAAGTGTTTTTTACACGCATTTCAACAATAAAATAGTTGCAGATTATGAAACTGATACTTCCAAAATAATCTATGGTAACTTAGATGATGGTTATGCAGTATCTAAAGGTATATCTCTAAATACAGATATTAATTTTAGAAATGGTCTTTCAATTATAGCTGGTGCAACTTTAATGGATGTATCTACAACAGAAGAAGGAGTTACCGAAAGACAGCTATTAACAGAGAGTTTTAGTGGTACTTGGAGTATTTCTTACAGAATAAAATCTATCGATTTATTACTTGACTACACTGGTAACATTTACGGACCTATGGATTTACCTTTATTGGGAGAAAATGACCCTAGATCTCCAACATCTCCTTGGTATAGTATACAAAACATACAAGCTACTAAAAAAATTAGCAACACTTTTGAAGTTTTTGGTGGGGTAAAAAATTTATTAAACTTCACTCCTGCTGCTAACAGTATCTTAAATAGCGACAATCCTTTTGACGTTGGAGTAGATACAGAAACAAATCCAGAATTAGCATTCGACCCAGCTTATGTATATGCCGGTAACCAAGGTATACGTATGTTTGCAGGACTTAGATATAAAATACAATAATGAAAAACACGCTTCTTTTCTTTTTTATACTTTCCACCTGTATTTTATATGGGCAGAAAAACAACACTTTACTAAATTATTCATTTGAAGAAGCTTTTAAATTACAAGAAAAAGAAAAGAAGCCAATTATAGTCTTTTTTCACACAAGCTGGTGTAAGTATTGTTTTGCTATGAAAAAGAATACTTTTATCGATAAAAAAGTTATAAATTTATTAAACAAACATTTTTACTTTGTTTCTTTTGATGCAGAAAGTAAAGACTCCATAAACATAAAAGGTAGAATTTTTAAAAATAAATCAGGAGTTCATCAGATAGTAGAAGTGCTCGCTTCTAAAAACAACACAATCAGCTATCCTTCTACTATTATTATAAGTACAAACAATACGATTGATGAGCAGATAGACTCTTTTCTATCAGCAGAAGAAATCACTAAAATATTAACAAGTTACATAGCGCTCAAATAAAAATCATAATGGCAAATTACCATAAGATAATAGAAGAAATTAATGCTTAGATTCCCAAATACGTTTTCTTCCAGAAGTAGAACGACCATTCCCTCCACTTAGTGAAAAACGATATGTAACACCGACTGATCCAAATGTGTGAGAACGTTGACTTTGGAATCTTTCTTCATTATACTTATGCATTAATACACCTTGTAAACCAAAATGATCAGAAATCCAAAGTGTACCACCGATACCAAAATTTAAAGTTGGTAATACATGTTTAGACTTTACAAGACTACCTCCAATTAATATATAGGGATTTATTGTGTTTCCTGAAGTACCAAAATCATATCTAACCTCACCATCATAAGTGGTGTATTTTTGACTATCATTAAAATCACTAGAAATACTACCAGCTAAAGTTATATTCTTAAAAAGGTAGGTAGCAACAGATAATCTAGGAAATTGAGGAATAAGCCTACCTCCCATATCTGGGCCATTTTCTACAGAATAAAGAACAGAACCGGTACCAATTGTTACAGCCCATTTATTAACTTCATTCTGACTGAAACTATTTAATGTGAATAAAAAAACAAGAATAAGAACTATATTTTTCATTTTAATTTTCTTTTTTAGGGAGAAGAAAAGCAATTTGCAATTTCTAATATTTTTTTTGGCAAAGATATTGATTTAACGAAGAAAATAAAGTGCTGTATATTTTATTTGCGTTAAAGTTTTATTTATTCGAAAATGATAAAAATAACACCTAATAAATTCTAAATTGATAATTTACAAACAAATACCTTACATTATAATCTACTATTTTAAGATGCAACAAAGATAATTAAATCCTCATTATAGAATATGAAACGTAAATTTCACTAAACTATTTTAATAAAAGATTAAATCTTATTTAAAATAGTTTTTAAACATTTTATATTTAACAAATTCAAATTAATATCTTTGCTAAAATATTTCGGGTTGAGCAAGCAGAACATTGTAAATCAATATCAAAACTCTGCGAATGTATCGCAGATAATTAACCAACTTCAACAAGATAGAAACCATTTTCAAATATCGAATTTGGTCGGATCTTCGTTGTCTTTTGTTATTTCAGAAACTTTTAAAAAAGTAGATAAACCGTATCTTTTAATCTTCAATGATAAAGAAGAAGCAGCTTATTACCTTAACGATTTAGAACAATTGTTAGGTGAAAAAAATGTTCTTTTTTATCCTGGTTCTTACAGAAGACCTTATCAGATAGAAGAAACAGACAATGCCAATGTTTTATTACGATCAGAAGTTTTAAACCGAATTAATTCTCGTAAAAAACCTGCTGTAATTGTAACCTACCCAACTGCTTTATTCGAAAAAGTGGTTACCAAAAAAGAATTAGAAAAAAATACGTTAAAAGTAGCTGTAGGCGAAAGTTTATCACTCGATTTTGTTAACGAAGTTTTATTCGAATACAAATTTAAACGTGTAGATTTTGTTACAGAACCAGGTGATTTTTCTGTACGTGGAGGAATTATAGATGTCTTTTCTTTTTCTAATGATGAACCTTATCGAGTAGAATTTTTTGGTGATGAAATAGACAGTATTCGTTCTTTTGATGTAGAGACACAACTCTCTAATGAGAAACTGAAAAAGGTTTCTATTATGCCAAATGTAGAAAACAAAACATTACAAGAAAACAGAGAAAGTTTTCTTAAATACATCTCCTCAAAAACAGTCATTTTTGCAAAAAACATTGATTTAATTACCGGAAATCTAGATAAATTTTATCAAAAGGCAGAAGATGCTTTCCAAAATTTATCCAAAGAAATAAAACACGCAAAACCAAGTGAGTTATTTTGTGATGGAAGTTATATCAAAAATCAAATACAAGATTTTTCACTCATAGAAATATCTACTAAAACACAAACGAAAGGTCTTTCAGAAATTAAATTTAATACCATTGCGCAACCTTCATTTAACAAACAATTCGATTTATTAATTGATAATTTAGAAGAATACCACAAAGCAGAATTTACTAATTACATTTTTTGTGCCAACGATCAACAAGCAAAACGTTTTCATGATATTTTTGATGATGCAGAACAAGAAGTACATTACGAAACCGTTGTTTTTCCATTATACCAAGGTTTTGTAGATGTAGATAATAGGTTGGTTTGTTACACCGATCATGAAATTTTTGAACGTTATCATAAATTCCGATTAAAAAACGGGTACGCTAAAAAACAAGCCATTACCCTTCAAGATTTAAACAAACTAGAAATTGGCGATTACGTAACACACATGGATCACGGAATTGGAAAATTTGGTGGTTTACAAAAAATAGACGTTCAAGGTAAAAAGCAAGAAGCCATTAAATTGGTCTATGGAGAAAGAGACATTTTATATGTAAGTATTCACTCGCTTCACAAGATTTCTAAATTTAATGGAAAAGATGGTAAAGCGCCTAAAATATATAAATTAGGTTCTGGTGCTTGGAAAAAAATTAAACAAAAAACAAAAGCCCGAGTTAAACATGTTGCCTTTAATTTAATTCAATTATACGCAAAAAGAAAACTTCAAAAAGGATTTGCTTTTGGTCCAGATACTCACATTCAACATGAGCTAGAAGGTAGTTTTATGTATGAAGATACGCCAGATCAATTTACATCTACACAAGCTGTAAAATTAGATATGGAAAAAGAACAACCAATGGACCGTTTGGTTTGTGGTGACGTTGGTTTCGGTAAAACAGAAGTTGCCGTAAGAGCTGCTTTTAAAGCGGTAGATAACGGCAAGCAAGTTGCAATTTTAGTACCAACAACCATACTAGCTTTTCAACATTATAAAACTTTTACCGAGCGTTTAAAAGATTTCCCTGTCCGTATAGATTACCTAAACCGTTTTAGAACAGCAAAACAAAAAACCGAAGCTATAAATGGTGTAAATGATGGTTCTGTAGATATTATAATCGGTACGCATCAACTTACAAACAAACGCTTACAATTTAAAGATTTAGGTTTATTAATTATCGACGAAGAGCAAAAATTTGGTGTTGCTGTAAAAGACAAGTTAAAAACTTTAAAGGAAAATGTAGATACTTTAACCTTAACCGCAACTCCAATTCCTAGAACGTTGCAGTTTAGTTTAATGGCTGCAAGAGATTTATCGGTTATAAAAACACCGCCACCAAACAGACATCCTATAGAAAGTAATGTCATCCGTTTTTCTGAAGAAACAGTACGAGACGCTATTGCTTACGAAATTTCTAGAGGTGGACAAGTTTTCTTTATCCATAATAGAATAGAGAATATTAAAGAAGTTGCAGGTTTAATTCAACGTTTAGTACCAAATGCAAAAGTAGGTATTGGTCACGGACAAATGGAAGGTAAAAAACTAGAGGGATTAATGCTCGGTTTTATGAATGGAGATTTTGATGTTTTGGTTTCTACAACCATTATAGAAAGTGGTTTAGATGTACCAAATGCCAACACTATTTTTATTAACAATGCCAATAATTTCGGCCTTTCAGACTTACACCAAATGCGTGGTAGAGTTGGTCGTTCTAACAAAAAAGCCTTCTGTTATTTTATAACACCTCCGTATCACATGATGACGGATGATGCCAGAAAACGTATAGAAGCCTTGGTATTATTTTCAGATTTAGGAAGCGGAATTAACATTGCCATGAAAGATTTAGAAATTCGTGGAGCTGGAGATTTATTAGGTGGAGAACAGAGTGGTTTTATCAATGATATTGGGTTTGACACCTATCAGAAAATATTGCAAGAAGCCATCGAAGAACTGAAAGAGAATGAATTTAAAGAATTGTATCCTACAGATAATTCCAAACCAAAAGAGTACGTAAAAGAGGTTACAATTGATACTGATTTCGAAATTTTATTCCCAGATGACTACATCAACTCCATTACAGAAAGATTGGCTTTGTATAATAAATTAGGAGAACTTAAAACAGAAGATGAAATTCAGGTTTTCGAAACTGAAATTATAGATCGTTTTGGAGAAATCCCTACGCAAGTAGAAGATTTATTAGATTCTGTTCGTATAAAATGGTTGGCAAAAGAACTTGGTTTAGAGAAAGTGATTCTAAAGCAAAAAAGAATGATGGGTTATTTTGTAGCAAATCAACAAAGCGATTTTTATCACACAGATGCGTTTACAAGAATGTTAAAATATGTGCAACTAAACCCTAAAAGTTGCGTAATGAAAGAGAAAGAATCTAAAAACGGAATTCGTTTATTAATCACTTTTATAAGAATTGATACTGTAAAAACGGCATTAAGCGTCTTACAGAAAGTTTAGAAGTGTTTTTAGAAGCTATTTCCTGCTTTCCACTGTATCTTTTTGCAGAAAAAGCAAAAAGGATGTCGTTTCAATCAGGGCTAAACCTGTTTGCTCGCTTTTGTTTACGGTGTTTATCTTTTCAACCTTTTGGAAGAAATCGCATAAAGTAGCTCACGTTGTGTTATCACTGTCATGAGACTTCTAAATACTTCGAAGTGACAATTGGGTGTTTTTTTTACGTTCTTTTGTCATTTCGACCGCAGAGAGAAATCACATAATATTGCCCCATTTTGCGTTCTCCTCTTTATGAGACTTCTCCTAAAGCTGAAGTAACAATTCTATACTTTTCATCGAATTAACACACTAAACAATTTCCATTTTTTTCAATAAAAAAGAAGCATTCATGTTTTTACAAATTCCGTTTTTTAAGGTATAATCGAAGTGCAATTCATCGTCTATAATTTCTGCATCAAAATAATAGTTTTTAATACCAGTAAACTCGTTTTCTAATTCACACAAACTCACATCGTGGGTTGCAATAATTCCGGTGGACTTAGATTTTGTTAACTTTTCAACAAACTTTTTAGAACCAATTGCCTTGTCTTTACTGTTGGTTCCTTTTAAAATTTCATCTAAAATGATAAAGTAATCTGTAGTTTTAATTTCATCAACAATAAACTTTAAACGCTTTAATTCAGAATAAAAATACGATTCATCTTCCGTTAAAGAATCTGTAGTTCGCATACTTGTAATCAACTTAATTGGCGCATATTTAAAACTCTCTGCACAAACGGGTAAACCACAATTTGCCATAACAATAGACAAAGAAATAGTTCTTAAAAAAGTACTTTTTCCAGCCATATTTGCTCCTGTAACAATAAAAAACTGTTCTTTATCAATAGTAAAATCGTTGTCAATTCTTTTATCAACCTTTAATAAAGGATGTCCTAAATTAGCAGCTTTTATAACTACTTTCTCTACTGTAATTTCTGGGAAAATGAATTTTGTATGATTAAAATGAAAGTTTGCTAACGAATTTTGAGCATCAAAAAAAGCAACCACAGAAAACCATTTATCTACCGTGTGTTTGTAGGTAGTAATCCATTTTTCTACTCTGCAAGCATTGAAAATTTCAATTAAAAAAAGTCCGTTACCAACCACTGAAATTAAAATATTATTACGTTGATCAAATCCATCTAAAACTTTAGAAAATTCTTTAAAAATTGTAGAAGCTTTTTTACTCTCGGAATTAATAATAGCTTGTTTTTCTACTAAAACTTTAGAAGTAAATTTTTCGTTTTCAATTTCATTTAATAATACGTGATATTGCTTAAAAGTTTCTCTCACTTTATCTGTATCAGCATATAAGTTACCTGTTTTTTTAACATAAGCTGCTGTGATGAATAGACCTATAAAAAACCAAAGAATTAAATAAGTAAACGAAACAAATCCAAAAGAAATTAAACTAATTAAAACTAAAGAAACTACCGAAAAACCAATTTGTACTCCCTTTAAAAAAGCAGGTAAAACTGCTGTATACTCCTGAATCCAATTTACAATAAAACCAGACGTATCTTTTGTGGTTATTAAACTTGCCAAAGCGGAAAAATGCTGCCTCCAAGTTACTTTTGTAGCTAATTCTTTAATAGTATTTTGCTTCTCTACAATTCCGTCTGTTTTATTTTCTGTAAACGTATTTGCAAGTAGTTTCTTCCCTTCACCTGTTACCGTTCTATTTGCATATTGAAAAAATGAACCAACACCAAACAAATCGATATCATTACTATAATAATGAGTTGGGTTAACAAATTCCTCTCCAGATTCTAAATGATGGAAATTCCTATTTAAAACTTCTAGTTCTGTATTATTGATGTTAATTTTAGCTTTAACAATAGCTCGTTTTCTTTGTAAACTAACCTGTTTTACGACTAAAAACCCAAACAATAAAATCCCTAAAAAAGCAACGATAAAAACATCGGGATAACTACCAAAAGTTAAATACACTAAAAAGCAAGTCGCTAAGAAAACTGCAAATCTAAAAACACTTAAGTTTACCGATTTACGTTTTAAAATGGTGGCTTCTTTTTCTAATGTTAACTTTTCTTGACTATAAAAATCTACAGGAGTTTTCATTCTTTTAATTTCTTTCTAAAAATTTAATTTCTAAGTTTTTGGCTAAATCTCTACCATAAATAACAGCATTATCTATCTCATCAAAAACGGCAATTCTATATCTTTTATTACTAATATCCCAAATATTAACTTCGCATTCTTTTCTATTATTTAAAAATGTAGAAACTCTATCTAATTTTCTTATTGCTTTCCATTTTCCAAAACCAATAGGGCCTACAGAATAAAATTTTCTGTATTTCATTTCTTGAAAATTAAAATGATGACTTTCCAAAACCGAAAACTTAATACCAAGTATAATTAATGATGTAATAGAAAACACATTTGACCTTAACTTATTAAGAGAAAACGAACTTTCTATAATAAAATATTTATACACTAAAAACAACGTTAATGAGTAGAAAATTGCCGCAAGAGCTCTACTGAAAATAGATCTTTTGCCAAAGTGAATAATTACGTTTTTATCCTTCAAAACTTAATAAACAGATATTCCTCCAGTTAAACTTAAAACAGTTAATGCTGGATATTTTTTCTTTAATATTCTGGTCGCTCTGTAACTATTTAACCCTCTTTGGCAAACCATTACATAGGTTTTATTAAAATCTACCTGAATAGCATCTACATCAAACTCTTGAATAGGAATTGTTTGATCCACCTTAAAAGGCAATTTTAAATTCGGTAAAACGGCTATCAATTCTAAACTTTTCGATTGCTCTTGAAGTGCCAAACGTTCTTTTAACTCTTCTGATGATATTTGCCAATCCTTATTTTGAAGCTCACAAACTGCATCAAAATACGCTTGTACTTCAAATAATTTAGCAATCTTATCTTTTAAAACGGTTGGTTTTAACTTCATTTTTAATTGTGTATTTTGAAGCGAATTGTAAATCAATAATTCATTTGCTAACGGTTTTCCAATACTTGTTATCAATTTTATAACTTCATTTACTTGTTGCGTAGCAATGAGACCAACAATAGCGTTCATAGTTCCCGCTTCTGAACAATTAGGAACATCTGTTGCCATTTCTGGAAAAGCATCTCTTAAATTGGCTGAATAACTTCCGTCATTTTGTAAAACATTAAAAGTAGCTACATATCCATCAAACTTATACAAAGAACCATAAACCAATGGCTTATTTTTAATGACGCAAGCATCATTTAACAAATATTTTGTAGGTAGAGAATCTGTGCCATCTACAATAATATCAAATTCAGAAATCAACTCAAAAACGTTTTCTTTAGTAATTGGTTTATTAGTAAAACTAACATCAGTAAAAGCGGCTCTCTTTTTTATAAATTCTGATAAAACTGCTGCTTTTGATTTGCCAACATCTTCTAAACTATAAAAAACTTGTCTATGTAAATTAGAAACATCAACAGTATCAAAATCTACGAGGTGAATTTTCCCAATTCCGCTTGCGGCCAAATACACAGCAATCGGACTTCCTAATCCGCCACAACCAACCACTAAAACAGATGCTTTTTGTAGTTGATCCTGACCTTCTTCACCAATCTCAGATAAAGTAATTTGACGTTTAAAAAGTTGCTCTTTTGTTACACTCATTCAGCTCACAAGATAGTTAAATAAAAAAAGCCATCACAAAATTGCAATGGCTTTTAATTATCTCTAAAATATGTTTGACTTACTTATATTTTCTAATATATGAATTGCATAATTTATCATTTCGAAATGAGCTTTTTTGCGATTGAGAAATCTCATAAAAAACAGTTACTATCTTTATAAGATTCCTCCTCAATTCTTGGTTCGGAATGACAAAAACAAGCTAATACAAAAGAACACGTTACGTGTACTAGATTACGATGTTTATAATTTTACCAGGAACAATAATTACTTTTTTAGGAGCTTTACCTTCTAATTGTGCAATTGTTTTTTCATTTTCCATTACTATTTTCTCTATTTCTTCTTTTGATAAATCTAGAGGAAGTTCTAATGTAAAACGCATTTTCCCGTTAAAAGAAATAGGATAATTTTTAGCACTTTCCACTAAATGACTTGCTTCAAAAACAGGAAAATCTGCAGTAGAAATAGATTCTTTATGACCTAATAAACTCCATAACTCTTCTGCAATGTGAGGTGCATAAGGAGAAACCAAAATTGCTAAAGGTTCTAATATTGCACGTTTATTACATTTTAAAGCAGTTAACTCGTTTACAGCAATCATAAAAGTAGAAACCGATGTGTTAAAAGAGAAATTCTCTATATCATCTTCTACTTTTTTAATGGTTTTATGCAATGTCTTTAACTCGTCTTTTGTTGCTGCGGTATCAGATACTTCAAATACTTCTTCATTAAAATACAGTTTCCATAATTTCTTTAAGAAAGATGAAACTCCAGAAATACCAGAAGTTTTCCAAGGCTTCGCTTGTTCTAAAGGGCCTAAAAACATTTCGAATAAACGTAAACTATCTGCTCCGTATTCTTCACAAATAGCATCAGGATTTACAACATTGTATTTAGACTTAGACATTTTTTCTACTTCACGTCCTACTTTATAAGCTCCGTCTTCTAAAACAAATTCAGCATTTTTATAATCAGCATTTAAAGCATGATTTTTAAATCCATCAACATCTAATTCATCAGAAGCATTTACTAAAGAAACATCTGCATGTAAAGCTGTTTTAGTAATCATTACTAAATCTGCAAAATTAGGATCTAAGAATTTATTATCTAATAAGTAATTTATAACAACCGTTTCAAATTCATCATCAGAAGTAAATGTATTTTTAGACACAAATACGGTTGGTATTTTCTCTAAAACATCATCCATAGATTTTTCATCAGAACAACCACAACCATTCTTAACAAAAGCAGTTGCTTTGTAAACAAAAGCAGAAGTTCCTAAAATCATTCCTTGATTAATAAGCTTTTTAGCAAACTCATCTACAGGTACAATTCCTTTATCGAACAAGAATTTCTGCCAAAAACGAGCATATAATAAATGCCCAGTTGCATGTTCAGATCCTCCAATATATAAATCTACTTCTTTCCAGTAGTCTAGGTTTTCTTTGCTTGCAAACTCGGTAGAATTTGTAGCATCCATGTATCTGTTAAAATACCAAGAACTACCCGCCCAACCTGGCATTGTATTTAATTCTAAAGGATAAACAGTTTTGTTTTTTAACTTATCGTTAGAAACCACTTTCTTGCCTCGAGAATCCCAAGCCCATTCTGTTGCGTTCCCTAAAGGTGGTTTTCCATCTTCCGTTGGTAAGTATTTTACCACTTCTGGCAATACGATTGGCAAATGTTCTGCATCAATCATTTGTGGCATTCCGTCTTTATAATAAACAGGAAAAGGTTCTCCCCAATAACGTTGTCTGCTAAAAACAGCGTCTCTTAATCTATAGTTTATTTTTCCGTAACCAAAGCCACGTTTTTCCATTTCGAAAATGGCTAATTTTAAGGCTTTCTTATATTTTAATCCTGATAAAAAATCAGAATTTGCAATCTTTGTTCCGTCTTTTCCAGTGTGTGCTTCTTCAGAAATATCTACACCTTCAAAAATATTAGGAATCGGAATTCCAAAGTGTTTTGCAAAATCATAATCACGCTGATCTCCACAAGGTACAGCCATAACAGCTCCTGTTCCGTAGTTTGCTAACACGTAATCTCCAATCCAGATTTGGACCTTTTCACCTGAAAAAGGGTGAATTGCATACGCACCTGTAAAAGCTCCTGAAATGGTTTTTACATCTGCCATTCTATCACGTTCAGAACGTTTTGCAGTAGCTGTAATATATGCCTCAACTTCTGCTTTTTGAGCATCTGTTGTAATTTTTGATACCAACTCATGTTCTGGAGCTAATGTCATAAAACTTACTCCGTAAATGGTATCTGGTCTTGTTGTAAAAACATCAATCTTATAAGACTTCTCGTCTTTTACAACTACTTCTGTTTCTACTGATTTTTCAATCTTTTTTGGAAACTGAATTGCTGTATTAATCGCAGCAACCACTTTTAATACATTTTCAACTACTTCTTCGTTTTTAAAACGAACAACATTAAAACTTTCATTATTAAAAAATGCTGTTCTTGCTTCTTCATCTTCTTTACCAGAAAATTCAACAATTAAGTTTTTAGCTAAACATACATAATCTACCAAAAAGGTACCAATTGTATATTTTTTTCTAAATTTTGATGCTCCTTTTTTATTCTTTAATTCATCCCAAAGAATTGCTTCTGCTTTCGATAAATTCTGACGTAATTCTTTTAATGCTTCTAATTCTTTGTAAGATAATTTTACTTCCGAAGAAGTATTTTTAGCACCATTATCAACATCAAAAGAAACCATTGCTCCTTGCGAACGTCCAATCCAATTGGTTTGAGAGTCTTTTAATGGTTGTGGCCAATCTATTTTTTCTAATCCATCTAACAAACGCTGTGCATATGCAGAAATTCTCATAGACCATTGTGTCATCTTTTTACGAATAACAGGATGACTTCCTCTTTCTGATACTCCGTTTACAATCTCATCATTAGCTAAAACAGTTCCTAATGCAGGACACCAGTTTACTTCTGTATCTGATAAAAATGTTAAACGGTATTGTAATAATATTTCTTCTTGTTCTTTTTTTGATAACGCTTTCCATTCATCTGCAGAAAAAGATTTAATTTCTTCATCACAAACAGCATTTACAGTTGCATTTCCATCTTTTTTAAAGATTGTTTCTAAAGTAGAAATATCTTCCGCTTTATCCGAATCTTTATTGTACCAAGAATTGAACAATTGAATAAAAATCCACTGAGTCCATTTATAATATTCCGGACTAGAAGTTCTTACTTCTCTACTCCAATCAAAAGAAAAACCAATAGTGTCTAATTGTCTTCTGTAAGTAGCTACATTATCTTCAGTAGTTTTTGCTGGATGCTGACCTGTTTGAATTGCATATTGTTCTGCTGGTAAACCAAAAGAATCATATCCTTGCGGATGCAATACATTAAAACCTTTATGACGCTTGTAACGTGCATAAATATCACTAGCAATATATCCTAGAGGATGTCCAACATGTAAACCTGCTCCGGATGGATAAGGAAACATGTCTAAAACATAATATTTAGGTTTTTCCGATTCATTACTGGCTTTAAAAGTTTGGTTCTCTGCCCAAAATTTTTGCCATTTCTTTTCTATATCTAAGTGATTATATTGCATTTGATTCTTTTATTAAAGTGCACAAATTTACGTTTATTCTTTGTAAGCAAGAAATTCATTTCTTTAAATTAAATGACATAAAAAATCCGTCTAAATTTCTTTAGACGGATTCAATTATTTCTTAAAGAAAATTATTTAATAGAAACAGAAACTATTGTATTAGCCCATCCCATTTTTAAAGTCATATCATCTGCAAACATCATAGAAAACGCTTCTATGTTTTTATCTGATGTAGAAACCGTACCTGGTACTCTAACAACATCTTGGTCTTCTTTATAAAAATAAGATCCCCAAACATTTTTTGCTGTACTTAAAATTACAACCCAATCTCCTTCGGTTTTAGGAATTGTAAATAACGTATAAGTTCCTGCTTTTACAGCCTTACCACCAAAAACAACATCTTTGTAGAAAGTAATTTCTGCAGCTTCATTTGCACCTGTTCTCCAAACTTCATCAACAGGAGCTAATTTACTTAATTCTCTTCCATTTAATTGTGGTCTTCCGTAAGTTACTTTTACAACTTTGTCTGAAATTTTATAACTACTTGGGTATGCAGCACCATCCATTGGGCTTTTATCTAAACCTTTAAAGTCTTGTGCATTTGTTCCTGTTGAACTAATTAATGTAATAGCAAAAATTGCAATTGATAAAATAGATTTTTTCATGGTTTGTTATATTTATTTATAATATTAGTATTCAAGTCCTCTTAAAAGTGAAAACCTTACAAATGTTTATGATTATTTATGCTAAAATAAGTATAATAGCAAATAAACACCAAAACGACTGATTAAATTCATTGTTATAAAAAAAAAATCGAGATTTCAGCATGCTGAAATCTCGATCTTATATCTAAGTTTTGAAATTATTATTTCAATTTCTTCTTAACTGCTACTTCCTTGTAAGCTTCAATTACATCTCCTTCTATAATATCATTATAGTTTTTAATTTGAATACCACAATCGAATCCTTTTGTAACTTCTCTAACATCATCTTTAAAACGTTTTAACGCTGTTAAAGTTCCGTCGTGCACTACAATTCCGTCTCTAATAATTCTAATTTGAGAATCTCTTTGGATTTTACCAGACATTACCATACAACCTGCAATGTTACCAACTTTAGAGATTTTATAGATTTCTCTAATCTCTACATTACCAGTAACTTCTTCTTTCATTTCTGGAGATAACATTCCTTCCATGGCGTCTTTTAAGTCATTGATAGCTGCATAAATAATAGAGTATGTTCTAATATCTACTTCTTCTCTATCGGCTACTGCTCTTGCATTTCCTTGCGGACGTACATTAAACCCAACAATAATTGCATCTGAAGCTGTTGCTAATAACACATCACTTTCTGTAATGGCTCCAACACCTTTATGTAAAATATTTACTTGAATTTCTTCTGTTGATAGTTTTTGGAAAGAATCTGTTAAAGCTTCTACAGAACCATCTACATCTCCTTTTAAGATAATGTTTAATTCTTTAAAGTCTCCTAACGCAATTCTACGTCCAATTTCATCTAACGTTAATGTTTTCTGAGTTCTTACAGATTGCTCACGTTGTAATTGAGAACGTTTAGAGGCAATTTGTTTTGCTTCTCTTTCATCATCAAATACTACAAACTTGTCTCCAGCTTGTGGCGCTCCGTCTAAACCTAAAATAGATACTGGTGTTGATGGTCCGGCAGTTTTTAAATTGTTTCCTTTATCATCAAACATTGCTCTTACTTTACCACTGTGCTTACCTGCTAACAAGTAATCTCCAATTTTTAAAGTTCCTGCTTGTACTAGTATCGTAGAAACGTATCCTCTACCTTTATCTAATAATGCTTCCACTACTGCACCAACTGCATTTTTATTAGGGTTTGCTTTCAATTCTAAAATTTCAGCTTCTAATAAAACTTTCTCTAATAATTCTGGAACACCTGTTCCATGTTTTGCTGATATATCTTGAGACTGTATGTTACCACCCCATTCTTCTATCAACAAATTCATTTGAGATAATTGCGTTTTTACATTATCTGGATTTGCATTTGGTTTATCAATTTTATTGATTGCAAATATAATAGGCACTCCCGCAGCTTGCGCATGAGAAATTGCTTCTTTAGTTTGCGGCATCACATCATCATCTGCTGCAACTACAATAATAACTAAATCCGTTACCTGAGCTCCACGTGCACGCATTGCTGTAAACGCCTCGTGACCTGGTGTATCTAAAAATGCTATTTTTTGATCTCCAACTTTTACAGAGTACGCACCAATATGCTGTGTAATTCCTCCGCTTTCGCCTTCAATAACATTTGCTTTTCTAATATAATCTAATAAAGATGTTTTACCATGATCTACGTGACCCATTACCGTAATAATTGGTGCACGATTTTCTAATTCTTCTGGTTTATCAACTACCTCTTCTATAGACTCCTCTACTTCTGCACCAACAAATTCTACTTTGTGGTTAAATTCTTCAGCAACAATAACTAATGTTTCTGCGTCTAAACGCTGATTCATTGTTACCATCATACCTAAAGACATACATGCAGAAATAATATTTGTTACAGGAACTTCCATCATTGTAGCAACTTCACTTACAGTAACAAACTCTGTTACTTTTAAGATCTTGTTGTCTAATGCTTGAGCTTCTAACTCAGCATCAGAATGTTCTCTGTGGGCATCCCTTTTATTTCTACGGTATTTTGCTCCTTTACCTCTAGAAGATTTTCCTTGCAGTTTCTCAAGTGTTTCTCTTACTTGTTTTTGAATTTCTGCTTCAGTTGGTTCTTCTTTTTTAACTGCTGCTGGTCTAGCGGCACCTCTACCACCTCTATTAAATGGAGGTCTACTTCCACCTGCTCTATTTCCTTGACCTGGTCTACTTGGTCTTGCCGTAGCAGAACCTGGTGCACCAGCTTTAGTTACAATACGCTTACGTTTCTTCTTGTCTGCGTTTGCATCTTTTTTAGGTTCAGGTTTCTTTTTCTTAGGTCTTTCAAATTGTTTTAAGTCAATTTTCTTACCTGTAAAATTAGGACCGTCTAATTTTTTATATTGCGTTTTGATAGCTTCTGCATTTTCTGCAGTAACCTCTTCAGCTTTCTCTTCTGATTTTGAAGCGTCTTTTTTCCCTTTTGGTTTATCACCAACTTTAGAAACTTCTTTTTCTATTTCAGAAACAGATTTCTTAACCTCTGGTGCTACCACCTTTGGTTTTTCTTCAACTGGTTTTTCAACAGCCGGAGTTTCTTGTTCCTTAGAAGCCTCTGCTTTAGTCTCTACAACTGGTGCTTCTGCTACTACTTTAGGTTCTTCAACTTTAGGCTCTTCTGTTTTAGCTTTAGGTTCTGCAACAACCTCTACAGGTTCTTCTTTTACCTTTTCAACTTTTTCAGCAGGTTTTTTACCAATATTATCAATATCGATTTTACCAACAGTCTTAAACTCTAATTTATCTGCTTTGGCTCTTAAAACCTCTTCCTTCTTAACCTCTTCCGCTCTTTTCTTCTCTAATTTAGCTTCATGCTCTAAACGAATAGCTTCTTTCTCTTTTCGTTTTTCTTCACCAACTTCTTTAGATGCAGCTTTCTTATTAGCATCTTTTTCAAAGCCATCAAGTAAAACTTGATAGACGTCACCCGTAATTTTAGTGGTTGGCCTCGATTCTATTTCGTGACCCTTTCCCGCTAAATATTCGACTGCTCTATCAAGAGAAATGTTTAATTCTCTTAAAACTTTATTAAGCCTCATTGTTTTGCCTACAGACATATATTCTTTTTAACTTTATACTTGTAAAAATATGCTTTTTACGTTACTTCTTTACTATACTTAGTCCTCAAATTCTTCTTTCAAGATTTTTTGAACATCCGTAATTGTTTCTTCTTCTAAATCGGTTCTTTTTACCAACTCTGCAACACTAGTTTCTAATACGCTTCTAGCAGTATCTAAACCAATCTTCTTGAATTCAGCAATAACCCAATCTTCAATTTCGTCTCCAAATTCTGTTAACTCTACGTCTTCTTCTTCTAGACCTTCTCTCTTAACGTCTATTTCGTAACCGGTTAACTCACTTGCCAAACGAATATTTACACCACCTCTACCAATTGCTTTAGAAACTTCTTCTGGTTTTAATAAAACGCTTACACGTCCTTTTTTACCATTTCGTTCTTCTTCAAACATTTCTATTTCCATTGAAGTCACTTTTGCAGGACTTAATGCTCTTGAAATAAATAACTGCTCGTTTTTGGTATAGTTAATAACATCTATATTCTCATTACCTAACTCACGTACAATACCATGAATTCTTGAACCTTTAACACCAACACAAGCTCCAACAGGATCTATTCTATCATCATAAGAATCTACCGCTACTTTTGCTTTTTCCCCTGGTATTCTTGCAACTCCTTCAACAGTAATTAAACCATCAAAAACTTCAGGAATTTCTTGCTCAAATAATTTATTTAAGAAAACAGGCGATGTTCTAGATAAAATAATCGCTGGTTTGTTTCCTCTTAATTCTACCGTTTTAATAATTCCTTTTACAGAATCTCCTTTTCTAAAAAAGTCTGAACGGATTTGCTCGCTTTTCGGTAATACAATTTCGTTTCCTTCATCATCAAGCAAAATAATTGCATTGTGACGAATGTGATGTACTTCGGCAGTATACAACTCGCCTTCTAAATCCTTAAATTGTTTAAAGATATTTGTACTATCGTGTTCGTAAATTTTAGAAATTAAGTTCTGACGTAATGCTAAGATAGCTCTTCTACCTAAATCTATCAACTTAACTTCTTCAGATACATCTTCACCAATTTCAAAATCTGGCTCAATTAATCTTGCTTCCGCTAATTCAATTTCTTCATTATCATCTTCAGAAAAACCATCTGCAACAACAACTCTATTTCTCCAAATTTCTAAATCTCCTTTATCTGGGTTAATAATTATATCAAAATTATCATCCGAACCAAACTTACGTTTTAGGGCAGCTCTAAAAACCTCTTCTAAAATAGACATTAATGTTACTCTGTCTATACTCTTGTTATCTTTAAATTCTGAAAACGAATCAATTAATGCTATATTCTCCATTACATTTTTTGCTTAAAATACAATCTTCACTTTTGCTTCTATAATATCCTTATAGGCTAAAGTTGCTGTTTTTGTTACAGTAACCTTCCCTTTACCTATTGGCTTTGGCTCTCTTGCTTTCCAATTTAAAACAATTTTATCCTCATCCGATTCTACCAAAGTTCCTTCAAATTCTTCTTCAGAAGTTTTTACTTTAAGTATTCTATTGATGTTTTTAATATATTGTCTCTTCACTTTTAGTGGATGCGCTATGTCTGGTGTAGAAACCTCTAGAGAAAAATCTTCTTCTTCTCTGTCAAAATTACCATCTACACTTTTACTAATTCTAATGCATTCACTTAAAGGAACACCATTATCACCATCTACTGTAACCTGAATTTTGTTGTTTTCTGAGATAGACAAATCTATCAGATATAACGACTCATTCTCAGCCAGTGCTTCCTCTACTAAATTTCTTACTTTGGTTTGGTTCATTTTAAATCCTAAAATAAAATATAAAAAGAGGGGACTCTTTAGTCCCCTTCCTTCTCCATTTATTGTAAATTTCGGTGCAAATATACTAAATGTTTGGGATTTACCAAACTAAGTTGAAGTCAATTATTTTTTGTAACTTTATATACAATCACTTTAACCTCTAATTTGTTGTACTATGAAAAAAATTTTAGTCCCAATAGATTTTTCTAAAACTTCTGAATACGCATGTAAAATGGCCGAAAAAATGGCTAGAAAAACAAAGGCCACCGTTTATCTTATTCATTTAATAGAACTCCCTAAAGGTATTACAGACATGGGATATGGAAGTAAATTTAGTATTCCTGAAAGCATGCTGTATTTAAGAAAAGTTAGAGAAAAGATACTAGAATTTAAAGAAAACTTTTTTAGTAAAGACACCCATGTTAAGTATTTTATAAAACTGAACAATCCTTTTGAGGGCATACAAAAATATGCAGATAAAATTGATACAGATTTAATAATAATGGGGTCTAAAGGTCATTCTGAACTAGAAGAAATACTTATTGGCTCTAATACAGAAAAAGTAGTACGAAATTCTAAAAGACCAGTTATTGTTGTAAAAAAAGACAGTAAAAAGTTTAAATTAAAAAATTTAGTTTTCGCATCTAACTTCAAAGATGAGAATAAGGAAGTGTTTGGTAAGTTTGTTGATTTTTCAAAAATTTTTAATAGCAATATCCATTTACTAAAAATAAATACTCCCGCGAACTTTCAATCAACTTCGGAAGCAAAACATAAAATAAAAGATTTTATTTCTGATTACAATTTACCAAAACATAAAATAAACGTGTATAGTGATGTTTCAGTAGAAAAAGGCATTTTAAACTTTTCTAAAGATGTTAATGCTGACTTAATTACCTTAAGTACCCATGGTAGAAGTGGTCTGGCTCATTTATTTACAGGTAGTGTTATTAAAAACTTGACTAAAAATGCTTTAAAACCAATGTTAACTATTAAGGTTTAATTTTTAGGTAGGTTTCAAGAATAAAAAAACCTCCAAAATTGGAGGTTTTTTAAATATATAATTTCTACCTTTTTTTTACAAAAGATAATCTGTATTGATAAAATTAGATGCCTTTTTATCTAACAACTCTTCTAAAATAGCATTGTTGTAAGGTGTGTCTTTAGAAGCTACAAAAGTTCTAATAGAAAAAGAACGCAAAGCATCATGTACACTTAAAGTTGATACTGCAGAGTCTTTTCTTCCCGTAAACGGATATACATCTGGACCTCTTTGCGCAGCACTATTTAAGTTTACTCTACACACTAAATTAACCAAAGTATCAATTAACGGTGCCAAAGTTTTTACTTCACTACCAAAAACACTTACTTGTTGTCCGTAATTAGATTCTGCCATATCATCTAAAGGCTCTTGAATATTTTTAAAAGAAACAATAGGAGTTACTGGTCCAAATTGCTCTTCTTTAAAAACTCTCATATCTTTAGAAACTGGATATAAAACAGCTGGAAAAATATAGTTTTCAGAAGTTTTACCTCCTTTTTTATTAATTACTTTTGCTCCTTTAGAAGTCGCATCGTCAATTAATTCTTGAATATATGCTGGTTTTTCTGGTTCTGGTAAAGGTGTTAATTTTACACCATCTTCCCATGGGTTTCCAAATTTTAAAGCATCAACTCTCTTTGCAAATCGTTTGTTAAACTTATCTACAATATGCTCATGTACATATAAAATTTTCAAAGCAGTACAGCGTTGTCCGTTAAAAGAAGTTGCTCCAGAAAGGCATTCATCTATTGCCAAGTCTAAATCTGCATCCGGCAATACAATTCCAGGATTTTTAGCCTCTAAACCTAACACTAAACGCAATCTGTTTTTAAAAGGGTGATTTGCTTGAATTGCATTCGCAGATTTACTGTTACCTATTAAAGCCAACACATCTACTTTACCTGTTTTCATGATAGGCGTAGCTAAAACCCTACCTCTACCATAAATAATATTCACCACACCTTCTGGAAAACTATTTTGAAAAGCCTCTAACAACGGAGATAATAATAAAACTCCATGTTTTGCAGGTTTAAAAACAGCTGTATTCCCCATAATTAATGCAGGAATCAACAAAGCGAACGTTTCGTTTAAAGGATAATTATAAGGTCCTAAACATAAAACTACCCCTAAAGGACCACGTCTAATATGCGCGTGTACTCCACTACTTTTTTCAAACTTAGCAGAATCTCTATCCATTTGCTTATAGTCTTCAATAGTATCGTAGATATACTCGATGGTTCTATCAAATTCTTTTTCAGAATCCGGTAATGCCTTTCCTATCTCCCACATTAGCAGTTTTACAACTTCATCTCGTTTGGTTTTCATTTGCTCTGCAAACTCCTCCATACATTCAATTCTGTCTGCAACACGCATTGTTGGCCATAAACCCTGCCCTTTATCATAAGCTCTATAAGCAGAATTTAATGCTTCTAAACCTTCTTCTCCTGTTAAATTAGGAACAGTACCCAATAAGGTTGGTTTGTATTCTTTTGTTGATGAAATTGTAGAATATACTTCTGTAGTTTCACCTTTCCACTCTTTTAACTCACCACTAACTAAATATGTTTTTTGGTGCAATAGTGATGTTATCTTATATGCTTCTGGAATCTCTGTAAATTGTTTCTTCATAAATTAATTTTATAAATTGTATAAAAAAAATAATAATTAAAAATAAATAGTTTAATTATTTATAGTCCAAAATTAACTAAAAATAACTGTATAACACCTCATTTACACTTTTAAACACGAAATGGTTTTCGAGGTTCTATTTTTATTATAATTTAAATATTCAATGTAATTACACCAAAAATTGAAATAAATCTGGCTTGTCATTTAGGTAGTCGCCAAAGAAATTGTTTTCTTTCATTCTTTGAATTAAAGGAGCCAAATCTTGAGAAGATTTTAACTCTAAACCAACAACTGCAGACCCATTTGTTCTGTTATTCTTTTTAGTATATTCAAAATGAGTTATATCATCATTAGGCCCTAAAATCTCTACTACAAACTCTTTTAATGCCCCTGCTCTTTGTGGAAACTTTACTATAAAGTAATGCTTAAGATTTGCATACAACAATGCACGTTCTTTAATTTCTGCAGTTCTTGTAATATCATTATTACTACCACTAACTACACAGACTACATTCTTTCCTTTAATTTTATCAGCAAAAAAATCTAAAGCAGCAATACTTAAAGCACCTGCAGGCTCTACTACAATAGCATCTTTATTGTACAAATCTAAAATGGTCTGGCATATTTTACCTTCGGGAACTGTAATTACTTCCGCTAGGTTTTGCTGACAAATAGCAAAGTTTAAATCGCCTACTCTCTTTACAGCAGCTCCATCCACAAAAGCATCAATTTTATCTAGCGTTGTATTTTCTTTATTTTGAATAGATGTCAGCATAGAAGGAGCTCCCTCTGGCTCAACACCAATTATTTTTGTTTCTGGTGATAGATATTTAAAAACAGAAGACAATCCTGCAGACAAACCTCCACCTCCAATAGGCACAAAAACATAATCTATTTTTTCTTTAGTTTGATTTAAAACCTCTAAACCAACCGTAGCCTGCCCCTCTATTACCTTTTCATCATTAAAAGGATGGATAAAAGTTTTGTTCTTTGAGTCACATTCTAGTTTTGCAGCATCAGAAGCATCATCAAAAGTATCTCCCTCAATTACAATTTCAATAAAATCTTCACCAAACATTTTTACTTGGTTAATTTTCTGATTTGGTGTTGGAGACGGCATAAAAATAGTTCCCTTAATCTGCAGTAGTTTACAAGACAAAGCAACTCCTTGTGCATGATTACCAGCGCTTGCACAAACAATTCCTCGCTGTTTTTCATCTAAAGTTAAAGAAGACATCTTATTATATGCTCCTCTAATTTTATAAGAACGAACCACCTGTAAGTCTTCCCTTTTAAAAAGAATGTTTGCTGCTAGTTCTTTTGATAAATTAAAGTTTTTACTAAGCGGCGTCTCAAAAGCGACACCTTTTAAGTTTTCTAAAGCCTCTCTTACACTTTCTAAACTTGGATAATAAATTTGGTTTGTTTGCATCGATCAAATGTAAAAATAAAACCTGTCAGATTATGAAATCTAACAGGTTTTTTTAACTCAATTTTTGGGGGACATTATAATTTATAGAAACCTAAATTACACCTCTTTCAAGGATTTATTTCATTATAAAAACGAACTATATTAAGCCGTTTTTATAACTTTCATAGCTGTCATAGAAGCTCTTAATTTTGCTCCTACTACCTCTACTGGATGGTTTCTAATAATAGCATTAATTCTAATTAATTCTTGGTTATCAACTCCATTTTCTGAGCTAAAAGATTTACCAATAATATCAGTTTTTACATTTTTCATAAAATCTGTTAATAAAGGCTTACAAGCATGGTCAAACAAATAACAACCATATTCTGCAGTATCAGAAATTACACGGTTCATTTCTGCTAATTTCATTCTTGCAATTGTATTTGCAATTAATGGCGTTTCGTGTAAAGATTCATAATAAGCAGAAGCAGCTATAATACCAGATTCTGTCATTGCTTCGAAAGCTAATTCTACACCAGCTCTTACAAAAGCAACTAATAAAGTTCCGTGATCGAAGTATTCTTGTTCAGAAATTTCATCACTTGTAATTTCTTGTTTTTCAAAAGCAGTTTCTCCTGTTGCAGCTCTCCAAGTTAATAAGTTTTTATCATCATTAGCCCAGTCTTCCATCATTGTTTGAGAGAAGTGACCTGTCATAATATCATCCATGTGTTTTTGAAACAACGGACGCATAATGTCTTTTAATTCTTCAGACAATCTAAAAGCTTCCACTTTTGCAGGATTAGACAACCTGTCCATCATATTGGTAATTCCACCATGCTTTAAAGCTTCAGTTACAGTTTCCCAACCATACTGAATTAATTTAGCAGCATAACCTGGTTCAATTCCTTCTTCAACCATTTTATCAAAAGATAAAATTGCTCCTGTTTGTAACAAACCACATAAAATAGTTTGCTCTCCCATTAAATCAGATTTTACCTCAGCAACAAAAGAAGATTGTAAAACTCCTGCTTTATGACCTCCTGTTGCAACTGCATATGCTTTTGCTTCTGCCCAACCTTTTCCTTGTGGGTCATTTTCTGGATGCACTGCTATTAATGTTGGTACTCCAAATCCTCTTTTATATTCTTCTCTAACTTCAGAACCTGGAGACTTTGGCGCCACCATAATTACGGTTAAATCTTCACGAACCTGCATTCCTTCTTCAACGATATTAAAACCATGAGAATACGATAATGTAGCTCCTTTTTTCATTAAAGGCATTACTGCAGTTACAACATTTGTATGTTGTTTATCTGGTGTTAAATTAATAACCACATCTGCACTTGGTAACATTTCTTCATAACTACCAACTTCAAAATTATTTGAAGACGCGTTAATATAAGACTGTCTTTTTTGATCTATAGCAGCCTGTCTTAATGTATAAGAAATATCTAAACCAGATTCTCTCATATTTAAACCTTGGTTTAAACCCTGTGCACCACAACCTACAATCACAATTTTCTTCCCTTTCAACGCTTCTACTCCGTCTTCAAATTCTGAAGCGTCCATAAAACGACATTTCCCTAATTGTTCTAATTGCTCTCTTAATGTTAATGTGTTAAAATAATTTGACATTTTTATTGTTTTTGTTTGTTGTTTAGAATTAAGATTTTAGAATATAGACACCATATTAACTTTACGTAATCATCTATAACCTAACCTCTAGCCTCTTTACTCTTTTTATTTAGTTGTTGTATGTTTCTAGTAATGCTGATATTTTCATTTCTTCTTTAGTAATAGCAACACGTCCTGAACGTGTATATTGCATAATACCAAAAACGCTTAATTGATCATATAATGCTACTATCTCTTCTTTTTTCCCTGATTTTTCCAACACAAAAAACTCAGTATTTACAGTAACAATTCTTGCGTGGCTCTTTTTAATGATATTCTGAATTTGAGGTTCTTCAAATAATAATTCAGATTTAATTTTAAACAACCCAGAAATCTGATAAATTGTTTCATCATCATTATGATAATACGCCTTAATAACCTCTACTTGTTTCTCTATCTGACCAATAATTTTCTTAATATTTTCCTCTGTCATACTTACAACAATGGTAAATTTAGAAACACCAGGTATTTCTGATGGAGATGTATTTAAACTCTCTATATTTATATGTCTTCTTTGGAAAATTGCTGAAATTCTGTTCAACAATCCAATATTATTTTCAGTATAAATAGATACTGTGTAAAATTGTTTTTCTGTACTCATTTTTTTAAAGATATTAGAAGAAAGATGATAGAAAATAGACCATTATTGCCTTTTATTCTAATAAACCTTTACCCTTTGTTCTCTACTCCTTGTTCTTTTTATTACTCTAGTCTAATGTCTGAAACACTTGCTCCGGTAGGAATCATAGGAAAAACATTTCCTTCTTTCTCTACACAAACCTCTAAGAAATAAGCTTCTTTACTTGCCATCATCTCCTCAACTGCCGCAGCCAATTCTTCTCGTTTAGTAACTTTCTTTGCTTTTATATAATACCCTTCTGCAATAGCCACAAAGTTTGGGTTTGTCATCTCTGTAGAGGCATAACGTTTATCAAAAAAACAATTGCTGCCATTGACGTACCATTCCTAAGAACTCATTATTTAAGACCACTACTTTTAAAGCAACTTTCTGCTGAAAGATAGTTCCTAATTCTTGAATCGTCATTTGGTAACCACCATCACCAGAAATTGAAACTACATCTCTTTCTGGAGCTGCCATTTTAGCACCAATTGCCGCTGGTAAACCAAAGCCCATGGTACCTAAACCACCAGAAGTAATATTACTTTTTGACTGATTGAACTCAGCATATCTACAAGCAATCATTTGATGTTGACCAACATCACTTACAATTGCCGCGTTTCCTTTACTCTGAATGTTGATTTCTTTTAAAACCTCACCCATAGTTAAACCTTCTTTCGTTGGATGAATATCGTCTTTAATTACTTTTTCATATTCAATAGCGTATAAATCTGCAAATTTTTGACGCCATTCTGGATGCTTATTTTCGTTTAACATTGGTAACAATAATTCTAAGCTAGCTTTTGCATCACCTAAAACAGCTACATCTGTTTTTACGTTTTTATCTACCTCAGCAGGATCAATTTCAAAGTGAATTACCTTGGCTTGTTTTGCATACGTATTTAAACTACCCGTAACACGATCATCGAAACGCATACCAATAGCAATTAAAACATCACACTCATTTGTTAAAACGTTTGGCGCATAATTACCGTGCATACCAACCATACCCACATTTAATGGATGCGAAGTAGGAATTGCAGAAGCTCCTAATATTGTCCAAGCAGAAGGTATTCCTGCTTTTTCAATTACAGCTTTAAACGCTTCTTCTGCTTCACTTAAAATAACTCCCTGTCCCCAAACCACTAATGGCTTTTTAGCAGCATTAATTAATTTAGCAGCTGCTTCTAAAGTGGAAGCATCTGTTTTTGGAACTGGATTATAACTTCTAACTTTTGTACATTTTTCATATGAAAAATCGAACATTTCCTGTTGCGCATCTTTTGTAATATCAATTAAAACAGGCCCTGGTCTTCCGCTCTTTGCAATGTAAAAAGCTTTTGCCATCATTTCTGGAATTTGAGATGCTTTGGTAACTTGACAGTTCCATTTTGTAACTGGTGTAGAAATACCTACAATATCTGTTTCCTGAAACGCATCACTTCCTAATAAATGAGAAAACACCTGCCCCGTAATACACACCATTGGTGTAGAGTCTATTTGTGCATCTGCAATACCAGTAATTAAATTGGTTGCTCCCGGACCAGAAGTTGCAATACATACACCTACTTTACCAGAGATTCTTGCAAACCCTTGTGCAGAATGTGTTGCACCTTGCTCATGACGTGTTAAAACGTGATGAATTTTATCTTGATATTTATATAACTCATCATACACTGGCATAATTGCTCCACCAGGATACCCATAAATTATTTTTGTGTCTTCTGCAATTAAGCACCTAACGATTGCTTCGCTACCAGAAATCCTTTCTGTAACTTTTGCTGTGTTTTGTTTATTTTGTATGGTTTGAGTTTCCATAGTTTTATATTTTTAAATACCTACAAGGCTATTGAAACCTCGTAGGATATCTTGTCTCTTTTTTTTATCTTGTTTCTTGATTTTATTATAAAACTATAAATCGGTAACACACCCTTTAGATGCTGATGCCACTGATTTTGCATATTTATATAAAATCCCTTTTTTGTGCTTTAATGCAGGAGCAATCCAATTTGCTCTTCTAGCAGCTAACTCTTCATCAGAAAGCAATACATTAATTGAATTATCTTCTGCACTAATTCTAATTTTATCACCAGTTTCAAGAATTCCGATAGTTCCTCCTTCTTGTCCTTCTGGTGTAATATGTCCAACCACAAAACCATGGGTTCCTCCAGAAAAACGACCATCTGTAATTAAAGCTACAGATTTCCCTAAACCTGCTCCCATAATTAAAGAAGTTGGTTTTAACATTTCTGGCATTCCTGGTCCTCCTTTAGGTCCAACATACCTAATGACGACTACATCTCCTCTTTCTACTTCTCCGTTTATAATTCCGGTATTTGCTGCTTGTTCCCCATCATAAACCACTGCTTTTCCTTCAAAAAGCAATCCTTCATTTCCAGATATTTTTGCTACAGCTCCTTCCTCTGCTAAGTTTCCATATAAAATCTGTAAGTTACCAGAAGACTTTAAAGCTTTATCTGTTGGGTGAATTACATCTTGTTCATCAAATTCCATTGCTACTACATCCGCCAAGTTTTCGGCTAATGTTTTACCAGTAACCGTCATACAATCTCCATGTAAGTATCCTTTATCTAACAAGTATTTCATTATTGCAGGTGTTCCTCCAATACTATGTACATCTTCCATTAAATATTTTCCAGATGGTTTTAAATCTGCAATTAACGGAGTTCTGTCACTAACTTTTTGAAAATCTTCTAATGTAAACTCAATATCTGCTGCATGCGCAATTGCTAAAAAGTGTAATACTGCATTTGTAGATCCACCTAAAGCATTTACCAACGCGATTGCGTTTTCTAAAGATTTTTTAGAAATAATATCTAAAGGTTTTAAATCTAATTCTAATAAGTTTTTAATTGCCAAAGCTGTTCTTTCTGCTTCAGATAATTTATTAGGATTTTCTGCCGGTATAGATGAGTTATATGGTAAAGAGAACCCCATACATTCTATTGCAGAAGCCATTGTGTTTGCAGTATACATACCACCACAAGCTCCAGCTCCAGGAATTGCTCTTTTTATAACTTCTCTATATTCTTCCTCTTCTATTTCTCCAGCCATTTTTTGACCTAAAGCCTCAAAAGCAGAAACAATATTTAACTTTTTTCCTTTGTAGTTTCCAGATGCAATTGTACCACCATACATCATAATTGATGGACGATTTAAACGCAACATTGCAATTACGGCTCCTGGCATATTTTTATCACAACCAACTACTGATACTAAAGCATCATAACTTTGAGCATTCATTACAGTTTCTATAGAATCTGCAATAATATCTCTTGAAGCTAATGAATAATTCATACCAGAGGTTCCCATAGAAATACCATCTGAAACACCTATTGTATTGAATCCTAAACCGACTAAACCTGCAATTTTGCTTTCAATCTTGACCTCTGCAGCCAAATTGTTTAAATGCATATTACATGGGTTACCATCATAACCAGTGCTCGCAATACCAACTTGCGCTTTCTGCATGTCTTCATCCGTTAAACCTACCGCATACAACATTGCTTGTGATGCTGGTTGAGATTCGTCTTGTGTTAATCTGCTACTGTGCTTATTTAGTTTCATTTAATGTTTTCTTCAATTTGTTGTCTAAATTACTATGTTTCTCCATTTTTATTGAATAAAATTCAATAACTTACTTTAAATTCACGTGTTAAAAAAGCACCTTAATCAACTGAAATTAAAGCATTTAAGCCCACTTAATTATGATACTCAATCTTTAAAATAAATTCATAAAAAAACCTTCCATTTTAATGGAAGGTTCGTTTATAAAAAATATAAATATCACTTCCTTACCAATTCGTAATAATTACGATGACGTTGATAATAGAAATAATATTTAATAATTGTTTTTTCACTGGTGTAAATATTGCGATTTATATTTTAATACGCAACTAATATTTTTTTATTGATGACTGCTAGAAAATAAGTCTAGCCCAGATTGAATGGTCTGTTTGAGCTCTTTTTTGTTTTTTACAAAAAAAGCGAGTAATGAAAGCTGGAAACAGCTTCTAAAAAACTTAAATGATTGTGCTTTGCCCCATATGAATGTTTTTAAAATTCATATTACTATCTTCTTGGTTCGCAATATAATCTGCTATAAAATCGCCCACTTTTGCAGTAGAAGCCGAATACTGGTTTTTACCTTTTAAATCTTGTGTTGTAATACCTAAATCTAACGATTTTTCTACAGCTCTTTGTATTGCATCTGCTTCATCATGTAAACCCAAATGTTCTAACATAAGTGCTGCTGATAAAATAGACGCTAAAGGATTGGCAATATCTTTACCTGCTGCTTGCGGATATGAACCGTGAATTGGCTCGAATAATGCATTTTTTTCTCCTACTGAACTTGATGCCAAGATACCGATTGAACCTCCGATCACACAGGCTACATCTGAAATAACATCTCCAAAAAGGTTTTCTGTTAATATAACATCGAATCGTTTTGGGTTTAATACAATTTGCATTGCTGCATTATCTATAAACATAAAATCTAAAGCAACATCTGGATATTCTTCTCCAATTTTTGCAACTGTTTTTCTCCATAAACGAGAAGTTGCTAAAACATTTGCTTTATCAATTAAAGTTACTTTTTTCTTTCTGTCTTGAGCAGCTTTAAAAGCTAAGTGTGTAATTCTAGAAATTTCATCTACCGTATAAGAACAAACGTCTGATGCTTTTAAACCATCTTCACTTATTTCTTTTTTACCGAAGTAAATTCCAGATGTTAACTCCCTATAAATAACGATATCTGTTCCTGAAATAATTTCTTTTTTAAGAGGAGAGTTTTTAAGTAATTTAGGATATGCTTTTACAGGTCTTACATTACAAAACAACTCTAACTCCTGTCTTAAACGCAATAAACCTTGTTCAGGTCTTACTTTTAAGGTTGGGTCATTATCATATTTTAATTCTCCAATAGCCCCACATAAAACTGCATCTGCATTTTTACATATTTCTATGGTTTCTTGCGGTAATGGATCACCTGTTTTGTCAATTGCACAAGCGCCCATTTGAGCTTCTTTATATAAAAATATATGGTCGTAAACTTCTGCCACCGCATCTAAAGCTTTTTTTGCTTGCGTGGTTACTTCTGGTCCAATACCATCTCCCGGGATTATTGCAATTGTATATTTCATTCTGTACTTGTAATCTAAAATTATTCTGTTATCAAAGGTAGTTGATTATTTTTAATTGTTGTATCAAAATTCACAACTACCCTCGAAGACAAAGTTTCTTTTTACACTGTTGCTACCTTAGAGATTTTACTAACCTCTATCATAATAGCATGAATATCGTCATCTTTTACTTCTTTTTGCTTATCTGCTGTACTTAAAAAAGCATCATAAGCAACATCTAACTGAACTTTTGTTAGCTCATAACCAATCTTTTTGGCTCTGTACGCCAATGCTGCTCTACCACTTCTTGCAGTTAATACAATTGCACTTTCTGTAACACCAACATCTTCAGGATCCATAATTTCGTATGTTTCTCTGTTTTTTATAACTCCGTCTTGATGTATACCAGAACTATGCGCAAATGCATTTGCACCAACAATTGCTTTGTTTGGTTGTACCGGCATTCCCATACTTTCTCTAACCATTATACTTGTATCGTACAATAGCTTTGTATCGATACTTGTTTCTAGGTTTAAATACGGATGTTGCTTTAACACCATAACTACTTCTTCTAGCGCCGTGTTACCAGCTCTTTCTCCAATACCATTAATAGTACACTCAATTTGACGAGCACCATTAATTACACCTGCAATAGAATTTGCTGTTGCCATACCTAAATCGTTATGACAATGGCATGAAAGAATTACGTTATCTATCCCTTTTACGTTTTCACGTAAATATTTAATTTTTGCCCCATACTCTTCTGGCAAACAATACCCCGTTGTATCTGGAATATTTAAAACTGTTGCTCCAGCTTTAATAACAGCTTCACAAACTCTTGCCAAATATTCATTATCTGTTCTACCCGCATCTTCTGCGTAAAACTCTACATCTTCTACAAAAGACTTTGAATAAGAAACTGCTTTTACAGCACGTTCTATTACTTTTTCTCTTGTTGAATTAAATTTGAATTGAATATGAGAATCACTTGTACCAATACCCGTATGAATTCTTGGGTATTTTGCATATTTTAGTGCTTCTGCAGCTACTTTAATATCATTTTCTACAGCTCTGGTTAAACCACAAACTGTAGCATTTTTTATAATTTTTGAAATCTCAGTTACTGAAATAAAATCTCCTGGGCTAGAAACCGGAAAACCAGCTTCAATTACATTTACACCCAACAAATCTAATCTTTCAGCAATTACCAATTTTTGTTTTGTATCTAACTTACACCCAGGGACCTGCTCCCCATCTCTCAATGTTGTATCAAAAATTTGAACCTTGTTATCTTGCATAATATCTGTAAAGATTATCTTATTTAAACTCAAATGTATATATCGAACTTAAAATAAATAGTTATTTTTACAGCTCCGTACGATTTCTAATATCACCTATAAAAACTTAAATATCTAATTACCAGTTTTTTATGAGTAAAAATGTTACATTAGCCAATCAACAAAATGATGCTCTATTTGTTTTAATTAAGTCTTTAACTAAATCAGAAAAGAGGCAGTTTAACTTATATGTAGGAAGATTAGGTGGAAACATCGATGCTAAGTTTTTTTCTTTATTTAAATTTTTAGAAAAACTAAAGGTATATGATGAAAAAGTTATTATTGGCAGCGGAATTGTTTCTAAACAACAACTTTCTAACTTAAAGGCGCATTTATACAAACAAATTTTAATTAGTTTACGTTTAAACCCTGCTCATAAAAACGTACGAATTCAAATTAGAGAACAATTAGATTTTGCAACGGTATTATATCAAAAAGGACTCTACAAACAAAGTTTGAAACTTTTAGAAAAGGCCAAAAACATGGCTTTGGATAATGAGGAAAAAAATATAGCTTATGAAATTGTAGAACTAGAAAAAGTAATAGAAACACAATACATTACCAGAAGTTTAAGCAACAGAGCAAATCAACTATCTGTACAAGCAAAAGAATTAAGTCAAGACAATGTAATTCATAGTAAACTTTCTAATTTATCGCTACAGTTATACAGTCATTTAATACAAAACGGCTATGTAAAAAACGAAGAAGAATTACAGTTTGTTGATAAATATTTTAGCGACCGAATGCCAAAGTACGATTATCAAAAATTAGGATTTCGTGAAAAATTATGGCTATACAAGGCGCATTTATGGCATAGTTTTTTGGTGCAAGACTTTTTATTAAGCTATAAATATGCTAAAAAATGTGTAGATTTATTTGACTGCCCTAAACTGATAAACACGCACCCAGTTTTTTATTTAAAATCTAAAAACTACCTATTAGAATCTTGTTTTCTCGTAAAAAAAGTATCAACCTTTAAAAAAGAACTTACCGCTTTTGAAGAGGAAATTGACAGGAAAGAAATACCAATGAATACCAATACAGAGTTGTTGATATTCTTGTATTTGTACGCTAACAAACTACACTTACACTTCTTAGAAGGCTCTTTTGAAAAAGGAGAATATCTTGTTGAAATTATTAATAATAAAATTGAAAAGTATAAAAACAGACTAGACAGTCATTTTATTGTTTTACTCTATTATAAAATAGCTTGCTTGTATTTTGGAATGGGTAAAAACAAATTGTGCATTATTTATTTACAAAAAATAATTCGCTCTAAAAACATAGGTTCTGCAGAGGACTTACAATGTTTTGCACGTATTTTAAACTTGATTGCACATTATGAATGTGGATTAGATTACGATCTAGAAAGACAGTTTGTAGATACCTACAAGTTCTTACTAAAAATGGAAAACCTACAAGAAGTACAAAAGGTTTTTCTAACTTCCATTAGAGATTTAAGTGATGTTTTTCCACATGAGATTAAAAATGAATTTAAGAAGATTCATGCCAAATTAAAAACATTTGAGAACCATCCGTATGAAAAAAGAGCCTTCTTATATTTAGACATCCTATCTTGGTTAGAAAGCAAAATTCAAAATAAACCGATTGCTTTAATTATTAAAGAAAAAATAAAACCAATTAACAAATAATCGTAAAACCATATTAGAAATAACCTATTTTTAATAATACTGCATAAATCATTAAATTTTACGAAATAATCTCCATCAAAAGGGGAAATATTAAATAATACTCCTATTTTTGCTTTGTGAGTTTATCTAATACACATATTAATTCTTCTAAAACTACCAACGTAGTTTATACTTCTATGCGCACAATTACACGCACGATTACAACAATTACCCTTTAGGGGTTCTACTATATTCATATCACCACAGGTTATATATTGTTTCGGGTAAAAACGAAACAAACTCAAAAAAAATTTAATTACTTAAACTATTCATTAAAAATGAAAGTATTAAAATTTGGCGGTTCATCTGTCGCAAGTTCAGAGAAAATACAAAAAGTCTTAGCTATTGTTGAGGCTGCATCTAAAAAAGAAAAAATAGCCGTAGTAGTTTCTGCATTCGGAAAAACTACCGATAAATTATTAGCCGGTGCTAATGAAGCTTTAGAAGACATTACCACAGCTAAAGAAACATTAGAAACCATTAAAGAACTTCATTTTGAAGTAATTGATGATTTAATTGTAAAAAACAAAAAAGAAGTTCACGAAGAAATCACCTATTTATTTGATAGATTAACATCTATTTACGAAGGCGTTTTCTTATTGCAAGAATTATCTGACAAAACATTAGCAAAAGTATATAGTTTTGGAGAAAGACTATCATCTTACATTATTGCAAATGCTGCAAAAGAATTGTTTGACGCTGCTCATAAAGAAAGTAGAGATTTAATTATTACAAACAATGAATATTTAAATGCGCAGGTAAACTTTAAAGTCACTAATAATAATATTACTTCATTTTTTGAAGAAAATAAGCATCAGGTTGTTGTTTTAGGAGGTTTTATCTCTTCTAATATTTTTGAAGAAACAACTACTCTAGGCAGAGGTGGTTCTGATTTTACTGCTGCCATTTATGCTGCTGCTTTAGAAGCGAATGAATTACAAATCTGGACAGACGTTTCTGGTATGTTCACTGCAAACCCTAGAGTTGTAAAGCACGCATATCCTATTTCAGAAATTTCTTATGAAGAAGCCATGGAATTATCACATTTTGGTGCAAAAGTTCTATACCCACCAACAATTCAACCTGCTTTAAGAAAAGGAATTGCTATTCGTATTAAAAACACATTCGAACCAGAAAGCGCAGGAACTTTAATTTGTAAGAATCCAGAAAACGGAAATGAAGTAAAAGGTATTTCTCATATAGAAGACATTAGCTTAATCACTTTAGAAGGTGGTGGAATGGTTGGAATTCCTGGCTTTTCTAAACGCTTGTTCGAAACTCTTTCTGTCGCTAAAATAAATGTTGTTTTTATTACTCAAGCTTCATCAGAACACTCTATTTGTGTAGGAGTCTTTGAAAATGATGCAGCAAAAGCTAAAGAACTTTTAGACGATACCTTCAGTATAGAAATAGACAAGAAAAAAATAAAACCAATTATTGTTGAAAGTAATTTAGCAATTATTGCCGTAGTTGGTGAAAGCATGAAAAACTACCAAGGTTTAAGCGGACAAATGTTTAGCGCCTTAGGTAGAAACAATGTAAATGTTAGAGCAATTGCACAAGGTTCATCAGAAAAAAACATCTCTGCAGTTATTAATAAATACGATGCAAAAAAAGCTTTAAACACATTACATGAGCAATTCTTTGAAGAAAGAACGAAACAACTAAACTTATTTGTAACTGGTGTTGGTAATGTTGGCGAACGCTTTTTAGCTCAAATACATCAACAAAAAAAGTTTTTAAAAGATAACTTAAAATTAAGCATTAAAGTTATCGGAATTGCGAATTCTAGAAAAATGGCTTTCGATGATAATGGTATCGATCTAAATAATTGGAAAGAAGCTTTAGAAAACGGAGAACCTACAACTTTAGACAGTTTTCATAAAAAAGTAAAAGAAAGTAATCATATTAATAGTGTTTTTATAGACAATACTGCTAATCAGCAAGTTTCTGAAATCTATGAAAAATATTTACGTGATAGTATCTCTGTTGTAACTTGTAATAAAATTGCTTGTGCTTCTAGCTTCGATAATTATAAAACTTTAAAACAAGTTTCTAGAAAATACAATGCTTCTTTCTTATTTGAAACAAATGTTGGTGCAGGATTACCAATTATAGATACTTTAAAGAATTTAGTAAACTCTGGCGATAGGGTCAATAAAATTCAAGCAGTATTATCTGGAAGTTTAAATTTTGTTTTCAATAACTTTAATGCAGATTCAACTTTTCATGATGTGGTTGCTGCTGCTCAAAAAGAAGGATATACAGAACCAGATCCAAAGATTGATTTAAGCGGTGTTGATGTTGCTAGAAAAATCTTAATTTTAGCCAGAGAAAGTGGCTATAAAATGGAATTAGAAGACATTGCAAAAAATGCCTTTTTACCTGAAGAAAGTTTAAACACAGATAATAATGATGATTTTTACGCATCATTAACTAAAAATGAAGGGCATTTTCAAAATATATTTAAAGAAGCAAACGATAAAGATTGCCGTTTAAAATATGTTGCTGAATTTGCTGATGGAAAAGCAAATGTTGGTTTACAACACATCGCTTCAGATCATCCTTTTTATAATTTAGAAGGTAGTGATAATATTGTATTATTCTTTACAGACAGATACCCAGAAAATCCTTTAATTATAAAAGGTGCTGGTGCTGGTGCAGATGTTACTGCTTCTGGTATTTTTGCTGATGTAATTAGAATTGCAAATAAGTAAGCAGTTTTTAGTAGGCAGTTCGCAGTCATAAACTGACCGAAAACTGTTTCTAAAAATCATAAACTAACAATAAAAAAGTCTTTAGTTCGTAGTTTTCAGAAACATACTGACTGCAAACTGAAGACTGCATACTGAAGACTTAAACAAATGGATTATTTAAAAATTTTTGCTCCCGCTACTGTTGCTAATGTTTCTTGCGGATTCGATTCTTTAGGTTTTGCCGTTGATGCAATTGGAGATGAAATGACCTTTACAAAAACAACTGCAAAAGGCGTTAAAATAACAAATATTACAGGCGCTAATTTAACATACAATGTTGATGAAAATGCCGCAAGTGCCGTTGTTAAAAAAATACTGAATGAAGCAAATGCAGATTTTGGAATTGAATTAACAATTCACAAAGGCTTTTCTCCAGGAAGTGGCTTAGGAAGTTCTGCCGCTAGTGCTGCTGGTGCTGCTTTTGGCGCAAATCAATTATTAGGTAATATTTATTCGGATTTAGAATTGACAAAATTTGCCATGTTTGGTGAAGAAGTAGCTTGCGGAACTCCAATTGCCGACAATGTTTCGGCTGCAATTTATGGAGGTTTTGTTTTAGTAAGAAGCTATAGTCCTTTAGAAATTATAAAATTACCGGTTCCTAGTGAATTAAGAGTTGTAGCCATTCATCCGCAGGTAGAAGTAAAAACAAAAGATGCTAGAGAAGTTTTACCTACAGAAATAGCTTTGAAAGATGCTGTTACACAATGGGCTAATGTTGGTGGTTTAATTAGCGGTTTATACTCTGATAATTACAACTTAATCAGTAATTCTTTAGTAGATATTATTGTAGAACCTCATCGTAAAAAATTAATTCCACATTTTGACGATGTTAAAAACGCAGCCATAAAAGCAGGTGCTTTAGGTGCAGGAATTAGTGGTTCTGGACCAACAATTTTTGCGCTTTGTAAAGGAGATGAAATTGCCAATGAGGTTTACAAAAGCATCGAAGAAAGCTATAAAAACACAGGTATCGCCTTTGAAATGTTTATTTCTAAAGTGAATCATGAAGGAATGAAAATATTAAAACAATATTAATCGTCATTACAAAGGAAGAATGACTAAAGTAATCTCTTTATAGCAAACAGATTACTTCGTTCCTCTCGAAATGACTAATAATCAACAAAAAATGAACTACTACAGTTTACACCATAAATCGCCAAAATCAACATTTAAAAACGCAGTTGTAGAAGGCTTAGCAAAAGATAGAGGAATTTATTTTCCTGATAATATTCAACAGCTTTCAAAAGATTTTATCGAAAACATTTCTGATTATTCTAATCATGAAATTGCTTATGAAGTAATTAAACAGTTTGTAGGAGATGAAATTCCTGCTGAAAAATTAAAAGACATTGTTGCAAAAACGGTTTCTTTCGATTTTCCCTTGGTAAAAGTGGATGATAATATTGCTTCTTTAGAATTGTTTCACGGCCCAACCATGGCTTTTAAAGACGTTGGCGCTAAATTTATGGCACAATGTTTAGAGTATTTTAATAAAGATAGTGATGACGAAGTTACTGTATTAGTAGCTACTTCTGGAGATACAGGTGGCGCAGTTGCTAACGGATTTTTAGGCGCAAAAGGCGTAAACGTTGTTATTTTATATCCTTCAGGAAAAGTAAGTGACATTCAAGAAAAACAATTAACAACTTTAGGTCAGAATATTACTGCTTTAGAAGTTGATGGAGTTTTTGATGATTGTCAAGAAATGGTGAAAACCGCCTTTTTAGATGAAGAAATTACAAAAACATTAACCTCAGCAAATTCTATAAACGTTGCACGTTGGTTGCCACAAATGTTTTACTTTTTCTTTGCTTATAAAGAATTACACAAAAAACACAAAGATTTAATCTTTTCTGTACCAAGCGGAAACTTCGGAAACATCTGCGCAGGAATTATGGCGCAAAAACTAGGTTTACCTATCAAACACTTTGTAGCTTCTACAAACGTAAATGATACCGTACCTAATTATTTAGTAGACGGAGTTTACAAACCAAAACCATCTAAAGCAACCATTTCTAACGCTATGGACGTTGGTAACCCAAGTAACTTTATCAGAATACAAGAATTATTCAATAATGATTTAGAAGCTCTTAAAAGTGCTTTTTCTTCGTATAGTTTTTCTGATGATGAAACTCGCGCTACCATGAAAGAAATTTATAACAATTCTGGTTATGTTGCAGATCCTCATGGAGCCGTTGGTTATTTAGGATTAAAAAAACATGGATTAAAAGAAAACGAATTTGGTGTTTTCTTAGAAACGGCTCATCCAGTGAAGTTTTTAGACGTTGTAGAAGAAACGTTACCTGTAAAAGTAGAAATACCAGCACAAATTAAAAAAGTAATCAACAATACTAAAGTTGCTATAAAAGCTTCTAACTATCAAGATTTAAAGGCTTATTTGATGAAATAATCAAATAAGTTACCTCTTATAAAAATAAAAACTCCTAACAATTTAAATTGTTAGGAGTTTTTATTTTAAATACGTTCTAAATCCTTTTAAGTAATTTTAGTACGCAACCCTAGGTTTCTTATTTAATATTTATTTTTTTTGTCATATATTTTTCGAAACAATAACAATAATGTTAACATAATTACAAAAAACACTATAGTTACAAGATTCCCAGAAATTTCACTTTCAGGAGTTATTAAGCTTATCATCATTAAATTTTAAAATATTAATTTAAAATATCTTTTTGTTTTTTTAAATAAATTTCTATTTAATTAATACTTGTTTTACTTTTCCTTTATCTCCAAAAATGATATTTAGTTTACGTTCTTTAAAATTGATTAAATATTTTTTACCAAGATAAAAAGTCCAAATATTACAATTTATGTCATTAAATTCATCTCCTAAAAATTTTATGACATCTTTCTTTGTCATTTGAAGAATCAGTTTCCTTTTAATTAAATCTTCCACTAAATAGTAACGAGATTCCCTTTTACTAAACCAATCTTCATTATTAAATAATCTTTTTTTCTTTTTAAACATGAAGCGATAAACTATCATTTTAGTTTTAACTTGTTTCACTCAACAGTTTCTACAGGTCCAATTGCATCAATTGGTTTAATTTCTACCCTTCTGTTTAATTGCATTCCGCCTTCATTAGCGTTAGAGAATTTAGGTCTAGACTCACCATAACCTTTAGGTTCTAATCTTTCGTTATCAATACCTCCTTTGATCATGTATTTCCTTACACTTTCTGCTCTTCTTTGAGATAAATACAAATTGTATCTATCACTATTTCTACTATCAGTATGACCTTCAATAACAAACCTTACATTTGGTACTTGCTTCATTAGTCCGATAATTTGATCAATAGTATTATATGATATTAATTTTATAACATCCCTATCTGTGTCAAAGTAAATAGTAGTAGCTAGCAAACCAATTTGTTGCGTAATGTTAATAGGTGTTACTGCTTCTTGTTTAGGACAACCTCTATTTTCTACTAGACCTGGTGTGTTTGGACATAAATCTTTAGCATCCATAACACCATCGCCATCTGTATCTATATTTAAAGGGCAACCTTCATTTGATAGTGGTCCAAATTCTAAAGGACACTTATCTTTGTAATCTGGTAAACCATCTCCGTCTGTATCTACAGCCTGACCGTTACCATATACCATTGCACCTTTTGGAGTGTTGGGCTCTACATCTAATTGATCCATTACGCCATCGTTATCTGTATCAACAATTTTAAATTGTGCTCCAGGAGCTTCTTCAGCAGCCCATATAATGTATTCTTTTTTCTTTCCTAATTTAAAAACAACTCCTAAACTAGTCACAAAAAAGCTTTCCCAAGTTTGTTTATCAGAAATAGCTGCGTCTAAATGATCTTCATTATTAAAGTACATTCCTGTTCTAAATTCTAGATCTAATCTTCTACTTATTTTTCTTTTTACCCCTAGTTGTGCAGATAAAAAGATAGAACTTGCTTCATTTACACTATTTCTATCACGGTTGTAACCAAAGTCAACTAAAAGTTCATCTGGTGTTGCTCCTGTTGGATCCGTTTTATAAAGAGCAGAATCATATTGATGATATCCAACTCCAAAATATCCTGCAGCATGCCATTTAGTAGCCTCTCTTTTAAACATATTTGTAAAACTTACGATTAAATTTAACTCAGCACCGTAAGATCTACCTTCAAAGCGAAAATCAGCATCACTAATAACATTGTTTGGTACATACATAAGAGAATATCCGTTTGAGAATGATTGTACTCCTCCAGACATTTTAGTATATGTAGCTTTAAGTTCTAAACCTAAGATTGGGTTGAACATTTTATCTACATATATATAACCACCGAAATTCCAATAATTAGAATCATCAGCAACGCTTATAGAACGTAAATCTCCATGCATCATAAAATTACTAAAACCACCACCAATTGCCCAGGTGTTATTGTCTTTAATAATGTCCTTACCTTTTACTTCGATACTGTCTTTATTTATAGTTTTTTCATCATTAGATTGACCAAAGGATTGAGCAATGATAAAGGTACTAAATAGAATACATAAAAAATTTCTCATCAGTATTGTTTTATATCAGTTAAAATTCAACTTAGTTATTGTCTTGAATTGTAAAAACAACCTTACGCTTTACTTTCGAAAACAGCAGTATTACAAATACATTTTTAAAATCATATTTTTTAGTAAGAATAGCTATTCCTTTAAAAAAATAACTTTTGTCTAAACGATTATTTTTTTTTAAATTATAAATAGAGCTACTTTTTAGATGATCCTTACTGGATTTTGCTCTAATAAGTAGTATTCCATAAATAACAGCTATACTTAGTAATATAATTACTCCTGAATCAATAGGAAGTCCTGGAGGTGGTGGTGGTCCCATTGGTGGTGGTACTTGTAAAAAAATCATATCTTCTTTTTTTTTTAAAAGCTCAATTGAAAAGAGTTTAGTTCTATGGGGATTGAACTAAAAATTACAATTAAAAGGAGAAACTTACTTAAACCCCCTCTAATTAATCTTTTCTATTGTAGCTTATTTCTATTGGTTTTTTGTGTTTTTAGAAAAATTATCTCTACTTTTTTATTCTACTACAACTTTCTTATTTATGATACCATTATCCGTATTTATTTTTACGATGTAAATACCTGTTGTAATCTGCTCTTCAATCTCTAATTGGTAAGACGTTTTCTGTTCATTAATATTCCAAAAGCTTACTTTTTTGCCTAGAATATCAAACAATTCTACTTTGTGAAGGTTTAATTCTAGATTTTTAGAAATTACAATACTATGGTTATTATTATCCGAATAAATATGAAGACCATTGGACCAAACATTTCCTTCTAAGCCAAGCACACCTCTTTCTCTAAAAGCAAGTACGAAACGATCTGAATAAATACCTTTTTCTATGGCTACAGTAACTTTTCCTTCTGTAATTTTATAAGAAGTATTGGTTAATTTATCTATTATATAAACATTTTTATTAATTGCATTCCATTCATCTATACCAAAAGTCACTTCTCCTTTTTTAGACATTAGCAATTCTAAAGGCACTTCTAAATCATCAGAAATACTTTGTACACCAGCAATTACGTATTTACTATCATCACCTGGAAACTTCCAATAAACATCCGTAGTTCCGATATCAAAAATTCCGGTATCATATCCTTTATCAAACTCAAATGAATTGTTATTTTTAAAAGAAATACCTAATTGTCTATGCAGTCCTAAATTATCATCATTAACATAATCCATTCCTAATTTAATAATAGGTAACGTATTTTGATAAGTTGTTGTTTTAGCACTAGATTCCTTGTTTTCACTTTTAAAGAAATGAGAATTTGTTCCTTCTTGTATATACTCTCTTTGGCTATTGTTAAATTTAATATTATCTACACCTGTAGAGGCCGCATCATCTCCTTCTATAAAGAATCCTTGGCCGATAGCAATAAAAGCTTTTGGCTCTGTATAAGAACCACTCCCTAAACTCGGAGCACCATCGTTAGGGTCATCAGCGTTTATAGATACATTATTAGCCGCAGTTCCCATAGATAGGTTTCTTACTCCATAACCTCCAATATAACCACCATAATAATGACCTCTAATATCGTTATCCCCTAAAACACTTTGTTCATGCTCCCAGAAATATAAACTACCAGTACTTATATCTAAATTATCTTCTATAAACTTTTTAGCACTTATAGCAGATGCATACGGATTTCCTAATAAATAAGACTCTCCTGTACCAATAGTCGTTTCTAACAAACCGTCTTTTGGAGTACCTACAAACGTATAATTTTGTCCATTTGTACTCTGATTTAAACTCCCTGGTCCTTTAAAGATAAATCCATCTGTTTGTTTGATATCTCCAGATTTATACATGTGGTTCCAATTAGATCTTCCATCTGAAGATGCTGTGTAATTATAAATCCAGTAATCTGCAATTTCTATAGGAGATTTTGTATAATCTCCGTCATAACCAGCTACAAAAGTAATGTCTGTAATCGCAGAAGTAGCACTTAATGGTGTTGTCCCGTCTTTTAAAACATCTTCTATAGAGTAGGTTGTAGCTCCGATAGTATTTACAGGAGAACTTAAATAGTTATATCTGTATCTACTTGGTATTTTAGAGTTTTGGTCTATCAACAATTTACCATCTCCTGTTACTTGAGAACCAGTTGTATGCGTTTGTATTAACTGAGCTAGGTTAGTATCATTAGAACTGATTAATCTAATTTGATCATTAGCCGTTGCTATTACTATGTTATTAGTAACAACTAATAAATTATCCGTAACACTCAGTATACTTCCGTTTTTTACCTCTAACTTTCTTGCACTTAATTTATTTAAGACATTATCATTGTGATTATAATCTTCTGAAACTTTTACATTTCTAGATCTATCAGGATATCCATTAGACCAAATACCACTAGTTCTATCTGTTAATTCAATACTATGTAAACCTAATCTAATATTTGCTTCTGCATTTGCATTTGCAATCTCAGAAATTAAAGGTACATGAGCATGACGTTCATTATTTGGGTCTGTATCGGCTAGATTAGAATAGGTTTCAATTGCATCATCTATAAAAACTACCCATTCATCTGCTTCATAGTCTTTATTAGGTATTAAGATTTCATCTATTCTTACAAAAGAGGTATTATCTGCAAAAGACGCTATAGCATCATATCTATTAGAGTAAGAAGTAGCATCGTTGGTCCCTGACAAGGTAATTACATCATCACCACCTGCAATTGCTATCAAAAGATCATCGACAATAACCGTTGCATTAGCACTTATATTTGTAATAACATCAGTACTATTTTTAATTAACACAGATTTACCTGGCTCTAAAATACTAGAAATAGTCAACGTTGATGTAGGAATACCACTTGGAACTTCAGTAGCTAATAAATCTGCATATAACTGTATCTGAATACTATTGGCTGAAATACTATGGGTTTTACTAACATTAGTAATCTCTAACCACCTTTCTGAACCCTTTTGATAGATTTGAGTTATCATAGGAGTTCCGTCTACGGTACTATCTCTATAGTCTAAATCTCCAAAGGTATTGTAATCATTATCATTGTCTCCATAAGCTAATAAATCATTCACAATTGTAATGGTGGTAGTCGTATTTACACCATCATTTACAATAGCTCCTATATTCTCTTCAAAGTTATCGTCTAACCCATCTCCATCGGCATCATTTCCTGAAAGTGCGTTATCCGTATCTCCATTTTCTGAAATATCTGGTATTCCATCATCATCAGAATCAGAATCTAAATAATCTGGTATTGTATCTAAATCTGTATCTACAGTGGTAATTCCTATATTTGTTAAGTCTTCATAATTATCATCTAAACCATTATTGTTTGTATCTGCCATTGCTGCACTAAATCCACTTGGCGTAATATAACCCAAGGTAGTTTGTGCTTCTATATTATCAGGTATTCCATCATTATCAGCATCTAGGTCTAAATAATCTGGTATTTCATCTAAATCATTGTCTGGTGTCGCATATACAAAAGCTTCATCAAAAACGGTAAAGTTATCCATATACATAACAAATGAATAGGTACCCGCCGGAAGGGATACAGCGTTTTTATTTAACACCCAAGCATCACTACTTGTATAGGTTATTACGCCTGTTGTTGTTAGTTGAGTACCAGCTGCACCTGCTGCTCCAGAAAATAGATTAATAACTCCAATTGAGGCAACATTATTTATTACAGAAAAATACCCTCCAAATTGAACTAAGGAAGCTTCTGTTAAAGTAAAAGTTTGATAGATATTTGCATCTGCTCCATAAATATCAAACATATTACCCGCTCCACCTCTAGCATCAAAAGGAGGTACCGGTACAGTTGTAGAGGTACCATTTACTTTAATTACATTAGTTCTACCCGGACCCGATGATAATACCCAAGGAGATATTGACACATCCAGATTACTCCCTTCATTTGGCGCTACAAAACCATCAAAACCACCTTCGATTAATTGATTTGTTGTTTTAACACCTTCTACCGTATCTAAAATTCCATCATTATCATCATCGATATCAATTTCATCAGAAATACCATCTCCATCTGCATCATTAATAGCCAACTTCATGTTATTAGTGTAATCACACTCTACAATACCCGTAGACGGAAAATCTACTAAATTAAAAGGTGTTGGTATAGAAGCGTCATCATTAATAATAACATACAGTGAGTTAACTGGTTTTGTAGGAACTGTAATAGTTATGGTTTTAGAATCTCCAATAAAAATAGTCTCTGCTGTATTTGTAGTTGCTATTACTGAAGAAGCTATGCTTGTAGGATCTCCATCATACACTTGTATTGGTGTGCCTACAGGCAAATTTGCGCTTCCAGAAACACTGACATCTATTACTAACTCCCCTGTTATTAAACTATAAATTGCAGTATCTACTTGTGCATCCGTTGCCGCAACAGTGCCAGGTTCTAATATTAAATTATTAGGATTAAACTGAACGTTAAATTGATTTAAAGCTCTTGAGGTAGTAGAGTTTGTAGGAATAAAGTTTGAAATATTTGTTTCTTCTACTGGAACCGTTAAATCATCTTTAATATTTACCACACGATATCCACGTTGATTCCACATATTTCTGGCGGGTTGCCAAACTGTTCCTACACCTGCTTTAAAAATATTAACACGACCTGTCCCATTACTCGCATTAACATTTCCAGTGAAAGTAATCATTTCTGCTTGACCATCATTATCTACATCTGCCACTACAGGATGCTCCATCCATGTTAATGTACCTGAAGTAAAGGCGGCTAAAGTTGTAGGACTTGTAGTATTTCCATCAATAATACGAATTTGAGTTTGATCATTATAAATAAGTTCTTGCACTCCATCTCCATTAAAATCAAAGGAAGTAATCCCTGTTTCTCCAGAACTATCTGTTGTAGCTAAATTCCAAACTTGAAAATTTGTTCTTTGAACATTATAAGCCATGATTCTATTATTTTGACCTATTAAAATCTCGGGGTAATCTTCTGATTGTCCATCATTTGAAATATCATCATAAATATTAGTAATAGTAGGCATACTTCTATACTCCGAACCTGAAGTTGACCATACAATCATTAATGTTTTATCTTCATTAGGATCCCAAACGGTAAAGAAAGTACCGGTGTCAAAAGCAATATCTAAATCACCATCAAGATCTACATCCGCTACAGCTGTTGGCCCATCTGACCATGCTCCAAAACCAGCATTAATATTGTATAAATTTTTTAATACGGTAAAGGTCCCTGCTGTTAAATCTACTCCATAAACAATAGAACCAGCAACTATTTCTTTACCTGGATTAGAAGGTAATATATCTACAACTACTACGTCTGCCCCCCAATAACCAGAAGGCACAGCACCATCACGACCACGAGGGTAACCTGCCGGCATATAAATAACCCTATTTAAAGTGTTGTTTATTAAATCAAATTTAAAGACACTGGTACCTACAATAATTTCTGGCACACCATCTTCATCTATATCTGCTATTCTTGGAGATCCATAATTGATATACGTATTAAGGTCTGATTTGTATTTATAGGTAGTAGCACTACCCCCTGTATTGGCAAATACATAAACATAACCGTCTACACCTACCGTTATAACTTCTGGCACACCATCTTTATCTATATCTGCAATAGCTGGTTGAACTACAGAACCGTCTACTGGTGCATGTATGGAAATTGTAAAATTAACACCTGCATCAACAACAGCCCCATTATCTACATGATAGGTCATATACCCTTTAGAACTATCACCTAAAGGGGCAATAATTTCTGAAACACCATCTCCATCTAGATCACCTATAGTAGGTGACATGGAAGGGTCTAATGTATTTGCAGGCCCTTGCATAGCTACCCGTATTGAAAAATCTGGTGCTGCAGCTAAAGCAGTACACGCCGGCACCGTAGCCAAATAACAATCTGAATCATGTTCATCTACATAACCATCATTATCATCATCAATACCATTATTACAAATTTCTTGAGAAAAGTTTGATTGAATAAAAACCCCCCCCAATAATATAAACACTAACCATTTCTTCTTCATAAAATTAACATTTTTTTTTAATTACTTAGCCTGTGAATGATTTGAATTCATTACTCTTTTTAAAGAATTAAAAGCATAACTAAAAGTTCCCCCAAAACAGTTTACTGAAATTTCAAAAATCTCTAATAACTATTTTTATTGGACGAAAATACATCACACAACACTTATTTTAAACTTATCCAGTAGCCATTTACCGCAAAACAGCTAACATTACATAACGAAAAGCCAAAAACACTGACAATAATTTAAAAAAAACACCTTACTAATATATATATATGTGCATATATATATTAGTAAGATGTTTTAGTATTACAGAAAAAGAATTACTTTTAGACTCTCAAACACAAAAAAAACAAGAAAACAACCTGCTACAGACTAACTTTAACTAAGTAATAATATTATTAGGTAGAATATTTAAGGTTTTTATAGAGATTAAAAAAGAAAGATTGTTTTATTATAATAATTATCTAAATATTGAATTTTAAAAGTATTTTTTTAACATCATTTACTGCTCTATAATTACTTTATTTTTAAAATAATTCTAACTATATAATCAAATACTTTTCTTGCTATTCACTATCTAAAGTATTTTGCTGAACAATTAAGTTTCAAAGAAAATTTTAATTTTAACACTATATTCTCATAATTCACCATAAAACCCTCCTGTTTTAATTCGCCTTGTTATCTAAAAATACAAAGTGAATAATTTATTATTACAGAAAAGATAAAGTTTCTTAAAAAAATAAATACTTAATTTTACGAAATTAAGATATAAATCTCAATATTTTTCTTTTCTAAGATACTTTTGAATGAGCAAAATCATTCAATAAAGAAAAACACTAAATTATACCTGTAGTAAAGTAACATGCATTAACTAAGCAATTTTGTAACATCATTTATTTACCACAAATAGAACTTTTTTATATCTTCTAATTTTTCGAGAAAAACATTTTACTAAATAACATTAGTATTAACTAAAATTAATAATTTATTAAGATAATATGTTTTATGAAAAATTTAAGCGTAATTATCACACTTAATTTTACGTATAAAATCAGAAGGAGTATAGCCTGTTACATTTTTAAAACTAGCTGAAAATTTACTATGCGAAGAAAATCCACACTCATCAGCCAAATAACTTATTTTGTATGTTAAATATTTATTATCAGTTTTTAACTTATCTAAAATATAACGAATTCTTAATTCATTAATGTAATCGTTATAATCTGTATCTCTATTCTTTTTTAGAAATTGCCTAAAATACCTTGTATTTGTATTTAGTTGACCTATTAGTGTAGGTAAAGAAATATCTTTATCTAGAAAGTTATTCGACGCCTCAAATTCCTTCAACCTCTCAAGTAATTCTATCTCCGTTTTTTGTGAAATTACAAAATCTCTAACTTTATTATCATCAGTAATTAAAATAGAATTATCATTAGTAATTCCAAACATAGCCATTATTTTACCAAAGAAAACAAAAAATAATATTAAAAACACAATAATAACAATTATAATATAATATAAATTATTATTAGTACTAATACCAACTTGAAGCGCATTATATGCACTATTAATCATTTGTTTTTTATGATTACTATTTTTACTTAAAATTCCATGGTACTTATTACTAAAGACAATAAAACTATCTAAAACGTTAACTTTGGCATAATACTTAGAAACACTACCATAAACCTTTTCTTTCAGGTTTTCATTATCACTTTTTTCCGAAATACCCAAAGCTCTATTTAAATAAATTATTGCACTGTCACATTTCTTTTTATGTAAAAAAGAATCTCCTAAACCTTGATAAATTAAAGCAGCATGTAATGAATTTCCCGATCCAGATTTATTAATAAGTATATTTGCCCTAGAGAAATGGGTTATTGCCAAATTCTTTTTACCCAAACACAGAAAAGAACGACCAATTAATTCTTCTACATTAGCTTTAACAAAGTTTTTAAAACTAGGGTCTTCTTCTTTTTCATATGAAATCATGGCCAATTGCAAATAATCAATAGCCTTGTAATAATCTTTTTCTTCAAAAGCATATTCGGCCAACTCATGATTAATCATAGCCTTATATTTTAATACTTTTCTTTTATCGTTAATTTGATTACTAACCTCTACCCCTTCATTCAAAAAACTTCTACCCTTGTCAATAAAACCAATAGACCTGTACTGGCTTGATAAAAAACCATAAATCCTAGATTGCCAAATATAATCCCTTTCTTTTTTAGATATTTCTAAAGCATCTAAAGCCTTTAATATAGATTCTCCTTTTTTTTCTTGTTTATCTAAAACATCAGCTATAAGCATCAATATTTTTATTCTTTGCTTGTCATTAGATGAGTAAACCAACAACGAATCTGCTAAATATTTTGCTTTAATTGGATTTTCAGATGAAACATTAACAGCAATGCCGTAATAAATAGAATCAAATTTTTGAGACTGACTATTAGTATTGGTTTGAGAGAAAACAAAAAATGGAATCAATAGTAAAAGTAAAAATCTCATCAATAATATATATTTTATAATTTGGTACATTAAAAAAAAATCAAAAAAGACTAATAAAATAAATATATTATATATTTATTTCAACACACAAAGAAACATAAAAATAATCCACAAACCCAAATCAATTCCTCAAAAAATAAAGCTATCATTAGCAATAATACAGTACTACAAAAATATAAACTTGTACCACTCAGAAAATATCATAATTTTATCTTAAACTTTTTTTTTAAAATTAGGAATACAAATATTCTAACTATTTTTAATGTGAAAAATTAGATTTTAAATCAACTCATAATTTAGGAAAAACATTTTTTTCATTTTATTAAAGTAGAATACCACATACACCTCTAAACATAAAAATGAAATTATAAAGATTCTGATAGAGTCGAATTACTTTTTAGAAATAGACACAAAAGGTAGAATTAAGAATCCTATAGCTCGCCCAAATAAAAAATTAGATTTTAATTGGAATTGGCCAACGCAAGAAATAGCAGTTAAATCATCATTAAACAAAAATAACTTTATTGTAGAAATCGAAATTTCAATTCAATCTTTAAAAAATTTAAACTTGTTAAAAAACGATATTATAGAAACAGGAATTTACAGAGCACAGTACAACCAACAAAAAGACGATACATTTAAACCTACTTGGATTACTTGGATAAAAACCAAAACAATATAAAAACCTTTGGAGTAATATAAAGAATAAGAACCTTGCTCTTTAAAACCTTACTATTAGAGACAGTTCAATTGATATTCTAAAATTATTATTACCAATAACTCTTTTCACTTATTTTAAACTAACTAAACAGAACCTCAAATAAAATAAGCTTCACTTCAATCTCACTGAATTAAATATGATTTCAAAAGAATTTAAAACTTTTAAACTAAGTTCTAAGTTTTGTTTCATGAAACTAAGCTTCAAAACCTCCCAATCTAAGGTGATTTTTTCTACACATTACCTAGATGTCTTTGATTCGAAAAAAGTAGCTATAAATTGTGATTTTGTTGCTTTAAAAAAAAAAATCAGCTAACAAAACACTACCAGTACATCTATTGTTGTTAACTTTTATGGTGTTACCCCTACACTTACTAAGATAATCATCATTAAAGACACTAAAACAGATAAGGTTATAAAAAATACTAAACAAAACATCTTAAAACAAAGGGTAAAAACAAAAAAAGGATAACATTAATTTGCTATCCTTTTTTATTTTTAAATTTCTTATTTCTTGGAATTTACCATCCAATTTATACCAAATTCATCTGTACACCTTCCATAAAAACCCCATTCCTTTTCTCCGAATCCGGTATGCGTAATTCCATTTTTAGATAAATCATTAAAAACGGACTCCGCTTCATGTTTGTCATTAAAATCAACACTCATATGAACCTGATTCCCTGAATTTATTGGTGTATCTGGAGCAGCATCATAAGCCATAAAACCCACACCCTTACCTTTTAACTCTGCATGCTGTAACTTTTTTCTATACGAAGAAGGAACATCTATTTTTTTATCTTCGTAAGTTGTCTTGTTTTCTATTTTTGCGTTAAATAATTCTCCATAAAAATTTAATGCTTCTTGACAATTTCCATTAAATGCTAAATATGATTGTACTTTCATTTTTTTATATTTTTAAAGATTAATATTCTATTTCAATACAAAAATAAATTTTATGTAGAATCCCTTTTAACTGAGATGATATTTATATTAACGCTATCTGTTTAATAAACTTGAAACTAAAAGACTAAAAAAAGAGACACATACATCAAAAGAACAACAACATCTAATACTTCGTCTACTCACAAAATATAAAAGAAATTTAAATAGTAAATTTGGATATAATACATCATCTTTTGACAAACCGTGATTACATCTGCTAGAAAAGGTAATGTTCCCGTATTGGAAGAAAATAAATTTGATAACATAAAATTACAAATGAATAGCTACAACGTAAAATTAATAAAAGATACAGAAATAAATATTTCAGCAGATGGCAATAATCCGATCTGGAAAAAAGCAGATTCTTTAACCAATTTTACATCTCCTTGGAATGACAAACCTGTAAAGAAAATAGAATTGAGAGCCCTTCATACTTCAGAAAAAATATTCTTCCAATTTAAAGTAGAAGATCATCAGACACACATACATCCTTCTGATGATAAAAATAAAAGTATAAATGATTCTGATAGAGTAGAATTATTTTTTAGAAGTGATACTTCTTTAGACCCATATTACTGTTTAGAAATAGACACTACAGGTAGAATTATGGATTTTAAAGCTCGTCCAAATAGAGAATTCGATTTTAATTGGAATTGGCCCACACAAGAAATAGCAGTTAAGACGTCAGTAAACAAAAATAACTTTATTGTAGAAATTGAAATTTCACTTCAATCTTTAAAAGATCTAAACTTGTTAAAAAATGGTGCTATAGAAACAGGAATTTATAGAGCAAAATACAACCAACAAGAAGACAATACATTTAAACCTACTTGGATTACTTGGATAAACCCAAACACAGAAACTCCTGATTTTCATACACCAACCTCATTTGGCGTATTATTGCTTGATAAGTAATCTTACAAAACCGACACAATTACCAACACAAAAAAAAAGCTAAAAATAAAAAACCCTTTTAATCAAATAATTAAAAGGGTTTGCAGTTGGCCTACAAGGACTCGAACCTTGAATGTCGGTACCAAAAACCGGTGTGTTACCAATTACACCATAGGCCAATACTGTAATGCGGGTGCAAATTTAAACCTTTATTTAGAATCTGCAAACATTTTTTTATTTTTTTTTACATTTAACAAACATTTAAGATGAAATTATCAGTTATAATACCAATCCCAAACTAATTTAATTCATATTTATTAGTAAATTCGCCACACATTATTAAAACGACTATGACATCAGCAAACTTTAAAAAATGGGACATCATCTTAGGATGGGCAACATTTGTAATTGCTTTAATTACATACTACCTTACACTAGAACCAACTGTGAGTGCTTGGGATTGTGGAGAGTACATTTCTACATCCGTTAAATTAGAAGTTGGACATCCACCGGGAGCGCCTTTATTTCAAATGTTAGGTGCATTTTTTGCAATGTTTACTACAGATATTACACATATTGCTAAAATGGTAAACTTTATGTCTGCATTAGCAAGTGCATTCACCATTTTGTTTATGTTTTGGACTATATCTAATTTAGCTCTAAAACTTGCTTTAAAAAATGGTGAAGGTTCAGAAGGTAAATACATAGCAATTTTAGGAAGTTCTGTAGTAGGAGCTTTAGCATACACTTTTTCAGATAGTTTTTGGTTTAGTGCCGTAGAAGGAGAAGTATACGCAATGTCATCTTTTTTAATGGCTTTATTATTCTGGTTAGGTTTAAAGTGGGAAAGCGAACTACACACAGCTAGAGGAAACAAATGGTTAATTTTAATCAGTTTTGTGGTAGGATTATCATTTGGAGTACATATTCTTTCTTTGTTGGTTATTCCGGCTATTGTAATGTTATATTTCTTTAAGATGTACAAAAACATCAACATAAAAACAACTGCTATTGCAACCGTAATTTCTGTTTTAGCGTTAATGTTTGTCTTTAAATTCTTATTTCCGTTTACATTAAAATTCTTTAGTGCTTCAGAGTTATTTTTCATCAATTCTATAGGAATGCCTTATAATTCTGGAAGTATTATTGCTGCAATTATTTTAATTGTGTTATTTTACTTAGGATTAAACTACACTCGTAAGAAAAATAAAATTCACACAAACACCTTAATTCTTTCTGTATTATTTATTATGATTGGGTTCTCTTCTTGGATGATGTTACCAATTAGAGCAAACGCAAACACCACAATTAACGAAAATAATCCTTCTAGTGCACGTGAATTATTAGCGTATTATGATCGTGAACAATATGGTGATGCTAATGTTTTTTATGACACGTATTACTCAAATTCTTACGACAGAGAGCAAGACGCCAAGAATCCTTACAAAGATGATAAGCCAAAATATGAAAAATTAAATGGTAAATACGAGATTGTAAATAACTACGAAGGAGTTGTACCAAACTGGTCTGACAAGCACAAAGGTTTTATACCAAGAATGGTAAACCCTGCTTCAGAAAAAATGTACAAATCTATTGCTGGCATTCCGCAAAACAGTAAACGTAGACCTACTTTTGCAGAGAATGTAAAGTTTATGATGAGCTATCAGTTTGGCTACATGTACGGACGTTATTTTATGTGGAATTTTGTTGGAAGGCAAAATGATATACAAGGAAACTTAGATATTTTTAACGGAAATTGGATTAGTGGAATTAATGCATTAGACGAAATGAGATTAGGTTCACAAAAGGATCTACCTTCTCAAACCTTAGAAAACAAAGGAAGAAACAAATACTACTTTTTACCGTTAATTTTAGGTATTATTGGTTTATTATATCAAATTAAATGGGATAAGGAAAATTTCTTTACGCTCTTCTTATTCTTTGCGTTTACAGGATTTGCTATTATATTTTACACAAACCCTAAACCATTTGAACCTAGAGAAAGAGACTATGCCGTTGTAGGAAGTTTCTACATTTTTGCCATTTGGATTGGCTTTGGTGTACTTGCACTCTATGAATACTTAAAGAATTTTGGTAATAAAAAAACAATTGCCATTGCAGTTTCTTTGGTTTCTCTATTAGCAGTACCAACTTTAATGGCTTCTCAAAACTGGGATGATCATGATCGTTCTAACAGATACACAACACACTTAAACGCGAAGGCATATTTACAAAGTTGTGACGAAAACGCTATTATGTTTACCATTGGAGACAATGATACATTTCCACTTTGGTACATGCAAGAGGTAGAAGACTTTAGAACAGATGTAAAACTTGTAAACACTTCACTTTTTGCTACAGATTGGTACATAGACCAAATGAAAAGAGCTACCTATAAGGCTGCTCCTATTCCGTCTCAATTAGAACACGATCAATACAAATACGGAACTTTAGATGTTGCTTATTCTATGGATCACCCGCGTTTTAAAGACTCTGTGATGACTATTAAAAACTTTATGCGTTGGATTGCTTCAGATAGTGATGCAACTTATGTAGAAACAGAAAATGGGCAGAAAGAAAAGTTTTATCCGACTAATAAAATTAGACTTCCTGTTAATAAAGAAGCGGTCTTAAAAAGCGGAATTGTAGCACAAAAAGATGCTGATAAAATTTTACCATACATAGACATTACTATTGATGATAGAGCTTTGTTTAAGAACAGAATTTTAATGTTAGATATTCTTGCCAATAACAATTGGGAAAGACCAATTTACTTTACAGGTGGCGCAAATGCTGCAGAAGAGTACCTTTGGCTAAAAGATTACCTACAGTTAGATGGTTTGGCTTACAAGTTAGTACCTATTAAAACCCCTATGGCTAACAAGAGCTTGTTTGATATGGGTAGAATAGACACCGAAAAAATGTACACCAATGTTCAGAAATGGGATTGGAGAAATATTAACGATGGTAAAATTTATTTAGACGAACAAACCAAAAGAAATTCAATTTCTATGCGTAATAGCTTATTGCGTTTATCTGAAGCTTTCGCAAAAGAAGGAGACACAGCAAAAGCTTTAGAAATTTTAGATTTATCATTAGATAAAATGCCTATTAAAGACTTTGATCATTATAGTTTATCTATGGGATACCCAGAAGCTTATTACAATCTAAAAGACAGTAAAAAAGCTAGAGAAACTGCTAGAACATTGATTGATTTATTTAAAGAAAAATTAATTTGGTTAAGTACTTTCTCTATGGAAGATACTGAATTAATTTTTGATGACATTGATACTACGTTGTACATGTACAGAAACATTATTACACAAGTAGAACAAGGCGAAGTAGATAAAGAATATTTAGATGACTTACAAAACGAATTTATAAGCATTGTAAAACTATTTGATCATCTAATGCCAGATGAAGAATAACACCTTTTAAATGAAAAGTTATTTCCCCAGAACGCCACGTTTTATGATGAGATTTTTCTCTACATATACGTGGCGTTTTCTTTCTGATAAAAAAGAGATTTTTCTCACTTTTGATGATGGACCTACGGCAGAAATCACCGAGTTTGTTTTAACTGAATTAAGAAAACACCAAGCAAAAGCCACCTTTTTTTGCATTGGAAAAAACATACAAAATCACCCAGAAATATTCAGTAAACTTATTTCTGATGGTCATAGCATTGGCAACCATACCCAAAACCATTTAAAGGGCTGGAAAAGCGAAACCAACACCTATGTAAAAAATGCTTTAGAGTGCGAGCAAACAATTAAACAATTTAACACTTCAACAATTACACAGAAACTCTTTAGGCCTCCTTACGGAAAAATAAAAAAGAACCAAGCAAAACAACTAATTAAAAAAGGGTACAAAATTATTATGTGGAGTGTTTTATCTGCAGATTTTGACACCAAAATTTCTAATGAAAAGTGTTTAGAAAACGTTTTAAAAAATACTGAACCAGGAAGCATTATTGTTTTTCATGATAGCGTAAAAGCTGCTGAAAGAATGAAATATGCGCTACCTAAAGTATTAAAACATTTTTCTGATAAAGGATTTGTATTTAAGTCAATATAAAAGTTACGGAGTATCATTTCTAAATATTTTTTTGCACGTTGACAAACCTTATAACACCCTTCTTTTGTATTTCACACACGCCTCATCTGGTATAAGTTTTATAAAAAATAGTCTTATAATTAAAAAAGGCATAACTTTTGTAATTCAAAAAAGTGATTCTAAAAGCAAACATCATGAAAAATGCATTCTATATAATAATTTTATTGATGATTGTTAGTTGTGGTCATAAAACAAACAAAAAAAATCACTCTATAATTGGAATGGAATCTGCTTCTCGAAACTTTAAAGACATATCTCTACTTAAAGCGTATGTAAAAGTTACTGATACCACTATTTATGAAAATAAAAGAGAAGACAAATATGGAATTCTACATCTAAAAAACGAATTGACACATTTAGTGATTTTTAAAGGCATTACTACCGACTCCGTTAAAAACGTTTCTTATAAAATTTTAGATACTTTAAGTATTTCTAATTTAAAAAATGCTGAATCTATAACCATAGGTTACTGCAATCTAAATACGGATAACAGTACAAATATTATTGCAATCGTTGATAAAACAGATCGTTTAAAAATTAAGAATATTAAAAAAGTTTGGATAGCAAATACAACTTCTCAAAAAATAGAAATTGAAACAGATTTTAGCAGAATTAATTGCTTCAATGAGTTTTTTACAGAGCAATAGATATTTAAATTCTACAACCAAGTTTTAGCCCTGATTGAAACGGCATCCTTTTTGTTTTTTTTTAAACAAAAAGATATAGTGGAAAGCAGGAAATAGCTTCTAAAAATTAAAGATACTTAAGCACCAAACCAATTAAAGTATTTGCATCTTGAGCACCTGTTTGGCGCCATTTCATTTCGCCATTTTTATAAATCATAAAAGTAGGATTTCCTTTAACTAACAACGCTTCTGCAAGCGCTTCATTTTTAGCGATGTCAATCTTAATTACTTTAGCTTTATCACCTAAAACGGCAGCAACATCTCTTAAAGTATGTACGGTATTATCTACCTCGCTCCAATCTTTATAAAAGTCAATTAGAACAGGCTTTTCAGCACTTATTAAATCACCAAATTTTGCCATAATATAGATTTTTTAAGGGGGAAAAAACGTATAAATAATCACTTGTAACTTAACAAATATATAGAAAAGTAATTAAATGGTCTGAGGATCAGCCTTTTTTCAATTCTATCACTGTAATTTCTGGCCAAATACCTACTCTACCCGGAAATGCATGGTAACCAAAACCTCGGTTTACGTTGATAAACCTACCTGCTTCTTCATACAAACCTGCCCATTGTTTGTAAACATATTTTGAAGGACTCCATTTTAACCAACCCGGAATTTCGATACCCATTTGCAAACCATGTGTATGCCCACTTAACGTAAGTTGATAGTTAAAAGGATCTTGTTTTACTTTGATTTCCCAATGGCTTGGATCGTGACTCATTAATATTTTAAAATCTTCTTGTTTTATGTTTGCCGATGCCCTTGCAAGGTCTCCCGCTTGGTTGAATCCTTTTCCCCAATTTTCTACGCCTAATAACGCAATTTTTTGTCCGTCTTTTTCTAAATAACGGTGCTCGTCTAGTAATAAATCGAACCCTATTTTCTGGTGAATATCTTTTACTTTTTGAAAATTATCTATTTTGTCTTGCGGATTATCCCAATCCATATAATCGCCATAATCATGATTACCAAGAATGGAATATTTACCGTCTTTTGCTTCTAACTTATCAAAAACATCCATCCAATTATCCATTTCATCTGCTTTGTTATTCACAATGTCTCCTGTAAATAACATTATGTCCGATTTTTGCTGATTTATCAAATCTACACCATATTTAATTTTTTCTTTGTTGGTAAAACTCCCAGAATGAATGTCTGAGATTTGCGTAATGGTATAACCATCAAAAGCATCTGGTAAATCTTTAAAGCTTAGTTGGTATTTTAAAACTTTGTAATTGTATTTCCCTTGAATAATTCCGTAAATAAAAGCTGCAAAAGGAATTGCTGCCAAACCTAAAGCAATCTGCGAAATAAACTTTCTTCTACCTACAAGCTGTTTTGTTTCTCCGCTTGAAATTGCAGAAAATAATTTTAAAACCCAACGATATGCATCTTCTCCAAAAAGCAAGATGATAATAACCAATTTAGGAATAGAAATTGTTAGCAACAAACCTACGGCCATTTGAAACTGTGGCGTTTGTCCTACACTTCTAGAGTATGTTAAGAAAGTGATGAAAAAATTAATGTATACCGCGATACTTATCAATAGAAAAGAATAACGAACTATTTTACTTTTAGAGACTGTTTTAAACGCTTGAAACGTATAAATTTCTACAAGCGTGATAACAATAGTTAATATGATTAAAGGAAAAACCCAACGTGGCATAAATAAATTTTAAAATGTTGGCAAAGGTAAGTTTTTAAGTTTCGATTGGATTTTAACGTCTTGTTAAAGTTTTGTACCTTTCTCGCATCTCAAAAAACACTATTTTTGAGGTCAAATTTTCATCAACTTAAACCACAAAACAAATATAATGTCAGATCAAAAAAGAGTTTTTTTAGTGGATGCTTTTGCATTAATTTTTAGAGGATATTATGCTTTTATAAAAAACCCAAGAATTAACAGCAAAGGTTTAGACACATCTGCAATTATGGGTTTTATGAACTCGCTTTTAGACGTTATAAAACGTGAAAGACCAGATCATTTAGCGGTTTGTTTTGATAAAGGCGGAAGTGTAGACAGAGTAGAAATGTTTGAAGCTTATAAAGCCAACAGAGATGAAACTCCGGAAGCGATTAAATTAGCCGTTCCTTACATACAAGAAATCTTAAAAGCCATGCACATTCCTATTATGGTAAAAGAAGGTTTTGAGGCTGATGATGTTATTGGAACCCTTTCTAAACAAGCAGAAAAAGAAGGTTATAAAACCTATATGGTAACGCCAGATAAGGATTTTGCTCAGTTAGTTTCTGAGAATATTTTTATGTACAAACCTCGTTTTGGTGGTGGTTACGATATTTGGGGCGTGGATGAAGTGAAAGAAAAATTTGGTGTAGAAAATCCAGATCAAGTAATCGATTTCTTAGGAATGATGGGAGATTCTGCAGATAATATCCCAGGTTTACCTGGTGTTGGAGAAAAAACAGCTAAAAAGTTTTTGGCTGCTTACGGTTCTATGGAAAATCTTTTAGCAAATACGCACGAGCTAAAAGGAAAAATGAAAGAAAAAATAGAAGCAAACGGAGAATTAGGCTTGCTTTCTAAACAATTGGCAACAATAATGTTGGATGTTCCGGTAACTTTTGATGCCAAAGATTTTGAATTAGATCAGCCAGATAAAGACAAGGTAACAGAACTGTTTAACGAGCTAGAATTTAGAAATCTATTAACCAATTTCTTACGAACTTTTGCTGTTGAAAATGCTGAAAAAGCAAATTCTGCCGAAAATTCTATAGATGTCCCTTCGAGCGCAGTTGAGAAGTCATCAACTAAAAAAGCAGCTCCAGTTCCTGAAGGTCAGTTTGATTTATTTGCAGCACCAGGAAGCGGAAGTGTTTCTGAAGAAGAAATTGCATCTGGTTTTAAATCGATAAAAGATACGAGTCATTTTTACCAACATATAGATTCGCCTTTTGCTAGAAAATTATTACTTAAAAAATTAATGGAACAAACTTCGGTTTGTTTTGATACAGAAACTACGGGTTTAAGAGCTTTGGAAGTGGAACTAATAGGAATTGCTTTTTCTTACGAAGTTGGTAAAGGATATTATGTTTCTTTCCCTGAAGACCAAGAAAAAACAAAAGCAATTTTAGAGGAATTTCGTCCATTTTTCACATCCGATGGAATCGAAAAAATAGGTCATAATTTAAAGTATGATATAAAAGTGTTATCGAATTATGAAATGCCTGTAAAAGGGAAATTATTTGATACGATGATTGCGCATTATTTAATCAATCCAGATATGCGCCACAATATGGATATGTTGGCAGAGACATATTTGAATTATCAGCCGGTTTCTATTGTAGATTTGATTGGTAAAAAAGGGAAAAATCAGCTTTCTATGCGTGTTGTGCCGGTTGCAGATCAAACAGAATATGCGGTGGAAGATGCAGACATCACGTTTCAATTAAAACAACTTTTTACCGGTGAATTAGAAAGCGGAAATGTTAGCACTCTTTTTAATACTATTGAATTGCCTTTAGTTTCGGTTTTAACAGCCATGGAAATTGAAGGAATTAACATCGATATTGATTTCTTAAAAGAATTATCTGTTGCCTTAACGGATGACATCAACAGACTTGAAAAAAATATTTACGAACAAGCAGGTGAAGAATTTAATATTGCTTCACCAAAACAATTAGGAATTGTGTTGTTCGAGAAAATGGAATTGGTTAAAAAACCTAAAAAGACAAAAACAGGTCAGTATAAAACAGGCGAAGATATTTTATCATTCTTAGCAAAAGACCATAAAATTATTAGAGATATTCAAGAATATCGTCAGTATAAAAAATTACAAAGTACCTATGTAGATGCCTTGCCAAATGAAGTGAATCCGAAAACAGGAAGAATTCATACAGAGTACATGCAAGCGGTTGCTGCTACAGGAAGATTGAGTTCTAACAACCCAAATTTACAGAACATTCCTATTAGAACCGAAAGAGGAAAAGAAGTTAGAAAATCGTTTATTCCAAGAGATGAAAACTATGTATTATTAGCGGCGGATTATTCTCAAATAGAATTAAGAATTATTGCGGCTTTAAGTGAAGAAGAAAATATGATGGAAGCTTTTAAAAATGGTGAAGATATTCATGCTTCTACCGCTGCAAAAGTTTTTAACGTTCCGTTAGATGAAGTTACAAGAGAACAAAGAAGTAACGCTAAAACAGTCAATTTCGGAATTGTCTATGGAGTTTCTGCTTTCGGATTAAGCAATCAAACTGATTTATCCAGAAGTGAAGCAAAAGAATTGATTGACACGTATTATGAAACGTATCCGAAGTTAAAAGCATACATGTCTGCACAAGTAGATTTTGCTAGAGAACATGGTTATGTAGAAACCATATTAAACCGACGTAGGTACTTAAAAGACATCAATTCTAGGAATGCCATGGTTAGATCTGGTGCAGAAAGAAATGCTGTAAATGCTCCTATACAAGGTTCTGCTGCAGACATTATAAAACTAGCCATGATTAACATTCATAATCGATTTGAAAAAGAAGGTTTTAAATCTAGAATGCTTTTACAAGTACATGATGAATTGGTTTTTGACGCGCATAAAGACGAGTTAGAAATTATTAGACCTATTATAAAGTACGAAATGGAAAACGCTTTTAAAATGAGTGTTCCTTTAGATGTTGAAATGGGAATTGGAGAAAACTGGTTACAGGCACATTAAAAATTAAACAATGAAATATTTAAGACTTTTAATCATCATTACGGTATTTGCTTCGTGTTCTAAAAACATCTATCAAATATCTAAGAACACGTATCATAAAAAAGCAAAAAAACTCGGTAAATCTCTAGTTAAAATTGAGTCAGACACCATAGGAAACAGAACGAGTAAGGTTATAGAATCTCAGAATTTTAATTTAAGAAAACCTAATTTAGTTGTTATACATCACACTGCTCAAGATAGTTGTATGCAAACCTATAAAACCTTTGCTTTAGAGCGTACACAAGTAAGCTCTCACTACGTAATTTGCGATGATGGAACCATTACACAAATGCTAAACGACTTGGTTAGAGGTTGGCATGCAGGCAATGGAAGTTGGGGTAAAAACACCGACATAAACAGCTCTTCTATTGGTATTGAACTAGATAATAATGGTACAGAACCTTTTTCTTATGCTCAAATTAATAGTTTAACTTTCTTATTAGAAAAGCTGACGAAAAAATATAAAATACCTGCGCAAAATATTATTGGTCATTCGGATATTGCTCCTGGAAGAAAAACAGATCCGAGTGCATTATTTCCTTGGAAATCATTAGCTGAAAGTGGTTTTGGAATTTGGTATACTGAAGAGGATTTAAAGACCGTAACACTTCCGGTAGACTTTAATATTACTTTTGCTTTAAAATATATTGGCTACAATACAGACAATATTAAAAATGCTATTTATTCTTTTAAACTTCATTTTAACCCAAAGGAGTTATCTCATGAATTAACAGAAAAAGATAAAAAGATATTATTTTTAGTGATGAAGGAAATTTAAAATACTTTCAGCAATTATTCATTACACCTCACTTTCTACTATAACCTGTAGAAAAACTTATTAAAAACGATAAATGGAATTAGATTATATTGAAAACATAGACGGACATGATCAGAACATTGTTCGTTTATACAATTTTGACAAAGCAGAAGCAATTCTATTTAGAGACCTAATTGTAGATACCATTATTGATAAAAAACAAAAGTTAGATTTAGCTACCTTAGATTTTATAACGCCACGAAATTGCAATTTAATTTTCGGTTTATTTAAAACTGATGAAGGAATCTTAACCAAAGATAACGAAACTTTTTTCTGTATTTTAACCCTAGAAGGGTTTAGAAATATGGCAAGACTTTTGGAACCTTTTTGCAAAAAAGAGTCTAAAGGATATGAATATTTATATGAAATTGACAACCCTACCGATTTATTATTTTGCCCCACAGCTACTTTTGATGAGGAGTAAATTATTCAATAAAAATCAATAGACACGAAAAACCGCCCCCTTTAAAAACATACAATATTCCTCCTTTTTAAATAACAAAAAACTCCACTGAATTTCGTAAATTAGTAGTCTGTAAAATAGGAACATTTTACAGTAATAAAGTAATAAAGTAATAATTCAAGACAAAGTGACAAAAGAATGTTATGAAAAGAAAAATCGGAATTATTTACTCTTCTATAGACGGACAAACTAAAAAAATTTGTGAAGAACTAAATGCTCATTTCAAGAAAGAGCAAATAAAATCAGCACTATTTTCAATTGAGAATTTTAATGATAATTTATCGGAATTTGACACACTAATAATTGGAGCAAGTATTAGATATGGAAAACACAATAAACAAGTTTATGATTTTATCTTAAAAAACAAAGAGTACCTTAAAGAAATAAAAACAGCCTTTTTCTCAGTTAATTTGGTAGCAAGAAAAGAAAATAAAAACAGCCCTTCTACAAATCCATATCTAATTAAATTTATAAAAGATATAAACTGGACTCCTGATTTATTAGAAGTGTTTGCTGGTAAATTAGATTATAAATCATACTCTTTATTAGATAGAATTATGATTAAACTAATTATGAGATTAACTGATGGCCCTACAAAATCTAAAGAACCTATAGAGTTCACTGACTGGAAAAAAGTCAACGATTTTGGTATTAAAATAAGTCAAAATTATAAAGAGACGAAACACATCACCTTGTAAATTTAACAACAAGGTAATGCTCCAATCAATTAAAAAATTATTTCAATAATTCTGGCGTATTAAGAATCAATTCTATTTTCTTGATAATTACAGTAATTTGACTCAATTGTGCTTCAATATTTCTAAAATATAGACTGATATCTCTATTTACCCAACTTTCAGAAATTACTCTGGCCCCTAAACTAATTCTTAAGACAGCACTTTGTATATCGTCTTCAAACTTTACGTTTACTGCTTGCCCAATATGACATTTTTGTGCTGCAAGTCTTATAATTTCTAAAGAAGCTCCTTCAAATTTATTGGAAAGATCAGAATTTAAAAGCGCATAAAGTTTTTTCACTTTATCAACAGACAATGCTTCTTTATTTTTAAGGATGAAAAAAGGAAAAATAGTTCGAATATTTCTAATTCCAAATTCTTCGTCATTATTTGTATTTAAATTAGACTCATAACCATAAACAGGTTCTAAAAAAGTAGCTTCTTTTATAGAGTCTTCTACAAAATTACAAAACATTTCTATTCCCATATTTCTATATAAAATAGGTGTTTTATAATATCGTTCCATCTCTACAATTGCAGCATTCCAACGCATATAAGAACCATAATTAAATCCGTCTGATAATTCTTTAGAACAAAACCAATTAACTGGCCAATCAGAATGATTAAAATATTGCGTTAATCCTTTTGGCAACTTCTTTTTGGCATCATTAATTTGCAGACTTACACATTCCGGAAAAATTAATGCTCCAGAATACGGAGGTCCTGTAAAATATTTACTCCCGGTAATACTAACAATATATCCCTTGTTTAAATAGTTCTGAATATCTGTAGGATCTAATCTTAACTGTGCTGCATCAATAATTACTTGCAATGACAAATCTTTAAGAGCATCTATTTCTCGCATCATTTTTACACTAGGTGACTGATAACCTAATTTAGAATGATCCATCACGTGTAATACAACTTGTCTTCCTAATTTATGAGTTTCAGTAATTGCTGTAAAAACTTCAGAATCTAATTTTTCTGTTGATTTTAATGCTCCTTTTTCATCTCTAAACGGAATTTTAATAAGATCTACGTCTCTAAAACCTTCCATTTTATCGCCTTTATTCACTGGAAAATTTAAAGCTGTATTATTTTCGAAATGACATCCTTTTAATGCCGCAGGAACTCCACTACCCGTTTCATCGGAAGCAACTAAAATATGTGTAATTTCTTTGTCCGTAACAATTTGACTAATAGCTGCTATTTGAAGTGATGAATCTGTACCTGAAGGAGAAAAAATTATTTCGCAAGCATCATTTAAAGTGAAAATTTTTCTCAAATTACTTTTTAATAATTCAGAAAATTCTATGGCACTCTCTTTAAATCCATTTTTTAAGCTATTCTTAATTAAAATACTTCTAGCTTTATCTGTTTTATCAAAAGAAAAATTAGAAACACTGGTTGCTGTAGAAGAGGCAAACGTAAAAGCTTCTGGTCTTGGAAAAGGCCTGCAACCATATTTATTTAATAAAGCTATTTCATCAATATTTAATCTATGGTCACCTCCATCCATTAATAAATACTCTGTTGGTTTTGCAAGGTTATCAATAATAGGTTTCCAAGATTTTTCAAATACTTTACTCCCTGTATTTAATCCATGAAACGCTTCTAATTCTTCATGCTCTAATAAAGATTCAGCACTTAGACTGTCTTCATTTTTAATCAAATTAATTAAAAAATAATCAACATTTTCTAACTTTTCTTTATCCTCTTTAGGTAGCAACTTGTAAAAAATTCTAGTTACTTCTAAGGCAGCAATATTACATAAAGAAGTATCTTTCTTTTCACTTTCTAAGGCTTTATACCAAAGTTGCCATTCTATTCCGTATCGTAAATAAACCAATGCCAAAACTGGGTTTCTTAAATATAAAGCACCAATTATTATCGATTCATTCGGAACAATTTTAAAAACTTTTGGGACCGTATTAGAAGTAATAATATTAATGTTATTTATTTTTGGGACCGTATTAAATCTCTTTAAAACATGAACTAGATAATTAATATTTTCTTTTTCAAATAAAGAAGTTCTTTTATATTGATCTTCTATCGCTATATTATTTGTCATAAGTGCTTTATTTTAAACGTTTATTACAACGTCGCTTTCTCTAATGAGAATATTTTACAGATTATTTAACCTGTAAATATTTAGTGTTTTTTCAGTTGCAAAACTCTGAAAAAAAAGGGTTAATTAATGAATTACTTTGTTAATTTTTTATTTATATAAACTGTAATACCACAGAACTGTTTCAGTTTTTAACTCTGCATTATTAAATCAATCACAAAAAGAGACTGTGTAGGTTTCTAACCAGAAATAAGTAGCTTTTAAAATCAATCATTTTACACAGTTATATTTTAAAAATAAGTAGCTAATTTCTTTCCAATAAAACTTGGAATTCTTTTCGGCAAACGAGACAGAATATCGACAAAAACAACATCTAATTTAGCTTTACTTAGCAACTCCTTTTGTTCATTTGTTATTTCAAATTCAAAACTGAAACGAACTTTTGGCATTTCTTTAATAATTGTTTTTATGGTAATCAACTCATCAAAGTGAGCTGGTTTTCTGTATTTTATATCAAAAGAAACTACAGGTAACATTATTTGATTTTCCTCTAACTTGACTTCATCTAAACCCAATTTTCGCAATAATTCATTGCGTGCTTGATGACAATAGACTACATAATTGGCATGGTAAACATAGCCCATTTTATCGACTTCTCCATAACGAGGTTTTAATTGAAAAAGATCAGTTATCATAACAATTCCGCTCTAATTTTTCATCACTAAGTTGATTCCCCATTTGACGCTCTTTAGTTTTTAAATAATGTATAAATTACTAATGATGACATGCGTGTGCATGCTCTTTTTTATGCTTGTGACCATGACTTGCACAACTAACATCTGTATCAGAAATTTTACCTTCAACAAACTCTAAAATAACGTCTGCAGATTTACCAGAACAACCGCGTATTACGCCAATACCAGCAACCACTAACTTACTCATTGCACTATCACCAATATTACCCGCCAACATAAATGTTACACATTCCTTTACTAAAACACTAACAATATTAGATTTACAACCACACTTACCATCCGACTCTAACAATTTTAAGTCTAAAATTTCATTTGTATTAGAAAAAGTATAGATTTCATAGAACTTACATCTTCCAAAATGGTCTGCAATCTTGTTGTCTTTTGTTATTGGTATTGCTATTTTTTTCATAACGAATCATTTATTATCACTATTGTTCTCGTATTGTCTTTTTTACGTCTTCCTTTTCTAAAAGGTCTATTTTCTGGAGATTGATTGGCATCGGATTTAGTTTTTCTACATTCTCCTAATTTCATTCCTGTTTTTGGACCTAAACCTTGTGGACCATTGTTATCAAAATTTGGCATATTCTATTCATTTAGATTCACTAACTCATCTTTATCATTGGCAGGACAATCACCACATGTTGTAGGATTTGTAACACCATCAATTAATTTAAAACACGTTTTACATTTGTACCAATCTTTTTCAAATTCGAAGTTCCCTCCTTTAATAACAATCGATTTACCTTCCACAAAACCTTGTGCAATTTTTTTTAAGGCACTGTTATAAATTCTAGTAAGCGTAGGTCTAGAAACCTCCATTTTTTCTGCCGCAGCATCTTGAGAAAGATTATCATAAATAACCAACTTTACAGCCTCATATTCTTCATACTGCATATCGACATGCTCCGTATCACAAAACCGAATTCCAAACGGCTTAAAACCCAGCATTTTTGGTGGATGATTTACTTTTCTTTTCTTATGAGGTCTAGGCATCTCTTAAATTTTACACAAAGTTAATGAACCTACGTTCATAACAAAATAAAAACAGCATTAATTATCAAAAAAAATTAGATCTTTATTTCTTATCAAACTAACTAAACCTATTTGTGCTATTTTATAATTAAATTTGCGGTCTATAAGAATAATCAATGAGCATCATTTCTAAAGACATACAAAAAGCCATACAATTATTAACCAATGAAGAATTGGTTGCCATACCTACGGAAACAGTTTATGGTTTAGCAGGGAATATTTTTAGCGAAAAAGCAATTAAAAGTATTTTTTCAACTAAAAAGCGTCCATTTTTTAATCCGTTAATTGTACACATTCCTTCTGTTGATGCTTTAGACGGAATTGTAACGCACATTCCTGAAAAAGCAAAGTTATTAGCAGATGCTTTTTGGCCAGGGTCTATGACTTTGGTCTTAAAAAAGAACAAAAACATTCCGGATATTATTACTGCAGGCAAAGATACGGTTGCCGTTCGTGTACCTAATCACCCAGTAACTTTAGAGTTATTAAGACAATTACCATTTCCTTTAGCAGCACCAAGTGCGAATCCTTTTGGAAGCATAAGCCCTACAAAACCAGCACATGTAGAACGTTATTTTAAAGACGATATAAAAATGGTGCTGGATGGTGGAGCTTGTACAAACGGAATTGAATCTACCATTATTGGTTTTATAAATGACGAACCTATTATTTACAGATTAGGCGCTTTGGCATTAGAAGATATTGAAGCGGTTATTGGTAAAATTAGCATTAAAAACAAAAAAGAAGTAAGTCCGGATGCTCCAGGAATGTTGGCAAGACATTATGCGCCTGCTACTCGTACTTTTTTGGTTGATGATATTGCGAATGAAATTAAAAAGCATTTAGGCAAAAAAATTGGTGTATTACCTTTTAAAAATTCTTTGAATGATGTTTCTCTAACAGAAATTATATTATCAGAAAAAGGATCTATGCACGAAGCTGCATCAAAATTATACGATTCTTTACACGAATTAGACCATCTAAAATTAGATGTAATTATTGCAGAAAGATTCCCTGAATTTGGTTTAGGAAAATCTATTAACGACCGTTTGCAAAGAGCAACTTTTAGCCTTTAACTTGATATTTTTTTAATTTGACTTATTTTCAAAAATTTAAAGCAGATATTTCTGACATTAAACTTCCAGAAAAATTTACTTTTCCGTTTTACTATCAACCTCATCAATTGGCTACAATTGCCACAAATGAGTTGCAAGAATATTTAGAAAATCAGACAGATTTTAAACATAATTTTGGTCTTACGGAAATAGAAAACGAATTGCCAATTGGAAAAATGTTTGGGGTTTTAGTGGTTAAAAACAAACAAAATGAAATTGGTTATTTAGCTGCCTTTTCAGGAAAATTAGCCGATAAAAGTTTGCCAGTAAAATTTGTTCCTCCTGTTTTTAACATGAGAAAAGAAGGAAGTTTTTACATAAAAGGGGAAAAAGAAATAGACCAAATAAACGCTCAATTATCTCTTTTAAAAAAAGATAGAAGTTATTTAAAACTGAAGAAAACGGTTCAGAAACTATCCAAAGAAATAGAAGAAGATTTAGTCCTAGAAAGAAAAAAACTGAAACTTCAAAAAAAAAATAGAAAGACTAGAAAAACAAACGGACAAGCAACTTTAAATGAGATAGATTTTAACAACCTCAGCAAAGAATTAGTCCAAGAAAGTTTTAACGACCAATTTTATTACAAAGAATTAGTAGAATACTACGAAGATAAAATCGCAAAAAAAAGGACAGAATTAATTCTTTTTGAAGACAAAATTGCAGCATTAAAAAAAGATAGAAAAGAAAAATCAAATTATTTACAACAGACTCTTTTTAGTAAATATGCTTTTTTGAACAAAGAAAAAGAGGAACTTAATTTGTTAGATATTTTTAACAATCCTACAATAAAGCCTCCTGCAGGTTCAGGTGAATGTTCTGCTCCTAAATTACTACAACATGCTTTTTTAAACGACTATACGCCTATTTGTATGGCAGAATTTTGGTGGGGAATTTCGCCAAACTCAGCAATTAGAAAACACAAGAACTTTTATCCTGCCTGCCAAGGTAGATGTAAACCTATTTTAACACATATGTTAGATGGTATTACAATGGATGAAAATTTATTGTTAGAAAATTTAGCTGAAAAACAAGAATTAGAAATCATTTATGAAGATGATGTTTTATTGGTTGTAAATAAACCAACCGAGTTTTTATCTGTACCAGGAAAAGATATTTCCGACTCTGTATATACTCGCATTAAAGAAAAATATCCAGATGCTACAGGGCCATTAATTGTACACCGATTAGACATGTCTACTTCTGGAATTTTATTATTGACCAAAACAAAAGAGGCCAATAAAGTACTACAAAGTCAGTTTATAAACAGAACTGTAAAGAAGCGTTACGTTGCTTTATTAGACGGAAACTTAACCGAAGAAAAAGGAAAAATAAAACTCCCTTTACGTGTAGATTTAGATGACAGACCTAAGCAATTGGTAGATTTTGTTCATGGAAAAAATGCTGAAACCGATTGGAAAATCATCAAAAGAGAAAACGGAAGGACAAGAGTTCATTTTTATCCTATTACAGGACGAACACATCAATTAAGAGTTCATGCAGCGCATAAAAAGGGACTAAATAAACCTATTATTGGTGACGACTTATACGGAAACAAAGAAAACAGGTTGCATTTACATGCAGAATTTATTGAATTCTCGCATCCGACAACTCATAAAAAAATGAGCTTTACAGTAGCCCCAAATTTTTAGAAAAACGAGAAACCTATCCCTAAAGAAACACTATCTAACCTATCATTTTCGAAACCAATTATTCCTTTTCTATGAAAATCTAATCGAATAATTGTGTTCCATCTTTCTTCTCCTGCAATTTGAGTACCTAAACCTATTCTGTAATAATTGCCATCTGGATAATTAGTAGAAGGTCGCCACATTTTTCCGTAACTCACTTCCGTAAAAAAAGTATCATCTTCATCTTCTGTAATATTGTACTTTAGACTCACATAAGTAGGAAAAGCACTAACGGCATAACTCCAATGATAATCGAAACCACCGTTTACACTGACGGCTACTCTTTTTTTAAATTCGTAACCGAACCCCATTCTAAAAAAAATTGCTGAAGGAATAAAAAACGTTTCGCCATCATCTGGGTCTAACGTGTAATTTTCATTAACCGCAAAAGTTAAGTTTGCAGAACCTGTAAAAAAGGGTTTTCCAAGTTTTTCTTGTGATAGTAAAGTTTGAATCGTACAAAAAAAAAGGAGTAAAAGTAGTATTTTTTTCATTGCATCATATTGGGTACCAAAACCTAAGCAATAACTATTCCATTGCCTATATTCTTTTTAATATTTAATCCTTTAGTATTTTTAAAAATATATTTCTATCAATTTCTTGGGCTCCTAAACTCGCTAAATGATCATTATACATTTGGCAATCTATTAAAGTATACTCTTTCTTTTCAGCTAGATGAATAAATGCCAATTTAGAAGCATTAGAAACTTTACTAAACATACTTTCTCCACAGAAAATATTGTTGATCTCTAAACCGTATAAACCACCCACTAATTGATTGTCTTGCCAAACCTCTATAGATTTTGCAATACCTTTATTATGTAAATTAATGTAAGCCTGCTCCATATCATCAGTAATCCAAGTACCAAAACCATCACTTCTTTCAATGTTTTTACAATGGTAGATTACTTCTCTAAACGCTTTATTTTCTGTGATGGTAAACTCACCTTTATTAATGATTTTTCGCATCGATTTAGAAACTTTAATTTCACCGGGAAACAACACCATTCTTTCCAACGGACAATACCAAACAATAGGTTCTCCTTCTGAAAACCAAGGAAAAATTCCATTTTTGTAGGCACAAATTAACCGTTCATCAGATAAATCTCCACCTAAAGCGATAATTCCATCATTTGTAGTAAATTCATAGGGCGGAAATTCAATTTTATCTGTAAGCCAAATCATAAAAATTTATTTGTTGCTAAATTAAGGAATTCATAAAAGAGTAGGAATATAAATTATTGTTCACTTTATAAAAATTAAGTCCTTATTTTTGTACTCTGTTTAAAGAAAAAGAGAAATCTAAAAATGGCAAAAAAAACAAAACAAAAAACAAAAACGCATAGAGCTAAATTGATGCACTCCTATTTCCATAGAACAGGGTTCTATATGTTTATATGGGAGAGTTTAAAGAAAGCTTTCTGGCCAATTGTAATTGTTGTTGCATGTTTATTTCTTTTTAACGAATATGTATACAACATTAATGATGGATTACATCATTTTACAGAAACGGTTTCTAGACTTACAGTTTTAATATTCTTCTTTGCTTCTGAAACCTTGTTAGGCTTGGTACCTCCAGAAATATTTATTGCGTGGTCTAAAAAAACACCAGACCCAATATTAAACTTAGCAATTTTAGCTACTTTATCATATTCTGGTGGTTTAGTTTCTTACTTTATAGGTAAAACTGCATTAAGAATTAAATCTGTTAAAGAATATTTAGAAGTAAAAATGGCTAAGAATTTAAAAAACACTCGAAAATGGGGTGGTATTTTAATTCTAGTAGGTGCTTTGTTTCCATTACCCTTTTCTATTGCTTGTATTGCTGCAGGAATGATAAAATACCCATTTAATAAAGTTATCTTTTTTGGTTTATTTCGTTTTATTAGATTTGCAATATATGCTTGGGCAATTTTTCAGGTTGTAGATTAAATTCAGATTAAAATAATTATATTAGTATTATGGGATTAACAAATAATGACATTTTAAAAAAACTACGTGTAGCTCATAAATTACGAGATACAGATATTGTAGAGATTTGTGCTTTGGTAGATTTTAAAGTAAGTAAAGCAGAACTAGGTGCCTTATTTAGAAGTGAAGAACACCCAAAATATGTAGAATGTCAAGATCAAATATTACGTAATTTCTTAAACGGATTGGTTGTTCATTTACGTGGACCAATGCCTAAAAAAGGTGAAAAGAAATAAGTTTTTATTTTTTTGATGTTTAGATTGTTTCGCTTTTAGACACAAGAAACAAGACTAACAAAAAAATAAACAAACCTTTATAAAATATAAAAGAGAGATTTCAATAATGAAATCTCTCTTTTTATTTGTCTTGATTCTTAATGCTAAAAATCTTGATGCTATTTAAAACGGTAAATCGTCTGGCTCTTCATCTGTAACTTTAGATGCTGGCTGAAATTGATCTACTGGAGGCAAATTACCACCACCTGCAGCTGCTTGAGATAAATTCTCTATTCTCCACCCAACTATTGAGTTAAAATATTTAGCTTCACCTTGTGGGTTAATCCACTCTCTACCTCTTAAATTGATAGATACTTTTACATCTTGCCCAACTTTGTAATTGTTTAATAAATCAGTTTTATCTTGTTGAAACTCGATATTAATCATTTGCGGATATTGATCATCTGTTGTAACCACTAATTCTCTTTTTTGAAATCCGTTTGATCCAAATGTTTGAACGTCTCCAATTAATTTTACTTTACCAATAACTTCCATAATTTCTAATTTAATAAAAGTACTTTCCAAGCACTTTCTACATCATTCTTTTTTAAATACTCTTGGGCAAATGTATGTTTTTTTGTGGTTTCTAGTCCAATAAACTCTAAATGATCTTTCTTAAAGTTATTAACATCTGCTTCTGTTGGCAATTGTTCTACATTACCTAACATGCCTAAATTATTCCCCGTTAACACCGTACTATTTCTTATTTCTAAAGGTATTTTGTCAACTCCAATACCTAAAGTACTTACTGGTTTTGGTATCTCAAAAAAACCATCTTTAGCCCTAGTATAAAAATTACCACCAGCTCTTGCTACCAAGTCTATTTTATGCTGATCTATGCTTCCGTCATCTCCTAAAACGTCTTCAGAAATATGTACTTTAACCACCTCGCAAACTATTAAATTTCCAGCTCCACCTTCATCACCAGTAAAAATAACATCATTTACTTTGCATTCTAATTGCACTGGAGATTCTGCTACTCTAAATGGTTTTATAAGATCTGAAGGCAACATGGTAAACCCAGCTTTTTCAAATTCATTTACCCCTTGCGGATATTCTGTACTACTTAAAGACATTTGTTGCACCATGGCATAGTTTACCACATTTATAACCACTTCTTTGGTAACCAAAACATTCTCTAACGTGTGTTTTGTAGTATTATCTTTTACTCTTCTGGCAGGCGAAAAAACTAATATAGGCGGATTTGCTCCAAAAATATTAAAAAAACTAAAAGGAGATAAATTAGGGTTTCCATCTGCATCAACCGTACTTGCAAAAGCAATAGGTCTTGGCGCAATGGCGCCTAATAAATAACCATGTAATTTTTGGGTAGAAATCTCTTTTGGATTGATAGATAGCATACTTATAAATTTTACTAAATGCCATTTAGAGCACAACTAAAAAGTTTAACGAAATTCTATATCTTCGTTTGATACTTTTATCAGAATAAAATTTTGAAAAAAAGTAAAAATGCTAACTGGCAAATATTATTTGCTTTGTAAAGATACTATCTAATCTTTAAATGAGTTATACAGAGGAAACCTTATATTTGTTTTGATGAACATTTTTTCTAATACCCTTTTATTTAAACGAATTACCATTCTTGTTTCGTTTATTATTGTTTCTTTAATTTTATGGAACACCTATACTTTCTTTCAGAAATTTAAACAAGAAGAGCGTATAAAAATGGAAATTTTAGCAACTGCCCAAAAAGAAATTGCTAGCGATACCAACTTAGATGCCAATGTAGATTTACCCTTAAAAATTATTGAGAATAACAATAATATTCCTATGATTTTGGTGAATGATAAAGGAGAAATAGAATATTTTCAGAACCTTGATTCCGTAAAAGCTTTAAACCCTAAATATCTAGAAAAACAGCTGCTAGAAATGAAGGCAGAAAACCTACCAATAGAGGTTAGCTATAAAGGAAAAAATAAACAATTTATCTATTACCGGAATTCTGATTTACTAAACAGATTAACCTATTATCCTATTGCGTTAATTTTAATTTTATTTCTATTTTTGAGTGTTATTTATATGTTTTACAGCTCTAATAAAGTTGCAGAAACTAATAAACTTTGGACTGGTATGGCTAAGGAAACGGCACATCAAATTGGTACACCTTTGTCTTCTCTTTTAGGATGGATTGCCATTTTAAAAATGGAAAAAGTAGATGACAAATATGTAGAAGAAATAGAAAAAGATGTTAGTAGATTAAATACCATTGCCAATCGTTTTTCTAAAATTGGTTCTACGCCAGAGCTTGAAAAAGAAAACGTAGTTGCCATAACAAAACAAGCTTTCGATTACCTAGAATCTAGAAGTTCTAAACAAATTTCTTTCTCTTTTACAACTTCAGATACAGAGATTTACACCAATTTAAATACAGAATTGTTTGGTTGGGTTATAGAAAACCTTATTAAAAATGCTATTGACGCCATGTTAGGCAAAGGCCTACTAGACCTAAACATAGAAAACACACCTAAAAAAGTAAAAATTACAATTTCAGACACCGGAAAAGGAATGCCAAAAAAACTATTTAGACAGATTTTTAAACCGGGTTTTACGACCAAAAAACGTGGTTGGGGCTTAGGTTTGTCGCTATCTAAACGTATTGTTTCTGATTATCACAAAGGAAAAATATTTGTGCAAAAATCTGAAATAGGAAAAGGAACTACTTTTGAGATTCTGTTAGATAAAGTGTAGTTTTTTTAAAACAACACACAAATACCTTTCATAAAACGAGAAAAAGCTTTAAAACACTACACACAGCTACTATTACTCTTTTTTATCAAAAAAAAAATACCGTTTAAAGAAAGTAACTTGCAATTCGTCTAACCTACAAAACGAATCAAATAATAATATCCTAATTTTAAAGAGTCTTCTATAAATTTGTATCGCAACAGATTAACTTATAACACTTTGCACATTGTTATACAAATTTTAAAAGACTTATAAAATGAAACATAATTTACATAAAATATTTATCTGTATAGTTTTATTAACCATAACACAAGTTGGTTATAGTCAATTAAGTGACTTACACTTCCTTCCGCCATTAAAACAGGATGCTAATAACCAAGCTATTCAGCAACAAACCATCTATTTATCTACACCAGAAACTTCAAGTTTTAATGTAAAGATCTATAAAGGAACTAGTACTACAGCAGTTGCTACTTTATCTCTATCAAAAACAACTCCAAAAACATACAACCCAGGTAACGGAGACAACAATATAACTTTAGTAACCAACGCAAACACAGGTATCGTATTATCTAATAGCGGGTTACGTTTCGAATCTGAAAATGGTGAAAAATTTTATGTAAACTATAGAGGTAGATCTGCTTCACAAGCAGCTTCAATTACCTCTAAAGGTAGAGCAGCCTTAGGTCAGAAATTTAAATGGGGAGGCGCTCCTATTGAAGCGAACCATAAAACAATGAGTGCTACATTAGGTGTTATGGCTACTGAAGACAATACCTCGATAACAATAAGTGGTTATAATACAGAATGTAAATTTAGAGCTACAACCACTGTTGATGGTATTACTGCTAACACCATAAATATTACATTAAATAAAGGACAGTCTTATGTTCTTGAAGCTGCAAAAGATGCTACTACAGCCAATATAGACGGATGGATTGGCGCTTCTATTGTGTCTGATAAAGATATTGCTATTAGTAACGGAATGTTAAATTTTGGTGTAAATGCTAATAGTCAAGCTAGAGATGCTGGTGCAGACCAGCCTGTACCTGAAGACAAATTAGGAAAAGAATACGTTTTTGTACGTGGCAACGGAGGTTCAAGCAATGAGTTTGTGATTATCATAGGAACCCAAGCAAACACAGAAATCTATGTAAATGACGAAACCACTCCTTATGCTACAATTGGTGTAGGAGAATATGCAGAAATACCATCTTCTAAATATTCTGGGACTTCAAGTGGTGAAAATATGTTTGTTTCATCAACAAAAGACGTTTATGCATATCAAGTTCTTTCAGGAGATACATCTATTATAACGGTAAGTTTAAATTTCGTTGCTCCCGTAAACTGTTTATTGCCTGACACAATGGATCAAATTTCTAATATTGAAGATATTTCTGGAATTACAGCTTCTGGAGGTTTATATATTATAGCATCAACTACAACACCAAACTCAGCTATTGAAGTTTATAACGGTACTGACGGTACTACTCAAATTAATTTACCTACAGAAAAAACTGTTTCAGGCACATCAGACTGGAAAACATTTTATATTACAGGACTTACAGGAGATGTATCTGTAAAATCTTCAGGACCTATAGCTGTAGGATTTTTAGGTTTTAATGGAGCTAGAGGTATTGCTGGTTATTTTTCTGGGTTTGATACTGTACCTGTTACAGAATTAGCTATAACAGGTGGAGGTTGTTTACCTGGTGGTGCTATTGAAGTAGTAACTAAAAATTTTGAATCTTACCAATGGTATGACAATGGTGTTTTAGTACCTGGTGAAAACGGACCTACATATACCCCAACAACATCTGGAGATTATTACGTACGTGTTTCTAAAGGAGGTTGTACCTATGATTCTCAACCAATTTCTGCTTATTATTGTAACCCAGATATCATTATTAACAAAACTGCTGATAAGACTGAAGTTATGGAAGGAGAAAACATTACTTTTAAAATTATAGTAGAAAGTAAAGGTGTTAATCCTGTTACAAATATTAACATTTCAGATGTAATGCCTAATGGCTTAACAGTTGTTAGTGCAAGCCCAAGTACTGGTTCCTGGACAGCTCCTAATTGGACATTAGGAAATCTTACAAGTGGCCAAGTTGAAGCAATTACAATTATCGCAAAAGTAGATCCAATGACAGGAATTAACTCAATTGCCGCTACAACAAATACAGCCACAAATACGCAAGATCAAACAGACAATAATATCACCAGTGATGCTCCTTCTGTTTCTTTTAACATCTTAAGAGATTATGATGGAGATCTTATAGCAGATATATATGATATTGATGATGATAACGATGGTGTTTTAGACACTACTGAAGGAAATAACGACACCGATAACGATGGTATACCAAATCAATTAGATTTAGATTCTGATGGTGATGGTTGTCCAGATACTATTGAAGCTAGTGTCCCTGCGGTATTAGAAAGTGCAAACGTAATTAATAATACCACTACAAATACTGCAGATGCTGTAATAAACATTTCAAATAACCCTGTTGGAAGCAATGGATTAGCGGCTAGCTTAGAAACTAATGATAATACTACAACCTTTATAAACTATACATCAACCTACAATACATATGCGTTAGATAAAAATACAAATGTATGTGGAGTGGCTATGATTACACAAATATATCAAACAAACACAGAACGTTGGATAGAAATTACCAACAAGCATGCTGCAAATATTGTTGCACCAAATGCAGCTATTATTGCACTCTTTAAAAACACCTCTGGAGATCAAACAGATAATACGCCAAATGCTTTTGTCTCTAACACAAATGCTATTAACCCGGGTGAATCTCTATTAATATCTGCAGGAACTGTTTCTAACAAGCTTTCTACAGCTTCTGAAATAGTTGATACAAATGTTACAGATTTTGATGATGCCAATGATATTATAGCCTTAACTAGAATATCTAACACGAATGCTTGGGCATCAAGGATTGATGTGATAGCATCTATAGAAAACAATACAAGCTATGTGCGTATTGATGAAGTTTCTGCACCAAATAAAACTGCAGATACAACAGAATGGGTTGCTTTTATAGACGATGACATTATTACCTATTCAGATGACGCAAATGATAATGCTATAGAACGTCATGCACACGATCCTTTATTATCTGAAATAGCTACTGCTAATGATGAAGCCAATATAAAACCAGGTTTACATAGATTTCTATTCACAGACAGAACTACCGTATTAGGTAGTAGTGTTTGGACAAACGGATACCCAGATAGATCTAGAAATGTAAAGATTTCTGAAGATTATAATCATACAGGTAAGTTAAGTGCTAGAAAATTAGAAGTTAAAGAAAGTAGTATTTTTACAATTACAGATAACCTATTAGTAGTTACAAATGAAATAATTATTAAAGATACAAACGATGAAATACGCTTAATTAGTTCAGACAATACTAATAAGGCACAGTTAATTCAAACGCATAAAACAGCATCTAAAGTTACTGGAAACGGTAAATTATTAGTAGACCAAAACTCTACAGTACCAAGTAAGTACAGATACAATTATTTAAGCTCCCCTGTACATACTCTTAATGCTACAACATTTACTATAGAAGATGTTTTAAAAGACGGCACAATACCAACCTCTGCAACTTCTACAATTACAAACATTAACTTTGTGAGTGGTTATGATGGTAATACCACATCTCCTATTTCTATAGCAGATCATTGGATATACACATATGCAACAGGATCTAATGGAAGATCTGGTTGGTCTCATAAATACAAAAGTGAAACAATTTCACAAACCGATGGATTTACTTTTAAAGGTCCTGGTGCTGCACAAAATTATACTTTTGTTGGTACTCCTAAAGACGGAGAATTAACAACAACTATTAATGCAGGAGACTCTTATTTAGTAGGAAACCCGTATGCATCTGCAATGAGTAGTAAAAAGTTTATTCAAGATAATTTAGACGTTACGAACGGTAGTTTATATTTTTGGGAACATGTAGGAGAAGAAAGCTCTAGTAATGGTTCTGAAGGACATAATTATGGTGGATACGTTGGTGGATATGCTGTTAGAAACTTATCTGGAGGCGTTGCTGCAAACAGTGTAGTTGACAATAATAACAGTAATAATGGCACACCTACTTTAGGTGGTGGATCTTATACAGAGCCAAAAGCCTTTATAGCAATCGGTCAAGGTTTTTTTATACAAGGAGATGATGTACTTTCTGGACCTATTGTTTTTAACAACAGCCAAAGGGAATATGTACAAGAAGGAGCAAATTCTTATTTCTTTAAAAGTGAAAATAAAAAATCTGCTGCTAAAACAAGCCTTACAAATACATTACCAATTATTAAATTAGGAATGAGTTATACAAATGATAATAACTTCAATCTACATAGACAATTAGCCATTTCATTTAAAGACAATAACTCTTTTGATTTTGATAAAGGATATGACACAGAAATTTATGATGTAGGAACTACTGATATCTATTGGAAGTTTCCAAACTCTGATGAAAAATATGTAATTACTGGTGTACAAAGTATTTCTGAAGAACTAGAAATCCCTTTAGAGTTGGTTATTTCTAAGGACGGACAAGTAACAATTAGCATTGATGAATGGAATGCGATTGACAGAAACGTTTATATTATAGATAAATTAACAAGCACCTCTTATTTACTTAATGATGAAAGTATTGTTTTAACACTTGCAAAAGGAACCTACACAGACCGCTTTGTACTTGCTTTTTCTGAAACTACTAAAAGCCAAGTATTAGGGATAGAAGATGCAATTTTAGAGAACAACGTTTCTATTTACTTAGATAATAACTCCAAAGAATTGGTAATTGATAACAACAGTAATTTAGAATTAAAAAAGGTAACTTTATTTAATTTATTAGGTCAGAAAGCGGCTGAATGGAATACTATTGAAACCAATACAATCCAAAATAGATTGAAAATTAATACTATTTCTGAATCTATTTATATTGTAAATATTGCTACAGAAAAAGGGAATATTAGTAAAAAGATATTAGTAAAATAAATTTTCTATAAAATATTTTTGATTGAATATTTAAAACCACGTTTTCTTTTATGAAAACGTGGTTTTTTTTTTATAAAAATATTATAATGTGAATTATAAAAAAAGACATTTAAAAACCTCTTTTTTACCCCTTTTTTATTTTATTCAAATTTTGATAAAATACTTGCAGCTAAAGCAACAAATTCATCATTTGTTAATTTTACTTTTTGGCTAAATTGCATATCTGCCATTGCGTTTGTTGGTACTAAATGTACGTGTACATGTGGCACTTCTAAACCAATAACACTCATACAAAATCTTTTACATGAAACTGCTTTTTCTAAGGCTTCTGCAACTCGGTAAGAAAAATCCATAAGGCTTAAATAATCTTCTTTAGATAAATCGAATAATTTGTTTTCTTCCTTTTTTGGAACTACCAAAGTATGACCTTTGGCATTTGGATTGATATCTAAAAAAGCAATATAATTATCGTCTTCTACAGCTCTTTTAAAATAAAGTGCTATCCTCATATAAAAGAAGTAACTAACTGTATATCTACCTTATAAAGTAAAATCATTTAATAATATTCTAAAGTATTTAAGCCTTTATCTTACAACAACTTATATTATTATTATATTAGCATTATTATAAAATAAAACACTCTAAATCCCCCCAAAATGAGAGAAAGTTTATATAAAATAGTTATCAGTATTATTTTATTAACCATAACACAGGTTGGTTATAGCCAATTAAGCGATTTACACTACCTACCGCCATTAAAACAGTCTGCTAATAACGCAGCAATTCAGGAACAAACCATCTATTTATCTACACCAGAAATTTCTAGTTTCGATGTAAAAATATATAGAGGTACTAATACTACAGAGCTTGCTACTTTATCACTATCAAAATCTACCCCACAAACCTATTCTCCAGCCTCAGGAGACAATGATATAACCCTAGTAAGTGATGCACACACAGGAATCGTGTTATCTGATGGGGGCTTACGTTTTGAATCTGCAAGCGGAGAAAAATTTTATGTGAATTACAGAGGAAGATCTGCGAACCAAGCAGCTTCAATTACCTCTAAAGGTAGAGCTGCTTTAGGTCAAAAATTTAAATGGGGAGGCGCACCAATTGAATCCAGCCATAGTACTGTTAATGCAACATTAGGTATTATGGCTACAGAAGACAATACCTCGATAACAATAAGTGGTTATGATACAGCTTGTAGGTTTAGATCTCCAACTGCAATAGACGGCATTAGTTCTAGCACTATAAACATTACATTAAATAAAGGGCAATCTTATGTACTTGAAGCAGCTAGATACGGTGCCGCTGCCAACATTGATGGTTGGATTGGTGCATCTATTGTATCTGATAAAGACATAGCCATCAGTAACGGAATGTTAAATTTTGGTGTCACTAATAGAGGAGCTAGAGATGCTGGTGCCGACCAACCTGTACCAGAAGATAAATTAGGTAAAGAATATATTTTTGTGCGTGGTAATGGAGGATCCACTAATGAGTTTGTGATCATTATAGGAACGCAAGCAAATACAGAGATTTATGTAAATGATGAGACTTCGCCTTTTGCTACAATTGATGTTGGAGAGTATGCAAAAGTACCCTCTTCTAAATATTCTGGTACCACTGTTGGTAAAAACATGCACATAGCAACTACAAAAAACGTTTATGCCTATCAAGTTATTTCCGGAGCCGATCATCCTAATACAGTAGGTTTAAATTTCGTAGCCCCAGTAAACTGTTTATTACCAGATACCATGGATCACATTTCTAATATACAAGATATTGCTGGACTTACAGCATCCGGTGGTTTATTTATTATAGCATCAACTACAACAGCAAACTCAGCTATTGAGGTTTATGCCGATGCTAATCAAATTATTCTACCCCCAGAAGAAACTGTTTCAGGTACTACCGAATGGAAAACATTTTATATTGCAGGACTTACACTTACAGGAGACGTTTCTGTAAATTCTACTGGCCCCATAGCTGTTGGGTTTATAGGCTTTAATAATGCTAGAGGAATTGCCGGGTATTTTTCTGGATTTGACACTGTACCTGTTACAGAATTAGCTGTTACAGGTGGAGGTTGTTTACCAGGCGGTACTATTGAAGTCGTTACTAAAAATTTTGAATCTTACCAATGGTATGATAATGGTGTTTTAGTACCAGGAGCAACAGACCATACATACACCCCTACAACATCTGGAGATTATTATGTACGTGTTACTAAAGGAGGTTGTTCATATGATTCTCAGCCAATATCTGCTTACTATTGTAACCCAGATATTGTGGTAACCAAAACTGCCGACAAAACCGAAATTCTAGAAGAAGAAACCATTACTTTTAAAATTACAGTAGAAAGTAAAGGTGTAAATGCGGCTACAAATGTTAATATCTCAGATGTTATTCCTAATGGTTTAACAATTACTAGCGTAAGTACAAGTATAGGTTCTTGGACAGCTCCTAATTGGACTGTAGGAGACCTTATAAGCGGGCAAGTAGAAACCATTACAATTGTAGCAAAAGCAGATGCAATGACAGGTATTAGCACTACTTCTGCTAAAGTAAACACAGCTACAAATACACAAGATCAAGTAGATGATAATACCACTACAGATTCACCATCTGTTTCTTTTAATGTTTTAAGAGATTATGATGGAGATGGCATCGCAGATATTTATGACATTGATGATGACAATGATGGTGTTTTAGATGTTGATGAAACAGGAACAGGCGGATTAAATCCATTAGCAGATGATGACAGTGATGGTGTACCTGCTTATTTAGATGACGATGATGCTAATGCAGCTATTGGAGATGATGATACTGAAGTACAATCCATTTTTGACCAAGATAATGATGGTATACCAAACCATTTAGATTTAGATTCTGATGGAGACGGTTGCCCAGATGCAATAGAAGCAAATGTGCCAACTACACTTAAAGAAGCGCCTGTAAGTAATTTAGATACAGATAATACAACAACCATAATAACCAATATAGCAAATGCAGTTATAGATATTACACAAGACCTAGTTGGTGCCAATGGATTAGCAAATAGCTTAGAAGATGTAGACACGGATGCAGCAGCTATTAATTACACATCAACATACACTAATTATGCTTTAGACACAGCATTAAAAGCATGTGGCTCACCAATAATAACACAAATATATACTACAGATACAGAACATTGGGTAGAGATTACAAACATAGATGAAGATAATATTGTTGGTATAAATGCAGCAACATTGGTATTATTTAAAGACGGATCTGACCCAACAACAGCAACATCTCCAGTAATTTTTGCCAATACAACAACTATTCAACCAGGTGCTTCTATTTTAATTACTAATGATCTTAATAATGCTTCATTAAGTAATGCTAACGTTACGCCCATTACCAATGCAAACGTAATAGATTTCTCTGATGCAGATGATGTATTAGTACTTACCAGAGGTACAGTAAGTAATGCTTGGAACGGAAGAGTAGATGTTGTAAGTACAATTGCAAACAATACAAGTTATGTGCGTATAGATGAAATTTTAGTACCAAACACGACCTATACAGAAGATGAATGGGTTGCTTTTATAGATGATACTATTATTACGTATTCAGATGCAGCAAATGATAATGCCATAGAACGTCATGCACATGCGCCACTTTTATCTGAAATTGTTAATGCAGATGATGCCGCTAATATAAGACCTGGTTTGCATAACTTAAAACTTACTGAGAGAATAAGTAATGACTGGTCTAACGGATATCCTGACAGATCCAGAAATATTGAAATCCTTGAAGACTTTAGTACTTCTGATAAATTAAGCGCAAGAAAACTAGAAGTTAGAAACAGTATACTTAGTATTACAGACAATTTACTAGTAGTTACTGATGAGGTTGAAATTACAAATACTACCGATCAAATACGATTAATTAGCTCTGATGACACCAACAAATCGCAACTAATACAAACGCATACAACAACAGCCAAAGTAACTGGTGATGGAAAATTATTAGTAGATCAAAATTCTACCGTACCAAGTAAATACAGATATAACTATTTAAGTTCTCCGGTAAATACAATTGGAGAAACCAATTTTACGGTTGCTAGTGTTTTAAAAGATGGTACAAACCCATTAGACGCAACCTCTACTATTGGTAATGGAAGCTCTAATATAGCCAAAGAAATTACTTTTGTAACTGGGTATGATGGTGACTATACAAAATCACCCATAGAAATTGCTGAATATTGGGTATATACCTATGCAGCCTCAGCAGGCGGAAGATCTAATTGGTTACATAAGTATAAAGGAGGCACCATTTCGCAAACAGATGGATTCCTACTTAAAGGACCAGGTAGTTTAAATCAGAATACAAATGGACAGAATTATACGTTTGTTGGTACACCTAAAGACGGAACATTAACAACCACTATTAGTGCAGGAGATTCTTATTTAGTTGGTAATCCGTATGCATCTGCAATCAGTGCTAAAAAGTTTATAGAAGATAATTTAGAGACCACTAACGGAAGTTTATATTTCTGGGAACATGCAGGTGAAAAAGCTTCTAGCAATGGATCTGAAGGACATAATTTTGGAGGATATATAGGCGGATATGGAGTAAGAAACTTATCTGGTGGAGTTGCGGCAACTAGTGTATCTATCAACAATAATAGTGATAACGGCACACCAACTTTAGGTAACGGTTCTTATACAGAACCAAAAGCCTTTATAGCAATTGGACAAGGATTTTTTATAGAAGGAGACGATGCTGCCTCTACAGGTGCAGATAATATTCAATTTAACAATAGCCAAAGAGAGTATATCCAAGAAGGAAACGATTCTTATTTCTTTAAAAGTGAAAACAAAAAATCTGCAAGCCACACAAATACATTGCCTATTATTAAACTTGGAATGAGTTATACTAATGATGAAAATTTAAACCTACACAGGCAATTAGCTATTTCATTTAAAAACAATAACTCTTTTGATTTTGACAAAGGATATGACACAGAAATTTATGATGTAGGAACGACTGATATCTATTGGAAGTTTCCAAATACTGATGAAAAGTATGTAATTACAGGAGTACAAAATATTTCTGAAGATTTAGAAATCCCTTTAGAATTAGTAATATCTAAGAACGGACAAGTAACAATTGGTATAGATGAATGGAATGCTATTGACAGAGCGGTTTACTTTACAGATAAATTAACAAATGCTTCTTATCCTCTTGATGGTAAAACTATTGATATAACACTTGCAAAAGGAACGTATACAGATCGTTTTGTACTTGCTTTTTCTAAAACCACAACATTAGGTGTAGAAGATGCTATTTTAGAAAATAAAGTTACTGCCTATTTAGACAACAATGCTAAAGAAATTGTAATTAATAACAACAGTAATTTAGATTTAAAAAAGGTAGCTTTATTTAATCTATTAGGTCAGAAAGTGGCTGAATGGAATACTATTGAAACCAATACAATCCAAAATAGATTGAAAATTAATACTATTTCTGAATCTATTTATATTGTAAATATTGCTACAGAAAAAGGAAATATTAGTAAAAAGATATTAGTAAAATAAATTTTCTATAAAATATTTTTGATTTAATATTTAAAACCACGTTTTCATAAAAGAAAACGTGGTTTTTCTTTTAATAATAAGCCATAGTTTAAAACTACTAAACTTAAAAATTATAAGAATTTAAAATAAATTCAGATTTAAAAAAGGCTCTTTTAGATACTTATTGTAATTTTTTGCGTACAGAATAACCAAATAACAAGCCTAAAATTAACCATAAAAAAATATTTATTATAATTCTGTTTAAGGTAATTTCTTTATTAAAAAGATAAGGAGAAACAAAAGTTAATAAAATAAACATTACAAATCCCCAAATCAATCCTGTTTTTACCCAGTTTTTCATTCTATTTAAATTCTGATGAAATACTTGCAGCTAAAGCAACAAATTCATCATTTGTTAACTTTACTTTTTTAGTAAACTGAATATCTTCCATTGCATTTGTTGGTACTAAATGTACATGTACATGTGGCACTTCTAAACCAATAACACTCATACAAACTCTTTTACATGAAACTGCTTTTTCTAAGGCTTCTGCTACTCGGTAAGAAAAATCCATAAGACTTAAATAATCTTCTTTAGATAAATCGAATAATTTGTTTTCTTCCTTTTTTGGAACTACCAGAGTATGCCCTTTTGCATTTGGATTGATATCTAAAAAAGCAATATAATTATCGTCTTCGGCTACTTTGTAACAAGGAATTTCTCCTTCTATTATTTTTGTGAAAATGCTCATTTTTTTTATTGAATTGATTTATAAATTAGATCTAAACTATACTCGACCTGACAAACAGTAGTAAAGGTAAAAAAAGAATTCGGGTTCTAGCAATGCTAAAACCCGAATTTATAATGGAAACTTGTATAAAAAATCTATTTTTTTTTTTAAGAAAGCCAAAAAGCCTGCAAACAAGTCTAGCCCTGATTGAAGTGGCATCCTTTTTTTATTTTTCTTAAAAAAAGATACAACGGAAAGCAGGAAATAGCTTCTAAAAAAACTATCTAGAAATATTTACAATTTCGAATTTCATAATTCCGTTTGGTACTTTAATTTCTGCAACATCACCAACTTCTTTACCTAACAAACCTTTACCAATTGGAGAGTTTACAGACAATTTACCGTTTCTAACATCGGTTTCTGAATCTGCCACCAACGTGTAAGAAAACTCCATTTTGTTTGCTACATTTTTTATTTTTACAATAGAATGAATCAACACCTTAGAAGTATCTAATTGAGATTCATCTATAATTCTTGCACTAGAAATAACATTCTTTAACTTGGCAATCTTAAATTCTAAGTGAGATTGTTCTTCTTTTGCAGCATGGTATTCTGCATTTTCACTTAAATCTCCTTTATCTCGTGCATCTGCAATTTCTGTAGTTACTCTTGGGCGCTCAACTTGCTCTAGTTGCACCAATTCATCTTTCAATTTCTTTAATCCTTCTGCTGAATAATAAGATATCTCGCTCATTTTTTTTATTTTAATTTCTAACCTCATTCTAACCTCAATTTAATAACTTCTTAATTTTATTAAAAACAAGTTGCTTTTACACTAAAAAAACCCAACACGGGTTTATATTAAAAAATCCCATTGCCCTAACAGGAATGAGATTGAATAACAAATATACAAAATATTTGTAACTTGCTAACGTTTTAAATAAAATGAAACTTTGTATGATTAAAAAAATAGTATTATTCTGCTGCTCAATGATTGTTTTATCATGCTCAGATAACACACAAATTAATGATTGTTTTTTAGATGTAAATGTCTCTGAAGTTTTAAACACAAGGCTTCCATCATACCAATTGTTAACTATTAATGGTACTAGCAATACATATTCAATTGGTGGTAGACAAATACATATTATTAGAAATAATGCTTCAGATTTTATAGCTTTTGATTTAGAATGTCCAGATAGGAACTGCAATGCACCCTTAGATATTATTACAAATGCACCAATTATAACTTGTACTTGCCATGATAGAAATTATAATTATTTACAAGGTGGAAAACTAATTGGAGAAGAAGGATGTGGCATGTTAATGTACACTGTGAACCTAATTGGAAGTGATGGGGTTCAAATAAGAAATTAAAATTGTAGATTAGTTAAATTGAGTTGCTTATTTTTGCCTAAACACAACAATTCTCAACGTGAAAAACTATTATTCTTCAGATTTTAAATTAGGCGTTCTTGGTGGAGGTCAATTAGGTAGAATGCTTTTAGCAGAAACTCAAAAATTAGACATTCATACTTCTATTTTAGAAACGAATAAAAACGCACCTTGTGCAGAAATCTGTAACACGTTTGTGGTTGGAGATTTATTAGATTTTGATGCTGTTTACAACTTTGGTAAAACCGTAGATGTTTTAACAATCGAAATTGAAAATGTAAACTTAGATGCTTTAGACAAACTAGAGGATGAAGGTTTAACCATTTTTCCGAAACCGAAAGATTTACGCATTATTCAAAATAAAGCAAGACAAAAGAATTTTTATGTAGATCATGAGATTCCTACTGCTGATTTTTCTCATTTTGCGCACTCCACAGAGATTAAACATTCCTATGAAAATAATACGATAGATTTTCCTTTTGTTTGGAAAGCGGCTCGTTTTGGTTATGATGGTAATGGTGTTAAAATTGTTAGAAATATAGAAGATTTAGAATCTTTACCAAATGTTGAATGTATTACTGAAAAACTGATTCCGTTTAAAAATGAATTGGCAGTAATTGTAGCTAGAAACGCTGCTGGTGCAGTAAAAACCTACCCAGTTGTAGAAATGGAATTTCACCCAGAAGCAAACCAGGTAGAATATGTAATTTGCCCTGCAAGAATAGATGATAAAGTAGCAGAAAAAGCGAGAGAAATAGCTTTAAAAGTAGTAAGCGATTTAGATTTTGTTGGTTTATTGGCTGTAGAAATGTTTCAAACCGTAGATGATAAAATCTTGGTAAACGAAGTTGCTCCAAGACCTCATAATTCTGGGCATTATTCTATTGAGGCGAGTTATACCAATCAATTTGAACAACACATACGCTCAATATTAAATCTTCCGTTAGGAAATACAGATAGTAAAGTTGCCGGAATTATGGTAAACTTGGTTGGTGAAGAAGGTTTTTCTGGTGATGTAATTTATGAAAACATAGAAGAAATCTTAAAGATTGATGGTGTTACACCACATATCTACGGAAAAAAAGAAACACGTCCTTTTAGAAAAATGGGACATGTTACTATTGTAAATAAAGATATTGAAGTTGCTAGAAAAGTAGCACAAGAGGTAAAAGAAACAATTAGAGTTATTAGTAAAAATAATTAACAGCAAACAATCATCAGTTATTAATGATAACTGATGATTGATAATTGAAAAAATATGGTAGGAATAATAATGGGAAGCGATTCTGATCTTCCAATAATGCAAGAAGCAATAGACATTTTAGAGAGTTTTGATATTAAAATAGAAGTAGATATTGTGTCTGCTCACAGAACTCCAGAAAAACTGGTTGAATACTCTAAAAACGCACACAAAAGAGGTATTAAAGTAATTATTGCTGGAGCAGGTGGCGCAGCACATTTACCAGGAATGGTAGCCTCTATGAGTCCATTACCTATAATTGGAGTTCCTGTAAAGAGTAGAAACTCTATAGATGGTTGGGATTCTGTTTTATCTATTTTGCAAATGCCAGGTGGCGTACCAGTTGCAACTGTAGCTTTAGATGGTGCAAAAAATGCAGGTATTTTAGCGGCGCAAATTATTGGTGCTTCAGACGAGCTTATTTTAAATAAAATAATCGCCTACAAAGAAGAATTAAAATTAAAAGTAAATCAAGCTTCAGAAAGAGTTAGAAAATAATTATTTTTAAAATAAAAAAACTCAGAATTTTATAAATTCTGAGTTTTTTATGTCTTTTTTTAATGACTAATCTACAAGCACTATTCTTCTATTTAAGCTTCTATTATCTTGTAGTTTAGCACTTACAATATACACTCCTGATGATAGATTAGAAGTATTCATTTTCTCTTCTCCTTTAAAAGAGGCTACTTTTCTTCCCTGAACATTAAACACAGAAACCTCATCTATATCATCTGCACTATTATTATATGTTGCTATTAATTCTTTTCTTTCATTAAGATATACCAAAAATTTGTTTGCATCCATTTCATATGAATTTGCACTTAATGTTTTTAACTTATTTTTAGTGTAAACAACTTTAAATCTTGTATTATTTTCTCCAACAGCATCAACAGTAAAATTATATTCTGACTGCTTTAAATCTGCAGTAACTCCTTTTTCTGTATCTAATAAATAGATATAATAAGCTTCTTCTATTTGTTCTTCTTGTATACCTAAAGAATAATCTCCTAATTCATCTACAACAAACCCTACCCTAATTGTTCTAGTATCCTCTTTTAAAACAGGTAAACCTTGTATACTTGCTTTATGTACATCTTCTACAAACGAGTAAAACTCCATAGATTTCTTCTCTACATCAAAAGGAGCATCATACAACCTATCAAACTTATCTGTTGCACCTTCTAAGAAACCTATCAGTATTGTTTTTGTTATATCATTATGATTAAAAGTAAACCAAGAGCGCCCTTGTTTTTTTATACTATTAGCACTAACTTCATTGCTTTTAAGAAATTTAGTATTTAACCCCTCTACTTGATGCGTAGTTTTAAAAGTGATTTTTAAATTAGAATCTGAACTTGTTGTTTTTATAAAGAAACCTTGACCAGAACCTATAACACTATTTACTGTGGGAGTTGAACCACCTGTTGCATTGTACTCTACATAATCTGCTTGCCTATTTTCACCTATATGAACAGAATTCTGATCCCAAAGATACATTGTTCCTTCAATTTCACTATTATCTGGATCATTAATAACCAACTCCCAGTCTATTGCTGCAGGATATGGATTTCCTACTAAATTATCTCCACTTGTAGACCAAACTACTCCATCAAAATCTACACCTTCTAAATTAGACGTATTGTATATATCTACTTCTATATCACCTTCATTAATTTTACCAGAAAAAGTTCTTAATTGTCCTCCTGTACTTTCATTACGAACCGCATACCCAATTCCTGTATTAAAATCTGCAACACCAGTAGCAACCCAATCTGAATTTGAAACACTTGCATCGAACTTATAAATGTTAGATGCATCTGGAAAAACAGTAGCAATGTTAGAATCTGAACTAATAACCGGAGAACTCCAATATGAAAAGAATTTATTGCTAGAATACGTTGGAGTAACTTTTTGAATGTTAAATGTACCTGTATTTACACCTGCTTTTTTTTCTCTTAAAATTAAACTAGCATCATCTAAAACAGTAATAGTACCATTATTTGTTAAATCATAAGAAACTTCCATCGTTCCTCCTGCATTAACCGTAATACTAGCATTAGTATCAACTATTAAATCTCCTACAACAATGTGTGTTGATATTTCTGGGTAATTACTAGAAACCTGTATTTGTGCTCTTTCTTTTTTTAATGAATTTGGTACAATACCTCCAATCCAATTAGAACCCGTATTCCAATCTGTTGATGCAGCTGTTCCACTCCAAACAATTGTAGGAACTGCAGATACTGCCCCCTCTGCAGCAACATCAGAACTATTTAAATAGGTAAATGTATCTCCATCTAAAGCAGCAACCAAATCATTAGTACCAACAGTTGTTATAATGTCTGTCCTATAATCTACAAGTTCTGTAATTGTTCTTACATCATTCCAAACTCTAAACCCCCAAATGTATCCTTTAAAATAATATTCATCGCCACCATCATCATTTGCAATTGTATTAAAACAATACTCAGACATACCAGTGACTGTCCATGTTCCACAAGAAGGGAAACGCAAAGTTTCATTTTTATACCCTAACCTTATTGAATTATGGCTTCCTAATTGATAGCCAGAAATTTGCCCCATTAAAGCACCATCTAAATACCATTTTAAAGCATTATTTGAAGTAGCTGTCATTGGGTTACTAGTTGCATTAGCAGCTATAGCATTGTCAAATACCAAAGCCACATGATACCAAGTATTTGATAAAATAGCTTCCCTATAAAAAGTACCATTCCATATTGGTGTATAATCTGTTCTATTATAAGCCCCTACATATAAATAGCCACTTTCTACATATATAATAACAGCTCTTGTACCACCTCCTTCTTTCATTATAACTTGTTTTGTAGAGGAAGTTGCATCTTCAACTTTAAAAGAAGTTTCATAAGTTCTGTTATTAGTTACTGTACTGTTAATATTTGTAGTATTTGGAACAATTACAGTATCATCTACACCATCAAAATATAGACCATCATTAGCTGTCTGTCCATAACTACAATAAGTAATTAAAATTATTATAAAATTAATAAATACGCTTCTCATAATCAGGGGGATATTAAATATTAAAATAAAGATAACTCTAAAATAAACCTTACTTTGTAAAAATTGGATAAAGTTAATTATTTATTCGGTAAATAGAAGTTTTTTTACTGATTACAAGCATAAAATTGATAGAATATCTATCTTTGATCTTTATATACTAAGAATTCATGAACCCACTTTTACAAGATTTTAATACACCGCCTTTTTCTAAAATTTCTAATGAAGATTACAAGCCTGCAATTAAAAAAGGGATTGAAATTGCCAAAGCAGAAATTGATGCAATTATAAATAATGTTGAACAACCAACTTTTGAAAATACAACGGTTGCTTTAGATTTTTCTGGTGAAAAATTGAATAAAATTACCAGTATTTTCTTCAATTTAAATTCTGCAGAAACGAATGATGAAATTCAGAAAATAGCGCAAGAAGTTTCTCCTTGGTTAAGTGAGTTTAGTAATGATATTACTTTAAACGAAGCTTTGTTTAAAAGAGTAAAATCGGTTTTTGATGCTAAAGAAAATTTAGATTTAACTCCAGAACAAACTATGCTTTTAGAGAAGCAATATAAAAGCTTTGCTAGAAATGGTGCTAACTTAAATGAAGCTGATAAAACAAAGCTTCGTGAAATTGATGCGCAGCTTTCTAAATTATCTTTAAAATTCGGAGAAAACGTATTGGCAGAAACGCATGCTTTTGAACTTCATTTAACTGATGAAAAAGATGTAGCTGGTTTGCCAGAAAGCGAAAAAGAAGCAGCAAAAGAAGTTGCAAATTCTAGAGATAAAGATGGTTATGTTTTTACCTTAGACTACCCAAGTTACATTCCTTTTTTAACGTATGCTGACAACAGAGAATTACGTAAAAAAATGGCCATTGCTGCTGGTAAAAAAGCGTTTCAAGATAATGAATTTAATAATGAACAAGTTGTTTTAGACATTGTAAACCTTCGTCAAAAAAGAGCTAATTTATTGAGATACAAAACACATGCTCATTTTGTTTTAGAAGAAAGAATGGCAGAAACGCCAGAAAAAGTAATTGAATTCTCTAACAATCTTTTAGAAAAAGCTAAACCTGCTGCTTTAAAAGAATTTGAAAATTTAGAAAACTTCGCGAAGAAATTAGACGGCATAGACCAACTTGAAAAATGGGATGGTTCTTACTATTCAGAAAAACTGAAGAAAGAATTATTCGATTTAGACCAAGAAGCTTTAAAGCCATATTTTAAATTAGAAAATGTAATTGATGGTGTTTTTGAAATTGCCAACCGATTATATGATTTAAAATTTGAAGAAATAAATAACATCGACAAATACCATGAAGATGTTAAAACATATAACGTAACAGATGCAAACGGAAATTTTGTATCGCATTTTTATGCTGATTTTCATCCAAGAAAAGGAAAAAGAAATGGTGCGTGGATGACGAGTTACAAATCTCAACAAATTAAAAACGGAATTAACGAAAGACCACAGGTTTCTATTGTTTGTAACTTTACCAAACCAACCGCAACCAAACCGTCTTTATTAACGTTTAACGAGGTTACAACCTTGTTTCATGAATTTGGTCATGCATTACACGGAATGTTAGCAAACACAACCTACAATAGCTTATCTGGAACCTCTGTTTCTTGGGATTTTGTAGAATTACCAAGTCAGGTTTTAGAAAACTGGTGTTTCGAAAAAGAAGCGTTAGAATTGTTTGCAAAGCATTATGAAACAGGAGAAGTTATTCCGATGAAATATGTAGAGAAAATTAAAGAATCTGCAAGTTTTCATGAAGGAATGCAAACCTTACGTCAGCTTAGTTTTGGTCTTTTAGATATGCAATGGCATGGACAAGATCCATCAGAAATTACATCAATCAAAGAATTTGAAAACGCAGCTTTTGCAAACACAAAATTATATCCTGATGTTGCAGAAAACTGTATGAGCACTGCTTTTTCTCATATTTTTCAAGGAGGATATTCTGCAGGATATTATTCTTACAAATGGGCAGAAGTTTTAGATGCAGATGCTTTTGAATATTTCTTAGAAGAAGGAATTTTTAACAAAGAAGTTGCAACTAAGTTTAAAGACAATATACTTTCTAAAGGAGGAACAGAAAAACCTATGGAATTGTACAAACGTTTTAGAGGAAAAGAACCAAAACCAGATGCGCTTTTAAGAAGAGCAGGTTTAATTTAATATTTAGTTTTCAGTCGTAGTTTTTAGTACATTTTTGACTAAAAAATACGACTGAATATCTTTTACTTTCTTTCCATTTATACTTTACAACAAGTAGTTAATATAATACGTACATTTTTCTAACTTCCTTAAAAAAAGTTAAGTCATTTTGCCAACTTAATTGTATTTCTTCGAATGACAAACCTGCTTCAATTTGCTCTTGTAATTCTTTTGTTCCCGCTAATTTTAAAAAAAAATTATTAAAAAACTTTTCTTTATCAGCTGTTTTCGCATAAGATTCTATAAGCCATTCTAAATTTAAACTGCTTAATTTTTTATGAGTTCGCAAATCTGTACCAAAACAAACTTCTCCTTCATGCTTTGGATGTTTTGCCCCAAAATTAGGTTGTGGCGTAAAACTAAAGTCAAAAGATTCTTTTGCTAAAAAAGGCGAGCCAAAAATTTGAAATTGCATTTCTGTACCTCTACCTGCACTAACATTTGTCCCTTCAAAAAAACACAAACTAGGATACAAATTAATAGATTTTGCATTTGGTAAGTTTGGTGAAGGCAGTATTGGTAAATCATACTCAGAATTATGTGTGTAATTCTTTAAAGGAATTACTGTTAGATTACATTGAATTCCGTTTTCCAACCATTTTTCACCATTAATCATTTTTCCATATTCTCCAATTGTCATTCCATAAACTGTAGGAACAGGATGCATCCCAACAAAACTTTTTGCTTCTTCTTGTAACATAGGACCATCAATATAATGCCCATTAGGATTTGGTCGGTCTAATACGATCAGTGGAATATTTAATTCTGCACAAACCTCCATAACATTATGTAAAGTAGAGATGTACGTGTAAAAACGCACCCCAACATCCTGAATATCGAACAGTATTACATCCAAATCTTTTAAGTGTTCATGAGATGGTTTTCTGTTTGCTCCATATAATGAGATAATTGGTAAGCCTGTTTTAGCATCAATACGATCTTCTACATGTTCACCTGCATCTGCCTTTCCTCTAAAACCATGTTCTGGAGCAAAAACTTTAGTAATCTCCACATCTAAAGAAACTAAAGAATCTACCAAATGTACATTTGTATCACCTTTAAAAATAACACTTGTTTGGTTGGCAACAATACCTACTTTTTTACCTTTCAATAAATCTAAGTACTCTGCTGTTTGATTGGCAGCAACAATAATTTTAACATCTTCTTTTACTGCTATCATGCTAGCTTTTTCTGTTTGCTTTTCTTTGTTAGGCTTAGCATTGCAGGAAACTAAAACAAGAGATAATAGTATAATTAAATTTTTCATGATTGTAAATTATAAAGATGATTTTAAAATTTTTAATGTTGCTTGTTTACCCGATTCATCAACAATTTTTAAAAAGTAGACTCCATTTGAAAAATTAGAGATATCAATAGCTGTTTTTTGCAAACCTACTTCTTTAACTAATTCCCCTAAAGTATTATAAACCCCAATTTTAGCGAATTTTATATTTTTTTCATTTGAAATATTAATAATGTTATTGGTAGGGTTAGGGTACACAGATATAATATCATTCAAATAAGAATGAACATTAGCCGTTGAGCCAAATTTAGTATTGATTAATTCCCAAAGTTCTGGTCTTGTTCCATCATAATTTAAAGCCCAAATACCAACACCTCCTAAATTATTTTCTATTGCCAAATCGTATTTTTTTGAAATACTCAATTCATTATCTGCCCAAATCTGATTCCAATTTACACCATCATTCCAAGTGTACCACGGAACCTCAAAATCACTGTTCCATATCCAACCTCCATAAGCACTTGCATCTATAGAAGTGTCTTTATACCTGGTTGATTTAACATGCGAAACTGTTGCAGATTCAGAAACATTTGTTGCGGTTTTCCAATGTTGACCATAATACGGAATTGCCATCACTAACTTTTCTGGATTATTTGTAACAGGCACTTTATAAGTTCCGGTTTCTACGGTTCTTTTCACAAATCTTTTCCAAGAAGTGTGGTGTGTTAAAGGAGCTACTGGCCCTGCATTGGCAGATGAACCAGACGTATAATCGTATGCCATTATAATTAAATAATCTACACTATCTACTAAATCATCCATAATCCAACCTCCCCAATTTACTGCCGGACCATCAAAAGAAACTTCTTTCCCTGGTAATTCTTGATGAATATAAGCCGTTAAAGCAGCCATAAACGTATTTAACTCAGCACCTCTGTGCGCACTTGCTATTCCTTCAAAATCGATATTAACTCCATCTAAATTATACGTTTCAATTAAATTTTTAACATTGGCAAAAAAAATATTTTTCTTACTTGTATTTGTAAACAACTCCCAAGCCACTGCATCTGCACCGTCTGCTCCTCCAAAATTTACAACAGTCATTATCACTTTTGTACCTGCTGCATGTGCTGCATTAATTTCTGTTGTCCAAGGCCAACCTGGAGGTGTAGAAATAGCTGCATCTAATTGTACTCTAAAATCAAAACAGGCCAAATGCGTTAATAAATTATATTGAATATTATTATGTGCTCCACTACTTTGCTCCCAATAAGGTAAAAAACCAAAAACTTTTTTTGATAATGCTTTTGCGCTTTTGCTTTGCAAAGGAATAATTTCTGAAACAATTTTACTTAAACTTTTTTGATGCTTGGCAGAACCACCAAACTCTTCTGCTTGTAATTCATGAATTCCTTTCTTAATAATTTCTTGAGATAAAAGACTATTACAAGAGAAAAAGATAAATAAGGAAATTACTGTGAAATGTAATAATTGTTTCATAATTCTTGGTTTTAAGTTAGTAGTTTTAGTTTTTTACAATATGAATCTGTCTTAAGTTGTTTTTATTTTAAAATTTCAATTCCTACACCAGCAATAAACTCATCATTTAGCGATGCTGATAATTTTCCTTTTGTATCCTTATTCCCGATAATTATTTCGGCAGATACATTTTGAGCTATATCCGTATTTTCATAAGAAATAATAGCTGCTTCTATATTTTCGAAGTCTAAATTCTCTAAACTATATTGACTTGCAAATACATCTAAAACAACCTTGTTACTTTTTGCTATTTCTTCTATTTTTAATTTATCCTCATCAGATATTTTTTTAGTTAATCTACTATTCAATCGATGGTAACTAACGATTACTTTATCATAGGTTTTAAGTTTTTTAAGCAATTCTGGTTGTTTTAAATCAGAAAAATCATCTACTTTTAAGTGTGATTTTAAAGCATTTAAAAAAGAAGCCGAATTTCCATCACCTAAACCTACAAATGCTATTTTTTCATTTGCATCCTTTTTAATAGGAAGAATTTCATTATTCTTTAAAGCAGTAATGGCATCTATAAAAACAGCTTCATTTAAAACATCATTTGTTTCATCGTTTAAATCGCTAATAAGATTTTCTATTTCAATAGGTTTAAAATTATTTAAATCAACATCAAATTTTGATGCTAGAATTTTCTTTACAGAATGTGCTAATCTTTCTTCAGTTACCTCCTTATTATTATAGGCTTCTATAATTTTTGAAATTCCTTTAGAAACATCTTCTCCCATTAATAAAACATCATTCCCTGCTTTAAATGCCGCTAAATCTACATCACCTGGTTCTTTAAAAGTAGATACTCCTTTCATCTCTAATGCATCTGTAAATATTAACCCTTTAAACTGAAGTCTTTCCTTTAAAATATTAGTTACAATTTCATGAGATAAAGAAGAAGGTAGACCGTCGTTTTTTTCTAAACTCGGTACATTTAAGTGACCAACCATTACACCAGCCATATTGTTTTTGAATAATTTTTTATACGGATACATTTCTACTGAATCTATTCTTTCTTTAGAAAGTGTAACAGTTGGAAGCGTTTTATGAGAATCTTTATCGGTATCTCCATGTCCTGGAAAATGTTTTGCACACGCCAATACATTCTGACTCTGCATCCCTTCTGTATAAGCCAATGCTTTCTCCGTTACGTTATATTTATCTTCAGAAAAAGAACGCACACCAATTATTGGATTTTTAGAATTTGTATTGATATCTACCACAGGAGCAAAATTTATATGAACGCCTAAACGACTGCAGTGTTCGCCTATTTTCTCACCAACCTTCATCACCAAATCATTGTCTTGCACAGCACCTAACGTCATGTTATACGGAAATCTTACAGTGCTATCTAAACGCATATTTAACCCCCATTCTGCATCCATTGCAATTAACAAAGGTACTTTAGATGTAGCTTGATATAAGTTTGTTTGCTTTGCCTGTCTTACTGGTCCTCCTTGAAAAAACACCAATCCACCAATGGCGTATTCTTTAATTAATTTATTAAGAGAATCCGTATGTTTTTGATCTTTATTAGAATAGGCTGCAATCATAAACAATTGACCAACTTTTTCTTTTAAAGTCATTTTATTATAGATGCTATCTACCCATTTTGTTCGTTCCGTATCTTCTGATGATTTGTTTACCGCTTGTTTTTTATCGCAACTTGAAACAACGAATAATAAGACTAAGAGTGTAGTAATTAATTTTTTCATTTTTAGTAATTAAATTTTTATAAATATTTTATTTCTGTACAATAGATACACTAAACACCAGAAAAAGACAATATGAGCAACTGCAAAAAGAAGTGACCCATTCATATTTCCGGCAATAGGGACAAATATATCTTGATATAAATATTGTTTTGCTGATATAGCTTCTCCTTGTGAATTGGTGATTTTTATTAAATAAATGATCGTTTTTGCAAACAAACCAGAAAACACAAAAATGAATAAAGGATTTGTACCAAAATGGATAAATGGTTTAGACCATGCTGTGTATTTTTTTTCGTCGATAACCCATATTAAAAATGCCAATAATAGCATTGCCCATCCTGCGGAAAAACAAACAAACGTACTTGACCAAAGCGATTTATTAATAGGAAACACAAAACCCCAAATGTAACCGAGTAGAACAAGCCCAATTCCGTAACTTAAAAGTGTAACTATTTTAGTACTATTCTCAGATCGTTTACTTAAAAAACTACCCGTTAAACTCCCAATAAGTACTGTTGCAATTGATGGTAACGTAGATAATAATCCTTCTGGATCAAAAGGAAAACCTAGCCCTTTCCATATATGATCTGATCCAAATAAATACAAATCTATTTTACCTACTAAATTCGTTTGTGGACCAAAAGGATTTTCGGGAATAAAGAAATATAAAATAGCCCAATATCCGAGTAAAATAAATACCGTTATATAGATTAGATTTCTTTTATTGAAGAACAAACAAAGAGTAGCACCTATACCGTAGGCAATTGCTATTCTTTGTAATACTCCAAAATACCGAACCGTTTCAAAATTAAATTTTGGAAATAAATTTAAAAACAATCCGATAGCAAAAATTATTAAAGTTCTTTTAACGATCTTTTTGAGTGCTCTTTTATGCTCATTTTCTCTAAAGTTTTTAAAAGCAAAATGTATGGAAACCCCTACAATAAATAAAAAAAAAGGAAAAACAGCATCTGTTGGCGTAAAACCATTCCATTTTGCATGTAACAATGGCCAATAAACATAAGACCAACTGCCGGGTGTATTCACCAAAATCATAGAGGCAATTGTAATGCCTCTTAGAACATCTAACGCTATTAATCTTTCTTTTTTTTCCATCTTTATAGAATGTCCTATTTCACGACTTCTTTATATGCTTCTATAGATTTCCGAACACTTTTATGTTGTTTCAATAATTTACTTGCTAATTCTGTATCAATATTTAATTCATCCATCACCATTTTTACACCTCTAGAAACTAGTTTTTTATTAGAAAGCTGCATGTCTACCATTTTGTTTCCTTTTACTCTGCCTAGTTTTATCATAACCGTTGTAGAAATCATATTTAAAGCCAATTTCTGAGCAGTTCCTGCTTTCATTCTTGTGCTTCCTGTTACAAATTCTGGCCCAACTACTAATTCTATAGGATAATCTGCTTCTAACGCAACAGGAGAACCTTCATTACACGTAATACAACCCGTAACGATGTTCTGTTCTTTTGCTTTTTGCATACCTCCTATTACGTAAGGTGTAGTACCAGAAGCTGCAATTCCTATTAAAACATCTTTATCTGATATATTATGTTCTTGTAAAGTTTCCCAAGCTAATTCGGTATCATCTTCGGCATTTTCTACTGCTTTTCTAAGTGCAATATCTCCACCGGCAATAATTCCGATTACCCAATTATCAGAAACGCCATACGTTGGTGGGCATTCTGATGCATCTAAAACTCCCAACCTTCCGCTTGTTCCTGCTCCAATATAAAACAGACGTCCTCCGTTGCTCATTTTTTTATGAATCACATCTACAAGTTTATGTATAGATGGAATTGCCTTTTCAATTGCCAAAGGAACCAATTTATCCTCTGTATTCATATTTGTGAGTAACTCTGTGGTACTCATCTGCTCTAAATTATTATAATCTGATGCTTGCTCTGTAGTTAATTTATTCGTCATTTTTGTTTCGTATAAGGATTAAACATAGTATAGTAAGGCATGCATTTAATAAAATGTTCATAAAACCTAAATCAAATGAAAACTTAACTTTAACTATGTAATTTATGTAATAAGTAAGTAATGGCATTAAAACACAGACATAAGGTACAGCCGTATCTTTTATTTTTATTTTAGTGAAAATACCCAAAAGGTAAAGCCCTAATAAAGGACCATACGTATAGCCTGCCACTTTAAAAATTGTTGTAATTACGTCTCCTTTACTTCCTGAAAACAACATTATAATAATGAAGATTACAATAGAGAAAGCAAGTAAAACATAATTTTTAAGACGTTTTTTTTCTTTTGAATTTTTATGAGTAATATCTAAAAAATCATGTGTAAAGGATGTAGTTAACGCCGTTAATGATGAATCTACACTAGAAAATGAAGCAGCCGTAATTCCTAAAATAAAACTGATTGCTGCTACTGTACCAAAACTCCCCAAAGAAAGCATTGGAAATAAGTTATCGGTATGAATAAATTGACCGTTTTCTATTTCTAATTGAATTCCGAATTTTTCTGCATATAAATACAACATCACTCCTAAACCTAAAAATAGAAATTGTGCTAAGGCCAAGAATAAACTAAAGGTAAGAATGTTACGCTGTGCTTCTTTTTTGCTTTTACAGGTTAATGTTTTCTGCATCATATTTTGATCTAAACCAACCATGGCAACTGCAATTAAAATCCCTGAAATAAACTGCTTAAAGAAATTGCTACCAGAATTAAAATCCCAATTAAAAACCTTAAAATATTTATGGTTTGTAACAGATGTTATGGTTTCTGAAAAACTTAAATTTAAAGAATCTTTAATGATATATATCGATACAACTGCTGCCAATAATAGAAAAAATGTTTGAAGCGTATCTGTCCAAACAATTGTTTTAATACCAGATTTGTTTGTGTACATCCATATTAAAATCAATATGATAATTACCGTTAAGAAAAACGGAATATTCAACTCATCAAATACGGCATATTGTAAAATTTTTGCTGCTAACAATAATCTTAAAGCAGCACCAAACGATTGAGATATCAGAAAAAATAAGGAACCTGTTTTATAGGTTCTAGGACCAAATCTTGTTTCTAAATAACTATAAATAGAAACGAGTTGTAAATTGTAATAAATAGGAATTAACACATACGTGATAAAAATATATCCGACTACATTACCAAAAACAAATTGTAAATAATAGAAATAATTATTACTTACCATTCCTGGAATAGAGACAAATGTAACACCAGACATTACAGCTCCAATCATTCCAAAAGCAACTACTTGCCATGGAGATTTTCTATCTCCGGTGTAAAAAGAATCATCACTTGTATTTTTTGAAGCAAAGTGAGATATTAACATTAATACTCCAAAATAAGAGATAATGATTAATAAAATTATGGTTGAATTCATGTACTTTATTGTTTAACGTTTTAAAATCTAAATCTGTCGATTAAAATATTTTTACTTTTTAATAATTCTAAAAACGGCTGTTTCATCTTCATTACCCACCACTTTTAATAAATAGATTCCTTTAGAAAATTCTGAAATATTAATTTTATTCAAATCAGATGTACTTTCTTTTATTAAACGTCCATTTAAATTATAGATATAAAGTTTATTAATAACCAAATTGATATTTGCCTTTATATTTATAATGTCTGATGTAGGATTTGGAAAAACACTTAATTGATTTTTAAATTGATAATCTACATTTGCCAAAGCTGCGTCTACCTTAATCTGAATACAATTGGTATTATTAACCTCATCACTTTCGGTTAGTTTACCTTCATTATCAGCAGAAAATAGGATAAAATAAGTTCCAGCAGCGGTATTATTAGGAATAGTAAGAGTTTCACTCTCGTTTTGAGAAGTACTATCACTACCAAGATTAGAACTACTCTCTCCAAGTAAAACATCATTCTCACTCAAATCACAATCCGTAGACAAGTAATAACCAAGACTAAAACTTGGTAAATTAGTAGACAATTGAGCCCCTGAATAACTTTGTGTAGCAGTAACATTAATGTTATTTCCTGCATTTACAACTAATGGACTTACAGTTGTATTTATCACCTTTATATCTGCTGACTCTTCAGTACTATTTATTGTAATTTGTATGCAACTTACATTATTAGTCTCATCACTTTCGGTTAATCCACCTTTATTATCTGCGGAAAAGAGGATAAAATAAGTTCCATCAGAAGTATTATTAGGAATGGTAAGCGTTTTACTCTCATTTTGATATGCATTATCACTACCTAAATTAGAACTACTTTCTCCAAGTAAAACATCATTTGAACTCAAATTACAGTCTGTAGATAAATAATAACCAAGATGAATAGTTGGTAAATCTGCAGCGAGTTGAGAACCTGAATAATTTTGTGTAGCTGAAACATCTATAGTTTCACCTGCATTTACGCTTGTTATATTTACAAGTCCATTTGAAATTGTTACATCTTCAGCAATTACTGCTTCTGAATATGTTGCTACAATATCGTACGCACCTCCACTACCATCATCTGCATCTACAACTAAATAATACGTTTGCCCTGCAATACCATTTTCAAAGGTTGCTGATGACGAACTTACGGCTCCTAAACAATCTGAAGGATCGCAACTTCCTAAAATATAAACATCTAAATCTCCTGAAAAATTAGATAAACTAACTGTTATTGTACCGTCTGCCGTAGGTGTTATTTTATGAACTCTTTCCGGACCTGTTTCTGTCCAAGAGTTGCACCCGAAAGTAGAAACTTTTGAACCAGCCGTAGAGCTACTTCCTGAATAAGTAACACCATTACTTAGTTCTATTGCACTTGAGCAATCTAAACCTGGTGCTGGAGTTGTATCTGTATAACATGAAAACGCACTTATAGAAGTTCTAATACTTGGTAATAAATTATAAAGATCTGTACCAGGACAAGCGGTTGCTCCACCATCTTTATGACCTGAAACATTGTTTAAGTTAAGACCCGATGATGCATGATAACTAGCACCTGCGACATCTATATTTTTATCTGTTGCCTCCCAAGATATTATATTCTTTAAAGAAGTTAAAGCTTTTGCAGAAGGAGATTCTAAAGTAAAATCACCAATCATACAAACACCCATTGTCCCTGCATTATGTCCACTAAAATGTGCTCCAGCAACACCATTTCCTCTTCCTTCGTAAATAACACCATTTCTATCGATTAACCAATTGTACCCAAGATCAGACCATCCGTTGGTGTTTACATGTAAATCCCAATAATACCTGATTTTTTCTGAGTAATTAGTATTCGCTGGAAAAACAATTCCATCTCCGGTATGGTGCACTATAATATGAGTAGGGGTTGTGTAACTGGGACTTGTTTGAGCAGGACGCGTACCATTTGTATCCCAACAAGCTCTTCCACAAAAGTCAGGTTGCGTACAATCTGCAAAACAAAAATACGATGACATAAGAACGAATAAGAATATTATTTTTTTCATAAAGGGAGATTATTTTTCAAATGTGTATATTCTAAATATCACTTCACTTTTTGTTATTTTACTTGATTTAAATTGGACTTTTTGTACCGAAGTTTTTAAATTTTGTGGCGAAAAGACTTTACGGTTTGGATTTTCGACATGATCATTTTCCTTAAGTTCTACCCAATCAGACCAAGCATCATTTTCTAGAGTTTTATAAAAAACTGTATAATCATCATTATATTTAGAATACGCTGAAAGCATAGCCCCTGATGTTGTGGATAAATCAACCTCTACAGGTTTTCCTATTATATTTTTTTGATCATCTTCCTTTGAAAAAGTTTGATCAATAACAAAAACATTGTCTTCTTTGACAATGGAAACTTCATTGTTGTTCGGTGTAGTTTGTGTAGTAACCTTCGGCTGAACCTCCACGTTACTCTCCTCCACTTGTTTCTTAGAATTATCTTTACAATTACTAAGTAAAAGTAAAAGGATAATAAAGTAAGGTATTATTGATTTATGATTTTTCATATGTATACAATCTTAATTCTTATCCTCTTAAATAGTTATATATTAAAAAATTAGTTCTCCTATATTTGACTTCAAATTAAATTCTTTAAAATAAGGAGTGAGAATCGACTTTCATACCATCTCACCCCTTACTAATTCAAAAAAAATAAAAAAAACAAACATTAAATTAATTAGTTGGGGGACTCGCTTTATAATTAATTTTTATCCCACCACATTCTTGTGGTTAAAAGATCTCCTCCTTGTACAGCTATTGCAGCTTCAACATTGGTCGAATTATTTAATTTTTCGGATGCTGGATAAGGAAGTCTTCTAGGAATTTCTCCATTGGTAAGCGTTGCTGCTACATTTGCAGGAACTAATTCTGGATAGCCTGATCTTTTCCAGTTAGAAAAAGTTTCTAAACCATTACCAAAAGTAGCTACCCAATATTGCTCATTTATCATTTTTAAAGCTTGCGTTGGCACAAACGGATTAGCACTTAAATAATCATTTATTTGAGTAGTTGTAATATCTGCAGCACTTCCATACATAGATAAATATTGCATTGCCGCTGTTACACCTGCATTATAATGCGTTTCCACATTTGATGATCCTCCAGCGAAACCCCAACGTTCTGCAGATTCTGCTAACATAAACTCTACTTCTGCATACGTTTGAAAGAAAAATGGTGCATCGTAAATTACAGTTCCAGAACCTCCAAAAATGTTAATATTTGGTTTAGAGTTTGCTTCACCCCTTGTTTCATCGTTGATATCTTGTCCAAATTGTAATGCAAAATCAGTATTTCCATCAACTGTAGATGCTAAAACAGAAACTCTTGGGTCGTTTCTTGTTTTCATAAAATCCATGAAAGTTTTAGAAATCTTAACTTGTGTAGATGCTCTAGAAGTAAAACCTTTTGTTAATGGGTTTACGTTTGGTCCTCCATCATTTGCAGAGTTTTCATATTGAATATATGCAATATCCTCATTGCTTGTCATTACACCTCCATCAATTGCTTTGGTTGCCCAAGATTTAGCAGCAGCTTCATCTACTTTTACCATTCGAAGTGCTAAACGTAACATTAATGAATTTGCAAACTTATTCCATTTTGCAACATCACCCGAAAACATTAAATCTGCAGAACCAAAAGAACTTGTTCCGCCAGCACTTAAAGTTGCGGTTGCACTCTCTAAAGACAATAACATGTCTGCATAAATAGCACTTTGCTTATCATATTTAGGAAAACGAATTCCTTCTAAAAAACCTTTACCAGCTTCACTGTAAGGAATATCTCCATACACATCTGTAATTCTACTAAAAATTAATACTTTTTGCACTTTAGTAATTGCTAAATCCATAGTTGCAGTTGGCTCTGTACTTAACTCTAATTGCGCTTCTAAATCTGCAATATTTTTTACCGTAGTACTAAATTGCTCTTCAAATAACCAATGTGTGTTTCCTTCTTTATATAAAAATGATGCATACGACGTATTATTTAAATGTTGTACGTTTTGCATTAAGTGAATTATATTCCAAAATAAATAGGCTACATAACTACTACCACCTGTATATAACTGAACATAGGTGAATTTTGTAGAAGGATCTAATTGTACTGGTTTTGTTGGATTTACATTAAGTTCTTCGAAACCATCGTCACAAGCACTTAAAGTAAACATTATAATTATGAATGAAATAAATATTTTTTTCATGATCTGTTTTTTTAAAATTTAACATTTATTGCGAATCCATAACTTCTAGTTGATGGTGTTCCGAATCTTTCTATACCCTGAGAGTTTAAATTGTTTAATGAAGCTTCTGGATCTACATTATCTATTTTTTTAGAAATATAAAATAGGTTTCTTCCTATTAAAGAAAGCCTTACATCACTTACAAAAATATTTTCTAACGTTTTTTTCGGGAAACTATAAGCTACACTTAATTCTCTAAATTTTATAAAATCTGTACTATAAACAAACTCTTCTGAAATACCAGAGTTTTCTTCACCAATAAAACCATAATAAGTTCTTAAGTTTTCTGGTGCTACTGTCATTGTAAATGGGTTTCCTGTCGCATCATCTATACCAGATACCACTAAACCATCTTCTCTACCTTCTAATGTTTTTTCATGCAAACCTCGCATCATTAACTCTCTGTTAGTACCAGAATGAACACTTCCGCCAAACTTAGCATCAATTAAAAAGTTTAATGAAAAGTCTTTGTATTTAAAAGAGTTAGAAAAACCTAAAGTATATGGTGCAACACCTTGTCCTAAAATTTTATTTTCTCCCTGAATTGGTTTCGGAATAGAACCTGTTGTATTGTACATGATGTTACCATCAGCATCTCTTTTGTACGAAGAACCCCAAATTACACCATAATTTTCGCCAACTATATGAGAAATAATTGCTGTTCTAGAACGCGTCTGGCTACCATCAACATTAATAGCAGTATCCTCATCATCTGTGTGAACGATTTCACTGTCATTATATCCAAAATTAAAAGAAGTGTACCATGAAAAATCTTCAGTTTTAATTGGAGTACCACCTATTAAAAATTCAAACCCTTTATTTTGAAGTTCTCCAATATTAAGAATTGATGAAGTAAAACCAGATGATTGAGATGCAGAAGCACTTACAATATCATTGGTAGTTTGATTTTGATAATAAGCAACATCTAAATTTAAACGATTTTGAAAGAAACGTCCGTCAAAACCTACTTCAAATTCATTTTTTTGAAAAGGAACTAAGTTAGGATTAGGAATAGAATTACCATTTAACTGCCCAAAAGATTGTCCTTGAAAAGAACCTGTAATTGCATAATCTAAATTTAAACTATATGCATTACTGGCTCCACCGGCAACTTGTGCGTAACTTGCTCTAAATTTAGCATAATTAACCTGTTCTGGTAAATCAAACAATTCGTTTAATAACAAACTCTGACTTAGAGACCAGTAAAAACCATTATTTGGAGTTGTTTTCCCAGGAAAAGATAGTGTAGAGAACCAATCATTTCTTCCTGTAAATGTTAAGTAAAAATACTTATCATAACTTACTTCAAAAGACCCATAAAGTGAATTTGTTTTTGTTTTTGAATATCCAAAAGTTGGCTCTGGTAAAGTTGTATTATTAATATCTTCTAAACCTTCTACAATAAAACCTCTACCCAATGCACTTAAAGATTCGAATGATGATGTTCTTGTATTTGCTCCGATAATTGAGCTTGTAGAAATTTTTTCTGTTAAAGCTTTATCAATACCTAACATTAAGTCTCCATTAAACAATGTATACGTAGATTTTGCTTGCGTCATTTCACCAGCTGGTCTGTATGCTGTTCCGAAAGGTGTTACTCTTCTTCTACTTAAATCATACGTATCTATACCTGCACGACCAGTTACATATAACCAATCATTAAAATCATATTTTAAAGATGTAGATGCTGTAAACCTATTTTTTTTATCATCATTATTAAAAGCATCTGTTGCCCAATATGGGTTAGAAATAAACTGACTTGGTTGAAATAACAGCTCTGTACCTTCCTCATTAAAGCCTGGTTGTAAGTCTGTAATATTTAAACTGCTTGGCAACACATAGGCTACTGTATTAGCATTCCCTGGTGTATCTCCAATATTAATACGATTATGTACTTTTTCAATAACATATTTAGCATTAACTGTAGATGTTAATTTAGGAGTAATATTTGCAGAAGCATTTAATGACATTGACTTTCTATTTAAAGTCGTATTCGGAAAAATATCATCATTATCTAAATTAGAAAAAGACAAACGATAATTATATTCCTCTCCTCCTTTTGATAATGCTACTGTGTTTATAACTGTAGAACCTACGTTATAAAATTTATCTAGGTTATTTCCTGTATTAGAATAAGGTCTTTTAGTACCATCCCAATTATAAACCATTGAGCCATCTAATTTATCTCCCCAAGATTGTAAAGAACTTACAAAAGAATCATCAATTGCATTGGCTATATTAGAAATTTCTACTGGCTGACCACTACCATCATACTCGTAACCTGGTTTTAATCTATTATTCCCTTGTCCGTAAGTAGTTTGAAAATTTTGTAAATCAGTATTAATTTTATCAAAAGTAAAAGAACTAGAAAGCTCTACGCCCATTCTTTTTTGACCTTTTCCTGATTTTGTAGTAATCATAATAACCCCGTTAGATGCTAAAGAACCGTAAAGTGCGGCAGCCGAACTTCCTTTTAAAACGGAAACACTCTCTATATCATCTGGGTTTAATGAAGAAATATCATCTCCTCCATCTCCTGTTCCATCATTGGTTGCACCAACTACAGAACCGTTTGTATTGTTAATAATAGGAATTCCGTCAATTACATATAAAGGTTGGTTGTTTCCTGTTAACGAACTTGCTCCACGAATAATTACCCTACTAGACCCAGCAGCTCCTCCACTACCTGCAGAAATATTTACACCAGCAACTCTACCCTGTAAAGAATTAACAGCACTTGTGCTTTTTACTGCAGACATATCTTCTCCACCAACTTCCGTTAAAGAATACCCTAAAGATTTCGCCGCTCTTTTAATACCAAGTGCGGTAACCACAATCTCATCTAAACCAGTAGCATCCGCTTCTAACTCTGCGTTTATAACTTGATTTTCTCCAGTTAAGGTTATTGTAACCGTTTTATAACCAAGATAACTAAAGGCAATTGTTTTTCCTTTTAAATCTTCAGCCTTAATAGAATAATTCCCATCAAAGTCGGTAACACTACCCTTATTAATTTGACTAATAAAAACGCTAACTTCCGGCAACGGTATTTCACTGCCTTTCTCTGTAACAACTCCCGAAATAGTCTTTAATTGAGCAAATGTACTTTGCACAATCAAAAACACTATCAAGGACAATGTTAGTTTGTAATTTTTTTTCATCTAGTTTAAATTTGAATTATTTAAGGTAAAGATATAAAAAAAACAAAAAGCTGCAAGTTAATTGCATGAATTTGCAATATTTAATAAAATTATTCGAAAAATTAAATATTTCAAGAAAAAAACACGCATCCATTGCGATTTTAAGAATTATCAAAAATTACTAAATAAGCACAAAATCAACCAAATACAACAATAAATGAATGTATCACTAAGGAAAATGAACAAAACTTGCTTCATTTAACATTAATTGAAAATTAGTTAATTTTTGCGTTTTTAATTGCAAAAACGCAAAAAAAACGGCAAAAAAAAATCTTTTTAAACAAAAAGCATTTGCAAAATGGTTAAATAAAATCTTACTTTTGAAAAAATCATTTTTTTATGAAAAAGAAAGAGAGACAGCAGAAAGTAGTAGATGAAGTAAGTATTAACAGACAGGTAAGTTCTACTTTTTTGGCTGAAAAACTAAATGTTTCAGAAGACACTATTAGAAGAGATATAAAGGAATTAGACAAGAAAGGTCTACTAACCAAAGTACATGGAGGAGCAATTTCTACCATGCAAAAACTCTACCATTACAATGAAGATGTAATCTACAAAAGAGAAGAAAAAGTTGTTATTGCTAAGAAAGCAATTACTTTAGTAGAAGACGGAATGGTTATTATAATGAGTGGAGGTACTACAAATTTGATGTTAGCAAAATTATTTCCAAAAAATTTAAAAGCAACCATTTATACATATAGCTTACCAATTGCAATGCAATTGGCAGAACACGCAACTATTGAAACTATTTTTATTGGTGGTAGAATACAAAGAAACTCGATGGTAACAACTGGTATAGATGTAATTCAATATTTATCTAACATTACTGCAAACCTTTGCTTTATAGGCGTAAGTGCTTTTAATGCAGAACAAGGAATTACAGGTGAAGGATACGAGGTTGCCTTGGTTAAAAAAGCAATGATTGATTCTTCTGAACGCAATGTGTACTTATCTACTTCCAACAAACTAAATATCAGACTAAATTATGATATTTGCCCACTTAAAGAAATAGATATTGCCATTACAGATTTAGAACTAGATGACCCTATATTAAAACCCTATATTGACTCTGGCTTAGTTTTAATGTAATATTCATTAAGAAAAAAAGGAGCGATTATTAGAATAAACACAACAACATTAATGAAAATGCTTTTTTATAAAAACACCAAATCAATATATATTATTGCTTTATTTACTTTACTATTTATTAGTTGTAGTAAAAAAATTTATAATAAAGATGTAAAAAAAGGCAATGAAACTCAAAAAAGCATTGAAATTGACAAAAATATTGAAGTTGAAAATAACATTGAAGTCGAAAAAATTATTGACCTAAAAAAAAGGGTAGTTCCTGCTCCAGAAAGAGAATTCAGAGCTGCTTGGATTGCTAGTGTCGCTAACATAAACTGGCCAAGTAAACGAGGTCTTTCTAGCAAACAACAAAAAGAGGAAGCTATTAAATTATTAGACCTTCTCCATAAAAATAATTTTAACGCCGTTGTATTACAAGTTAGACCACAGGCAGATGCCATGTATAAAAGCGACCTAGAACCTTGGTCTTATTTTTTAACAGGAACGCAAGGTAAAGCACCTTCTCCATATTATGATCCTTTAGAATTTTGGATTAAAGAAGCGCATAAAAGAGGACTAGAATTACATGCCTGGTTAAACCCTTATAGAGCGCACCACACCACCGGAGGCGAAGTAACAGCAGCTTCTATTGTTAACAAACAACCAGAATTAGCTGTAAAACTAGAAACTGGTTTTTATTGGCTAGATCCAGGAAATAAAAAAACGCAAAACCATAGTTACAAAGTTGTTATGGATATTGTTGAAAGATATAATGTAGACGGAATTCATTTTGATGATTATTTTTACCCATATCCTTCTTACAACAACAATAAAGATTTTCCTGATGATAAAAGCTGGAAAGCATACTTAAACACTGGTGGAAAATTAAAAAGAGATAATTGGAGACGAGACAATGTAAACCAATTCATTAAAAGTATTTACACAAACATAAAAGAAACAAAACCTAACGTAAAATTCGGAATTAGTCCATTTGGATTTTGGAGACCTAATTATCCTGCATCAGTAACTGCTGGTTTTGACCAATATAGCGAGCTATATGCAGATGCAAAACTTTGGCTGAACGAAGGTTGGATCGATTATTTTACACCGCAATTGTATTGGCCAATTAATAGAATGGAGGTTAGTTTTCCTGTTTTATTAAATTGGTGGATAGGAGAAAACACTAAAGAAAGACATCTTTGGCCAGGAATGAGTATTGGTAGAAAAAAGGGAGAAGAAGCCATTGACGAAGTCATCAATCAGATTATGATTACGCGTGGAATGACCTCAAAATCTCCAGGAACCGTGCATTGGAGCATTGCTCCTTTAATTGATTCACCAGAACTTACGGAAGCAATTTTTAATGGTCCTTATAAAAAGCAAGCATTAACACCTAGTTATCCTTGGTTAAGCACAACAGCACCTGAAGCTCCAACTGTAAATTACTCTAAAGATAAAGACAATTTATCGGTAACTTGGGCACATAAACATATTGATAAAATTGCCAATTGGGTAGTGTATTACAAATACAACTCTAAATGGGATTATAGTATTCATGGTAATTTTACCAATTCACAAAACATACCTTTAGTTAAGGTTGATAATAAAAATTTAAGAAGCAACTTAAAAGCAATTGCCATAACCGCTGTTGATAAATTTGGAAACGAGAGTATTGTAAAGGAAATTAAATTATAGAAATTAAAACAAATTACTAAATACTATTCTTAGCTTCAATCCATTTACTCATGTATTTTGTAGCTTGTAACGTTTGATGTTGTAATAAATTCCCTAAAAAATTCTGAGTTCTGTGTTGTTCTAAATTTTCTTGAATTTCTTTTATTTGATTGATAAAAAGCACACCTAACTTCTCTTTATCATATATTTCATTGATAATTTCAGCTCCTGTTAATTGATGACTTTTCCACATATTTTTATTTCGATATAGTTCTGCGGAAATCAATGCAAAATCAGAAAAATCATTTTCTACAAAACCATTCCAAGGAAATCTATCACACATTCCTTCTGCTCCAATTTCTGTAGTTACGCTTGGTGTTCCACAAATCATGGCTTCGGTCAGTTTTCCTTTTATTCCTGCTCCAAAACGTAACGGAGCTAAAACAAGTCTCGCATTTCTCACCACTTCTTTAGCGTCTTCTGCAAAGCCTTTTACTATAAAACCTTCTTTTTTATTATGTAATTGATTTATTTGTTGGCTCGCATACGCTCCATAAATATGAACTTCTGCTTTTGGAAGTTGCTCTCTAATTTCACTCCAAATTTCTGTTTTCAAAGTTAAAACAGCGTCCACATTTGGTTTGTGAAAGAAATTACCAATAAACACAAAATTTGCTCTTTCATCAAAAGACTTCCATTTTCCTTGTTGATTTTCATCAATCCTATCTAATAAAAAAGGTAGATAATACAAGATTTTTTCATCAACCTTAAAAACAGATTTTAATAAATCTATTTCATACGTAGAGATAATCAAACTCATGTCGCAACGTAAAATAGAGGCTATTTCTCTTTTTGCATCATCAGATTTTAATAATGCTTCTGTTGTAAATTCTTCTCCTTTTTTTAATTGTTGATGACGTGTTTTTCGTAGAAAATGTAAATCTTCCGTATCTAAAATCCGAATTGCATTCGGGCAATTTTCCGCAACGCGCCAACCAAATTGTTCTTCCATCATAAAACGATCGAACATGACAATTGTTGGTTGTAACTCTTTTATAAAATCATCAAAAGAAGCATTGTTTAATTCAATAGAAACTTCATCAATCCCTAAAGAATTTAAACTTGTAGCTTTTTCACTTTTTTGCGCAGGAGAAGCAAAAGTTATTTTAAAATTATGTTTTAAAAACTGCTCAATTAATTGCATCATTCTACTTCCGGCAGCAGAAGAGTTTGGCTCAACCCAAACGTAACCAATAATTAAAACATTTTGTATTGTCAATTCTTTCAAATCATTTTTCATTTAAAACCCTTTTCTTTTTAAAACTTATTTAGCTAAAATTTAAGAAATTCAGATTGGTAAAACTACTTATTTCTTACTTTATTCTATGAAAATATATGTATTTTTGTTCATCAATATAAGAAACAAAGCGAAAGGTTACACTTTACGCAAAAAAACGCAATCATGAAATACGATATTATTGTAATTGGATCTGGTCCTGGAGGATACATTTCTGCAGTTAGAGCATCTCAATTAGGTAAAAAAGTAGCAATTATTGAAAAATATTCAACTTTAGGAGGAACTTGTTTAAATGTTGGATGTATTCCATCTAAAGCATTATTAGATTCTTCTCATCATTATTATGATGCTGTTAACCATTTTGACGAACATGGAATTTCTGTTGAAAACCCTACGTTTGATTTCGGTAAAATGGTAGAAAGAAAAGCCAAAGTTGTAGAAACAACTACCGGAGGAATCACATATTTAATGGACAAAAACAATGTTGATGTTTTTGAAGGTTTAGGTTCTTTTGAAGATGCAACACATGTAAAGATTACTAAAAATGATGGTTCTTCAGAAATAATTGAAGGAACTAATATTATTATTGCAACGGGTTCTAAACCGTCTACTTTACCATTTATTTCTTTAGACAAAGAGCGTGTAATTACTTCTACCGAAGCTTTAAAATTACCTGAAGTACCAAAACATTTAATTGTAATTGGTGGTGGAGTTATTGGTTTAGAGTTAGGTACGGTTTACAAACGTTTGGGAGCAGATGTTACTGTTGTAGAATATGCGCCAAAAATTACGCCAACTATGGATGCTGATGTTTCTAAAGAACTTACAAAAGTTTTAAAGAAACAAGGTATTAAGTTTGCTGTAAGTCATGGTGTTACTTCTGTAGAAAGAAATGGTGATGAAGTTACCGTAAAAGCAAATAACAAAAAAGGTGAAGAAGTTACTTTTACTGGAGATTATTGTTTGGTTGCTGTTGGTAGAAAAGCATATACAGAAGGCTTAGGTTTAGAAAAAATTGGTGTAGAAGTTAACGAGCGTGGTCAAGTTACTACAAACGATCATTTACAAACAAATGTTTCTAATATTTACGCAATTGGTGATGTAGTTAAAGGAGCAATGTTAGCTCACAAGGCAGAAGAAGAAGGTGTTGTTGTTGCTGAATATTTAGCTGGCGAGAAACCACATATCGATTATAATTTAATTCCTGGTATTGTGTACACTTGGCCAGAAGTTGCTGCTGTAGGTAAAACAGAGCAAGAATTAAAAGATGCAAAAGTAGATTACAAAGTTGGTAAATTCTCTATGAGAGCTTTAGGTAGGTCTCGTGCAAGTGGAGATACAGATGGTTTTGTAAAAGTTATTGCAGATAAAAATACAGATGAAATTTTAGGAGTTCACATGGTTGGTGCACGTGTTGCAGATTTAATTATGGAAGCTGCAGTTGCAATGGAATACAGAGCATCGGCAGAAGACTTAGCAAGAATTTGTCATGGTCACCCAACATATTCTGAAGCGGTAAAAGAAGCTGCTAAAGCTGCTTGGGACGGTAAGCCTTTAAATGCTTAATCAGTAAAAATATATAATTTTAAAAATCTCGAAATACGTTTATTTCGAGATTTTTTTTTGCGCTTCATTTTCTTCTAAAGCCGTATAATCTAGTTTCCACCCAATGGTTTCTACAATATTTTCCATTAATAAAATTGCTTCTAAAGCTTCTTTATTTGCCAATTTTATTAAATTACTTTCTGGTATTTTATTCAACACATGTTCTTTTGCTTCTTTATTTAAACTGGTAAAATCTTCTGTACCAAACTTATTTAAATAACCATTTTTTATGTCGTAAAACTTAATATCGCATTCAATAGAAACCACTTCTGGCTGCGGAAAATTTGACAAAACAATTTCCTTTTTTTCTGTATTAGCTGCTAGTTTAATTTTTCTAAAGTCGAACCCAATGTGTGCTTTTGCCTGAATTAAAACAATCGCTTTCTTTTTACTACTGAATCCCCAAAAGTTTTCTTTGGTATTTTCATGATGATAAATTTCAGAAAAATCTCCTTCTACAGTAATCAATTTAGACACTTTCTTTATTTTATCCAATAAAATAACAGATTGCTTTTCTACTAAATCCTTTTTCTTTGATACTGAAAATCGTTTCGATATTAGGTAGGAAACCCCTAAACCAATAACCAATCCTAAAATAATTAATTCCATAATGTAAATATACTACCAAAAAATAAATCTAATAATATACTTCTTAAAAATAGCTTCTTTCCCAATCCTTTTCTTTTTAAAAAGTTGTCTATTTTTATAACATGAAAAAAAATATGCTGTTACTTTCTTTTTTTATGATTATCTCTAATCTAAATAGTCAAGAAAGTAAAACTCCAAAAACACAACCTTCTAAATTTTTGTCAAACTTTTATTACAGTGTAAATTTTGGTGGTATTTTTTATCCTTTTTCTAATGACAATTTAATTGAAGGCTATAAAACAGAAACCTTCAGTAAAAACTATTTTTCAGGAAAATTAGGTTTTGGGTATAAAATAAAAGAAAACCTAGCATTACAATTTGGAGTTATTAGACCTGCTTCTTGGTTTAAATATGATAATGTAAATAATATTGGTTATTACAGAAGTGTGTGGATTAATGCCTGGTATTTATCACTCAAAAAAAACATCAACCTAACTAAAAAACTATCCTTTTTTGGAGAAGTTGGCGCTGCAAATGTTACAAGAAGTGGTTTTTCTATTGAAGATAAAGTAATTTATGACGATGCTCATTTTGGAAGCTTACTCTATGGTTTTGGATTCAATTACCAATTAAATGACCGATGGAAACTAGCCTTAAACGGAACCTTTTTTCCAAAATCAGACAAACACAATCAACCTTCTATTTCACAAACCTCTGTTGGGTTTGAATACCATATTCAAAAAATACCTGAAGAGTTGGCGCTAGCATACGAAAATGATGAAAGGTATTTCTTTCCAAAAAATATTTTACAAGTAAGTTACGGAACCAGTAAAATTGGTTTTGGTGCAAATAAATTTTTCGGAATGAGTTTAAAAGTTGGTAATTTCGAAAGTTTCGGAATTCCGGTTTTTTGGGTTGGTGATGTAAAAGCAGAAAACTCATTTTCTATAACCTACCAAAGACTTGCCTTTAGAACACAAAAACTTTTTTCTCTAGATTGGGGTGTTAGTGTTACCGCTTTTAACACAGAAGCCACCAATACAAATGTGTTTGCGTTTTCCATTTTTCCTACTATGCGTTTTTACTTAATGCGAAGAGATGGTTTTGATATGTACACCAATTACTCGTTAATTGGCCCCACTTATTTAACAAAAAGTAACATAGATAATTTAGAAACAGGACCAAAAATCACGTATCAAGATACGATGGGTTTAGGCGTTTTCTTCGGAGAAAAAAGAGCTTACAACGCAGAACTTAGAATTATGCATTACTCTAACGGAAATATTTTTACTAAAAATTCTGGTGTTGCAATTCCTATCCAATTTACAATTGGAAAAACATTTTAATGCCAACATCAAATCAATTTAAAAATTTACATCTCAAAGAAATAAGAATTGTATTTTTGAAGCGAATATGCAAAGAACAACTCGCACTTTTTCTGTTGATAACACTATTGAATTTAAAGATAATTTATTGTCTTGGGCTCAACAATTTGAAACTGTTATTTGGTTAGATTCTAATAACTATCATCAAAAATACTCTAGTTTCGATGCTGCTTTAGCTGCAGACGATTTTACGTCTATAAAAACCGATTATTACAACGCTTTTGAGAAATTAAAGGAATACCAAACCATTACCAAAGATTATATTTTTGGTTACATCACCTATGATGTTAAAAATGATGTTGAACAACTTTCTTCCAAAAATTTTGATGGTTTAGATTTTGCTGACTTGTATTTTTTTCAACCTAAAAAGCTTGTTTTTATCAAAGGAAACTCTGTAGAGTTTCAGTATTTAAGAATGGTTGACGATGAAATTGACAATGATTTTGATGAAATTCTTAAATCTAAAAATCCAGCAATCCAGCAATCTAAAAGTGACATCAAAATAAAACTACGAATTCACAAGGATGAATACCATGCAAAAGTAACCGAAGTTTTAGAACATATAAAAAGAGGCGATATTTACGAAGCTAATTTTTGTCAAGAATTTTATGCAGAAAATGCCATTATAAATCCGATTGAAGTGTATAAACACCTCAACCAAATTTCCGAACCTCCTTTTGCCTCTTTTTTAAAGTTAGATAATCAATACGCCTTGTGCGCATCACCAGAAAGATATATTAAAAAAGAAGGCACAAAAATAATTTCTCAACCTATAAAAGGAACTGCAAAAAGATTGGTTAGCGAATTTGATGATGCACAATTAGCTTTAGATTTAACGCGAGACGAAAAAGAACGGGCAGAAAATGTAATGATTGTAGACTTGGTAAGAAACGATCTGTCTAAAACAGCAAAAATAGGCTCTGTAAAAGTAGAAGAATTATGCAAAGTATATTCCTTTAAACAGGTGCATCAATTAATTTCTACAGTAGTTTCTGAAGTGGAAGAAAATACACACCCAATAGACGTACTACAAAGTACCTTTCCGATGGGAAGTATGACCGGAGCTCCAAAAGTTTCTGCCATGAAAATTATTGAAGATTTAGAAGAAACCAAACGTGGTTTATACTCTGGAACGATTGGTTATTTTACCCCTGAAAACAATTTCGACTTTAATGTAATTATAAGAAGTATCTTATATAATGAAGCAGAAAAATACATCTCTTACTCTGTTGGTGGTGCCATTACAGCACAATCTGTAGTAGAAAAGGAGTACGAAGAATGCTTGCTAAAAGCAAAAGCAATGAAATTTGCTTTATTGAATTCTAAGTAAACAGTAATCATAAAATAATTATCAATAAATATGACAACATTAAAAAAAACAGCTACTTTACTACTAATTGGGTTCTTGTTTCTTTCACATTTTACTTTTGCTCAAAATGAAAAAATCACTTACGGAAATCCGTCTGAAGTGGGTATGGATTCGCTCTACATTTACACCAAAGTAGATTCAATTATGAATGTTGGAATACAAGAAGAAGCATTTCCTGGTGCACAAATTTTAGTTGTAAAAGACAGTAAAATCATTTTTAATAAAGCCTACGGTTTTCATACGTATGATAGCATTCAAGCAGTAAGTTTAGATGATATTTACGATTTAGCTTCTGTAACAAAAATTACAGGACCTTTACCTGCATTAATGAAACTTCATTCTGAAGGAAAGCTAGATTTAGACAGTCCTTTTAGCAATTACTGGAAACCTTGGAAAAAAAGGAAAGACAAAAAAGAGCTTACTGTTAGAGAAATTTTAGCGCATCAAGCAGGGTTGAATCCGTACATTATTTTCTTAAATGAAGTTTTAAAGAAAAATGGTAAAATCAAAACTCGTTTTATCAAAAGTAAAGCCAGTAAAAGATTTAAAAATGAAGCTTACGAAGGACTTTATGTTAAGAATCGATTTAAAAATAAGGTCTTTAGACAAATTAACAGATCTAAAGTTTCTGATGTAAAAAAATACAAATATTCTGGTTTAAGTTTTTTAATTTATCCGGACTTAATTTCAGAAATTACCAAAGAAGATTATACGGAATATCTGCAAACCAATTTTTATGCCCCATTAGAAGCAACCACTTTAAGCTACAGACCAAAATCTAAAAACTTTAACAACTTAATTGTACCAACAGAAGTAGATGATCTTTTTAGAAAAGAACTTACAAAAAACTGGGTTCATGATGAAAACGCAGCTCTTTTAGGCGGAATTTCAGGTAACGCAGGTTTGTTTGGTACTTCCCTAGATTTGGCTAAAATTATGCAAATGTATGCCAATTACGGAGTTTATGATGGTAAAAGATATATTTCTGAAAACACGGTAAGAGAGTTTACCAAAATTCAATATCCAGGAAACGAAAACAGAAGAGGTTTAGGTTTTGATAAACCGTTAATTGACAACGCTACATTATCTATAAAAGAAGCTTATCCTGCGCCAGAAGTGAGTCCAGAGAGTTTTGGGCATAGTGGTTTTACAGGAACTTTTGTTTGGGCAGATCCAACAAATAATTTGGTTTTTATATTCTTATCAAACAGAGTGTATCCCAATAGAAACCATAGAAATATATACAATCTAAATATAAGACCAAAGCTGCAGCAGGTGTTTTATAAAGCAATAAAAGACAATCAATAATTTTATCTAAATTTACATGATGATACCAAATCAAGACGAACTTTTTCAAAAAACTTTAGATAGTTTAGACGAAAAACCAACAGAACAAAATATGTTTAACATGTTTTTAAAGTTATACCCAAAGGAATGGAAAGATTTAAAAATTACCTTCTCTAAATTTAACAGAAGTAAACAATTTGGTAGAACTATTCCGTTGCCAAAACCAGAAGTTTCTATCAGAAAAGAGATTCGTGCTTGGTTAAATAAACAATAAAATGTTTAATTTTATAGGATGTATTTTAGACACCTATTTAGACATCAAACATTGGTTTGATACAAAAAGAAGGAGGAAGTATGAGAAAGAAAACAACCTACCAAAAAGCATTGTTTGGCATCCAATGACAAAACCATTGTTTATTTTCTTTATCATTATTACTCCTGTTATCTTCCTATTTTCAGTCTTCTTTTTTAAAAATGAGAATCAAAAGAGAACTACAAAAAGAATGCTGGAAATTTCTAAACTTTTAGAAGCAGAAAAGAAACAATTTGGAAAATACCCTTCAGCATTAAAAGACATTATTAGAAACAACCCGTTAAGAAGCAATTTAACAATGGATTATTGGAAATCTACTTTTGTATATATTCCATCTAAAGATGGACAAAATTACCAATTGACTTCTTTAGGAGGAGATGGAAAATTAAATACAAAAGACGATATACAATACTCTTCAAATTAAATAACACTATCACATTTAAAATTGTTATTTTTGAGGTATAATGTTAAAAAAACTAGAGAACCACATCAACCAAAACCTTTCTTTTTTAAAGGATAAAAAGTTATTAATCGCCATTTCTGGCGGAGTAGATTCTGTAGTTTTAGCACATCTTTTATCAACATTAAAATTTAATATTTCTCTTGCACACTGCAACTTTAATTTAAGACCAATTGAATGTGATATAGACGAGGAGTTTGTAAAAAAATTAGGAAAGAATCTAAACACCAAAGTTTTTACAATTCATTTCAATACAACAGAATTTGCCAAAGAAAACAAACAATCTACACAAATTGCAGCAAGAAACCTCCGTTATGATTGGTTTAATGAACTGATAGAAAAACACCAATTTGATTACATTTTAACAGCTCATCATGCAGATGATAACTTAGAAACTTTTCTAATTAATTTAACGCGTGGTGCTGGTTTAGATGGATTAACGGGTATTCCAGAAATTAATGGAAATATTGTGCGTCCACTTTTAAAGTTTTCTAGAGAAGAGATCTTAACTTTTGTAAAAGAAAATAATATTTCTTGGAGAGAAGATAAAAGCAATGCGTCTACAAAATACATCAGAAATAAAATTAGACATCAAATTCTTCCTGTTTTAAAGGAAATAAACCCTAGTTTGTTAGAAACTTTTGAAAAAACAACGGCACATTTAAAAGAAAGTCAGCAAATAATTGAAGATAAAATTGATGAAATATCAGCAGAAACGATAGCAACAGAAAACAATATTTTAAAAATTGATATTTCTAAAATCGAAAAATTATCGAACCCGAAGGCTTATTTATATCAGCTTCTAAAAGACTATAATTTTACGGAGTGGAATGATGTTGCCGATCTAATTTCTGCACAGTCTGGAAAGCAAATTATCTCTAAAACACATACATTATTAAAAGATAGAGGTTTTTTATTACTTTCTAAAAAAGATTTCTCTACTGCGCTCGAAACGACAACGGAGATAGACGAAAACATAAGTATAATTACAGAACCTATCCATTTAAAAATTGAAGAAGTACAAGAAAAATCGACAGAAAACAAACAAACCATTTATGTTGATAAACAAAACTTACAATTCCCATTAAAGCTTAGAAAATGGCAAGATGGAGATTTCTTTTACCCTTCTGGAATGAAAGGAAAAAAGAAGTTAAGCAAATATTTTAAAGACGAAAAATTCTCGCTTTTACAAAAACAAAATACATGGCTGCTTTTTAATAATGACAATGCCATTATCTGGGTTATAGGATGTAGAAAAGACAATCGTTTTGATACAAACAAAAAAAACAATACACTCTTAAAAATTTCAATATAAATTTAAACCAATAGAATTATGAAGAAGTTACTACTTTTAATTGCCTTTACAACCATATTATCTTGTAAACCAAAACCTGAAGAAACTTTAGACTATGCCATTATTTCTGGTAAAATTGAAAATACAGATTCTAAAAAAGTAATCATTTACGATCAATATACAATGGGTAAAGTTGCTGATATAACGATTGCAGAAGATGGTACTTTTAGAGACACTTTAAAGATATCTACCGATTTTTACGCACTGCGTCAAGATAAAGATTTCACAAATTTATATATTACTAAAGGAAGCGTTTTAAAAATTGAATACGATTCAGAAAAAAAAGACTCTACGCTACAATTATCAGGTAGTAATAGCACTATTAACAAATACTTATCAGAAAAAAATAAGGTTATAGAAGCTACAACTGGAGATCAAAAAGAAATGTATCTAAAAGATGAAGCAAGCTTTAAAGCACATTTATTAAATATAAAAAAAGCAGAAGAAGATTTATTAATAAAAACAAATGATATTTCTGAAGAATTTAAAAATAAGGAACTTAAAAACATTAATTACAGTTATTTATCTACTTTACAGAATTACGCTCCTTATCACGGATATTACACTAAAGACAAAAGTTTTAAAGCATCTGAAAACTTTTTAGATGAATTAAAAAATATCGATTTAGAAAATGAAAACGACTATCTTTTTTCTCCAGGATATAGAGGTCTTGTTGATAATGCATTAGCAACCAATGCTACAGCATTAGCAAAAAAAGATTCTATAGCAGATGATATTGCCTATTTAAAATTGACTGCGAAAATAAAAAATGATAAAATAAAAAATAAATTATTGTATGATGCCGCTAAATACGGAATTACTTATACAGACAATTTAGAAGAATTTTATACGCTCTTTACTAACAATTCTACCAACCAAGAAAACAACAAAGAAATAACAACGGCTTACAACAAACTAAAAGCTTTGGCTAAAGGGAGTCCGTCTCCAAAATTTATAGATTATGAAAACAATGCAGGCGGAACCACTTCTCTAGACGACTTAAAAGGAAAATATTTATATTTAGATATTTGGGCAACTTGGTGCGGACCCTGTATTGCAGAAATACCTTCTTTAAAGAAACTAGAAAAAGAGTATCATGGTAAAAACATTGAATTTATTAGTATTTCTATCGACAAAATGAAAGACCATGAAAAATGGAAAAAAATGATTGTTGATAAAGATCTAAAAGGAATACAGTTATTTGCAGATAATAATTGGGAATCTAAATTTGTAGAAGAATACCTAATAAAAGGGATTCCACGTTTTATATTAATTGACCCAAACGGAAATATTGTAAACGCAAATGCACCAAGACCGTCTGACCAAAAATTAGTTGAAACGCTACAATCTTTAGAATTATAAAGATTAAAAACTATACGATACAATTTATTAAAAAAAGAAGCTATTCGTCGTACAGATATATCAAAATATTTTTGCTCAAATAAAAATAAAAAACTTCATAAGTAATAGAAAATAAACAATTCACTAAAAAGGAATCAAATTTATATCGTTTTCGCAAATAAAAACATGATTATTCATTAAAAAGCACACTTAATCATTTCCCTTTTTCGTAATTTTAATCCCGTAAAATCATAAGAAAATGAACAATTTACCTAAGCTAGATAGATTTAATGAAAACGTACTGTCTAAATATCAAATTTACAACAGTATTTTCTCGACGCTACCTTTTGACACCATAGACGATACTGGGGTTTTATTACCTCTTTTACATAAAGTTTGTAACAAAGGTTTTAAATTAGAAAAAAACCCTACAGAAATTGTAGAACACTTTTTTAATAAATACCAAGACGAACCTTCAGAAAAAGAAAAATCTGATTTACTTTTTCGTTTTATTCAATTTATAGAACGTCAAGTAGTTTTATTTGATGCTGTAGAAGATGCTGCATATCCTATTGTAAATAATATGGATGGTTTTGGAACGTTAAGAAACTCTAAGGAACTAGCGCTATTAAGCAATAAAAAAGACGAACTAAAAAAGCATTTAGAAGATTTTAAAGTACGTATTGTATTAACGGCACACCCAACACAATTTTACCCTGGGTCTGTTTTAGGTATCATTACAGATTTAGACAAGGCAATACAAAATGATGATTTACTACTCATTAGAAAACTATTAGCTCAATTAGGGAAAACACCTTTCTATAAAAAAGAAAAGCCCTCTCCTTTTGATGAAGCTGTAAGTTTAATTTGGTATTTAGAACACGTATTTTATCACTCTGTTCCTAAAATATACAACTACATTCAACATCATATTTATGATGGTGAACCGATAGAAAATGAAATTATTGAACTTGGTTTTTGGCCAGGTGGAGATAGAGATGGAAACCCATTTGTAACTACTAAAATTACTTTAGATGTTGCAGAAAGATTGCGTCAAACAATTTTAAGAAATTATTACAGAGACATTAGACGTTTAAAAAGACGTTATACTTTTGATGGTGTGCAAGAAATTTTTGCAAGGTTAGAAAAAAGACTTTACAAGCATGTTGTAAGAAGCTATACAAAAGTTAACTTTTCTCAAAAAATCTTATTAGATGAGCTATATGCTGCCAGAGAAATTATTGTAAATGATCATCAATCTTTATTTGTAGAAGAATTGAATGATGTTATCAATAAAGTTAGAATTTTCGGTTTTCATTTTGCAACTTTAGATATTAGACAAGACAGTAGAGTGCATCACCAAGCATTTACACAAATTGTAGAAGATTTACTTAAAACAGGAGATACTACTTTTCCTAAAAACTATTTAAATCTTTCTGATGAAGAACAAGTTGAAATTTTATCTGTTGTAAAAGGAAGTATTGACCCAAGTATTTTAACGGATGAAACTTCTGTTAAAACCATAGAGTCTATTTATGCTTTAAAAGAAATTCAGCAAAGAAATGGAGAACGTGGAGCAAACCGTTACATTATTAGTAACAACCAAAGTGCTTTACACGTAATGCAAACTTTTGCAATGTTAAACTTATGTGGTTTTGAAAATGAATTACCAGTAGATGTAATTCCACTTTTTGAAACAGTAGAAGATTTAGAAAATGCAGAAGATGTAATGAGAACTTTATACTCTAATAAAGTATATAGACACCATGTTGCCAAAAGGAAAAACAAACAAACGATTATGTTAGGTTTTTCTGATGGAACAAAAGATGGTGGTTATTTAATGGCTAACTGGGGTATTTTTAAGGCAAAAGAAGCTTTAACAAGAATCTCTAGAGAATTTGATATTGAAGTAATTTTCTTTGACGGACGTGGTGGACCACCAGCTCGTGGAGGAGGAAAAACACACCAATTTTATGCTTCTTTAGGCCCAACAATTGAGGATAAAGAAATACAATTAACCATACAAGGACAAACAATTAGTTCTAATTTTGGTACACAAAACTCATCTCAATACAACTTAGAACAATTATTAAGTTCTGGTATTAAAAATGATGTTTTTACCAAAGATCAATTAAATGATAGCCATAGGGAATTGATAAACGACATGGCTGCTACAAGTTACCAAAAGTATGTAGATTTTAAAAATCATCCTAAATTTTTATCGTATTTAGAAAAAATGAGTACGTTAAAATACTATGCAAAAACAAATATTGGAAGTAGACCAAGTAAACGTGGTGGCTCTGACAAGTTAGACTTTTCTGCATTAAGAGCAATTCCTTTTGTTGGTAGCTGGAGTCAGTTAAAGCAAAACGTACCAGGTTTCTTTGGTGTAGGTACTGCACTTAAAAAATACGAAGATGCTGGTAGATTTGAAGAAGTAAAAGAGTTTTATCACGCTTCAGATTTCTTTAGAACTTTGTTAGAAAATAGTATGATGAGTTTAACCAAATCTTTCTTTGGTTTAACTTCTTATATGGCAGATGATGAAGAATTTGGTGAATTTTGGACTCTAATATTCACAGAGTACGAAACTACTAAAAGACTGCTTTTAAAACTTACCGGAGAATCTGAATTAATGGAAAATTTCCCTGTAGGAAAAGCATCTATAGAGATTAGAGAACAAATTGTATTGCCTTTATTAACAATACAGCAATTTGCTTTAAAGAAAATTCAAGAACTTCAAAAAACTGGAGGAAGCCCAGAAGAAATTGAAGTGTATGAAAAAATGGTAATGCGTTCTTTATTTGGTAATATTAATGCAAGTAGAAACTCTGCTTAAAAACTTATTTATCAAATAATTATAGTATATTTATAAAGTAAAATTACGTACCATGAAAAAATACGCTTTCTTACTTTTAACTTTATTTGTTGGTAGTTTTTGTTTTTCACAACAACAAACTACCAACAATAATTTTATTCCTGTTAGTATTTACACTACTTCTTTTCAGGTTAAAACAGACATTAAACCTTCTTATGCTTCTCTTAAGAAAAATTTAAACTTCAAAAAATATTATAAATTTTCTACAATTTCTTTTGAAGATATTGATAATAACCTATTTGTAATTTCTACTGAAAACCTTACTACAAAAGCTACTAAATTTATCTATGACGATTATAAAAATTATAGAGACGAAAACTTATTAAAAGGATTTTTACAAAAATATGATCCTACAAGGTGGGACCCTATCAACTTTACATCACAGAAGCTTAATTAATTTTCTTTAATATTTTTTTTAATTATTTAAAATAATATCATTTATTTCTTTTAGAGCACTTGTACCACTACCTCTATAAACAATTTTATTATTAGAATCTATTAATATTAATGTTGGATAGTATTTGATATTCAAATCCCTTATAATTCCAGCACCCATTCTTGATCTTTCTACAAAGAAATGATTCCATTTCATGTCATTTTCATGAACAAAATCTTTCACCTTTGTAACCTCTTTATCATAAGAAATACTTAATAAATTCACATTTTCGGCATTTTTAGAATAGAAAGATTTAAGTTCTGGAATTGCATCTTTACATGGTTTACACCAAGTACCCCAAAAATCTAATAAAGTATATTTTTTATTTTTAGAGAAGATATACAATTTAGTTTCATCTCCATTTAGATCTACAATTTTTAAATTGTTTATTGTTTGTCCTGTTCTAAATCCATAAATTTCTTTTTTATTAGTTACTCTAAGTATTAATTTAGAAACATTATTAGTAATACTATCAATAACATAAATTTTATTTGCTAGCTTAATTGAGTCTTTAATTCGATATTCAAAATTACCATTAACAGTAAAATCATTTTTATTAAACTTTAAAGAATCTGGTTTTATTAAAACTGTTAGCCAAGAATTATAATATCCTTGTATTGCTATGTTATATTTTTGTTTATCAACCTCTAAAGATCCTGACCAATAATCTTTTAGTTTAATAATTAATCTTGACTTCTTTAAAATATCATTATTTGAATATGAGAACCGATAATCATTTAAAGATGGATAAACGATAGCTTTTCGTTTAAAATTATTTATTTGAGAATCTTTAAAATTCCAATAATTGAAATTTATTAAAGGTATATTTCTTATAGTTAAAGAATCATCTGGGTCTATTCTGAAGTTATTATCAAAGTATATAGGATTATCATCCGAAAAATCACCATTATTATTATCATCAACAATAATAACTTGTTTGGTTTTAGTAAATTTTATTGCTGTTAATAATAGTTTTTGTTCTGGTTTTTTAATTTCTATAGTACTATCAATATTTTTTTTAATAAACTCATCTCTATTCAAGTATCCTTTCTGATACATTTCAAAATAAAATTTTCGATAATCAGTATAAAGTGTAGAAATTATAATAGAATCGTCTTTTTTAAATTTAGATAGTTCTAATTGTTTATTATAATATTCTGGAAACTTTTCATTCAATGAAAAAATTCTCCTTGTATCAAATTGTCTATTAAACGCAATATCTTGATTAATTACCAAAGTTAATTCCGTTTCTATATTCTTAAGTTTGGTTTTAGTTTTGCATCCAAAAAATATGACCATTATACTAATAATAATAATTACTCTCATACATAACTAATGTTAAAAAAATCAATATATAAAAAAATACCCAAAACCAAACCTTAATTAATTTTCTTTATCTTTAGAAAAAAGAAAAAGAATGCTTGTAAAAGTCTATGGCTCTGCTGTTTTTGGTATCGAGGCAACCACAATTACCGTAGAAGTAAATATTGATAAAGGAATTGGCTACCATTTGGTTGGTTTACCAGATAATGCAGTTAGAGAAAGTTCTTACCGAATTTCTGCTGCGTTAAACAACAATAACTACAAACTTCCTGGAAAGAAAATCATTATTAATATGGCTCCCGCCGATATTAGAAAAGAAGGTGCTTCTTATGATTTAACTTTGGCTGTTGGAATTTTAGCCGCATCAGCTCAAATAAAATCCGAAGCTATTCATGAATACATTATTATGGGCGAACTTTCTCTAGACGGAAGCTTACAACCCATAAGAGGCGCTTTACCAATTGCCATAAAAGCAAGAGAAGAAGGTTATAAGTATTTAATTCTTCCGAAAGAAAATGCTAAAGAAGCTGCCATTGTAGATGATTTAGAAGTTTTAGGTGTCGAAAATATATTAGAAGTAATCAATCATTTTAATGATGATAAAAAAATTGAACCAACCATTGTTGATACAAGAGCTGAGTTTTATAAAAACATAGATTTCCCAGAGTTCGATTTTTCTGATGTAAAAGGACAAGAATCTATAAAACGATGTATGGAAATTGCCGCTGCTGGCGGACATAATATTATTTTAATTGGTCCTCCAGGATCAGGAAAAACAATGTTAGCAAAAAGATTGCCTTCTATTTTACCACCAATGACCTTACATGAAGCATTAGAGACTACAAAGATTCATTCTGTAGTTGGTAAAATAAAAAAGGAAGGCTTACTATACCAACGTCCTTTTAGAAGCCCACATCACACAATTTCGAATGTTGCACTTGTTGGAGGCGGGCAATATCCTCGTCCTGGAGAAATTTCGTTATCTCATAATGGTGTTTTATTTTTAGATGAATTACCAGAATTTAAAAGAGATGTTTTAGAAGTTATGCGTCAACCTTTAGAAGATAGAGAAGTTACTATTTCTAGAGCAAAATTTACAGTTACTTACCCAAGTAGTTTTATGTTAGTGGCAAGTATGAATCCGAGTCCGAGTGGTTTTTTTAATGACCCAAACAGCCCAATGACTTCTTCTCCACAAGAAATGCAACGTTATTTAAGCAAAATTTCTGGACCATTATTAGACAGAATAGATATTCATATAGAAGTTACTCCTGTTCCATTTGCAAAACTATCTGAAGAGCGCAAAGGAGAATCTAGTGTAGCAATTAGAGAACGAGTTACGGCGTCTAGAGAAATACAATCTGAGCGTTTTAAAGATTTCGAAAACGTACATTATAATGCACAAATGAGCGTAAAACAGATTCGCGAATTCTGTAAATTATCACCAGAAAGTTTATCACTTTTAAAAACCGCTATGGAAAAATTAAACCTTTCTGCAAGAGCCTATGATCGAATATTAAAAGTATCTAGAACTATTGCTGATTTAGCAAATTCTAAAGACATTTCTCCAGATCATATTGCAGAAGCCATACAATATAGAAGTTTAGATAGAGATGGTTGGCTGGGATAAAATTAATTTTTATAAACGCAAATTCGCAGAGAATTACAGTTAATAATCTGTTTGTTTTTTTTTTACTAAATGATGAGCTTTGTTTCTGAAAAAGCAATGAATTTTCACTAAAATTAGCTACGCTTTCTTTTCAAATAAATATTATAAAGTAGGCCAAACATAATTAAACAGACACCTAATAAAGTCCATAAATTATAAATTTCATCAAACCAAAAAGCACCAATTACAATCATAAAAACAACTTCTAAATATTTTAAAGGTACAACTACGTTTGTTTCTCCAGATTGTAATGATTTTGTCATGTATAACTGACCAACATACCCAAAAAAACCTAAACTTAATAAAAGTAACCACTCTGTTAAATTAGGCGTTTTCCAATATTTTATAGACATAATTCCGCCAAATGAAAATGCTAAAATCATAAAATAATTTATAATCACTAGAGGATTTTCTGAATCTCCTAGTTTTCTAATTACAATAAATATCAACCCTAAAAAAATTGCAGATAAAATTGCAAAAATTACTCCCAAAGAATTAACATCTGCCCCAAAACCCTTAATAACTAAAACTCCAATAAAAGCGATTAAAAATAAGACCCATTGAACTGATTTAATTTTCTCTTTTAAGAAAAATAATGCAAAAATAGCCCCAAAAATAGGTGATGTATACCTTAAAGAAACCGCGGTTCCTAAAGAAAGATAATTTAAAGACATAAAAAAACAGGTTAAAGAAATAACTCCAAAAAGACCTCGTAGAAACAATAGTTTTTTGTTATTTCCTAAAATAGGAATCTTCGCTTTTATAATTAATGGAACAGTGAATAACAGCGTACCAATAGATCTAAAAAACACAATTTGATACGCATCAAAAGCACCTAAATATTTTACAACTGCATTCATCAAAGAAAATGCAATAACACTAAAAATCATATAAAAAATTGCTGTTGAGCTCTTCATAAAAAAGGAAAAATTTACTACTTAAAAAGTATTTACTAATATTCAAAAATACCATAAAAAAGACATTTTATAATTATATAGTCAATAAATATAAAAGCAACAAACAAAATACATTATTGTTAACAAAAAGTTAATTTTATTAAACTTTCAATATCAATAACACATTATAACACCTTATTATTATAAATTAAATAAATAAACATACTTATTATTAAATTTTTCATACTGTAAAAAATAAATAGTTTTATAATTTAGTTGATGTAAATTCTTATAAAATTCTAATAGATGAAAACAACAAATTTTAATAGACGTGAGTGGTTAAAAAAAGGAGCATTAACCTTAGGTGCAATGGCTTTAGTACCTCATGATATATGGAGCAGCAACGTACTAACCGCTCAAAAAGAAGGCAGAACTTTCTTATACAATTCTAACAACTATTTTAATGAATTTACACCTCCTATAATAGAAGAGGAAAGTACATTAACCATTTTAAGATCTAATGAAAACCCTTACGGACCACCACCAAAAGCAGCAAAAGCTTTTCAAGACGAAGTTTTTAAAGGAAATAGATATGCTTGGGAATCTTTAAACGATCTAAAAACTAAAATAGCCAAGAACGAAGGCATTAACACTAACCAAATTTTAATGGGCCCTGGTTCTTCAGATTTGTTGGAAAAAGTAGCCATGGTCTTCTTTCAAGAAGGTGGTAATGTAATTAGTGCAGACCCTAGTTATATGTCTTTAATTGTAGTTGCAAAATCTGTAGGTGGTAATTGGAAATCTTATAAATTATTAGAAGATTCTCAACACGATTTAGACGCTATGGAAGCAGGAATTGATGAGAATACAAAATTAGTATACATCTGTAACCCTAACAACCCAACAGGTTCAATTACAGATGCTAAAAAGTTAAGAGAATTTTGTAGCAGAGTTTCAGAAAAAGTACCCGTTTTTGTTGATGAAGCTTATATTGAGCTATCTAAAAACGGAATTAAAGATTCTATGAACTCTCTAGTTGCAGAAGGTAAAAATGTAATAGTAGCAAGAACTTTTTCTAAAATTCATGGAATGGCTGGCTTAAGAGTTGGGTACGCTATTGGTAAAAAAGAAACTTTAGATATTATAAGCGAAATTACACGTGGCGGGATGGGAATTACAGGTCCATCAATAGCCGCAGCAATTACTAGTTTAGAAAATACCGAGTTTTTAGATTCTTGTAAAACCAAAATTGCAGATGCTAGAACATATACAATGGGTTATTTAAAAGAAAAGAATTTTTCTTGTTTACCATCTGAAACAAATTTTATAATTTTTGAAATCCCTATGGAAGGAAAAGAATTTTTAAAGAAAATTTACGCTAAAAATGTGGCTGTAAAATCTTTTAAATTTTGGGATAAAAATTGGTGTAGAGTAAGTATTGGTACCATGGATGAAATGAAATTATTTACGAATGCTATGACAGAAATTTTTGCATAATTTATGGATGGCGCTTTAGAAAAATCAATTTCATTTATCCTATTTATTTTAATAGGAGTTCTCTTAAAAAAGAAAATATCTACCGGAGAACAAACTAACGGATTAAAAAGTTTAATTCTAACACTTGCATTACCTGCAACTATATTTATTGCTTTATTAAAAGTAAAAGTTGATGGAAATTTAATTCTATTTCCAATTTTAGCTTTAGGTTTTAATGTAATACTTTTTGCGGTTACACCTATATTATTAAAAATTATTGGTATTGATATAAATTCTGATAAAGGTAGAAGTGCCAAACTACTAATACCTTCTTTAGCTCCCGGTTTATCTTGTTTTGCTTTTATATTAGAATTTTTAGGTGATGGTTCTTTAGCAAAAGCTGCAATGGCAGATTTGGGTAACAAGTTTTTTGTGCTTTTTTTACTCTATTTAGTAGCCTTAAAATGGCATTATAAAAATGCTGATTTTGAAGCAAATTCGCTAAAAACAAAATTAAAAGGACTTTTTAAAGCATTACTTTACGAGCCTGTAAACTTATTTATAATTGCAGCATTGGTATTGGTTTCTTTTGGAATTACACTAGACAAAATTCCTGGTTATTTATCAATCACCTTAACAAGGTTGAGCTATATAATGACGCCTTTAGTCTTACTTTTTATTGGTTTAGCTGTAAAAATTAAAAAAGAACAATTTCTTCAATTGTTTTCTTTACTCCTTTTAAGAGCTGCTTTTACATTGCTTTTAATTGCTGGAATTATTTTATTTGCAGATATAACAATCAAAAAAGATATTTTAGTAATGATTGCTTTTGCTTTAAGCTCTGCTAGTTTTTGGCCTTTTGCACATATTTCTGCCATAAACCTAAAAGAGAAAAAAGAAAATACCCTAGAAAAAACTTTTGATATTAATTTTGCCTTATCAATTTTAGCACTTTCTTTGCCTATTTCAGTTTTATTAATTTTAGGAATATTAACAACTGGTAATACTTTTACCAATATAGATAACATTTTAATATTAGGCACAACACTCTTCTTTATCGGAATTTTGTACCCAGTATTCATTAAAATAAAAAGAAATGTAGTTTCTAAAAAAAGTGATAATACTTCTAGTATTAAAAAAAATAAAATCCAGCTTTCTGCTGATAAATAAAGCAACAACTATTAAAAAAATAAAAACCCTTTCATATTAATGAAAGGGTTTTCTTAAATTATTTAGAGAAATTAAAAACTCCAATTTTTATAACTACTAGAGCTCTCTAATTGTTCTTCGATAGTATCATCTAATTCTTTAAAAAAGTCGATACCTGTTAAAGCTTCTACTTTATCTACCGAAACCACAAATTTGTACAAAGGCAAATTCGATTCTTTATGAGGCATTAAAAATGCCAACATTTTAATTTTTCCGTTTGTTTTATCTAAGATTACTTTATAAAACTGATTTGGTACAGCAACAGCTTCACTACCAATTGTTTTTAAATTATTTTCTAAAACGCCTCCAGTAATTACAAATACACCATCGTTTTTCTTTGCCCAATAACGTACTTTCTGTTCTAAGCGATTCCAAACACCTGCGTTAAATTTATGCTCTTGCGGACTGATATTACTTGTTAAAAAGGTTTCATCATGTGCCGATTTAGAAAAACGTCTGTCGGCAGCAGGACATAAATGCCCTTTATCGTAACCAGACTTTTTATAATTACGCCAATGTGCTGCTTTGGTTTTTACTGCGTTATCAATTTCAAAATAAGGTCTTTTGTAATTGGTGCTACTTAAATCGGATGCTTTTAACTCATACGCAACCCATTCTGCTTGTTCGTGTTTTTCGCTATAGGATAATGAATAATTTTGATGATGTACCACTTGGTTTGTAGTACTTGTTGGCAAAAAATACTGGTTGGTAGTTGCTTTTGGTGTTTTACCATTTTCTATGATACTTTTTTCTTTTTGAGCATCTAACAGTTCTTCAGAACCTAAAACAGCTACTAAAATGATAATGGCTATTATGGATAGTACTTGTTTTCTTTTCAAGGTGATTATTTTAAGTTGTAAAGGTATGAATAAAGATAAAGTTAATACACTTCATAAATCATATGAGATTCCTCAATCTCCTAAAAAGACTCATTTCGGAATTACAGAAAGAGAAAATGACAATAGAATTACTAAGAACTGTAATTTAAAATAGTATTCCTTATTTAATCCTAAAATTCCGCGTTAAGGATTGAGCGGTCTGTTTGAGCTCTTTTTTATTTTTCATAAAAAAAGCGAGTAGTGGAAGCCTGTTAAAACGCCCAAAAAAAGCATAATTATTATGAGATTCCTCAATCGCCTAAAAAGGCTCATTTCGGAATGACAAGGTGTGAAAAAAACGGAAATTAGAAGCAAAGAAAAACCCTCTCAAATTAATGAAAGGGTTTTGTATATTTTGCAATCTAAAAAACAAGATTGCCGCGTCATTACTTCCTCGCAATGACAAATAGTTTTAGTATCTATAGTGTTCTGGTTTATAAGGACCATCTACTGTTACACCAATATAAGATGCTTGCTCTTCGCGTAATTCTGTAAGCTCTACTCCTATTTTTGCAAGGTGTAATTTGGCTACTTTTTCATCTAAATGTTTTGGTAACATGTATACATCATTTCCGTAAGCATCAGCGTTTTTCCATAATTCGATTTGCGCTAAAGTTTGGTTTGTAAATGAGTTAGACATTACAAAACTTGGGTGACCTGTAGCACAACCTAAGTTTACTAAACGTCCTTCTGCTAATAAAATAATGTCATTTCCGTTGATGTTATATTTATCAACCTGAGGTTTGATCGTATCTTTTGTATTACCATGGTTTTTGTTTAACCAAGCCATGTCAATTTCGTTATCAAAGTGCCCAATGTTACATACAATAACTTTGTCTTTCATAGCCTCAAAATGACGACCTTGAATAATATCTTTGTTTCCTGTAGTTGTAATAATAATGTCTGAATTACCAACAACAGTTTCTAATTTTTTAACTTCAAAACCGTCCATCGCAGCTTGTAAAGCACAAATAGGATCGATTTCTGTAACCGTTACAATAGAACCAGCTCCTTTAAATGATGCTGCTGTACCTTTACCTACATCTCCATAACCACAAACAGTAACACGTTTACCTGCTAACATAATATCTGTTGCTCTACGAATTGCATCTACTGCAGATTCTTTACAACCATATTTATTATCAAATTTAGATTTTGTAACAGAATCGTTTACATTAATTGCTGGCATTGGTAAAGTTCCGGCTTTTACTCTTTCGTAAAGTCTATGAACTCCGGTTGTAGTTTCTTCTGATAAACCGTTGATTCCTGCTGCTAATTCTGGATATTTATCTAAAACCATGTTCGTTAAATCCCCACCATCATCTAAAATCATGTTTAATGGTTTTCTATCTTCACCAAAGAATAAAGTTTGCTCGATACACCAGTCAAATTCTTCTTCAGTTAAACCTTTCCAAGCATAAACTGCTGTACCTGCTTCTGCAATTGCTGCTGCTGCTTGGTCTTGTGTAGAAAAAATATTACAAGAACTCCAAGTTACTTCTGCACCTAAAGCTTGTAACGTTTCTATTAAAACTGCTGTTTGAATTGTCATGTGAAGACAACCTGCAATTCTAGCTCCTTTTAAAGGTTGCTCGTTTTTGTATTCTTCTCTTAAAGACATTAAACCTGGCATTTCTGCCTCTGCCAATAAAATTTCTTTTCTTCCCCAAGCTGCAAGAGAAATATCTTTAACTTTGTTTGGTACGTAAGCTATTTTTGTGCTCATATTATGTATATTTATATTCTAATTTTTCGAACTGCAAAGTTACGACATCCATTTTAAAAAAGTATGCCTCTTTACAAAAGTTTAACGGTTAATAAAAACACGAAAGTTCTCATTTGGAAAATTGAAGAATCCTTTAACGATTTAAATACAAACGTTTTACTTACTGATAAAAGTCAAGCTCGTTTAGATGGAATGAAATCTGACTTACACCAAAGAGGATTTTTAAGTGTGCGTCATTTATTAAAAGAAGCTGGTTATTCTGATTCGGATTTAGTTTATGATGAATTTGGAAAACCACACTTAAAAGATGGAAAATTTATTTCTATTACACATTCCTTCACTTTTTCTGGGTTGATAATTTCTGATAATTTACATGTTGGTATTGATATTGAAATGCAACGTGATAAAATTCTGAAAATTGCGCACAAATTTACACATGTTAAAGAGTACGTAACCATTGCAAACCACGATGCTTTAATTAGTAAACTCACCATTGTTTGGGGCGGAAAAGAGAGTTTGTATAAAATATACGGAAAGAAAAAATTACGCTTTTTAGAAAATATTTATATTGAAGATTTTAAGTTTGAAGATGCAAAAACTACCGGAGAAATTAGATACGAAGGTAAAACTACTACCTATAATATTGAGTTTTTAGAGTTTGAAGGTTTTACTTGTGTGTATGCTCACTAAAAGATTAAGGTTTAAAATTATGCCTTTATTAAAATTAAAGTAATTTTTTTTTAACATCTTTTCAGAATAATTTTCTATTAATTACTATAAAACATATAAATCCAGATAGATCTAGAAATTCTTAGATTAAATGTACTTAATAATATAATCGTTGTAATTGCTAAAAGCGCAACAGTTATGTAAGAGAAGTCTAATATAAACTTAAATAAAACCATACCTGCTATCATTTCTGCTGATACAAGTGCATAAGTTACAAACATAGCTCCAAAAAAGAAACCTGGTTCTTTCTCGAATTTAAAATGGCACTCGTTACAAATTGTATACATTTTAGGAGACCTAAACATAAGTAGATTCCCTAATTCACTATACATTTTCCCTTTTTTACAATTAGGACATTTACATTTTAACATATCAATTACATTTGCCATACTCTCTTATTTAATAGTACAACAAAATTAAGTTGATAAAACTGCATTTACCATATAGTATAATCGCTATTTTTTGTACTTTTAGGACATTATTATGAAAATACCTGTTTTAAAAATTGATCAATTTCAAGAATCCGAGTCGTTAAATGATTTGTATATAAATTCTTTCTCAAATCATTTGGAATTGAATAAGAAGTTAATTGACAAACCTCACAGTCATAATTTTTATTTATGTGTTCTTTTTACAGAGGGATTTGGTACACATGAAATTGATTTTAATTCTTATCAAGTAAACCCAGGCAAGGTTTTCTTTTTAAAACCTGGTCAAACTCATTCTTGGCAATTTGATACTAAACCAGAAGGTTTTATCTTTTTCCACTCTCAAGAATTTTATGAAATAAAGTTTTTAGATCATACCCTCCACTCCTTTCCTTTTTATTATTCAAATCAGAATCCGCCTTTCTTAGAATTGTCTAAAATAAAAATGACGGTATTAAAACCAAAGTTTGAAGAAGTCTACGCAGAATATCAACAACAAAACCTTTTAAGAGAGTTAAAAATAATAAACCTTATTAATAGTATTTATATAGATTTAACAAGGGCTTATACAGCAGATGTTAATTTAGAAAAACTCGTTTCTTCTAGTTATTCTATCATACTTGAAAATCTAGAAAACTTAATACATCAACATTTTTATAAAGAGAAATTACCTAAATTTTATTCTGATCAATTAAATATCACCACCAAACACCTTAATAGGGTTGTAAAAAAAGCACTGAATAAAACAACTAGTCAATTAATTTCTGAGAGAATTATCTTAGAATCGAAAAGATTAATCATTCATTCTGAAAATAATTTAGCTGCTATTGCAGATACACTTCAGTTTTCTGACTACGCTTATTTTTCAAGGTTCTTTAAAACTAAAACAGGTTGTACTCCAATGGATTTTAGAAAAAAATATACTTCATAAATAAGTAATTAATCTCTACATGAAAAACAGATCTCTTTAAGATTAATCTCCTTGTAATTTCTTATTTTCGCAGTTGTGAATATTTATCAAAACATTTTATTAGCAAAAGAAGATAGCAAAAAGTTACTTGCCGTTTTAATTGATCCTGAAAAAATCAACTTAGATAAAATTGCTACTTTTTTTGAAAAAGTGCATCAATCTATTGCTACGCATATTTTTGTTGGTGGAAGTACCGATAAAAACAACCTAACCGAAAATGTGGTTGCGGCCATTAAAAAAGAAACTCAATTACCTGTTGTTCTTTTTCCGGGTGATGTAAAACAAATTACACAAAAAGCAGACGGAATTCTATTTCTAAGTTTACTTTCTGGCAGAAATCCTGAATATTTAATTGAACAACAAATAAAAAGTGTTCCGTTTTTAAAGGATTCACCTTTAGAAATTTTACCAACGGGTTACATTTTAATTGACGGTCAAAAAAATACAGCTACTCAAAAAGTAAGCAATACAAAACCAATTTCTCAAGAAAATACCGAACTCATTTTAAACACCGCTTTAGCCGGTGAATTTTCTGGTAAAAAATTGATTTATTTAGAAGCAGGAAGTGGCGCCAAAATACCTGTGGACACAAATATTATCACTGTTGTGAAAAGTAATTTATCGATTCCTTTAATTGTTGGTGGCGGAATTCGTTCTAAAAAGCAACTAGAAACAACTTTTAATGCTGGCGCAGATATAGTGGTTATTGGTACCGCTTTTGAAAATGATGAAGCGTTTTTTAATCAACTTAAAAAATAATACGCTATAATTTTCTCTCTCAGTTTGTCATTTTTAAGTAGTCTTAAATGAATTATACTTTTGACTTTACTGATAAAAACTGAAAAGATTACATTTACAACTTCAAATAAAATTAAATGTCAGAAATTATCGATTTCCTTTTCGGACAATACAAAACCTATTCTACTATAGATATTGTTTTAGAGGTTGTTGCCATAATTTTCGGTTTTTTATCGGTATGGTACTCTAAACAGAATAAAATTTGGGTTTTCCCTACAGGAATGATTAGCACACTTATTTTTGTGTACCTACTTTATAAGTGGGAACTTTTGGGTGACATGATGATTAATGCCTACTATTTTGTAATGAGTATTTATGGCTGGTATATCTGGACTTATAAAAATGATGGTGAGCATGAAACGCCAATTTCTAGGACCACTTTAAAAGAAAAAAAACTAAGTGTACTTATCTTTATTGCCACATTAATTTTTGTGTATGGAGTCTATACGTATTTCGAAAAATGGACTAGTTGGACCGCTTATGTAGATACTTTTACCACAGCAATTTTCTTTGTGGGTATGTGGCTAATGGCAAAACGAAAAATAGAAAATTGGATTTATTGGATTGTTGGAGACATCATTTCTACTCCTTTGTATTTTTATAAAGGATTTACTTTTACTAGTATTCAATATTTAATATTTACTTTTATAGCCATATCAGGTTATTTAGCATGGAAAAAGAACTTAAACAAGACCCGATTAACATCGTAAAAGTTGTTTTATTCGGGCCAGAATCTTCAGGAAAAACAACACTTTCTCGTCATTTAGCACGTTATTATAATACCGTTTGGGCACCAGAATTTGCGCGTGAATATTTGCAAGAAAAATGGAATAACGAACGTAAAACTTGCGAAAAAGAAGATTTACTTCCTATTGCAGTCGGACAAATGAAATTAGAAAATGCTTTGGCTAAAAAAGCTGATAAAATTTTAATTTGCGATACCGATTTACTAGAAACCAAAGTATACTCAGAAGAGTTTTATGGTGGTTTTGTTGATGAAAAATTAGATGAAGCTGCAGATGAAAACACATACGACTTGTACTTATTAACGTATATAGACACACCTTGGGAAGAAGATGATTTACGAGACAGACCAGAGCTACGTTTAGAAATGTTTAATGCTTTCGAGAAATCTTTAATAGACCATAACAGACCTTATATTTTATTAAAAGGCGATAAAGAAACTCGCTTAAGGAATGCCACAGCAGCTATTGATAAAATAATTGCTGATAAAGAAAATTTACATTCGTTTTCTGATTCTTTACAAGATGTAGACATGCATTTTCTACATCAAAATACGGGTGATTTTGGCACTCCGTTTGAGTATTAAATAACAGAATAAGTGATAAGTGATAAGTGATAAGTGATAAGTGATAAGTGATAAGTGATAAGTGATAAGTGATAAGTGATAAAACTATCGAATATTTATCTAAAAACGCTACTATTTTACTTTTTATAGACTTTATTTTTAGAACAAATGAACAAAGAAAACATCTTAAAAGAACTTAATTTTAAAGGCATTAGGAGTTCTGGTGCTGGCGGGCAGCATGTAAATAAAGTATCTTCTAAGATTGAGTTGACTTTCGATTTAGAAAACTCTCTTTCTCTTTCTGATAACGAAAAAGAGCTTTTAAAAACCAAGCTTTCTAATAAACTAACAAAAGAAAACACCTTAATTTTATTTTGTGATGAATCTCGTTCTCAACATAGAAATAAAGATTTGGCTATCAAACGTTTTTTAGAATTATTACGCGTAAATTTAATTCGTCCGAAAAAAAGAAGACCTACAAAACCAAGTAAATCTTCTGTTCGAAAAAATGCGGAAAAGAAGAAGAGAACTTCTGTAAAAAAAGCATTGAGAAAGAAACCTGGGTTAGATTAAAACTAGGTCATTAATCAATAATTAACAACCTTGCTATTTCTAGCAATTCTTTCTTTTCTTCTAAAGTTCTTTCTAACGGAAGTTGTGCTAAACCAATTAACCTTCTCATTATTTCAATACCTGTTATTTGCAAAAAAAGATGTTCATCTAACTTTAATTTATACGCCTGTTTTATTCTAGAAATTAGTAGTTTATTTCCAGTTGCCATCACCATATGCGCTGCCATAACACCCAAATCAAATTCAGCAAAACCTTTAAAACTAAATTCGGGGTCAATTACATACACCTCATCTTCTTTGGTCATCCAACTACCAGGATAATAGTCTCCATGTAAAAGAGTTGTTCCTTCGGATAAATAACGTTCTCCAACTAAAGTAATTTGTGCTTTTAATTTTTCATCATTTTTATAGGCTTGTGATACTGCTTCTAATCCATCTTGAATGGTATCTAAAGAAAAACCATTATCAGTAACAAAAGGTAAAACAAATATATGTTGATGATTTAAAGCGCGTAATTCTTTATTTTCTGGATACGTATTAGAAACTTCACTTTTATGGATATTAGAAAGTATATCCACCAAAAGTTGAATTGATTCCGTTTCAATAACACGGTTTTTATAAAGAAAACTCATGTCTTCGCAATTTCCTAAATCTTCTAAAATTAATACATAATTTTTTGCATCATAAGCAAGAATTTTAGGAATATGACAAGTTATTGCAGGACTTTCAATAGCTTTATAAAACTGATATTCTACATCAATTCGATCTTCTGGCGCAGGAATATCTTGATACTTCTGTACAAAAGGACGCGATTGTTTTACAATAAAAGAACGTTGATTTGTTGTTACACGCAACACCACATTCATATTACCTTCTCCTGGTTTTTCTGCGGATAAAATTTCTTCAGACTCCTTTAAAAAATTGATTTCTAATAGAAATTCTTTGATGATTTTTAAATCTGTATGTATATCAATATACTTCATATTATAATTTATTAAGGTGTTTCCAAAAAGCTTTTTCCATTGCTTTTTTATCTAAATCTGTGTACACACCAATAGTTCTTTTTGTGTTTTCTTTTGGTGTTTGTAAAGGCGTTATCGTTGCATATTCCGAATTAATTAAAGCCTCAATAAGAGCAACGTCCCACATTACCCATTTTTTCTTTTTAGGATCTTTTTTTGTCCACCAACGATTGTATGTATCCCAACGATCTACTAAGATGTCTTTAATGCCGCCTTTTCCTTTTAACTGCTTATCTATCGTTTTCTTTTTAAAAACTAAATGCTGAGAAGTAGTTGCCGTCATTACATTAAACTCTAAATTAACCGTATTTAAAAGTACATCCACTGCAAGTGGATCATTACCCGAATTGAATTCTTTTTTGTTATACGTGTTTGTTTTTACCGTGTGCCAAAAACCAAGATAATTTACACGGATTTTAGAAATGATAGAAGGATCTTCTAAAATTGCAGAAGCAACATTGGTACAAGATCCCAAAATAACCAAATCTAACTTTTCGTTACCTTTCATTTCGTGTGCTTTTTCTATAATAAATTTAGAAGCTTCCGAAGGAGAAGGCGTTGTCATAGATGCTAACGGAACGTTACTACCTAAAGGCAATTTAATCTCTGCGTGGTTCATCACTTTAATGATTTGCTCATTAATAGCCTGACTTTCACCAACCGTATTTTCTGTTGCTTGTGGTGATGTATGAAACTGTGCAGAAGTAATACCTAAAAGATTAAATGCAGGTTCATTTATTGCACGAACCAACGCAAAAAGGTCATCAACCTCATTTGCTGTGTCTGCATCTATAATTAAATGTATCGGTTTTTGTTGTGCTTCTGCAAAAGCTGTAACAAATAAAAAAGTTATGAATATATATATCGTTTTCATGTAATTGGTCATTATTATATATGATGTTTAATTTTAAGATGATAACCTAAAGTTTTATATGTAGATTTTAACCCCACATTTTATATGTCGAAAATTATAGGATTACATATCTTTATTTCTAATTTAAATATTAAATAAATTAATCTTTCTCCCACCAACCTTTACTATTAATATTGTCTCCACCAATTCTTTCTGCAACTTCTTTATAATTAGCGTTGTTAGAAGCTTGTTCTGACTCTGGATACAAATAACGAACTGGGTAACGGCCTTGATTAAGATTATCTGGACCAGCTACTAAATTAGGAATTCCTGTTCTACGAATATTAAACCAAGCTTCATGACCTACAGAAATTAAACTCAACCATTTTTGAGTCATAATTTTTGTGATATCTTCTTCACTTCCATCTAAAGCAATAGCAGTTCTTGTAAAATAATCTGTAGGAATTTCTGTATTGTAATAATCAAAACTAGCTGCAATTCCGTTTTGGTAATACGTATTTGCATCACCAGAAATAAAACCTTTTACAACAGCTTCTGCCAAAGCAAATTGGGTTTCGGAATATTGCATGTATTGTGCATCTACGCCATTAGGAGTATCTCTAAAAATAGTTCCGAATAAAGAAATATTATTTAAATCTACACCACTAGCGGCAATACTATTACTAGATTGTCCGTTTAATAAACCATGAAATTCTGCGGTTGTATTAGCAGTTGCATTTGTAGGCTTATATAAAACTGCCATTCTAGGATCGTTCCAAGATTTTAAAATTTCTTCTACAGTAATCGTCATGGTATGTTCATTATTAATACCAGAAGCTGCATTAAATAAAGGAAACTGATTTGGTGATGTACTTAAATAAGGAAGAACAGCATTATCGTTGTTAGACTGCATGATGTTACCGGAATCTGCCAAAGTTTGTAAATCTGAAAAATCACTTAAACGTTTACTAATACGCACTAGATAACGGACTTGCAAAGAGTTGGCAAATTTTATCCATTTACTTAAATCGCCATTAAATAAAACATCACCTTCAATAATAGCATTGTTGTTTTCTAATGTTGCTGCAGCATTTTTTAAAGTAGCCAAAATACCTGTTTCAGAATCTGTATAAATACTTTCTTGCGTGTCATATTTAGGCGAAAAAACACCATCAATAGCTCCTAAAGCTGCTGTATACGGAACATCATTCCATAAATCGGTAAGTTGAGAGAATAAATAACTTTTCATAATATCACCAACTGCATTATAAGCACTGTTTGTGGTTTCTGAATTTTGTATCGATTCTATGTCAGAAAGCAAACCAAAAATAGCGTTCCAATACTCGCTATTAGATCCCATTTCATAACGATCTATACGTTCAAACTCAATACTAGCCGAAAATTGAGCTAAATAATTGGCTTGTCTAAAGCCTTGATCGAATGCATTTAAATCTGAAGAAACCGAAAGAACATTGGTTAATAAAAACTGCGGAGCAACAGATTCTGGGTTATTGTTATTTGTATTAATTTCTTCGAAATCTTTAGTACACGCAGTAAAAAATGTACTAAAAATGAAGACTCCTAAAAATATATTTTTATAATTTTTCATTTTCTTAAAATTCAGTTTTAATACTTACTCCTAAACTTCTTGTAGATGGGTATGAGAAATCTTCTACACCCTGTGTTGTACTTTGTCCTTGTAAAGCATTTAGTTCAGGATCAAAGTGAGGGTTTTCTGTAAATAAGAATAAATTACTACCTGTTAACCCTATTTTTATTTTTTGAAAACCAATTCTATTGACTAAGCTTTTATTAAACTTATAATAAATACTTAGTTGTCTTAATTTTAAATAAGAAGCATCATATAATGCACTTGCCTCATTACCACGATCAAAAAAGCTATTATTGTATGTTTGTGCAGAAACATTAGTAGTGTTTGCAACATACTGTGGTGCTGTATCTGTACCTATATTAACTACACCGTTACCTACAATACCGGTTTCTCTACCTATTAAAGTTTCTTGTAATACACCAGAAGTGCTTCCTAAAGCTTTAGTTCTTGAAACGATTGTTCCTCCTTGTCTCCAGTCGAATAAAAAGGATAGGTTAATATTTTTATAGGTGAAATTATTATTAAAACCTACTTGAAAATCTGGATTATAATTTCCTAATAAGCGTAAATTAGGGTCTTGTACAGGTAAACCATTAGCATCATGAAGAATTTCTCCATCGATTTCTACAAAACCAGTACCAAACATATCTCCAACACGACCACCTTCTTGGGCAATATAAAAAACACTATTAGATCCGCCAGAACCAGAAAACACGTCTGCAGAACCTGTTACAAATTGATCTACTCCTTCGGGTAATTCTGTAACAATACTTCTAGAAGTAGAAAAATTTACAGAACTTTCCCATTTAAAATCTTTCTTTTTAATTAGAATACTACTCAATAAAACTTCTAATCCTCTAGTACGAACTTCACCTCCGTTTATATTAAAATTACCGAAACCACTCGCTTGAGAAATAGGACTAGATATAATTTGATCTACACTAGTATTTTGATAAGCAGAAACATCTACTTGCAAACGGTTGTTTAAAAACCAAGCTTCAATACCAGTTTCTAGAGCATTTAATCTTTCTGGTTTTAAATTTGAGTTCTTTAGTACATTCTCATTGGTTACACGAAAATTGGTTCCGTAATTTTGATTTAATAAAAAGTTCTGGTTGTTTTGATAAGGATCTGTATCATTACCAACACTAGCGCCACTAAAACGAAGTTTTAAGAAAGAGATTGCTTCTGGTAATGTCACTAATTTACTAATTACAGCACTTACGCCGGCAGAATAATATCCAAAAGAATTGTTATTGGCTGGTAAAGTACTACTCCAATCATTTCTATACGAAACATCAAAATAAAGAGCATCTTTATAGTTTAAATTACCAGTTGCATATACACTATTTATTCTTTTAGTAAACGTATTACTTTCTGCAACCAAAGCAGCTTTGGAGTTTGCAAGTGTAAAAATATCTGGAATAGCTAGTTGAGGTGCTAAAGTATAACTGTATTCAATTTCTTGATCAAAACGGTTAGCACCTGCACTTACATTATATTTCCAATTATCATTAATTACATCATCATAAGAGATTAATACATCTGTGTTTAATTCTTTAAAAAACACATTGTCTTCTCTGTAAGAACCTTCTAGATTAGCATTGGTACTTACAGCACGCCTAAACGCTCGTTTATCATTATATGTATCTAAACCAGTACGTACCGTTGCAGTTAATTTGTCTGTAATATTGTAAACGGCAGCGGCGTTTCCTAAAAATCTGTTTTTATTAAAACTATTGGTGTTTTCAAAAACAGTTAAATAAGGGTTTGTTAACCAGTTGTAGTTTATATCAAAATGTTGAGAACCTTCTTGTCCTGCTTGCCAATAATTTCTAAAAGAATCAATATTTGCTTGTCTACCTGTCCAATTAAAGCCATAAAGAGGGTTTTCGTATCCGTATCCTAAATTAGGACGGTTACCACTTCTTGTATTAATATAATTAACAAAAGCATTTACATGTAACTTTTCGTGTACTTCTTGGTTTAAACTTAAAGAGATACCATCTCTTTTTAAATCGGTATTAGGTACAATTCCTTCGTTTATTAAATTACTATACGAAAACCTACTACTTCCTTTATCGCCAGAAGAGCTAATAGCAATATTATTTTGCTTAGTAATTCCGGTTTTAAAAAAATTACGTACGTTATTAGGGTTAGAAACCCAAGCAGTAGGTGTAATAGGCGTTAAAGTTCCGTCTGCTTGTGTTCTTGCAATAACGTCTCCAGCACGAACCGTGTTTCCGTTAATATCTACAGATGGACTATCAAACTGGTTGATTAAAAAACCTTGATCTAAACGTGGGCCATAACTACTTAAACCACCATCGTTAACGCCAGCGCCAGCACCATTTTGAAATGAATATTGACCATTAGAACCACCACCATATACATTTTGATAATCTGGTAAGGTTAATAAAGTTTCTAAGGTTAAAGAGCTATTAATACTAACACCTAAACCTTTTTTCTTTTTACCTCTTTTAGTAGTGATTAATACCACTCCGTTAGCGGCTCTTGCACCATATAAAGCAGCAGAACCTGCTCCTTTTAAAATAGAGATAGAAGCAATATCATCTGGACTAATTTCAGAAGCTCCGTTACCATAATCTACTTCTTGTAATGAGCCATCATTTACTAAATCACTTGTAATTTGCTCATTACTAATAGGCACACCATCAACAACAAATAAAGGTTGGTTAGAGCTACTTAAAGAGTTCTCTCCACGAATAACAATACGAGAAGAAGATCCTACACCAGAAGAACCATTGGTTACTTTTACACCAGCAACTTGTCCGGCAAGGCTATTTACCACGTTCGTAAGCGTAACTTCTGTAAGAGCAGCAGGTTTTATAGTGGTTACGGAAGAAACTAAAGATTGTTTTTCTCTTTTAATTCCTAAAGCAGTAATTACAACTTCGCTTAACGTTTCTTGCTGAAATGAAGCCGGAAACAATAGCAATTTTACCACCGACTCTTCATTAGAACGAACATCTACCATATCTGAAATAGTGGTTCCGTATGTTTTATTTCCATCAAAAATAACTTGATAACCATTTAAAACGGGAATGGAGTTAAAAGAAGCTTTACCTAATTCGTTTGTGGTATTTTTTACTTCATAACCTTGTTGATCGTTAACAAGCGTAACGCTTATATTTTTAATTGGTACTTTGGTATTATAATCTATGGCATAAACCACAAGATCTCCTTGGGCGCTTAGGCTAATAGTAAATAGCACAAGTAAGCCGAAAAATAAATTCTTCATTAGTTTGAGTTAAAATGTATGTAAAATAATAAGTCCTGTTTTTACAGAAAATTGTACTTATAATTAATTACAAACCAATGGTGGTCCTTTATTGTATAGGTGGTTTAAAGAAGCTTCTTTAAATTTTTGTAGAATGAATTTGCTTACTTTTAAAATTACTACTTGTAGGTTTTGTAATAATTTAAGTGCTTCTATTTTTAGAAAAGAAAGAGAAGCAATGTTTTTAGAAATATCTAACTCTTCATCTAAATCGTATAAACAAGGAAGTGTAACAGTTGCTATTTCTTTTTCTGATAAAAGTGTTTTTAACTCTTTATATAATGTTGATGATTCCCAAGAAAGCGAAAGAAAATCTGCTGCATTAAATTGGTCTTTACGTAAACCTAAAAGATAGAAACCACCATCGTAAGAAGGACCAACAGGTATTTGATTGTTTTCTACTGATTCTATGGCAGCAAGAAGATGCTTTTTTTCTAAACCTAAAGTATCGTTACCAACCGTTATAACATTATCATACCCTTTTTTAAAAATTTCTGAAACGGTATTTACATAACGTTCTCCAAAATTATTTCCTTTTTGATCTTTCTCTGTGTAATGAAAATAGTCTACACCTAAAGAACTAACTTTTTCTTTAATAAGAGCATTCAGTTTGCTAACCGTATCCTTTTTTTGAAGGAAAGGCTTACGTAAATTTTCTGCTTCTTGCGAAAGCGAAAAAATAAGAATTGCAGTTTTAGAATGTTTTAAATCTATCAAAAATCTATTTTAAAATCTAACAGTCGTAATTATATAAAGCAAATTACAAAAGCTAAAATAATATTTAACAGCTAAGTTACTCGTTTTTAGATAAATCATTTTTGAGTTTAAATTTTATTTTAGGAAATGTAATTGCTTTTACAAAATACTGAAATTGGTAACTAAACTTAGCCCTGATAGCAGCGGCATCCTTTTTTTTGTTTTTTTCAAAAAAAAGATATAGCGAAAAGCAGGAAATAGCTTCTAAAAAAAGTGCTTTTGTTATTCTCTATGTCAAAAAACTGAGGTAATTTTGCAGCGTTCTCATAAAGGGGTGCTTTAAAAAGCTGAGATCATACCCATTGAACCTAGAACAGGTAATGCTGTTTAGGAAACTAGTACTTTAAAAAAGTGTAAAAGCTTTTTATAGGTGCAGAAGTATAAGCTTCAATAATTAATTATTCAACATAAATCACAAGAATAATTACCTCTTTTTATTCGTTTTAAATTTTTTAAAATGAAAAAAATCACATTTTTTTATTCTTGTTTACAAGCATTCTTGTAAACGCCCAGACATTTACACTTAACGGAAAAGTAGTAGATGAAAACAATGATTCTTTGCCAGGAGCAACCATTTTGGTACAAGAAACTAAGAAAGGAACCGTTACGGATTTTGATGGAAAGTTTAGTGTAGATCTTCTTAAAGGAGCTTATACCATTCAGGTTTCATTTATGGGTTACAAAACAGTTTCTAAAGAAATTTCTTTATCACAAAATAATACAATTGCGTTTTCTTTAGTACCAAATTCAACAGTTTTAGAAGAGGTTTTGGTTTCTGCTGTTCGTGTAAATGCAGATGTGCCTGTTACGTTTTCTAACCTTTCTAAAAAGGAAATTGCAACCCGTAATTTAGGTCAGGATATTCCTATTTTACTAAATTACATGCCTTCTGTGGTTTCTTCTAGTGATGCTGGTGCAGGTGTTGGTTACACATATATGAGCGTTCGTGGTTCTAACGGAGAGCGAATTAATGTTACCGTAAACGGAATACCTTATAACGATGCCGAAAGTCATGGTTCTTTTTGGGTAAATTTAAGTGATTTTGCTTCTTCTACAGAGAATTTACAATTACAACGTGGAGTTGGAACCTCTACAAATGGTTCTGGTGCTTTTGGTGCAAGTTTAAATATTTTGACAGATGCGGTTTCTGAAGAGGCTTCTGCAGAAATATCGAACTCTTTTGGTTCTTACGGAACAAGAAAACATACTGTAAAATTTAGTACTGGTAAAATTAATGAGCACTTTGAAGTTGCCGGACGTTTGTCTAACATTAAATCTGATGGTTATGTAGATAGAGCTTCTGCCGATTTAAAATCTTACTATTTACAAGCAAGTTATACGGATGAAAACACGTTGATAAAAGCAATTACTTTTGGAGGTAAAGAAGTTACTTACCAAGCTTGGGAAGGTTTAACTGCAGATCAATTAAAGGAAGATAGAAGACAAAACCCGTATACGTACGAGAATGAAGTAGATGACTATGACCAAAACCATTATCAATTACATTGGAATGAAAAATTGAATGAAAATTGGTCTACAACCTTAGGTTTAAACTACACAAAAGGTGCTGGTTTTTTTGAGCAATTTAAAGAAGAAAGAGATGCAGCAGATTATGGAAATTTAATTGTTGATGGAACAGATGTAATTGTAAGACGTTGGTTAGAAAATGATTTTTATGTAGTAAACTTTAATACCAATTACAAAACAGATAAACTTAATTTTATTTCTGGAATTTCGTATTCTAATTATACTGGAGATCATTTTGGTGAAGTAATCTGGGGAGAAGATTTAGCGCCAAATGTAAATATTAGAGATCGTTATTATTTTTCTGATGCAAAGAAAACAGACTTTTCAATCTTTGCAAAAGCTACTTTTGATATTAGCGAGAAATTGTCTGGTTATGCAGATTTACAAGGACGTTTTGTTGGTTACCAAACAAAAGGAATTACTTCTGACATTGCTGCTATTAATGTTGATGCTAATTTTAATTTCTTTAACCCAAAGGTTGGATTAACTTATAAGATTAATGACGATAATAACTTATATACTTCTTTTGCTGTAGCAAATAGAGAACCTAATAGAAATGATTTTGAAGGCGGAGTTACAACACACGAAACTTTAAATGATTTTGAATTTGGATGGCGTTTAAAAAAGGAAAGCGTTAAATTAAATACCAACATCTATTATATGGATTATAAAAATCAGTTGGTTTTAACAGGTGCTTTAGATGATGTTGGTGCGCCAGTAAGAGCAACTTCTGGTAACAGTTATAGACTAGGTTTAGAAATTGATGCAGACATTACTTTAAGCGATCAGTTTTCTATAAAACCAAATGCTGCATTTAGTTCTAATAAAAACGAAGACTTTTTTATAACAAGAAACGGAATTGATACACCAGAAAGTTTAGGAAATACAGACTTATCTTTTTCTCCGGAAGTTGTTGCAGGAAACATGTTTATTTACAAGCCCATAGAGAACTTACAGATTTCATTTTTATCGAAATATGTTGGTAAACAATTTATGAGCAACTTTAGTAGTAAAATTTCTAACAATGATGTTTTAGATGATTATTTTACATCTGACTTAAATATTGTTTATGAAATAAACCCAAATAAGATCTTTAAATCTATTGTGTTTTCGGCTTTAATAAACAACATCTTTAATACAGAATATGTAGACAGAGGTTATTATTATACGTATGATGATACTTGGTCTGATCCAAACCAAATTACAACTCTAGATGGTGCCGGTTATTACCCACAAGCCACTAGAAACTTCTTAGTTGGGATTACTTTAAAGTTTTAAAAAACATCATTTTTAGTCTTTTTTGATTAAAAACAACGCAAAAAACAAACAAAACGAGCATTTTCTATTGAAAATCGCTCGTTTTTTCGTATATTGAAAATTATGAAAAATTCATTTTTATACATTAATAATAACACAAGCATTTATAGTCTCGCTTTTTACGATTTAAAAGGTCATTCTAATAAATCAATTGCACCCGCTTTCTAGTTTTTCTATTCCTTAATTTTTTAAGAAAATTAAACCCGTATTAATCTTCAACTTCATATTAAGTGTTCTTACACTTATTTAAAACTGTACATATGAAAATAATTAAAATACAAAGAAAAACTAAATATCAAAAATACTATTCCTCTGCAATGGGAACTTTAAATTCTAGAGTAACTTATATTAAAAAATATTTTTTAGGAATTCCTATTAAAACCATCCATGAATATCGAGAAACGTATTATGGAGAAGTGAAAACGTGTGATGATTGCAATTTATTTATTTAAAATTAATCTTTAAAAAACCGAAACAATATATGAGACAACTTAAAATTGTAAAACAAGTAACCAATCGTGACGCCAAGTCTTTAGAAAAATATTTTCAAGAAATTAGTAAAATTGGGTTAATTACTGCTGATGAAGAAGTAGAATTAGCTTTAGAAATAAAGAAAGGAGACAACAGAGCATTGGATAAACTTGTAAAAGCAAATTTAAGGTTTGTAGTTTCTGTTGCTAAACAATATCAAGGTCAGGGTTTAAAGCTATCTGACTTAATTAATGAAGGAAATTTAGGACTTGTAAAAGCAGCAAAACGTTTTGATGAGACAAGAGGTTTTAAATTTATTTCTTATGCCGTTTGGTGGATTCGTCAAGCAATTATGTCTGCTTTAGCAGAACAATCTCGTATTGTACGCTTGCCTTTAAATAAGATTGGTAGCATTAATAAAATCCGAAAAATATATGCTCGCTTAGAACAAGGAGAACAGCGTATGCCTACCAACAAGGAAATTGCAAAACAGTTAGACATGACAGAAGATGAAGTAGAGCAATCTTTAAAAAATTCTGGTAGACATGTATCTATGGATGCACCGTTTAAGGAAGGTGAAGATTCTAATTTATACAATGTTTTACAGTCTGACGAGTCTCCAAGACCCGACAAAAACTTAATGAGTCAATCATTATCCATTGAAATAAACAGAGCTTTAGACACGCTTTCTAACAAGGAAGCAAAAGTGATAAAAATGTTTTACGGCATTAATCTTCCGAGTCCTTATAGCTTAACCGAAATTGGAGCAACTATTGATTTATCTAGAGAGAGAGTCCGCCAAGTAAAGCAAAAAGCTATTAGACGCTTACAACATCAATCTAAAACACATCTTTTAAAAACATATTTAGGGTAAACCATTTGCTTCCTTAATGAAATTACTTTTTAAAATCTCAAGTAAAAGCTTGAGATTTTTTTTGGTTAAAATAAGTATTTTCCCTCTTGAAAACCTTATCCTAAAAATGCAATTTAGATAACGATTGATATAAGTTATTAAAACAGCGAATATCAGAATGAGTTAGCAAACATTACTCACTCAACATAATAAAACACATAAATTAAATAAAATAACAACAGAGTTACGGAAAAGTATAATACAAGTAAAACAAAAATTAATTTCTTAAGAAACTTTTTAAACGATTTAAATAATTTCTTACACTTTTTTTTGAATTTTGAAGGTGAAATTCCATCAAGGAACTTTTTAAAAATAAGACATACTAGCGGTATGCCAAGTTGAATAATTATATCCATTTTGGTTTTGAGTCGTCGCTAGTTATACTCTTTGTTCTTTTACTACAGCAAATATAGCCCTTATTATCAACGCTTTAATATTTACTTACAAACATTATAAACAAGTTTTTAACACTTACTAAAAGACTTATCTAATCTATAAAAATAATGATTAGTTTAGTGCTTTATCAAGAATCCGTACACCTCTGTTACGTCCGATTTTCCGGCGAAAAATCCTCGTACACAAAAACGCAACTCCCTATACACATAAACATTAACTAATCCCTATAAAAAAGCTACTCAGCTTCCAACAACAACACAATTTTATTAAAATCTGCGGCACTATTAATTACAGTTCTATACTCCTCGTACATAGCAACTTCAATAATATTTTCTTTGTAATATTCGTTGGCTGTTACCGTTAAGATATTTCCTTTTAATTGATAAGAAGATTTAAAAAAGAACAATTCTTTTCCGTCTTTCACATAGGAATTGTTAATATTAATATCATCTAAATTGGTGATTTTATAACCTTCAGGAATATGAAGTGTTAAAGTTCTATTATACCCTCTATGAAATTGTCCTTCTAAAGGTAAAACTCTTTCTTTTTCTTGGTACATTTCTATTTGTTGTCCAATTAAATCACCCAACTTAAACAAATACTTTCTTCCTGCTTTTTCTACAAAACCTTCCGTGGTAAAATCTACTTTTATCTGTAAAGGCTTTATTCCGAACAATTCTGCATCGGCATTTATTAACTCTCTTTTTTCTACATCAAAATCATATGTCATGCTTTCTACAAAACTATCTACCAAGTCATTTCTAGCATCTTTACCCTGAATTAAATGCATAAAAGGCTGTATGTTCATTGCGTAATATCCGCTAAAAGCTCTATCTAAATGAACACTGTTTTCGGTTAAATTATCCTTATTAAAATCGATGGTTACATTCATTACATCCAAAACCTCATCCACTTTTACAGGTTCTATATATTTAATTCTTCCGGTAACCGTTTTTTGATCTCCAACAACTCCTTCTTTTAAAAATAGCCCGTAATTATCCGTTACATAAGGTATTGGAAAACCATATCTTGTTCCGGATGCATTTGGAGATAAATATTTGTTAGAAGTAGGAAAATACAGTAAAAAGTCGGTTAAAAAATTTGTTGCTTCAAATTCTGGGTCGAACTTAATTTCATTTCTATCAGTTGTTATCACCAATTCGTGCTCAATATTTAAAGTTCTTAAAACAGCAATATATAGTTTGATAACTCCACTTTCATTGGCTACTTGCGTCTTTAAAATAAGGTCTAAATCTTCTAAGTCATCATTATAAGTATCTTGCGAATACACCGTTGATTTTATATAAAAATCTAATTTTCTGATACTACTTTCTTGATCTGCATTTTTTGGTAACGCTAATTCCTTTATAAAATCATCCAGTAAATCTTTAGTTTTTTCTGAATATTCAGGATAATAAGAAGCATACACATTTAGTGCAATATTTCTGTAAGAGATAATATCTTCGTCCATATTATCGATATTTTTATCCATTTTATAAACGATGAAACCTCTTGAAGCATTGTAAGGTGCTTGGTATTCGTTTTCTAATTTTTCTACCTTAGAAACATGTAATTTATAATGTATTTTATCTGTACTTATGGTATCTCTTTCTACATCTGGTAAATTATTATAACTCTTAAATTTAAACAACAAATTACTTGGCGAGAACAAATCGAATTCTACTTGATCTTTATAGTACCCATCTTGAATGTAAAACTGTTTACCTGTATAACTTGGCGGCCTTTTTACCACATACATGTACTCAATAAAACTGCCTTTTGTAATGCCTTCTAAAGCAAAATATGTATACGTATTACCGGTTTCTTCGTCTTCTGCAGTTAGTATTTTAGATTTATCTAAATTGATAATTTTTCCATCAGGAGTAATCACTCTTGCTTTATTTACTTGTGTTTCTGCTTCCGATGAAAACGGTAAGTAGATTTTGTTATACTCCTCAATTGCATCATCAGAATTTAGCCATAAAACTTTGTGTTCTAAATAAAACTCCACTAAATCTTCATTCTGAAAATAAAACTCTGTCACTGTCTTTTCTTTAACAGCAATCATGTCTTCAGAAATTTCTTTATCTACTTTATACTTTGGATTTACCTCCCAATCGTAACTTTCAAAAAAAGGTTTTTCTTGTGCGGTTACAATCTGAAAAATACATAAGAAGGCTATTAATAGGTAAATTTTGTTCTTCATCATTCGTTTATTTAAAACCATGTCTTAATTGTCTCCCTAAATTTATTTCAGGGTCTTAAAATAAGAAGTTGTTATATGAGATTCTGAAATAAATTCAGAATGACACATCATGATTATTGGTCAATTCGTTTTGTTATTATTCTTTTTTTAAAACTACAATTTCTTTATAATTTCTTTCAATTTTTTGAATCTCTTTATTTACTTCTTTTTGTTGCTCTGTCGATAAAACTAAAAAGTTTAATTCAATTTCATGATTGTAAATCACCTCGTTTCCTTTTACTTGGTATGTAATTTTAGAAACTAATAAGTCATTCGAAACGGTTAAAGATTCTGGTAAATAATCTACTTTATAACCTTTAGGAATTTCTAACTTAGTGGTATAATTATAATATCTTTGATACTCGTATTCAATCGCATTTTCTCTATTTTTATCCGTTTTATAAGAAGAAATCTCTTTATTCAAATTTAGGTTGATGTAAATCTCATCACCTAAATTTTTAGCATAATTTTTAATTTCGAAATCGTAATCGACGATAAAATCATTGTCGTAATGATACTTATTCTTTTCTTTAAAATTATTAATTTGAAAGGTGTTATTCCCTTTCCAAAAGACACTTTTGTAGAATTTCTTCAACTTCGTTTCTGAATTTCCAGATTCTAGCGTGTGAAAAATATCAATTTTTGGATATCCAGAAATCGTTATTTCAGAAGACCCAATAACCCTGCCATTTTCAATCTTGATATTGGTTACATCTATAATTGCATTTTCTTTAGCAGCTATAATTGGTACCTTTTTAATCTTAAAATCTTTTCCATAACCTACCAATGCTTCTTTTCCCTGAATAAAAGAAGTTGGCATTCCGAACTTAATATACCTACCCGTAGCATCTAAATAATACGTTTTCCCATTATTTTCATAAGAAAGAATCATGTGATTGTCTACAACTGGCGTTGGAACTTCTTTATAAGTATAAGGAATACTTCTGGTACCAATCCATGTTAAATTTCCTTTTACCCCTGCAATTTCTAACATTCTGTATAAAATGCTCGAGTTATCTTTACAATCGCCATACTTTTTTCTAAAAACATCATTCGATTCTCTGGGTATAAATCCGCCTAAAGCATACTCAAAAGCAATGTATTTTATGTTTTGTTGCGTCCAATAATAAATAGCGCTTACCTTCTCTAATTCTGTTTTTTTATCCGCAGTAATTTTAGAGACCAAAGCGACTAGTTCTGCACTTGGAGCCTCTGTATTTACATTTTCTACCATCGAATAATACCAATTATACAAATCTGCAACTTCACCTAATAACCTTTTATGCTTGTTCTTAATTTTATAAGAAGTAATAATTGGAACAATGTGTGGCAAGATGGTTTTATAACTTGGTGTATTCGACTCAAATTCATATTTCGGTTGATTGTTTATTGTCCAACTATAAATATCCTTCCCTCCTTTTTTCTCTTTACTGAATGTAATTTGAGCATCAGATATATTAAATTTCTTAAATTCTAGCGTTATATTTTCATCAGCAATAATAGTTACCTTGTTTTGTTCAACAGGAAAATAATCACCAAAATAAAAAGGCGTTAAAAAACGAGGGTTTTTAATTTCTTGACTATATTTTAACCTAGATTTCGATCCTTTTTTTAAATTTGGATATACAAAGGTTAACAATGTAGAATCATCATGAAAAGACTGATTCAACTCATCTTTTTCTGTAAATTTATCTACTTTATTTTCTACATACCCATTATCTTCATAAGAAAAAGAAGAAGCTTCTATGTTCTTTAATTCGAAAAAAGCAGAGAAATTTAAGGTGTTTTTAGAGTTGTAAGTTGCAGCATCGTTTAAATACAAATCTTCTTCAATAAACTCTTGATGTATTTGTAAACTATCATTTACAACCGTTATTGTAATAATAGTTTCTTGCTGCAAACGAACTCTCGCATCTTCTAGATGTAGTTTATGATACTTTAAAAATTCAGCAGAAAACTGAGCATTTAAGCTTGTTACAAACAATAAAAAAAATGCAATAAAAACGGATTTATAAATGCTCAACCTTGTTTATTTTTATAAATCTAAAATACAAAAAAGAGAGAACAAAAACCTGAATTTAGGCGCTTGTTCTCTCTTTTTTATGTGTTTTTTAACGTTAAGAATCAATTCTACCAACCGCACAACTCACAAAAGATTTTGCTTTGTGTACAATCGTATTTTTTATTATCATTTCTAAAGATCCTCGTGTAGAAATTTTCTAATTAAATTTAGTTTTCTTGCTTCCATTTGTTATATCCACCTAAAACATTGTAGACTTCATAACCATTTTCTTTAAGAATTTTAGAGGCTTTTACACTTCTTTTCCCGCTTCTACAGTATAAATAAACTGGTTTAGATTTGTCTAATTTATTTGAAGCTTTTTCTTTAAAATCAGCATCAAAATAATTTGCAAAAGTAGCTGTTTCTATAGTACCCTCATTTATTTCTGCAGGTGTTCTAACATCCATTAGTTGAATTTTTTCTTTAGAAAGTAACTCTTTTAATTCTTGTGTAGAAACGGACTTAACATCTTCTTGTGAATTACAGTTTATAAAAAAGAAGCTCATGAATAAAAGGCATAAAACATTTTTCATCATTTTTTATTTTAAAGTTGATGGACAAACAGCTGCTGTTCTTTCTATATTAGAATTTCTTATGGCAGCATAACCGCCAGCAACATCAATTACATTGTGAATACCTCTTGCTTTTAAGATAGAAGCAGCAATTACAGAGCGATAACCACCACCACAATACACATAAAAATCTCCTTTTTCTGGAAACTCAGAGATATGATCATTTAAAAAATCTAACGGTGTATTTTTTGCCACAACTGCATGTTCACTTGCAAATTCACCTGGTTTTCTAGCATCAAAAACCACTGCATTTTCTTTAATTTTATCTTCTAAAACATCAACAGAAACAGACGTTAAGGTATCTATTTCTTTATCCGCTTTTTGCCAAGCATCAAAACTACCTTCTAAATATCCTAAAACATTATCGAAACCAACTCTAGACAAACGGGTAATGGTATCTTCTTCTCTTCCTTCTGGAGCAACTAATAAAATTGGTTGCTCAATATCTTTAATCAATGCACCAACCCAAGGAGCAAAACCGCCATCGATACCAATAAAAATAGATTGCGGAATGAATCCTTTTACAAACTCTGTTTGATGACGAACGTCTAAAACAATTGCACCAGTTTCATTTGCAATGATTTCAAAATCTTTAACAGACAATGGCTTTTCACTGTTTTTAATAACATCATCAATACTTTTATAGCCTTCTTTATTCAACTTTACATTTAAAGGAAAATAAGCTGGAGGAGGCAACAAACCATCAGTTACTTCTTTTATAAACTCTTCTTTAGTCATGTTTGCTCTTAAAGCGTAATTGGTTTCTTTTTGATTACCAATAGTACCAACCGTTTCTTTGCTTAAGTTTTTACCACAAGCAGAACCCGCCCCATGTGCAGGATATACAATAACCTCATCAGCTAAAGTCATTACTTTAGTACGCAAACTATCAAATAAAAAACCTGCTAAATCTTTTTCTGTTACATCACTTTTTTGAGCCAAGTCTGGACGACCAACATCACCTAAAAACAAGGTATCACCACTAAAAAGCGCATGGTCTTTACCGTTTTCATCCTTTAATAAATAACAAGAGCTTTCCATTGTATGACCAGGTGTGTGTAATACCGTAATGGTAATATCTCCTACTTTAAAAACCTGATTATCTTCTGCTATAATTGCATCGAAATTAGTTTTTGCTGTTGGACCAAATACAATTTGTGCTCCCGTTTTTTCTGCCAATGTAACGTGTCCGCTCACAAAATCTGCATGAAAATGCGTTTCGAAAATATATTTAATTTTTGCATCGTTTTTAGCTGCGCTATCTATATAATCTTGTACTTCTCTTAATGGATCTATAATAGCAACTTCGCCATTACTTTCTATGTAGTAAGCCCCTTGAGCTAAACAACCTGTATAAATTTGTTCTATGATCATTTTTATATTTTTAACACCTACAAGGTTTTAAAATTCTGAATTCACTTCAAAAATTTTACTTATAGACTTAGTTACTAATTATTTTTAATGATATGCTTGATGTATGTATTTCGCATATTTTTCTTGTTGTTTTCTATCTCCAGTTTTGTAGAATTTTACGGCATCATTAGAGCGCATAAAAAAGTGATTGATATCTATAATTGATAAAATTCCGCTTCTAAATAAATCGTCTCTTACTGGGCCTTTTACGCCTGCTAGTAAAAAAGTAATCCCTTTCTTTTTATAGTATTTAATACGCTCTTTTAGCATTTCTACTCCTGTACTATCTACTCTGTTTATGCTTTCTGCATCTAAAACTATCAATTTTAAAGCATCTCCTTTTCTATATGCCATTTCATCTAATTTGTCTCTAAAATAGCTAGAATTTGCGTAAAATATTTGTGCATCAAATCTAAAAATTAAGACATCGTCTTCAATAATAACTTCTTCAAAACGACTTCTATTTCTGTAAAAATTAGAGTTGGGTACTTTCCCTAATTCCGCCACATAAGGTCTAGAGGTTCTATAAATTAACACTATTAAAGACAACCCTACGCCAACAATAATACCAAATTCGATTCCTAATAATAACGTAGCAATAAACGTAGCTAACATTAACCAAAAGTCTAAATGATTTGCTTTCCACAGAAAAGCAGCTTCTTTAAAATTTACCAAATTAAAAACGGCCACAATAATAATTGCCGCTAAAACTGTTTTTGGTAGGTGATAAAATAAAGGCGTTAAAAATAAGAGTGTAAAAACAACCATTACAACAGAAATTAAAGCAGCCATACCTGTTCTTGCTCCACTTTCTTGATTAATTGCAGAACGAGAAAAACTTGATGTAGTTGGATATGCTTTAAACAGCGACCCCACCATATTACTAATTCCTAAAGCTATTAATTCTTGATTGGGTCTTATTCTATATTCATCTTGTTTTGCTTCTAACGATTTTCCTATAGAAATGGTTTCTAAATAGCCAACCATTACCAACGTAAATGCAATTGGTAATAACTCTCTTATTAAGTCAATATCAAACTCTGGAATTCCGAAAATTGGCAACCCAGAAGGAATATCTTTTACAATGGAAACACCAACTATAGAGCTTCCAAAAAACTTTAAAATTAGAATGCCTAAAATAACTACAATTAAAGCACTTGGTATTTTTTTATTGATTTTTCTGAGGATGATAATAATCACGACAGAAATTAATCCGATAATAGTTGTTGGGTGATTAAAATTGTTAATTCTACCAAAAACATCTACTACAACATACTGTAATTGATCACTTTGCACAAAATCTACTCCAAATAAATTCCGAAATTGATTGAACCCAATAATTAACGCTACCGCGGATGTAAAACCAGTAATAACGGGCTTTGATAGAAAGTTTACAATAAACCCCAAACTAAAAACACCCATTAAAAATTGGATTGCCCCAACCATTAAAGCTAACAAAACAGCTATTGCAATGTAACTCTCAGAACCTGCCAAAGCTAGGGTAGATACTCCTGTTGCCACAATTAAAGAATCCATTGCTACAGGACCAATGGCAACTTGCCTTGATGATCCAAAAATAGCATACATAACTTGGGGTACCAAAGCACAATACAAACCGTAAATTGGTGGTAAACCTGCAATTAAAGCATATGCAATTCCTTGCGGAATTAAAATAATACCAACAGTTATACCAGCCAATAAATCTCCCTTAAAAAGAGATGTATTGTAGTTTGGTAACCATTCTAAAATTGGTATTATCTTTTTTATATTCATTAGCCCTACTAACCTTCCAAAAGGGAAGGAATTCTTATTTTTTTTCTCTTTTCTCTAAATATTAAAACAATTCCCCTTGACTTTTTCCTTTAACTCTTCCTAAATGTGTATATGCTAATTCGGTTACTTCTCTTCCTCTTGGAGTTCTCATGATAAAACCTTGCTGAATTAAAAAAGGTTCGTACACTTCTTCAATAGTTTCTGTATTCTCTGAAACTGCTGTTGCAATGGTGCTTAAGCCAACTGGTCCTCCTTTAAACTTATCGATAATGGTCATTAGAATCTTATTATCCATTTCATCTAAACCGTGTGCATCTACATTTAATGCTTTTAATGCATATTTTGCAATTTCTATGGTAATACTTCCATCTCCTTTGATTTGTGCAAAATCTCTAACTCTTCTTAATAAAGCATTTGCAATTCTTGGTGTTCCTCTACTTCTACCTGCAATTTCTATTGCAGATTCCATAGAAATAGGAACTCCTAAAATGTGTGAACTTCTTTGAATAATTGTGGTTAACAATTCTGTTTTATAATAATGTAATCTACTGCTTATTCCAAAACGAGCTCTCATTGGCGCGGTTAACAAACCAGATCTGGTTGTTGCTCCAATTAATGTAAAAGGTTCTAAATTTATTTGAACTGTTCTGGCATTTGGGCCAGATTCTATCATAATATCAATTTTATAATCTTCCATTGCAGAGTATAAATACTCTTCTACAATAGGACTTAATCTATGAATTTCATCTATAAATAAAACATCACGTTCATCTAGGTTTGTTAATAAACCCGCCAAATCTCCAGGCTTGTCTAAAACAGGACCAGAAGTAACTTTTATCCCTACTTCTAATTCATTTGCTAAAATATGTGCTAAAGTTGTTTTCCCTAAACCTGGAGGTCCGTGAAAAAGTGTATGATCTAAAGCTTCTCCTCTTTGATTTGCTGCTTCCACAAATATTTTTAGGTTATCTATGGCTTGATCTTGTCCTGTAAAATCATCAAAAGAAAGTGGACGTAATTTTTTTTCTACGTCTAAATCTTCATTAGATAAGTTGTCGTTTTCAGGATTTAAGTTTTCATTCATAACCACAAATATAATTGATTTTAAAGTACAGTTTTGTAAGATTTGTTACATAACAAAAAAACCTTTCTTATTCAGAAAGATTTTTTATAATACAGTGTCTATTTTTTATTATTATTTAAAAATTTTACGTGTAAATGTTCCTTTGTTCGTTTTTACATTAACAATATAAATTGAGCTTGATAAATTACCAACTTCTAAGTCTATTTTTTCATCTACAACATTTGGGTTCCATGTTTTAATTTGCTGACCTAACACATTAAATAGTTCTACATTTTCTATAAAAAGATTGGTATTGTTAAGTATTGATATTGCATTCGAATTGTCATCCAAATAAACTCTTAAACTAAAATCTAAAACCTCATCAGAAACAGATAACACATTAGCTTCATTAAAGGTGATAAAAAAACGATCCTTATAAGTTCCTTTAGCCAACTCTAATTCCACCATCTCATCTTCTTTTAATTCTCTAGTTATATTCTCTAATGCATCAAATAAATAAATTTTACGGTCAATATTTTCTAATTCATCTATTCTTATAAAAAGAGGTTCATCAGAATCAACAAGAATTGTAAGTGGCACTTTTAAAACATCATTTATGCTCTCGACTCCTGCAATAGCTAATTTCTTATGATCCATTTCATCAAAATCCCAATAGACATCAGACGACTGAACATCTATCATTACACTTTCATAACCATAATCAAAACCATAAGAATGATTTTCATTAAATGAAATACCTATTTGCCTATGAAGCTTTAGATAGTCTTTATTTGTAAAATCTAACCCTAATTTTAAAATAGGAAGCGAACTATTAGTTGTTTTCTTCTCTTCTGTTTTAAAGAAATGAGGTTCAGTTACCTGATAACTTCTTTGCTTGTTATTAAAATTGATAGTTCCTCCATCTGTATCTGAAAAAACAAAAAATCCTTGACCTACAGCAATGTATCTTGTTGGGGTAGTATATGTATAAGAATCTGTCAATCCGTTTGTACCAACAACACTTGTAGCAGCTGTTGCCATAGAAAAAGTTAATTGTGCATAACCACCTTCATAACCCGCTTTTATGTGCCCTTGATCTGTTGCTTCCCCAGAATGTTCCCAAAAATAAAGCGTCCCATCAATAGTGTCTTCATTATTTAATATAAATGCTTTTCCATCTAAAGTACCTGCATATGGGTTTCCTAAAAGACTATTGGTATCTGCAGATAAGTTAAATGAAATATCTCCATCTAATGGACTTCCAGAAAATGTAAAATATTGTGCATTAGCACCTGTACCTTTCATAATATATCCTAACCCCTTAGATAAGTAACCCGTTTCTTTTAATTGCACCCAATCGTTATTTCCTGTACTGTTAAAGTAAGCCCAAATCCAATAACTAGCTATTTGTATAGGACTCGCAACAGCCCCGTCGTAACCACCAACAAAATTAATATCTGTAATTGTTGAACTAGCAGTAAGCTCACCTCCAGCATCTTTCATAATTTCTGAAACTCTATACGTATTTCCGCCAATAAACTCTACCACTGGTGATGACCAATAATTATACCTGAACACATTAGGAACCTCGCTTTTTTGATCTATTAATAGTTTTCCATTGCCGGTTACATTACGATTACCATCGTGTACTTGAACAAACTGTCCAGTACCTAAAATTCTAATCTGTGCATTTACATTAATATTCGTGTTGTTTAAAACAATTAACGCATTATCACTAACACTTAACACATTACTACCTTGCACATCTAATATTCTTGCATTTAAATTACCTGTAGAATGCGTATACGTTTCTCTAACAATTACACTTCTAGACTTATCTGGAAAACCATTACTCCATGCAGCTCCTGTACGAATAGTTGGACTTATTCTATGTAAACCTAAACCACAATTTGTTTCATTAATTGGTGTTTTTACTTCTGATAAAAGCGGCGCACTTGCATGTCTTACAATTGTAGGAATTGGTTTTGTATCTCCAACAACTTCTATTGAATCATCTACAAAAGAAAGCCATTCTGCCACAGTAAAAGTGGTATTTGCTTTTGTTATTTCATCGATACGAACCAAAGATGTTGTGTTACTAATATTCTTAACAACATCATACCTATTTTCCCAAGCAGAGGCATTTATGGTTTTCGACAAAATTAAAGTATCGTCTCCACCTGCAAAATCCGTAATATTTGCGTCTGTTAATTCGGTAGGACTATTTATAAAAGTAACTCCCGAAAGTGATGCAACAGATTTTATAACAACAGAGCTACCTGCAGGTATACTTGCTATTGTTAAATCCGCCGTAGGCAAAACACCATCTGCAGAAGCAATACCTAAATCTTTAAATAAAACTAAACGAACATCCGTAACTGCTGTAGTACCAATATTTGTTAATTCTATTGCGTTACCTGACGCCGTTTGATAAACTTGACTAATAATTACAGGCAGCAAACTACAACTTGAATCTTGTACTAAATCATCTTGACTACTTCCTAATAATTGACCATTACTAGTTGCTACAACAGGAATACCTTTTTCATCTACATCTCCTTTTAATCGATTGTTACCATCTACATCTGCAAAAGTAAAAGTAGCACCACCTTCTAAAGCATCCGGACAACCATCTCCATCTGCATCCACATCAAATTGATCTATAATTCCGTCTAAATCGAGATCATATCGATCATCTATATCATCTGAATTAGAGTCTACGAAACCACTAAGACTTGGATCTTTGTAATCTATAATTCCGTTTTTATTTGTATCTGCAATTGGGTTTCCGCTATATGCATTTTCTGCAGTATCTAAAACACCATCGTTATCGTCATCTAAGTCAATAATATCAATAACTCCATCTAAATCAGTATCAGTAATATCACAAGCTAAAACACTTCCATTTTGGCTATCACCAATATCTTGTCCTGCTCCAGCACCAGTTTCTGTTAAAGTTGGTATTCCTTGTGCATTTACTGTTCCGATAATTACAAAACTAGCATCTAAATCCGTTTGCTTAACAGTACCTGTTGCTTCTAAAGCATCCGGACAACCGTCTCCATCACTATCTAAATCTAAATAATTAGCAATTCCGTCTCCATCAAAATCTCCAGTTCCTTCAATAGTATCTAAAATACCATCATTATCATCATCTAAATCATCCGTATCTTTTACACCATCACAATCATTGTCTTCACCGGCTTCAGATATTGTTTGTGTATTATTACTTGGATCACTATCTGGTTGAAACACCCCCGTTGCTGTAGTTGTAAAACTGATAGGAAATGAAGCCGTACTTACAGAAGTATTAACCGTTAACGTAACACTTTCTCCTACTGATAAATTATCAATAGTCCAGGTATTATTCGTATTATTAAAACTTGCTGATAAAGGAGAAACACCTGATTCAGAAAAAACTGCGGAGTTACTTGTTGCTGTCATACCAACTGGAATTGTAAAATCTACCTCAAAATCTTTTGATAATTCGGTAGCAGATAAATTAGTTATCGTTGTTGTAAAAGTAGCCGTAGTAGGCGCACAAAAATCATCTGCAGAAATCATTAAATTTGATACTTCTAAATCTGTTGCTGGTAGCAATATTTTTATCGCATCAGAATTATATGCCGTAAAAGCTATATCTGTATTACCAGATGTAGTGTGTACAAAATTAGTTATCTGGTTAAAATTACTCGTTGTTATGCCAAAATCACTTAAATTGATAGATAGAACTCTTAAATCTCTATAGGTATCTATGCCAAATGTACTTTTAACCAAACCTGTAGAAGGGTTGATTCTATAAATAGTCCAATCTGTTCCTCCAACAACAGCAACATTTCCAAAGGAAACGTTTATTTCTGTACCTACTATATTCCCTGCACTGTCTATAAATTTAAACTTATCGGTATTACCAGGAGACCCTGTTTGGGTAACAATAATGTCTGGCAATGCATCGTTTATACTTACTGCTTGATTTATTACAATGGCATCGTATATGATTACTTGACTTTTTATATTAAAAAAATTGGTAGCTAATTCTAAACCACTACTACCATCTCTAACAAAAAATGAAGGAACAATAGGGCTAAACGTTTTTATATAATCTGTTGCACTATTATTTTGAGAAACTCCCCCCCAATTAGTTCCAATACCAATTAATTCTTCCGATTTATAATCAATAGAAGCAGGCATTGGAAATGAGACAAAACTTCCGCTTGTAAATGTTATATTATTTGCTGTTAAAATTGCATCATTAACACCAGTAGAATACGTATCACCATCTACACTAAACCCTAATAAATTATTAGAATCATCATAAGTAACTTGTGTAGCCGTTGTAGAAGTATAAAAACCTCCATTATCACCATAAACAGCGGCTACAGCATGTTGCGCACTCGAAGAAAAAGAAGTGCTTAATAAAACAAAGAAAAAAAGATAGAGATAAAAAAAATTACTGAAATTTAGACGTATGGAGAGGTGATTTTTCAATTATGTATATTTTAATAAAATTAATTTCTTGATAAATATAAATCTTAGAACACGACAACATTGTATCTATTTTACCCGAAAAGACAACAATATTAATCATCCATTGATGATTGCCAATTACAAAAGTAACCAATAAAAAAAACCTCTCCAAGTAGGAGAGGTTTTTCATAATCTTTTAACATTCTTACTTTACTTCTAGAACATTATTCTCTAAATTAATATCAGCCATTAATCCGCTTTTATCAATAGTAACAGATTTTACAGCTTTAGAAACTGTAAAAGAATATGTTGGCATTGCCCAACCCCAATCTTTTAAAATGGTTGCTATTGTTGGCTTAGTACCTCTCATCATTTCTAATGGAATGTTAAAACTTTCTGATGTCCCATCAACATAAGTTACATCAACATCCATTGGCATTGGCATTTGCCCAATTCTCTCTAAAGTAATTGTTTTCTCATCAACAGATTTTACACCATAATCTATGGTATGTGTAGTTTCTGTCCATTCATTTAAATACCAACCTAAATCCAATCCAGCAGTTTTTTCCATAGATCGTTTAATATCATTTGGTGTTGGATGTTTAAAACTGAAATCGTTAAAATATTTCTTTAATCCGTTTGCTACATTCTCTTTACCAATAACATATTCTAATTGACTTAAGAAAATATTTCCTTTAGAATAACTTGCAGTACTGTACGCCCAATTTGTATGATATCTGTCTGCATGTGTAGATAACGATTCTTCATACCCTTTTGTAACAATAGATCTATAACCTCGGTAAGAACCTGCATGTGGGTTTTCTTTACCTTCACCTAAAATTAGATTTTCTGCTTTATTAGAAATATAAGAAGTAAAACCTTCATCCATCCAAGGATGTAAACTTTCGTTTGATGCTAATAAGAACTGAAACCAAGTGTGTGCCATTTCGTGCGCTGTAACACCAAAAAGACTACCGAATTTACGTTTTCCTGTAATTAAAGTAGACATTGCATACTCCATTCCACCATCTCCACCTTGTATTACAGAGTATTGTTTATATGGATATTGACCAACTTGCTCACTAAAATACGTCATTAATTCAGCCGTTTTAGGCTGTAAATCTTTCCAGTTTTTTAAATATTCTGCTTCTAATGTTTTCTTGTATAAAAAATGCAAATCGATTCCATTTTCCATTTTTAAAACATCGTGAATATATTCTGGATCTGCTGCCCACATAAAATCATGCACATTTGGTGCTTTAAAATTCCATGATAATTTATCGCCTTTAGGCAAGTTCAATTCTTTTGAATCATCTTGATAACCATGACCAATTTCTTGTGGATTTTGTAAATAACCAGTACCACCAACCGTATAATCTTTATCAATATGAATGGTTACATCAAAATTTCCCCAAACACCTTGAAACTCTCTTGCAATATATGGTGGCGTGTGCCAACCTTGAAAATCGTATTCTGCTAATTTAGGATACCATTGAGACATAGATAATGCAACTCCTTCTGCACTATTTCTTCCAGAACGACGAATTTGCACAGGAACCTGAGCATCAAAATCCATTTCTAAAGTAACCGTTTCTCCAGATTTAATTGGCTTATTTAGTTGAACTTCTAAAATAGTCCCCACAGTTTCATGAGAAACTGCTACGCCGTTTTGTTTTAAAGAACCAACTTTAATATACCCAATTTCATTTGGCTGTAATTTGCTAATTCTATCTCTAACTCTTCTGTCTGGATCTTTAATGTTTAACGATCTCACATCCATTTGAGAACCAGGTTGAAACGCATTAAAGTATAAGTGATAAAATACTTTATCTAGATCGTCGGGAGAATTGTTTGTATAAACTAACGTCTGCTTTCCTTTGTATTGATAGTTGTTTACATCTACATCAACATCCATTGTATAGTCTACATGTTGCTGCCAATAAGTTTCTTTAGCCACATATGTTGTATCTTTTATAACCTTACAAGAGGTTAACATTATTAGTGACAATCCTAAAAAATAAATTTTTCTCATATTTATATTAATTAATGTTCAAAAAAAAAGCAGCATTTTTAAAATGCTGCTTTTTAAGTTTAATAAATTATTTTTTTCCGTTTACCATTCTGTCTGCCATTTGTAATGCATTGTAAGCATTAACAACTCTACCTGTAACTGATAAATCTGCAAAAGGAACTAACTCTCCTTTAGGATTTTCTCTAGACTGAGATCCTGGTTTAATTACCTCTAAATCTATTTTTACACCAGAATTCATTAAAATATGCTTTACCTGACTTGCTGTTAATTTAGGATAATAAGAACGTACTAAAGCAGCTACTCCTACTGCAGAAGGTGCAGCCATAGATGTTCCACTAAAGTGTTTATATTCATTTTCTGGAGTTGTAGAATAAATTTGAACTCCAGGAGCAAAAATATCTACATTTTTTTTACCATAATTAGAAAAATTAGCTGGTAGGTTTTCATTATAACTAGAGCTCATTGCTCCAATTGTTAATACGTTATCTGAAACCTCTGTTATTAAATCTTTAGAATCGTTTGGGTACGTTCTTTCTACATCAATATCCTTACCATCGTTTCCTGCTGCATTTATAATTAATACATCGTGCTTTGCTGCATATTGAATTGCTTCATACACCCATTCTTTATGAGGTGAGTATCCTTTACCAAAACTAGTGTTAATTACTTTTGCGCCATTATCTACTGCATAACGTAAACCTAAAGCAACATCTTTATCATACTCATCTCCATCTGGTACAGAACGTACAGCCATAATTTTTACATTATCTGCTACACCATTAACTCCTTTTCCATTATTTCTAGATGCTCCAATAATTCCAGAAACATGAGTACCATGTGCTTCACTTTTAGTTGAAACCCCTGGATTTCCATTTCCATAACCTGGAGAGTCATTAATATCTTCTGGGTTATCTCCTATTCTATAATTAGTATATTCGTTATTTAATAAAGCAATCGATTTGTCTAATTCTTTTTTAATTTCTTCTTGCGCTTGGCTTAAAGAAGGCAAACCAAAACCAAACATTTGTTTTGCAATTGCAATGCTCTGTAATAAAGAAGGATCTTCGGTTGTAATTGCCGCAACTTCTATAGCACTATAATCGTCTTTACCAAAGTGTCTAGCTAAATTTTCATCTGCTCCTTTAACACCGCTTAACATTTGCTCAAATCTAGTTTTTGTCTTTTCAGCATTCCCAACTTTAATGTCGTGCGCTGCCTGAATCTCTGCAACAATTTCTGGACTTTCTAAAGAAGGATTGTGTAAAATTCTAGCTGACTCCAAGTTTTCTTTATAAGCATCGCCTAAAAAGTTCCAACCATTAATATCATCTACATAACCATTTTTATCATCATCAATTCCGTTACCAGCAACTTCTTTTTCATTTACCCAAGCCACATCTTTTAAATCTTCATGACCCAAATCTGTTCCAGAATCTACAACACCTACTACAACCGTTACACTTTTTTTACCTTGTAAAAAATCATACGCCTTGTCTACAGACATTCCAGGAATAGAATCTTTTACCAAATCTAAATGTCCCCAAGTATTTTTTTGTGCTTCTGTTAATGGTGCTTTTTTAGCTACTGCTATTATTGCTACATCAGAACCATTTGGAACTGGAAGGTTAGAAATTGATTTACAACCTGTAAAAACAAGTCCAGCAAAAGCTGTATATAAAATTGGTTTTAAAACTCTCATAATATTAATTAAATATATCTATAAATTTGTGTGTGTTCTTTAATCTAACTCCTTTTTCTGTATGCTGAACAGTACAAAGTTCATTATAAGCATCATGTTCTAAAAAAAGGTAATATTCTTTATCTGCTGCTTGGTTTAAGAAAGCTGCTTTTTCTTTTAAAGTTAACAAAGGTCTTGTATCATATCCCATAACATAAGCCAAAGGAATGTGCCCAATTGTAGGTAATAAATCTGCTACAAAAACAATTGTTTTGCCTTGATAAGATAGCATTGGTAGCATTTGTTTTTCTGTATGACCATCCATAAAAAGGACATCGAAACCTATTTGGTCTTTATAATTACTATGTATAAAATTTAATTGTCCGCTTTCTTTAATAGGATTGATATTTTCTTTAAAGAAAGAAGCCTTTTCTCTTGGGTTTGGCTCGGTTGCCCATTTCCAATGTTTATCATTAGACCAGAATTTGGCATTTTTAAAAGCTGGTTGTAAAATGGTTCTTTGTGCATTCCACTCTATAGCACCTCCACAATGATCAAAATGTAAATGTGTTAAAAAAACATCTGTAATATCATCTCTATGAAAACCATGTTTTGCTAAAGAAGAATCCAAAGAAAAATCTCCAAAAAGGTAATAATAACTATAAAATTTATTTGATTGTTTTGCTCCTAACCCTGTATCTACTAAAATTAAACGATCTCCATCTTCTATAAGCATACTTCTCATGCTCATATCTATCAAGTTATTAGCGTCTGCAGGGTTCGTTTTTTGCCAAATAGTTTTTGGCACAACACCAAACATTGCACCTCCGTCTAATTTAAAATTTCCAGTTTCTATAGGGTATATTTTCATTCTGTATAGATTAAAATCATAAAAAAAATTGACTATAAAAATAATCAATTAGAATTCAATATATTCATAATACTTCTTAAAAGTATACAGAAAGCAAAGATGAAGAAAATAAGATAGTTTTTTGTTAAGAAAGTCTAAAGATTACACTAAAACAATTTAAAAATGATTGCCCAATAAATTCTAATTATTTTTTCTGAATCGAAAAAGGAAAACTAACACATTTTGAGTGAAATTAGGCCTATTTAGAGGTCCTATTAAAATCCATTTCACTTAGAAACTTAGCCACTCTAATAATTACAAACACCAAAGCAATCAATCCCAAAATAACAAACAATAATTGATTGTCTAAGAATGACGAGGGAATTTCCCCATTAATTGGAGTAGAGATTTGTAACATCATAATAAGGAGTTCGGTTTAGTTATATCAAAAATCTATAAAATTAAGCGCATACCTCTTGTTCTTCGATAAAAAACCCTTTTCTTACGTTGACATGCACTTAATCTACTTTAAGTAAATTATTCCTTTACTGTTATTTGCTGATGAATTTCATTTCCAAAATTATCCGTAGCCGAAATAAGATAGTTTCCAGTATTTAAATCCACTCCAAACTCATGCAGTTCTTTTGTGCTCCCTAAATATTTACTATCAACATACCAATATAAAACAGCTTCATTGTTGGCATGAGCTACTTTTAAAACAAGTTCATTCTTCTTTCCATCGAAATTCTTTGGTAAAAAAATGGTGCTTTTTTCCGTTGGATAAATAAATTTCATCGCGTTTTTTGCCGCACCTAAACAATCATTTCTAAATTTTGGTAGCGGTTTATAAAACGGGTTTTTATCCTTGTAATAATATTCCATTAAAGGAGGCAACACAAACCAAGATTTTTGTTTGATGTTTTCTAGTTGTTCACAAGAAGTATTTACCTGATAATTTTCTGAAGCATCTACATTTACCAAAACATGAAACGGACAAGGTGCTGTTTTTAAACCTGCATTTTGTACAAATTCTAATGATGTTTCTTCACAATTTTGAGTTGCTCTATAACCACTTTGTGCACAAATTTCGATTTCAGTCATTTCATCAAAAGGCTTCTCAAACCATGCTGAATTTGGTAATTTATCAAAAACATCAAATAAAATAGGCGCTGCAGCTTGCACACCAACCAAACCTGGTCTTCCTTCTCCATCTGCATTCCCAACCCAAACTCCTACTACATAATCTTTAGTGGTCCCTATTGCCCAAGCATCTCTAAAACCAAAACTTGTACCTGTTTTCCAAGCAATTTGTTTAGAAGCATCAAAAAACTCCCAATTTTGATCTGCATTGGGTCTATTTACATCTTTTAAACTCTCAAAAGTGAGATAAATAGAAGCGGCATCAAAAATCATTTTTTCTGATGATTTTTCTCCAAAATCTATTTTATGATCCGCATAAAAAGTAGGTTCACAAAATTCGTTTTTAAAATACCTACTAGAGTTTTCTGAATAATGATTTACTGTAGATGCCATGGAAGCATAACTTTTGCATAAATCCCACAAATTACTTTCTGCACCACCCAAAGCCAGTGTTAGTCCATAATAATTAGGATCTTTTTTTAAATCTCTCAGTTTTAATTTTTGTAAATAATCATGAAATTTCTCCAACCCAAAACTTTGCAACATTCTAACGATGGGCACATTTAAAGATCTAGACAGTGCTAACTTTGCAGAAATTGCTCCAGCATATTTTTTATCAAAATTTTCTGGATGATAACTTCCAAAGTTTGTAGGCACATCTGCAACCAACATATTTGGCAACAAATCTCCACTATCTAACATGGCTGTATATAAAAATGGTTTTAAAATACTTCCGGTACTTCTAGGTTTGTCTATAACATCTACATCTTTCTGATTATTTTTAGTCGTTTTAGAGTTGCCAACATAGGTTAAAACTTGCCTAGTATTCACATCTAAAACCAAAACAGAAATATTAAATATCTCATTGTTTTTTAATTGATTATAATGATTATTTACAATTAAATTTGTTTGATTCTGCAACTTTTTATTTATGGTCGTTTTTACAAACTTTCCTTTATTTTTTTTATTGATTTTCTGTAATAAATGTGGTGTAATTTGAGGAAGTGGATACGGTTTTTGTGGTAATTCTTCTAAAACTGATAATTCATACGTTATCGAGTCAATGATATTCTTATTCAGTAACTTTTTTAACAATCTATTTCTTTTCACCAACAATCTATGTTGATTTCTCCCTGGATAAATCAAATTTGGAGCATTGGGTAAAACAGCTAAAGTGGCAGATTCTGCCCAAGATAAATCGGATGCTTGTCTATTATAATAGCGCCAAGAAGCAGCATCTAAGCCTACAACATTTCCTCCGAAAGGCGCATTAGAACTCCAATAAGTAATAATCTTTTCTTTGGATGCTCTAAACTCTAAACGTGTTGCTAAAATTAATTCCTTTACTTTTTCAAAATAAGTTCTAGGTCTGTTATCTCTACTCAAACGAATAACTTGTTGTGTAATGGTACTTCCACCTCTTTTTACACTTCCTGCTTGTAAATTTTGTTTTAAGGCTTTAAAAATGGAAACGGGATTAAACCCAGGATGCATATAAAAATGTTCGTCTTCAAACTGAATTAAACAGGTTTTAAATTTCTCTGGAACGGAGTCTTTATGAGGAAAACGCCATTGTCCGTCTTCTGCAATTAATGCCCCCAATAACTCATTATTATTACTTGTAATTACAGTTGATGTTGGCTTGGTAAACAACTGACTTGGCAAACAAAACACATAAAAAATAAGCAGAACAACAATAAATATTGTTTTCTTTTTATGACGTTTTATGTAGTTTGTTATTTTCAATTTTTTGCTTATTTATTTCTTTTAAGGTTTAATTATCATTTCGAAATGAGACTTTTTCAGGCGATTGAGAAATCTCATATTTATATTCTTCTCATTATGAGATTTCTCCTATCGTCGAAATGACACTCTTATTTTTTGGATTGTATTACTTAATCACTTCAATCCAACGTCCTTTTGTTCTTACCAAATAGTCATGGTCATACATCGCTTCCACCTGAACTCCTGGTAAATAATAATTCCCTAAATACGCTGCATTCAATAAAACAGTAAAAGTTTTTGTTTCTGCTTTTTTAGACCGTTCATTTAGGTCGAAATAAAAATTAACGCTGTCATCTCTAATATCTGTATAACGAGCTTCACTTTTTGTAGTGGTTCCAAAATCTGTAAAACGAGTGTTCACAATTTCCCATCCAGAAGGAAAAACTTGCGTTAAAGCAATGTCTTTTACATTTTCATTTTTAGGGTTGCTCACAATTATTTTTGCTACAAAATCCTGACCTTGTTTTAAATTGTTGATATCAATGGATTTCCCTTGTAAATCTACATACTGAACAGTTGCACTTAAGCCTCTACTTTCTGTAATTTCATCACCCAATGGCAATTGTCCTGAATTGATAATTCTTGCAAAGACAACATTGTTATTCTCATTTTCTATAGTGATGGAGTTTGCACCATTTTTAACCTGAACGGTTCTTTGCACCATAGAACTTTGCGTTTCTACAGCAACCTTTTTGCCATTATTAGTATATTTTAAGTTGATAGCTTTCCCTCCGTTTTTAACTACCATTTTACCAATTGCTAATAAACTATATGCAGTAGATTGTGTACTCATCCATTTACTACCAGACAATTCTTTTGCAATAGATTTCGCCACCTCTCTTATGTCCTTATTATCAGTTATTAACATGGTTTCTAAGGCCATTGCTCGGTTTCTATCTACAGAACCGTAAGAATAATAATTGTATTTAGAAGTAGTAAAATTAATGTTTGCAGTACTCATAATTTCTAAACTCGCTTCTTTTTGTCCTGCCAAAGCATACGCTGCAGCCAAACGCCATTTTGCATCATTAGAAATTTGTTTAAACTCTCGCATTCTGTTCATCGCAGACAAATCTGGACTACCAGCTAAAGCCAATGTGTATAAACGATAAGCTTGTGCTAAATCTGTATAATTATTTCTGTAATCTGGCCTCCAATTTCTTGCTGCTTTTTTCTGATAACTAATAAAGTTGCTTTTAAAAGTTAACGGTAAAACAAATCCTTTTTTGGCAGCTTCTAACATAAAATGACCAGCATATGTTGTTCCCCAATCATCTGTCTCACTTTCTCCCATCCAATAACTCAAACCTCCATTTGCTTGCTGAAAGTTACCTAATCGTTTAATTCCGTTTTCTATATTTTCCTGAACCCGACGTTTTTTATCCGCTGTTAAATCAAAAATATCATTCAAAAATAATTGTGGAAAAACACCTGATGTAGTTTGCTCTACGCAACCATGCGGATACTGAATTAAATACTCTAATCTTCCTGAAAAGTTAATTTGAGGAATGGTAGAGATTTCTAACATTGCGGTATTTGATCCTTCAACTCCAAATGTATCAAAATTAATAGTTTGACTTTGATTCCCTTCTACAGTTACATCTACTATTTTAGATGTAATTGGATTCGGATTTACAACATCCAACTCTACTTTATAGGTTGCTTTCTCTCCGTTTCCTGATGCAATAATTTCAACGGTGTTGATGCCGTTTGCTTTTAAAACATCCATTTCAAAATACACCATTTTTTCATCTGGCTTCTCAAAATTAAGTTTTTGAGTTTTATGACCAATCACTGCAATTCCGTTAGATGTTTTTACCTCTACCGTTACATTTTTCACTTTTTTATCCATTGCAAAAATGGTAATTGGCAACGTAACTTTTTCCTTTGGCGATAATTTTCTTGGCAACGTAGCCAACACCATTAAAGGCTTTTTAACAGGTACTGCTTTTTCTGCATTTCCAAAAGCTTCATTAGTAACATCACCCGCAACTACCATGGTTCTTACAGAGCCAATATAATTTGGCAACGTAATTTTATGTGATGCTGTTTTTCCTTTTTTAAGATAAAACGGACCAATAAATTTTACAACTGGTTTAAATCTGTTGGCTTTTCTATTTTTTGCAGCAGCAGCACTTCCATCTCCACCAATTGCGAAAACCTGATCTACACTACCCGAATAGGCACCAATTACATCATCAAAAATATCCCAAGTTTTTACACCTAAACCTTCTCTTGCATAGAAAACATCAAACGCATTCGGAGTTTTAAAACGTGTTAAATCTAACAGACCTTCTTCTACAACAGCCAAAGTGTACGTCATGGCTTTGTTGTTTTTTTCAGAAACTTTTACAGTAAATTCTTTTTCTGGTTGCAACTCTTCTGGCATCAAAATTTGAGGCTCTAATTTGGTGCTTTCATCTTCTACCAAAAGCGGAATTACACCAAATAATCTTATTGGTAAATCATTTTCTGAGACTTGGTGTGGTTGTAATAATGAAATGTTTACAAACACATTTGGCGCCATATTTTTGTTGATAGGAATTTCTACAGAAGTATTCCCTTTTGTAGTTTTTATCCATTTTGTTTCTAATACTTTTGTACCATTCTCTATACTAATTAACGCATGACCTTCACTACCTGAAGGAAATGTAATTTTAGCAGTTTCACCAACATTATACTTTTCTTTATCCGCAGAAAACACTAACATTTTTGCAGCTTCTTTATTATCAGAACCAGAATTTTCCCACCAATTTTTATAGAAATAAGCTGTTCTACCAGTTGCGTGACCACTTTTCTTATCGATCACTCTTATTAAAAAACGACCTCTATCTCTTTCTGGAATATTTAAATTGAAACTTCCATTTCCTTTAGAGTTCGTGCTAATTCTTAAAGTTTTATATGGTTTATTATACGTGCTAGAAGTATATCTAGACAAGTTATCATCCGAAGAACTCCACCACCAACGCCACTCAATTTTATAAACTTCAACCTCTATTTCATCTCTTTTTACTGGACTTCCTTTTTCATCAACCGAAACCACAGAAAAAGTCTGACTTTCATCTGTAAAGAAAGAACCATATCTATTTCCTTCTGGCGATTTTAAACCTACAAAAGAGGTAAATGGCGCATATTTTTTAGTGAAAGCATCTATAGAAAAATCTCCTCCGTTTTCAAAAGCTCTTACTAAAAACTGAACATTTAACATTCCGGGAGCATTTTTACCAATAGCTAGTTTACTATCAATTTTTGCGAATCCATTCTCATCTAATTTTCCATCAAAAATATTTATTTCTTCAGATGAAAACTCTCTTGATGGATCTGTAAAAACATAGTCTTTGTAATTTTCAAAACCATAATTTGCCGTAGAAACTTTTGCTTTAATTTCTGCCTTTAGGTTTTTTGCAGGAGTTCCATGCAACCATTTAACATCTAAAGTTCCGTTAATAGGTTTGTTGGCTGTTAAAACTTCATCATCAAAATCGACCTTAATTTTTAAACGATTTGGTTTTACCGTTTCTATTTTTAGTGACTTGTAAAACTTTGCACCACCTACAGAAATTTTTGCATTGTAGTTTCCTGTTTTTGCTTCTTGAGTGGTTGAAAATATAAAGTTGTAAAAGTTATTTACGTTTTCTGAAGTTACTTTTTTATACACCAATTTTCCACTAGGGTCTGTAACTTCTAGCTTAACAGGGTGATTTTTTGGCAACTTATTATCTGCATCATTTAGTAAAAACGTTAAATACACATTGTCTCCAGGGCGCCAAACTCCGCGTTCTCCATAAATATATCCTTTTAAGCCTTTTTCTGTTTTGCTACCAGCAACATCAAACTTACTTAAAGACAAAGAATTCCCGTCGAACAATCTAATGTACCCTTTATTATTCCCTTTAGAAACAACTGCAAAAGCCGCTGTTTTAGAGGTTTCTATATTAGCAAATCCTTCTGAATCTGTTTTGGTGGTTACAATTTCTTGTTGCTGAAAATTAAATAATTTAATAGTTGCTCCAGCCTGAGGTTTTGTGCTTAAAATATCTGTTACGGCAAAGAAATAAGAGTTATTTTCTCCTTTTTTTGCGATAATCCCTAAGTTTGAGGCTAATAAATTTTGAGTTACTTCTTTATAGTAATAAAAAGAATCTGAACAAGGGTTGTCTCTTTCTTGCCAATTATAATTACGGTCTTTATAATCGTATAATTTATTATCCCAATACAATTCTTCTCTCGCTTCTTCGTCTTCTATTTTACTTAATTCATCATACGTTTCCTCTTCGAAATCAGAATTTACACTTTGATTTCCTGAACAATCATAAAGTGCCTGATTTTTATTAAAACTCAACTCTACTCTATAAATAGCACCAGGTTCAGCATCTATTAATTTAGCCAAATCTACACTATACGCCTTCCATTTTTGAGTATTAATTGTCTTGCCGTCAATTAAGGTAATGGTTTGCTTAGCAACACGCCTACCAACTCGTTTAATTTGGTATTCATTATCACTATTCATACTGTTTTCTTGCAAAAACTGAAGCACATTATCTTCGTAAATTTTTATAATTCTAACATCTACTTCTTTTACGTTAATAGCTTCAAAGTTGAATTTTAAATCTTTAGAATTTGGTAAAATAGCTCCGCTACTTATCGCTCTTATTGCTGGTTTCTTTTGCTCGAAAGTGATGGTTTCCTTAAAAAATTCTTTCAATTTATAATCATAAGAGTTTTTAATTCCCTGAAAAACAGAAACTAAAACATCGCCTTGAAACTTATTTTCTGAAAACACTTTTAACTCATTCCCGTTGACAATAAAACGTGGATTTTTTTCATTTTGAATGGTTACCAAGCCGTCAAAATTTTGTTGTTTTTTAAGTTGATCAGAAAAATTAATGGAAATATACTGCTCGGATGTATTGTTAACTTTTAAACTAAGTACTTTAAAATTATTTTTACCAGGAATTAGAACTTCATTTTCACCTTTAGATTCAGCATTTATTGCTTTTCCATCCCAAGAAATGGCTAATTGAGAGTCTTCTACAAAACGCTGAATACTATCAACTTTAAATTCGAAAACCTTTCCGTTTTTGTAGGATTCATTCCAAACGATGTTTTTTGATGTTCCATTTTGAGAAGCACTTATTAATTTTTTAGCATTTTCTAATAAAATAATATCTGCAGATTTTACAACACCTTCTAAATATTGAAATTCTTTAGAGTAGGATTGTAAATTATTTGTCTGAATATTAAAATTTGGCGCAATTGTTTTAAACTGAAAAGTATAAGTTTCGAAGTCTTGAGGCGTGTCTTTATAAATTTCTTCTAAATTTACAGAAACACTATATTCTGTATCTGCGTCTAAGATTTCATCTGGTATAAAAACAAAAGCATGTTTATTTACTGTTTTAACGGTACCACTTACATGCGGTTTCACAGAAATAATTTCAGTTGAAATTTCTTTATTTACCTCCCATCCTTCTACTTCTTTGGCAAGGTTTATTTCTATATTATTTGCTACAGAAACCACTCCAGAAGTAGTGTAACTTATATATTCTTTAAACTTAAAAATGTTATCTGTTTTAACTTCTTCTTTCTTACAAGAAAGGATAAGTAAAAAGATTGAGATTGTTAAAAGTAGATTTTTCTTTTTCATAGTAATTGTATTTATAAACACAGCTCAAAAATAAGGATTCCCTTTGAGCTTAAGTAAGACTATTTAGTATTCGCTATGGTTTATTTAGTATTCGTGAAAAATGGTTATTAACTCTTTTCTTCTTTTAAGGATAAGAGCTTTTTATTACTAAAACCTTAGTCAAGATTTTTACATAAATCCCAAAGACTATATATTCAAGCAAAAATTCCAAATAAAAAAACCCCAATCGGAATGACTGGGGTTTTTGGAGGTGTCTAGCGGATTCGAACCGCTGTACATGGTTTTGCAAACCATTGCCTAGCCACTCGGCCAAGACACCTTTTATCTTAAAACAAGATGTAAATCTATTTTTAAGGATTGCAAATTTACGCAATTTTACAAAGATTACAAGCATTTTTTTTAATTAATACTCAAAACAAATAAATTTTAAGATTTTAAAACAAATTACCCTCTTTTTATCTGCGTAAAATTCATCTTTTTTCTGTAAGAATAATTACTACTTCTTCTACGTTTCCACCAATTGGTGGATTAATCTTAGCTACAGAAACCTTTGCTTTTTTTACTCTAGAAATTTCTTTAAATATTCTATCTAAGATTCTCTGCGCCACTTCTTCTAACAATTTAGAACGAATAGCCATTTCTTCTTTTACAATAAGGTTTAAGTGCACATAATCTACCGTATCAGCCAATTCATCTGTTCTAGATGATTTTTTTAAATTCGCCTTAATCTCTATATCAACGCTGTATTCAGATCCTATTTTTGCTTCTTCGTCTAAACATCCATGAAAAGCATAGAGTTTAATGTTGTTTACTTGTATTATTCCCATTAAAAACATTTTGAGTGCTGTAAAAATACGACAAAAAAAAAGTTGTAAACTGATTTCTGAAAAAATTATAATACTTTTATGTTACGACACTTCTTCTCACATTTATTAACAAAACAATTTAACTTATTAACTTTTTAAGAATAAAATGATTCAGATTAAAATGCCGCTTTTTTTTAACCTACCATTGTTATTCATTATAAAATTTAAAAAAATGGAAAAACAATATCAGTACTTTAAAAGCTGCTTAAGAGAAGAAAAATTTGACGCTGCACATATTTTTAAACGTGAACTAGAACCAAATTCAATGGAGTTCAAAAACTTGTCTTCTTTATTATCTATTTATCCTATCGATCACCCAACTCCTCAAGTAGAAGATTATGCTATATCTGCTCTTGGACAATTAATTTTCTCAATTAAATCTCAATTAAAAGAATAGAAAAATGAAATTATCGAAATAAGGCTTATGAATAAATATTATTTATAGGCCTTTTTTCTTATAAAGTAAATCCATTTTCCACAATTTTTAAATTGATAAAAAACCTAAAAGTATATTTTAGAAAACTTTAATAAATAAAAACGCCCGTGTTAGTGATTGAAACGGCAGCTTTTTTATAGTTTTTTTTCTAAAACTATAAAAAACTACAGTGTAAAGCACGACCCACAGGGAAACACCCAAAAAAAGATCTGAAAAATGAGTTATTTTACGTAATTTTGGAGCTTAATTTTGTACCGAAACAGATGTCTGAAGAGAAAAAATCGCTCAATTTTTTAGAGCATATTATTGAAGAGGATTTAACAAACGGAATGCCAAAAGAAAATTTACGTTTTCGTTTTCCGCCAGAACCAAATGGGTATTTACATATTGGTCACACAAAAGCAATCGGAATTAGTTTCGGTTTGGGTGAGACTTATAATGCACCTGTAAATTTGCGTTTTGATGATACAAATCCAGCAAAAGAAGAGCAAGAATATGTAGATGCAATTAAGAAAGATATTTCTTGGTTGGGCTATTCTTGGGCAAATGAGTGTTATTCATCAGACTATTTTCAGCAATTGTTCGATTGGGCAGTTTTGTTGATAAAAGATGGAAAAGCATATGTAGATTCTCAATCTTCGGAAGATATGAGAGCGCAAAAAGGTACACCAACTCAGGTTGGGACTAATAGTCCTTTTAGAAATCGTTCTGTTGAAGAAAACTTGGAATTGTTCCAAGGAATGAAGGATGGAAAATTTAAGGAAGGTGAACATACTTTGCGTGCAAAAATTGACATGGAAAACCCAAATATGTTAATGCGTGATCCTTTAATGTATAGAATTATGTACAAAGATCACCATAGGACTGGTTCTGACTGGTGCATTTACCCAATGTACGATTGGACGCATGGTGAGAGTGATTATATTGAGCAAATTTCGCATTCTTTGTGTTCTTTAGAGTTTAAACCTCACAGAGAATTGTACAATTGGTTTAGAGATAATGTGTACGATTTTAGCAAATCTGAATTCCCAAATCCGCCAAAACAACGTGAGTTTTCTCGTTTAAATTTGAGTTATACCATAATGAGTAAACGTAAATTGTTAACTTTGGTTGAACAAGGAATTGTTGCTGGTTGGGACGACCCTAGAATGCCTACAATTTCTGGTTTAAGAAGACGTGGTTATACTCCGGAATCTATAAAAAGTTTTATTGAGACTGTTGGTGTTTCTAAACGTGAAAACGTAATTGACGTAGCTCTTTTAGAGTTTAAAATTCGTGAGGATTTAAATAAAACTGCCAAGAGAGTTATGGGAGTTTTAGATCCTGTTAAAGTGGTAATTACAAATTATCCTGAAGGAAAAGAAGAAATGTTAGACGCCAACTATAACGACTATGAAGATGGTTTTGGTAGCAGAGAGGTTCCTTTTTCTAGAGAGATTTATATAGAACGTGAAGATTTTAGAGAGGAAGCAAATAAAAAATTCTTCCGTTTAAAATTAGGGAAAGAGGTCCGTTTAAAAAATGCTTATTTTATTACAGCGACTAGTTGTACTAAAGATGCTGATGGAAATATTACTGAAATACAATGTACCTATGATCCGTTAACAAAATCTGGAATGGATACCGAAGAAAGCAAACGTAAAGTAAAAGGTACTTTGCATTGGGTTTCTGTAAAACATGCTGCAAAAGTAGAAGTAAGAGCCTATGACAGATTATTTTTAGATGAAGCGCCAGATAGCCATAAAGACAAAGATTTTATGGAGTTTATTAACCCAAATTCTTTAGAAGTAATTACTGCTTTTGTAGAACCTAGTTTAAAAACGGCTACCATTGGAGAACGTTTCCAGTTTCAGCGAATGGGATATTTTAATGTTGATAATGACACAACCAAAGACAATTTAATTTTTAATAAAATTGTTGGATTGAGAGATTCTTGGGGAGGGAAATAAGTAGGCAGTATTCAGTAGCAGCTATCACTGTTGTGTTTTAAAATAGAATGTTCATTTAAAATTTATAATGATGAAAAAATTAATTGTTTTAAGTTTATTAATATTCGCTTCTTGCACCAGCAAGAAGGAAGTGAAACATGTTGCAGAAATTTCTTGTGGTCAATGTCAGCTTAATTTAGATTCTGAAGCAGGTTGTAGTTTAGCCGTTAGATTTGATGATAAAGCCTATTTTGTTGATGGTTTTGGCATTGATGATTTTGGTGATGCGCATGACGAAAACATTGGCTTCTGTAACGCAATTAGAAAAGCAGAAATTACTGGTGTTGTAGAAAATGGACGCTTTTTTGCAAGTGATATTAAACTGGTTGAGTAAAAGAACCAAGATATTTAGAATTAAGACGTAAAAACAGATTTCTGCTTTCGCAGGAATGACAATAAATAAAAAATCCGATGAAATAATTTTCATCGGATTTTTTTATACTATAAACTGTATACTGATAAACTGCAAACTTGTTTATGGTGCAGGATTCGGTATTAATTTGTGAACTGCTTCAATTTCAGTTAAAATTTCTTCTGATAAATCAATATTTATACTTCCAATATTTTCTTTTAACTGACTCATTTTAGATGCACCAATAATATTACCCGTTACAAATGGCAATTGATTTATATAAGCCAAAGACAACTCCGTTAAACTCAATTTGTTTTTTAACGCAATCTCTTCATACTTTAAAACTGCTTGCTCAGAAGCACCTGTTTGATATCGAGTAATATAATTAGGATATATAATTCCTCTTGCATCTGCAGGTTTTTGTCCTCTTAAATATTTACCAGTTAATACACCTTGTGCCAAAGGAGAATAGGCTAATAAACCTATATTTTCTCTCATAGACACTTCAGACATTCCGTATTCATAACTTCTATGTATTAATGAATATGAATTCTGAATCGTTGCCATTCTTGGTAAATTCAATTCCTTAGCAGCTTGTAAATACTGCATGGTTCCCCAAGGAGTTTCATTAGACAAACCAATTTGTCTTATTTTTCCTTGTTTTATTAAGGCATCTAAAGTTTCTAAAATCTCTACATGATTTTCTGCCTCTTCATTTGATGTTTTATAAGGATAATCTCTCGTACCAAAACAATTAACCCCTCTTTCTGGCCAATGCAACTGATATAAATCTATATACTCTGTTTGCAGTCTTTTAAGACTACCTTCTACGGCCTCAATAATTGCTTCTTTAGCCAATCCGTTTTTTCTAATATGTGCCGTATATGGACCAGGACCTGCAATTTTACTTGCTAAAACAACTTTATCTCTGTTTCCTGTTTTTTTAAACCAGTTTCCAATAATAGTTTCTGTGGTTCCATACGTTTCTGGAGTTGCAGGAACAGCATATAGTTCTGCGGTATCAAAAAAGTTTACACCTTGCTCTAAAGCATAATCCATTTGTTCAAAACCTTCTTGTTGCGTGTTTTGTTTCCCCCAAGTCATGGTTCCTAAACAAATCTTAGAAACTTTAATATCTGTATTTGGTAATTTTGTGTATTTCATATATAAATGAAGTGTAATTGTGTAAATATTTAATCGTGTAACTGTACAAAAACTTACTGCGAAATTATAATATATTCTTATATAAAACAATAAGCGTGTAATTTTACAATTACACGCTTATTAATAAATTTATATTTTAATACGAAACTTAGACAAGCTCAGTTTGATATCTTAAATGTTAATTAAAAATAGAATTATCTATTAAACCATTATTTTAAGATAGCCTCAATTCCTGGTAATGTTTTACCTTCTAACATTTCTAACATTGCTCCACCACCAGTAGAAACATAACTTACTTTATCTGCAAAACCAAATTGTTTAACAGCAGCAACAGAGTCTCCTCCACCAACTAAAGAAAACGCTCCGTTTTTGGTTGCTTTGTCAATAGAATGACCTAATGCAATTGTTCCGCCTGCAAAAGATTCCATTTCAAAAACACCTAAAGGTCCGTTCCATAAAATAGTTTTACACTTATTTACAACTGTATCAAAAATCTCTCTAGATTTTGGTCCAGCATCTACTCCTTCCCAACCATCAGGAATTGCATCAATATCTAAAGTTTGTGTATTTGCATCGTTAGAAAAATCATCAGCAGCAATAACATCTACAGGTATATGAACTTCTACTCCTTTTTCTTTTGCTTGCTTTAGAATATCTAAAGCTAATTCCATTTTATCATCTTCACAGATAGAGTTTCCAATCTTTCCTCCTTGTGCTTTAATAAAAGTAAAACTCATTCCACCACCAATAATTAAGTGATCTACTTTGTCTAAAATATTTTCAATAACAGTAATTTTAGAAGATACTTTTGCACCACCTAAAATTGCTAAAACTGGTTTTTCAGAATTGTTTAATACTTTATCTATACTTTCTATTTCTCTTGCTAATAAGTTTCCAAAACATTTGCTTTCTGGAAAAAATTGTGCAATAATTGTTGTTGATGCATGTGCTCTGTGTGCAGTACCAAAAGCATCGTTTACATAAACATCACCTAATTTAGATAATTTTTCTGCAAAAGCAACATCTCCTTTTTTCTCTTCTTCGTAGAAACGTAAGTTTTCTAATAACAAGATTTCTCCAGATTGTAAATTTGCAACAGCTTCTTCTACTTTATCTCCAATACAGTCTGCAACAAACTTTACTTTAACTCCTAAAATTTCAGTAGCTTTTTCTACAATGTGACCTAAAGAAAATTCATCTTGAAATCCTTTTGGACGCCCTAAATGTGACATTAAAATACAGCTTCCTTCTTGCTCTAAAATATCTATAATCGTAGATTTTGCAGCTTGAATTCTAGTAGCATCTGTTACTTCAAATTTATCATTTAAAGGCACGTTAAAATCTACACGAATTAACGCCTTCTTATTCTTGAAATTAAAATCTTTTAATGTTTTCATCTTTTATTAATGTATTTTCAACAAAAATACCGAATTATTTAAACTTTTAGAAATGTTAAACCTTAAATTTAATACAACGTTTGCGAAGCCAAATACTGTGCTTTTCAAATATTTAATCTTTAAAAAGATTGCCTTCTAAAATTAATGGATTAATGCCAAACAAATTTTATATTTGCCCATGCTTTTCAACCAAATTATCGGACAAGAACACATTAAAAAACACTTAAAAGTATCTGCTGAAAACGGCAGAATACCACATGCTCAATTATTTGTAGGGAAAGAAGGTAGCGGAACTTTGCCAATGGCAATTGCGTACGCACAGTTTTTATTGTGTAATTTTTCTGATAACGTTGATGTCTGCAACTTAAAATGCGACAAATTACAGCACCCAGATTTGCATTTCACCTACCCGGTTACTTCCAATGATAACGTAAAAAAACATCCTGTTAGTAGTTTGTTTTTAGAAGATTGGAGAAGTTTTATAGAAACCCAACCTTACGGAAGTTTATTTAATTGGCTGCAACATATTGGTGTAGAAAACAAACAAGGAATTATTGGAGTTGATGAAGCAGAAGAAGTGGTAAAAAAACTTCGTCTTAAAAGTTACGAAGGTGGCTTTAAAGTGATGATTATTTGGATGGCAGAAAAAATGAATATTGCTGCCGCCAATAAATTGCTAAAATTAATTGAAGAGCCACCAGAAAAAACGGTCTTTATTTTAATTACAGAAAATGAAGGTCAGATTATAAATACCATAAAATCTCGTTGTCAGGCTTTACATTTCCCTGTTTTAAGTGAGCAAGATATTTCTAATGCGCTAGTTGAAAAGCATCAAGTTTCAGAAAATAATGCAACTAAAATTGCCCATCAAGCAGAAGGAAATTTCAACAAAGCATTGCAATTATTACAAAACGATTCTAGCGATCTTGTTTTTGAAGAATGGTTTATTGCTTGGATTAGAACTGCTTTTAAAGCAAAAGGAAACGCCTCTGTTGTGCAACAATTAATTGAATGGTCTGACACAATTGCCAAAACTGGACGTGAAACTCAAAAACGTTTTTTAGACTATTGTTTACAATTTTTTAGACAAGCAATGTTGCTGAATTATAAATCTGAAAACTTAGTTTTTATGGAATCTAAAACTGGATTCAATCTTTCTAAATTTGCACCTTTTGTTCATTCTGGCAATATTTTAGACATCGAAAAAGAACTAAATGATGCAATGTACCACATAGAAAGAAATGGAAATCCAAAGATTATTCTGTTAGATTTATCCATGAAATTGACTCGTTTTTTACATAAAAAAGAAGGAACGGTTTAGAAGCTATTCACTAATTCCGTTTAAAATTCTTTTTGCAACAAACAAATCTGCAATAGTTGGATTTTCTGGACAACTTTTTATTTTTATAAATTCATCACCAGCCTTTACAAAACCTGTTTGTAGAACTTTAAAATAAACACCACAAAAAGTAGTTTTCCAAAACTTCTTTACAATGCTCATATTGTTAAAACGAACTCCTAACTTATAACAAGGATCTCTTTGTACAGTTGCTTCTAAAATAGTTTCACCTACTTTAAAAGTATCACCTTGATGTATTTTAGTTTCATCTAAATCATCAATCGTTAAGTTTTCTCCGAAGATTCCCATTTCAAAATCTACTTTCGGAAAAACAGCATTCCAAGATTCATAATGTTTTAGAGAATATCCGTAAACTGCTTGCAAAACTCCACCATGATTTTCTCTATCGCAAATAGCATCTCCTTTTACATCTTCGATATCTAAAAAGATAGGTTTATCTATAGAGTATTTAAAAATTCCCGTAGTAACCAAGGTACCTTTATAGTCTATTTCTTTTCGTTCCCCAATATTTGTTGAAATGATTTTCATTCTTAAATATAAAATCTTATAGATTATTTTTAAAATTTCTCTAATGCTCTTTTTGTAAATTCAGATAAAACCAATTCACCAGAAACAGCAGCTCTTTCGGCTAATAAATCAGTCCAATTTTCAGTTCCTTGCCACAGTGCTTTCTTCATTTCTGATAAAGCTACAGGATTGTAGGAAGCCAATTTTTCTGATAACAATTCTACTTCTTTCTCTAATTCTTTTTGAGATTCAAAAACCCTAGCATACAAGCCTTTTTCTTTTGCCCAATACGCATTTTTCCAATTGGTTGCATCTAATGTTAATTCAGCCGTTCCTGCAACACCAATTTTACGTGTTACAGCAGGTTCAATTACAAAAGGGCCAATTCCTATGGTAAATTCAGATAATTTTATGGATGCACTTTCAGTTGCCAAGACATAATCGCAAGCAGCAGCTAAACCAACTCCACCACCAACAGTTTTTCCTTGAACACTCCCAATAATTAATTTACCACAAGTTCTCATGGCATTTATTACGTTTGCAAAACCAGAAAAGAATTGTTTACCTTCTTCTAAATTAGAAATAGCGACTAACTCATCAAAAGAAGCACCAGCACAAAAAGCTTTTTCGCCTTCAGACTTTAAAATAATAACAGAAACGTCTTTATTATTTCCTACTAAAAGTAATTCTTTACTTAACCTCCCTAATAATTCACTCGGGAAAGAATTGCTCGCAGGATGTCCAAATTCTATAGTTGCAATTTTATTTTGAATACTCGTAAATAAACTTCCGTTTTGTCTTGTAGTGCTCATAAAATGTATCTTTTTGTAAAAATAGTGGATTTTATTTTGAATGTCTTTTCAAAATGAGACTTTTTAGTATTCAGAAGTTCAATCAAAGAAATTTAAAAAGAGATTCTTCAATCGCCAAAAAGCTCATTTCGGAATGACACATAAAAATTATTCGTTGATTACTAATGGTATAAACTTAGATCTAAACCTAATAATTAATGGCAATCCTCTTGCAATCATCCAAAGTGTAAAGGCAATCCAAATTGCAATTAATTTTAAATCAAAATAATCAAAAATCAATAATGTGGGTATAAAAACCAATGCAGTAGAAAGAAGTAAGAGGTTTCTTAAATATTTCATTTCTCCCATTCCTTTAAACATTCCATCAAAAATAAAAGTGATGGCATTTATAGGTTGCATTAATAAAACAATCCAAAAAACATTGTAAAACTGTTCTAAAACAGCAGGTTCTTTCGTAAAAATTTGTCCGATGAAATTGTAAAAAATAAAACCAATCAGACCAATAAGCACCCCTATTGCCAAACCATATTTTAAAAGTTTATTACTTAGTTCTACTAAAGAAGTATAATCTTTTGCTCCTAAAAATTTTCCAGATAATATATTTCCTGCACTAGCATACCCATCTACCATAAAAGCACCTAACAACCAAATATTAATACCAATTGTATAGGCAGCAATGTATTCTTTACCATAATCTGTGGCATATGAAGTAGCAAAGTATAAAGCGGTATTTAAGGCAATAGTTCTTACAAAAAGATTTCCTATCATTCCTAACAAACGCGGCACTTCATTATGAAAAGGCAAACTAATTCTTAAGGATATAGACGTTTTTTTTAGCAACATAACTAAGGCAATAATAGCCATTGTAATTTGAGCGATAATACTTGCATATGCAGCACCTTCTATATTCATAGCTGGTATATAGCCTTCAATTCCGTATACTAGAATAATGTCTAAAAAAACATTTAACAAAGCCCCTATAATTGCAATAATCATTGGATAATAAGTGTTTTGTAAACCTCTAAAAACACCAAATACAGCAAATACAAAAAGTGAAAATGGGAATCCGAATATTCGTATTTTAAAATAGGTAACACAATACTCTAAAACAGTTCCGGATGCATTATAAAATTCAAAAATTTGTTTTGCAAACGGATATGAAATTGCCAATATAATTAAACTTCCAAAAACTACAATGGCAATTGCTTGCGCTGGTAATCCTTTTACTTCATCTAATTTGTTGGCGCCAACATATTGTGAAAGAATAGAGGAAATGGCACTTCTGATTTGTCCGAAAACCCAAATTAACATAGAAATGAATGCGCCTACAATTCCAACAGCGGCCAAACTTTCTGTTGCATTTTCAGAGATGTTACCAATAATGGCTGTGTCTGTAATAGATAATAATGGTTCTGCTATACCTGCAATTAAAGCAGGAATTGCTAACTTATTAATCTTCTTTAAAGTAATAGTTGTGCTCAAAAAATTATTTTTTACAAAGGTAATTACATTTGCGTTAAGGATTGCAGTGAAAAGCCCACAGTGAGGCACGAACTAGAACTTGTAACGGAAAGCCTGACCCTTGTGGTAACGCGCAAAAAATTATTTTAATATTTTAAATCTGCGGGTTCAATAAAATCTATATCTAAGGTATACATCTCTTTAATATATGCTTTTATCTCAACAATAAATTCTTCTAATTTATCTTCGGTGATTTCTACATCTGGCTTTCTATAGTTCGATGAAAAATTAATGGATAAAAAACCACTATTTAAGTTCTTAAAAGAATAAATACCACCTTCTAAAGGTTTCTTAAAATCGTAGTTTTTACTTTTAGTGTACAAATAAGCATATAGTAGTACCTGAATGGCTTTGTGTTGCTCTTTTTCTCTTAGTTTTTCGAATTCTACCACGCGTAAATCGGAGCTACTAACCATGCCCGTTTTATAATCAATAATGCGCAAAACACCATTGAGCTCATCAACTCGATCTACTTGACCGTGAATTTTAATAGGAAAATCGATTCCTTCAATTTCTATTTCTGCGGATAAGTTTTCTTCAGTTGCAAGAATCTTTAATTGATTGTTTTTATCTTTTAATAATTCTTTTTCTTGTGCTAAGAAATTATTGACAAATCGGTTGGCTACTTCAAAAATTAAACGATTTCTACCTGTAGAAATATCGCCGTTTTTAAAAGCTTCTTTAAAATGCTTAACCACTAAATCTTTCGACTTCTTGTTCATTGAATCGATGTCTTCCGCTTGTAAAAACTTACCTATAAATGGCGTATACAATTCATCCAAAGTTTCGTGAACAACAGTACCTAATGTATTATAGGCAACAGTTTCTTCTACATCTTCAAACTCTTTAAGTTTTATTATTTTTTGTTTATAAAACGAAATCGGATTGTATAAATAATTGGTTAATGCGGATGGAGAAATTCCTTTTTCAGCCAATTCTTGCAGCTTTTCTAAAACAGTTTCATCCTTTTTAATTTCTTTCAATTCCACTTTTTGATTCACTACTTTTGGAGCAACCGTTTTTTGAATTACATCTGTTCGCATCATTTCTAATTGCGTAACAAATCTACTTTTTTCTCCACTTCCTAAAACGTCGTGTTCTGTATTATAAATGATAAAAACGTTTTTTGCTCTTTGCATTAATCTAAAAAAGTGATATGAGAAAATAGCATCTTTTTCTCTATAGGTTGGCAGGCCAAACTCTACTTTAACATCAAAAGGAATAAAAGAATTTTGCTGACTACTAGCTGGTAAAACTCCTTCGTTTGTAGAAACTAAAATGATGTTTTCGAAATCTAAAACACGGGTTTCTAACATTCCCATTAACTGCAAACCTCTTAATGGTTCTCCTTGAAATGATAAACTTTCCGAAGAAATTAATTGTCTAAAAAACAGTGCTAATGTTTTTAAATCTGGAAAATATTTAAACTCATTTTGCAATGTTTTTAACTGCGTAAATGTGGTGTAAAATCGAAATAAATATTCTTTTTCTAAATCGCTAACATCTTCTTTTAGGTAGTTTATTAAGTTTAAAATTCTGTCTATAAATTCATCTACGGAAGCGTAAGTACTAAATATTGAAACCAACACTTCTTTTAATACTACTTCTGAATTTTCTAATAATTTATGAATATCATTCTGGTAGATAAACGTCTGATTATGTTTTGCTATATTGTCTGAAAAGGCATCTATTTCGGGAATTAACCTGTAAATAGATTGGTGCTTTAAAAACCGAATTACATCTTTATAATAAAACTCATTCACAATAGATTTCTGCAATTTATCTTGAGAAATAAATAGTTGAAATATAGAAAATAGCAAGTTTGTTGTAGGCACATCTTTTAACGGATATCCCATGGTAATGTTAATAGCATTGATGTTTTTAGGCAAAGAGTTTAAAGTAATTGGCAACAATGTTTCATCTGCTAATACCAAAGCCGTATTTTTAAAATCTGTAATTTTCTCTAAAATCTCACCTGCATATTTAATTTGAGTGGTATTTTTAGAAGCACCAATAACTTCAATATTTTTAGGCCCAGAAAAGGTTTCTCCTAAAGATTTTATGTCATTTTTCTCATAATATCTCCACTCCTTCTTATACCTTCTAATAAATTTCCCTGCTTGATGATTCGATTTAAAAAAAGCTTCATCAATATCCCAATAAATTTCTGAGTTTCCACCTTCTAAAACTTTCTGAAATAACAATTCCTCTGCAGCATTTAAAGCATTAAAACCAATAAAAAAGAACTTTTTATTTACGTTATCTTTTAAAAAGCAATCTATTTTCTTACAAGATTCTCTATAAATTAAACCTTGATACCCTATATTATTTTCTTTTAAAAACTGATAAAATGCATTGTAGTACGTGTTAAGTTTTTCTAGAAACAAATAAT
>NZ_CP058985.1:2462500-3495000 GCF_019278505.1 Polaribacter sp. AHE13PA | reverse complement strand
TGCTCTAATCGTTCTCTATCTATTTGATTCTTACGATATCATTTTACCAATATGTCAATGAACTTGTGGTCTATTTACTTGAAATTGACCGTTGTGGAGAATATCGGAGTCGAACCGATGACCTCTTGCGTGCAAGGCAAGCGCTCTAGCCAGCTGAGCTAATCCCCCATTATGAAATTCAGAATAAATCCTAAATTATGAATGTAGAATCCTCTTACTTCCAGAATTTCCTTAGTATTTAGTTATTTGTAGTCCCGGGCAGACTCGAACTGCCGACCTCTACATTATCAGTGTAGCGCTCTAACCAGCTGAGCTACGAGACTATAATAGCTTAAAATACTTATATTATAAAATTAACAGCAAAGAGTAAAAATGACCTTTTTTTGTAACTCACCATCTTTCTCTAGAAAGGAGGTGTTCCAGCCGCACCTTCCGGTACGGCTACCTTGTTACGACTTAGCCCTAGTTACCAGTTTTACCCTAGGCGGCTCCTTGCGGTGACCGACTTCAGGCACTCCCAGCTTCCATGGCTTGACGGGCGGTGTGTACAAGGCCCGGGAACGTATTCACCGGATCATGGCTGATATCCGATTACTAGCGATTCCAGCTTCACGGAGTCGAGTTGCAGACTCCGATCCGAACTGTGATATGGTTTATAGATTCGCTCTCTGTTGCCAGATGGCTGCTCATTGTCCATACCATTGTAGCACGTGTGTGGCCCAGGACGTAAGGGCCGTGATGATTTGACGTCATCCCCACCTTCCTCACTACTTGCGTAGGCAGTCTCGTTAGAGTCCCCAACTTTACTTGATGGCAACTAACGACAGGGGTTGCGCTCGTTATAGGACTTAACCTGACACCTCACGGCACGAGCTGACGACAACCATGCAGCACCTTGTAATCTGTCCGAAGAAAACTCTATCTCTAAAGCTGTCAGACTACATTTAAGCCCTGGTAAGGTTCCTCGCGTATCATCGAATTAAACCACATGCTCCACCGCTTGTGCGGGCCCCCGTCAATTCCTTTGAGTTTCAGTCTTGCGACCGTACTCCCCAGGTGGGATACTTATCACTTTCGCTTAGTCACTGAGCTAATGCCCAACAACTAGTATCCATCGTTTACGGCGTGGACTACCAGGGTATCTAATCCTGTTCGCTCCCCACGCTTTCGTCCCTCAGCGTCAGTACATACGTAGTAGACTGCCTTCGCAATCGGTATTCTGTGTAATATCTATGCATTTCACCGCTACACTACACATTCTATCTACTTCCATATGACTCAAGTCAACCAGTATCAAAGGCAGTTCCATAGTTGAGCTATGGGATTTCACCTCTGACTTAATCGACCGCCTGCGGACCCTTTAAACCCAATGATTCCGGATAACGCTCGGACCCTCCGTATTACCGCGGCTGCTGGCACGGAGTTAGCCGGTCCTTATTCTTACAGTACCGTCAAGCTGGTATACATACCAGTGTTTCTTCCTGTATAAAAGAAGTTTACAACCCATAGGGCAGTCATCCTTCACGCGGCATGGCTGGGTCAGAGTTGCCTCCATTGCCCAATATTCCTCACTGCTGCCTCCCGTAGGAGTCTGGTCCGTGTCTCAGTACCAGTGTGGGGGATCTCCCTCTCAGGACCCCTACCTATCAAAGTCATGGTAAGCCGTTACCTTACCATCTAACTAATAGGACGCATAGCCATCTTTTACCAATAAATCTTTAATTAAGTCTTGATGCCAAAACTCAATACCATGGAGCATTAATCTTCATTTCTAAAGGCTATTCTCCAGTAAAAGGTAGGTTCTATACGCGTTACGCACCCGTGCGCCGGTCGTCATCTGTGCAAGCACAATGTTACCCCTCGACTTGCATGTGTTAAGCCTGCCGCTAGCGTTCATCCTGAGCCAGGATCAAACTCTTCATTGTATATTTTAAATATTTTAATGAATAAGTTTCAAAAGAATTTGTTTAAATAAATCTAAACATGGTTATTCTACTCTTTAATTACGCTGTCAATTTCAATATTTTCAATGAACTTTGTTTTAATCTTAAAAAGCAACCCTAAAAGCTACTCCCTAAATAAAACTTTGTAGAAATGTTAGACTCGAACTAACTGACTCTTTTAAGAGTCATTCCAAATTTTCCCTGATCGTTTTCGCTGTATTTCTTAGCGGCTGCAAACATACAAACTATTTCTAATCTGACAATAAAAAATTAAACTTTTTTTTAATTTCTTTTTGCTTGCTCTAAAACTAAAAAACTTTTGAACGTTTTTGCCGAAAATTTCGGACTGCAAACATACAACTCTTTTTAATTATAAACCTAAGGAAATTGTTATTTTATTTTTAATAAAATTTTGACATTTTATCTAATTAAAATACTAATAATCAACTTACTTACAACTCCTCAATGAACGTTGCTAACTGTGTAATATTACTGTTAGCGGGTGCAAACTTACAACTCATTTTTAATCTAACAACTATTTTTTTACCTTTATTTTAATTTAATTTTACAATGGGTTTTAAGACACTTGTTTTTAACTGTTTATGAAGAAAGTTTTTTTGAGGGTATTTTGAAGGTTTTAGGTTCTGGGGTGGTTTTGGAAGTGGATGCTTGTTTTTAACACAGAGGGACAGAGAAAACATAATAGTGGTAATAGACATTATTATTGTTTGAGATTTGTTGAAATGTGCGTTGTTCTATGAAATAATGTGGTTGAAATGTGTTCAGTTAGTTAAGAATTACGTCATTTCTGGCGCAATAATAGTTCTTGCCATGGTTCTTTTTGTAAAAAAAGTACTTGGGTTAATTATCCTCGGAGTGTTAGAATAATCCTTTTAATATAGATTTTACAAAAAAAACAAGAACATAGACTCTAATATATGAGAGGAGCTCTTCTGTAAATGATTTATTATTAGATATAATTAGAAGGTGAAATTGCTTTGTTCCTCTAAATGGCGTGTATTTTTTTTTATTAACTCATAGAATTAAGTTCTGAAACCTATTTAGAACAACTAATTAATTCGCAAAACTTTTTATATAATATCTGTTTTGCGTACAGTTTGGCATTATCACTGTCATTAGACTTCACAATACTTCGATGTGAAAGATTTTGAGGGTTCAATGAAAACTCTAATTATATTTCCTTTACTAGAATTCTTTGCAAGCGAGCAATTACAAATAAACATCAAAAAAAGTTGAACAGATAGAAAATAGAAAACATAATTGTATTAAATAAAAAAGCCCCTTTAGGTTTTTGAAACCTGAAGGGGCTGATCTTTCTTATAAAAGATTGCTAGATTATACAAAACATTTGCTTTGCAATGACCTTAGTAAGCAAACTAGTTTAGCCCTGATTGCAGTGACATCCTTTTTGTTTTTCACAAAAAGATATAACGGAAAGCAGGAAATAGCTTCTAATACTAACTAGGATTTAACATCCACTTGAATTTAAAGTCAGTTTGAGGAACTACAATTCTTTCTGTAATTCTGTACATTCTGTCTGGTAACTTCATTAAATAATCTCTTGCCTTTTCTGCTTCTGGCGTAAGATTTGTAATTTTATCAATTTCCCAAGCTTCATTTAACTTTCTTATAATGTCTACATAATCGAAACCTGTATAAACGCCCACTCTTTGTGCAACGATAGAAAAATCATCGAACAAAGTCCCTTTCTCTTCAAAAGATTCTCTTAAATGCATTGCAGGCATTACAATTTTATATTTCATCATGTGTTGAAAAGCCAACATCATTTCACTAGGATCAATTTTAAAGATTTCTTTTACGAATTCTGTATATGCTTTGTGGTGACGCATTTCATCTCCTGCAATAATCTTAGACATTTTAGCCAAGGCTTTGTGTCCTTTTTTACGTGCAATTTTAGCTACATTGTTGTGTGAAACATAGGTTGCTAATTCTTGGAAACTAGTGTAGACAAAGTTTTTATATGGGTCTGTTGATGTACCAATATCAAAACCATCTGCAATTAAGTGTTGTGTAGAAATTTCTACTTCACGCATATTTACACGCCCTGATAAGTAAAGGTATTTATTTAACACGTCTCCGTGTCTGTTTTCTTCTGCTGTCCAGGTTCTTACCCATTTTGCCCAACTATTGTCTGGATCTTGACATACTCCATCTAAATCTAATAACCAAGATTCGTAGGTTGGTAATGCTTCTTCTGTAATGGTATCTCCTACAAGTACAACCCAAAAATCGTCATGCAACTCTTTAGATAGTTCTCTAATTTCTTCTACCTCAGTAATAAAAGAGTCTTTTTGAGAATTAGGCAAAAAGTCTGTTGGCTGCCAGATTTTTTCTGCAGGGATTAAGTATTTTTCCATAAAGCGATCCATACTTTTTTCTAAAGTTAGCATCACTTCTTTTCTTACGTTGTGTATAGACATGGTTTTATTTTATGTGTTCTTTAATAACTGATTCTGTTTTTTCTAATAATTCATCAAAAGGTAAAGTGTTTATTTTTACGGGTTGATGAACTGTAAATGTAATTGGACTACCTAAACCTAATGGAAATTTTCCGTATTTAAAAATTTTCCACGAATTATTTATGGTAATCGGCACAATATACCCCTCTTTATTGACTTTAGTTATTACTTTTAGTCCGTTTATTGCAAATTGCTTAGGCTTACCGTCTCTACTCCTAGTCCCCTCCGGGAATATAACAGCACCCCATTTATTTTCCTTAATTCTTTTGGAAAAGGTTATTAAAGCAGAAATTGCTTGCTTTGGATCTTTTCTATCTATTAACGCGGCACCGCCATGTCTTAGGTTAAATGAAATACTTGGTATGCCTTTACCTAACTCTTTTTTAGATACAAATTTTAGTTGATACTTTCTAAATGCCCAACTAATTGGAGAAATATCAAACATACTTTGATGGTTAGACACAAAAATAAGTGAACAATTTTCTGGTAATTTATGTGGATTATTAACCTTTACAACGACTCCTAAAATTAATAGTGTTTTGGATAAAAACCAGTTCATATAATCTACCACTAACTGATGTCCTTTATATCCAAATATTTTTAAGCCCAACCATTGTAATGGATGAAATATAACTAGACTTAAAAAAAACACCAATATAAAAATTGGTGATACTATATAACTTAAAATTTTCATTGAACTCTAATAAAGGTTTCTACTTAGGCAGAAATGTTAGTTATTAAAACCAGTTACTCCAAGGTATTCTAGAAAGAATTAATAATAAAGCAATTCCGTAAAAGATTGCAAAAGTTTTAAATTTTGCTGTGTCTTCTGTTTTCTTTTTATGTTTAGACCAACCTATTGTAATAAGCACAATAGCAATAACCATCATTAAAGGATGTTCTACTGCTAAAAGTCTTGCTGCTTTGTCTCCCATAACTTCACTTCCGTTAGCTTTTAATGCTTTATACCAAGGCGACATAAAATACCATCCTAAACCAATTAATAATTGAATATGAGATAGAATTAAGGTAAACAACCCTAATCTTAAATCTTTGTCTGTAAATGTTCTTTTTTTAAGAACACCTGTAATAGCATTAAATACTGTAAAGATTAAAATTGCTAATACTAAATAAGCCCAATATGAATGTACGTCTTTCATTATATTTTTTAATAGATTTTTAAAGCTGTAAAGTTACTAATTTTAATAATAAAAAAACCACCTCATTTGAGGTGGTTTTAATAATTTATGTAAGAAAAAATTAATTTCTTATGTAAGTATCTCCTTTTAAAATATATCTGTAAACTACATTTTGAGAAGAACCATTATAAACAAAAACTGTAATTGCAAATTTTTGATCTTCTTCCATACCAGAGAAGTGCTTATTAATTACTGTATTAATTACAGTATCAATTTGCTCGTCTGTCCAGTTAAAAGTACTGATGTTACCATAAGTATCTAGGTTTGCAACAGCAGCTGCAAAATCTGGGTTTTCTCCATACGTATCTTTAATTAATGTATAATCAGCATCAACTAATTCATATTTAATAGTATTATCTGGTAACCAATTACTACCATCATGCTCTAATTGTAAAGAAGCAACTACTGTAGACTCATGTGCAACCCAAACACCAGCTGTTTTTGTATATGCATCACCACGTATTTGCTCTCCACTTGAACTAGAAACATATTTATACAATACATTTAATACATCTCCTTCTAATGCATAAGGATATTTAAGGTTTAAGAATGCTGGTAAATAATCACCTGCAGAAGTTGAACTTCCAAAGTTTTCGATACCTATTGAAGCAAAATCTGTATCAGTTAATGAATAATAACCATTACCAGAAGGTAATACCCAAGCTCCTTCAGTAAAAGTATAAATTGCATTATATGTTTCTTTATCACCTACAGTTTCATCTTCTAAAGTTTCATTACTCATAATAGAAGACCAAGTGTTTGCAACACGGAAACCATCAATTATTGCAGATGGTCCACCACCTCCTTGACGGATACCAATTCTTTTTGCAGAATTACCAGAGTTTCCAGTATTAGTAGCTTCAGGAGTTGTTGGTTCTACATCTGAAACTGCTGTTAATACATATAAATTTGCAATACCTGTTTCTACTTCATAAGAAGTTACTATAAGGTAAGTAGTATCTAATTCGTAAGCTGTTGTTCCGTAAGTTAATGAACTTGAACTTGCACCTATACCAAATAATACTTTTCCATTACCATCGCTTTTAGCTCCTGTTCTTGCTGAAAAGTTAAAACTCCCATCTTCTTCCATTAAATGGAAAAAATAAGTTCCGTCACCTACTTCACTTAATTTAATTAAAGCACTAGAGTAAACTTTATTTGAAGTTAATTCTGGAGAAATAGCTGTATTTACATCTTCTGAACCTGAAGTAGAAATTTCTAAAGCTCCACCAACATTTGAAGATGGATAATCTGCCATTGTTAAACCATCAGCTACATACATTAATTCATTAGGAGCACCTGAATGACTAACCCAAGAACCACCAGAAACAGTGGTTAAATCTCCAGCAACTGTACCGTAATCTAAATTTTCATCTAAAGAAACCTCTGGAGTTACCGTAAATACGCTACCTGTATATTGGTCATAATAAGCAGATACATAATCTCCTTCATTAGCCTCGTCATATTCACCTGCAATGATGTCTGTTAAGTAGTCTGCTGGCGTAGTAGTAACTTCAAAGCCTAATAAAGTACTTCCGCTAGTTGCGTAATCTTCTAAACTTAAAGTATAATTTTTAACAGAAAATGCATTCCCTACATATAAGTCATAAGAAATTAATGCAGTAGATCTATTTCCCCAAACTGGGTATTTATCTGATAAAAAACCAGGTAAAGCTTCTTTTGCTTCATCTTCTGAATTAAAACTACCATAAGACAAACCTAAAGTTTCATAATCTTCATCCGTAAGCGTAAGTACTACGTCTCCTGCTACTCCAGATGCATTAGCATCAACTTCTTCATATATATCTTCTAATGGATCACAAGAAGTGAAAACCATTGAAAAAACTGTTAATAATAAAAGTATTTTTTTCATTTTTATATTTTTCTAAAATTTAACTTTTAATCCTAAACTAAATGTTCTTCCTGCTCCGTAATATACTTGTGCAGTATCATAGTCTGAAGTATTACCGTTATTTGCATTTGAAATGTATTCTACATTAAAAAGGTTATTCACATTTGCAGTTAACGTAGAAGATAAACCAGCTATTTCGAAACCATGTCTAAGTCCTAAATCAAATAAATGAAAGTTAGGCATTTTCCAAGTATCAATACCGCTATCAGCCTCATCTGTTCTAGATGTAACATTCATAGTAGCATAGTTGTCTCCAGCATAATTATAATCTAAAGAAACACTAGTTTTATCTAATAAATCATATTTAAGACCTAAAGCAAATGTTGTTTGTGCAGCATTAGAAACTTTTAAGTCTTTTGCATATACTGTTCCACTAGATATAATGTCTCCAGTAGCTTCATCAAACGTAGTTGCAGATGCATTGTCTTTCCATCTCCAGTTTCCTAAAGAAGCCATACCTGTAATAGCTAATTTTTCGATTGGCTTAAATAAGAAATCTATTTCTAAACCTTGGTGTAAAGCGTCTAAACCTGTTACGTTAGATGTAATTACTTCTCCGCCTGCACCAGGAAGACTAAAAGTCATAAATCTATCTAACCAAGAAGTGTTATATAAGTTAACGTTTGCAGAAAACATTTGTGATTTAAAACCGTAACCTAATTCTACACTAAACACTTTTTCATTTAATGCCCCGTCATATAATTCTACAGATTGGTCACTATCAAATATATTGTCGAAAATTGGAGCTCTTGAGAAATACCCAATATTACCAAATACATTTTGTGCGTCATCAATATTAAAGTTAGCACCTGCTTTTGTACTGTATCCTAAGAAATCTGCTGATTCTGATTCTCTATTTTCAGCACCATAAGACATTCTATCTACTTTACTATATACAGAGTTAGATACTGCTGATGAGAAAAATACAGATAAGTCATTTTTACTATATTCTAATTGTGCAAATAAACCATATCTACCTACATGACCATCGTAATCTTTATTAAATTTATCTCCTACTTTTAATGCTTGACCTCCTGTTTTTTCTTCAAGATCATCATTATAGAAATATTCTCCACCTAAAAGGTCTGTTACTTCATACCAGTGAGAACCAACATAATCTCTAGCATCTATACCTCCAGAAAAAGTAAGTGTTTCTGTTAAGTCTGTTTTTAATGTTGATAAAATACCATACCATTCATGAGAGTTTTCTGAAGAAGCAAAAATATCTGTTGCTCCATTAGCTCCACTCGCTTTATTTTCTGCTACAATTAAATCAAAATCGATTGGTTGATCTATATCTCCTAATCTATAATCATTGTTTGTAAATTTTGTTCCTTGAGTTCTTCTACCTCCACCTGAACCAAAAGATGCATAAACAGAAGTAGTTAAGAATGTTTTATCAGAAATTGTCCAGTCATAATTTACAGATAACTGAGGCTTGTGATAAGAGTTAAATGAAGAGTTTTCTACTTGTCCGTCTCTATAACCCCAATCTGGATTAAATCTTTTTCCACCTTGTTCTGTTGCTCTATACTCAGCAATAGTTCTTCTGTTAAATCTTTGTCCGTGTTCTTGAATTGTTCCAATAGCATTAAAAGATAATTTGTGATTATCATTAATTTGTTTAGAAACATTTAAAAAGTAATTAGTTCCTTCAAACTGTAATCCGTCTACATATCCTTCACCAGAAACTTTAGAAGCAGATGCTGTAACAGCAAAACCATTATCCATCATTCCTGTAGATAAAGTCATACCATATTTTTGGTATCCATTATTACCAGTACTCATTGTTACAGAACCACCCTTTAAAGCATCAGTAGATTTAGAGATAATGTTAATTGTACCACCAATTGAAGGTACAGCTACTTTAGAAGCTCCTAAACCTCTTTGTACTTGCATTGCAGAAGTAACATCTGATAAACCAGCCCAGTTAGACCAATATACCGCTCCGTTTTCCATATCATTAACAGGAATACCGTTAATCATAACAGCAATATTTTGAGTTCTAAACCCACGTAAGTTAATATCTCCATCTCCGTAACCACCACCTTGTTTAGTAGCATATACTCCAGGAGTAGATTTTAAAATTTCAGGAAATTCTTGACTTCCTAACTTCGCTTCAATATCTGCAGCTTTAACTGTAGAAACAGCCACTGGTGTTTTTCTACCAATAGCAAAAGAAGTTGCAGTAACAACTATTTCATCTAAGGCGCCAGCATCTTCTGTTAATTTAATCATTTTTAAATTAGCTTTTGAAGTAGAAAAAGCAACTTCTCTATTTGTAAAACCAATAAAAGAAATAACGATAGTACCAGAATTAACATCTGCTGTTAGCGTAAATTTTCCATCAAAATCTGTTGATGTACCGTTTGTTGTGCCTTTCACAACAACACTTGCGCCTGGTAAAGGTTGGTTTGTATCATCTACAACCGTACCAGTAATTTTAGTTTGTCCTAAAACAGTAGCCGTTACTAATAGTAGTGCTACAAATAATAAGTTTTTAAAATTTCTCATTGTTTAATTTTATATTATTAAATGTTCTGCAAAATTCCTCTTTTTACAGACGTTTAATGTTAACTTAATGTTAAGGTTTAACAAAAAATTAAGACACTTAAAGCAATAAAACTATACTTTCTTAACTGAAAACTATACTATTACAATAAAACAAACTTGTGTTTTAAGGTTACCAAATATTTAACAAAACGACAATAAAAATTGAAACCAAATAATTTAAAGACAGCTACCTAAAGCCCCCTTATTATAGTGAGTAGATTTCGATAAATTTCTTTTGATTGTTAGGTAAAAGAGCCTATTTATAACACAGAAAAGCCTGCTATATAGCAGGCTTTTCTGTGTTATAAACTTAAAGAAATCTTTATGAATTACTTAATAATTTTTTAGCCATTTCTTTCCCTAATTCTACACCAAATTGGTCATAACTATAGATATTCCATAAAATTCCTTGAGTAAAAATTTTATGCTCATACATGGCTATAAGTTTCCCTAAAGAACGAGGTGTTAATTTATCAAAAAGAATTGCATTACTTGGTCTGTTTCCTTCAAAAACTTTAAAAGGTAACAGTTTTGCAATTTTATCTTCATCACCAGAAAACTTTAATTCTAAATGCACTTCTTCTTTTGTTTTACCAAAAGCTAGAGCATCCATTTGTCCGTAGTAATTAGACATTAATTTTTTATGATGATCTGTTAAACCATATAACGACTCTTTATACCCAATAAAATCTGCAGGAATCAACTTAGTCCCTTGGTGCACTAATTGCATAAAAGCATGTTGCATATTAGTACCTGTACTTCCCCAAACAATAGTACCTGTTTGGTAATTTACTTTCTCACCGTTTCTATCTACACCTTTACCATTACTTTCCATAATAGCTTGTTGTAAATAAGCAGGTAGTTTAGCTAAGTATTGAGAATATGGTAAAACTGCCTCTGTTTCTGCACCGTAAAAATTATTATACCAAATGCTTAACAATGCTAAAATTACAGGAATATTTGTATCAAAATCTTCATTTTTAAAATGAAGATCCATTTCTTCTGCTCCTTCTAAAAGTTGCTTATAATTATCATAACCTACAGATAAACTAATAGACAAACCAACTCCAGACCAAAGTGAAAAACGACCACCAACCCAGTTCCACATCGGAAAAACATTTGCTTTATCTATACCAAAACTATCTACTGCTTCTAAGTTTGTAGAAACTGCCACAAAGTGTTTTGGAATATCAAAAATAGTTGCCGATTTTAAAAACCAGTTCTTAAGCGTTTCCGCATTAGAAATAGTTTCTTGTGTTGTAAAAGTTTTAGACACAATTACAAATAAAGTTGTTTCTGGGTTTAAAGTTTTCATCACTTCAGAAACGTGATCTCCATCTACATTAGAAACAAAATGTGTTGTTAATTGGTTCTTGTAAAACTTTAAAGATTCTACAACCATATCTGGTCCTAAATCAGACCCACCAATACCTATATTAACAATATCTGTAATTGCTTTACCTGTATATCCTTTCCATTTACCAGAAATAACTTTGTTAGAAAAACTTTTAATTTTTCTTAAAGCAGCTTGTATTTGTGGCTTAATATTTTTTCCATCAACTAAAATAGGTTCATCAGAAGTACTTCTTAATGCGGTATGTAGCACCTCTCTACCTTCAGTAACATTAATTACTTCACCAGCATATTGCTTATCTATTGCATCTTTTAAATCTACCTCTTTTGCTAAATCAACTAGCAATTTAATAGTTTCTTTAGTAACTCTATTCTTAGAAAAATCTACTAATAAATCATCAAAATTTAAAGAAAAGTCTTCTTTTCTATTGGTTTCTTTATCTAAATCTTTTATGCTGATATTTTTAATATCATTAAAATGATTTGTTAATGCTTCCCATGCATTTGTTGTAGTTGGGTTGATGTTTTTTAAAGCCATTTTATTTTAATTTTGTGCTATTCTTTCTATAACTTCTGGTTCTTCAACCGGAAGAATTTTGTTTTCTAATCGATATTTAAGCGGTTTAATAAACTCTAAATATTCTGGTAATAAACTTTTCTTTAAAGGTTCTGCGGAAGGTAATTTTTCTTTAAATGGATCTACTTGTTGCCCATGTTTCCAAAAACGATAACAAACATGAGGCCCACCAGTATTACCTGTCATACCTACGTAACCAATAACGTCTCCTTGTTTTACATACTGACCTTTCTTTACATTCTGATTGCTCATGTGTAAATATTGGGTTGAATATGTACTATTGTGCTTAATTTTAACAAACTTACCATTACCACCTCTTCTTGTAGATTCTACAACAGTTCCACTTGCTGTTGCTAAAATTGGTGTTCCTATTTTTGCTGCAAAATCGGTACCTTTATGAGGTTTAATTTTATTACCATAATAGGCAATTCGTCTTCTTAAATTATATCTTGATGATATTCTGTATTGAAACTTAATAGGAGATTTTAAAAACTGACTACGCAACATGTTTCCATTCTCATCATAATACTCAGGAATCCCTAATTTAGAATCTGAAATGAATCTAAAGGCTAGTAAATTTGCACCATTATGGTTAAAAACTGCCGATTTAATATTTCCGTATCCCGCAAAAAGAGAATCTTTTATATATTTCTCTTCAAAAACAAGCTTAAATGAATCTCCTTTTTGAAGTTTGTAAAAATCTAAAGTCCAAGCATAAATATCTGCAACTGCATACGTTAAACTTGATGATAAATGCAAACTATCCATTGTATTAGATAGATTAGAATAAATGACTCCTTCTACTACTCTTTCAACCGTTTTTATTGGCTGCGCATAAACTTGTGCTTTAATTATTGAATCTTTAAAATCAATAACTGTTGCATTTATTACACTGTTTTTATAAATAAAAACCTTAGCCTCTGCTAAGGAATCTTTACTCGATAAAATTAAATAAGGTTTCCCTGCTCTTAATCTTCTAACATCAAACTCTTCTCTTATTGAGTTAGATATTTCGCTAATTTTAGGGTAACCTACATGGTGTCTATCTAAAATTTCACCAAAACTTTCTCCACTTCTAATAGTGTCTTGAATTACTTTATAATCATCTGTATTATACCCATATTTAAAAACAGGTTTAGGTTTTACTTTTTTTGGAGGTGTAACGGTTTTCTCAACTTCTTTCTTACAAGATGATATAGAGGTAATTAAGACTAAAAGGAAGATTATTTTTCTCAAGAATAGGTGCTATTGAATGTGGTTTCAAAAGTACAAATAAAAAATATTTCTAAGGCCGCTATCTTTATGAACTTCCGATAACGGTTTCGTTAAAAATTTCTTAATTTTTAACGAAAGGATTCGCCAACCCCTTATACGTCTCTAGTTCAGCTCTTAAAGAGCCAACTGCTAAATCTGCTTTTATCTTTATTGGTATTTTATTAGCATCAGCAGTTATCCAAAGTGTAACACTTTCTTGTGCTTTAAAAACTCTACCAGATTGCACCAAAGGTCTAAAAATTAAAGTATTTATTTTTCCGAATTTCGTTTTTAAAGTTTCTGTTCCTAAGAAACGTAATTTAAAAGGGTATACTTGAGAGTCTAAGAACATATCTATAGCAATTTCCTCACCTACTTTCATACCAGAAACATCTTTATTTCTTAAATAGTAAAAAGAGGATAGTATATCTTGTACATTAGAAAAAGCTACAGAAGTATCTTTTTGAATGGTAAAATCCTGAACGTAAGCTTTATTAGAGTTATAATTAAAAGAAGTAATTCTATGTTTTTTATAACCACCTTCATCAATCTTTCTTTTAAAAAGATAAGGTTTTACAGAATCTTTATCAAAATAAGATTCATACACATCATCTACTTCAAAAAACCACTTTATCATTCCAGAAGTCCAACCAGTTCCTTTTGTATAAAAAACTGTTTTGCCATTAAGCTCTTTTTCATTCACTTCTAAGACCGCAGTTCCCGCTCTTAAAAAACCACTGTAACTCATTTTATAACGTAACGACTCTCCGCTTTTAAAAGCTTTTAAATTTTCTTGACTATTAGTAGTTGTCAAAAAAAGAAGGGCAAAAAATAATAGGGTATATCTTTTCATAAAAATCAAACTTATAAAAAAGTAATGACAATTACCGTTCCAAAACGATAAAAAGCAACTTATTAACTATTTAATACTGTATCCTTAAGGAATAAATAACCTTAAAATGTTCCCCAGTTTTTCAATTCTTCTTCGCTCCATAAATATGGATAAAAAATTCTTCGCTGATATTTCGGGTGCATATATTTACGCCAACTACTACCTCCCGTTGCTTCTAAATCTTTCTCTTTTCCACCAATATATTTTGCTGCCGCATTATAATGTGCCATTACCCATTTTACATTTACAGTATAATCATAATGACGCATGGCTTTTATTAATTCTTCATTCTCTTGAACTTTTTTGGGTAATTGTTTAAACTTTAAAGACAGATTAATATCATTGTAATCTTCCATAAAATCGATAAAATCTCCCATATATTTTTGTTCAAAAAGATTTAATAAGGTAGATTTTTGTCCCGTAGTATAATTTTTACCAGCTGCTTGCCAATACAGGTGATTGTATGCATTTTTAAAAGAAGAATTTCTATCTATTTCATCTCTAAAACGTACATCTATTAAATTGATTAATTCTGTAGAAGCAAATTCTATTTTTCGGTATTGAGCAGATTGAAAACCACTTGCGGGCGTTAATGTATTTCTAAATTTTAAATATTGATCTTTCTCCATTCCGTCTGCCATCACATTAAAAGAGCTACATAACATATCAAAATATCGACTGATTCTCCCCAAATGCAAAGAAAATTTATCTGCAGTAACTTCTATTGTTTTTGCAACCTGATCAATTTCCCACAAAATCATTTTAAATAACAACTCGTTTACTTGATGATACATGATAAAAACCATTTCATCTGGCTGCGTGGTTCTTGGGGTTTGCAAGCCTAAAAGTGCATCTGTTTGAATATAATCCCAATATGTTATTGGTGTGCTCCAGAGTAAACCTTCTAGCATAGAGTCTACCGGAACTCCTAATTTATCGTATTTTTCTTCTATTGCTTTTAGTATTTCTTCTCTGTTCATGCTTTTTTAAAATCTATATTTTTAGAGTCAAGAAACAAGATGATTTTGATTTTTTGACTTTAATGGCAATTTACTATAAAAATTGATTTTTTTTAGAATAAAAATATTTCTTGATTTGTCCTAATTTTAGTTTATACCTACAAAGTTTTTGAAACCTTACTGGATAATGAATATGTAAATATTTACTGAAACTGAAAACTATTTACTAAATTTCGTATTGATTCTTGGTTCAGCTTTTTTTAAAGCGTCCCTCTTTTTGCTTGCTCTCTTTCTATAGATTCAAACAATGCTTTAAAGTTTCCTGCTCCAAAACCTTTAGCCCCCATTCTTTGAATGATTTCAAAAAACAAAGTTGGTCTATCTTCCACAGGTTTTGTAAAAATTTGTAATAAATATCCTTCTTCATCAGCATCAATCATAATACCCAAACCTTTTAATTTTTCGATATCTTCTCTTAACTCATGGCTATATTCTTCTAATCTTCCTGGAACTGCATTATAATATTCTTCTGGTGGCGTTGATAAAAATTCTACGCCGTTTACTTTTAATTGACCAACCGTTTTTATGATGTCATCTGTAGCAACTGCAATATGTTGCACGCCAGAACCTTCGTAAAAATCTAAATATTCTTCAATTTGAGAACGTTTTTTTCCTTCTGCAGGTTCATTTATAGGGAATTTGATTCTCCCATTTCCATTAGACATTACTTTACTCATTAATGCGGAATATTCTGTATGAATTTGCTTATCATCAAAAGATAAAAAGTTAACAAAGCCCATAACATCTTCATAAAATTTTACCCACGTATTCATTTGATTCCAACCCACATTACCAACCATGTGGTCTATGTATTTTAATCCTGCAGCTGGTGGATTGTAATCTGATTCCCATTTTTTAAAACCTGGTAAAAATGCACCGTTGTAGTTTTTACGCTCAACAAATAAGTGTACCGTTTCTCCGTACGTATAAATTCCTGCTCTAATAACCTCACCATGTTCGTCTTTTTCTACAGTTGGTTCCATATAAGATTTCGCTCCGCGGGATATTGTTTCTGCATACGCTTTTCTAGCATCTTCTACCCAAAGTGCAATAATTTTTACACCATCGCCATGTTTTACAATATGATCATTTATAGGAGATTTGCTATTTAACGGAGTAGTTAACATTAACTTTATTTTATCTTGAGTTAATACATAACTTACAGCATCTTTAGACCCAGTTTCTAAACCGCGATATGCGTGCGATTGAAATCCAAATGCTGTTTTATAAAAGTGTGCTGCTTGTTTTGCATTACCTACATAAAACTCTACGTAATCTGTTCCTAATAATGGAAGGAAATCTTGTGCACCTTCAAATATTTTTTCTAAACCGTAGCTTACTGATTTTATTTCTTTTGCCATCTTTATGTTTTTATAGAACAAAGAAAAAAGACTTTTAGAGTTTGTTTTGAAAACCCATTGTCATCTTTTAAAATTCTTGAATTTTAATTTCAATCTTTGCTAATTGTTCTTTATTTATATAATTTCTGTTACAAGCTATTATTAATTGAGTTTCGAGCTCGAAAGAAGAACCTAAAGCGATATCAATAAAGTCAGAAAAAGATTTATCTGTTCTCGATGATCCTTCTGCAATATAACTTGGAATAGAAACTGAACACCTACTAATTTGATAAATTAAACCAAATCTTTAAGTTCTTATAATTATGTCATTTTCTAACGGTCATAATCTCTTTTCTTGTTTCTTGTTTCTCTTTTCTATTTACTCAAGCCACGATTTATAATACTCTTCATCGGCAATTTTCATAGCTTCTTCTGTAACCATTAAAGGTTTAAAGGTGTCTACCATAACTGCTAATTCTTCGGTTTTTGTTTTTCCGATACTTTTCTCTGTAGTTCCTGGGTGTGGACCGTGAGGAATTCCGGCTGGATGCAAGGAAATATGCCCTTGATCGATGTCGTTTCTACTCATAAAATCGCCATCTACATAATATAAAACCTCGTCAGAATCTATATTACTGTGGTTATATGGTGCGGGAATCGAGTTTGGATGATAGTCATACAGACGCGGCACAAAACTGCAAATTACAAAGGCATTTGTTTCAAAGGTTTGATGCACAGGAGGCGGTTGATGGATACGTCCCGTAATTGGTTCGAAATCGTGAATTGAAAATGCATAAGGAAAATTATAACCGTCGTAACCCACTACATCAAAAGGATGTGAAGCATAAATCATTTCTATAATTTCGTCTTGTTTTTTTACTTTTATTAGGAAATCGCCTAATTCGTTATGCGTTTCTAATTCCTCGGGTCTTCTTAAATCTCGTTCACAAAAAGGTGAGTGTTCCAATAATTGACCGAAATAATTTCGATATCTTTTTGGCGTATACACTGGCGAGTAAGATTCTACGATAAAAAGTCTGTTGTTTTCATCATCAAAATCTAGTTTGTAAATAATTCCACGTGGAATTACCAAGTAATCACCGTATTTAAAGTTGATGTTACCAAGATGCGTTCTTAATTTTCCAGTTCCTTTATGAATAAAAATTACTTCGTCTGCATCTGTATTTTTGTAAAAATAATCTGTGGTAGGTTTTTTTGGTGCTGATAAAATAATATTACAATCAGAATTTGTTAAAACAATTTTTCTACTTTCTAGATAGTCGTTTTCTGGCTGAACTTGAAATCCGCGAAAACGATACGATTGAATATTATTGGCTTTTGCAATTTTTGGTTTTACAGAATATTGTTTACCAATATGCTTAACCATGGTTGGCCTGTGCTCGTGATACGAATTGGTAGACATTCCGTCGAAACCAATAGTGCCAAACAATTGCTCGTAATACAAACTGCCGTCTTTTTTACGAAATTGCGTGTGTCTTTTGGGTGGAATTTCCCCTAGCTTATGATAAAAAGGCATAATTTTAATGTATTAAATGATTAAAAAAATGAATAGATGAATAAAACCTACATAGTTCTTTAAATAAAAATTTAGGTTTTAATTGAGAGATTCTGAAACAAGTTCAGAATGACAGTAAACTATCATCACTCTGGATTGCGTTTTATGAAGAATTTTAGATATGCAAGTAAACCTGAAAACATCTCAATCGATTTCGTTGTTCAACAAATATAACAAAAGATTGTTAGAAGATTGATTTACAGAATTAAAAACTACAATCTTGAAAAGGAGTAAATGCTATTAAAAGGATTAAAATACATGCTAATACAGTAAACAAAGAAGATGTTTTTCTTTCTGCTATTTTAAAACTAACATCTGTACTATTAGATTGTAGTAAAATATCGTTTGATTGATATAATGGATGGTCTAATTTACTTTTTGGGGAATTATTTTTTGGAATCTTTTGATAATAAAAGAGTAAAAATGAAATTACTACAAATGAACCAAAACTAAACATTAATAAATCATATGCAGTTAAAACCCTATCGAAAAAAGGAAAAAAAGGTAATATATTAAGGCTATACATCGTTTATAATTTTAACTAAGATAAACAACAAAAAATAAAAGACCCTTTAGGTTTCAAAAACCTGGAGGGTCTTTTATAATAAGATTATAAAACTAAGTTAAGAATTACAAGTTAATTACTCAATCTTTTTAACTACAGCTTTTGGCGCTTCTTTTTTAGATCCGTCAAAACCTTCCACACCACCAACTGTTGTGTATTTCATTACATATTTTTTATCTGGAAAAATACGTTGATACGCACTCTGACACATTAAAGTAGCTTCGTGAAAACCACATAAAATCAACTTTAATTTTCCTGGATAGGTATTTACATCTCCAATGGCATAAATACCTGGAATATTGGTTTGGTAATCTAAAGCGTTGTTTACTTTAATAGCATTTTTTTCTATTTCTAATCCCCAATTTGCAATTGGACCTAGTTTTGGAGACAAACCAAATAATGGAATAAAATGATCTGCTTCAATGATAAAAGGTTCTTCTCCTTTTTTAACAACAGAAACTCCGGTTACTTTATCTGCCCCCTCAATTCCTTTAACTTCTGCAGGTGTTATCATGGTAATTTTACCAGCATCTTTTAACTCTTGTACTTTGTCTACAGAATCTAAAGCACCTCTAAATTCGTTTCTTCTATGAATTAATGTTACAGAAGAAGCTACATCTGTTAAAAATATTGACCAATCTAATGCAGAATCTCCTCCTCCAGAAATGACTACTTTTTTATCTCTATAAAACTCCGGATCACGAATAATATATTCTACTCCTTTATCTTCGAAATCTGTAATATTAGGAATTGGCGGTTTTCTTGGCTCAAAAGAACCTAAACCACCTGCAATTGCTACTATTTTTGCATGATGCTTTGTACCTTTGTTAGTGGTTACTATAAAAGTTCCATCTTCTTGCTTATCTATTGTTTCTGCGCGTTCACCTAATGTAAAACCTGGTTCAAATTGTTTAATTTGCTCCATTAATTTATCAGTTAAATCGCCTGCTAAAATTTCTGGATATGCTGGAATATCATAAATAGGTTTCTTAGGATAAATCTCCGAACATTGCCCGCCTGCTTGCGGCAACGCATCTATTAAATGACAACGTAATTTTAATAAACCTGCTTCAAAAACTGTAAAAAGTCCGGTTGGACCTGCACCAATAATTAAGATATCTGTAGTAATCACTTTTTTTATTATTTTGTCTTTACAAAGAACGAAGCAACCTCTACATAAATAGATTGATTGCTTCGTTCTTTATAATAATGCTACTTTATTTATTTATCCTAATGAGCGCGTTAGGGATTGCAATGACATCCTTTTTATTTCTTTTCTGAAATAAAAAGATACAATGTAAAGCCCGACCTTTAGGTAACGCCCAAAATTATAGTATTTCAAATATCTAAAAACTGATTAAAATCAGTTTACGCAACATTTATTACTTCTGTAATTTGTGGCGCATACTTTTTTATAGTTGCTTCAACGCCATTTTTTAAGGTCATTTGATTTACAGAACATCCTGTACAAGCACCTTCTAGTTGAACATTAACAATATTATCTTCTATAGATAAAAGTTTAATATTGCCTCCATCACTCATTAAAAAAGGGCGAATTTCTTCTAACGCTTTTTCTACATTATTTAATGTTTCTTGTGCTGTCATATGCTTATTTTTTCACTGAACTACAACCACTCATTGTTGTAATTCTAACAACTTCTGTTGGTGGTAAGTCTGCGTTTCTTTTTAATAATTCTGCAACCATTTCTTTAGTAATATCATTAAATGATTTTTCTAAAATAGTTCCGTTTTGTAAAGCTACCGGATGACCAACATCTCCTGCTTCTCTAATACTTTGTACTAAAGGAATTTCTCCTAAAAACTTAGTTTTAATGTCTTCTGCTAAATTTTTAGCACCGTCTTTACCAAAAATATAATACTTGTTATCTGGCAATTCTTCTGGTGTAAAATACGCCATATTTTCAATGATTCCTAAAACAGGTACATTAATATTTTCTTGTTGAAACATTGCAACTCCTTTTTTAGCATCTGCCAACGCAATATTTTGTGGTGTACTTACTACAACTGCTCCGTTAATTGGTAAAGCTTGCACAATTGATAAATGCACATCTCCTGTTCCTGGAGGTAAATCGATTAAAAGAAAGTCTAACTCGCCCCAATTACCATCAAAAATTAATTGATTTAATGCTTTTGACGCCATTGGTCCACGCCAAATTACTGCTTGGTTTGGATCTGTAAAAAAGCCTAATGATAATAATTTTACACCATAGTTTTCTACAGGCTCCATTTTAGATCTACCGTCTATATTTACAGAAAGTGGTCTTGCTTTTTCTACATCGAACATGATGTGTTGTGACGGACCGTAAACATCGGCATCTAAAACACCTACTTTAAAGCCCATTTTAGCTAAAGAAATTGCTGTATTTGCGGTAATTGTAGATTTACCAACACCACCTTTACCAGATGCAATTGCAATAATATTTTTAATATTAGGTATTGCTTTTCCCTTAATTTGATTCGGGTTTACTTTTTCTGCAGGCTTTTCTACTTTTACGTTAACTTTTACAATAATTTGCTCGTCAACATTGGTTTGAATTGCCTTGGTTATTTCCGTTTCAATTTTCTTTTTAGCTTGTAAAGTTGGGTTGCTAATGGTAACATCTACCTCTACTTCATTACCAAAAGTAACAACGTTAGTTACATTATTGTTTTCTATTAAACTTTTACCTTCTCCGGGAGCGGTAATTGTTTCTAATGCCTTGTATATATCTTGTTTCTTAAAACTCACGTTTTCTTATATTTAATCTTACTTGCAAAGATACGTCTTACTGCTCAGAAAAGAAAGTTTGTAGATTGCGATTATTTATGAATTGATAGGTTGAAATTATAGACACAAATTGCACTAATACTTTTGTAATTGTTTGATAATTTAAGAAAACTAAGACAACTCTTCCACAGGATTCCAAAATACTTTTTCTAAATCTTGAATTTGGTTTTCGATTACAATAATCCCTTCGCTTTCTAGTAATTGCTGCATAAGGTTTGTACCATCAAAATGATGTTTGCCAGTAAGCAATCCTTTTCTATTGACAACTCTATGTGCAGGAACATCGTCTAAATTATGCGCTTTATTCATTGCCCAACCTACCATTCTTGCAGATCTTGCTGCTCCTAAATACGTTGCAATTGCTCCGTAACTGGTAACTTTACCAAAAGGAATTAGACGAGCTACTTGGTAAACTTTATCAAAAAAATTATCGGATTCTTTCACGTTGTGAAGATAATATTATTACAGAGAATTTAAAGAGGTAAAGGTATACATTATCAACAGTAATGTTATGAGATTCCTCAATCGCCTAAAAAGGCTCATTTCGGAATGACAATAGAGCGTTTTAATGAATGTTCAAAAAAAAACTAGTACTCATTAAAATGAATACTAGTTTTTTATTATATCTAATAACTCCTTCAATCACCTAAAAAGGTTCATTTTCAGAATTACAAAAAATTAATATTTTAATCGAAACTTAATATAAGTAATAGGTTTATCTACTTCTAAATATTGTTTTTCGTAAAAAGTTTGTGTTTCTGTAACTTCTTTTGGTGCGCCTTCATTTTTATACACGGTATGGTTTGCATATAAAATTTCGTGCCCTTCTCCATGTAACAAACCTAAAGTATAACCATGCATAAATTCAGAATCTGTTTTTAGATTCATAATTCCTTCTGCATTAAGAATATGATGGTATTTTTTCATAAAACTAGAATTGGTCATTCTATGTTTTGTACGCTGAAATTTTATTTGAGGATCTGGGAACGTAATCCAAATTTCTGAAACTTCATTTTCGGCAAAAATAAAATCGACCAACTCTATTTGAGTTCTCACAAAAGCTACATTATCTAGATTTTCTTCTATTGCAGTTTTTGCTCCTCTCCAAAAGCGAGCGCCTTTAATATCGATACCAATATAATTTTTATTTGGATTTTTTCTAGCCAAAGCAATGGTATACTCTCCTTTACCACACCCCAACTCTACAACAATAGGATTGTTGTTACCAAAAAAAGAATGCCATTTACCTTTATGAGAAAAATCTGTTACAACTTCTTCTCTAGTTGGCTGAATGACATTATTAAACGTTTCATTTTCCTTGAAACGTTTCAGTTTGTTTTTGCTTCCCAAATTATTCTTTTAAGCTTTATCTTCTGTTCCTTCTCTCTTAAACTTAAGAGCTTGTCCCATCCAATATGCGAATAAACATAATAGAACTAATAGAAATCCCCAATTAACGGCATTAGAAATCCACCAACCAAAATCTGCATGTGCTACACTTAAACGTAACCAATGGAATGGCGTAAATAATAAATCGGTAAATAAACTACCAATCCATCTAAAAATATTGCTTGCTATCATAACTTAATTATCTTTACGCTGCAAAAATAACAAAAGAAACGATGCTAGCCAATTTTTTAGAGAAATCTAAACCAATCAATTTTATAGTCTATTTTGGACTCTTTTTTTGCTTCTTTATAATTACTGTTTTTTCTAACTTGTTAACAGATAATTTCACTTGGCTAAAAGCTATGGAAAACATCTCTTTTTTAGGACTCTTTTTAATTGTTTTTTTCTTCTACAATTTTATCGTCTCTAAAAATAAATTAACATTTGACCACTCTTATGCATTCTTTATTTTTATATTAACAAGTATTCTTTTTACCCCCAAGCTACTCGAGCTTAAAGCCCTGTTAACATTAATAATTTACCTTCTTTTTTTAAGAAAAATATACAGTTTACGTTCCTATAAAAAGTTAATTCAGAAATTATTTGATAGTGGCTTTTGGTTAGGTATTCTTTTTATCTTAGAACCTTTTACCTTGTTTTTTTTCGTTCTAATTTACGCCTCTATTTTATTGAGAAAAAAAGTTTCTTTTCACACTTTACTAACTCCAATTCTTGGGTTTATTTCTCCCTTAATTGTTTATTTTTCGTACTTATTTTGGCATGATTCTAATGTAGAGTTTCAACAATTTTTTGCCTTTAATAATATAAATAATGTATTTATTTATACAAAAGACACCACACTATGGATTTTTGGAACAGTACTTCTGCTAGCTGTTAGTTCTATATTCTTAAAATCGCCGAAAGCATTATCTGTAAATAATTCTTTTAAAAAAAGTTGGATTGTTTTAATTATCAACACAATTATCGCAGTTGTTTTTGCTTTAATGATTACTGAAAAAAATGGAACTGAAATTGTTTATTTTTTGATTCCTGCATCTATAATTATAGCAAACGGTTTTGAAGTAATTGAAAAGATGATTGTTAAAAACATACTATCTGGATTACTTTTAATAGGTACAGTAATCACATATTTCTTACTATAATTTAGTCCCAAAAGCTAAATCGCCAGCATCACCTAAACCAGGAACTATATATCCTTTACTATTTAACTCAACATCTATTGCTGCGATCCATAAATGTGTGTTTTCTGGAAATTTATCTTTTATAAACTCGATTCCTTCTTTAGAAGCAATAACTACTAAAATATGAATTTCTGCAGGAGTTCCTTGTTTTTTTATTGCCTCATAAACAGACACTAAAGATTGTCCTGTTGCTAACATAGGATCTAACAACAATAATGTTTTGTTTTCAATTGATGGAGCTGCAAAATACTCTACTACAATTTCAGATTTAGCATCATTGTTTGGATGATGACGGTACGCAGAAATAAAAGCATTTTCGGCATCATCAAAATAGTTTAACACACCTTGATGCAAAGGTAATCCCGCTCTTAAAATTGAACATAAAACAACATCGTTATCAAATAATTGTTCTGTTTTTTCACCTAAAGGAGTTTCAATAGAAACATTTTTATAAGAAAGGTTTTTACTTAATTCATAGCCTAAAACCTCACCAATTCTTTCAATATTCCTTCTAAAACGAAGTGAATCTTTCTGAATGTTAACATCTCTAATTTCTGCAATAAATTTATTAAGAATAGAATTTCCTTCTTGTAAATGGTGAATAATCATTGTAAATAATTTTTGAACAACAAATGTAAAGCAATTGTATAAAATTGTATCTTGCATCTACACAAAAGATTAACAAAAAACTAAAAAATGGGAATGCAATGAAATACCCTGTAATTTTTGAAGCAAACAAACCCATGTTATCGCATCTAGATAAAATATACCCTGGTCAGGTATTAAGAATACCGACTTTAGTAGACTAATTAAAAATCAACCAACCAAATTAGAAGAGTTTCAACATATAATTTGAAACTCTTTTTTTGTGCCTTAAACTAAAAATTATCCTCAACTTTGCAAGCTAATTTTAGAATTCTATTTTTTTGAAAATAAATCAAAGAACAATCGCATTAATTGCAGTTTCTATAGCTACCGTAATTTATGGACTTAATTACACTATTGCTAAAGAGGTAATGCCTACTTATGTAAAACCTTTTGGCTTTATAGCAATACGAGTAATGGGTGCAACATTAATTTTTTGGCTTCTAGGATTTTTTGTTAAATCACAGAAAATAGATAAATCAGATTATAAAAATATTGTATTGGCTTCCTTTTTTGGTGTTGGTTTAAATATGCTTTCCTTTTTTAAAGGATTAAATTTAACAACACCTATTAGCGCATCTGTAATGATGGTAACTTCACCAATTATGGTGTTAATTTTTTCTAGCCTATTATTACGAAAAGCTATCGGAAAACAAAAAATATTAGGAGTAATTATTGGTTTAGTAGGTACCATTTTACTTATTATGTATGGTAATTCATCTAACACAAATGCAACAAATAGTAATTGGGGCAACTTTTTGGTATTTGTTAACGCAGCTTCTTATGGATTGTATTTAGTAATCTCTAAAAATTTGATTTCAAAATACCATCCAATTGTATTTGTTAAATGGCTGTATTTAATTGGATTGCTTTTTACAGTTCCTTTTGGATACCGAGAATTAACAGAAGTTGCTTGGCAAGCAATACCCCCTAATATTTATTGGAATATTGGCTTTGTAATTGTCTTTACCACTTGTATTACCTATCTTTTTAATTTATATGGTTTATCAAAATTAAAACCAACAACGGTTAGTGTTTTTATTTATTTACAACCTGTAATTGCAACTATTTACGCTCTTATAGTTGGTAGTGACTCTTTAAACCTTATAAAAATTGGCGCAACAATACTTATTTTTTGCGGTGTATATTTAGTAACCAGACAAGTAGAAAAATAGACGCTAATTAAAACCAATAAAACAGGCTTCGTTCGTTCAAATTAGTGAAATTTATCTGCATAAAAATTAGTACGAATCTGTATAATATGTGTCTTTATCATTTTCAATGATTTACAAGTGCATTCCCTTAAAAATTCTGTGAAATAAAAACTATATTTGCCCCTCATCTAAAATGTTGATTTTATGATTCAATCTATGACTGGTTATGGCAAGTCTGTATTACAATTACCTACTAAAAAAGTAACCATAGAAATTAAATCTTTAAACAGTAAAAACCTCGATTTAAACGTTCGCATTCCTTCTTATTATAAAGAGAAAGAATTAGCAGTTCGTAAAAAACTAGCCAGCGCTTTGGTTCGTGGTAAAGTAGATTTTTCAATTTTTGTAGAAATGACTGCAGATGAAACTTCTACAACTATTAATCACGGAGTGGTAAAGGAATATATGCAACAACTAAAAAATGTTGTACAAACCGGAACTTCTGATGATGTTGAATTATTGAAAATGGCAGTAAGAATGCCAGACGCTTTAAAAACAGAACGCGAAGAGTTAGATGAAAACGAATGGAACCTTATCAACGAAAGTGTAGATATTGCTATTAAAGATATTGTACAATATAGAATTGATGAAGCTGCTTCTTTAGAAATAGATTTTAAAGAAAGAATTGCTAATATTAAAACCTATCTAGAAGAAGTAAAATCTTTAGATGGAGATAGAGTAGAAAACGTAAAAACACGTTTAAAAAAGGCTATTGACGATTTAAAAGTAGATACTGATGAAAATCGTTTTGAACAAGAATTGATTTACTATCTAGAAAAATTAGATATCAATGAAGAGAAAGTTCGTTTAGCAAATCACTTAGATTATTTCTTACAAACAATGGAGTCTGAAGATTCTAACGGTAAAAAATTAGGATTTATTGTTCAAGAAATGGGACGAGAAATAAACACCACTGGTTCTAAAGCTAATTTTGCACCAATGCAAAAAGCTGTGATTCAAATGAAAAACGAACTAGAACAAATTAAAGAACAAATTTTAAACGTATTGTAAGCTTTTCTGCAAGGTTTATAAAACCAAGTAACTATTACAATATTCTAATTACAAGATGCTAAAGCAAGTTTAGCATGACAAATAATAAAATATATGTCAGATTTTAAAGGAAAATTATTCGTCTTTTCTGCACCTTCTGGTTCAGGTAAAACAACCATTGTACGTCATTTATTAAAGCAAGAAAGATTTAACCTAGAGTTTTCTATTTCTGCTACTTCTAGATCACCAAGAGGAGAAGAAAAAGATGGTGAAGACTATTATTTTATCGACCTAAAAGAGTTTAAAAATAAAATTAAAGGCGATGAATTTTTAGAATGGGAAGAAGTTTATAGAGACAACTTCTACGGAACTTTAAAAAGTGAAATTGAGCGTATTTGGGCATTAAAAAAACATGTTATTTTTGATATTGATGTAGTTGGTGGATTGCGTATTAAAAAGAAATATCCAAACGAAACATTGTCTGTTTTTGTAAAACCACCAAGTGTAGATGAGTTAAAAATTCGTTTAAAAAAACGTTCTACAGAAAGTGAAGACAAAATAAACATGCGTATTGCAAAAGCTTCTGTAGAGTTGGCAACCGCACCGCAGTTTGATAAAATTATAAAAAATTACATTTTAGAAGATGCTTTGCAAGAAGCAGAAGAGTTGATGAGTAATTTTTTAGAATTGAACTAAGAGACAAGACTGAAAAAGAAACAGAGGTAAAAAGAAACAATAGTCAAGATTAAATAGAGAATAAAGAAAAAGTATTTTTTTAAACATAAAACAATCTTGCTTCTTGATTCTAAAATCTTTAAAAAGAATATGAGTAAAATAGGTTTATATTTTGGCACGTTTAACCCAATGCATATTGGGCATTTAATTATTGCCAATCACATGGTAGAAAATTCGGATTTAGATGAAATCTGGATGGTTGTTACACCTCACAATCCGTTTAAGAAGAAAAGCTCTTTGTTAGATAATCATGAGCGTTTTGAAATGATATATAGAGCAACCGCAAATTACCAAAAAATTAAACCTTCAGATATTGAGTTTCATTTACCGCAACCTAATTATACCGTTCATACGTTAGCACACGTCTCTGACATGTACCCAAACAAAGAATTCTGTTTAATTATGGGGGAAGACAACCTAAAAAGTTTACATAAATGGAAAAATTATGAAACTATTTTAGAACATCATCACATTTATGTGTACCCTAGAATTGCTGATGGTACTATGGATGATCAATTTAAAAATCATGCTAAAATTCATAAAGTAGAAGCTCCTATTGTACAAATATCTTCTACCATGATAAGAAAGGCTATAAAGAATAAAAAAAATACGCAACCATTATTACCTAAAGAGGTTTGGGAATACATAGATGAAATGAACTTTTACAATTCATAATTAAAATATATTTATATCGCTCTTACACATAATATACTCTATGAGCGTTTCGTTGTATATTTGTTAAACATCAAATAAATATTTGTGGCTAAAAAAGATAAAAAAAAGGGAAAACTTAAACAAAAACTAACTGATAAATACAGGTTGGTTGTTTTAAATGAAGACACTTTTGAAGAACGTTTTTCATTAAAACTATCAAGATTAAATGTATATGTTTTGGGTGGTTTTTTTTCTATATTATTAATAGCTAGTACCATTTTATTAATTGCATTTACCCCTTTAAAAGAGTATATACCAGGCTACTCTTCTACTGCTTTAAAAAGAAAAGCAGCAAATTTAACTTTTGAAGCAGATTCTTTAAAAATTAAATTAGCAGTTTTAGAAAACTACACAAAAGCATTAAGACCTGTTTTAACAGGAGAAATTCAACCAGAAAGTATAGATTCTATACAGGCAGAAGCAAGACATCGTTTTATAGACGAGAGTGAATTAGCTGCCACAAAAGAAGATTCTTTATTTAGAGAAAAGGTAGAAAGTGAAACGCTATTTTCTATCGAACAAAATGCAAAAAGCAATGTTAAGGTGGTCTTTTTTGCCCCTTTAAACGGTACAATATCTCAAATTTTTGATGCCACTTCTAAACACTTTGCTGTAGATATTACCGCAAAAAGCGGAACACCAATTAAAGCAACTGCAGATGGTACTGTTATTTTTTCTGGATGGACTACAGAAACAGGCTACGTTATCATTTTAAAACATGCTAAAGATTATATTTCTGTTTATAAACATAACGGAAACTTATTAAAAGAACAAGGAGACTTTGTAAAATCTGGTGAAGTAATTGCCACCATAGGATCTACTGGAGAATTAACTACAGGACCACATTTACATTTTGAACTTTGGAGCGGTGGTTATGCCGTAAACCCAACAAATTTTATAGATTTTAAATAATGAGCATCAAATCATTTTTTGCGATTCCGTTTGCTAAAATTGCAACAAAAAAAGTTTATAAATGGGCGAATACCCCACATAAAACACAAGAAAAAGTTTTTAAAAACTTAATTTCTAAAGGAAGTAAAACCGCTTTTGGAAAAGATCATAATTTTGATACTATTTCTAATTATGAAGATTTTAAAAAACAAGTTAAAGTTACAGATTACGAAGGTTTAAGACCTTACGTAGATAGAATTGTAGCCGGAGAATCTGATGTACTTTGGACTGGTAAACCATTATACTTTGCCAAAACTTCTGGCACAACATCTGGCGCAAAATATATACCGATCACCAAAGATTCTATGCCTACACATATTAAGGCGGCTAGAAATGCCTTGTTATTTTATATCAAAGAAAAAAACGATGCAAGTTTTGTGGATGGAAAAATGATTTTCTTACAAGGAAGTCCTGTTTTAAATGATAAAAACGGTGTAAAGTTGGGTAGATTAAGCGGAATTGTAGCGCATTATGTACCTCAATACTTACTAAAAAATAGGTTACCAAGTTGGGAAACCAACTGTATAGAAGATTGGGACACCAAAGTAAATGCCATTGTAGAAGAAACCATTAATGAAGACATGTCTGTAATTAGCGGAATTCCTTCTTGGGTACAAATGTATTTTGAAAAACTGATTGAAAAAACTGGGAAATCAGTTTCAGAACTGTTCCCTAATTTTAATTTCTTTATTTATGGAGGTGTTAACTTTGAGCCTTATAAGAATAAGTTTGAAAGTTTAATTGGTAAAAAAATCGATTATATAGAATTGTATCCAGCATCGGAAGGCTTTATTGCGTATCAAGATTCTCAGACAGAAAAAGGAATGTTGTTGCAATTAGATTCTGGTATGTTTTACGAGTTTATTCCTGCGGATGAATTTTTTAATGAAAATCCAACAAGAATTTCTTTAAAGGATGTAAAAATGGGTGTTAATTATGCCATCATTTTAAACACAACAGCGGGTCTTTGGGGTTATAATATTGGTGATACTGTCGAGTTTACATCAACAAAACCTTATCGAATAAAAGTTACCGGTAGAATAAAACATTTTATATCCGCCTTTGGCGAACACGTTATTGGTAAAGAAGTAGAAAAAGCTTTAAACGATTCTATTAAAGGCACCAACATAAATATTAGTGAGTTTACAGTAGCACCGCAAGTAAGTCCAGATAGTGGATTACCGTATCATGAATGGTTTATAGAATTTGAAAATGAACCAGAAAACCTAGAGGAATTTGCTTCTAAAATTGATGCATCTATGCAGGCTCAAAATATTTATTATATCGATTTAATTGAAGGAAAAGTTTTACGCCCTTTAATAGTTAGAAAAGTAAAAAAAGGTAGTTTTCATGAATATATGAAATCTATTGGTAAATTTGGAGGACAAAATAAGATTCCGCAATTATCTGATAACAGAAAAATTGCAGATGTTTTAAATAATTTTATAATTAAAGAGTAACAAAATACACACAATATGGGAGGAGATTTTTTATTTTTAGGATTGGCAATAGCTTTGGTTATTGTATACTTTTACAACAAGTTTAGAAACAGAAGATAATTAGAATGCTTTATCCTTTCGAACAACGAATGAAAAGAAATCTTAAATGAATTATATTTCTAAATTGTTCTTCATTTCGAAATGACAAACTAATAAAAAACACAAATGAGTACAATTAGAATTACAAAACAATTTAGCTTTGAAACAGGGCACGCTTTATATGGTTATGACGGTAAATGCAAGAATGTTCACGGACATTCTTACAAACTTTCTGTAACAGTTTCTGGAAAACCAATTGAGGACAATAACAATGTAAAATTTGGAATGGTAATTGACTTTGGTGACCTAAAAAAAATAGTTAACGAAGAAATTGTAGATATTTTTGACCATGCAACTGTGTTTAATAAAAACACACCTCATGTAGATTTGGCTAAAGAATTAATGGATAGAGGACATCATGTTTTGTTGGTAGACTACCAACCAACAAGCGAAATGATGGTGATTGATTTTGCCGAAAAAATTAAAAATAGGTTGCCAAAAAACATCAAATTACACGCTATAAAGTTACAAGAAACAGATTCTAGCTTTGCGGAATGGTATGCTAGTGAAAATTAAATACTTTAATTTTATACTAAAAAAGAGCCAATATTAATTTATAATATTGGCTCTTTCTACTTTAGTAAATTTAATTCACTAAATGACGTTACAAGAATTGCTGTAATAAATTAGACTGATAAAAATTTAATTGAAGTTTTCATTTTATAATTTGTTTTTAAGCTTAAATACTAAAGATGGTAATACCTTTAAAAGGTTGCGTCTTAAAAAAAATATTTTAATCTGTTTTGTTTTAAAATTTGTTTTCGATTATTTTCAGGTAATCTATCAATTTCTAGCGTGTCTGAAATTGGTTTATCGAATTGATATATTCTTAATTGTCTTGTGTTCAGTTCGAGTATTTTTTCAATCCCTTTAGGTCAGTCTGAACATCCATTTCCATTTGTTGAACAGATAAGTTTTTGAATTCAGCTCCGCTTTGAGTTTTTAAATCCGTTTTCCACCACTCAATGACTTCGTTTGGCACAAACTTGTGAATGAAAATTACATTCAATTCTTTATCAAAAAGTTCCCAATTTTCTTCGTTAGAATTAATTTAAAATGTTAGTTCTTTCATTATTTAAAAACTGGGTTCAACTAATAATAAAGTAATACAAATAAAGTTTTAACTCAATAAAGAAAATATTACTTACCATTAAAAGTATTCATGGTATTATTTAAACCTGCGGTACCAAAAGAAGTAATTACTTTAGCAGATGTTGGTAAACGCTCTATTAATTCGCTGGTTTCTTCTTTTTTCCACTCACCAAGTACATAATCTACCTGTCTACCTCTACCATAATTACCACCTACTCCAAATCTAAAACGAGCATATTGCTGGGTATTTAATTTTTCTTGAATATCTTTTAATCCGTTATGTCCTCCTGCAGATCCTTTTGCTTTTACACGAATTACTCCAAAATCTATATTTACATCATCTGTAACTACTAAAATATTTTCTACAGATATATTTTCTTTATCCATCCAATATTTTACAGCTTTACCACTTAAATTCATAAAAGTACTTGGTTTAAGCAAAACAAACGTTCTTCCTTTAAATCGGAAGTTAGCTACATCTCCAAGCTTTTCAGTTTCAAAAGTAGCACTGTGCTCTTCTGCAACCTCATCTAAAATTTTAAACCCAATATTATGACGCGTATTTGTGTATTGTTCACCAATATTCCCTAATCCAACAATTAAAAATTTCTTCATCAACTCTTCTTTAGATTCAACTTTAATACCAAATATTTCAGAAAAAAAGTTTGTAAAATTCATTCTTCAAAAATAAGAAGAATTAAATAAATTTAGATTGCCTAACTATAATTATAAGCGCAAAAAAAAGCGCTACAGATTTGTAACGCTTTTTGTTAATTTATGTGTGCAAAATAATTTATTCTGCAGCAGCTTCTGTAGCTTCTTCTTCATCTTCATCGTCTGCAGAAACAGTAGCATTACGAGATGTTCTTACTTGCACAACAACAGTGTTGTCTGGGTGCATAAATGTATATCCTTCAGTTGCTAATGATGTTACTGTTAATTTATTTCCAATTTTTAATTTAGAAATATCTGCAGATACAAAATCTGGTAAGTTAGCAGGTAAAGCTTTTACTCTTAATTTACGGTTTGTAAAACGTAAAGAACCACCATTTAATACCCCTGGAGAAGTTCCAGTTAATTGTACAGGAATCTTCATTGTAATTTCTTTATCATCAAATAATTGATAAAAATCTACATGAATAATTTTGTCTGTTACCGGGTGAAACTGAATGTCTTGTAAAATTGCTGGTATTTTTTGTCCATCAATATCTAAACTTGCTGTATACACATTTGGAGTGAATACCAACTTTTTAAACGCTTTTTCTTCTGCTGAAAAATGTATTGGGTTTTCTCCTCCGTATATAACGCAAGGAACCATACCAGCATTACGTAAGGCTTTAGTAGCTACTTTACCTACGCTTTCTCTTTTTGATCCTTTAATTGAAATTGATTTCATTACTTTTTGTATTATTTATTTACATTAAAAATTGTCCACTAATTGAAGTATTGTCTTGCACTTTATGCATAACATCCGCAAATAATGGCGCGCAAGATACCACTTTTATTTTAGATGTCTCCTTTTTTAACGGAATAGTGTCTGAAACAATCAATTCTGTTAATCCTGAGTTTTCTATTTTATCATAAGCGTCACCAGAAAGGATTGGATGTGTACAAATTGCTCTTACACTTAATGCGCCTCTTTCCATCATTAAATTTGCTGCATGTGCTAACGTGCCCCCAGTATCAATCATGTCATCTACTAAGATTACATTTCTACCTTTAACGTCTCCAATTAACTCCATATGACCAATTTGATTGGCTTTAATACGTTGTTTATAACAAATAACAACATCACATTGCATGTGCTTAGAATATGCATATGCTCTTTTAGAACCTCCCATATCTGGAGATGCAATTGTTAAATTGTCTAATTTTAAGCTATTAATGTAAGGCATAAAAATAGTAGAAGCAAACAAGTGGTCTACTGGTTTTTCGAAAAACCCTTGAATTTGGTCTGCATGTAAATCCATCGTCATAATTCTAGTTGCTCCAGCAGATTCTAAAAGCTTTGCAACTAATTTTGCTCCAATAGCAACTCTAGGTTGATCTTTTCTATCTTGTCTAGCCCAACCAAAATACGGCATAACTGCTGTAATGTGTCTTGCTGATGCTCTTTTTGCTGCATCACACATTAACAACATTTCCATTAAATTATCTGCATTCGGAAATGTAGAACCAATAATAAAAACACGTCTTCCACGAACAGATTCTTCAAATGCTGGCTGAAATTCTCCGTCACTAAAGTAAGTTGTTTTAACTTTTCCTAAGGTTGTATTGTATTCTTTTGCAATTTTCTCTGCCAAAACTGTGCTTTGTCTGCAGGCAAAAAGTTTTGGGGCTAACTGATTTGTAGGCATTTAGTTGTTTTTTTTTTGTTGTGTTGTTGTAAGTGTACAAAAGTAGAATTTATTTATTGACTTTGAAATTTATTTATAGACTTTAAAATAAAATAATTTTATACATTTGCAATCTTATTAATACTTGCTCAAGTGGCGGAATTGGTAGACGCGCTGGATTCAAAATCCAGTTCTTTCGGGAGTGTGGGTTCGATTCCCACCTTGAGTACAAAAAAACCCTGTTAATCACTTGATTTACAGGGTTTTATCTTTTTAAGAGTAACGCAATAGTAACACAAACAATCTTACAAAGGTTAAAAAAGGAAAGAAAAAACATTTTTTTAATTTTCAACTAAAGGGTCTAATTCATTTGCTTTTTTAGTTGCCCACTTGATGTAATCTAAGTCACTTTGTTCTTTGTACTCGCTAAGACTATACTTTTTTTCAAGAGCTTTAATATAAAAACGAATTTCATTTGCTTTTTTATAATTTGATGCATTTTGAAGAAGAAGTTCAACTTTTTTATCTTCAACTTCAACCAACCTTTCTCTCTCCTGCTCTAACAATTTTTCTTGTTCTCTTTTCCTTTCTGCTATTTTATTACTTTCATCAATTTCATAGTAATATTTACTTTTCTTTTCTATGTGTTCAAATATTGACTGAATATCATCTTCAATTTTTTTAGTCTTTTTATCAATCCAACCTTTTCTATAAGAATATCCAACTTGAAATTCTAAGTCTTCACTTTTGACAAATACATTATGAGAAAAACTATACCCTTCTTCTTTTACTCTTTTTCTGTAAAATTTTTGCCTTAAATTAAATTCAGTTAACTGACCATACATTTCTATTTGAGACCTATTACAATCAATCTTGATAGAATGATTATTCTTTTCTAAAAGACTCAAAAGTTCATTCATAAAATTAAACGCTCTGTTTCTTAATTTAGGCTCTACAGATATTCATAAATTCCTTCCCTTATAACTATGTCTTTCCCCCCAAGTTTTTACGTTTTCTGAATCTAACTTATTTAATTCATTTTTGGTTTTTATAATTAAGGGGTGTAATATTTTTGACACAATATTTTTTTTAAAAATTAACGCTTATTTATATAGCAATAAAAAAACAAAAAGATATTTTTTATAGACTCTAACTTATATAGATATTTTAATTTAAACTTAGGAATTATAAACAAAAACTCATGTTAATAGCAGAAGATATTTACAAAATAGCGAAAGAATTACCCATTAAAGAATTTATAAGACTAAATGATTTATTAATAAACGATTTGAATAAATCTCAAATGGATATTGAATTAAAAAAACCTTTATCAAAACCTATAAAAAAATATTCAAAAGAATACTATATGAAAAAACTTATTGCTAAAAAGAAACTCACAATCTAAATTTCTAATGAATTTAAACATGACCTCCAACACCTTTAAACTTCTCTACGAACGCAGCAATCTTTTGAAAAACACTTTGCTTTTTAGTTAAGTACTGAGGGTTTAAAGGACTCATTTTAGGTAAAATTGAATTTAACTCTGTACCGTTTTCACTGGCATACTCACGTTTCAATGATGACATTAAGTAGCGTATCGCTGCATCCTCATTAAGGTTCTCATCTGCAATCAGGGATGATGCTTCGGTTTTTTGTTTTTCTTGTGCGTATCCAAAGAAAGCATCTATAATAGTTGCTTTATCTGAAATATCATCCAAGTTAGTATCATTGATAAAATCTACAACTAAACTTTCTTTTGCTCTGTTGCCTATGCTTGCACGAATTACACGTCTAATTTCTTCTACTAATTCTTCTTTATTCTTCGTTTGCTTACTGTGATCAAAAATTAATTCCAGAATATAATCTAAGTTAATCTCTTGAGATTTTAATAAATCTATTTCAAAAACCACATCATCCCAATCGATACCAGATTCTTCTGCTTCGTTTCCTTGTTTTTCTCGTCGTAACCAATCACGAATATCATTATATGTGGAGCGGTAATCTTGAACAGTTCTTTCTGCAGGTAATTCTATTTCTTTCATTACAGAAATATCTTCATCTGAAACAAAGTGCGTGTCTTTAAACGTTTCGACAGCTATAGGGTCGTTCATGTCTACAGATTGAAAAGCTTTCAGGTTTGTAAATTCGTCGTAATTTTGAAGTATATTTTCTACTCGTAAATATTCTCCAAACAGTTTAGAAAATTCTTTTTTATCCTTTTCTGTTACAATTTCATCTGGATTAGGGAATTTTTCATTTAATTCTTCTATCACTTCAACATAACCACGACGTGCTTTTCCTGTGGCAATATCTGTAAAGCCTTCTAAGTATTCTTTATAGCTTTTTTCTAGTACCACATCTCTTGTGTTGCTATCACCAAAAAGTGTGATAGCATCAATTGTTGCTTGTTCTAAATCTCTAAAAGTTACAATATTTCCAAACGTTTTAGTAGCATCATAAATACGGTTGGTACGTGAAAACGCTTGCATTAAACCGTGATAACGTAGATTTTTATCTACAAATAAGGTATTTAAAGTAGGTGCATCAAAACCTGTTAAGAACATCCCTACTACAATTAATAAATCGACTTCTTTATTTTTAACTTTTTTTGCAAGATCACGGTAATAGTCTTGAAAGCCTTTGCTATCAATACCATAATTCATTTTAAACATTGCATTGTAATCGTTAATAGCTGCTGTTAAAAACTCTTTAGCACTGGTATCCATTGCTGTAGGCTCAAAGGTTTCATCTTGTATTTCTCCAATGGCACCTTGTGCTTCATTTGCTGCAAAAGAAAAAATGGTTGCTATCTTTAAAGGCTTATCGCTATCTTTTTGAAGCTTGTTTAACTCTTCATAATAACATTTTGCGGCATCTACACTACTTACTGCAAACATGGCGTTAAAACCGTTATTAGTTCCTTTTGTACGATGTGTTTTTTGTCTGAAATGTTTTAAAACGTATTGCGAAATCTCCGTAATACGCACAGGGTGTAATAAGGCTTTTTTATTTTCTGCTCCTGTTAATTTTTTTAAGTCTTGCTCTGTTTCAACCCCTTTAAATTTAGGGCGCACATTATTATAATCTACTTTAAACTTTAGTACTTTTTCATCTCTAATAGCATCTGTAATAACATAAGAATGTAGTTCTGTACCAAATACACTTTGGGTAGTTTCTGAACCTAAAGCATTTTCAGGAAAAATAGGTGTTCCTGTAAAACCAAACTGATAGAATTTTTTGAATTTCTTTTTTAAGTTTTTTTGTGCTTCACCAAATTGCGAGCGGTGTGCTTCATCAAAAATAAAGACGACTTGTTTTTTATAAATCGCTAAATCATTTTCACCTTTCATTAAATTATTCAATTTCTGAATGGTGGTAACAATAATCTTATTATCGGTTTTATCTATGTTTCTTTTTAATCCTGCTGTACTATCTGAACCGTTTACACTATCTGGCGAAAAGCGTTGGTATTCTTTCATGGTTTGAAAATCTAAATCTTTTCTATCTACCACAAAAAACACTTTATCTACAAAATCTAGTTTGGTTGCTAAACGTGCTGCCTTAAAACTGGTTAGTGTTTTTCCAGAACCTGTGGTATGCCAAATAAAACCACCACTTTCTGTTGTTGCCCAGTTTTTTGCATTAAAAGAACTTTGTATTTTCCATAAAATTCGTTCTGTTGCTGCAATTTGATATGGACGCATTACCAACAATACATCACTTACATCAAACACCGAATAGGTAAGCAATACGTTTAAGAGTGTGCGTTTATCAAAAAAAGTGGTTGTAAAGTCTTTTAAATCTTTAATTAATGAATTATCTGCCTTTGCCCAATTCATCGTAAAATCAAAACTATTTTTATTTCGTTCTACGGTGTTGGCAAAATAACGGCTGTCTGTACCGTTAGATATTACAAATATTTGCAAGAATTTAAACAATGAGTTTGACGTATTAAAACTCTCTTTAGTATAGCGGTGTACTTGATTAAAAGCTTCACGAATAGCAACACCACGTTTTTTAAGCTCTATTTGCACTAAAGGCAAACCGTTTACTAAAATAGTAACATCATACCGATTGGCTTGTGTGCCTGTTTGCTCGAACTGAGAAATAACCTGTAATTTATTACGAACCACATTCTTTTTATCTACTAAATAGATGTTTTGAATATGTCCATCATCAAATACAAAATCATGAATATAATTATCGTGTAATTTTCTTGTTTTATCTACTAGATTATCACTTGGTTTATCTAAATATTCTATTACAAAACGCTCCCATTCTTTATCTGTAAACTGCATAGCATTCAGATTTTGCAATTGTACACGCACATTAGCCAACATAGCGGTTGGTGTGGTTAAGTGTTGCACATACTCATAACCTTGATTGATTAAATCTTTTACGAGTTCTTTTTCTAAATCTGCCTCTGTTTGGTAACTTGCAGGTGCTTCATTTAGTTCTGAAAACTTAGTGTACTTGTCTAAGACAATAAAATTATTGGATTCTGCTATGGTTTTGTAGGTGCTCATTATTATTCTGGTTTTGGAAACGTTAACAACATTTCACGGTAATACTCGTATTGTTTTTTACGTAATTCTATTTCTTTTGGTAACCCTTCGCTTATAGACGTGGTAAGAATATCAAATTTATCTAAGATAGTTACTATGCGTTCTTGTTCTTCTATTGGGGGGATTGGTATAGAAAATTTATCCGTAACTGGAGTTGAAATCTGTGGCATTTGCATTCTACTCGCAACATTTCGAAAATAAGGTTCGTGAATTTTTAAAAAATAATAAACAAATTTGATGTTAATATTTTCATTGTCAGAATGATAAGACCACATTTCATTTTTATGAGAAAAAGGCTTGTCATAATACTCAAACTCTATAACTCCACGAGATTTTACAATAATTGAAGGTTCTCGGTTTATATCTTTACTAGGAATGTCATCGAAATCTACAAAAGCGACAGTTTTACCACCTGCAAAAATTTTCAATGGTGAACCATCTTTGTGAATTTCTTTCATTTTACTTGCGGTGATTTTTGTTCCTTTTGTACGAACAAGAATATCTTTAAGTATTTTCCATTCGACTTCACTATCCTCAAAAGTTAGTAATTGCTCACGGTAATAGCTGTACTGTTTTTTACGTGCAGTAAGTTCGGTAGTAAGTTCGGTAGTAAGTTCGGTAAAGGTATCTAAAATACGAACTATTTCTTTTTGGATTTTTAGAGGCGGAATAGGTATTCTCATCTCTAATACACTTGCCATACTAGGGTGTTTAATTCCTGAACCACGATAAAAACGATCAATCACTGAACATTGTCCTAGCATCCAGTAGTACAAAAACTTATTTAACAAAATATCAGTATCGTTAGAGGTAGCAATACGATTATCTGCAGTTACAAACTTACCTTTATAATACTTAATAACATCTTTAAGAGGGCGTGATTTACCCCACGGAATTGCAATAATCTCCCCATTAGACAAATACTCAGAAGCTAACTCTTCATTAGTCCAACCCTCACGTTCACCTGTTGCCAAAAGAAAAACATCTCCATTTTTTTGTTCTAACTTAAAAAGTTTTGAAGCTAGCAAATTAGGGTATTTAATTACCTTCGGTTGTTTATAATTATCAACCGCATTAAATTTTTTATCCCAAGTTGTAACTTCCCATATTGATTTCCAAACCACATCAACCCCTTCCAATAATTTATCTAACTCGCTCATCCCTCAATTTCGTTTACAATGTTATCAATATCGGCACGTAGTTGGTCTATTTTTTTTACTGTGATAGCTACTTCTTTGTTTAACTCTGTTATCTCTATTTTTTCACGCGTATCTTCAGCTTCCACATAAGAACTTACCGAAAGGTTATAATCTTTTGTTGCAATAAATGAATTGTCTATTGATTTTGCTATGTAGTCAACATCTTCTTTGCTATCGAATAGTTGCATCACCTGTTCGATATGTTCATTTTTAAGCACATTGTTATTGGTTTCTTTTTTAAAGAAATCTTTACCCGTAGCATCTATAAACTGTGTTTTGGTATCTATTTTACTTTTAGACAGCACTAAGATGTTTACAGCTATAGAAGTGCCAAAAAACAGATTAGGCGCTAGAGAAATTACAGTTTCTACAAAATTGTTATCTACTAAATACTTTCTAATTTTTTGCTCTGCACCACCACGGTAAAAAATACCAGGAAAACATACCAAAGCCGCTCTACCTTTACTAGACAAGTAGCTTAATGCGTGTAATACAAAGGCAAAATCTGCTTTAGATTTTGGTGCTAATACGCCTGCAGGTGCAAAACGGTCGTCGTTAATAAGCGTTGGGTCGTCACTACCTTTCCATTTTATAGAATATGGTGGATTGGACACAATGGCATCAAAAGGTTTATCGTCGCCTAATTGTGGGTTTTCTAGTGTATTCCCTAAAACTATATGAAACTTATCGTAGTTTATGTTGTGTAAAAACATATTCATACGTGCTAAGTTGTAGGTGGTATGGTTTATTTCTTGCCCGTAAAAACCTTCTTCTATAATATGGTTATCAAAGTGTTTTTTAGCTTGTAAAAGTAACGAACCAGAACCTGCTGCAGGATCATAAATTTTATTTACTTTTTCTTGCTTGTGCATTGCCAGTTGTGCAATTAACTTAGATACCGTTTGCGGTGTAAAAAACTCACCACCAGACTTTCCTGCATTGGCAGCATAATTAGAGATTAGAAACTCGTAAGCATCACCAAATAAATCGATTTCACTATCTTCAAATTCACCTTCTAGTTTTAAACCTTCTACACCTTTTAGAACTGCCGCTAATCGGCTGTTTTTATTTTCAACGGTGTTTCCTAATCGGTTGCTTGTGGTATCAAAATCTGCAAATAAACCTTTTATATCTTGTTCTGATGGATAGCCATTTGCAGAACTTTCTATAGCTGAAAATATAGCGGCTAAATCTGTGTTTAGGTTTTCGTTATCGTTAGCGCCTCTAGCAATATTTATAAATAACTGACTAGGATAGATGAAATATCCTTTTGTTTTAATAGCATCTTCTTTTATTTCAGGAGTTATAACCGAATCTGGTAGTTCTGCATAATTTATACTATCATCACCAGCTTCAATGTAATTACTGAAATTTTCACTAATGAAACGGTAGAAAAGTGTACCTAATACAAAATGTTTAAAATCCCATCCATCTACAGAACCACGCACATCGTTGGCTATTTTCCATATTTGATTTTGTAATTCGGCTCTTTGGTTGTTGCTTGTCATTTATTGTTTTATGATATTTTGCTCCTATGTTTGGAACTTGATTTAAGTTTTATTAGCAATTTTATTCTAATTGTTAAAAATAGAATAATAATTTGATTTTATAATAAGGATTCACTCTTGTTTTATTATTTAAAAGGTGTTTTCTTAAAAAACATTACAACGATTTATCTCTAAAGAAATCCTCCAAATCACAATTATAAAAACCCTTAATTCTTAACTCCTCATCTGTTAAACCATTTCTCATATCCCAAATTTTTGCAGAAATATTTAATCCTTTTAATTCTTCTGCTCTTTTACTTGCAATACCTACTGCTTTTTCACTTAAATCGGGAACAATTAAAATATTTTCACCAGACAATACTTTCATTTTATCATTTGTCATACCATTTATTCCTCCGTATGACAACCAATTAAAATTAGGAAAATGTAAGGCACAAACAACTGCAGTTTTCTCTCCTTCCACTAAAATAATTGGTTTATTATTTTTAAACAAAAGGTGTTCTCCAAAAAGACAATCAAAATACCCATCTTTATTTTGATAAGGCACACTGAAATACTCTTTTCTTTTACCATTTTTTTGATGGTAGAAAATTTTAGACTTTTGAACTTTACCATCTTTATTAATGTTCCAAAAAACAGTACCACCTTTTTTAGAAGTTCCTATGTAATACATTTTTTTAATAGCTTCTACTTTTGTATTACAATACATAGAACGCAAATGTGTTAATAAATTGTTTTCTGGAAACAACCTTATACTTTTCTCAACTTCCTGAAAATCAACATATTTAATAGTTGTATGACAAATTGTATTACATTTTTTAGTACTTTTTATGTTTTGTAATACAGATTTGTCATACAATTGTAATACAGATTCAAACTTCTTATGTATGACATTCCAATAATACTCATTACCAAAATCATCCTTGTAAATTATTGGTGGTAAAGTCGCTTTTCCACAAGAATGACAGTATCCAAATATTTCTGGATAGTTTATAAAAGTTACAAACTTTAAATTTTTATTACTTTTATGACAACAAGGTGTAACCAAGTTTTTATTTCTTTTTTTATTTAATATTAAATGCTGTTCTATTTTATGATACATATTATTTTAGTTTGCAACCTGCAACTCACAACTCTTTAAAAATCTAACTTAAACACATTAACCACAATGACTTAAACCTAATATACCGAAAGTTGCTAGTTGCATGTTGCGTTAGACATTCTTCCATAATCTTGAAATAGTACTTTTATGAACCCCAGCAACTTCAGTAACTGCTTTTTGACTAGCCCCGTTCTTTTTCCCCATAGCAACAACATCCTCAATAGAAATTTTCTTTTGTACGTCTTTGATAGCATCTTCAATAATAACTTGAAAATTTAAAAAATAAAAGTCATTTAAAGCAATCGCCAACTCTACTGATTCTACTGTTAGTTCTGAATTAAAAGTACTCTCAGAAGCATTTAACATCATAAAAGACAACAAACAAAACTTATGAATAGAAATTTGCATTTTTGACAAATACTCTTTGATCATTGGTTTAGCAACATCTTTATCTTCAATAAGCTTTTGTACGTAATTAAACAACCTCAATTCAGCTTCTTTTGTAAATGAAATTTTAAATTGTTTTCTTAATTCTTCTGGGTTTTCACTTTGCTTTTTATAGTCCAATAAATTTTTAATAGACTGACTATATCGCTCTATACAATCATACGGAATTCCTTCCTTTCTAAGTTTTTTGTTTTCAGTCAACTTAGTAGTAAATAGAAGTCTATCTATAAAACCACTCTCTAAATTTCCGTTTGCAAATAACTCTTTAACAAATTGATACTGTAACCCACCAATAAGAGTAGGATAACTTTCAGGAATTCTAAAACTTACCGTTGTTTTTCGAGATACATCAATATAATCGTTTGTATACCCTTCTAAAAAGAAATTTCGCCATTCTACACCATCTCTACTATTTGAGTTAGCCATTTTTTGCACCAAACCATAAATTTCATCTAAGCATAAACCAATAGAATTAGGGTTCTCAAAATGGATTTTCTGTGCTGCTTCTATAGTAGCATTTTGAATTAATGTTTGCCTTCTTTTAATTACTTTATCTTCTTTACCAAGATCTTTATTCTCATATAAATACGATTCATAATCTTTATCATCTGTCTTTTTAATTGGAGCAGTAGCAGTTTTAATTGCTTCACTTTTTACATCACCTCGACTTCCTATTATTACAAAATAAAGGTTTGCATAGTTCTTATATCCTAAAGTGTCAATATAAAACGTTCTTCCTGTAGCGGCTGAAAATGCAAACAAAACAGAACTTAATAAATACTCTTTTGGTATTCTTTTATACTTAAATCCGTTTTCTATTAAAGAAGATAAACTTAGAGGTAATTTTGAAATTATTACCTCTAGATTATCTCTAAGAATATCTTTGTTTGTTTTTGTCAGCTTGTTTAAATTCTCTTGAATCTCTAACTCTGAATTAAACATTATTCAGGAATTTTTAAAACGAACTCTCTAGGCTCATTTAAAGATGTATCTAATCTCTGCAGAAAGTCACTAAATCTAACATAATCTAACTCTTCATCTAATGTAAAAACATCATCAAGATACCACCAAAATAAAGTAATAAGAGTTTGAAGTTTTGTTTTAGTAGATTTTAACTCATTATACAATATTGATTTTGATAAATCATCATGCTTCACATCATTAAACGTTGCTTTAAACTTGTAATATAAATCAGTAATTTCAACTTCATTTAAGAGCAGATCTTTATTATAAACCTGCAAAACTCCTTCAATCAAGTTAAAACTTGTTTCTTTTTCTGACTCAATTACAACACTCGTATCATCTTCCCCTAAAGAAGTTTTAACATAATTTTCTATGGCTTTTCTGGATAAGTCTGAGATTGACTCTCCTTTTATTTCACTTAAATAATCTAAATCGTCTTTTAAAGCTTCTGAAACTCTAACAGTTAATATCTGACTTTTCATACTTTAAAATTTTTTACGATTAAGACTATAAACTGCTGCTTTTTCCTCTAACTCTTCTTGAGTAGATTCACGATAACGTAAAATAAACGCATCTAAATCTTCTCTTTTAAAAAAGATAAGTTTACCTCCTGGCTTGTAAAATGGCACTCTATTAGCAGCCGTATGTTTATACATAGTACTTTCGGCAATTCCACAATAGTTACAACCTTCTTTGAAGGTAAAAACCTGTTTGTTCTGTTGAAGACTTTCTAAAATCTCATTTAAAATCGTTTTTATTGATTTCATTTTTTTTAATTAAATAAATTATAAAAATGAAAAAGCGCTTTTTCTGTTTGTACACGACAAAAGTAAAGGAGAGATATTTTTAAAATTAAATACAGACGATTTACCACATACAAGTGCATATATGCGATAATTTAACAGAAATTAACACTTATAGTTATAAATACTGGTCAATAAAGTTTTGAATTTCTAATTTCTTATCAGAATCAATTCTTTTTTGACTGTTAGATATTCTAGTTTGAGAATAAGGCTCTAAAGAGTAATCTCTAAATTTTTTTGAGTTAGCTATATTTTTTTGAGTTACATTCTTTTTTAATTTCTTAGCTAAATAATAAAGAAAATAAAGTGCTTCTACATCTTCACAATCAAATACAATAAATGATTTATTAGAATTAAAATCTTTAAAAAAAACATTTTTCAAATCTTCAAATTTTGTATATTCTTGACTTACATAGTAACTTGTTAAGTGATTGTAGAAATTCTTATCAAAGAAAATTTCTTTATGCTTTTTTGATAAACTAAACCTCTTGACATCTCCGTTTTCATTAAGTAAGTTTAACTCTTGTTCATAATTATTACTTTTCAAATCTTCATTATCAGAAATACCGTAATGCCTTCTTCTTAATTTTTCATAAAGCACAGATCCACTAACACCATCACAACCTTTTATGCTAAACTCACTAAAATCTTTTAATTCAAACATTAATCTATAAGAATCCTTATTATTACAAAACAATCGTTGAATTTCCTCTTCTGCTTTAAATCTAGCTAACTCCTTTAAATAAACTTCAAAACTAACTTTTAAATCCCCCTTATCTATTTTCAAAAACTCTGGAAGTAGTTTAATCGTTATTATTCTTAACTCATGTCCTTTCCCAAACCTAGTCCCTAGAAACATTTTAGTTACCTCTCTTAATGTATCTTCAAAAATAATATTGTCACTTAACTTTATTTCTAGTTCATTTATTAATAAATTATTATTATCATGAAAATATAAATAATCATGATACTCCAAAACTTTCTTTTTGATATACTTTTCGTGATGAATTTCCCCCTCTTGATAAGCCTTTGTATAAATACTTATATAATCTTTTTCCATAGTTGTTTTTAAAAATCAATATCAGGTAAATTATCTACTGCATCATCTTTTAAACTATCTATATAATTTAAATACTTAATTGTATTACGTGTATCAGAATGCCCTAATGCATCTGCTACCGTTTTTAAATTAGCACCATAACTTAATAATTGGGTAGCCATCGTGTGTCTAGCACAATAAAACGTAATGTGTTTATCAATTTTAGCTCGTGCAACCCAATTTTTTAAACATTTATTAACGCCATTATCAGAAATAGTTTTGCCGTTTTTTGACGTGAAATCAAAGACGAAATCTTCTTTCTTTTTAGGCTCACCTAAAATACTAATAATACTTTCTTTAAGTTTTAATTCTATCTTTTTATTTGTTTTTTCTCTTCTGGTTTCTAATCTGTCTTTTTTGATATTTTTCCATTTTAGCTTTTTAATTTCTGCATAGCCCAAACCAGTATAACAAGCAAAAAAGAAAGCCTTCTTTAATTCCTCATTACCACATTTTGTTTTTGCTAATATTTGCAATTCCTCAGAAGTTAAAACTTGTTTTTTTAATTCATCAGAAGTACCACTTCTTTTAAAACGAATACCATCTGTTGGATTCTTTTTTATCAAACCTTTCAATTCTGCATCCTTTAATATTTTTTTAAAACGAGTAAAATAATTGTGTGGAGATTCTCCTTTTAAACCTGCTTCTTCGTTTAGGTAATCTTTGAAGCCATTCATAATAAAAGGACCTACTTCTGACAATTTTAATTTATCATTCTCTACAAATTCTTTAAACTTCTTGTAAGTAGCATTTATCATTCGCAAATCTTTCTTTTTATAATCTTCAATAAAAGATTCTGCAAACTCGTGAAAATTAATGTTTTTTAAATGTTTTGGAATATAATTGGTGTCCTCAGTTATAATATCTAATTCCCTATTTGAACGAATTAAATTTGCGATATTCTTTTTTTCTGCCTTTACACTTTTGCTATCCGTAGGGTATATTTTCACATCAAGAAACTCATAAGTTCTTTCTCCATTGTAAATAATATCTAAATAATACTTGATAGCTCCTTTTGCTAATTTCCTTTCTCTTAGTTTTACACTCATCTCTAAAATTATCAGTAACGTTTTAGTAACGCAAATATGCTAAAAAAAGAAATGAAAAGAAAGATAATATATATAAATAACTGATTTTAAAGTATTTATTTTCTTATTGTTTCCGATGTTTGCATTAAATGTTCCCACCTTGAGTACAAAAAAACCTCAACTTTTATAAGTTGAGGTTTTTTTTATTTTCTATATAAATTACTTCTTTTAATTTTATTTTAAAAATTATTAATCCCTTCTTCTAACCATGTATGATAATCTTCTACATCTGGAACATAACCCACAGGGTCTACTAATTTCTCTTCGTTATGGTCAATAATTACATAAAAAGGTTGCGAGTTGGACTTGTACTTTATGGTTTGCATTTCGCTCCACTTTTGGCCGATGTACTTTAACTTTTTTCCTGGTTTCAGTTGAGAATCTACAATCTCATCATCTTCAAGTTTTCGTTTATCATCAACATATAAAGAAATTAAAACCACATCTTCTTTTAAGATGTTTAACACACTCGGATCTGGCCAAATGTTTTGTTCCATTTTTCTACAATTCACACAAGCCCAACCTGTAAAATCTAACATAACGGGTTTACCAACCTTTTTAGCATAAGCTAATCCGGTGTCGTAATCATTGAACGCCATAATATCATGTGGTGCTAACAAGTGTGCGCCTTCAGGCAATTCGCCGTGAGCCGATGCTTTGCCTCCTGATCCTAATTTAGAAAAACCAACACCATAAGGCGATTCGCTATAATCTTGTGGTGGAGGGAAGGCACTAATAATATTTAATGGCGCACCCCAAAGTCCTGGAATCATGTAAATGGTAAAAGTTAAAACAATAAGTCCTAAGCTTAATCGCCCTACTGAAATATGCGACAAAGGCGAATCGTGAGGTAATTTAATTTTACCAAATAAATAGAAAGCTAAAGTTCCAAAAATGGCAATCCAAATCGCGATAAACACTTCTCTTTCTAAAATGTGAAGTTGTAATACTAAATCGGCTTGACTTAAAAATTTAAATGCTAAAGCCAATTCTAAAAATCCTAAAACTACTTTTACAGTGTTTAACCATCCTCCAGATTTTGGTAAGGAATTTAACCATCCAGGGAAGGCTGCAAACAACGCAAATGGTAAAGCAATAGCTAATGAAAACCCGAACATTCCAATTATTGGCGCTAAGCCTCCTTTAGATGCCGCTTCCACTAATAAAGTTCCAACTATAGGACCTGTACATGAGAAAGAGACAATGGCCAAAGCTAATGCCATAAAGAATATCCCAACTAATCCACCGCGATCTGCTTGTGAATCTACTTTATTAGCCCATGAATTTGGTAGCATAATTTCAAAAGCTCCTAAAAAAGACACTGCAAAAACAACTAAAAGAATAAAGAAAATGATATTAAACCATACATTGGTCGCCAGTGCGTTAAGTGCATCGGCTCCAAATATTCCTGTTACGGCAACACCTAACAGTAAATAAATAACGATAATGCAAATACCATAAATAATAGCATTTTTAATTCCTGAAGCTTTGTTTTTACTTTGTTTAGTAAAGAAACTAACCGTCATGGGAATCATTGGAAAAACACAAGGTGTTAATAAGGCTGCAAATCCAGATAAAAACGCAATAAAAAAGATAGACCAAAGTCCTTTATTAGATGATGAATCATCTGTGGAATTAGTCCTTTTATCGATAGCTGTTGTTGGAGTTATATCGCTTTTAGTCTTGGTAGATAAATTTGTTTTTTCACTAAGTTGAAACTCTAAATCAATTTCTGTTGGTGGTAAACAACGGGTATCGTCGCACACCATAAATTCCACAAATCCAGAGATTGTTGCTGTTTCTTTTGAAACGGTTACATTTTGAATAAATTTCGCTTGTCTTTCAAAAAACTTAATCTCCATTTCAAACACAGGATCCTGAATGGTATGACCTTCTTCCTCAACTGTATTGTCGTTTAAAGTGAAAGTCTCTTCTGAATTATCGTAGGTAAAGGTTGTCGCAATTGGGCCGCCTTCTGGTACTGTTTGAGAATATAAATGCCAGCCAGCATCGATATTTGCGGTTGCTATTAAATTGTATTCTGTATCGGATATTTTCTCTACTGACGTTGTCCATTTTATGGGATCTAGAACTTGTGCATTAAAACACCAAGTTAAAAGACATGTAAAAAAAAGTAATCTATGTTTCATTTTTATTATTTGTTTAAAAAAGGCTATAATTAAATAGCCTTTTTTCCTATTACACTCTTAAACTAATTCAAATAATTTATAAAAATAAAGTGTTATGAAAGGAAATTAAAATATTAGAATGTATTTTTATTATTTTATATCTTTTACTGTTTTTAAAACAACATTTAAAGGAATTGCAAAAGAACTCGTTCTATTTTCTTTAGCTATATTTATCCCGATAACATCTCCATTTACATCTACTACAGGTGTTCCTGTTTCATAAATCTCTATAGGCATATCGTGAGTAAATACTTGAGTAAAATCATACTTTCGATCGCTTGTATCAAGATCATAACCAATATGTCTATTTCGTATTCTTTTTTCGTTCTCCTTTAACAAAGTAACTTCGACTTCCTTTTCTTCTCCTTCTCTTAAAAAAGTTACCTTTACTTTTTGATTTACTTGAGTTGTTGCTAAAAATGAAATACGATCGCTACTACTTTCTATCTTTGTGCCATCCAATTTAATAATGATATCCCCTCTTTTTAACCCTGCTAACTTTGCTGCTCCATTATCATAAAGCACTAAAATTTTATTTGAAAATGTTACTGACGCTCCCAAAAACCCTTGAGAAGCAATCGCTGGTAACACCTGTCTTACTGAGGCACTAATAACTCCTGAATACTTGATATCTTTCTTAAAACTTGCTGACCCTATTAATTTCCCCACACTAGTATCTACTTTTTTAGGAATATTAATAGCTATTAAATTTTTTGAAGATATTTTAATCACTGCCAGATCATTAGAAATATCTATACCAACCACGGTTGCTGCACTAATTACACCATTATACTGCTCACAGCTTAAATTTTCTTTACTTAATAACTCAGATGCTTTCGCTACGATATAACCTTCGGAATTTATAATAGTTCCGTACGTTTCTATCTCGGTGTTATCTACAAGACTTTTTATCTTTACAACTGATTTATGTAGGTTTTTTGCTGATTTGGAAATACTATTAATTACAGCTGTTTTACCTCCATTTAAAGAAAATGGGCTACTTATCTTAGACGCAGAGATCGTTTCATTATCTTTAGGGAATTGAGGGTCTTTAGGCGCTCTTTCATTAAACGTTTCTCCGTTAATTAACTTTGTCCAATTTTCTTTTACAGGATCAATAGGGGCATAAAAATTTTTTTCTATTGAGCGATCAATATGACTACAAACACCTATTACTTTACCATTTAAATCTACCAAAGGCCCACCTGAATCGCCAGGCATCATAATACAACTTGTTTTTAGGTATCCCAATGCTTTCGTTCCTTTATAAAAACCTATTCGCATTAAAGCTGGTCTATCGGATCTATATCCCTTAGAATGTCCAAACATTAAACATGCTTCATCATTTCCTAAATCTGAAGATGACCCTAACCCTAAATATTCCCACGTTCCTTTCTCTACTATTTTCATAAGTGCATAATCTCCCTTTACATCTTTACCTAAATGGATCGCATTATATGTAGAGCCATCACTCATAGTAATACTACTCTGTTCTTTTCTTACACCTAAAACAACGTGTGCTGCTGTTAAGATATATCCATCCTCAGAAATTAAAACACCTGTTGCATTATTATTTATAGAAACTGTGCTTTTTAATACTTTTTTATATGTTTTCTGAATTTGACTCTCTAATTCATCTAGTTTTTCATTCTTTTTCTGTGCATTTAGATTTATTTGACTTAAAAAAAGAAAAATGAAAAGAATACTAGTTTTTATAATGACAAAAATATTTGTTCTATGCTTCATTTTATTGATTACCCTATTATATTAATACTATCCATAATGGCTTTTTATTACAAAACAAACACTATTCTTAAAAAGCTAAACTCTAATATAGTGTCGTAAATTATTTTAAATATCTAATTCATTAAGTAAATTCATTAATTCAGGATCTGATGGTTTTGGCGCATTTTGTGAAACAATTACACCATTTGGATCTATCAAAATAAAACGCGGAATAGATTTAATAATATAATCTGATATGAATTCTGATTTAAAGTTATTATCTGCAATCACTTGAATACCACCAAGGTCTTTATCTACCACCATTTTTTTCCACTTATCATGGTCTTTAGATTTATCTACAGAAATACTCAAAAAGCTTATATTTTTACCATGATATGCTTTTTCTATTCGTTTTAAGTCTGGTATTTCTTTTATACAAGGTATACACCAGGTTGCCCAAACATCTATGTAAACGTATTTTCCTTTAAGATCACCTAAAGACAAAGTGCCTCCTGAATGCTTTTCGTAATTTGTGAATTTAGGAGATGGTTGTCCTTTATCTAATTTTTTAAATTCATTATAAATTTTGGTAATTTTGGCATTGTTTTCTTCATTTGTTGATGCATTTATAAAAAGTTCATAGAATTTTTCAAAATCTTTGGTTTGATATAAATCGTATTCTGCCTTTTTAAAAATAAGTTCGTTTTTAATAACTTGGTTTGGAATAGATGAATATACCGTTACACCTAATAATCCATATTCTACTGTATCCTTTCTACGCAAAGCATTTACTTGCTTAGTGTAATGACGGTTTACCATCTCTTTATAGGCACTAGAAAATTGAAAATCAACTCCATTATCCAAATCCATATCTTCTGATTCGGCTAAAAAAAATTCAGAAGGTTTGTAGCTTTTTTTATTAGCCCATTGTCTGTGATAACCACCAGCATAACGTTGTAATTCATTTAAATATTCGTAATTAAGGTTGCGCTTTTCTAGAGTTTTAAATTCTGAAGAAATGCCTTGGGCGGTATCTAATTTAGTATTTAAGGTTTGGTGTATTTCTTTAAATTTATTTTTAAAATCAGGCTCTTCCAACGTATAAACATGCAGACCTTTTCCTTTTCGCTCTGAAATCGTTTTTTTCTTATAAAGCAAATAATTAGTGGTCTCTATATCTTCACCAGAAATCTTAAGAGAATTATTAAAATCTTTAGCATCGGCTATAAGATTTAGACGACTTCCGTTGTTTAAATACAATGTTCCATTATTTTTACCAACGCTAAGAGAGTAGAGTCCTGGATTAGCGTTAATGGTATCTGAGAAAACCCCATTTACTACAGGAATTTTCTTTTTAAAAGATTGATCTAGTTTTATTAATGTTATTTCTTGAGCATCAAGATTTTCAATTTCACCTGTTAGTATTGCATAATCCACAGGGACTTTTTTTGAACATGCAACTAAACCTAAAAGCAAGCTTAAACTTAATATTGTATTCTTCATTTTTTATTATTCTGTTTTTTTCTTAATGTATTAGACACTTTGAAATACGTAGATGAGTTCATCTATTTCTTTTATTTCACTAAACAAAAACTTATTAAAATAAGTTTTTGTAAAAAGTATATTCTTTATTTTTTTTAATATCATTAACAGTGTACCAAAAATTATTATGATACAATGATTAAAGAATATTATAATTACATTTTTCGATAGTATAAATTACTCTACCAGAAGTATTTCTTTGATTTTTGCTTCAAGCTCTTCACCTTTAAGATCTCTCGCTACAATCACTCCATTTTTATCAATTAAAATAGTTGCTGGTATTGTATTTACTGCAAATACTTTTGCTGAAGGACAACTCCATTCCTTTAATGATGAAGCCTGATCCCAAACAACATATTCATTTTTCTTTAAAAAATTACGCCATTTATTTTCGTCTCTATCATAAGAAATCCCTAGAACTTCGAGCCCTTTTGGATGAAATTTTTTATACACCTCACCAATATGTGGCATTGCCTTTATACAAGGACCACACCAAGTAGCCCAACAATCTATCAATAGTACTTTACCTCTATATTGGTACAAACTAACCTCTCCTCCATCTAAAGATGGTATTGAAAAATCATGAGGAGTACCTCCTACATATGATCTTTTAATTTCTTCAACTTCTGATTTAAATACAGTAGCTTCACTTGAATTCTTGATACGTTCTGACAAATTGTTAAATGCTTTTTCAACAAAAGGTAATGAATCAAACCTTAGCATATAATTTTTTATATAAAAATAAGTACCATAACTGTCTGGATAATTACTTAAAATATTTAAAGTTTCATCAATAAAATCTGTATCTAATTTTGCACGAGTTTTTACTAAATTTTCATTACTAAACTCTCCTGCTGCATTTGCTTTAACTACTCTATTAGTTGCTCCTCCCCATACAGTTCTTCGTTTTTTATAGTTTGATTTTAGCTTGGCATAAATAGCATCTTCTTTTCCTCGATCTAGATCAAAAAGATATTTTGTGTATTTTTCTGTAATAACTTTTTCTTGAATATTTACATTAATAACAGTATCTTCAATAATAAAGTCTTCTCTAAATCGGGTACCTACAATAGATAATCGTGCTTCTTTAATTTCACCAAAAGAATCTCCTGTAAAAGTAAATTTACCATTCGCATCTACATTAACTGAATCTATTATTCTGAGGATTCTTAAATTAGAAAGCTCTGACAATACTATTTTTTTTCCTATACCTTCTTTAAAAACCCCGTTAATAGTATAAGTTGGTTTTTGATTGCAAGAAAATAATAATAATAATGGTAATAAAAATATAAGTATATTTTTCATAAGTTAGTTTGGTTATCTATCGTATACGGGTAAATCTGGATTAAACTGAATAACATCGTTGGAAATTGGTAAAATATACCTTGGATCGTTTGGAGGTAATGTGTACTCTACACCTCCAAAAGTATGAGTTACTGTTTTAGCGAAAGCACCTTCTTTATTAAGTCTCTTCAAATCTTGAAATCTAAAATCAGAAACAAAACAAAGTTCTCTTCTTCTTTCTTCAAAAACTTTTATTAAGGCTTCTTCATTTGTAGACGCTGTTAATGGTACATTATTTTTAATTCTAAAATCTCTAAGGTAATTTATATACTCCATTGCCTTATCTTTATTACCAACTCTGGCTTCAGTTTCTGCTAAAACAAGATACAAATCGGGCAACAAAATTCCTGCATTTCTATTTACAAAAGCTCCAAAAATTGTTCTTCCAGGGAAATGAATTCTATACTGAGTATTAAAATCTGCATAATCATCTTCAAAATACAACTCTCTACGCATATCTTGTGAAGTACTTGGCAAATCTTTATCAAAAATAGCTACTAATTCTTCTGATGCTAAAACAGAACCATGAAAATTATCAAATGAGTTTTTTAGATACATATTCTCTGAAACATCTACCATATCTTCCATTGCTCGAAATGTTACAAGACTAAAAATCCTTGCTCCCCATCCTCCAGGAATAGCTACATAATTTTTTAAATCTTGTAATTCAAAAGTTCCTTTATTTTCTATAGCTAAGTTTGCATAATTAAGTGCATTATCAAATTCCCCTCTAAATAAGTATAGTTTAGCTAACAGAAAATAACCACAAGCTTTGGTTGGATGAAAATTACTAGAGGCTGTTACACTAAGATAAGGAATAGCTTCTAATAAATCATTAATTATTTGATTATGAACCTCTTCTACAGAGTTTCTACCATACTCAGCATAAATATTATCTTCTAAAATTAAAGGTACACCATAATCTGTACTAGCTGTAGTAGGATCATACGCTTTTGCATAAAGATTTACTAATTTAAAAAAATTATATGCTCTACCAAATAAAGCTTCTGCCCTAAGAGCTAATTTTTCTTCTTCAGATCCATCTGTAGCCTCCAATATATTATTTGCTATAAAATCATACGTATAAATTTGAGAATAAGCTGATGTAAAATAAATATCATTTTGATCTATTTCATAAGTAGGCCCAGGATTAAAAAAATAATAATTTACTGCATGCACTGGACTACCATCAAAACCAACCTCATCTGTAATATCTTCATCTGAAGATTTTTCTAAATCATCTGTAAATAAATTAACATAACCAATCTCAAATTGATTTATAAGAGACTGATTATTCAATAAAAACGCATAATCTTCATATGTTGTAGGTATATATTCTCCTTGTGGTTCTACATCTAGAAAACTATCACAAGAATTAAAATTCAAAATAATTAGGAACCCTAATACTATTTTATTAATATATTTCATCATTTTTAAAAGTTTAAATTAATTCCTAAAGTATATGTTGGCATTTTTGGATTTCCTCTACTACGATCAGTTGTCCATACTTCAGGATCTAGATTATTTCTATTATTTGCCCATAAAAATGGATTTCTTACATCAAAAGACAACCTTAAATTAGATAGATTCATTTTATCTAAAACTGATTGCGAGACACGATAGGCTAAAGTTATATTTCTTACCTTCATGTAATCTGCTTTTTGAACATGTATATCTGCATACGTCCATATATTTCTCTGAGAACTTCTAACATAATCTGGATTATCAACAGCATTATCCCAATGAATTGCTGGAGACGTATATATATCCTCCTCATCACCAGGCTCTTTCCAATAATTCAAATGTATCCTATCTAAATTTGTCTTTAATTGATATGAATTTTTATATGTAGGATAATACCCTGCTGCTACATCTCTCTGAACATGTCCACCATAATAAATAAGCATAAATGAAAGATCAAATTGTTTATATGATATATTATTAAAATAAGAAGCATGATAAGGAGGATCATTAGTTCCTTGATCTATCAAATCTTCAAAAACTAAATCACTATAAGAATCTACAATAGTACCATCTGCCTTGTAAGCTCTTGGAGCTCCTTTTTCATTTAAACCAGCATAACGAAGCGTATAAACGGTGTTTAATGCTTGTCCTTCTCTTAATTGATTTCCATAAAGAAAATCATATGCATAAAATGTATTATATGCTTGAGTATACTCTGTAACTATATTCCTATTATAACTAAACACAACTTTACCATCCCATCTAAAATCTTGAGTATTTATAAATTGTGAATGAATTTGAAATTCAATACCTCTATTGTTTAATGAAGCATAATTTTTAGGAAGCTGAGTCCAACCTAAAATAGGATCTGAATCTATTCTCGCAACAGCATCTATAGTAGTTCTATCATAAAATTCAACACTACCTGTTATTTTCTTAGAAAACAATTCATAATCTATACCAATATTGGTTATATAAGTTTGTTCCCATCTTAGCTCTTCATTTGGTGGAGCAACAATAGATGCTTGTGTTTCTCCAGCAGGATTAGGAGTAGTAATAAGGTTTGCTATAGCTTCTGGTCCAGTACCATCATAAATATTACCACTTATTCCGTAGGTAGCTCTAATTTTTAATTTGTTAAGCCATGGTATAGCCAAAGACTCTGTATCTACAATGTAGTTTGACCCAAAAGACCAAAGCGGTTTATATCTATGATCAGAACTTGTACCAAATAAATTAGACTCATCTATTCTTGCACTTACATTAAACCCTAATTTATCATCAAACATATACGAAACATTTCCATAAGCAGACACATATCTACTATCATCAGTTTGGTAACCAGTTTGTCCTCCCACAGTAAAAGTTCCTAAACCAGATTGTGTTGATTGAATTGTTTCACTTAAAGTATCCCAGTCCAAAGGAATATAAGATAAAGTAGTATCATCATAACCATAACGTACATCTCCATATGAATCACCAATTACTTGTCTTCTTTCTCCACCTACAAGTACTTTTACATCATGTTTTTTATTAAATAACTTATTATAGTTAAGTTGTGCTCTTAAAGTATATGAATTATTATCATAATAAGTTTCAAAAACCCTACCTCCATGAGGAATATTATTAATAATTTCATCATCTATTATTTGAGTAGCATTGTTTATTAAATCGCGAACAGCATAACTATTTTCTGAAGAATAAAGTTTACTATATCTTCTACTAATTTCTTTTTGACCTGTTAATTGTAACTCTAGTGATTTTGAAAGCTTAATTTGTGTTCCAACATTTATGGTAATAGAAGGACTTTTATATGTTGACGTTTGTTCTTTCAATTCATTCAAAGGATAATAGGATTGATCTATTAAACCTAAAGAAATAAGTCTATCAATTTCACTCTCACTTTTAATATATTTCCATTCCGCTGGATTTCCATCTTCATCTCTAAGTACTTCATAAGGAAGTCTTGAAGAACCTAATAAAGGAAGTCCTGTAATACCTATATAATTATCTGAAAAACTATAACTACCTATAAGAGATATATCAAATTTAAACCAATCATTTAATTTAAAATAGTTTTTCACATTAACTCCCAATCGTTCAGAATTCCTATCTTTTTCAAAAGTACCTATTTCTGAATAATTAAGAGATAATGCATATTGATGCTTTTCAGACCCTCCCCTTAATGAAAGGTTGTGTTGTTGTGTAAATCTAGGAGCTAATAATTCATCTACAACTTGATCATATCCATCTAAATTTCTAAGCGTATTTAATTCTGAATTTAAATAATCCTCTGAAATCAAACCATCTGCATAATCATACAATAGGGTATTAACTTCATCTACAGTTAATTGTTTAAATTGTCGAGTACCATTTGCTGTTGCATTAAAAACATCAATTTGATAATCAACAAATTCGGCAGATGACATTAAGTTTTGATACGATCGATCTTGAAGTTCTTCTACTTGAAATGATGATGAATAACTTATCCTTGGTTTACCTAGGATCCCTTTTTTGGTAGTTATGACAATAACTCCATTGGCAGCTCTAACACCGTAAATTGAAGCTGCCGTAGCGTCTTTTAATACTGTAACATTTTCAATATCACTAGGATTAATAGATTCTAAACTACCTTCATAAATCACATTATCTAACACAATTAAAGGTTCATCTTCTCCAAAAAGTGTAGAAATCCCTCTAATTACTGGTTTTCCTCTGTATAAGCTCAACCCACTTATTGTACCTTCTAATCTTTCTAAAATATTTGTTTGAAATTTAGTTTCAATTACTTCAGCTCCTACAGATTCATAAGCACCAACAGATTTTGCCTTTGAAACCGTCTGATATCCCGTATTAACTTTTGTCTTTTCTGATACAACTACTATTTCATCTAACTCATCATCAGACTCTTTTAAAACAACATTTATCACTTTTTTGTCGCCTATCTTTATACTTTGTGTTACAAACCCCACACTAGAAAAAATTAATACATCACTTTTCTTAAGACCAGGAATACTGTAATTACCATCGAAATCTGTTAGAAGTCCCTTTCTAGTTCCTTTAATTCGAATAGTTACATTAGATAAAGGAACCTTATTTTCATCAGTAACATTACCAGTAATTGTCTCTTGTATTATTCTTGAAACCTCTTTTTCTATTACAATTGTATTATTTTTAAGTAGATTAAAATCAAACTCTTCATTAGAAATAGCTTTAGATAATAAATCGTTTACTTTAATAGTACCTTTATTTAAAGTAATTAAAGGAAAACCTTTAAAAAGATCTGAACGGTAAATAAATTTATAATCTGTTTGTGACTGAATAATATCAAAGATTTCATAAGCAGTAACTGTTTTATTCTCCGTAATTGTAACTTTCACATTCTGTGAAATAATATCAATAGGTGTAAAACTAAAAATAGTGGAGCAAAACAACAACAGTATTGTTCTCATAATTAAGTTTTTTGTTGTTTTCCTAAAAAAGAAAATTTCTTTAGTAAAATTAAAATTCATAAATTTGTTGGTATTAGTTATTCATTTAATTAATATATTTATTCTAAGGGATGAAGTTAATTTACTTTGAGCGGTATAAACTTCGTCTCTTTTTTATTCTAGAACTATTCTTTTACCATATACTTTATAATTCAGATTAATACTTCTTTTAATAGGTTCTAAAACCTCTTCTAAATTCATACTTTTACTTAAGACACCATTAAATCTTATATCTTCCAGTTTTTTATTTTTAATAATTATATCTACATCATACCATCTAGATAAAGATTTCATAATTTCTTTCAATGGCTTATCTCGAAATGAAAAGATTCCTTCTCTCCAAGCTATTTCATTGTATACCTTAACAGTCTTAACCTCAATAGCGCCTCCCGAACTACCTATAACAGACTGAAATCCGGGATTTAATTTTTCTTTAAAGAATTCATTTTTCACAGACACTTTACCTTCTACTAAAGTGGTATACACATTTACATCATCACTGTAAGCTTTTATATTAAATTCTGTACCCAAAACTTCTACTTCTTGCAGTCTAGAACGAACTTTAAAACGTGTTCCTTTATGGTTTTTACTTGAAGACACATCAAAAAAAGCTTCTCCATATATAAGTTCAACTTCTCGTGTTATCCCCTCCTTAAAACTTACTGGATATTTTAATTTTGAATCTGAATTTAACCAGACTCGAGTACCATCTGCCAATTCAACTTCAAACCTACCTCCTCTTGGTACGGTTAAGTGGTTATATAACACTTGATTCTCTCCTTTTTTATCATATTTAATTTGCACCCCATTACTAGTTAACTTAGCTGTTTTATAAGGTTTTCCCTTTTCTAACATAATATCAGAGCCATCATCAAGAGTTAAAATAGCCTTATTAGTACCTGGGATTACTGCTTCTGCAACTGTGTTTTTTATTCCATTTTGTTCTTGGTTATTTATTAAATAATACGATAATGAAAATGTCAAAACTATTACAGCTGCTGCGGCATATTTAAACCACATCGAAAGAGGTTGTTGCCTAGGCTTTTGTTTCTCTATAGCATCCCAAAGTTTATCATATGCTTTGTCTATATCTGGTTTATTTAATACCGTATGAACAGCATAATAATCTTTTATATAATCTTTAAAAACCTGTTGATTTTTCTTTTCTTTTAACATCTCTTTGAGTTCTACTAACTCTTTTGAAGAGATTGTATTAATTATGTATTTTATTGTAAGTTTTTTCAACGTTTTATCTATTTCAGTTTAATTTATACAACAAATACGCTAATTTATTATTTTACCCTTAGTCTTATTTCATATTTTTTTTAGCATATTTGTCTTTTAATCAAAAATTCTAAAAATTAATTTGAAAACTCTCTCTGACGACACTATATTAGCTAAAAGCATTAAAAAAGGCAGTAGAAAGGCATTTAGTGTATTGTTTGATCGTTATTATAAAAAACTTTTAGATTATGCCGTTACCTATACTCACGATTTACATGAAGCAGAAGATATTGTACAGCAAACATTTATAACACTTTGGAATAATAGATTAAAAATAAATACTGAAAAATCTATTAAAAGTTATTTATACAGAATAACACATAACACTTATATTGATATTTACAGAAAACAAAAAAAAAGTGATTCTTTTTTTAATGAACTTAAAGAACAAGTTCTTAGAGAGAGAATTACAGAAGACCCTGAAATTCTAGAAAAACGTATTACTAAATTAAAAAATACAATAGAAATACTACCAGAACAATGTAAAAAGGTTTTGTATTTAAATAAGTTTGAAAATCTTAAGTATAAAGAAATTTCAGAACAATTAGACATTTCTATAAAGACAGTAGAATCTCATATGTATACCGCTTATAAAAAAATACGAAAAGCTTTTGAAGAAGATAATTTATTTTTGTTCTTCGCCTATAAATTTGCTTACAAACAATAACAGACTTATTTTCTCTTTAACTTTTGTTAAAACTACATGTTAACTGTATTACCAATCCCTGCAATATTTATGACGGCTAACAAAAACCTTATAAATACAATTTTTTCACCTTTCCTCCATATGCAAAATACATTGGCTTAATCTAACTTCTTTAAAAATATTTTTGGCCACTTTTAGTAACTACCACTTAAATAGCAAAGTCTTTTAACGCTTGTATTCTTCTCAAAAATCATAACAAAATATTTTTTTTTGGAAACCAAATTAAATCTTGTTAGACAATATACTAACTATTAAAATTTCATTCGTAATTAAATAATCTAATTCTTTCTCTCTACCTATTACAAATTTCGTTATCGAAATTTCATCTAACTTACTCTATTTAAACATATCTGCAAATATTTTATTGTTGCTCTGTGATTATAATTTTGAATCCCCTCATCAAGGGCATACAAATTTTTACTACTTGTAATGCTTTAAAAAAAAATACAAAAAAACAAAATAAGCTATTTGATGATTTTTTAACAACAAAACAAAGAAAACATAAAATTTAGCTATAAATTAATTTTTTAAAAAACTATTACAATAAAAAAACAAAAACAAGTAATTTGATGAATTATTAATAATGAAATAAACAAAACACAACATTTAATTGTAAAAAAAATAAAATAAATTAAAAATAAACTAAGGGTAAAATAACAAATCAACGTAATAGAATATATAATTTAAAACTACAAATAATTATGAAACATTTTTACTTATTCGTTTTATTGCTAATTTCAAGCATAACCTACTCGCAGATCACACTTCTTAAAGACATTAATGCTTCGCCTTACCCTTTTGGTCAAGAATCTTACAATTCTTCCCCTGACAAATTATTTGCATTTAACGGAAAATTTTATTTTGCTGCCGATGATTCACAAGCTACAAATACAGGAGGTATAGATGCTGGTAAAGAACTATGGGTTTCTGATGGTACACCTGAAGGTACAGTATTATTAAAAGATCTAGATGGATCGGCCGAGTCATCTAATCCAACCTATTTTTTTGAATTAAACAATAAATTATATTTCAATGCAGCTATTCCAGGAGCGGATACTTATAGTGTCTACACTACCGATGGTACTGAAGCTGGAACAGTAATAATAACTGACGATTTTCGAACGGGGGAGATTGCTGTTATTATTGGCAATAAAGCTTACATGAGAAATTTTAATGCTGATTATACAGGCTCTTTTTATGAATTTGACGGTACAACCTTTACCGAATTACCAGATAATGGTACAGGTACAGTAAAAGTTACAAGTGATTACATTGGGTTTAATAATAATTCTATCTTATTCAGTATGACATATGATGATGGGGGTACAGGCACATCGGTGGGTAATGAGTTATATCTTTATGACATCACTAATCAAACTTATACATTGGTTAAGGATGTTAACGATGCAGGAGATTCTTCTTTAAATCATATGACAAAGTTGGGAGACAATGTTTACTTTGAATATGATAATGATTTATGGGTTACCGATGGTACATCAGCAGGAACAACGGTAGTAACATCTGCAACTTCTATTAACAGCCTTAAAAGTTTATACGCTTGGGAAGGTAAATTGTATTTTGAAGGTGATGATGGAGGTTTTGACCAACTTTGGGTATATGATCCTGTAGCAGATATAATTAGTGATCTTAGTGGTTATACAGAAGATAATCCTAATGGTTTCACTTTTAACCACGACCCTGTTCATTTTGCGGCACCTGGTGATGGTTATTTATACTATGCAGGTAAATCTGTAGGTACTTTTGCTACCTATCGTTTGTATAGAACAAACGGAGTAAGTATAGAACCAATAGAAATTGATTTATTTGATAATGTTGATGAAATTATTGTTTTAAACAATAAATTGTATTTTGAAGCTTCTAATAATACACTTAATACTGATTATACTGCAGGTACTGTTGATATAGGTAGAGAATTATTTACTTATACAAATGATGAATTAAATACGTTATCTACTACAACGTTTGACTTGGATAATTCATTTTCTGTTTATCCAAATCCATCAACTGATTTATTTAATATTAAAACAACTTTAACAGGGTCTGTTAATTATACATTATATAATGTATTAGGTACAAAAGTACTTAGTGGAACAGTTGAAAATGATATAATCAATCACAATTTACAATCAGGAATGTATCTATTAAAATTAGATAATGGTTCTGTTTCAACTACTAAAAAAGTGATCATAAAAAAGTAATTTTTTTTACAAATAATAAGAAACATAAAAATATCGTCCAACATTGGACGATATTTTTTATACTATATTTTATTTATTTGTCTAGTGTATTGTAAAGATATAGGTTGATCTTTTTTAGGTTAAATAATTGATGTGTATTAAATTGATAATTCAGGTAAATTTACATTGTTTTTTTCGATATGACTTGTATTTTATATTCGGAGTTCAATGTACTTTTGCAGGTCTTCTTAAGTCAAGACTAAAATCGGCTCTAAGGTTATTATAAATATCTATAGCTTGGAAAGTTGTTTTTTGGGCAATTTTAGTGTTTTAAATTATTTGATTTAAAACAGATTGATACTTTGAGCTCTATTAATATGTTCAGCGATAGTATTTTCGACAGAATTCGTTTTCATAAGTGATTATAATTAAGGTCTTAATTTTTAGTCAATCTATTTTTTAGCGTATCAATAAAGTTTCAATCTGGTGCTATATCAATTTCTTTTTTAAAAGATTTATCGAGCTTTACTAAAGCTCCCTTTTCATGTTCATTAAAATTATCAATTTTACCAGAGAATAAGACATAGCCTACTTGGGGTATTTTTATAAACTATAATGCTTAAGAACAACCCGAAACCAAATTACGTGAGTTCGATGTAATACTTTATGCATTTCAGTTATTTACGTTTTAAAAGGTCTTTTTATGAGTCTATTTAATATTCAAACTGACCATTATTGGCAATAATCGAAGTACTGTGATTAAAAAAAACAATATAAATTAACTATAAAATAATCAAAAACGTTTAAAATCAATGTTTTGCTATTTTTCATAGGTTGAACTCACGTTAAATATTTTTTTTATTTGATGAAAAGCTATAATACTGAAATTTTGTTTTAGTAATAAATAGTATATGTTTAGCTAATTGTATTAATAACATATACTTAATTGATTTTAAATATTTAGCTCATTAAATAAATCTATCAACTCAGGACTAGAAGGACGGGGTGCTTTGTTAGAAACTATTTTCCCTTCTGGGTCTAATAATATAAATCGAGGTATTGAGACAACAAAATAATCATCAATAAACTTAGATTTCCCTCCTTTATCAGCAATAACTTGAACACTTCCTAATTTCTCATCAATAACCATTTGTTTCCATTTATCGTAATCTTTGGGGGCATCAATTGATAAACTTAAAAAATAAATATGCTTACCATGATATGCTTTTTCTATCTTTTTTAAATATGGTAACTCATTTAAACAAGGTATACACCATGTTGCCCAAATATCGATATAAACATATTTTCCTTTTAAATCATCTAACGATAAAGTTCCTCCTGAATGCTTTTCATAGTCTATAAATTTTGGGGATGGTTTACCTTTGCTTATATCTAGCAACTTGTTATATACTTTTGTTACTTTAGCATTGTTATATTCATTAGTAGAAGCATTAATAAATATTTGATAGTACTCTTCAAAATCTTCTACATTAAGCATTCCATATTCTGTACCAGAAAATATTAGTTCATTTTTAATCGTTTGATTTGGAATTGTTGCATTTACCTTCATCCTGGCTAGAGATAAACTAATAGAATCTTTTTTTGATAAATCTTTAGCTTTATTTAAATAGTGTGCAACAACTAATTGCTTATAAGTATTGGAAGTTTTAAAGTCTTTTTCATTAGTAACATCTAAAGTTTTTACTTCATCTAAAAACCCATTAGAAGGAGTGTAGTTATTCTTCTTTGCCCAATAACTATGGAGACCTTTTGTATACTCTGATAAATCAAGTAAATAACTGTAATTAATCTCCTTCTTTTCTAATGCTTTAAAAGTTGCATCAATTCCTTCTATAGTATCTAATGCTTTACTAAGCTGAGAATTTAAATTCTTGGCTGTATTTTTAAAGTCAATTTCTTCTAATGAATAAAACGATTTCTTATCTGTTCTTATCTTTATTGCCTCTTTTTTTAATAATAAATATTTTGTAGTTCCAGATCCTTTACCTGAAATATTTAAAGAATTATTAAAATCCTTAGAATCAGCGGTAATGTTAACTTCACTTCCTTTGTTTAAATAAATATTAATCTTATTTTTTCCTAAAGTAAGTAAATAAGACCCAGCACTAGTTTTAATAGTATCTAAAAAAAAACCATTTTGATCAATTGCAATTTTCTTTTTTGAAGACTGATTTACTTTTGTTAAAATTATTTCTTTAGTATCAATGTTATTAATTTTGCCAGAAAGCAAGGAATATTCCACTGTTTTTTCAGTTGTGCAAGCCATCAGACTTAATAAAAGCACAAAATTCAATATTGTTTTTTTCATTTGATTAAAATAATTTAAACGTTTATTATATCTATAACATCATTTGGTGGTAATATATATTCAACATCATCTGCATTATGAATTACTGTTTTAGCTAAAGCAGATCCTGTATTCAACCTTTTAAAATCTTGGAATCTAAAGTCGCCAACAAACATGAATCTCCTTCTTTTTTATACCTAAAGCTTCTTCCTTAGCTATTTTTTTTAATCCTCTATAAAAAATCATAATATCCATTACATTATTGATTACCAAATTAAATATATAGACTTGATATATACTGATGCATAATACTCATTATCTTTTCCTACAGGGTGATTGGTTCTGAATTGAAGTAATAATATTTTTTTGTACTTCACTAATACTAGCTAAAATGACTCCCTCCAGAAAGCTTGAATCTGTCGTCTTTTTTAAATCATCTATAAGATAATTTGTGTTTACAACATCCGGTAATAGAGATAAACTAAAGAAACATAATCTTCATAATTATCCAGTATATTATAGCTCTTAGGATCTACAACTAGGTAATCATCACAAGAATAAAAACAAATATCAATTAACGATACTAATAATATTTTATATTTTTTAATTTTAAAAGTTTAAGTTAACTCCTAAGGTATATGTTGGCATAATTACTGCTCCTCTGTTGTTTTGATTATTCCATACTTCAGGATCTAAGTTATTTCTATTAGAGGCCCATCTTAATGGATTTTGGACATCAAAAGAGAATCTTAATCCTGAAATTTTCATTTTATCCAATATTACATTTGGTAAGTTATATGCTAAAGCTATATTTCTTAATTTAATATAATCTGCTTTTTGAACATGTATGTTGGCATATTTCCATAAATCAGTAGCATTATCATCAGTAGCTTTATAAGCGGGAGATATATAAATATCTTCCTCATCACCAGGCTGTTTCCAGTAGTTTAAATTTATTCTATCTAAATTATTATTTAAATCATAAGGATTTGAAAATGATGGATAAAACCCAGCAGCAACGTCTCTTTGTACATTCCCTCCATAATAAACCAAAAGGAATGAAAATTCAAATTGTTTATATTTAATCTCGTTGGAAAGAGACATGTGGTATGGTGGATTGTAAGTTCCTTCGTGTATTAAGTCATTGTACTCCAATTCCTCTAAAGTACTTACAATAGTTCCATCTGCCTTATAAGCTGTTGGAGAACCTGTTTCATCTAAACCTGCATAATTAATACTATAAATACTATTAAAAGGTTTTCCCTCTCTAGCTTGCAATCCGAAATATGAATTTACACTTGTTTCTGAAACAGAAAGCTCTTTAATTTCATTTTTATTATAACTAAGCAAATAATTAGCACTCCATTTAAAATCTGTATCATCTATAATTTTTGAATGCAATTGAAACTCAAATCCTTTATTATTCATCGAAGCATAATTCTCAGTAGCATCATTTACTAGATTTCCAATTAAATTAGTAGTTTTCTTATTATAAAAATCAATACTACCTGAGATTCTATTTGAAAACAAGCTATAATCTATAGCAAAATTAGTGCTGTTTGTTTTTTCCCATCTTAAAGCTTCTTCTACTGTATTAATATTATCTGGCGGGGATACTTCGAATATAGTATAAAGATCACTTTCTCTGTAGACATTACCATTTATTCCATATGTAGATCTAATCTTTAGTAGATCTAACCAAGGTATAGAGTCTGTGTTTATTCTATAATTTGCACCTATAGACCATAAAGGACGGTATTGGTACTTTGAATTTGTTCCATATAAATTAGATTGATCTACTCTAATACTAGCATTAAATCTTAAATTACCATCAAATTCATATGACCCATTTCCATAAAAAGAAACATATTTATCGTCTATATAAGTACTAGCAGGATCAACTCCCGTAAATTGAAACGTTCCATCATAAGAATTCGTCCCTAAAATCACACTTGATCTTAATGTTGCTTCATTTACCGCAGAAAAAAACAATCTATCATTATCGTAACCATATCTAGCAAATCCATGGGTCGTATTTATTACCTGTCGTCTTTCTGCTCCAATAAACACATTTACATCATGTTTTTGTTTGAATAGATTATTATAATTAAGTTGTGCTTTTAATGTATATGATTGTTGATTAATAGTCTTTTCTATCACTCGTCCTCCATACGGAATATTAAATATTAATTTACCGTCTTCAAATTGTGAAGCATCGTTGATTAATTTACGAATTAAATAATTTTCCTCACTTGAAAAATCCTTAGTATGAGAATTGCCTATTTCTGTTTGCCCTCTTAATTCTAAGTTCAATGATTTTGTGAAATCAAATTTCCCACCAATATTTATATTAATATAAGGGTTTTCATAAGTTACTTGATGGGTTTTTAACTCCTTTAAAGGATAGTACGTTTCATCTATCAATCCAAGTGAATTTAACCTATTTACTTCCTCACTACTTTTGATATATTCCCACTGAGATAGATCTCCGTTTTCATCTTTAAGAGTCTGAAAAGGAAGCATAGATCCGCCCAATAAATCCAATCCAGAAATACCTGTATAGTTATCAGAACTATTGTAACTACCAATAACACTTAAATCTAAATCAACCCGATCGGTTAATTGAAAACTGTTTTTTGTATTAAAACCAATTCGGTCTACAGAATTATTTACCTCATTAGACCCTGTAGTAGTAAAATTTAAAGCTAATGAATATTGATGCTTATCAGACCCGCCTTTCATAGAAAAATTATGTTGATAAGTTATTTTATTAGTTAACAATTCGTTTTCCACTTGCTCATAACCATCTACCCCTCTAAGCCTATCTATTTCTGAATTAAAATACTCTTCAATAATATTTCCATCTTCTCTATCATACAATAATTTACTCACTTGGTTTTGCGCCAATGCAGAATTTTGTCTAACATTACTATCGTATGCCTTATCAAAAATATACATTTGATAATCAATAAATTCAGATGATGACATTAAGTTTGCGTACGAACGATCTGGTAGAGGTGTTAATTGTCTTGTAGATGAATAACTAAATGTTGGTCCCCCCACATAACCTCCTTTGGTAGTAATAACAATAACCCCATTGGCAGATCTTACACCATAAATAGAAGTTGCTGAAGCATCTTTTAATATAGTAATATTTTCAATTTCTTTGGGATTTATCGCTTCTAAATCTCCTTCATAGCGTACACCATCTACAACGATTAAAGGAGTATTATCAGCTGAAAAAGTAGCACCTCCTCTAATAACAGGAGTTCCCTTATACAAAGACAAACCATTTGCTGCACCTTCTATTCTTGATAAAATATTAGTTTGAACCCTGTTTTCAATTGCCTCAGCATTAACTGTAGAATATGAACCCGTAGACTCCTCTTTAGATAAACTATGGTATCCTGTCATTAAAACTTCATTTAAATTCGTTAAATCTTTTTTAAGAACTACATTGATTACTGCCTGCTTACCCACCTTAACTTCTTGAGTTAATAAACCTCGAAAACTAAATACAATAATTATATCTTCACTGCTACTACTTAGGCTTATCTCGTAAGTACCATCATCTTTGGTTGTTTCACCAGGTGTATTTTTTTCAAAAACATCTACTCCAGATAAAGGGACACCTTCTTCATCAGTTACTACACCTTTTACTGTACGTGTTTGGTTAATATTAATTGATTTAGATTTTTCTTGAATTACAATAGTATTACCTTCTGAAAAACCATATATAAACTTACCTTTAGACAAACTCATATCTAAAAGGTTTTTAGCTTTAAAAACACCTTTTTTAAGAACTACTTTTGGATAACCATTAAACAAATCTGATTTATAAACAAATGAATAACCTGTCTGACTTTTAACCATATCAAAAATTTCATTCACAGAAACAGTTTTATCTTCCTCAATTGTAATTCTTACATTTTTAGAAATTATATCGATAGGCTTAAAACCTAAAATGGTAAAACATAATAATAATAATAGGGCTATTCTCATAATAAAATTTCGAATTCTTTCTTTCTTTATAAAGAATGTTTTTTTTGTGAAATTAATATTCATAAATTTGTTGGTATTAGTTATTCATTTAATTAATATATTTATTCTAAGGGATGAAGTTAATTTACTTTGAGCGGTATAAACTTCGTCTCTTTTTTATTCTAGAACTATTCTTTTACCATATACTTTATAATTCAGATTAATACTTCTTTTAATAGGTTCTAAAACCTCTTCTAAATTCATACTTTTACTTAAGACACCATTAAATCTTATATCTTCCAGTTTTTTATTTTTAATAATTATATCTACATCATACCATCTAGATAAAGATTTCATAATTTCTTTCAATGGCTTATCTCGAAATGAAAAGATTCCTTCCCTCCAAGCTATTTCATTGTATACCTTAACAGTCTTAACCTCAATAGCGCCTCCCGAACTACCTATAACAGACTGAAATCCAGGATTTAATTTTTCTTTAAAGAATTCATTTTTCACAGACACTTTACCTTCTACTAAAGTGGTATACACATTTACATCATCACCGTAAGCTTTTATATTAAATTCTGTACCCAAAACTTCTACTTCTTGCAGTCTAGAACGAACTTTAAAACGTGTTCCTTTATGGTTTTTACTTGAAGACACATCAAAAAAAGCTTCTCCATATATAAGCTCAACTTCTCGTGTTATTCCCTCCTTAAAACTTACTGGATATTTTAATTTTGAATCTGAATTTAACCAGACTCGAGTACCATCTGCCAATTCAACTTCAAACCTACCTCCTCTTGGTACGGTTAAGTGGTTATATAACACTTGATTCTCTCCTTTTTTATCATATTTAATTTGCACCCCATTACTAGTTAACTTAGCTGTTTTATAAGGTTTTCCCTTTTCTAACATAATATCAGAGCCATCATCAAGAGTTAAAATAGCCTTATTAGTACCTGGGATTACTGCTTCTGCAACTGTGTTTTTTATTCCATTTTGTTCTTGGTTATTTATTAAATAATACGATAATGAAAATGTCAAAACTATTACAGCTGTTGCGGCATATTTAAACCACATCGAAAGAGGTTGTTGCCTAGGCTTTTGTTTCTCTATAGCATCCCAAAGTTTATCATATGCTTTGTCTATATCTGGTTTATTTAATACCGTATGAACAGCATAATAATCTTTTATATAATCTTTAAAAACCTGTTGATTTTTCTTTTCTTTTAACATCTCTTTGAGTTCTACTAACTCTTTTGAAGAGATTGTATTAATTATGTATTTTATTGTAAGTTTTTTCAACGTTTTATCTATTTCAGTTTAATTTATACAACAAATACGCTAATTTATTATTTTACCCTTAGTCTTATTTCATATTTTTTTTAGCATATTTGTCTTTTAATCAAAAATTCTAAAAATTAATTTGAAAACTCTCTCTGACGACACTATATTAGCTAAAAGCATTAAAAAAGGCAGTAGAAAGGCATTTAGTATATTGTTTGATCGTTATTATAAAAAACTTTTAGATTATGCCGTTACCTATACTCACGATTTACATGAAGCAGAAGATATTGTACAGCAAACATTTATAACACTTTGGAATAGAATAATAGATTAAAAATAAATACTGAAAAATCTATTACCAGACAAACAAGTTTCATAACCAACCGTTTTTAGACGTTGAGAAATGGTTTGTTCATTTGCTTGCATATGAACTAAATCTCTTAGATCTTCACTTTTCTTAGGACTAGGTATAAAGTCCATAAACTCCAGCTCTATTTGGGCTTCTTCCTTTTCTTCAAAAATATCAGTAAATGTTCAAAAAGCTAAAGAGTTTATTAAGCCAATACAATCTAGATTAGATTTTACAATATAAGCCGCTACTGGTAAACGATCATGCATTGGATCTCTTGTGTTCCATTCTGTTAAGTGAATTTCTACGTCTGGATATTCACTTTTAGCTATGGTTTTATTTAACCATTCTAAATCTAGTTTTAATGATTTTGCAAAACGTGTTAAAAACAGCTTCTGAAGCTTCATCATCTGTCGTTTCTCCATCAAAACAAGTATCTGGCACATAATTACTCGTAAAGGCCCTCCTACTTTTAATCTATTATCTACGGAGCGTACTGCTATAACAGACTGCTTGTACAACTCAAAATACTGAGATTTTGTTCCGTCCCAAAATAACTTATATAAATTAGGCTCGTTCCATACTTCAAAGTACCAAGTAAGTACTTCATCAATTCCGTATCTATCCACATAATGCTGTGTAAAAGCTTTTACCAAATCATGCCATTTTTCAAAAGAATCATTTGCTGGCGTAATATTTGCCTTCCACCAGAAAACCGTTTTAGAATTTTCTGCTGCCATACTTGTTGGTAAAAATGCAAGTTCAACAAATGGCTTCACCTTTAAATCTAACAAATCATCAATATATTTCCAATTGTAGACCGTTTTTCCTTTTTCAATAATTACTGGAAACATATCATCGTGAAAAATTCCATGAAAACGAACATATTCAAATCCGCAATTTTCTTAAGCTTGTTCTAATTGTTCTAACCAACCATCTCGTAAACCTTCATTAGCACGTCCGGATCCAACCATTTTACTCCAAAAATGATCAAATTTTTCGCCCTTTGAATTGGCATTAATATTAGTTGATTTTACGTTATTATTTTCAAAAAAAAGAACATATAACTTACTTAATTTTTGAGGGCTAATTTTTAGCTTGAATTTATCTTGAATTTTAACATAACGTCTAAAGCTTTCCTCTTTTTTATGACCTGTAATATTTTACAGTCTTTCGCTGTAATTAACATTCTTACTGACATTAACCCTTCTTTATTGACCTTATCCTTTCTTAAATAAAATGAAACTTTCATAAATATACAATTTGATACAAATATTCAAAATAGGGCAATTAAAAGGGCTACCTATTTAAATAAAATTTGATTAAAATTGATTTCAAATGAATTAATTAAGCTATATTATATAGTATTTAAAGAGATTAAACACGTTTAAAAAATAAGGTACTCCTACCTTGAGCACAGGTTAAAAACCGTAATTCATTTAATACAAAATGATTACGGTTTTTTTTATTAAGTGTATTTCCGACATAGTAACGAGAATTAAACAACAGATTGCTCATAATATCCTGAAATACAATACCCAAGCAAACAATAATACCGAACGTTTGTAAGAAAATAATAATTTAGATATTCTGCTTTCTGAGATTCATCAACCAAAGAAAAATCTTTTTCTAACAAAGTAAAAACAGCTTACTCCTTCTGTTTCGATATCGAAAAGTATTGTGCTACCATTTCTTGAATATCACTTTTACTTGCTTTGGATATTTCTTTATTGAATATATGCTGATAGTTTTTTTCAAATTCTAAAGATCCAGCTTTAAAAAGCTGCTGATTTTCTTTAGAAACGGTATGATATAAATTATAACACTTTAGAAGAAATCGCACTAAAGTACAAAATAACAGAAATCTATCATTTAGCAGCCATTCTTTCTACCAATGAAGAAAAAAACCATGAGTTTTACACTAAAAGAATTTTTTAATTCAATGAAAAAGACCTACTTAAATTTTAGTATTACATTTAAGCCAGATTTCAGGTAAAAAATTGCAAACTCGTGGCCAGAAAGTATCGATGATTTTCCTGCAAGAAGAGATCCGAACTGGAAGCCACTATTCGATTTAGATAGCATGCCTAAAATAATGATATAAAAATTAAAAGAAAAATACATAAGTACTATAAAATAAAACAGATACCATGTACGGAAGCATAAAAGATAATTTACAGAAAGAATTACAAGCCATTAAAGACAATGGTTTATTTAAAGAAGAACGCATTATTTCAACCTCACAAGATGCCGTTATAAAGGTTTCTACAGGAGAAGAAGTAATTAATTTTTGTGCCAATAACTACTTAGGCTTGTCTAATAATAAAGAAGTAATTCAGGCTGCAAAAGACACATTAGACTCGCATGGTTTTGGTATGTCTTCTGTTCGTTTTATTTGTGGTACTCAAGATATTCATAAAGAATTAGAAGCTAAAATAGCTGAGTTTTTTCATTGTGAAGACACTATTTTATACGCCGCAGCATTTGATGCAAATGGAGGAGTTTTTGAACCTTTATTATCAAAAGAAGATGCTATTATTTCCGACTCCTTAAACCACGCTTCTATTATAGACGGAGTTCGTTTGTGTAAAGCAGCTCGTTACCGTTATAACAATAACGATATGGTTTCTTTAGAAGAGCAGTTAATTGAAGCAAACAAACAAAATCATCGTTTTAAAATAATTGTAACCGATGGTGTATTTTCTATGGACGGCGTTGTTGCCGAATTAGATAAAATTTGCGATTTAGCAGATAAATATGATGCTTTGGTAATGGTAGATGAATGTCATGCTTCTGGTTTTATTGGTAAAACAGGTCGTGGTACAATAGAACTAAAAAATGTACTTGGCAGAGTAGATATTGTTACCGGAACTTTAGGAAAAGCTTTAGGTGGAGCAATGGGTGGTTTTACTACGGGTAAAAAAGAAATTATAGAAATGTTACGTCAGCGTTCTAGACCTTACTTATTCTCTAATTCTTTAGCTCCTGCCATTGTTGGTGCTTCTCTAAAGGTTTTTGAAATGTTAGAAAACGATACTTCGTTAAGAGATAAATTAGAAGAAAACACCAATCATTTTAGATCTAAAATGGAAGCTGCAGGTTTCGATTTAGTTGGTGCAGATGCCGCAATTGTACCGGTTATGCTGTATGATGCAAAATTATCTCAGATTATGGCAAACCAATTATTAGAAGAAGGTATTTATGTAATTGGTTTTTTCTTTCCAGTAGTACCAAAAGACAAGGCAAGAATTAGAGTTCAATTATCTGCAGCACATACAAAAGAACATATTGATAAAGCGGTAGCTGCTTTTATTAAAGTTGGTAAAAGATTGAATGTAATTAAGTAATAGTATTTACACGAGTTTGTTTAAAACAGTAGTATTTATTAAAGGTATAGAGCACTTTTAGAATAAGCAATCCATACAAAGATTGATTTTCTTTTAGTGCTTTTTAAGTTATAAATACGTTTCTATATTCTCGCTCGTAATAATATCTATAGGCAATAAGCTTTTAGCAGGTATTTCTTTATTAAAAAGAAAGAAATCAACTAAATAATTCAGACCTAAATACACTTGTTTTTTAGGGTTTTGATGGATTAAGAAATCTATAACGTTCTCTTTTAAATATTGAATATTCTCTTCCAATAAATCATAGCCAATCAGTTTTACATTATTCAAATTTTTACTTTTAATAAATTCCGCAACTTCATAAACTTTAGACGTGGTCACAAAAATAGCGTCCGAAGTAAAAGAATCAGAAAATATAGAATCTAAATTATTTGCTAGGTCAGATTGTTTAGAATTATGGGTTACAATTTTATAATCAGAATTTTGTATTTCATCAAAATAATCTCTGAAACCTTTCTCCTTTTCCTGCATGTGAATAGAATTATTAAAATCTTCATCGACATGAATAATATCTATCGTAGCATTTTTTTTGATAATCATTTGTAGCAAACCTGCAGCTATTCTTCCACTTTTAAATAAATCTTGACCAACAAAATTCTTAGTATTTTCAATTTCTAATTGGTTGTTAAATTTGCTAACAATAATATTTTTAAGGGCATATTTATTAATAATACCTACTGTTTCTTTATAAAATAAAGGCGCCAATAAAACTGCATCTGGCGATAATTCTAATACTTTATTATTAACCTCTACAAAAGAATGTACATTATTAGGATGAAAAAAGAAAGGCTCTATAAAAACACCAAAAGATGCAAACTCATTTACTGCTGCTACAATACCTTCATAACATGGCAACCAAAAAGCATCTTTAGTATAATCTGGTAAAACAACACAAATGTGGTAATCTTTGGTGTTTTTTAGACTTCGGGCAAGCAAATTTGGCTTGTAGTCTATTTCATTTAAAACAGTAGTTACCTTTTCTAAAGCTAATGCAGATACCTTGCCTCTTTTATGAATAACTCTATCTACCGTTCCTTTAGATACACCTGCTAATTCTGCAATATTTTTAATAGTATATTTCTTCATCAAAGCAAATATATACCTTTTTGTTTCAATAATTGTGTTCGAGCACATTTTATTACTATTCTCTTGGTAACACAAAATAATATATATATTTTTGTTTCAATCAGAAAGCATTGTAACTTAATAAAAACAATAATACTGACTAAATATCAACTAATTATGAGTGAGAAAAATAAACCTACACTAGTTATTTTAGCAGCAGGAATGGGAAGTCGTTACGGCGGATTAAAACAAATGGACAGTTTTACCAAAGAAGGAGATACTATTATAGATTTTTCTCTTTATGATGCAGTTCATGCTGGTTTTGGTAAAGTAGTTTTTATCATCCGTAAAACATTCGAAAAAGAATTTAAAAATATTTACAACACAAAATTAGCAGGTAAAATAGCCGTAGAATATGTATTTCAAGAATTAGAAAACGTACCTGAAAAATATAGAAATCCAAAAAGGGTAAAACCTTGGGGAACAGGCCACGCTTTATTAATGACAAAAAATGTAATAAAAGAAAATTTTGCCATTATAAATGCTGACGATTTTTATAGCAGACAAGCTTTTGTTGCCATTGCAGAACAGCTAAGAAATACAGATAAAAATAGTTATGATTTTAGTATGGTAGCTTATTCTTTAAAAAATACAATTTCAGAAAACGGTTATGTATCTAGAGGAGAATGTACCGTTGATGAAAACGGTTTTTTAACTGATGTTACCGAAAGAGTTAGAATTGAAAAAATAGTCGGAATCCTAAAAAGTGAAGATGATAACGGAGAAATGGTTCCTATTGATGAAAATACGACTGTTTCCATGAATTTCTGGGGTTTTACTCCTAAATGTTTTGAGTTTGGAGATGCACTATTTTTAGACTTCTTAGGAAAAACGAAAGAAAACTTAAAAGCAGAATTTTATTTACCAACCATTGTGAATACAATGTTGGCGTCTAAAAAAGCATCTGTAAAAGTACTAGAATCAGACTCTAAATGGTTTGGAGTTACCTATAGTGATGATAAGAAAAAAGCGCAATTAGAGATTAACAAACTGAAAGAAAGCGGAGTGTATCCAAATAAATTATGGAACTAATATGAAAACAGAAACGATTATCTCTATTTTTAACGAGTTCGACCATCAATTTAATTATAAAAGTCATTCAGAATTAAATTCTGGGCATATAAATGATACTTTTTTAATAAAAACAGATGGCAATACTAATTACATACTCCAAAGAATCAATCAAATTGTTTTTAAAGATGTTCCGGGGTTGGTAAACAATAAAGTATTAACGAGTAATCATATTAGAAGCAAATATCCAAACGCTTCAGACGAAGTCTTAAATAAGACAGTTTTAAGCTTTATAAAAGAAAAGAATAGTAATTCTTATTATCACAAAGAAGGTGTAAATTTCTGGAATGTGATGATTTTTATTGACAATAGCGTGACACACGAAATTGTAAAAGATAAAGAAATTGCCTACGAAGGCGGAAAACTTTTAGGAGACTTCTTAAACTTAACATCAGATTTTGACAGCAGTCAATTAATAGATGTAATTCCTAATTTTCATAACATACCTTTTCGCTTTAAGCAGTATGCTTCTTCTATACAAAGCGCTTCTAAAATCCGCCTAACAAAAGCAGCAGATTACATACAAATAGTAACAGATTTAAAGGAAGAAATGCATATTCTTCAAAATTTAAAAGATGCAGGTGAAATTCCTATAAGAGTTACACATAACGATACAAAAATATCTAATTCGCTATTTACACAAGAGAACAAAGGCATTTGTATGATAGATACAGACACCGTAATGCCAGGTATTATTCATTATGATTTTGGCGATGCTATTAGAACAATTTGTAACACAGCCGCAGAAGATGAAACAGATTTGTCTAAGGTAGAATTCAATTTAGACTATTACAAAGCATACGAAAAAGGTTTTTTAGAAAAAACAAAAGATACCTTAACAGAAAAAGAGTTAAAATATTTACCCTTAGCCGCAAAAACAATGATTTTTATAATGGCATTGCGTTTTTTAACAGACTATTTAAACAATGATATTTATTACAAAACAAATTACCAAGAGCATAATTTAGACAGAGCAAAAAATCAATTTAAATTGATAGAGAGTTTTTCCAAAAAATTATAATTAAATTCCAAACTTTGAAATCTATTAAACAACACAAACTAATTTAAATCTTATGAGCACGACTACTAAATCTCAAAACAACCTAGTCCCAATTATGATCATTGGAGGACTCTTCGCTATTTTCGGTTTTGTTACCTGGATAAACGGAGCGCTTATTCCATTCATGAAAACCATTAATGAACTTACGGAAACTCAGGCATATTTAGTAGCTACAGCATCTTACATTTCATTTGTAGTAATGGCATTACCTGCTTCTTACATCATTTCTAAAACAGGTTATAAAAATGGTATATCATTAGGTTTAGCAATTATGGCAATCGGTGCATTGGTTTTTATACCCGCCGCCGAAGCACGTACTTATTGGATGTTTTTATTAGCTATTTTTATTCAAGGAATTGGAATGACTATTTGCCAAACTGCAGCCAACCCTTATATTACTATTTTGGGCCCTATTGAAAGTGGTGCAAAACGTATGGCAATGATGGGAATTGCAAATAAAGTTGCAGGCGCTTTAGGTTCTATCATTTTTGGTGCGTTATTATTATCTGGTATAGATGATGTAAACGAAAAAATAGGAAACGTTTCTGCTGATGAAAAAAATGTTCTTTTAGATACCATGGCAGACAGTGTGCATACACCATATATTGTAATGGCTGTTGTCTTATTCATTTTTGCTTTTCTAATTAGAAAAGCTGCATTACCTAATGTAGAAGCTGCAGAAGAAGAGGCGTTAACAGATGGAGAGTCTTCATCAACTAAAACCATATTTCACTACCCACATTTGTGGATGGGGGTTCTAGCTTTATTTGTGTATGTTGGTGCAGAAGTAATTGCTGGAGATACCATTATTGCTTACGGAATTTCATTAGGCATACCAGCTGCAGATGCAAAATTCTTTACTACATACACCTTAATGGCAATGGTTGCAACCTACGCTTTAGGTGTCTTATTAATCCCTAAATATATACAACAAAAAACAGCGCTTGTTATTAGTGCTATTTTAGGTATTATTTTTAGTGTTCTTATAATATCTACCTCAGGGTTTACCTCAGTTTTATTTGTTGCAGCTTTAGGTGTTTCTAACGCATTAGTTTGGCCAGCAATTTGGCCATTAACTTTAGATGGTTTAGGTAAACATACTAAAACAGCTTCGGCACTTTTAATTATGGCTATTTCTGGAGGAGCGATAATACCACCATTGTATGGTAGAATTGTAGAAGCAAATAAACACGAATTAATTACCAACGGCCTGCAAGAAGCAGAAGCATTAGCAACTGCAGCAACGGGCAGTTATTGGATCTTAATACCTTGTTATGCTATTGTTTTGTTATTCGCCGTTTGGGGACATAAAATAAAAAGCTGGAGTAAATAATTATAAAATTCAAACCTAACAAACTACATATTATGTTAAAAAGTACTATAGACAAAGCGACAGGTTTCGAAAAAAGATTCGAAAATATCGGAACTATCGTTTATGAAGATTCTACATCAGCCTCAAAATCAATTGCACAAGAAATTGCAAGTCTTATTAAGGTAAAACAATCGCAAAGACAGCCTTGTATTTTAGGTTTAGCAACAGGTTCTTCACCGAAAGGATTGTATGCAGAATTGGTAAGATTACACAAAGAAGAAGGTTTAAGTTTTAAGAACGTAGTGTCTTTTAATTTAGATGAATATTACCCAATGGAACCAGATTCTATAAATAGTTATGTGCGTTTTATGCAAGAACAATTGTTTAATCACATAGATATTTTACCAGAAAACTGTCATGTACCAGACGGAACATTATCAAAAGCAGCTATAAGAGATTATTGTGATCAATATGAAGCAAAAATTGAAGCTTTAGGTGGTATTGATTTGCAAATTTTAGGAATTGGAGGAAATGGTCATATTGGTTTTAACGAATCTGGATCGCTTCAAAATTCTAAAACAAGGTTGGTTGCCTTAGACCACATTACAAGAGTAGCAGCTAGTGGAGATTTTTCTGGTTTAGAAAACACACCAAGAACTGCAATTACTCTAGGTGTTAAAAAAATAATGGAGGCTAAAAAAGTCATTTTAATGGCTTGGGGAGAAAGCAAATCTAATATTATAAAAGCTTCTGTAGAAGATGAAATTACTAGCTTAGTACCAGCCTCTTACTTGCAAGAGCACAGAAATGCAACTTTTATTTTAGACCAAGCAGCAGCTTCTAAATTAACAAGAATCAATACGCCTTGGTTGGTAGAAAAAGTAGTTTGGACGGATACGCTTACTAGAAAAGCCGTTTTAAGTTTAGCCCTTTATTTGAAGAAACCAATTTTAATGTTAACAGATGCTGATTACATAGAAAATGGAATGAGTGATTTGTTAGCAGACTCAGGTCCTGCGTATGATATCAACATAAAAATATTTAACAAATTACAAAATACTATTACCGGTTGGCCAGGTGGAAAACCAAATGCAGACGATAGTAAACGACCAGAAAGAGCAGAACCAGCTAAAAAACGTGTCTTAATTTTTAGTCCGCATCCAGATGATGATGTCATTAGTATGGGTGGTACTTTTAAGCGATTACACGAGCAAGGACATGAAGTACATATTGGATACCAAACCTCTGGTAATATTGCCGTTGCAGATGATGAAGCTTTACGTTTTGCTAGTTTTGTGTGTGATTATAATGATAAATTTGGAATTGATAATTCTGAAGCCAATGCAATATACAAGAAAGCTGCAGACTTTTTAAAGAACAAGAAAGCGAGTGAAATAGATACACCAGAAGTTAGATACATTAAAGGGTTAATTAGAAAAGGGGAAGCAAGGGCAGCCAGTCATTTTATAGGTTTACCAGATACTCAAATTCATTTTATGGAATTACCGTTCTATGAAACTGGAGCGATAAAAAAGAATCCAATTGGAGTTGGAGATGTACAAATAACAGCAGACTTGATCGAAAAAATTAAGCCGCATCAAATTTATGCAGCTGGAGATTTAGCAGATCCACACGGAACTCATAAAGTATGTTTAGATGCCATTTTTGCAGCTGTTAGAGAACTAAAACCTAAAAAGTTTATGAAAGACTGTTGGGTTTGGTTGTACAGAGGTGCATGGCAAGAATGGGGAATTGATGAAATAGAAATGGCAGTACCAATGGGACCAGACCAAGTTCTAGAAAAAAGAAAAGGAATTTTCAAACATCAATCTCAAAAAGACGGAGTTGTTTTTCAAGGAGCAGATAGTAGAGAATTTTGGCAACGTGCAGAAGACAGAAATAGAGAAACTGCAGAATTATATGACCAATTAGGTTTATCTCATTACGCAGCTATGGAAGCATTTGTAAGATGGCATTATTAGAAAATCTATTACTTTAATACCAAAATAAAAAGAATCAAATTATAAACCTCAACTGTAAAAGTTGAGGTTTTTTTTATTCAATATTCACAAGTGATAATATTTTTGAAAGCTAGTGCAAGCGTCTCGCCCGTACCTTTTAAACACTTATTTCTACAACTGATATATTCTATCCATTAAAACCCACTTCTCCCCTTTTTTAGCCATCGGAAGACCTTGTTGGTATTTCCACATGAGCGCTTCCCATTCTTGTACTTTTACATTGTTCTTATCAAGTTCATCTTTCTCTTCAAAAGAAAAAGAAGCATCCACCTCCATGATCATAAATAACCGATTGTGTACATTAAAAATTTCTAAGTTTAAAATACCTGCATCAACGATACTTTTTGTGATTTCTGGCCAAATTTCTTGATGATATTTTTTGTACTCTGAAATTAGTTTTTCATCATCTTTTAAATCTAAAGCGAAACAATATTTTGTCATTTTATTTATAAATTTTCATAATTACGAATCCCATAAACTGTTATAAAAAAAGCACTTTTAATAAATCGAAATCAGTAAATTTCTAAAAATTAAAAGTGCTTCCTAGCTGTATTTAAACTATTTTATCTGTATTGTGCATACACAACTTTAGTTTGAAGATATTCTTCCATACCATGTTTACCATCTGCACCACCTAAACCAGATTTTTTCCAACCTGCGTGGAAACCTTGAATAGCTTCAAAATGCTCTCTATTAATATACGTTTCTCCGTATTGTAATTCTTCTGCAGCATGCATTACTTTGTTAAAGTTTTCGGAGAAGATAGAGGATGTTAATCCAAATTCTGAATCATTTGCCAAGGCAATAGCTTCATCTAAAGTACTAAATTTCATCACTGGTAAAACAGGACCAAATACTTCTTCTTGCATAATTTGCATGTCTTGTCTTATATTGGTTAATAAAGTAGGTTGATAAAAATACCCTTTATTAAATTGTGGAGATCTAGATCCTCCAACCAATACTTCTGCACCTTCTTTTTTGGCAAATTCTACCATTTCAGATACTTTATCTAATTGATCTTTAGAAACCAAAGCACTCATATCTGGATTGTCATCAGAAAAAGCATCTGCTACTGTTACCGCTTTCATTTTAGCAGTTACCATTTCTAAAAATTGGTCGTGAATAGATTCTTCTACATACACACGTTCTGCACAATTACATATTTGTCCGCTATAAGTAATCCTAGAGGTAACAATCGCATTAACAGCCAATTCTAAATTAGCATCTGCACAAACAATTGCCGGTGCTTTACCACCTAACTCTAAAGAAACCTTTGTAATGTTTGCAGAGGCTGCTTCCATAACTTTTTGACCCGCAAAAACACTACCCGTTAAACTGATAATACCCGTTGTAGGACTCTTACTTAAAGCATTTCCAACAATAGGACCAGAACCACAAACTATATTTAAAACACCTGCTGGCAATTCAATTTTTTGAATCATTTTAGCCCATTCCATTATGGTATTTGGGGCAATACAACTTGGTTTAATTACGCAAGTATTTCCCGTAATTAAAGATGCTGCTACTTTTCTTGCCATAACAAAAAATGGCCAGTTCCAAGGTAAAATACCTACAGCTACTCCAATTGGGGCTTTGTGTAAAAAGATATGTTCTTTACTACGGTCACTTTGTATAATTTCTCCTTCTATTCTTCTTGCAAAACCTGAATAATAATCAAAATAATCTGCGGTAACATCTATTTCTACTTGTGCCAAACCAATTACTTTTGCTTGCTCTGAAGCTAAAGTTTTGGCTAAAAATATTCTGTTTTCACGAATAACGTCTGCCATTTTATTTAAATAATTGGCTCTTTGAATTGCAGGAAGAGATTTCCAAGCATGATGCGCATTTTGAGCGGCATCTAATGCATTATTAGCATCTTCTACACTACCGTGTGGTATGGTAGAAAGAACTTCTTCTGTACAAGGATTTAAAACTTCTGTTACTTCTGCTGAAGTCGATTTTACAAATTTTCCGTTGATAAATTGTTGAAATTGCTGCATAATATATTTTATTAGTTAGTGGTATTTTTAATGAAGAAGTAAGAGAAAATCATGGTGAACTTCCGTACTTCTTTCGTCCTAGTGGTATTGGTGGTTAAAGCCAATAGGCAAACTTATAAATATATCTGATTAAAAAATTTATCCATATTATGCAATAAAATGTATAATTTAAACATAACTATAAAATAGAAATAAAAAAAAACACCATACCTCTTTATTTGCAACAGATAAAGACGCACTTACAAAAAACACCACGTATCTATTTATGTATATTTACCAGATTTATAAATTCCAGGTGTTAAACCTGTAACCAATTTAAATACTCTAGAAAAATGATATCTATCTGAAAAACCTAAATTAAAAGCCACATCTTCTATTGTTTTATTGGTATGCTCGAACAACTCACAAGATCTTGCAATTTTTCTATTCTGAATAAAGTTATGCAACGTAATATGCATTTCTTCCTTAAATAAGCGCGCAAAAGAATTAGGTGCCATATTTACAATAGCTGCAATTTCTGTGTTGGTTAGTTTCTTACTGATATTCGCCTCAATAAAACGAATCACTTTTAAAACACGGTCATCTATATTAATCGCTTTCCAAAGCTCTGGACCAATATTAGTCAACACTTCTTTAATAAATGCCTGCAATTTTAAATTAAAGGTCAATTTAAAATCTTTATTTTCTATTTTTAATCTTTCTGTAAGATACTCTAATCGGTCTCTTAAATAATCTGTTACTTCAATTTCTATAATACCCGGATATACATTATCGAAAGGAACCCCTAAATTAAAATGGATAAAAAAATGAATTAAAGAGGATTCTAAATAATCTTCTTCTTCATAATCACTTGTTAAATGCCTACCAGAAACATGGATGCCATCGTTATAAACATGTTTTTTAGAAAAACGAGAGGAAAAAGAAGTAAAAGGTGGAATTATATACAAAGTATCTGGTGTCATTTTATATACATCTTCTAGATGAATTAATTCACCGCCTTCATTTCTATTCCAATAAATTCTCCAAAAAGGAAAAATCATATCATGGCAATCCCATAAATTTAACAACCAATACCTACAACACAACAGTCTCAATTTTAAATCTATAAAATTTTGATAATTAGAAGAAGGGTCTCCCAATGCTATGTTTTTTGAAAACGTCAATTAGTGAATTGTTTAAATTAGATACAAAAATACAGATTTTGAATATTTAATTACATGTCATTCGTAAATATCTTTGTGATATCAAATTTACTAAATATTATGAAAACATTAAGCCTTCCATCAGAAGTAGAGATAGAATTAAAAAAAGTATCAACCGTTGCCGGTTATTTATGGCAACGTGAATGGGCAGAAAGAAATGCAGGAAACATATCAATGAACTTAACTTCATTCTTTAAAAAAGAAGAAGTGGAAGGAATTGGTACAGAAGTTCCTTTCGATTTCCCTAAAGAATCAGCTGGTTTTGTACTTTATATTACTGGTACTGGTTGTTATTTAAGAGATTTAGTAGACATGTTAGAAGAAGTTTCTTGTATTCTTTACATTAACGAAACTGCAACAGCTTATTCTATTATTTGGGGTGGAAAAAGACCTAATTTTGGACCAACTTGTGAGTTAATTTCTCATGCAAGTATCCATTTATTTAATTCTATTCATCACCCAGAAAACTTAGCGGTTGTGCATACACATCCACTTGAGTTAATCTGTATGAGTCATCATGAATTATTTGATAATGAAGAAGAATTAAATAGACAAATTTGGATGATGTGTCCAGAGGTAAAAGTATTTGTACCTAAAGGAATTCACTGTACTCCTTACGCTTTATCTAGTACTGCTGCCTTAGCAGAAGTAACTATGGAAGCTTTTAAAACAAGAAACGTATCTCTTTGGGAAAAACACGGAGCAACTTCTACAGCACCAGATGTAATGAAAGCTTGGGACTTTTTAGATGTAGCTAACAAAGGAGCAAAAATGTTAATGATGTGTTGGGCAGCAGGTTTTAAACCAGCAGGTTTGTCTAACGAGCAATTAACAGAATTAGAACAATTTACATAGGACTTAAAAAATTTATATATAATGAGTAGACTTATAGGTAGATTACCAAAAATAGGAATTCGCCCTGTTATAGACGGACGAGAATTAGGAGTAAGAGAATCTTTAGAGGTTCAGACGATGGATATGGCCAAAGCGGCTGCAAAATTAATTGAAGAAACATTACGTTTCCCTAGTGGAGAAAAAGTAGAATGTGTTATTGCAGATACTACTATTGGTGGTGTTGCAGATGCTGCTGCTTGTGCAGATAAATTTAAAAGAGAAGGTGTAGAGGTTTCTTTAACAGTAACACCATGTTGGTGTTATGGTACAGAAGTAATGGATACAGACCCATTATTACCTAAAGCAGTTTGGGGATTTAACGGAACAGAAAGACCAGGAGCCGTGTATTTAGCTGCTGCCTTAGCAGGATATTCTCAAAAAGGATTACCAGCATTCGGTATCTATGGTAAAGAAGTTCAGGATGGTGGAGATCAAACCATTCCTCAAGATGTTTCAGAAAAAATTATTCGTTTTGCAAAAGGTGCTTTAGCCGTTGCTCAAATGAAAGGAAAATCTTATTTATCTATTGGATATAGTTCTATGGGTATTGCTGGTTCTATGGTTGATGTAAACTTTTTACAAGACTATTTAGGCGTAAGAGCAGAATTTGTAGAATCTGTTGAGTTATTAAGACGTATAGATGAAGGTATTTTTGATCAAGAAGAATATGCAAAAGCATTAGTTTGGACAAAAGAAAACTGTAAAGAAGGAGAAGATAGAAACAATCCTGAAGCACAAAAAACGCGTGAGCAAAAAGATGCTGAGTGGGAAAAAGTTGTGAAAATGACTTTAATCTGTAAAGATTTAATGAACGGAAATCCTAAATTAAAAGAGATGGGATTTGGTGAAGAGTCTAAAGGAAGAAACGCTATTATGGGTGGTTTCCAAGGACAACGTCAGTGGACAGATTACCAACCAAATGCAGATTTTACAGAGTCTATTTTAAACTCTTCTTTCGACTGGAACGGAATTCGTCAAGCATATACATTTGCAACAGAAAACGATTGTTTAAATGCAATTTCTATGTTATTTGGTCACTTATTGACTAATAAAGCACAGTTATTCTCTGATGTAAGAACATATTGGAGTCCAGAATCTGTAGAAAGAGTTACTGGTAAAAAATTAACAGGATTGGCAGAAAACGGAATTATTCACTTAATTAATTCTGGTTCTACAACTTTAGATGCAACAGCACAACAACAAGATGCTGATGGAAATGCAACAATGAAAGCATTCTGGGACATTACTAAAGATGATGTTCAGAGATGTTTAGATAATACAAAATGGCCACCTGCTACCGTAGAATATTTTAGAGGAGGAGGATTCTCTTCTAATTTCTTAACGAAAGCAGAAATGCCTTTAACGATGTGTAGAATTAACTTAATTAAAGGAATTGGTCCTGTTTTACAAATTGTAGAAGGTTGGAGTGTTGAGTTACCAGAAGATGTACATAATGTTTTAAACGACAGAACAGATCCTACTTGGCCAACAACTTGGTTTGTGCCTAGAACAACTGGTACAGGATTCTTTAAAGATGTATATACAGTGATGGCAAAATGGGGAGCAAACCATGGTGCAATTTCTCACGGACATATTGGTGCAGATTTAATTTCATTAGCGTCTATGTTACGTATCCCTGTAAACATGCACAATGTTTCTGAAGATGATGTATTTAGACCTAGCGCATGGTCTGCTTTCGGTGAAAACTTAGAAGGTGCAGATTATAGAGCATGTGATAATTACGGACCTTTATATGGTTTCAAAGAATAATAAAACACTTTTTTAACAAGAATTGGCTCTTAATTTTTTTTTGAATTATTTGTTAAGATGCCAATTCTTTTTTTTTATACTGATAAAGTAGCTTCTTTTAAAGCCTATACAATTGTTATAAGCAAACTTTATCCTTTTTAAGCTTCAATAAAATGAAAAACGTAATCGCAGTTATAGATATTGGAAAAACGAATAAAAAAATATTTTTATTTGATGAAAAATTTGACGTTTGTTTTCAGAATTCTACCAAGTTCAAAGAAGTATTAGATGATGATGGTTTTCCTTGTGATGACCTAGAGTCTATTGAAAATTGGATTTTAGAACAAATAAAACAAGTTCAAAATAATCCTAAATTTCTTTTAAAAGCGATTAATTTTTCTACCCACGGAGCCTCTCTTGTATATTTAGATAAGCAAGGGAACAGAATTGCCCCTTTATACAACTACCTAAAACCCTTAGACATAAAAAATTATAATGATTTTTATAAATCTAATGGTGGTGTAGAGGAGTTTTCTAGAACAACTGCTTCACCAGCTTACGGAATGTTAAACACTGGTTTGCAAATGCAATGGATGCAAAAAGACAAACCAGAAGTATGGAAAAATGTAGCATCTATTTTACATTATCCACAGTATTTAAGTTACTTATTTACAAAAGAAATTACCGCAGATTTTACGTCTGTTGGCGCACATACAGCTACTTGGAATTTCGATAAAATGGAATATCATCCTTGGTTAAAGGCTGCAAATATTAACTTACCCGAACCTGTAAACGGAGAAAAAGCAATCTCTACAGAAATTAACGGACAGCAAGTAGCTGTTGGTTCTGGTTTACATGACAGTTCTTCTTCTATAATTCCTATTTTAGAAAAAGAAAAAGGCAACGATTTTGTATTGCTTTCTACAGGAACTTGGATTATTGCTATGAATCCTTTTAGTACTGAAACCTTAACACAACATCAATTAACCAATAATTGTTTGTGTTTTATGACTCCTAAAAAACAACAAGTAAAATCTTCTATGCAGTTTTTAGGACGCATACATGAAGTGTACTTAGATCCATTAAGCGAATATTTTAATGTCCATGTAGACAAACATTTAAACCTTCCTTTAGAAGAAAAATTATGTCAAGAGTTAATTGCTGAAAATGCACAAATTTTTCTAGCAGATGGTATTGATACTAATTTTGAAGCTAATGAAGATTTATTAAAACATTTTGGTTCTTATCAAACAGCGTATTATCAATTAACATTCGAAATTGCTAAAAAAGTAATTGCAGGTATTAATTTAATAACAGATAAAGACAAAACCATTAAAAACATTTATATCTCTGGCGGATTTAATAAAAACAGGATATTCATCAAATATTTAACCTTGTTAAAGAAAGGCATTGTAATTAAAATTTCTGAATGCAAAAATGAAAGTGCCTTAGGTGCTGCATTAATGATGAAATCATACTTATAAACAAAGTTTGTAATACTTTAATTACGACAAACAAGTCGATATTAACCTAATCGATTTTCAAGTAGCCAAACCTACTTATAAGGGAAAAACACCTAACAATAAATTGTTAGGTGTTTTTTTATCACATAGCGACATAGACAATATATCTATCATGCTGAATTTATTTCAGCATTAATACTAGAATGAAAACACACATTTTTGTCATTTCTAACGCAGAGAGAAATCACATAAAGACGCTCTATTTTTTGCTATCACTGCTATGAGATTTCTCCTAAAGTAGAAAAGATAAACTGGTATACTTTTTCATGTTTAAAAACTAATTGTAAATAAAAAATCATCCCTAAGGCTTACCTTAGGGATGGTTTATAAAGTATAATCTATTTTATTTTTTCACCTCTTAAAGACTCATAGACTTTAATTAATTCTGCTAATTCCTCAGGGTTTGTTGCTGCTAAATTTTGTTCTTGACCAACATCTTTTTTTAAATTATATAATTGAAATTCTGGACGAATACCAACATCAATATTTACTTTTTTATTAAACTTATTCCCTTTATAAGGAGGAATCATTAACCAATCTCCACTTCTTAAAGCTGTTCTAGAATTTGCTTCAATTAACAAATGATCTCTTCCTTTATTAGATTTACCTAAAAAAGCATTTAAAATATCTTTACTATCTGTTGTATTTTCTGAGGTTCCTGTTAAGTTTGCTAAAGAAGCTAATAAATCCATTTGGCAAACAATCGCATCTGAAACAGTTGGCTTAATTGTTCCTTTCCAATAGGTAATAAAAGGCACTCTCGTACCTGCTTCTAACAAACTGTATTTACCACCTCTTAAACCTCCTTTTGGGTCATGTTTTCCTAATTTTTCTATGGCGTCATCATAATACCCATCATTTAAAACTGGGCCATTATCACTAGAAAAAACAATTAACGTATTTTCTAAAAGACCTTCTTCTTCTAAAGTATTTATAAATTCACCAACTACCCAATCTGCTTCTAAAATAACATCTCCTCTTGGTCCCATTCCAGATTTACCTACAAAACGTGGATGCGGAGTTCTTGGTACGTGTGGTTGCTGCATCGCGTAATACAAAAAGAAAGGTTGCTCTTTATGTGTTTTTACATACTCCTGCGCTTTTCCTAAAAAATGATCTGCCATATCAATATCCGTCCATTTTGCAGACTCACCACCTTTCATATACCCAATTCTAGGTATTCCGTTTACAATGCTATTATTATGTCCGTGATGCCATTTCATGGTTGTCATTTCCGGGTTTGATTTTGCTGTAGGCTCTCCTTCAAAATTCTTTTTATAATTTACTTCAATCGGATCATTTTTATCCAAACCTACTACATGTCCGTTATCTATATAAACGGTTGGTACTCTGTCTTGCGTAGCCGCCATAATATAAGAAGAATCGAAACCTACTTCATTAGGACCCGGAGTTATTTTTCCGTTCCAATTAACATCCCCAGACCCTAAACCTAAATGCCATTTACCAACAATTGCAGTTTGATAGCCTTGTTTCTTTAAGACTTTTGGTAATGTTTGTTGCGCTACATCAATAATTAAAGGAGCAGAACCTGCTAAAATTCTTGCTTTTTTATTTCTCCAAGGATACACACCTGTTAACAACGCATATCTACTTGGTGTGCATGTTGCCGAAGAAGCGTACCCATTTGTAAATTTAATTCCGCCATTTGCCAAGGCATCTATATTTGGCGTTTGGATTTCTGTGGCTCCGTAAGCACTTAAATCTCCGTAGCCTAAATCGTCTAAATAAATAACCACAATGTTTGGTTTTTCACTTATATCTGTGGTTTTTTTTGCTGTTTTTTCTGATTTGCAACTTGTCATTACAAAAACAGAGAAGAATAGAAATTTAAAAATGATGTTTTTTAAATACATATTATTTACGTTGGTTAATTAATATTGTAAGAAAGTAAAATTATGAATACTTATTTAATAGTAAGAGCAATTATCGTTCTAAAAAGGTATCAAAATGACTCTTATTTCTTTTTTGATTTTTATTTTTTAAGCTTAACAAGCTTAAATTAAAAACAATACACTAAAATAAAACAACACGTAATTCACTGATAAAAAACTATTTAAATACTTTAAGTTATAAAACGAAAGTAGTAATCGATTTAGCAGCGATTACAATATCTTTTTTATCCGCATTATGTTGTATTAATTTTAAATCTGAGTCTTTATCTGTAACATAAACTTGCTTTATAGTACTTTTAAAATTTAGTTGTACTGCTGTTTCTTTTTGATTAACCGCCACAATAATGATAGAATTATCTTTATTCTTATACGCTGAAACTAAAACTCCTTTTTCTAAATTTTCAAGAGAATTTTTACCGTTATAATCTACCTTAATTTGTTTTGCCAGAGGTCTTATAAATCTCGAAAAATTACCTAAACCCCATAATAATTTTGAGCTTTCAAAAGTACCTTCTTCTGTATTTTTATCATGATAAATAAGTCCGTCTTTATAATTATAAGGTGTCATTGCCAACCACCAATGCCATGCACTTGCATTAGCGATAGTAAGATCTGCATGTATTAATCTAGCAACATACAAAGCTGTTTTCATGCCTAAATCTTTCCCTTTCCCTCTAATTTCTTCATTGTTCTCTAGAATACAATATTCTGTCATCCAATACTCTAAATTTGGATACTTTATTAATTTCTTTTTAATTTCTTCTCTTTTTAATTTTAATTTAGAAATATCCCAAGTTGTAAAATAACTATGTCCTGCAAATTTTTGCGAAACCGTTTCTAAATTTCCAAGATACAAATCACTCATAGGGTTAAAAAAGACTTCAACCTGGTTACTTCTATGCTCTTTTCCTTTTTTTATTGAAGTCAAATAATCTATTTGTCCAGCTTCTGATACTTCTAATTTTGTATCTAAATTATAGCTTTTAAAAACAGAATCTATTGTTTTGGTTGCACTTGAAAGTTCATCATTATTCCAAGGAGAACCTTCTTGTTTTCCATTTTTCCAATCCCATTGAGGTTCATTAAACGGACTGATATAATTAAAATGAAGATCTAAACTATCTTTAAAGTGCGTAACCACATCTTTTAAAAACAACGCATATTTTACATAATTACTTGTTTTTAGGTTTGATGACAATCCGTCTGCAGAAAATGCTTTATGATTCTTTGTAAATTGCACTGGCGGACTATTTACAAAACCGATAAAAGAAGAAACACCTCTTTCTTTTGCAGCTTTTAAAAACCATTGCTGGCCCAATTGTCTGTTCCAATTATAAGAACCATCATTATTTAAAAAGCCTTCTGCCCTTCTCCATTCGTCCTTAATACTACTTTCTACTCCTTGCTCTGCACTTCCTGCGCCAATATTAAATCGCCAGGTAGAAAGACCAATTCCTTTAAAAGTTCCATCAGCATTCTTTTCAGTACTAAATAATAAATCGGCTATTGCTTCTTTTTTATCCAAAGACCATTTACCAACAAATTGAGCAGACCATGCATCTGACGCTCCAAAATTATGTATGGTTTGGTATGCTACATTTGGATGAATCTCTATATTAATTTGTTCTACTTTACTTTGAGAAAACAATAATCCACTTAAAAACAAAAATAGAACTACCGCTTTAGTCCTCATTTTTTCTTAAATTTATTCGGAACAAAATTAGCCTCATACTTCGGATTTAACTCCGTAGGAATTGGTGCATTAATCTCAGATCTCCACGTAGTTAATTTTTTTAATAACGCTGCTACTTTCTCTGGATTAACGTCTACAAGGTTGTTTCTTTCGCCTAAATCTGTCTTTAAATTATACAACTCAATCTCATTATTTTCAAAATATTGATGTAGTTTCCAATCACCATCAATAATCACAGAACCGGGTCTTGTTCTAAAAAACGGATCTCTACCATCATCTATTTTAAAATTATATGCTTGTAAATAAATAGGAAAGTGAAAAAACAAACTTCTATCTTTTATTGTTTTCCCTTTTAAAATTGGTAAAATAGAAGTTCCATCTACTATTTTATTTGGGTTTTCTACATTTAAAATATCCATAAAAGTTGGATAAAAATCTAGATTGGTAATAGGAGTCTTAGAAACTGTATTTGGTTTTACAACTCCATCCCAAGAAATAATATATGGTACTCTAATGCCGCCTTCGTAATAAGAACCTTTTCCTGCTCTTAAAGGATCTTGATGAGAAATAGCTCTTATTCCGCCATTATCCGAAGTAAAAACAATTAAGGTGTTTTTTAAATTTAAAGCTTTAATTTCATCTAAAATTAAACCGATATTTCTATCAACCGTTTCAATCATACCTGCATAGACCGCCTTATTTTGAAATGGATTTCCTCCTTTTTCTTTATATTTTTGTTCTAAAGCATTTGTTGTTGATAAAGGGGTATGAACCGCATAATATGGCAAATACAGAAAAAATGGCTTTTCTTTATGCTCTTTTATAAATGAAATAGCTTCCTGCGTTAATCTATCTGTTAGGTTCTCTCCTTTTTTATTATCAACAATATTTTTTATGTTATATGGACTAAAAAAACCATTTTTACCCGGATTACCTTGATTAGCGCCCCCAACATTTACATCAAAACCTTGTGTTTTAGGATCGTCTCCTAAATGCCATTTACCAAAAGTACCTGTTATATATCCAGATTTCTTTAGCATTTCTGCAATTGTAATATTACTGTCTGCTAAAACTTCTGTGTTTTTAATAGGAATTATTTTTCTAGTTTTTTCATTTCCTCTATCAGAATTACTAACGGTATAAATACCGTGTCTAGGCGTATTTTGCCCACTAATTAAACACGCTCTACTAGGTGCACAATTTGCTGCGGAAGCATACCCTTTTGTAAATTTCAATCCACTTTCTGCAAGTTTATTAATGTTAGGTGTTTCATAAAAAGTACTTCCATAAGTTTCGGTATCCATCCAACCTAAATCATCTACATTAATATAAATGATGTTTGGTTTACTTTCTGATTTCTCCAAATTTTGAGCATTGCAAGACAATAGCCCCCCTAATAATAATACATATAAATACTTCATTTTATTGTTTTTTTTCTTTATTTAAAACTTGTTTCATTTTAGCAGGATCTGAATACAAAACCTCTTTATTTTCCATTAATCTTTGATGAATATGATAGGTAACATCCATCCAATTTCTAGGTTCTCCCCAAAGTGGTTCCATCATTTGAGATTCCCAGTTTTTTAAAGCTGTGTTTAATTCATTAAACTGATTTTTATTAGTATTTTGAAGGTCTTTCATTTCACCTAAATCCTCTTCAACATTATATAAAGTTGCTCCATAATCTTGCAAACGAACCATTTTGTAATCTCCTACTCTTGCTCCGGCTTCTTCTAGTTTTCTCCAAAATAATTGAGCATGCGGATCTCCCTTCTTCTCCCCTTTTAAAAATGGCAAAAGGTTTGCTCCATCTAAAATTAAATCTGTATCCTTTTTAATATTCGCTGCCGCCATAGAAGTTGTAAAAATATCTAAAGAAGAAGACAAACCATTAAAAGTTTGACCTCCTTTTATCTGAGCTGGCCAACTTACCACAAACGGAACTCTATGTCCGCCTTCAAATTTATTTCCTTTCCATCCCTTTAATGGTCCACCAGAAGAAGTATTATTTGCTGCTCCACCATTATCACTTAAAAAATAAATAATTGTGTTATCTGCAATACCTAACTCTTCTAATTTATTTTGAAGTTTTCCAACGTTCTCATCTAAAGACCAAGTCATGGCTGCTAAATACTGTCTAGGATGGTTTTTATATTTCTCTAAATCTTCCTTTTTAGCTTCCATTGGCGTATGAACCGCATTGTAAGCTAAGTACATAAAAAAAGGATTGTCTTTATTTTCTTTTATGTATTTTACAGATTGATTACCCAAAACGTCCGTTAAATACCCATCAAATTTTACACGTTTTCCGTTATGTTGTAACATTTTTGCTTTACTCGGATTTTCATATTGAAAATAAGACCTACTTCCGGTTTCAAAACCATAAAATTCATCAAAACCTCGATTGTTAGGTAAATCAGATTCCTCTTTTCCTAAATGCCATTTACCCAATGCCATTGTTTTGTAACCATTTTTCTTAAAAACATCTGCAATAGTTACAACATCATCAGAAAGCCCAATATCACCAGAGTTTTTATCACCTGTATCATTTGCCTCAAAACCAAAACGTTGTTGATATTTTCCGGTAATTAAACCCGCTCTACTTGGTGCACAAACTGTTGCGCTTACATGTGCATCCGTAAAAATAACACCACTTTTTGCTAATCTGTCTATATTAGGTGTTTCTAGATCTTTACTTCCCATAAAACCAAAATCTGCGTAACCAGCATCATCAATTAAAATGACAATTACATTTGGTTTTTGCTCTTTTTGCACTGCATTATTTGTATTGCAAGACACTAAAAATCCGCACAATAATAGTATAAACAAGGTATCCATTTTAAAAAAAATAAAATTTAAAAATTCTGTAAAAACAGGATGAAAGGTTTTTTTAAGATTCAAGTTGTTGTCTTTTTAATTAAAGCTAATCTAACTTAAAGTAGCGTAAAAAACAGTCTAATATTGTTACAACAAGGGAGTGAGAATGTTACAATTCTATTAAGGAGTCTCCGTGCGATGCAAATAGCTATGACTTTCAATAATTTAATCTTAAAAGTAAACACAACCAAGATTCATCAAAGATGACACTGTAATATCAATAGAAATAACGTTCCATAAATCTAATAAAACAAGACTGTTTTTTTAATAATACAGCTAATTTATTATAACATATCTTAATCTTAGCTTGATAAGGAGTTTCTCTGATAAATTTTTAAATTTCAACAATATGTAAAAAATAATAACTTATTTGACGTTTGTATACAAGCATTTTTAAATGATGTTACACTTACATCTATAGATTTACCTGCTTAAACAGTTATTGGTGGTTGGACATTCTGGAAATGCTCAAATCTTAGTAATGTAAATATGTCTGTCATAGATTCAAATTGCCCTAGATGCATTTAATGCTAAAGGACTTACAACTTTAACACTTCCTTCGTCATTAAGAAAATTTTCAGGTTTTAATACGTTTAGAAACATTCCTACTTTAGAAGAATTAATTGTAGAAATTGAAACTCCTTTTGTTCTTGATACTGACGTAAATATCAATCATATGTTTTCTAATCAAATAAATCAATCTCCTACACCTAATTTAATTGCACCTTGGGGCTTCTAGTGCCTTTGAAAATCAATGAAATATATTTAGATTCTTATCCAAAACTTAATGTAGATAAATGATATTTTTTCTGCAGAAGTTTATAATATATAAAGTGAATCAGCTTTTATTTAAAACCTGCATTAATAAACACGGATTATATGAAATATGACGACCTATGGACTAAATAATTATTTACAAAATGTAGCATTATTACCTTTGTATTGCATAAATACTAGTGTTTTGGGTTAAAATGCAACATTTTTACCCAAAAAACGAAACCTATGTACTCTAAGAATAGTATAGTTATTTGTAAATTTAAATCATAATATTATTAATTTAAAATTAAATAAATCATGAAAAAAACATTACTATTATTTGTTACATTATTATCTGTAACATTAACGAAGGCACAAACTGTAGGTGATGCATTTACAGTAAATGAAATCAATTATGAAGTAACCGCTGTTGACCCTACAAACGAGGTACAAATTGTAGGAAATAGTGTTACTACAGATGCATTAACGATACCAGCTACTGTAGAGAATTCAGGAACTACTTATAACGTTACTTTTATAAAAAATAAATCATTTTCTAATGTAGCAATTACATCTTTAGTTGTTGAAGGTGATACTGAAATTGATTGGCAAGTGTTTAACGCTTGTCCTAACCTTGTAAGCGCAGATCTTTCTAATATTACTTCAGGTGTTGGTTTAAACTCTTTTGTAAACTGTCCTGAATTAACATCAGTAGATCTTCATAATGCAACATTTGTTGGTAAAACAGCATTTAACAAATGTCCTAAATTAGAGACAATAGACCTTAGTAATACAGTTGATATTGGAATACAAGCATTTAGAGATGCAAAAGCACTTACATCTGTAGATTTACCTGCTGCAACTGTAGTTGGTGGATTGGCATTCTGGGGTTGCTCAAATCTTACTGATATAAATATGCCTGTGATGGATTCAATTGCTCCAGGTGCATTTAATGCTACAGGATTTAAAACTTTAACGCTTCCTGCTACTGTAACGAAACTTCCAGGTGCTAATACATTCAGAAACATTCCGGCTTTAGAAGAATTAATTGTAGAATTTGAGACTCCTTTTGTTCTTGATACTGACGCATTCTTAGACGCAGAGAAAACAATACCGGATCCTGATAGTCATATGTTTTCTACTCAAGCCGGATATGACACAGCTCCTACATTGATTGTTCCTTTTGGTACCAAGGATGCTTTTGCCGCAGAAAACGGATGGGATATATTTAATATCGTTGAAGCAGATGAAATATTAAGCTTAGATTCTCAAGCTAAAATATCTTTAAATGCATATCCAAATCCTGTTGTAGATAAATTATACTTTTCTACAAATGATGTTTTTTCTGCAGAAATTTATAATATTTTAGGCGCTAAAGTAAGTTCTCAAAAAGTTATAGATGGAGTAGATTTATCTCAACTTAATAAAGGTATTTATTTTGTAAAAGCTAAAAATAATGAAGGTTTAGATTTCAAAACAATTAAAGTTATCAAACAATAACAACTTTTTTTATTTAAAACTTAAAAGGAGTAACTTTATATAAAGTTACTCCTTTTTTTATGCCTTTACATTAACTGTATCCATATTATAAAATATAATTACTTATGCAATTGGTAATCTAATCAAGATAAATACCTTATCAAGGTTAAGATTATGAAAATATTACAGACAAAGTAAACTATTACGAAGTCTATTTTAAAAACCAACAGAATCTTTATCGTTTTTTGATATCAAAAGCAGATTATTATATACAATAGGTTTCTAAAAAACAAAAGGAACAACTTCTATAAGTTGATCCTTATTATTTGTTTAAAAATAATTTGATAAGTAAGATAAACACTTTGCTTATTTTCGTATTATTTTATATTGTTTTCTTGTTCCTTTGTAATTTACTTTGAGAAAATAAATACGAGATGAAATATCATTTAACTTAATTGTATGAATTAAAGAACTGATATTATTTTCGGTATAAATAGTTTGACCATTAACACTTACTAGTTTAACAGAAACATTTTCTAAGTTATTTAAATATATGTTTATATTTTCTTCATTAGGGTTGGGATACGTATAGATTTCATTCAATAATTTTAGCTCACCGTTAGTAGATAAACTATTTTCATCATTAATTATAACAGAAAAATCCATATCAGAACCAACAAATTTTGTATTACAGGTGTTTATATCATCCCCTTTTGTATAAGTTATTAATTGTATTTTACTTTTATTTTATTACCTAAACAGAAATAATGATATCTTCATCAGTATTATATTCTGTATTGATAATTTATCTTGTGATTTTTAAATTATAATTACTTGTTTCTATTGTTGAACAATCAAATGTGTAGAGATGATTTCCTAAAGAATTAAAAGGCACATCATTTATTTTAGGAATTCCATTCTTACTCCATACAGTTAAGCTTCCTGACTCTTTCATTGTACAGATAATTTCATTTTCATTTATAGATGTCACTTCTACTGTACCTGCAGATAAATATTTATCAGAATTACCAATTACAGACCATCCATTAACAATAGGGCTTAACTGAAACAATCTTTCTTCACGTGTTTTTAGTTCAAACTCAAAATCATCTGTCAATGGTTTTGCTATTTTATTGTATGCATCATATAATAAAATTCCTCCTTTAGGTATTTCCCAAAGTCCTTTAAAAGGTTGAATCATTCCTCCTGCATTCGGATAATCTTTTAAAGAAATAGCTGATTTTAGCATAGTGTCTCTATTTAAATTAACCGCCATAATAACTGCTGATTCATTTTTAATCGGAGCAATTACCTTAAAGGCTTTTTTACCTACATAAGGATCTTGTTGTAAACTTTCTGGCAAAGGAACCCCAGGAGCTAGCGTACCAATAATCTCTCCGTCTTTATACATTAACGGAGTTAAATACGTATCATCAATGTTTTTAGTCTCGTCAGACAAATAAATAGGAGCACCAGAAATAGCTCTAGAAACGGCCATTAAACGCGCTGTTTCTTTAAAACTGGTGTGAAACATATCTTGGTCTAACCAATGTACATATCCTAACCAAAGGGCATTGGTAAAGTTTTGAACAATCGTTAAATCGATACGGTTTAAATCTATTTTATAATCTACACTAGACCTTATGACGTAACTATAGGTTTGATTAAAAACATTAAAATTCTGAAACATTATGAAACCAAAGAGCCTCCATTCTATTTCATGAGGCTTTTACTTCAGAAAACGGGCGATAATACATCCCTTTTTGATATTCTGGTAATTTTAAAACAATATCAGCAATAACACCGCTATTATTGGGCGTAAGTAATTGTTTTTCTATAGTAAAAATCCCATTTTCTGAAAGATCATTTAAATCTAAAGCTTTTGGGATTTCTATTAACTTGTCATTGCTTATTTCCTCTTGATTCTTTTGTTTATAGCAAGCATTCAAAAGAAATATTGAAAATACTATCAAAAATATTCTCAAGTTATTGCTAAAAATTATCATAAAAAATCTAATTATTTTTTCTTCTGATATTTTAACACATAATTATTTGTACCATCACTACCATCTAAAGCCACTCCACTAGGGCAATAAAGATATTCAGGTTCATTATTTGCATCCATTAATAACTGAGGTCTTTCTAACTTCACCTTTTTACCTCCGTAACGTACATTCGCTTCTTTTGGAAAATTGCCTTTCAAATAAAAATCTTGATAATTATGAAAACCTGATAAAGGTTCGGCGTTAAATTGAAGTCCATCTTCTGATACCCAAAGTAAACCACCACCTTTTTCTAATATTCCATGATTGTCTGTAGTCATTAAGCATATTTTATTTCTCCATAAAAAAGCATTCCCATCTTCTATTCTGACTTCATTGGTAGTAATTGGGTCTGGTTGGATAACATACGGTCCTTCTAACTTGCTAGAAATAGCAACTCCCATACTCACTTTGCCTTTAGTACCAGCTTTCGCTTTAAAATACAAAAGGTATTTTCCATTAGGATGTTTTATCAAACTAGGGTTGTTAACACCAAGTCCACTGTTTGCACACCAAATAGCAGTATCGCTAGGAGGGCTAAGTAAAGGTGTGTTCTCATTTGGAACTGCATTCCATGGTCCATGAATACTATTACTTGTTAGCATTCCAATTCGCTGACTTGGTCCATGTTTTTTTGCACCATCATTAGCTATAAAAACTAAAACGTATTTATTATCTATTTTTTTAATACTTGGATTGTGAAAACCAGTAGCATTCCATGTATCATTACCTTTTCCTTTTGCTACAACTTCTACAAATTTAAAAGGCCCTTCAGGACTTTTAGCAACATAATGAGCAATTTCACTTTGATATCTCCACGCTGTTTTAAAAGGGGTGTCGGATGACCATCTAGCACTAAAAAGGTGTACATTTCCTTGTTCATCTCTAATAGGAGAGCTTCCCCAAACGTCATAACCAGGTTCGTTAATTGCTTCACCAACAAACTTCCATTGATCAGACATGGCAGTTGGAGAGGCTACTTGTTTTATTGCTTCTTTTCTATTGTTTTTTTGTGATTGACAAGAAACAATAAATATTGAAAGCAGAATGGTGCTTACTATTATTTTTTTCATTAATGATTTATTAAAAAAGTTTAGATTATTTAATTCAGAGCAAAATAGTGCTGTTTTATTCTGTTATCCTAAATGAAACATGGGTAAATGAACCTGTTGTTATGTCTATAAGAAATTGATTTTCTTCTACAGGTTCTATAACAAAATATTTTCCTTCAGGTTGATCATCATCATCCCATTGTGTTACAGTTATATTACCATCAATTTTAAAACCATCTAGAATCCCTACAGGGTATTCTTCGTAAAAAGGTGGTATAAAAGTTTTACATGGACTCACAGTATTGATAAAAAACACATTTACTTCATTACCTCTTATATACGCTCTACTATGAAGTTTCTCCCTACTTAGTACTTCTTCACCATCATGATCTAACATTCTTATAGGTTGTGAACCAATCAAAGCTTCAGTATATGCTCTAGTAATATAATTCCATGGTGCATTACCTCCAGACAAGGGGTAATCCCACCAGCTTACTAAATCTAATCCAAGATCAGTCCAATCAAACATACATCCAATAGCTAGTTCGGAAGTCCAAATTTCTCTATCTTTTTCGTAGTCAGAACTACATCTAAGGGCATCCCAATGTGCTTCAGTAGCCCAAGCTTCACGATGTTTATCACTTTGAGCTAGTTCATATTCGTATTTTAAATCTGGATGATTCGTTTCATTATGATGATTCAAATAATAGTGATTTCCAAATACGTCATAGCTATCTTGTCCATTAATATTGTATAAATCGTTAAAAGATCCAGATTCACCTAATGGTTTATAAAATTCTGGAGCCACAATTTGTGGTACCACATAACCAAGTCTTGCCGTTCTAGCTCTTAATGTATCTACAGCTATCGTAAAATCTGTAACATCCATTCTAGCAGCCTCTTTATCAAAAGCAACATAGTTTACTTCGTGTCCATGTTCATGCATAAACTCAACATAGTCAACAATCAATTGTGCATATTTTACAGGATTAGGCACAGTTGGTGCATCTGTTGTTACCCAATCTGGAAAATACTCTGCTTTATCTGATGTTAAAACTTTTAAGCCTACAAAAATCATAAAAGGTTCAGAACCATAATAAGATGCTTTCGCATTTTCTATAGATTTTAAAAGAGTTGTGTAAACACTTTCTACCACCTCACCTTCTGCAGGGTGTCCTCCATAAGCATCACCACAATATAATGGAACTCTAAGGCCATTCATTTTAGCTTGACCTTTACCTTGACCAAAAGCACTTTCTGCATTACTGATATTACCTAAAGTTCCAGCGTTATGATTCAGATCTAACATATGATATTTTGTAACCCTACCAAATTTTTCAAGTGGAGCTATGGTTGCTTTATTTACATATGTTGCCTCTTCGTAATCTGTTATTTCTACAGTGTATTCTTCGAAATCTCCACCTGAGTGAAGTCTAAATTTTTCTGTAACGCCCCATTGACCAATTCTTGTATCTGGATTTGGAGTTATTATTGAAACATCATCTGAATATTTATAAGTAACAGACGTAATTTCTAACGGATCTTTTACATCTGGTATTGATATTTTTTTATTATCATTATCTATAACTCCAATAGATTTTTCTCCGGATGATAATGTTACATCAAATTGAGTAAAATTCAATTCAACATTATTTATTTCTTCACTGTCTGATTCTGTTTTACTACAATTTACAAAAAGAAAAAGGAACATAAATAATAAAGAAATTTTTCTCATAATATAAGGTTTTATTGTGTAATCTTAAATGTAAGATGAGTAACCGAACCAGTAGGTAGATCTAAAAGAATTTGATTATCTCCTGTAGGATTTATAACAGTATATTCCCCTTCAATATCTGTATCATTATCAGTACTTTCTCTCCATTGTCTTACAGTTACATCACCATCAATTTTAAAAGAATCAAGAATACCTATGACATAATCTTCATAAGACACAGGTACTAAATCTGCAGTATTTGGATTTATAACGTTAAGTAGAAACACATTGACTTCATCTCCTTTTAAATAAGCTCTTGTATGAAGTTTACCTTGAGACAAAATGTTTTCGCCATCATGGTCAATCATTCTTATTGGAGTAGATCTATGTATAGCATCTGAAAAAGCTCTCATCACAGAATGCCTAAATTTAGTACCTCCTGATATTGGATAATCCCACCACATAAATGCTTCCATTCCAAGATCTGCATGATCCATCATTATTCCAAGTGCAGACTCTGCAGAAAAAAGGTCACCATCACCATTCCAGTGTGGTTCTGTAGCCCATGCCGGACGTGTTTTGTCCTTTTGTGAAAGGTCATATTCATATTTGTATTTGGCAAAACCTTCTTCATTATGATCTCTTTGATAATAGTGATTTCCAAAAACATCATATCTGTCTTGATACCCTTTATCATATAGTTCATTCATCCAGCCATTATTAGTGTCTCCCTGAGGATCCAAAAGTTCTGGAGCTACAATCTTTGGCACTACATACCCTAATCTTGCAGTTTTTGCTCTTAAACTATCTACAGCTATTTTAAAATTATCAACACTCATTCTAACTGTTTCTTTATCTATAGCAACAGCATCTATAGTATGTCCTTTTTGTCCCATAAATGTGATAAAATCAACAATTAATTGCGCATATTTATCAGGATTTGCTACATCAGAATCTTCTGTTGTAACCCAATCAGGGTAAATTTCATCTTTATTTGATGTTAATACTTTAATTCCTAGAAAAATTATAAATGGCTCACTTCCACTATAAGCCGCTTTGGCATTAGTTAATGATATTAAAGGTCTTTCATAAACACTTTCTATTACAACACCTTCCTCTGGATGCCCACCATAAGCATCTCCACAATAAAGAGGAAACCGTATACCGTTCATACCCTTCTCTCCAAAAACAATATTTGCAGTAGCAACATTTGATGCTTTGGTTGCATCTCCATTAAGATCTAACATATGGTATTTTATATAAGTCCCAAATGTCTCAAGAGGTGCTATTGTTGCTTGATTTTCGAATACAGGTTCTTCAAAATCTATGATTTCTACAGTGTAATCTTCAAAACTTGATCCTGAATGAAGTCTAAATGTTTCATTAATTGTCCAACTACCAATTCTTGTGCTTGGATTTGGAGTAACTAAACTAACATCATCTGAATATTTATATGTAACAGATTTAATATTAATAGGGTCTACTATACCAGATAGCGATATGTGATTGTTAACATCATCGATAACTCCTATAGATTCTACTCCTGATGATAATGTTACATCAAACTGAGTAAATTCTAAATTAACATTGTTAATTCCTTCATTTTCTGTCTCTTTATCGCAACCTACAAATAGGAAAACGGATGTAAGTAATATATAAATTTTTTTCATTTTTGGTTTTATTCTTTGTTTTATTCTTTAATTTTAAACGTAAGCTGAGTAAAAGTACCTGTTGGTATGTCTAAGAGGAATTGTTTTTCTTCAATTGCTTCTACTAAGGTAACTTCTCCTTCAACTTCTGAACCAACTACTGAATCATCTTGCCATTGTCTCACTGTTACTCTACCATCAATTTTAAAACCATCTAAAATCCCTACCGCATAATCTTCATAAGACGCTGGTACTATACCTGCAATATTTGGATTTACAACGTTAATTAAAAATACATTTACTTCATTATCTCTTAAATAAGCTCTAGTATGAAGTTTACCATTCGTAAAAGTTTCCTCTCCATCATGATCAAGCATTCTAATTGGTATGGAACCAAGTATAGCTCCTGAGTATGATCTCATAATAGGTGATTTTATTGTAGTACTACCCTCTATTGGATACCCCCACCACATAAATGCGTCTAATCCTAGATCTGTATGATCAAACATTACTCCAAATGCAGATTCTGTTCTAAAAATACTTGAATCATTATTCCAGTGTGGCTCAGTGGCCCACTGTGGACGTGTTCTGTCACTTTGAGCTAAATCGAACTCATATTTTAATTTTGCAAAACCAGCAACAGTGTGATCTCTTTGATAATAATGATTTCCAAAAATATCATACCTGTCTTGATACCCTTTATTATATAGTTCATTCATCCAACCGTTACTAGTGTCTCCTTGAGGGTCTAAAAGCTCTGGAGCTACAATTTTAGGTACTACATATCCCAATCGTGCTGTTTTTGCTCTCAAACTATCCGCAGATATTTTAAAATCCTCAACACTCATTCTAACAGACTCTTTATCAAACGCAATTGCATTTATTGTATGTCCTTTTTTATCCATAAATGCTATGAAATCAACAAGTAACTGAGCATATTTATCAGGAATAATTCCATCTTCATCAGTTGACACCCAGTCAGGGTAATACTCATTTTTATTAGAAGTCAAAACTTTAATTCCTACAAAAATCATAAAAGGTTCACTTCCACTATAGGCTGCCTTTGCATTTTCAAGAGATTTTAAAGGGTTTGCATAAACATCTTCTACAACTACACCTTCCGAAGGATGTCCTCCAAAAGCATCTCCACAATAAAGAGGAAATCGGATACCATTCATTTTTTGATTACTAAAAGCTTCAAAAGCCGTGCTTTCTTCTTTAGCTTTATTAGGGTCTCCATTAAGATCTAGCATATGATATCTTACAGTAGTCCCAAAAGTTTCTAGTGGAGATATTGTTGCTTGATTTTCATATACAGGTTCTTCAAAGTCAGGAACTTCTACAGTGTAATCTTCAAAGCTTTCACTAGAGTGAAGTCTGAATTTCTCTGTAATTTCCCATTTACCTATCCTTGTATTTGGATTTGGAGTAATGATTGAAACGTCTTCTGAGAACATATATGAAACAGATACAATTTCTAAAGGGTCTTTTACATCATATAATGAGATATGCTTGTTCTCATTATCAATAACTCCAATAGATTTTTCTCCAGATGATAATGTTACATCAAATTGAGTGAATTTAATTTCTACATTATCAGCTTCAATAATATCTGATTCTTTACCACAACTGAGAAAGAGAAAAATTGAAATAAGTAACAAAGGAAAGTTTTTCATGTTTAGTTTTTAATGGTTGATGATTATTTTATGCAATTTATCTAAAATCTTAACAAAAAATGGGGTCGAATTGTATCAACAATGGAGTTAAAATGTCACAATTAATGTTACATTAAAATAAAACACCTGATGAAACATTTTAATGCTTAATCAGGCGTTTTTTAATCTAAAAAAAATATATCTATCCGATATATTAATAATTAAATGTTAGCACTTCTCCTTTTTTAGTTGCTATTTCTTTTACGTCATCATTGTAACGAAGTTTTAAAGTGTTTCCTAATTTAGAAGTAACTACTAACGTTTTCAATTTTCCTAACTCCCAAGTCATATCTATTTCAAAACCTTTTTTGGCTACAATTCCTTTTATACTACCAGATGCCCAAGCATCAGGTAATGCTGGTAACACATGCACTTCTCCGTTATGACTTTGCATTAGCATTTCTGTAATACCAGAAACAACCCCAAAATTTCCATCAATCTGAAAAGGAGGGTGTACATCTAAAAGGTTTGGTAAAGTAGACTTTCTTTGCAACGCTATAATATTTTCATACGCTTTGTTTCCTTCTAACAAACGTGCATAAAAATTAATAATCCAAGCTCTACTCCAACCTGTATGTCCACCACCTTTAGACAATCTTCCCTCAATTGTTTTTTTAGCAGCTTCAAATAATTCTGGTGTTTTAGATTTTGAAATTTGATTTGATGGATGCAACGCATATAAATGAGAAATATGTCTGTGTCCTGGTTGCGCTTCTTTAAGCTCTCCTACCCATTCTAACAACCTACCATCTTTACCAATTTCAAGCGGAGGCATTTGCTTTATTTTCTGTTTTAAAATAGCACTAAAATCTTTATCAATATTTAAAATTTCTGCAGCGACAATACAGTTTCTAAACAATTCAAAAATAATTTCACGATCCATAGCAGGCCCCATATTTAAAGTCGCTTTTTCTCCATCTTTAGTTAAAAAGTTATTTTCTGGAGATACAGATGGACCTGTAACTAAAAGTCCGGTTTTAGGATCTGGAACCATAAAATCAACAAAAAACAAAGCAGCTTCCCTCATAATTGGATATGCCTTATTCTTCAAATATTCTTTATCCTCTGTATATTCATAATGTGTAAATAAATGTTGCGCACTCCAACCTGCACCCATTGGCCACATACCATATCTAGCCTTTCCATTAGCAGCAGTTGCATGCCAAATATTACTAGTATGATGCGCTACAAAACCTCTAGAATTATATGTTTTTTTAGCAGTAATACGTCCCATTTCGCGTAAACCATCAATATATTCTAAAAATGGCTCATGACATTCTGCAAGGTTTGCCATTTCTGCCATCCAATAATTCATTTGAATATTGATGTTAATATGATAATCAGAATTCCAAGGTGGTGTAAATCCATTTGCCCAAATTCCTTGTAAATTAGCAGGTAAAGTACCTGGTCTAGAACTACTAATTAATAAATAGCGTCCAAATTGATATTGCAATTGAGTTAGATAATTATCTGTAGCTCCTTTTTTTACTTTTTGCAAACGTACATCTGTAGGAAAATCATCTCCTTTACTATCAGATAATTTAAATGAAAGCCTGTTAAATAATGACTGATAATCAGCAATATGTCTATCTAACAACTCATTATAAGATATTTTTAAAATTTTATTGATTGCATTATAATTTTCTTGTTCAAAATCTAATCCACGATAATTAGTAGAAGCAACCACTTTAATTTGCACCTCATCTGCATCGGTAATTACTAATTTTCCATCTTTTACTGTTGATGTTCCTCCTTTTGTTTCAAAATGAACTAGGGCATGAAATTTTACACCATGACCATTACCTACATGTTCTGAAAAGGCTATACTATTTTCTGATACAGTAATTTTAGTTTGCTTATTACGTTTTACCCAAGAAGAGATGTTTATTTTTCCTTTTTGATCTGCAGTAAATTTATAGACCATTGCTTTATCAGGGAAACTAGAAAAATAGGTTCTAGTATACTGAACATCATCGCTTTTAAAATTGGTAGTAACCACCGATTTATTAATGTCTAATGCTCGCTTATAATTGCTAATAGAATCTAAATTTGGAGTCTCTATAAATAAATTCCCTAACATTTGGTAAGTATCTGAACCAGTAGGTAAACGATCTGCTAGAATTTTATCTTGCACCATTGCCTCTGCTTCCATATATTTCTCATCAAACAGCAGTTTTTGTATGGCAGCAATATGTTTACCAGCATCTTTTTTATCTCTATTGTAATCTTTTCCTCCTGTCCAAATAGTTTCTTCATTCAAACAAATGATTTCTTTTTTAGGTGTACCATAAATCATGGCTCCTAAATTTCCATTTCCAATAGGAAGCCCTTCATTCCATTTATTAGTTGGTTGATTGAACCAAATATTTAGAGCAGACGCTTCTTCTACTTCTTTTTTTTCATTACAGCCAAAAAAAGTAAACGCTATTAAGGAAATGTAAGCGAACTTTTTTATAAATTTATTGTGGATGTTTACCCAGCGTGTTTTCATCATGTTCCTTTGTTTAGTTGAGGTTTATTTTTTAATTAATTTGTGACCTGATATTTATTTAATGTTTGCTATTCTTTGAATCATCTAAGTTTGCTAATGGTATTGGTGGTACATCATTCATAAAGTTCTGAAATGCCTTCTTATTTTTTCTGGTTTTTCAATAGTATTTCCTTTTTTAGAATAAGAAGCCGCTTTCCAAAGGTTAACTCCAGTAACCAGCATTGTTCTACTAGTAATAAATACTGCCTGACTATAAGAACCTTGATTATATGTTCTAGAAAAAGAAACACCACTATCCATAAGACGATCTAAATTAGGTGTCTTTATTGAACAATAATCTAAAGTAACAATGCTATTAAACATTAGGTCATCTGCAAAAATAAAAAGTATATTAGGATTCTTTTTTTGTTGAGCATGTATAGTTAAGCTGACAAACAAAAAGAATAAAATTCCTACAAATGAATATTTTTTTACCATGTGATGATTTTTACTCAAAAATATGCAAAAGTAGTCATGCCTGAGAAGCTAAACCGTATCATACTTAGTGTAAAAATGTTGCATTTAGCAAAAAAAAATGATAATCGTCCTTTATCAACTATTCAGTTACGATTAAAGAAATACATCAAAATAAAAATTGCAAGTACTCTATTTGCCTATAAAGTCTGATGACCATATTTAAATACCCTCACCAAGAGGTATAAAATAGTATAAGAATCATCCCTTTTTTTTATGGCAAGATACAGAACCGTTGGTTGATTATTTTCTACATAAACAAACGGACGTTCCATACGATTGGGTATTAGAAAACCTCCATCTTCTAATTTTAATTTGTTACGACTAATCTCGTAATTTTCTGCTTTTCCCTAGTCCAAACCATCTTTAGAAGTCATTAACACAACATAAGAATGGGCATGAAAAACAGCATAAAAGACAGCTTGTTCTTTATCGAACCAAATAGAAATATCTTCGGTATCTAAATCTTCTTACAGGGTTTGGTGGTATTTTAAAAGGGCTTATTGGTGATAAATAAGTTACCTGGTTTATAGCAATATGAACACCACTTTCGATAGTAATCTTATGATCTTCTTATTCATGTTATGTAGTTTAAGTTCTGTCCCTAACTATCAGTGTCGCTAAATTAAGTTGTATTCTTATTCTCGAGACCAATTTCAATCAGTAAATATCTCAAAACCACTTTTAGATCGTAAATCAGCAGTTAAGCCATTACCGGCTTTCAAGTTCTTTACATTTACAATCCAATCCTAAATTTATTCATACTCATACTCAAACCAATCGATATCCACATATCCTGAATCTTCTATATCGTTCCAGCAAAAGACGCCTAATCGATCACCAGACCAACGTCCAAATACCAGCTCGAATTCAGGACCAAAACGCTCAAAATTCTTGTTGTCATAGCTGTATTCGAAAGAGGCGCTATTACCACTATTGGTAGATTTAAAATAAATAATAGCTTTCTCAATGCTAGGGCCGTCTATCTCAGTTCCCTTATCATCCATAAAAAAGAGATTTCTATTTCCTTCGGCATCCATTTTAACACCAATGAGATGGCTTACTCCTGCAAAACGAGCATATCCAGCTCGTTGTCCTTGTGTCATTCCTGACACATCAAATTTGGCACTGCTAATACCTGCTTTCGTGCCCATAATACGCTGACTTAAGGTGTTAGAAGCCCTCCAAAATGATGATGCTCCTTTGTGATAATAATAGTTGCTCAATGGTACCAAAGTGCTAGCTTTAAGTCTCAACCAGCCTGTACGTTCGGTCAATGACCAATGCGAGTCACGTGGGTTATGGTTCCATTCCCACTGATGTCTTAGTTCGTAGGAAGAAAAATCGTCTGAGGTTTGTATTTTTAATTTTTCAGGTGCTATTATATTAGGCATTTTATACCTTCTTAAAGGTTCTCCAATGCCATCCTTGTCCATATCCTCTCCTATGATAGGCCAGCCATTTACCCATTCTACAGGTTGTAGACATTGTGCTCTTCCCTGAAAAGGGGCATCTATGTTCTGAATTAACTGATGAAAGTACCACCACGAGCCATCTGCCGCCTGGTTTAAAGATCCCTGGCTGCAACTGCGCTCAAAGCCATTCCCTTTTTCAAGTAACACTTTTTTGTAGTAAGGACCATAAATGCTATTGGTTTTTGAGCGTAAGGCTATTTGTTTACGGTCTTCTTTATCTCCATCAGGTGTCATAGACCATTCCGATAAGAAGATAAACCACTGATCATTGACTCTATATATTTTAGAGGCTTCAGCTCCTGGACCTTTATAGAAGACGGTGCCTTCATCTTCTAAGCTCAATCCGTCCCAACTCATTTTAAAGATAGCATTCTTATACAGGTATTTATCTTTATCTTCTTTCGTTCTGCTTCGACCTATATTGGCGACTAGCCAAGCTTCTTTGTTCTCATAATCCCAGAACACACTGGGGTCATCTGCCACCTTCTTTTGAGATATCATCTTTGTGGGTGTAGTCCATTGCCCGTAAATATCGTCGGTAGTAGTAACAAACAATCCGTGGCTAGGATCTATCACATAACAATACCAGGTACCTTCATGGAACGCTAGGTCTCCAGCCCAAACCCCTCGTTTATAACCAGCCATCCTATCCCAATTATATTCCTTACCCCAACTGATACTGTCATACACATGATTAATAATTCTCCAGTTGACCATATCGTAAGATTCAAGAATGATCATCCCGGGGGAATTATGTTTCTTAGAAGATATCATGTAGTACTTATTGCCATGACGTACTACATCAGAATCTGGATAGTCGGCATTAAGGATAGGGTTTATAAAAGTGCCATCCCCTTGGTCACCAAATGAGTAAATTGTTTTTTTTTCTTCGGTACCTTTACAACCAAAAACGATAACAAGTAATAAAAGGAATCTAAAAATCTTCATTTTTCAATAATTTATATAGAAGTGTAATATATTTTTATTTGAACTATTTTAGTGAATATACTTGGGGCAATCCCAGAGGATATTTACTGAGTTTTAAATTCATGTAGTGGAATAAATATCGTATAAGAATCATCTCCTTTTTTTATGGCAAGACACAGAACCGTTGGTTGATTTTTTTCTACATAAACAAACGGGCGTTCCATACGATTGGGAATTAGAAAACCTCCTTCATTTAATTTTATTTTTTTACGGCTGATTTCATAATTCTTAGCTTTTCCCCAATGCAAACCATCTTTAGAAGTCATTAACCCAATATAAGAATGGGCATGAAAAACAGCATAAAAAGCAGCTTGTTGTTCATCAAACCACATAGACACATCTTCGGTATCTAAATTGCCAATTACAGGGTTGGGTTGAATTTTAAAAGGTCCTGTTGGTGATGTAGAAACAGCAATTGCTTGGTTTCTGATAAACTTTTTCTCATTGGGTTTATCTCCTTTTACAATTAAGTAATACTTACCGTCTTTCCCTTGGTCAATTGCGGGATTCACAGTGATGTTAGCTATGGGTCCAGATGGTTCTATTATCGGAGTTTCCATTCTTTTCCAAGGGCCATTAATCGAATTTGAAACCGCTACTCCTGTTCTCTGATTTTTACGAAGCGTTCCTCTGTCCACGTCTTTTAATGATTTTGTACTTAACGCAACTAAATCATCATTTGTAAAGTTCTTACCGCCCAAATTGGTGGCGATATAATAGAGGTAATATTTGCCTTCAAAATATTTAATTTTAGGATTGTGAGCAGTAATTTCATCCCAATTCCCTTTGACACTTCCTTTTAAAACTGTCTCCTTATATTCCCAAGGTCCTGTTGCTGCATTTGATTCTGCATGTGCTATTTCCGAAAAAGTTAGCCATCCATCAAAAGTATAGGCTCTTTTCCATCGGGAATAAAACAAATGATAGGTACCATCCTCATCCTTAATCATTGAACCTCCCCAATTGTAATACAAAGAATCACGAAAAACTCCATCTTTTTGCAAAGGCTTCATCATTTTATGGATGTCTAGACTGATCTCTTTTTCTTGTGACACAGCAGTAATAGAACAACTTAACAATACAGTCAATAAAAGTTTTACGAGAAATTTATTCATGTTTTTATGTTTACTTATTTTTAGTTTTTATGCTGACTAAAAAGCCAATCAACCAATGATGGATTTTTCCATGCCAATTCGTACGAATTATGACCAACATCTTTGTAAATAGTAAAACGAGCTTTATGCTTTTTAAAACGAGTTAAAGATTCAATCATCTCTGTAGAGCCAGCAAGTGGCACTGTAGGATCTTTATCACCATGAAAAGCCCAAATAGGAATTCTCTTTATTTTTTTTGCCATGGATGGATCTCCTGCCCCACAAATAGGAACCGCAGCTGCAATTATTTTGGGATAACGCATCACAAAATTCCATGTACCATAACCTCCCATAGACATCCCCATAACATAAACACGTTTTGTATCTACAGCATATTCCCGAACTACTTTGTCAAAAATTTCTTTGGCTAATTTCATAGGATCACTCACCGGAATGTCCTTAAATCGATAAGAACCCTCTTTCCAAGGCACATTTACCCACTGTTGTTTATTAGGACACTGCGGCATTAAAATAATACTTGGATGTTCTTTTTGTACTTCAGCATCCATCCAACCTGCAACCCAAGGTCGTAATTGTTTCAAATTGTCATTTCCTCTAGAACCTGCTCCGTGAAAAACTAAAACTATGGGATATTCTTTTTTAGGATTGTAATTGTCTGGTAAAAACAATCGATAGGGCATTTTTGCTCCATTTTTATCAGTATAAATATAAGCGTTTGTGTTTTGCTCATAAAATGATTTATCTTGTTCTTTAAGATAATCAGTAGAAAAACTATTATCTAAATATAGTGTTTGAGAAAAGACACTTTGAGTAATTAAACATAAAAATAATATGGTTATTTTTTTCATAAACTACTTCATTTCAAAACGAACCAAATACGTTACTCCTTTCTTTTGAATCATTGAAATTCCCCAACCAGGAACTTCAGTTGCCAAATTTCCATGTTCTAAATGCGGGCGATACAAACCTGGTGCCATCGGTATCTTTTTTAAACCATCTTGCAAAACAGAGAAATGCTCTCCATCTTTAGAAAAATACAACGTTTTACTAAGTGATGCCAATGAAACAATGCCACCATTTTGATTCCAAATTAAGACTTCGTGACTTTTATCTAACAAATATCCCTCATGCTTTTTAAAAGGTCCCTCAGGTTGGTCAGCATACGCTGCATTCATTTTTGTTCTTTTCGGCCCTTGTTTTCCATCACTAATAGACCTTCCTTTATAGAATAAACAAACTTTACCATCTCTAACTAACAAACTAGCATCATCAATTCTAAAACTGTCAAAATCTGATGCTACATTACTAATTTCCAATACCGGATTATTTTCTACTCTAACAAAAGGACCGTCTGGACTGTCTGAAACTGCAAGACCAATTGCTGTTATATCTGTTGTTCCATTCCCTTCAAACTCCTTGTTTTTATTTCCTAGAGTAGGTTTTACACCTGTGTAATACAAGTAATATTTCTCTTTATGAGCTAAGATATTTGGCGTAAAAACAGAATGACTATCAAATTCACCTTCCTTTCCTAAATCAAGTGCCATTCCTTGTTCTTGCCAAGTATGTCCTTCATCTTTTGAAGTTGCATACCAAATAGTTGCCCAATAACCTGGGGTAATCGGGCTATCCATGCGACTGTACCAAATATAATACGTGTCTCCTACTTTGATAATATCACTATTATCTCTTCTATTATACACAGCATCTTTACCAATACCTGTGATATCTTGATATGTAAAATTCACAACCTCTGTTTCTGTTTTTACTTCTTTTTCTATTTTTTTCTCCTTTTTTGTAGTGTTACAAGAAGTGATTAAACTTGCGAATATGATTACAATTCCTAATTTTATTTTATGCATTTTATTTTAATATTAAGGTTGGTTACAGATGCTTTTTTTAATTCTAATTTCACTAAATAAGTAGGTTATTTAATTTTTTTGGCTATTTTCTTAGCTAAAACTTTATATCCTTTTTGATTTAAGTGAACACCATCAACAGTGTACTTATAGGCTTTTTTCATTAATTTATTTACATCTATCAAATTCACATTTTCTTCATTTGCAACTTCTCTAACAATAGGAATTACCCATTCATGCAAGTTTGCAATACGTTGCTTTATTTTTGGATCTCTACTTTTTTCATGTTCGTAAATTGGTAACGGAGTTAATACATAAATTTCAGCTTTTTCATTATTACTTTTATAGGCTTTTATCAATTTTTTATATTGACTTTTAAACTCTTCTTGAGGTGTACCTACAAATTCCGTTTTTCTAGTTTCATCTAAACACCACTTTACATTGGCATCGTTGGTACCAAACATAATTAAAACAACATCTGGCGTAAATTTTAATGATTTTTTATATTCCTCCTTTTTAAAATAAGGATGATTTGTTCCATCAATTAAAGTTGCACCACCTTTTCCGAAATTTTTTACTTCGTACTTATTGCCTAGTTTTTCTTGTAAAAATTTAGGATATGTAGCTTCTGTATTGCTATCACCAACACAAGATACCTTTTGTATGTTTTCAGAAAGTGTTGGTTTTCCTTTTAAAAAGCCTAAATTTTCTAAAAAAACATCCGTTTTATATGTAGTTAAATTGAAGTATTTATTACCTGCTCCTTTTCTAAAGAAATCGCCATTAAAAAACCCATGATCAGCATCTTTAATCGCAACCAATTCACATTCATTACCTGCTTCTTTCATCAATCTAGTAAAACGTTTTGCATTTTCAAATGGCACTGTTTTATCTTTAGTTCCATGAAAAATTAACATAGGTGGCATATTTTTTTTCACCTGATGCGTTGGAGAAATTTCTGTTTCTCTACCTGCTACTTTTTTAGCACCATATCCTTTTTCTGTAGTATCTGAAACAGGATTGTAAGCAACTACTGCGTTAGGAACAGAACTTACGGATAAATTTTCATCAGCATTTTCTAATCCCTTTATTACCGCTGTAGTTAATGCCACATGTCCGCCGGCAGAACCTCCACTTGCAACAATTTTGTTGGGATCTATGTTTAGTTTTATCGCATTTTCACGAACCCAACGAATAGCAGATTTACCATCTTCTACACACTCAAAAGGAGAAGTGCCGTGTGTCTTTTTTATTCTATATTCTGCAGAAACTGCTAAAATACCTCTTGATGCAAAATATTCACTTTGTTGATAAAATTGTTTTGGAGAACCACCTGTCCAACCTCCACCAAAAAAGAAGACTATTGCTGCGGTTGGTTTTTTAGATACTTTAGGCTTAAAAACATGCAGATATAAACTATCTCCATCAATCACTTTGTATAAAATTTTACTATCGGGAGTAATATCTTGTGCTCCAATATTAAAGATTGTACAAACGAGAATTAAAAACGTTACTATTATTTTTTTTGATTTCATTTTATGACGATAAATTTAATACTACTATTATTTTACTTGAAATACACTTGTAATTTCATCAATAGAAACACCATATCTTTTTAGTTCTCTTCAATTCATATTCTAGCTTTTGGTTAAAAAGGAATGAATTTTAAATCTCTTTTTGTTATTCACCAGCTTTTAAATAAAGTACTGAAATATACCTATGGTTTAAAAGAATCTGTTCTAAAAGGATACGCAGGTAAATCTGCTTCATTTACCAAATTTACATTTGGTTTCCCTGTAAAAGCATAACGAACGTAAAGTGGTTTCTCTACTTCTGAAAATTTTATTACTACTTTATTTCCTTTTAATTTTGCGTCTGCAGGAAACCATTTTCCTGATGCATCTGACAACCAAAAACCTGTTGGAGCTTTGCCATCAGTTGTCTTTAATTTTTTTACATTATTAAAACAAACAACAATGGTGTTCTTTTTTATTTTCACCTTTTTAACAGTTGGTCCAAGTGCTTTTACTTTTTTATTTAAAACATCATGAAACGCCATTAAAGACAAACGTTTACCAACGGGTAATTTATCTTTAGGATGAATATTTTTCAAATCACCTAAATCAATTGTATTTATTACCGATGTATTGGGTAATTCTAATGCTTTCATTTGAGATTCTCGCATCCACGCCCAAGAATGAGCATCTGGATTTTCAGGATCGATATTTTTATCAGTATCTAAAACTTTTCCATAACCAGGCAACATTACTACTTGAAAATACATCTCATTGTTATCCCAACCTTTTCGATAGCGTTTCATCCATTCTTTAAGTACATCTCCGTATTTTAAGATTCCTGAATTTCTAGAGAACCAAGGTTCTTTTAGCATTCCGTTCATAGATTGGGCATTTCTTTCTCCTTGATACCAAACCAAACCTCTACAAGCATACGGAATTAACGGATGCATCATGGCATTATATAGCACATTTGATTGTCTACGTAAAAAAATATCCTCGTCTTTTTTCCATGGTTTTGGTCCGTCTAAAATAGCTGTTATTCTATATTTTGTTTTGATGTCTGCATCAAACTCATCCATCATTACTTTAAAATGAGGTACGGTTTCTGTCATATCTCTAGGCATCCACGCTTCAATGGATGAACTTCCCCAAGATGTTAAAATAATACCCACAGGAACATTTGCTGATTTCTCTAAAAAATAAGCGAATGAAAACGCCACCGCACTATTTGGATAATTCACCTCCCAAGTACCTTCGCAACTATCTTGAGGTTCTAATGCAACTGTGTTTTTTACTTTAAAACTTCTTATGTTTTTTGCTGATGGAATTAGTTTTTTTACCTCTGGAGCCCCATTTACAGAAAATTGCATGTTCGATTGCCCAGAACAAATCCAAACTTCCCCCACTAAAACATCCGATATTTTTATCGCTTTTTCATCCATCGAAGATGATATAATCATAGTTTTTGGTTCGAAACTTCCTTTTAAAGCCGATAACTTTACACTCCATTTACCATTGGAATCTGCAATAGTTTGTTTTTTATAATTTGCAAAGTGAACAGTAATTGTTGAACCTGCAGCTGCTTTTCCCCAAACAGGAATTGGCATATCGCGCTGCAAAACCATGTGGTCTTTAAAAAGGGAACCCAGTTGAAATGTAGTTTTAGCAATTGATTTTAATACAGGTTTTGTTTCTGCAAAAATAGAAACCTGAACAAACAATACTAATAAAATTATTAAGCAACGAATACTAAAACCAAAATTTCTTTTCATTTATATTTATTCAAAAGTTATCTTAAACACATGAGAACTACTACCATAACCTGGCTTAACCTGAACTCCAGTTGCTAAATACAAATAAGCTGGTTTATCATCAATAAAAAGAATTTGAGCACGCTCTAAATGTCCATCTTTTTTACCTCTGTAAGAAACAGCTTCTTTTAAATATTCTTTGCCCACATAATGTTGTAAATCTTCGTAAGCACGCACTGTTTTTTCTGCAGGAAAAGAATAACCATCTCCAGATTTCCATAACAAACCTCCACCTCTATTTCCTAAGGCACCTCTAAAATCTCTACTCATCATGTATACCGAATCTTTCATAGTAAAAGCATACGCATCTTCTAACGGCATTTTTTCTTCGGTTACTCTTGTAGGATCATGTACATAAGGTCCTTCTACTTTATCAGCAACAATAACTCCATAAGAATACACATATCCTTTAGGTTCTTTTCTTACCACAGATTTGTGATATAAAAGATATTTGCCTTTGTATTTTATTAATGACGGATTAGAAACTCCTAATCTTGCGGTATAATTCCAAACTGAAGCATCTTTAGTTTGACGTAAAATAGTACCATCTGCTTCTCCTCCTTTTGCAGGTCTCCAGGTTCCATTTAAATCATCTGCAACATACATTACAATACGTTGCGTTTTTAAATCGTCGTTTTCATTTACAATAAAACAAAGCTGATACTGTCCGTCAATATTGCTAATTGTTGGGTTGTGTGGCGAATTGAACAAACCATCTTTGTCTGGTACAACCACACCTAGATATTTGAAAGGTCCTTCTGGGCTATCACTTACATAATGACCAATTTCACAATCTTTATACCAACCATTAAAATTGGGTTGCGTTTTTGTAGACCATTGTGCAGCAAATAGGTGTGTTTTTCCATCTTTATCTTGAACAGGTGAAGACCCCCAAACGTGCATATCCTCTTGTTGAGCGGCATCTCCAATATATTCAAATTTCATTTTTTGACCTTCAGCACTACAACTGAAAAACATAGATAGTACTGTAATTAAAGCGATTTTTAGTAATTTCATTTTGATAACCATTCTTTTAAATTATTCTTTAAGTTATTTATCATTTAATTATAAAATAATTAAATAAGCAAGCCTATTAAAATATATTCTTTTTAATTAGGCAACGTAGGTGCCCAATCTTTAATTCGTTGTTTCTGAGTTTTGATAAACTTATTCGTTGATTTAGAATCAAACAATTGACTCATTGGTAATTCTCCTAGATTAATAAGAATTCCTCTAGCTAAAAACTTAATATCTTTATTTTTACCATGCTCTGCAAGGTATTTGATATCATCTATAAATGGGGCAACTCGATTTCCTAATTCTTCTAATGCGGAAAGAGACAATTTGTTTCCTTCTTTTGCTTGCTCAATCAGCATCGAAATTCCTTTTTCAGGTTGACCAGCCAAAGCAATCGCTTCTGCAGCTGTTGCTGCTACTGAATGCCACTTGTCATCACATGCCATTACTAATTGATTTGGAATAACTTTTAAATTACCATGATATGCCATAGTTGTTAATCCGGAAGTTGCCCAAAAACGGAATTCAGGTCGTTCATGTTTTAAATATTTCAGGAACATTTCTTTATCGGAAACCTTACCTAAAGATGCTTTTTCAACCAAATCATAAAGTTCATTAAATGGATAATTTCCCGTTCTAACCCATTCATAAAGTGAAATACCACGACTTACAAACTCATCTCTCACCGCCTTTGGGAAAAAACCTAAATCGCGGGTTTTTCTAATGTGCATGGAAGCTTCCTTTCGTAAATTGCTTAAAGTTTTTGCATAAGCCAAATCATCAGCCAAATTATTCATATTCCAAGGATCCTTTTTCGAATCAAACAATGCTTCGTTGGCTTTTGGTTCATAATAAGATTTGTATTCTGGTTCACATTCTCCTTTGTGATATAAATCATCCCAAGCATTTTGAGACGGCATTCCCCATTGAAATGATTGTTTTAAACCATGAACTTTATAGGGTGTATAAAATTTTATGTAATGAAAGGCACCATCATTAATTGCGCGAGATGGATCGAAGTGAATTTCTGTATTTGTTCTAAAGCTATGAGCGTAAGTACGTTTTTGTGCATCAGGTCCCATAAAAGGTTTTCCTTGCATGTGTTCAGGTATTTTAGCTCCCGTAACATTTAATAAAGTAGGACCAAAATCTACAAATTCTACAATCTGATCGCTTTTTTGACCTTGTTGAGCGGGCAATAAATGTTTCCATTTTTCTGGCGCAGAAATGATTAATGCCGAACGAAAACCAGTTTCATAAGGAAAAGCTTTTCCTCTAGGCAAACTACCTCCATGGTCTGAAAAGAAAAAGATAATGGTATTTTCTAGTAATTTACGTTTCTTTAAATCATCTATAAAAAAACCAACCCATTTATCTGCATCTTGTACACCATCTAAATGTAATGCATAATCTGCACGCATTTCTGGAATATCTGGCACATGAGATGGAAGGTCTACCTCTTTAGGATTAATTTTTGATGGTTCTCTATTATCTACAGATACAGAAGTAATACGACTCATATGAGTAGTCATGTTATTAAATTGCGCAAAAAATGGTTTCCCCTTTCTATCTGCATCATTATAACTAACATTGGGTTTATCATCAGACAGGTAACCACTCATTTTATCCCAAACCAATGGATAGTATTTCTTTTGGACTTCTTTGGTGATATTGTAATCGGTTTTACCGGCATTTACACAAAAATATCCCTCTTCACGCAAGTACTGAGGAAAAAAGTATTGTTGTGGTACAATATGACCATTTCGATGCCAATCGTTACCGTAGGTAGTAGCATACGAACCACTTATTAAAGAAGAACGAGCAGGAGAACATTGTGGGCCATTGGCAAATGCATTGTTAAAAATTACCCCGTTTTTTGCTAAATAATCTAGATTAGGCGTTTTGATTGTTTTATTACCATAAGCAGGAAAAAGATAAGGGGAAGTATCCTCTACAACCAAAAATAAAATATTAGGCCTATCTATATTTTGAGCCTTGCTACAAATGCAAGAAAACAGCATTAATAATAGGGCAAACTTCAATTTAATTTCATGGTTATTCATAATTTCTTATATATTAATCTTTATTAATTTCAACTATGACCGCTATTTATTATTTTATTTCTAACTAAATGTAAAAAAATTTTAGATAATCTTTAATATAAAATTGACACCTGATTTCTAAAGAAAATACGCTTTCCCTAATTGTATTTCAATTTCTTCCTGATCTCTAACAATCATCAACTTGATACTTTCTTTAAAAGAATTTTTCTCTAAAAGATTTAAAAAATTTGATATATTTTTTACTTTTTCATCTTCAATACTAATAACGACATCATTTTCTTTAAAATCAGATTTTGATAACTTGCTGTTTTTATTAATTTTCAACATGATTACACCATCCAAACTATGCGTACCAAAAGAAGATTGTTCTTCAATAGTTTCTATTTCCTTTAATGTTGTACCTAACCATTGTTTTGTTTTGACTTCCTCTTTTTTTGAAAAATTAATTTTTAAATTAGGGATTTCAGGTTGCTTTGCAATTGCTTTCAACTCTGGTTCTTGAACACCAAATTTATCCATAGGAAAATTTTTAAAACCAATTTTTAAGGCAGGTGAATCATCCTTTACGGTAAAATCTCCCATTTTAGGATTTACAAACAAAGGATTCCCGTACAAACTATTTTTATCTACCCCTTTCTTTTGTGCTTTTACTAAAGCTTCTTTATTTGGAAATAAATTATAATCTACTTCTTTACCCCAATCTTTAATACGTACATCTGCATATTTTTTCATTACAATATTATTTGTAAATACATCTCCACTATTTGTAAACCAAACATGTGGATGGAAAGTATTGTTCACCATAATATTATTCATCACAGTTCTATAATATCCTTCACGTAATTTTATACCTCTATTCAAACATAAATTATTGTAAATTTTATAATTCGTAGAACCATCATCTAAATCAATGTCCCAGCCATAATCACAACGGAACCTATTATTCCTAATAATCGTGGTATGCATAGCATCCCATAAAGGCATTTTACTATTTTTTTCTACTAAAGCAGCTGTAATATCTCTTTTATGATACCAAAAACGATCACGTCCCCAAGAATTAAATGCCCCATGATCACTGGTTTCTAAAACCGTATTAAACACATCGTTATATTCAATAATATGTCCACCCCAAGTACCTTCACTTACATTGATTCCTGCACGCGGCACATCATAAATACTATTGTTTTTTACATGAATTTTCATTGCCATAGAGATCTGTACTCCAGCGACTTGTTTTTCAACACGTCCAATTCTATGTATTAAATTATTTTCTACACTACAGTTAGAAGGGTACAATTCATTTTTAGGCCCTACAATAGTATCCATATCTTCTATAGCCACAGATTTAAAATAATCAAACGACGGAGAACGTACTGCCGAAGAGTCTCCTACAAAAGCAATAGCAGATGCACCAGAATCATGTATATGGTTTCCTGTAATTTTTGTATTTCTATTATATCCATTTACAAAAATAACGTTCCCTCCAAGGTTTGTAAATTCACAATCCTTAATAATTATATTTTCTGTGGCATCCAGTAGTAAAGCCCCGCCTCTATAAATTGTCCAATCACTACGTAAAAGAGGTTCATATTCTTCCATAAAGGTTCGTGAAGCATGTTCAAACTTAACTCCTGTTATACTTACATTTTTCACAGGATCTTTTAAATCCCCCTTAATTTCAATCAAATGTTTCAAGACAGTTACTTCAACTTTAGACTTATTGATATCAAAATTATCACTTTTCCAAACATATAATTTATGATTTTTTTTATCTAGATACCACTCTTTTTCACTATCCAATTCTTCAAAAATATTGTCTACCATCCTATATTTTGAATGCATTTCTGATGGACGATTATTTTGATGACCTCCTATCAAATTTAATTCTCCGTTTTCTTTAACAGATTCTATTTCGTAATGAAAACTACCCCAACGCCCTTTATGCAAAGCATGCACAAAACCACCAATAGGATTTTTCCATTTCTCAATACGATCTTTATCTATTGCATCTGCTGCTGAACCTTGCCAATAACCACCGTTTTCATCATAGTTAGGATATCTTGCTAAGATTTGTTTTTCTCCATTTATAAATAATTGATTAAAATCTAAATTTTCATCAATAGTAGTTACCAAAATATTGTCAGAAAACTGCTCCCATTTCGTTTCAATAACTTTAGATCCTTTAATAGAAACTTTATTCAATCCATCACCGATAATAGAAAGATTATTCAAATAAGGTTTTATTTCTAAAGTTGAGTTTAAATGATATTCTCCTTCTAAAAGACGTATATTAATTTTATCATTCTCCTTCTTTTTAATTAATTTAACACTTTCTAGTGCTTTTTCTATCGTTTTAAAAGGTGTCTCTTTCTCTCCATTATTTGAATTATTTCCTAATGGACTCACATAAATATCTATTTCTTGGTTTTGACAACCAAAACAAATAATAACCAAGAAAGTCAATACATAAAAAGTTGATTTTTTCATAATATTTTTTTGAAGAACCTTGTTTATTTAATGTTATTTATTTTCACCTCACTACCCCACCAATCTTTATTTGGTTGCCAATCTGGAGAAAGCATTTTTTTACGCTGTTTTTCTTGTGCTGGCAATGACTTTGTTTTTTGTCTTTCTAACCATTTTTTACGAGCCGCTTGGTCCCATTCTGTATCTACTTTTGCATAATGCGTATCCATAGATTTTAACCAATCTAAAAGTTGCGTTTGCATTTGTTCTACAATTTCTGGATTACTTGCTGCAACGTCATTTCGTTCACCTAAATCAGCTTCTAAATTATACAATTCAGCATTTAAATTCTCCCAATAATAAATCAGTTTCCATTTTCCTTTTCTAATGATAGAACTTGGTTCTCCACCTTGATTTCCATAATGAGGATAATGCCAATACAAAGATCTATCGTCAATATTTTCTCCTAATAAAAGGGGTTTTAAACTTACACCATCTTTATGCGCTTCTGGTTTTAAAGACAAACCAGATAAATCTAATAATGTTGGATATAAATCTACTCCAGATACAGGAACTTGAATACTTGCTCCTGTCTGTTTAATCCAAGGAACATCAATAAAATAAGGAACTCTAGTTCCGCCTTCCCATTGGTAGCCTTTTCCTCCTCTTAAAGTTAACTGATTGGTAGAAAAATTATCGCCAGAAGTAACACCTCCATTATCCGAAGTAAAAACAACAATGGTATTTTTATCTAAGTTTAAATCTTTTAAGGTTTTCATTACCGTACCAATTGCTTCATCTACATGCTCTATTAAACCTGCATATACTGGGTTGTCTTGATATTTTCTAGCAGGCAAAACACGCTCCATTTCAAAACCATTTTCATGGATTCCCATTTTTTCGGCTTTGTTTCTATATTTTGTCCATTTTTCTTTTGTAGTTTGAATACCTCCATGAACGGCATAAAAAGAAAGGTAAGCTAAAAAGTGACCATCCTTATTTTTAGTAATAAAATCATTAGTTTCTTGTGCTAACTTCATAGACAAGTTCAACCCTTTTTCTTCTGGTAAATTTGTTAAATATGGATTATTATATGGAGAAAAATATCCACCACTTGGTCCGCCAGCATCGTATCCACCAATATTAACATCAAAACCATGATCTGTTGGTAAAGATCCTTGTGCTTTACCTCCTAAATGCCATTTACCTGCAAAAAAAGTAGCATATCCATTTTCTTTAAAAGCTTCTGCTATTGTAGTTGTGCTGGTATCTAAATGATCTCTATATTCTGGTGGTAATAATTTTGTATAACGTTTACGTTCTTTCCAAGCTTGCCCACTATTTCTTTTTCCTTCAAACTGAGTTATACCGTGTCTTGCTGGGTATTGTCCTGTCATTAAACTTGCTCTAGATGGGCTACAAACAGTACAAGCAGCGTATCCGTCTGTAAAAACGGTACCAGCTTTTGCAATTTTATCGATGTTAGGAGTTTCGTAAAACTTACTTCCCATGATACTTAAATCTGCATACCCTAAATCATCTACTAAAATAAATAAAACGTTCGGTTTTTCTGGCACTGTTACTTCTGCTGTTTTAACTGCTTTAGAGTTAGAATTACATGCCATTAACAAACCTATCGTTGATAATAGAATTGCTTTTTGAAATATAAAATTAGTGTTAATGTATTTCATTTATTTAAAGTTTAAATTGTTTTTATTCAAAGGTTATATTATAGTTTCATATCTATTTACAGACATGTTTAAATCTTTATTCATTTATTCGGCATACAACACAGTATCCCAATTATCGGTTCTAAAAGGCAATGCAGGCAATCCTTGTTTATTGTAAAGCGTACCGTTGGCATTATTAGCCCAAACATATCTTGCTGCAACCGGGCTCTTTACTTTAGACGAACTCAAAATAATTATATTCCCGTCTTGTTTTACTTGTGCTTTGTGAAACGTTTTGTTTTCGCCAGCAATATAAAATGCTGGAATTTTACCCATATTGCCGCCCGCTGAATGCAATTTAGAACCTGGTGTTTCAAAATTAATTACCAAATTTTGTCCTTCTGTTTTAAAAGATTCTAAAGAAGGTCCTGCATATACAACATCAGTTTTACCATACGTATTATGTAAAGCAATTAAACTTAATCTACGACCAACTTCTTTTTTTTGAGGCGGATGAATATCATAAAGAGCTCCAATATCTTGCGTCCCTGCAACACCTGTATTTGGCAATTTTAAGGCTTCTAATTGTGCCTCTACTATTTGTGGTACTGCAAATTTATCTGGATAATTGTAAGGTGCTATCTGTACAAAGTAAAAAGGAAAATTACCAATATTCCATTTATCTCTCCAACTAGAAATCATATTCGGAAAAAGTGTTTTATACTCTTTCCAATTTCCAACATTTGACTCTCCTTGATACCAAATTGCCCCTTTTATCTTAAAATTGATTAAAGGAGAAATCATACCATTATATAGATTCGAAAATTTCTTTTGTCCTCCGTTTTCTAAAGCTACTTTTTCAACGCCTTCTTTTGGAGTCCAAGGTTCTACTCTGGTTCCTCCCCATGCAGACTGAATTAAACCAACCGGCATTTTTAATTTTTCTGATAACTGTTTTCCATAAAAATAACCAACTGCAGAAAACTTTAAAACAGTTTCTGTCGTACATACTATCCATTCACCCTCACAATCTTCTAACGGCGTAGTTGATTTTTTCTTTTTAACTAAAAACATACGAATGTTAGGATGATTTGCTTTTAGTGATTCTTCATAAAAATTTACAATTGGTTTTTGATTATTTTTAAAACCCAATTCTCTTTCCATATTAGATTGCCCAGAACACAACCAAACTTCTCCGAATAAAATATTATTTATGGTTTGTTTAGTAGAACCACTTATTTTTAATTTTCCAGTTTTTCCGGCTTTTGGTGTAGCTACAAATACCTGCCATTTACCATCTTTGCTAGTTGTTGTTTTTACCGATTTAGTCCAAGAAGGATTTACAGTAACACTCTGCCCTGGCGTATCCCAACCCCAAATCTTTACATCTGTAGCTTGTTGCAAAAGCATATTATCCGATAAAATAGAGGGTAACTTGGTTTGCGCTACCATTGCTTCTGCACCTATGAGGAGCGAAAAACAAAATAAAATACTGAATGCGAACTGTTTCATTTTAATTGTTTTTAATGACATCAATTGCTGTAAATATTATTTAAAACTAATTTTAAACACGTGAGAGCTACTACCGTAACTTTCTTTTACCTGAACACCTGTTGCTAAGTAAAGATAAGCTGGCACACCATCTATTAATAGTACTTGTGCCCTTTCTAAATGCCCATCTTTTTTACCTCTGTGTGCTGTTCCTTTTTCTAAAGTTTCTTTTCCAAGATAATGTGCTAAATCTTCGTAACCTCTCTTTGCATTTTCTTTTGGAAAAGTAAATCCATCTGCAGAACGCCATAAAATACCACCTCCATTATTTCCGAATGTACTTCCAAAATCACGACTAAACATAAATACAGAGTCATTTGCAGTATATGCAAATGCATCTTCTAATGCCAAGTTTGGTGGGGTTACCTTTTCTGCATGAATCTCATAAGGACCTTCTAATTTATCTGCTACTGCAACACCATATGTATATGCACCTCCTCTTTTTTCTCTTGGGATAACAGATTTGTGATACATAAGGTATTTCCCTTTGTATTTTATTAACGACGGGTTAGAAACCCCTAAAATTGCTTTATAATTCCATTTTGTAGAATCTGTTGGTTTTCTTAAAATTGTTCCATCAGCTTCTGCTCCTTTAGCAGGTCTCCAGGTATCATTAAGGTCATCTGCTACATACATTACAATTCGCTGTGTTTTTAATTTATCATTTTCATTTACAATAAAACAAAGCACATATTTACCGTCTATATAATTAACTGTTGGGTTATGTGGTGAGTTAAATAACCCGTCTTTATCCTCTACTGCAACTCCTACATATTTAAAGGGACCTTCTGGATGATCACTTACATAATGTCCAATTTCACAATCTTTGTACCAACCATTAAAATTCTTTTGGGTAGCAGTAGACCATTGCGCTGCAAATAAATGCACTTTTCCATCTTTGTCTATTACAGGAGACGACCCCCAAACATGCATACCTTCATTTTCTGCTGCAACTCCAATATATTCTAATTTCATGTTCTCTGAAAAATGACTCTGAGGTAATGAATTTTTACTCTTACAACCAAAGTTTAAATTAATTAACAATACAATTATTGCAAACATTTGGATCTTCATATTCTTCTATTTTTAGTGTTTTATTTTATATATTCTAAAGTTACTTACTAGTAAAATAGAGACAAAGTATAAAAATACTTATTCTTATTTTATACAATGGGGTTATTTTGATTACAGAACAGGGTAATTATGTCTCGTTATCACCTAAAAAAACGCCCAACAGTATTAATTAAAAATAAAAATCATGATTATTACTCCAAACATGACACACAAACTATAAACCAACTTATTTTTATATGTTTACTATTGATAAGAAACATTTAAAACATTTTACTTAAAAGCTAGTGAAAAAATCACTCCTAAATTTCCAAAAGAATTTAGTGCATATTGGGCACAAATAACATCTAGTAGAAATTGTAATACCACTGCGTGGTTTGTGCATCAATAACAAGTTTTAAAAATAATATTCACATTTAAACTTTAAATTCTATAGTTTTTAGATATAACTGTTGTAGTTTTACTATGCAAAAAATAAGTTTTCTAAAAAGATGAATATTCCAAAAGTAGATTTACCTAGAGTGGTAATAGTTGGTGGTGGTTTTGCAGGTTTAAATCTTGTAAAAAAATTAAGGAAGTTGCCAATACAATTAGTGATGCTAAATAAGCATAATTACCATGCTTTTCAACCATTACTGTATCAAGTATCTACTTGTGGAATAGAGCCAGATTCAATTGTGTATCCACTTAGGATGTTTATTAAACGACAGAAAAATTTTTATTTCAGATTAGCAGATGTTAAAAGTGTTGATCCAGTAAATAAAATATTAACAGCAGATATTGGAGACCTCTCTTATGATTATTTAATTATAAATACAGGTACAAAGACAAATTTCTTTGGCAATAAGCAAATAAAAAAATATGCTATGCCAATGAAAACAATTCCACAAGCATTAAATTTACGTAGTTTAATCTTACAAAATTTTGAAAAGAGTACTATTGTTGCTTCCGACGAAGACAAAAAATTCTTATTAAACTTTGTTATTGTAGGTGCTGGACCAACTGGTGTAGAATTAGCAGGTGCAATTGCCGAATTTAGACAAGGTGTTTTGCCTACCGATTTTCCAGATTTAGACCCAGAACTAATGCAAATTCATATTTTAGAAGGCGCCGATAGAGTTTTACCTCCAATGAGTTTAAAATCTTCTAAAAAAGCCACAGAAGCATTAAAAAAATTAGGCGTAAAAATACATACCAATACAATAGTAACAGATTTTGATGGTGAATTAGTTAAAACCAAAGATGGAAAAGAGTTTAAAACTAGAACTTTAATTTGGTCTGCAGGTGTAACTGGTAATTTATTAAACGGATTTCCTGAAACAAGTTATAATCCTAGAAGTAATCGTTACTATGTAGACGAATTTAACAAAGTAAAAGGGTATAAAGATGTTTTTGCTTTGGGTGATATTGCTTTAATGCAAAGTGAATCTTACCCTAATGGTCATCCACAAGTGGCGCAACCAGCAATACAGCAAGCTAAATTGCTTTCAGCTAATTTTAGTAAAATATTGAAAGGAAAAACAAATCTTAAGCCTTTTAAATATAATGACAAAGGCTCTATGGCAACCATAGGTAGAAACAAAGCAGTTGCAGATATATGGAATCTTCAGTTTAGTAATTTTTTAGCTTGGTTAATTTGGATGTTTATTCATTTAATGTCTTTAGTAGGTTTTAGAAATAGATTGGTAGTCTTTTTAAATTGGGTATATAATTATACTAGTTATAATAAAGCCTCAAGGCTAATTATAAGAAGGTTTAGTGTTAGTTCTAGACGTGTAAGAACAAATTCTGAGTTATAAAATTAAAGCCTCTAAAACATATGTTTTAGAGGCTTTAATTTATTCTTTAATTTAATTTTGGTCTAATCCACATACAATGTCCACCACCTGGCGCCATTATTGCTTTTATAACATCTCCCTTTTTAACGGTACCTTTTCTTATTTGATACGCTTCTGGGTTATTCATACCATGTGTCTCTTTTGTATCTTCATAATATGTAACCGTATAACTTTTTCCTTCTGCTAAAAAGTCTAAATTAATGTCTAAAGCAGTCCCTTTTTTACTTGCTACAGAACCAATAAACCATTCTTCATTAAACCTCCTTGCCGTAGAAATATGATCGTCTATTTTGCTACTTAAAACACGACTCTCATCCCATTTACCTACAGGCATTTTTTCAATAAATTCAAAAAGATCTGCTTTTTTAGCATATGCTTCTGGTGAATCTGGAAGACAAACCAACCCACTAAAAATAACCAATGTTCTTGCAGCTTCTGAAACTACTGTTGAGAAATACGTATTTATCTTTTTTGGGCCTTTTAATCGATCTCCTTTATTAATTCCTATCAAATCAAAGTTTCCATTATTCATATCTAAAGGACCTTGAATTGCATTAATTAATGCCATTTTAATAAAAGTTTCTGGCGTAAATGCTTTTCTAGAATCTTGTTGCGCATGACAATATTCTCTAGTAATAGCATTTGGAAAAGTTCTTTCCATTCCTGTAAAAGGAACTGGTGAATCATGAAAGTCTACTAATAAATGGTTTTTTGCACTTTGTTGAATTGCATCACTTGTAAAAGAAACGTTATTCCCCATAAAACCATATTTAATACCGCTCATACCTATAGAAGCATAATGAGAAAACAATTCATCATCTCCATAATCTCCTTTATGTCTATCGTAATACAAAATTAACTTAACACCTTTTGTCTTTGCGTATTTAGAGACCTTTTCTAAATCTAATTTTTCTGTAACCTCAAAGTGACCTTTAGTAACTTTTGTAAACCAATTGGCATCAATTAAAAAATACTTAATATTTTTTTCTACAGCAAAATCAATAAATCTGATGTAACTTTCTGTATCTACTCCGTATACAAAACCATCTTCTGTTTTATAATCATGCACTCTCCAATCCCAAAGCGTTTTACCTGGTTCAATCCAAGAAGTATCTTCTATTTGATTTGGCGTTGCTAAATTAAGAGGAACAGTATTCGTTACTAAATCGCCTATTTTTTCTTCAACTAAAATCACCCGCCATGGCGTGGTTACTTTTGTACCTTTTAATGTTGTTTTGTTGGTAGCTACAAGGATATTTTTATCTGTATTGAACTTAAATTTGATGGTACCAAATTCTGGAGCTACATATAAATCTGATTCTAATAATGATACATAAGAATTATCAGAATTGGTAACAACCAAAGGCGTCATTAATCTTGGTTGTTTTTTAACTTTCGTTAAGCTTTCAATAGAAATTGGTCCTAAAGGAGGATTTTCTCCGTTTGGTGTATACAGTTCGTTTGTATTACTTAAATTATACTCACAATAAAAAGTAGCTTCATTTCCTTCTTTAAACCCTTCTATTTCGTATCTAAAACCAACTCCTTTATTAAAAACACGTACGTATAATTTGGCTTTTACATTTTCTAATAAAACATCTAAAACAAGCTCATTATACTCGTTTTTAATTTCACTAAATTGACCCCATACTGGTTTCCAACTGCTATTAGAATTATTAATTTCTGTGTTGATTATTTTGGCAGGAATATTTGGCAATATTGAGATAACAGAAGTATCTACAATTAATTTTTCTTGTCTATATAGCTTATACACCACATTACCTGCTACTTCCTCTAATTTAATTTGAACAGATGCATCTGGAGAACCTACACTCATATTATTACTTGATTTACAAGAAGTAAACATACTAAAAAGGAAGATTAGTAACATAAACATAGAAAATAACCTTTCTTGCCTAGTACTAATACTTTTTTTATTTAATTGTAATTTCATTTTTTATAATTTATTACTTTTTAATATTCATAATTTTACTCCATTTAAAAAAACCATTATTATAGTCACCATCACACGCTTTTAAAAGCAATTTTTTAAGTGTGTTGTATTTTTCTGGATGCTCTCTAGATAAATCATTTTCTTCTTTAAAATCTGTTGGTAAATAATATAAATTAAATGCTTTTTTATGATTGTAATATCTAATTTTCCAACCATCATTTGTAATTAATGTGGGACCTATAAACGAAGAAAACACGACATAATCATGTTCTACCTTCTTTTTACGACCTAATAATTCATCATAAAAAGAAATTCCATCAACTTTTAGTTCTTCAGAAAAACCAGCAATTTCTGCTACAGTTGGTAATATATCATACCCAGCAACCAGACGTTTACTTACCGTTTTAGGAGCTATCTTTTGAGGCCATCTTACAATTAACGGAACATTAATACCTCCTTGTAAATTACTTCTCTTTAAACCTGCTCTTCCACCATTTCCATCAAAAACATCACCAGCTAATTCGCTATAATACTTTCTATCATAGTCATTAAAACGTTGTTTAGTATATCTGTTTGTGTACTTTTTATCAATTCTACCTTCTTTAGCATAATAAATTTCATGTCCGTTGTCTGCACTAAATATTACAATGGTATTATCATCAATTCCACTACTTTTAAGCTCGTTCATGATTTCTCCTACATTATCATCTAATAATTTTACCATAGAAGCATACTCTTTTTCTATTTGTGTTAACCTACTGTCATTTATAAAATCATCGTGAACTTTAGGTATAGAAACAGGGCCGTGTGGTAATTGTGTAGGAAAATATAAGAAAAATGGTTTGTCTTTATTTTTTCGGATAAACGTAGTAACACTATCCATAAAAATATCTTGAGAGTATGTTTTTTTACCCGTCATATCCCAACGTTCTTTATACGCTTCTGGCGTTTCTGGCTCTATAGATTTTGCACAATTTATTAAAGTATTGCCTTCAATTTTCACCAATCCATCATTACCAAATAAATAAGGAGGATAAAAACCGTGTGCTCTAGCATGATCTAAATAACCAAAATAATGGTCCCATCCATGTCTGTTCATTTGTTGATGTGTAGCTGCAAAACCCCATTCTAATTTTCCGTATTGTGCTGTAACATATCCTGCTTTTTGAGCTACTTCTCCTAAAAACAAATCTTCTTTTGGAATAGGAGTTAGAATCTTATTAATCTTTGCCTCTATTTCTTCTGGAGAAAAACCTTCTTGTCTGGCTTTTTTATAAATTCCTGCTTTAGATATTTCAAAAGAAGTTGCGTGTGTATCTGTTTTACCTGTAATTAATGACGCTCTTGACGGTGCACAAAGCATGCTCGAATAAGAGTTTTTAAACCTCATTCCTTCATTTGCTAATTGATCAATATTAGGTGTTGTTATAATTTTTTGCCCTTCATGACCTAACATACCAATTCCTAAATCATCGGCATAAATAAGGATGATATTCGGCTTGCTTTGTTGTTGTTCTTTTTTATCACAAGAAAAGAAAATAACAACCAATAACATTATTATTTTAAAAGAAGCATAGCTATTTTTCATCTTTGTTTAAAATTTAGGTTGATACATTTGATTCGCTTCTGCTTCAATTTCAATAATTTGGTATTTATATTGAATTTTACAAATTCCGCCTAGTTTAGACGTTTCCTGTAATACTCAATAGTATTTTACACATAGTTAACTATTACGTTTTTTAAATCTAATTATATACCATAATTTCGAAATTAAAATTGTTTATCAAAAAAACAATAATCCACTTACAATTATTAATTAATAATTGCTTCTATCTGTTTCCAGTGGTCCATACCTTCATTTGTTTGAACAACTCCTTCAGTACTTCTTCCTTCTAAAATAATTTTCTTTAAAGCTGCTTTTAATTCTGCTGCTTTTTTAGGATAACTTGCAATTAGGTTTTTAGTTTCTGAAACATCTTCTTTGATATTAAACAATTGCATTTCAGGTAAATCTAATTTTTTCTTTTTTATCTCTTGTGGTTTTGGGTAACTCCACCCAGCAGAACCCTGCGTTAAACACAGTTTAAAATCTCCATGTTTTATGGCAAATGAACCATCTATAGAATGATACACAATATATTCTCTTATTTCTTTTGTCTCTTTATTGGTTAATAATGGTAACATACTGTAACTATCTTCACCTTCTGTATCTTTAATTTTATAACCAGCAATATCTGCACAAGTTGCAAAAAAGTCTGTTGTACCAATTGTCCTATCTGTACTTACATTCTTTAATGCTTGGTTAGGCCATTCTATAATAAAAGGTACATGATGCCCTCCTTCATAAATATCTGCTTTCATACCTCTAAACACATAACTAGGATCGTGATTAAACTTTTCTAATTCTTTAAAATCTGCTTTTGGCGAGCATCCATTATCACTTGTAAAAACCAACAAGGTATTTTCTGAAATACCCATTGCTTTTAGTTTTTCTCTAATTTGACCAACCACATCATCTACCTGCAATACAAAATCGCCATACTCATTCGTTTTACTTTTACCTAAAAATTCATCCGAAGGTAAAATTGGTGTATGAGGTGCTGGTAAAGGCAAATACAAAAAGAAAGGTTTATCTCCACTTGCATTATCTCCTATATAATTAATAGCTCTATCTGTTAAATCTTGTAATACTGTTTGATGTACAAAATCATCTGAAGTTGGTCCTTTTCTCCACACTCCCTTAGAATCTTTATTTTGGGTGGTTTTTGTAGGTACCATGGTTGGCATGTCATTTTCTACATATACATAAGGCGGCATATCTAGAGAACCACAGAAACCAAACGAATAATCGAAACCATGCGTAGATGGACCATTCTTAATAGGTTTTGTATAATCTACATCTTGTATTGTATGCAAATTATTGATGGTTTCTTTTTGTTCTCCATTAAAAGTCCAATCCCACCCCATGTGCCATTTACCAATATAAGCAGTCTTATAGCCTTGGTTTTTTAGCACATCTGCAACTGTTGTTCTGTTTGGTGTAATTAATGATTTTGAATACCCACCTAAAACTCCACTTTTTAAGCTACTTCTCCAATTATAACGACCTGTTAAAATACCATATCTTGTTGGTGTACAAACAGCAGAAGAGGTATGTGCATCTGTAAACATTACGCCATTAGACGCCATTTTATCTAAATTTACAGTTGGTATTTTACTCTCTGGATTAAAACTACTCACATCTCCATACCCTAAATCATCAGCAAGAATGTAAATGATATTTGGTTTTTTAGAAACTACTTTTTCGTCTTTTGTTTTTACATTAGAACTACTACAAGCAGAAAAAATTAATAGAGATAATACTATTAAATGACAGCTATACTTATTCATTTTATATTTAATTTTAAAAAATTATTTTCTTTTTTTTAATGCTAATGCTCTTGTTTCTAAAGGAAATTCTGCGCTTTCTGTTCTCACATTTTTTAAAATTGAAAGCATTTCATTCAACTTTTCTGGATATTGTTTTGCAAGATTATTTTGTTCTCCAATATCTGATGACAGATTATATAATTCTGGTTCTTTTTCTAATAGCCAAACCATTTTCCAATCGCCTTGCCTAATGGCTTGTATAGGACCTTGGCGCTCATTAAACTCCCAATATAAATATTCATGTTTTGTTTGATCTTTTGTTCTCCCTAATAACTCAGGAGCAAAAGAAATTCCGTTGATGTCTTTATTTTCTGGAGTAACACCTGCTAAATCACAAACTGTTGGTAAAAAATCCCAAAAAGCAGAAATATGTTCACTTTTAGTGGCAGCTGCAATTTTTCCTGGGTATCTAGCAATTAAAGGAACTCTAATTCCTCCTTCATATAACTCACGTTTACCGCCTCTTAAATCTCCATTGCTATTAAAAAATTTGTCTCTTTTTTCAAACTCAGGACCATTATCACTAGAAAAGAAAACAATGGTATTATCATCAATCCCTAATTCTTTTAACTTCTCTAATAATTTACCAATATCTCTATCCATACGAGAAACCATACCTGCATACGTTGTGTTTCCCTCTGGATCATTTTTATAATGCCCTTTGGTATTCATTTTACGTTTTGGCCATCCTAAATCCAAATATTGTTTCTTAGAATCTTCTGGAACCGTTATCTCTAAATGTGGTAATGTTAATGCCATATAAAGAAAAAATGGATTATCTTTTTCTCTCTCTACATAACTAAGTGCTTCGTTTACAAAAACATCATGTGTGTATTTACCTTGTTTTAACAAAGGTTTGTTTCCTTTAAGAATATAAGGATCATTATTTAAATACAGGGTATCTGCATAATAATGGTGTGCCTGACCATGTTTTTTATATCCTAAAAAATAATCGAAACCATGTTCTGATGGAAAATTACCATCGTTGTTACCTTCAGACAATCCCCATTTACCAATAACAGCAGTTTTATAACCAACTTTTTTAAGTTCATTAGCAACGGTTTTTTCATGTCTTTTTAAATTGACAGGATTTCCACTATTGGTCCAAACTGGGTTTCCTCTTACTGTTGCATGTCCTTGATCATAACCGGTTAGCAAACTTGCTCGAGATGGCATACATACTGTAGATCCAGAATAATGATTGGTAAAAATCATTCCTTCCTTAGCCATTTTATCTAAATTGGGGGTTTTAATTTTATTCTGCCCATAAGGACCTATATCTGCATACCCTAAATCATCTGCCAGAATATAAATGATATTAGGCCTAGTATTTTTAGTTATACTATTTTTTGTATTTACATTTTTAGTAAACTTACAAGAAGTAAGTAATAGTAAAATAAAAATAAATCTTATCATCTTCATTAGAAATATATAATTTAAAATAAGAAATGGTTTTTAATTGGCTACTTGCTAAAGAATAGTTTTTTTATTCAAAAAAAATAAAATATTCTTATAGCACATTTTATTTTTATTGCAACATTAGAGCTCCTTTTAAAAACATAATGAACCTCTTTTTACTATTTCCCCCAGAAAACAACACTAAAGCAAAACTAATTACTTTATAAATAACATGCTTCTCATTTGAGGTATATAAATGTTGCATGCCACTCAAAACATCGTTAATTTAATAAAACCTAAGCCCCACTATTTTAGAGGATAGCAATTTAAAGGTCTTTTTGTAAGTTAAAGAATTACTATAGTAGAAAAAAAATACCATTAAAATCTAATATTATCTTTTTACACATAAAAAAACAGCACCTTTAAAAGATGCTGTTTAACTAATATAAATATATGTTTTAATTACTCTTTAACGATCTTATATGTTTTAGAAAATTGAGCACCGTTTAATTTTATCATATAAATACCTCTTGAAAAATTGGTTAAATTAACTTCAATTTCTCTAGTATTACTAGGAACACTATCACTTAAAATTCGCTGTCCGTTTATATTATAAACTTCATATTGATTAAATGTAGAAACAGCTGCAGATATGGTAAAAACATCAGCAACCGGGTTTGGATAAATTTTAACATTAATATTATCAAATATTTCTGTAGATAAACTTTCATCTGGAGCAAAAACTTGTACTTCTGCTAAAGTTAATGTACCTGTATCATTTTTTTGTACTTTAACAACACCACCACTTATGGTACCCGTTTCAATTATTAAACGTGGATCTGGATAATCTGCATATGTTTTAGTAAATACCTTACTACCAATAGTATTTGTAACTGTTACAGTAAAATTAGATAGATTTTGTGGATTGGCATCTGTCCTATTATGTATAATGATTTCTCCTATTTTTTTATCAGAACCAAGGTCAACCTGCCACCAAGGATTTTCACCGGATGTATGAGTAACAGACCCATTACCGCCAGACCAATGGCCGTTGGTGTTACCATCAATTGCAACTGAGGCTTCTACGTACCATTGAGGAGTTGTAGTTTCTGATTGTGTAGCAACACCATCTACAGCAATACCAACAGGAATAGTGTAATCTTTTAAATATAAAATCATCATATCTTGTCCACCACTATTGATATACCCATCAGTTAAGCTAATATTTTTCCATATATCATACAACACCAATCCATCTACTTTATTTTCTATAGCTTTTTCTAAACGAGTTCCTGTTCCATATTTATCACTATGATTCACTTCAGAATCCCAAACAGGTAAATCATCTGCTTTCGCTAAATTTATAAAAGTAGGCCATTTCCCATGCTCAAATCCTAAATTATGAGACGTTGCTACTGTAATGTAGTCAGATATATTTGTGTTTTGAAGCATGTCTATTCCTGCACCTAACCCCCAAGTACAGGGTCCCACCAATTCTGCTCCGTTTACATTGTTGTATAGTGCAGCATAGATAGTATGATATTGATCTACACTCCAAGTACTACTAGTAGCTCTACCATCTTCATTAAAAGGATTAAGCCATTTACAGTTTGGGTATTCTGCGGAAAACTCTAACATTCTAGCAATTAATTCATCTGTTGCAGCTTGAACACCATTTACCCCTCCTTCTTCGGAAAGATCATTGTTTGCTATTCGTGCCCCTCCACCACCTTGCGCTGGGTTCGCAAAAATAAGAAACCCTTGTGCTAATGCTTGTTCATAAAAATATTTCATCATCTCAGGCTCAGGATTAAGACTCACCCCTGTATCCTCATCCCTTGGGAAAATAGGAATACGTATACCATTTACTTTTAAATTTTTAAATCCTTTAAGTAGATTGTCTGCTTGTGTTTCTGTAGTAATTGCACCTGTTATAAAAGCCTGTTTTGTGTCACCTATTACATAATCCATATCATTGGTATAAATAGTTGTTTGACTATACACACTTGTGTTGATACAATAAATAATTAAAGTTAAAAATAGTGTCTTTAGAAAGTAGTTTTTTGTATTCATTTGTTATTATTTATAATCGTGTGAGCCACAAAAATATATTTTTTTTACGCTTTTAAATTCTCAGTTAAGGAGTGATTATGTTGCAGTTTATTAACTGTAAGAGAAAAAAGATGTATTGTTATAAATATAAGAGTGAGTGTTCCTGATTATGTTTAGTTTTAAATAAAAAACAGCATCTAAAGTAAATCTAGATGCTGTTATATTTAAAGAAATATAAAACGGTTTATTTTTTTATTATCTTATGTATTCCATAAAACTTATCACCTTCCATTTTTAGGAAATATATACCCATTGATAGTTTACTTACATTTATTTCAACCTCTTTTGTATTTGTGTTATTTGTAGAAATCATTTGTCCACTTAGGTTATATAAAGTATATCTTTTTAAGACGTTATTAGGTATAGATATTATTAATTTGTCTGTAGTTGGATTTGGAAAAACACTAACTTTAATTTCATCGTAAATATTAATAGACAAAGGTTGACTTGTTGCAAAAATGAGCACCTCTGCTAAAGTTAATGTGCCTATATCATTTTTTTGTACTTTGACAATACGACCACTTATATCTCCTGTTTCAATTACTAAAAAGGGGTTTGGATAATCTGCATATGTTTTAGAAAATACTGTTCTACCACTAGTATTTGTAACTGTTACTGTGAAATTAGATAGGTTTTGTGGATTGGCATCTGTTCTATTGTATATCTTAATTTCTTCTATATTTTTATTTGAACCAAGATCAACTTGCCACCAAGGATTAACACCAGCTGTATGAGTAACGGACCCATTACCACCTGACCAATGACCATTCACGTTGCCATCAATTGCACGAGAAGCTTCTACATACCATTGAGGAGCTGTAGTTTCTGACTGTGTAGCAGTACCATTTACAGCAATACTCTCTCTTTGTTTTAGATACACAGACATATAATAAACATTGGTACCGTTTATAGCACCTGTGTTTAGATCTATATTGTTTCCGGAGTTGTATACCACTAAGCCATCTACCTTATTTTCTAGAGCAGCCTCTACTTTGTTTGTATCTGTATTACCAGGATCATTATTGGCTTCTGAATCCCAAACTGGCAAGTTCTTTGCTTCAGCTAAAGCTTTAAAAGTTGACCATTGTCCATCGTTATGTCCTAAATTATGAGAAGATGCAACCGTAATATACTTTGTAATATCCGTGTTTTTTAACATATCAATTCCTGCAGGAAGTCCCCAGGTACATGGGCCAATTAATTCTGCTCCATTAACACCATGATCATATAAACGTTTATAGATTTCATTAATTTGACTTATGCTCCAAACTGTATTTGTTCTTCCATCTTCATTAAAAGGGTTTAACCATTTAAGGCCTGGATATTCATTTGAGAACTCTATAATTCTATTCACCAATTCATCTGTTGCTGCTTGTATACCTTTTACAGAACTTGTGTTAGAAAGCGAATGATTTGCTATTCTAATACCTCCACCACCTTGAGCAGGATTCGCAAAAACATGAAATCCAGCAACTAAAGCCTGTTCGTAAAAATACTTCATGATGGTTGGATGAGGATTAAGGCTCACTCCAGTATTTGCATCTCTCGGAAAAATAGGAATACGAATTCCATTAACTTTCATAGCCTTAAAACCTTTTAGCAAATTATCTGCTTGTTCTTGTGTTGCAACTGCTCCCGTAATAAAACGTTGCTTGCAATCACCTAGAACATAATCCATATCATTGGTATAAATGGATTGACCAAAGGTGCTAAGATTTACTGCTAATATGAATAAAAGAACCACTGTTTTCACATTAAAGTTGTGGTTTCTTCTGAATATGCTGTCTAGTTTCACTCTATTAATAATAATCAAGATATTTGTTTTTTTAATTAATTCTTAATAATTTTCTTGATAACACTCCCTAAATCAGAATTGATTTTCACAAAATACAAACCACTAGAAAGCTTACTCACATTTACTTCAGAATTTGGACCCTGAACTTCTTTAACTAATTGTCCTGCTATATTGTAAATAGTTAAATTGATATTACTTTTATCAACCTCTTCTGAAACTGACCAGTTAAAAATACCACTGGTTATTACCGTTGGAAATACTGAAAATTTAGATAAAGCCGAATTATCATCCACAGATAATGGTACACCTTGCTCATACTCTTCTTGTGTATACGCAATTGGAGATTGATGATCTCTATACATAATTCCTGAGCTACTTAAAGTTACCGGATTACGCACACTCATTAAAGAGTACACTGGTTTGTCTGGCTGCCAAGTAAATACAGAATAACGTTCTACAAAGCTCGCATCATCTAACATATTAATGTACGACTTTAATCCATCTCCTGCTGCTTCGTTAGAAGTTGGTTGAGCAGTCCAAGTTGCCCCATAATTAAACTCTTTAATCCAAATAGGGCGTTGCCATTCATCATGAATTGCTTTTAACCAATTGTAAAAACTTGTTGGAGATGTTTTCTTATAATAGTGTACAACCATATAATCTACACGTAATCCTGCTGCTTCAGCCTTGGTCATAAATTCATCTCGCCAAACACCACCTTTTGCATTGTCTTTATTTGCAGGAGACCCTAAACGCAAACCAGATGCCAACATATCTTCATATTTTTCAATGGCTTTGTCTACCGTCATATTTGCTTGGTCAGCACCATCAGGTTCGTTAAAAGCCATATAATGCGCAATATCCATTCTGTTACCTAAACTAATTGCATTTGCAACAGAACCTCCAGCCCATTGGTTTGGTACAAATTTAGCATCCCCTACATCAGCACCAGAAGTACTCCAGTTATAATGCCATGAGTTCTCAAACTCTTGAATAACATCTGCACCTTTACCAGCCATTCCTTTCTTATGGATATCAAACCAAGGAGAAACACGTATAAATGAGGTTTTACTTTTTAAATCATCAGTTAGGTTAATTTTTAAATCACTCTCTGCAGCTACATAAACTTTACTAGCTCCTGTACCGTTTACATTTTCTGCAAACGTTACCATATAACCTTTATCTAAGGTAAATGAAACAGCCCAATCATCATAATCTCCTAAAGTTCCGTTGTAATACCCACAATACATTTCGTGCGCTTCACCAACAAAATTATAGGCATTGTAAATTTTAAGAACAGGATCATTTATTCTTGTAGTTTCAAAAAGGTCTTGAGCTGCCTGAAGCTCTAAAAGTGATGCATCTATTGCATTTGAAGCTGCATCACAATTAACAAGTACTGTATTTGCGTTTGTGATTGCTAACTGAAAATCATCATAAGCAGCCTGTGGATATTGATTATATGTATCACCTATAGTTACTGAATTCACTAAATTTTCTGCAGAGGTTATATTACTTGTTAAAAGCAAACGATTTTCTTCTCCGGTTAATAAAGATATATTATCGAAATAAAATTGCCCATTATTAGCATACATAAAAAGCAATTGAATATCAATTTTAGCAATGTCTTCTGCTTCTTCTAAAAAAGGCACACCAGCTGTCATCAATTCTCCATTACTATAAAAATCTACTTTTTTTGAAGCAAAATCAATTTGAGTAGAAATTGTAAAAACGGTATTTGTAGGAAAACCTATTGCAGGCTCACTAGCTACAAAACCGCTAGGAACTCCATTTTCTATTGAAGTTGCATGCTTTATATTGGCTGCTCCAATACCTATTGCAACACTAGATAAATACTTACCTGTAGATGAAATTAAATGTATTTGACAATTCACAGAATTACGTGAAGCAGACACATCAAAAGAAAAAGAAGAATTACCAGATGTAGGCGTAAAAGTTCTATACGCAGAAGGCATTGTTGTATTGTGATTAAACTTTAATTTACCATCTGTAACCGTTACACGTCCGGTTGTATTGTACTCTGTCCAACCAATAGATTGGGCAGTTCCCTCTTCAAAAGTATCATCTACCACACTACCACAAGTAGCTGTTTGCGAAAATGTTTGCATCGCAAAAAGAAAAGCAATTGTATATAAGAATTTTAATTTCATTTCTTTAAATTTTAAGTTTAGTATTCTTTTTTATTGATAATAAAAACGCAGTTATTGTATGATAATCTTTTTAGTAAAGTTTCCTAAATGAGATTCTATTTTAACAATATACAGTCCGCTAGAAAGTGTTTTTACATCAATTTCTGATTTTAAGCCAACTATTGTTTTTACCAATTGACCAACAGTAGAATAAATATGTATGGTACTATCTTTAATTTCTTCTGAATATCTTAGCTTAAAAAAACCATCTGTTATTACGGTTGGAAACATTAAAACATTTGATAAAGTTGAATTATCTGTAACCGATAATTGTACTCCTTGCTCATACACTTGTTGAACATAAGAAGGATTTTGCGATTCTAAATCTCTATAGAATTGTCCAGTAATATTCAATTCTCCATCGGTCATACCACCAATACCCGTATTTGCTCCAAAGAAATAATACCAATTGTAACGCTCAATAAAATCTGACTCTTCTAAAATTTCTGTTAAGCCTTTTATATTATTATATCCTTGTTCTACTGTAAGATTTGCAGATCCCATATTTGGGTTTCCATAATTGTATTCTGTTACCCATACCGGAAGGTTATAGCGATCATGTAAGGCTTTGAAACGCTCTATAAAGGTAGACTTCGAACGGCGTACATAATCATGTGCTGGAATAAAATCAACACGGTAACCAAGTTCCACACATCCGTCCATAAATTCTTGAATCCAAGCACTATCATTAAAAGAATCACTTGTTGCACTATATTGTACGTTTTCTACTCCAGGAGCACCCAATCTAAGTCCTGAAGCTAGCAGTTTAGGATACCCTTCTAAAGCTTCTGCAACTGTCATATTAGATTGACCTTCGTTATCAGGTTCATTAAAGGCTAGAAGATGATTGAAAGACATATTTTGTCCAGCTTCTTCCATTACATCAAGTGATGTTCTAGAGTCACCTCCACTCCAAGACATTGGAACAAATTCGATTCCTTCTGAATGTGGAGCCGTTAAACCCCAGTTATAATACCACGAAGAATTATAAGTATCAGCAGTTGTCCATTTTACATTTCCTAAACTCCCTTTTTTACCTACAGGAAACCAAGGACTCACTCGTATGAATGAAATCGTATTCTGTAAATCAGCAGGCAAATTGATTTCTAGATTATTATCCTGAGCAATATATATTTTACTAACACCTAAGCCATTCACATCTTGTGCAAAAGTAGCCATGTATCCTTTTTCTAAGGTAAAGGATACTCCCCAATCTTCGTAAGCACCTAAACCTCCATTGTAATAACCACAATAAACTTCGTTTACATCACCTGTAAAATCATACCCGCTGTACATTTTAAGAACAGGATCATTTACTTTTGCATTCACAAAAACCTCTTCTGCCGTTTGAATAGCTAAAAGTGAATTGTTAATATCATTCGAAGTAGCTTCACAATTAGAAATGATTGCATTAGCATCATCAATTGCTTGTTGAAATACATCAACCGCAGATTGTGGATATTGATTATAAATTGTACCTATAGGTGCAGATGCCAATAAATCCTCTGCAGCATTTACATTACTTGTTAATAAAATACGATTTTCATCTCCTCCTAATAAAGAAATATTATCAAAATAAAATTGCCCATTATTAGCATACATAAAAAGTAATTGAATGTCTATCTTAGCAATATCTTCCGCATCTTCTAAAAAAGGGATTTCTGCTGTCATCAATTCTCCATTAACATAAATATCAATTTCTTTTGAGGTAAAGTCAATTTTAGAGGATATTATAAAATTCTTATTAGACGGAAAACCTATAGCAGGGTCTCCAGCTACAAAACCACTAGGAACTCCATTTTCTATTGATGTTGCATATTTAATATTAGCGACTCCAATACCTAAAGCAATACTTGATAAATGTTTTCCTGTAGAAGAGATTAAATGCACTTGACAATTTACAGACGAACGTGTAGCAGAAACATCAAAAGAGAAAGTAGCATTTTCAGAGGTTGGAGTAAATGTCTTATAAACAGAAGGCATATCTGTATTATGATTAAATTTTAATTTACCCGACTCCACTGTAACTCGCCCAGAAGTATTGTACTCAGTCCAACCATTAGATAAAGTTGTCCCATCATCAAACGTATTGTCTACAGTTATCCCACAAGTATTGGTTTGTGCAAAGTTGTTAATAGTAAAAAATATTACCATTAAATAAAATAATTTTATTTTCATAAGTTTTGATTTAAGATCGATTAATTAATAATTATTTTGTGTATTTGAAAAACACTATTACTTAGCAACTTTAAAATATAATTACCTTCCGATAGCATTATTGGGTCTAAAATAATTGTATTTGAATTCGTATATAAATGGGTGTTTAAGACTGTTTGACCTAAATAATTTACAATTTGTACGTTTATTTTTTGGTGGTCAAAAAGATTAGATTGGATAGTGATGTTTTTTCCTTGTTTAACAGGATTAGGATAAACTGTCACTTGATTTTTTACGGTGTTAATATTATTAGTACTTAATTGGTTTACCTCTTCAAGTTGTGCGTTTATAAAACCAACCATTTCTATTAAAACATCTTCAAAAGCTGGTTTTCCAGGGTTAAAAAAAGCATGAACTTCTCCTGGGTAAACAACAGTCTCTCCACTTCCTCCTTTAGCGTTTATAGCATCTGTAAACAGAGTGCTTTGGCGAATATCTATAGTTGTATCAGCATCTCCATGCATTAAAATTGTAGGAGTTGGCGTGTTAGTCAATAGATTGATAGGTGAATTTAACGCTTCACTTGGAATGTTTTGTTTGTAATTGTTATTTGTTCCAAAATCTCCTGCATCATTTACAAAATCATAGATTCCGTTAAAACCAATAAATCCAAGTGCATTATTTTCTTCTGCTGCTATTGCTGCTAATGGAGCACCGGCAGATCCACCACTAAAAAAAACTTTTGTCATATCAAAATTGTACGTATCGGCATTTGCTAAAGCCCAATCATAGGCCTTTTGTACATCCTCTCTGGCTAAAGAAAAAGTACCACTAGAACCAGAACATCTATAAGAAATAGACAATGTTGCAATCCCTAAATTTTCTGCCAAATAATCTTTATGAGGAGAGTTAGCAGCCAAAGAAGTTTCTGGTGTACCACCAGACCAACCACCTCCATGTACCCATATATGTACAGGGAATTTTTCAGTTGTATTTTCGTCAATTATAGGTGTTGTTAACTTTAATGGTAGTTTATGACCAACTATAGGAAAATCTACTGTAGCTATTGCTTCCAGTTCTATCGTATTATCAAATTCAAAAACTTGATCAGCTTCCACAATAAAACTAAATGAATCTCCTTGCTCTAAACCAATTGCAATATCATCTACAGATTTAAGAGTTTCTTGTATTTGAACAGATACAAATCCACCAGCTGGCCAATTTACATCTGGTAAAAAAGTAAGAATATTAGACGGAGATAATGTCCAAGTACCGCTAGTTTCAATAGTACTTTTGTTTACATAAACTTTAGGATAATTTGAAGTTATTACTTCTACATCTTGACTAAACGATATTTGTATAGCTCCATTTTGTGGCAAATTGGTACGATTCTCAGGTAAAACCTCAGTTATTGAGAATTCTGCTGTCACAAGCTCTGCATATTCTGTAGCTAGTCTATTGTATTCATCCTGAAACTCTGTTGAACTAAGACCTTCATTATACATTGTTAATTCTACGACTTCTGTATGGTTATAGGTTTGAGTACCTGCAACTTCTTCAAAAATATTAAATTTAAGATCTTCATTAGCATTGGTACGCATCGTGTTAGTAATAGTACCTGAAGTTACGATAGGAGAAGTGCTATCGAAATACTGATAATTTCCTGAAGTATCTATTGAAAATCCAAAAAAGAAATAAGCATCTGCAGGTATTTCATTAGCTCCAATATTTACACGAGTATAATTTGGTCTTGCATAATCAAACCCAATCTTACCATCTTGTAATCTTACAAATCTAATTCCGTAACAATTAGAAAATCCTCCACTCATATCATAGTTTCCTAATAAAGATGCTGGTTTTCCTGTGTTTGTGTTTTCAGCTTTACCAACATAAAAAACACTATAACTATTGTCTGAAACATAAGTGCTAGACCCTTCTAACTCTAGAAAAGAACCGTCTTTACTAAAAAGAACCGTGGTTTTCCCTGGATACGTTTCTTGTGATTCTTCTGCACCAAGATTTGTATCACTTTGCATCGCATTACCATATCCTTCAATTTGATTTTCCCAAAGGGTTACAGATCCTAAATTGTCTGCTACAATTCCTTTAGCATTCTCTAAAGACAATACTTTTGTTTGACTAAACAAACTCGATGTTGAAAGAATGAATATAAGGATGAAATGTAAAATATTTTTCATCGTTTTTATTTAATTATTTTAAACTTAAATTACTGAATTACGAATTTTAAAGTTTTTAAGTTTTGATTATCAATTGTATTCAAAAAATAAATCCCTTGTTTTAAATTACTAGTATCTATGCTAAATATCTTTGTCCCATTTATTGGGTACAACGACGTCTCCAATACAGTTTGACCTAAATAATTTATAATTTTAGCTGTAATTATTTCAGAATTAAAACCTGCTTTTAATTGAAGATTATCTCCTTTTTTAACAGGATTAGGATATATTATTCCATTACCCTCTTTCTTTATAGTACCAACACTTAAAGATCCTGCTTTTTCAAGTTGTTCTGTCATAAAATTAACCATCTCATAAAAACACTCTTCATGGTATTTTTTATCTCTACTAAAAAATGCATGAACTTCTCCTGGATATATGACGGCTTTCGCATTACCTCCTTTGGCATTTATAGCATCAGCAAAATTTATACTTTGATTATGTGAGATCGTATTATCTGCATCACCGTGCATCAATATCGTTGGAGGAGGATTGTCACTTAAATTAAAAATAGCAGAGTTTTCAGTTTCACTAGGTACATCTTGCTTGTACCAATTTCCTGCACCAAAATCCCCTGCATCATTCACAAAATCATAAATTCCATTAAATCCAATATACCCTAGAATGTTAGGTAATGTCTGAGAGGCTAATGCTGCTAAAGGAGTACCTGCAGAACCTCCACTAAAAAACACCTTCGTCATATCTAAATTATAAGTTTCTGCATTGTCTATAGCCCATTGGTAAGCAGTATATACATCTTCTAAACCATAAGAAAAAGTACCTCCAGCACCTACGGTTCTATATGATATAGATAGAGTTACAAATCCTAAGCTTTTTGCTAAATAATCTTTATGTAATGAATAATCAGCACCAGAACTTTCTGCTGTTCCTCCAGCCCAACCACCACCGTGCACAAAAATATGAACAGGGAATTTTTCAGTTGTATTTTCAGTTATAGTAGGAGTCGTTATTTTCATTGTTAATTTATGACCCACTATAGATTCTCCTGTTCTAGCTATATAATCTATGAAAGCTATTGGTTCTCCTAACTCATAACTTTCAATAGGAAAAGTTTCCTCTGCATCTACTATAAAACCATAGGAATCTCGTTTTGCTAAACCAATAATAGCATTATCTGTAGATCTAAGCCCTTCTTGTATTTTTAGGGTGACTAATGATCTAGCTGGCCATCTTTCAGCAGGTGTAAACGTAAGAACATTAGAAGGTGATAAAACCCAATTACCAGCCGTTTCAGTTTCACTTTTGTTTATATAAATTTTCGGATATTCTGAAGTTTCATCAATAGCTTGATCAAACGTTACTACAATTGGAGCATCTCTTGAAATACCTTCTCGAAAACTTTCATCATTAGGCAATACATTGGTAACTTCAAATTCAGTAATCACAAGTTCGGCATAATCAGTAGCCAATCTATTGTATTCATTTTGAAAATCAGTAGTACTAAGCACATCATCATACATGGATACTTCTACAACTTCTGTATGATTATAGGTATGTCCTCCATCTCTTTCTTCAAAAAGATTCAATTTAAGGTCTTCGTCTTGACTGGGAACCATTGTATCATTAATCTTTCCTGTTTTTATTGATGGATCGCTACTATCAAAATATTTATAATTTCCAGAAGCATCCATGGTAAATCCAAAAAAGAAATAATCATCACCGGGTATATTGTTTAAAACGACACGAACATAATTTGGTTTTGCATAATCAAAAACAATACTACCATCGGCTAATCTTAAAAACCGAATTCCAGAGCAACTGTTAAAATTTCCAGGAACATCATAATTCCCTATTAAGGATGCTGGCTTCCCTTCTGGATTAGCTTTACCTGCATAAAAAACACTATATGTATTGTCTGAAATTGACGTATTTGAACCTTCTAATTCAAGAAAAGAACCATCTTTGCTAAAACCTACATTTACTTTTCCTGGATAAGTTTCGAATAATTTGTCACCACCTAAAGCTGTATTACTTTGTGTAGCATCTCCGTATCCTTCAATTTGATTCTCCCAAAGGGTTACAGATCCTAAGTCATCTGCTATAATTCCAGTATTGTTTTCTAATGATACTACTTTGGTTTGACCTAACAAACTAGCACTTGAAATAATAAATATAAAGATAAATTGTAATGTTTGTTTCATGATTTTTTGTTTTGATAAATTATTGAACAACAAATTTTAGCCTTTTTAAACTTTTATGATCACGTATTTTTAGCAAATAAATCCCTGTTTATAAATTTTGAGTTTCTATAGAAACTATGTTAGAATCTCTATTTGGATAAAATGTATTCTTTACAACTACTTGCCCTAAATAGTTTATTATTTGGGGTTCAATTTTTTCTGAATTAAAATTTGAATCTAATTGAAATATTATGAGTATTTCCTTTTTTACAGGGTTTGGATACGTCTTTATTTTACCTTCAATTTTGATGTCTACAACACTTAAAATTGCTGCTTTTTTAGAATTGCTCTGTCATAAAATTAACCCTTTCGCAAAAGGCACCTTCATGTGAAGGTTTGTCTCTACTAAAAAATGAAATTTTCATAATTAGTTGAAAAATTATAGTAATATTATTTATAAACTAAAAAATGTAAATAAAATAATGTTACTTTTTTAACAAACATAATTATTCTTTAAGCATTAATTTTCTAACATTATGGGTAAAAATGTTACAATTAAGGGCTTTTTAACAATAAGTTACCTATATCAAGTTATTTAAACGAGTGTCTAAAACTTTATAATAAGATTATGACCATGCATAAAATTCAATCAAATATTTAGCAGTACACAACACTTTTACCTTAAGTAAATCTCAAATTTATTGTACAAAAAAAGACCAATATAGATATTGGTCTTTTTTTAAGTTTATTAATGATTTTTAGATAGAAAACTATATACCTATTTGGTTTACACCATCAACTTCTCTATTTCTGAACTCTAAAACATCATTTGCTACATATGTAGCTCCGTTAGATTCAAAAGAATAATTAAGTGTTATTGTACGTGTAGCAGGATCATAAAAAGAACCATCATTATCTGTTACAACAACTGCTCCAGCAATACTCTCGATTGTAATTGAGTTATCATCTGCAATTACAAGATTCATTTTTTTATCAGACTCTCTTAAAAGAGCAAGACCATTACATTGTACAGTATTAGGAGATACCATAGTTAACTCTACATTTTCATTATTATTAATGTCACCAACGTAAGTAATTGTCTCTTCTGAGGCACCTTCCGTTTTCACAACTTGACCTTTTTGAAAATAATGACCATATAATTGGTTGATATAAGTAAATGTAATTAATGATGACTTATATTTAGTTGACTCTGTATCAACTAAAATAGAATCTGCATTTACAACATTCTCTAACGTAAATCCTAAAGCATAATTATTTCCTAATGATAATGCATCTCCTAAGAAATTAATAGAATCTGCTTTTACATACACAAAACCTTGAACTTCTCCAGCAGGAATAATAATTTTATTATTTGATGGATTTCCTTCACTATCAACCAATTCATAATAGTTGCTAGGTAATACAGATTTACCTGCATTTGTTACTAAATCATCATCTAATGAAAAAGTTATTTCTACATCTTCTGTATTATCTAATCTTCCTCCTAATACAGCACCTACACCTATTCTCATTCCTTCTCCCATAATAAAACTACGGTCAATTTGTTCGTGTGGTAAATAAACTGAAGTGAAATCAAATTCGTTTTCAACAAAATCATCATAACATGACGTGATACTTAATCCTACAATAAGCACTAATAGTTTAGCTATAGATTTTAATATATTTTTCTTCATAATCTTTGTTTTTAATTTATTACCAACCTTGGTTTTGTTTCAAATTAGTATTTATCAATAATTCACTGTATGGTAATGGAAGATAATAATTTTTAGCTTCATAATTTCTTCTTTCCACATCGATGTTTTCGAATGAAAAAGTATCATCAGAATTTTTACTAATCTTAACTCCTTTAATGTCTTCTATGTTGTCAATATCTTTCCATCTTCTTAAATCGTGAAACCTTTCACCTGCAAAACACAATTCTATACGTCTCTCATTTTTTAATAAATTTCTAAAATCTGACTGATTTGCAGCCGAAATATCTAAATATGGATCTGTAGACAACCCTGCTCTTTGTCTTATTTTAGCTAAAACTTCTTTTGCTGTAAAGTTAAACCCAGCAGGCAATATACTTGGTTCTCCAAAAGCTTCATTTAATGCTTCAGCATATCCTAAATAGATGTCATTTAGTTCTAACTGAACATATACTTTAGGTAAAGTTGTTGTAACAGCAGTAGTTACTGATGGATCAAAGTTTAAATTATTTAAATATTTTTTTAAATAATATCCTGTTCTTGTTCCTAAAGAATTATTAAACCCTCCATAATAATCCATACCACCTTCATAAATTTCTAATGCATTAAAATCTGAACAATCAGCAGATTCAAAACATTGATCATCATTATAGAATACAAACTTATAAAATCTTTCGTCTCTTGAAACATAAGGAACTTTATTGTTATACGTACTTAAACCGTTATCAATAGGATATCCATTAGCATCTGGAAAAGCATCAATTAAGTTTTGAGATGGATTTACCGAACCTGATCCAAATAAAGACGGTGGATATAAACTTTTTTCTAATGCGTTATTATTTCTATCATTACGCATTCTCCAAATATGATCTGAATTAGTTTCATTATCAAAATCGAAAGACTGTAAGCTTCTTAAACCTCCATTTTGAACGATTAACTCCTGCGCATAACTTGCCGCTAGCTCCCACTTAGAAAGGTCGTTAGATGGATTAAAAGCTGGACTTGCAGCATATAATGCTACTTTTGCTTTTAATGCATATGCCGCTAGACCACTTGCTCTACCCGTTTCTGTTGCACTAAAAGCAGGGTTCGCATTTTCATCTCCTTCATATACAAGAGGCAACTTTGCAATGGCAATATCTAAATCTTCCATAATCTGAGTTACACATTCATCATAAGTATTTCTACTCAAACTTGCATATTCTTCATTTTCTAATATCCCATTTACAATAGGAAATCCTAACATTTCTCCGCTTTCAGAAGGGCCACCAAATACTTTAAGTAACTCCCATTCTGCCCATGCTTTTAAAAAAAGTGCCTCACCATAATATCTATCTATTAATCTTTCATTTAATATTTGATTTCCTTCAGATAGATAAACTTGTAAATCTTGATTATGAACAAGATCTATGTATTGATATATTTGTCTAATATTATCGTAAGACTGTTGCCAAACATAATTATATGGATTATTAGTTGGGCCCCAATAGCCAGTTGCCAATATTGTTTCCGTATCGTTTGCAACACCATTATCTGTTAAATATTCATTTGAAAAATCTGTAGTATATCGGAATGAATAATCTGTATAAATATCGTCTATAATACCTCTTGATTTCAAGCCTGAAGTTGTAACTACTTCCTCTCTAGTATATTGAATTTCATCTTCTAAAAATTCACTACAGCTTGTAATACCTATTGTCAAGGTAATAATTGTTAAAATCTTATTTGTTAATTTCATTTTTCTGTTTTTTAACATTTATTTATTAAAAATTTACCGTAGCTCCAAAAACAAATGTTCTCATCATTGGATATTCAAAAAATCCTGATCTAGTATCTTCTGGATCTAAATCTTTCATTTTACTAAACAATGCTAAATTACTTCCTCTTAAAAATAATTTTACACTTGTAATTGCTGTTTTTGACATCAATGATTCTGGTAGCGTAAATCCTAACTCAGCATTAGAAATTCTAAAATAACTTCCATCTACTAGCCAATAATCTGAATTTTGTTGATTATTGTCACTTTGTATAGTACTTAATCTAGGGAATACATTTCCATTAGGAAGATCGTTTTTAGAGCTACCGTAATAGTTTCTTAAACCATAATGTTGATAGTAAGATATTGAGTTAAGATTTATATCATAACCTCCAACACCCATTCCTACAATATCTAAGTTGATTCCTTTATATTCAACTCCTACATTAACACCGTAATTAAATCTTGGTGTAGTATTTCCTACGGTTGTTTGATCTCTAGAATCAATAACATTATCACCATTTTGATCTACATATTTAATATCACCAATTTGTACATCTCCGAACTGAGGTAAAGCATCATCAATATTTTCTGCAGTAAAAAGGCCATCACTTACATAAGCATTAAAATTATCTATTGATTCACCTTGTTGTAATCTATACTGATCTGGATAAGGTACTTCAGCAATTTTTTCTCCTGTAATTTTATTATAACCAGCATTAACACTTAGGTGGTATCTAAAATCTCCACGAGTATCGTTAAATGTAACATTAGTATTGAAACCTTTATTTCTTCTTTCAGAAAAATTTAATTGTGGTAAATAAATGTTATCACCTAATGCAGTTGCAAAAAGAGCACTTGCATTAGTTATTAAATTTTTATTATCAATGTTAAAATAATTAAAATCAAGTCTCAATTTCTTAAACAAACTCATTTCTACACCAAGAAACATTTGGTTGTACACTATCCAATCTATTTCTTCATTAGCTGTACTACTTTGTCTATATCCATATTGATTTTGAGTTTGAGTTGCTATACCTGTATACATTGTACTGTTTGTTTTACCTCCACCCCATGTGCTTAAATAAAATAGTGAAGTAGATGTATATTCTGTACCTACTTGTCCATAAGAAGCTCTAAATTTAAGATAATCAATATTTTTATTGTCCTTTAAGAATTTTTCATTGGATGCTACCCAAGCGATTCCAGCTGTTGGATAGTATTTAGTTCTATTATCTCCTATAAATTTAGAACTACTACTTGAATTTAAGTTTGCAAATGCAATATATTTATTTTTTAATGCATACGAACCGTTTAAGTTAACCGTTAAATTACGTCTATCTGGGTTTCCTGAATTTGTGCTAGGCTCATAATATAAAAGATGATTTAAGTTTAAATTCAAAACACTTTCCTTCATTTCCTTTATATAACTAAGATTACCATTATAAGCAAAATTTCTTTGTATTGCAGTGTTTGACCTTGCAATACCTGTGTTTTGATAATCTTGTCTATACAAAATTAGATTAGTAATATCTTCTCCAGTAACATCGTCTTGTGTTGTTTCTAAAGTGTATAAACCAGGGTTGTTATTTGTTGATAAAGTATGGGCATTGTACGTTCTCATCATTAGATAAGTATCATACTTTAAACCAGGAATATAATCTTCAAAATCAAAATCTAATCCTATATCAAAAATCATATTGGCTGTATAATCTGTTCTTAAACCTCCATTTTCTAACTCTGAAAGTAAATTGGTCTGAAATTCGTTACTTACCACATATGCAGAATCTGCTACTTTTAAAGGAAATGAATTTGCAGGTGTAGCAGAAATCCATAAAAACATAGCATCTGCATCAAGAATAGGTCTATTGTTCTTTCCAAATTTTCCATAAACACTAGCATGTGTTCTAAGTAAATTGTTAATACGTGTATCTATTTTAGTCCTAAAGGTAATATTTCTACCGTTTATTGGATTTCCTACTTTTTCTAAACCTTCCCAATCTGAATACCCTAAAAAAGCACTGTATTTTAAATCTTCTTTTCCACCATATACATTTAACGAAGCAAAGTTAGAAGGTGAACTTGACTTTAAGAACTCTTCTCTAGAATTTACATTTGGAAAGTTTATAGGGTCAGATCCATCTTTATATTTTGCGATATCTTCAGCACTATAAATATCTCCCAAACCATCATTATTAGATGCTTGATTTATTATCTCTGCATATTCTGGAGCTGATAATAATTCTGGTAAACGAGTTGCCATATTAAAACCACTTTGATAATTAACTTCTACTGTAGGTTTACTTACTTTTCCTCCTTTTGTAACTACGTATATAAGTCCATTATCTCCTAAATTTCCTAGTAAAGAGTTAAAAGTACCATCACTAAGTACTATAACTTCATCTACTTCTCTTAAATCTGTTTGAAGCCCTCTTGGTTGACCATCTATTAGTACATATGGAGTTCCTCCGTTTAATACGTAAGAATAACTTCCATTTGTACCAGGTGTATTTGTTCCTCTAATAATTCTTAGCCCAGGAACTCTACCTCTTAATGCCTCAGAAAGATTATCTCCTGCGGTTTGACGAAGTTCATCACCTGAAATTCTAAAAACGGCTCCTGTTGTTTGACTTAAATTAAAAACCCCAAAAGGTGTTTTTAAAAATTCATTTTTATTTGCTGGAATTGAGTCTTGAATTGCTAAATTATCTATTGGTGTATTCTGAGCAATACCAATATTGATAGTTAGAGCATTAAGTAAGCAGAAAGCAAAAAATTTCAATTCTGTTATATTTAATTTCATTTGTTAATTTTTATAATTTTAAGTTCATGATACCTTATTTAGTGTTTTAACACTAATTACCATCCTTCCGTTTGTTCAAAAGAAGGCACTGCTTCAATTTCTGAAGGTGGAATTGGCCACCAATAGTTGTTATCATTAAACGTTTTCCTTAATTGAGTCTGTTCTTCATTTTCATAACTAAAACCAGAAGGATATGTTGCAGACTTACCACCTTGCCAACGCATCTTTAAAAACTCCACTTTTTTATTTTCTTCTAAATGTGCAGTTTTCCATCTTCTTAAATCATCATATCTAAAACCTTCAAAACACAACTCAATAGCACGCTCATTTCTAATTCTTTCTCTGAAATCTTCTTTAGAACCTGTATATTTTGCAGCTACATTTGGCATACCAACTCTATTTCTAAGAAGGTTAATTGCACCTACAGCTGTTAATGTTCCTCCAGGAGCAACTCCATTTGGCCCATATACTTCGTTAACTGCCTCTGCATAGTTTAAATACACTTCTGGCATTCTGTATATAATGTTATTAACATGATAACTGAAATTTCCTGCATTACCTGTTCTCCAATACGCTCCATTAGGTATCCATTTTCTAATACGCAATCCTGTTAAATTGTAAACAATTAGTGGAGAAGTCGTTCTAGAAGGATCGTCTAAATCTTTACCATAATTTCCCTCTTCATTTATTACTGCTAAATCTACAAAAGGTGTATCATTTTTAGGACCTGCAGTTGTTGTTGTCCATGGTACACCATCAAACAATATATTATTATAAAACCTTGGATCTCTATTAATAAATGGGTCTTGTGGATTATAAGATGGATCATCTTCAATTGCCAAACCATTTTTAGTTTCAAATTTCTCAATAAAATTAGCAAGTGCTCCAATATTCATTGGGTTATTGTTGAATTTTATAATATCAAAACCTACTGTTAAACTAAGTCTTGGTGTAGGATTAAGAATACCTCCATAAGTAAAGAATTTTTGATTTGCTTCCATAAATATTACTTCGCTAGGAATTATTTTTTGTATCCCAGAGCCTACAAAAATATTTCTATAAGGTTGCAAAGCAGTTGGTTCTGCTACTAAAAGGTCTGCTCCATCTCTATCAACATCTAAGGTACTTGCTGCACTTGCATTTGCAAGTGTATATAAACCATTTGCATTTGCAAAGTTAATTAAATCTGAAGCTGCTGTTGCAGCGTCTATCCATTTTTGATCATCGTTAGTTTCATTTGCTAATGGACTCGCGGCAAATAATGTAAGTCTAGATTTTAAAGCCATAGCAACACCTCTTGTTGGTCTACCTACACTCTCTGTTGACCATGAAACAGGTAATAAATCTATAGCTAATTCTATATCATCTAACATATCTGACAAGTTACTCTCATAACTTTCTCTTTTAGACGTTAGGGGTTGACTTACACTTAAGGTTTCTTTTAAATAAATAAGTCCTCCATGACGCTTCGTTAACAAGTGATAAAAAGAAGCTCTTAAAAAATACGCTTGTCCTTTTAAATAATTAATTTCCTCTTCAGTAGAATTAGGAATGTTATCTGCGTTCTCAAGAAAAGTATTCACAATTCTAATTCCTTTAAAACAAAAAAAGTATCTAGAAACAAAGTTTGGGGTAGTATCTGATCCACTAGTTCTATTCATCAAGCTTAAATAATCTCCTTGAGCATAAAATTGATATGTTTCAGGTACAGGTGATGCTGTTCTACCTGGGTATCCTTCTCCAGACATTGTCATACCAGGAAGAATATCTGGGCTTTGATTTACGACACTTACTTCTGAAAGGTAATACGTAAAAGCACCATCAAAAAAGTCTCTTGTTAAAACAATATCATTAAAAATGGCATTTTCGGTCAATCCTTCAGCTTCCTCTGATTGATCTAAATAATCTTCACAGCTAATAATAAAAACTGTCATGATTAAAGCGAATGTATATTTTATTTTTCTCATAATTTTTATTTTTTAAAAATTTAAGTTTAGCCCTAGAGTAAATCTTCTTAATATTGGATAAGCACCAGGATCATTTCCTTCTGGATCTCCATAATCAATGTCAGAAATGGTAAAAAGATTATTTCCGTTGATATATATCTTTAAATCACTTATTCTTTTACTATTACTCATGTCAAAATTATACCCAATATTCATACTTCTCAATTTAATATAATCTAAAGATATAATTCTTGCTGTACTATTTGCTGTATTAGGGTCTGTTTCTGAATGTAGCGCAGGATACTGAGCATTGGTATTAGTAGGTGTCCAATAATCTAATTGTTCAACACGTCCTGAAGCAGCCCCCTCTGGTAAAGCGTAGGCAATATCAGAGTCAATAATACCTAGATGCCCTGAAACTCCGTTAATCATAGCATTCGCAGACCATTTTTTATACGAAGCTGCTAATTTAAAACTATAACTATGTTTAGCTGATTTAGGTATATCAAATCTTATTTGATCTCCTATATCTGTTGCCACTATAGATCCGTCTGCATTGTAATCTATATATCTATAATCTCCTAACGAGGGGTCACCTGCAGAGCTTGGGTAATTGACTACTTCATCAATATTTTGGAAATACCCATCTGCTTGTAATAATCCAGTTGTTCCACTTGGTTTACCTGCTACAGTTGCGTATTCTGGGGTTCCACTACCATCCGCTGGACTTGATAAAACACGATTTTCATTAAATCCATAAAAACCAGTTAATGAGTAGTTTAGTCCGCTTTCGGTTTTGTTTTTATAAGTTAAAGACACTTCATATCCATGGCTTTCAGAAGCTCCTACATTTGCATAAGGTTTACTTGTATCAAGACCATGCAATGCAGAAATATCTTTATCAAGTCTTTGGATTAATCCATCTCTATTTTGTTTAAAAAACTCAATAAATCCTGATATTTTGTTATTAAAAAGACCAAAGTCTACCCCAATATTTTGTTTGGTATCAGTAGCCCAAGTTAATTCAGGGCTACCTAATTGAGTGATTTTAAGTACTGAAAGTGAGTTATCTACCAATTCCCCAAAGAAATACCTAGAACCTGGTCTTTTTTCTGCAGTTGAAGATGCATAATCATAAAAAGTATCATATACCCATCTATTATTACCTAAACCTGCTTTAGAACCTGTTTGTCCATATGAATATCTTATCTTAAAGTTGTTTAGAGTTGGAAAAGTATTCATAACAAATTTTTCTTTTGCCAAATTTATACCACCAGCAAAAGATGGAAAAAACTTAAACCTATATCCCCTTGCAAATGTTTCATCTCCATTATATGAACCACTTGCTTCTATAAAATAACGTGTGTCATAATTATAGGTAAAACGCCCTACATAATCTTCATTAAAAAAAGGAAAATCTACATTAGTTGTTTTTTCATTTCTACTAAAAAGTGCTAAACCTGTTACATTATGTTTCCCAAATGAACGATCATAGCTTAAATGAGTTTTTATATAACTAATTTCTTGATTTCCATTAACACTTTCACTCCCTTGTATATAATATAACGGACGTTCATAATCTATACCTTCTTGTGATGACCAAGTTCCATCACGGAGTAATGTATAAGCCTCTTGTTGAGAAGAAATAGACCCATCATAAGTGATCTGGCTTTTACTACCGTAGCTGCTTATAAAATTATACTTCGCGTTAAAAGCTAGTCCTTTTGTGATGAAATCTAATTTTTGCTGTAATTCAAGATCTACTGAAAAAACAGTTTTTATAGTGTTTGCACTACCACTTCTATTAAGAGAACCATAAGCATTAGGTCCTTCCCCAATTCTTACTTCTGCAAGTCCAGGATATAAAGGATCCGGATATTGTTCCATAACAGATGCCGGATAATAAGGTATAACACTTCCAGGAGCTAATGTGTATAAAGCTAAAAAAGCATCAGATAAATTACTTCCATTTCCAGGTTCATTAGTATCTTCTAAACGACTACTAATACTTGTTTTTAGTGTTGTTGTTTTAGTTAAAGAAAAATCTAAATTCCCTCTAAATGAATACCTGCTAAACTTATATTCAGGATCATAATTAAAAAGTTGGTCGGTCTTTGTAATATCTCCTTCTTGTAAATAACCTGCAGAAGCATAGTATTTTACAAATTCTGTTCCACCACGTATAGAAATCGTTTGATTAAAACTTGTTGCATGACTTTTGATAAGTGTATCATCCCAATTTACATCTGGATACATGTATGGGAAATCACCTTGTTTCCAATGTGCTAAATCCGCTTCTGTACTATAACCACTCGCATATGCTTGATCATTTAGAATTCCTGTATTTAATGCACTTTGAGCTGTAAAAGCATCTAATACATCTGGTCCTTCTGGCACTAATTTTAGAGTAAACTCACTGGTAACACTAATTTTAGGTCTTCCTATTTTACCACGTTTAGTTGTAATTATGATAACTCCATTTGAACCTCTAATTCCATAAACGGCAGTTGCAGAACCATCCTTTAATACACTAATACTTTCTACATCTCTTGTGTCAATGTTTGAGAACCCTCCAACAACTTCTACACCATCTACAAGTATTAATGGGTCTGCATTACCACGAATATAAATTTCACCATCTTCTTTTCCTGGTTGCCCTGAACTTTGAACAATGTTAAGACCTGGTGAAATACCATTTAAAGCATTTACCATATTTGGAGAACCAGACTCTACTATATCTGCTCCTTTTATTTGACTTATAGCTCCAAGGACACTTTCTTTTTTTTGCTGTCCGTAACCTATAATTACAATTTCAGCAAGACTTTCTGTGTCTTCTATCATTGTAATGTTTAAACTAGATTTTCCAGTTACCTTTATTTCTTGCTCTTTAAAACCAATGTAAGAAAAAACTAAAGTAGCATTTGGAGAAACCTTAACTTGGTATACTCCATCAAAATCTGTACTTGTTCCGTTTTGTGTTCCTTTTTCGACCACACTAACTCCTGGTAAAGGAATTCCTCCTGAATCCTTTACAATTCCTTTAATTATATCTTGAGAAAACGAACCCCAAGAAATGGATATTAATAATAATAATAAGTTGAGTTTTTTCATAAATTTAAATTTTCTGAATTAGTAGAATATTGAAATTTCACAATCATAATACTTTAATGAGTTAATTAATTGTTTTTGATTATTTTTTGTTTGATAATTCTCCTATTTTTTTTATTCTAGGGAGTTATGTTATCAATCAATTATGTAATCCCATACAAAATTAACATATTATTAAGATTGAAATTTCTCATATAGGGATTCAAAATGTTGCTATTTGATGATGTTTTAGTTGTAAATAGGGGTTTTTAAGAGTTTTGTTTTCTTTTGTTGCAAAACTCTAAGATATAATATAAATAACTTTTGAGTTAATTTAACATATAAAAAAGGTTATGCTTTTAAAAGATTATTCAACCTTTATTTTTAATCTATTTACCTACTTCTTTTAAAATTTCAGGTCTTATTAATGAGTTTTCCATGAAGGTAAAGCCCCCTGTATTCAATAATAAATTTGCAGGATAACTAGCTGCTTTTTTTAAGCATATTAATTATTCATTGTTAGTGTGTATGTTTACCTATTAAAAAACTTAAAACCCCAACCTTCAAGCGTTTACCTATACTACAAGAACATTTAAAAGATTTTATAATCTATTCTCTTTGATACCAAAACATACCTTGTAAATCATTATGGAGAAATAAGATGTAACAGGCCATTATAAATAATATTTGGCTGAATACTTACATACTATAAGCCATCTTAAAAACTTGCTTCATAGCACTAAAAAAGAGCTACATAACTAAATACAAGCACATTAATTAAATGCACCCTTTTAAATGCCATCAACAGCTATTAGAAGGTAACAAATGTTGCACTCATAAAATACGCATCCTTTTTATTTTTTTTTAAAAAAACACCTCTATAAATACCATTTGAAATAAAAAATCGTCTAAAACAAGATTGTTTTAAACGATTTTTACACTTATTAATTTTTATAGAATGACTATAAAACAAGAATTTAAGATTCTTAATAAAACATCTTCGTTTTATTTAATTACAATTTCATCAATTAAAACTTCTTGATCTCCTAAAGACTCTATCAATATTGTGTTCGCTCCACGATCTATTTTAATAGGAATGATTACAGTTTTCCAATTATTACCGAGTTGCTTAGTGTTAGCTAATAACAGTTCTTTACGAACTACTTTACCACTAACATTTACTTTTACATAAGCCCCATCTTTATTGGCAACATTTGTACTATAACGAATAGTTAGTTCTGCATTACCTGCACTACCATCATTTTCTTGGTACCAAGAAATAGAGGCGTTTTTACTTTTTAAACTCACAAAACCTTTACCGTTAAAGTTTTTCCCTTTAGATGAAATTATAGCATTTTCTAATGTTGCTTCTTCAGCTTGTTCACCAATTTGCCCTTTGCTCTCTAAAGTTTCATTCCAGGTAAAACCTTCATTTTTTCCGAATTTTTCTTCTAAAATCTGAATTTCTTTTCCATCAACAACAATTAAAGCTTTTACAGTTGTTTCTAAACCAATCTCAAAAGCTCCTTTGTAAACGTTAGAACTAGTTGTTGGTGTTTCTCCGTTTGTAGTATAATAAACTTCTATTATAGGATTGATTTTATTCCCTCTTAAATTGATAATCTCTGTATCGATACTTACTTTATTAGAGGTAATCATTTTTTTCTCTCCTAAAATACTACTTGCTAATACATTAATATCTCCAGAAGTAGTTGTTGCAGAAATATATGCACGTGTTAATCCGTAAAATGCAATTCTGTGATTAGGCCCAACATGTTGTTCTACATCTACAGGACTTCCGTTGTCTAAGGCTTTAATTTTACCTGATCCAAAAACATTAAAATAGGTCCTATTTTCTCCATACGGATAAAACTCTCCTTTATCATCTGTGGTTGTTACACGTACCTGAACGATATCATCTATTTTATTCTGTAGAGATTCTCCATCAACAGAAAGTTTAATTTTAGAAGGTTGATTGGCAGTTCTAATCACTTTTTCTGAAACTACTTTACCATCTTTATAACCAACTGCTTTTAACGTTCCTGGTTGCCATTTTACCATCCATTGGCATTGCATTTTATCCCAATCTTTTCCTGGTATTTGTTTTCCTAAAGAAACATCATTAAAAAACAACTCTACTTCTTCTGTATTAGAATATACCCAAACCGGAATCTCAGTATCAAGTGCTACTTTAGGATGCGTCCAGTGTGGTAAAATATGTACCATTGGTTTTGTGGTCCATTGACTTTGGTATAAATAAAACAAGTCTTTTTCAAAGTTTGCTAAATCTATAGCTCCTCCCATAAAAGCTCTAAATGGCCAACCTCCATGTACATAACCAGCCTCTCCAATATAATCATGACCTGTCCATCTAAAAGAACCAGCATACGCAGGAACATCTCTTAATTGCTCGATATTTAATCTAGAAGATACACGTACAGTTGCATTGTCATAACTAGAATTAAAAATTTGTTTTCTGTTTTTTCTACCAGATTCGTCAATCCAATCATGTGTAAAAACTTCTTTTTCTGTTAAATCAGGAATTTCATAGGTATGGTTTCTATTAGGAAAACCATCTCTATACCAAGTCTTAGTTCTATAATAACCTCTAACTTGCCAGGTATGTGTGTTTTCTGTACCTATAAAAACTCTATCCTTCGGATTTTTTGCTAAGTTCTCCATAAACCCTTTCTTTTCACTACCTCCGTTTATCCCTAAAACATTCATGTGATCTGAACCAGAATGACCAGAAGTTACAGGTCTTGTTGGGTCTAAATGATTACAAGTTGCTACCAAATCTTTAGCAATATCTCCACGTGTTTCATTACCAACACTATAAATAACTATAGAAGGATGGTTTCTATCACGTTTAATCCAATCTGTTAAATCTTTTTTCCACCACTCATCAAAATGATGCGCACCATAATCGTTTTTAGCTTTCTTGTGCCAACCATCAAAAATTTCATCCATTACCATCATTCCTACTTCATCACAGATGTCATAAAATTCTGGTGTTTGTGGATTGTGTGAAGTTCTAATAGCATTCACACCCATGTCTTTTAATTGCTGAATTCTAAACTTAAGAATTTTATAAGGTACTGCAGCTCCCATAGCTCCCGCATCTTGATGATTACAAACTCCTTGTAATTTTACGTTTTTACCGTTAATCCACATTCCAGATTCTGCAACCCACTCAATATCTCTAACACCAAATTTAGTTTCTACAATATCTACTACTTTTTTACCAACTAGTAATTCAGTTTTTAAAGTGTATAAATAAGGTGATTCTACAGACCATAAATTTGGGTTTTTTATACTTAAATCCGTTTTTACAAGTGCCTCTTTTTCTAATTTAACTTTATCCTTATTAGAAGTAACTTCAACACCGTTTGCATCAACAATAGAAGTAATTAATTTTACTTTTTCACAGTCTTCTTTTGTGAATAATTCTGTTTCTACAAAAACTTTATCACCTTCCGTTCTAAGAAAAATTCCATCTCTTTTAACGTATGTATTGTTTTTTACATCGATCCAAGTATGTGCATAGATACCACTACCTGTATACCAACGTGCAGCAGGTTGTTTATCATTATCTACACGAACTGCAAAGGTTATTGTTTCTGCAGTATTGGCTAATTCACTAACATCGTACGCAAAAGAAACCCAACCGTAAGGTCTTGTTCCTAATTCTTGTCCGTTTGCCCAAACCGTACTATTCATAAAAACACCATCGAAAGCAATTTCTATATGTTTTCCTTTCCAATCTTTTGGAACAGTAATGGTTTTTCTATACCAACCAAAACCTGCAGGCAAGTATCCTGCACCAGCTCCCATTGGGTTGTTTTCATTATACTCACCTTCTATACTCCAATCATGTGGTAAATTTAAGGTTCTCCAAGAAGCATCATTAAAAGAAACTTTTTCTGCTCCTGTAATGTCTTGTTGAATAAATTTCCAATTGGCATCAAAATTGAGACGTTGTACAATTTTATCTTTAGGCTTTTTATCACTAGAAAAACCAGAGAATATAAAGCTAAAAACAAAAAGGAATACTAAATTTTTTATACGCATATCTTTTAAATTATAAATGTAGTTAAGCATACTTATTTCACTAAAATAGTGCTTACTCATTAATAAGCAAGCACTATTTTTTAAATCACCTTTATTACTTTATAGCTTCTATTGTGTAGCTATAACTTAAATTAGCAGCATTAATTTGATACTCTTCGTGAGGCATTCTACCCCAACTTGTATCTCCACCAACACCCATTTGACCATAGTCTATATTAACGTTTACCAAATCACGTTGTTTAATATCTGTAGTGTGACGTTGTGTTTTTTCATCTCCAGCATCAAAATCTTCATTATATTGATGGTGTGCACTAAAAGAAATTAAATCTGTAGCTGTTACTTTTATTCCTGTTCCAGATCCATTTGTAAATGTTACCCAACGTGTATCTGTTTTGTAACCATTTTCTTGTGGACGAATGTAAGCGAAATATAAATCTTTAACAGAAGAATTGTATAAACCAACTAAAGCAGCTGTTTTACGATCTTGGTAATTTTCGAAAGGACCTCTACCAAACCACTCAACATTATTAAACTCATTTTTAACAACAAAATTGTTTCCGAATCTTGGTAATACTGGTAATTCTTTATTGATTTCTGAAATATTAGTATTTACTAAAACTTTACCATTAGCATCAATTGTATAATCAATAACTAATTTTCCTTTTACTGCATTTAAAGCATAGGTTGCTGTTACTAAAACAGAATTATTAGCAGTATTTTTACTTTCTATAGAAGTTAATTCTTGGTTGTTAGAAGCTTCTTTCCAAACACCCATTTTCTTAGCCATTTTAAAACCATAATCATTATCTGTAGTTGGTCTCCAGAAATTAGCTTTAATTCCTTTTAACAATACATTTCCGTTACCATAGTCTAAAGTAGTTAACTCACCATTTTCTTTACTAAAAGACATGTTGAATCCATTTCCTGTAACTTTAATAGCAGTTGCATCTGCAGCTGCTTTTAAAGAACCGTCATTTTTAGCTAAAATAACTTTAGCTTTAGGGCTTGTTAATGCAAATTGCTCATACGCTGCTTCATAACCTGCTGGTAATAAACCTGTAGCTGTTTTTGTTTTAGCATACACATTTACATGGTATTCTGCAGTTGCATCGTCTAATTTAGGGATGCTAATTTTTACTTTTTTAGAAGTATAAGGTGCAACATCTAAAACAGGTAAAGCACCGTTAGCTACTTCTTTTCCGTTTTTAAGTAAAGTCCAAGAAAAATCTAATGTATTTAAGTTTGTGAAGTCATAAACATTTTTGATTTCGATTTCTCCTTTTTTAATATTTACTTCTTTAAACTTAATGTATTGGTATACTTTTTTAACCTCATATAAAGCTGGATGCGCAGTTCTATCTGGATTTACAATTCCGTTTAAACAGAAGTTTTTATCATTATGTAAATGACCTGCTCCTAAATCTCCACCGTAAGCCCAAAACTCTTCGCCTTCTTCATTTTTTGTTAAAATACCTTGGTCTACCCAATCCCAGATAAAACCACCTTGCATAATATCGTACTTCTCAATTACGTCCCAATAGTCTTGTAAATTACCTACACTATTTCCCATTGCATGTGCATATTCACACTGAATTAATGGACGCGTTGGGTTGTTTTCTGCATATTTTACCATTCTATCAATTGTCCAATACATTGGTGCCTGAATATCAGTATTAGAGTACTGAGTAGCCCCTTCATACTGTGTTGGTCTAGTATCGTCTTGCTCTTTTAAGTAATTATAAGTTGCAACAAAGTTTTCACCATTTCCTGCTTCATTTCCTAAAGACCAAGTTATAATTGAAGGGTAGTTTTTATCACGCTCAAACATTCTGATCGTTCTATCCATGTGTGCTCCTTTCCATTGAGGTAAATATGCTGGGTGTACCGCTTGATCCTTCTTATTGTTATTTAAACCTTGGTTGGTAGTACCCATACCATGCGTTTCTATATTTGCTTCATCAATTACATAAAAACCGTGTTTGTCTGCCAATCTATAAAAGTGTGGGTTTTTAGGATAATGACTACAACGAATAGCATTTAAGTTGTTTTCTTTCATCACCTTCATATCTAACAACGTTAATTCTTCTGAAATAACGTGTCCTTCTGTATCACTATGATCGTGTAAGTTTGCTCCTTTTAATAATACAGGCATTCCGTTTACTAAAAACTGCATGTTTTTAATAGCAATATTTCTAAATCCTACTTTTATAGAAGTAGATTCTCCATTAACACTTACTAAAAGAGTGTATAAATTAGGGTGTTCTGCATTCCATGTTTTTACATTCGGAATATTTTTTGCAAAATCAACAATATTTCTTCCTTTGGTTAATTGTACGTTTTTAGTTGCTGCATAAATTTCTTTATCACCATCTAATAATTGTACTTTTACTTCTTTTTGAACTGTTTCTGCAGTGTTATTATCAACTTTTAAATCTACTTTAAAAACACCATCTTTAAAATCGTTTTCTAAATCAGACGTTACTCTAAAATCTCTTAAAGTTACTTTATTAGCAGCGTATACATATACATCACGCTCAATACCACTCAGTCTCCAGAAATCTTGATCTTCCATATAACTTGCATCAGACCAACGTAAAACTTGAACTGCTAAGTCGTTTTTCCCTTTTTTAACAAGGTCTGTTATTTTGTATTCAGCAGCTGTTTTACTACCTTCATTATAACCTACTTTTTGTCCGTTTAACCAAATATACATTGCCCCACTTACTCCCTCAAAATGTAAATAAATATCTTTTCCATCCCAGTCTTCAGAAATTTCAAATTCCTTTTTATAACTTCCGTTATTGTTAAGGTTATGAGGAATGTAAGGAGGGTTTGGAGGAAACATATATGTTCTATTTGTATAAATAGGGATTCCATGTCCTTTTAATTCCCAGTTAGATGGTACTTCAATATCATCCCATTGAGAAATATCAAAACCTGCTTTATAAAAATCTGTTGGTCTTGCTTGTACACTATCTGCATAGTAAAACTTCCAAGTTCCGCTTAAAGATTTATATAAAGATGAATTTTTCCAGCTTTCATTTTTTAAAGCAGCCGCATCATCTGCATACTTATAAAAAGAAGCTGTTGGCTCTTCTCTATTTATCTGATAAATTTCTGGATTTTCCCATTCTGGATTTTCCCATTTATCAGCTACATAAATAGGTTTCGTGTCACCCTTCTTCTCACAAGAAGTAAAAGTAGCCACTAAGGCAATAATGATTAATAAAGATTTTTTCATTTTGATAGATAATTAAGTGTTGGTTTAATTTTTACTTATAAACTGATTTACAATAGCACTTTCAATTTGCTTACCACCCTTTACAACAAAAGCTTTTATAGCATATTTTGAATTTACTTTTACTTTGGAATTTGGAATAAATACTTTAAAAGATTTATTCCTTTCTACATCCGGGATTCCTAAAATTTTAACATGTTCTACGTTTAAATAAGAAACATTGTTAATGATAACTCCAAAAGGATCTCCTGGTTTTAATTTTAATTGATTTAAAACTACGTTTACCAAATACCCTTCTTTTTGAGTTACTACAGACTGTATCTTAACTTTATTGTTTTTTTCTATTGAAAAAGCAGTAGCAATATTCGGGTGAAAATTACTCTCACCTACTTCTGTCTCTGCTTTAACTGTATAGTAATACTGTACATTGTCTTTAATAGAATTGTCTACATATATAGTGTCTTTTACACCACTTGCAACCTTAGTAAACTCATGTAGTTTTACACCTCTATACACGTTATAATACGTATTAGGAAGCACCTTAGCTTGCGGATGCCACTTTACCTCTATAACATTAGACGCTATTTTTGTCGCAGACACATTTCTTGGACTAAAAGGAACTCTAGAAGAAACCAAAACATCTTCTTTTTCTGAAGGAATACTTTTACCTAAACCATTATATGCGGTTACAGTAAACTGATATTTTGTATTATCTTTTAAACCTTCTACTCTATATCCAAAAACATTGTCTGTATCTATTTCAATATTTTTATTGTTTTCATCTACATAGTTAATTAAATAACTAGATGCATTGGGTACACTTTTCCAGAATAAAGTAACCGTATTATTTCTTCTTGAAACTTTAAAAATTTGGGGTGTACTCGCTAATTGATATCCCACAGAAACTGGGGTAGACAAATCACTAATTTTTTCATCGTTTTGTGCTTCAACTGTGAAAAAATATTTTTTATTAGGATGCAATCCTTTCACTAAAAAAGTATTCTTTGCAACAACATTAATTGTTTCGTTTAAATCTGAAGCATTTGTTCCGTAGTGAATTTTATAAGATTTTGCTTTTGATATAGAACCCCATTTTAATAAAACACCTTCTTTTTCTACTGTTGCTTTATAAATAGTTGGTTGTTCTAATTTGTAAGAATCTGTTTTCCATTTTAAAACAGATAAACTAAATGGTTTTACAGATAGAATTCCGTTTTTAATTTGAGTTTCTTTAATTTCTGTATCCCTTGTATTTAATGAATCTGCAGCAATATAAGTTACAAGTAAATGATCTTTAAGTGCATTATTATCAACATTAATCTGATACTGACTTGCAATTTCACTTCTATTACTTACTACTAAATAATTAAAGCCATTGTTTCCCTTATACCCTTGGGCATACATACCGTTTACTTTTGTACCCTTTAAACCTTCTACTTGTAGATTATTACTAATATCTACATGATAAAGATATTCAGAATTGTTAACAGCTTCGTTATAAATTTTATATGCCTTACCTTCTATATCTCTACGAATTCCTGTAGCTACAGTATCTGTTTCTATTTTTAAATTATTTTCGAAAGCATTTTCTACAACATTACCCATTCCTTTTCCTGGATAATACTTGTTACTTATTTCATGAGCACCTACATATTGAGTGTTTGTATGTGCTAATTGACGCATTACATATTCAATATTATAAATACTAGAATAAATACCATTTAAAGGTCTATTCCAAACACCAAATTCTGTAATCACCATAGGAACATCTTTCCATGTGTAATCTTCAATTTCTGCCATTGCAGCACTAGAAGTTGCTTCTAACAACTTGGTATTTGCACGTTTGTAAGCTTGTTCTCTTGTGTCTTTTTTACCGGTATGTGGTGCATACGAATGTTTAGAAAACACGTTCCAATAAGCTCCATTTTCTTTTTGAAATTGATTAATTTCTTTCATAAAAGTCCAAACGCCATCCCAAGTATAATTAAGGGTTAATTGTGCATCTGGAAAAACTTGCTGAATTGCTTCTGCATAAGGTTGCATTTTAACAGCATAATCAAAACCATCATTCCACCAAAATCTATTTCTGTTTGGCACATAAAAATAAGGTTCGTTACAAAACTGCCAAACAGCTACTTCTATATTATTATTTTTACAAAATCTTGCCAATTCTAAAATCATCTCTGGAGATTCTGTAAAAGCATTTACAGTAATAACTAATTTACCGTTTACTTCACTTAAAAGATCATATAAATCTATAACTCTATGAGGACCTTTAACTTTTACATATCTAAATCCTTTTAAATACCCTTTCTCATGATCTAACATAGAAATATAATCTAGATCATATTCTCCTGTTGCACTACTAAAAGCATCGCCCATAGTACCAGAAAAATAACGCAACCAACCTGGTTTTAATTCTTTAACAGATTTTACAAAATCTGGATGTGTATAACTCCAAATTTTGTCTGCTATACGAACATTAAAGCCACTTGCTCCTTTTTTTATAGCATGCCCATTATTGGTCGTAATATTTATCTTTTTTAAATCTTGCCCCCAAATAGTGTGCACAAAAAGAATGCTAAATAATGTAATTAAAAAGGTGTTTTTTAAAATCATAAACAGAAAGAAGAATTAATTTTTATCTATTTAAAAATATACTTGTAGTTAGAAACATAGAATATCTAACTACAAGTAAAATCTTATTATTTTATTTTAAGCTTCTCTTTTAAAAAGAAACTTGATCAAAAGTAAACACATCAGAAGGAGTTCTTGCTTCTAAAAACAAAGCCTTCATTTGAGCAACTATTTCTGGGTGTTGAGCTGCAATATTATTTTTTTCACCCATATCAGTAGAAAGATCAAATAATTGCATAGGTGCATTAGGTTTCTTTAATACGTTGTACTTAACAGCTTTCCAGTTTCCTTTTCTTATCGCTTGTCTTCCTCCTCTTTCATGGAATTCCCAGTACAAGTAATCATGCTGAACTTGATCTTCTGGCTTGTCTAATAAAGTAGGTAAGAAAGAAATACCGTCTAAACCTTCAGGAACCTCTACTCCTGCTATTTCAGAAAATGTAGGAAACACATCCCAAAAAGCAGAAATTAAATCTGTTTGAGTACCTGCTTTAATTTTATTAGGCCATTTAATAGTCATTGGTACTCTAATTCCTCCTTCGTATAAATCTCTTTTAACTCCTCTTAAAGGACCAGCACTATTAAAAAACTTTGGATCTGCTCCTCCTTCTTCATGAGGTCCATTATCTGAAGCAAAAACAATAATAGTATTATCTTCTATGCCTAAAGCTCTTACTTTATCCATAATTTCACCAACCTGAGTATCCATAACTTCTATCATCGCTACAAAAGCTGCATGAGATTCATCTTGAGACTCATATTTACCCAATCTAAATTCTGGACCATCATCTGTTCCTTTAAATTTCTTTTCTGGTAAATATTTTCCTCTATATTTTTCTATGATATGCTCTGGAGCTGCTAATTCTGCATGAGGTATAATAGTAGGCACATACATAAAGAATGTAGTGTCTTTATTTTTCTCTAAGAACTTAATTGCTTCTGCTTGAATTAAGATAGGTGCATACTGTTCTTTTTGACCATTATCATTACCAGTTAAAGCAATAGAATCTCTATTAGACCATAAGTGGTTTGGATAATAATTATGACCTAAACGCTGACAGTTGTATCCGTAAAAAGTATCAAAACCCTGATAAACAGGATCTCCTTCAGAACCAGGAAATCCTAATCCCCATTTACCAAAAGCACCTGTTACATAACCACCTTTTTTTAACGATTCTGCTAAAGTAAATGTACTCGCAGGAATTGGGTATTGCCCTTCTGGCATAATTTCTTTGTTTCCTCTAACAGGTGTATGACCTGTATGCTGACCTGTTAATAAAGCAGATCTTGAAGGCGCACAAACCGTATTACCTGCATAATGTTGTGTAAACATTAAACCTTCTGTAACCAATTTATCAATATTTGGCGTTTTAAACATTGTTTGTCCATAACTACTTAAATCTCCATAACCAAGGTCATCTGCTAAAATATAGATAATGTTTGGTTTTTTTAAAGACGTACCTGCCTCTTGCGAACTACTTTTTTCTGTTGAACTTTTTGATCCACACGAAATCACAGTGAAGACTAACAAAGCTAAAGAGAGAAATTTTAAACTTTTATTCATTTCCTTTTAATTTTACTTTAATTTACTGATTTGCATAACGAAATAAATTCGCTAGGTTCAAATATATTATTAAAAGAATATTTAAAAATATACAAAACACCCTCTTAATGTTGCATTTTTAGTCAAATATCACAAAAAATTGAAAAACGCAACATTAAAACCCCAACACAGTATCAACAAACACCTCTAGCCTTATTCAACGTCTCATTTTACAGACACTAATTTTATTGCACTTTTACAACACACTGTATATCTAACAGCTTATCCACACCTTTTTTTCCAAAACTTAATTAACAAAACTTGCTAAGCACTAGAAAAAAAGCAACAAAAAAACATAAAAAGAGAGGTAAATCAGTGGCTCAATTAATTAAAAAACACTAAAAAAGCAATAAATCAACCCAAATAATCTAATTTTGCAACATAAACAACTCTAAAATGCAACATTTACCCCCCGTTAAGCATCTATAGTTTTAAGGTAAAATAGATAATATTATAGTACCTATACAGAATCAATTAATAATGAACTTTATGATTATAAAACTACCAAAGATTATAACCTGTAAACCACTATTAAAAAAAATATACCTGTTTATATGTCTAACTTTTGTTACAATAAGTTTCTCACAAAAAAATGAACCTTATTTTAATGACTTAATAATACAAGGTTCTGCATTTAATAAAAAGATAAATGTACTATTTGAAGACAGTATAGGCTATTTATGGATTGGTAGTAATAACGGATTATTTAGGTATGATGGTTACAGTTTAGTTTCTTATCAACAAGATGCTTTTAACCCATTTTCAATTCCAAACAACAGTATTAACTCTATAGTAGAAGATGAACATAAAAATTTATGGATAGGAAGTGAGAGTTATTTAATACATTTTAATAGAAAAGAAAATAAGTTTAAAGGGTTCAATAAAAACATTACAACAGAAATTCTATATAAAAGTAAAAGTGGAAAAGTTTTTGCTCATTTAAAAGGAATAGGACTACTTAAAATAGATAGCAATAAAGACTTTCAAAAAATAAACAGTACTAAAAACTATACAAACAGTATTGCAGCCTCAAAACTAAATGCACAGATAAACTCTTTGATAGAAGATGATTTTGGGAGATACTGGGTAGCTACAAATAAAGGTTTTTTTATCTTAAATGAAGACAACACGTACACAGAAACAACTTTTAAAGAAGAAATTGTAAGCGTAAAGAATCTTGGAAACAATAGGTTTGCTGCAATTACTCCTCACGGTTTTTTAATTTTAAAGTACAATAAAGCAGATTTATCTTTAGAAACACTAGAAAACTACCCAGACTTTACGAACTCTATAGAAGAACAAACTAGACTTACATCTCTAGCAATAAACCCTAGTAATGAAGATTTATGGATAGGAACTAGAAGTGGTTTATTTAAAGCAACTAGAAACAACAACAGTTACACTTTTGTTAGATATTCTAAAGAATCTGAGAGCGGAAATTTAAAAAACAACTTTATTACCTCTATTGTTTTTGACACCTATAGCAACCTTTGGATTGGATCTTTAAAAGGTATCAATAAATACAGAATAAGAACTTCTATTTTTGAGTACAATGAAATTAAAGCACCTAACAAAAAAGCTAACGATTTAACAAATTGCCTACTTTTTTACTCCCCTAATACTATTTTACTAGGAATGAACAGTGGACTTTATAAATACAATTCCAAAGAGAATACTTCAACTAAAATAGAAACCGGAATAAACAATATTAAACATATCTCGTTTAATAATGAGAAAGACAAACTATACATAACATCCAGTAACAAACTGTTCCAATCTGAACTTTACAATAACAACACAGATAATTTAAAACTAACAACATTAAAAACATATAAGAATGAAATTACAGATATTCAAGTAATAAATAAGAATGAAATTTGGGTAGCTCTTTGGAATGGTGGTGTAGACATTATAAATAACAATAATCAAATATCTCAATTTAAAAAAGACATTATAACAAGACTCTCTAAGAACCATACATCTGTCTTTCTTTTAACTGAAGATCAAAATTTATGGATAGGAACAAGAGGAGAAGGCCTCTATAAAGTAGATTTAAACAATGAAACAATCGAAGAATATACACCAACTATAGAAAATAAATTAACATCTAATGCAATCTTAAGCTTGTATGAAGATAAAAACAAAAATATTTGGGTTGGAACAAGAAGTGGGGGATTAAACAAATACGTTAAAGAAACAAATAGCTTTAAAAGTTTTAGAAAGTTAAATGGTGTTTTATCCAATACAATCTCGTCTATAGAAGAAGACCACGATGGTAATATTTGGTTAAGCACACAAGATGGTTTGGTTCGGTTTGATTTAACAACAGAAAAATTTATTCCTTTTAAAATTGAAGACGGAATTAAAGAAAGTCAGTTTAGTTTTAACTCTAGCGCTTCAAACAATAGTAAAAACACCATTTATTTTGGATGTGCAGAAGGTTTCTATACAGTACATAGCAATTATTTCTTTCAAAAAAGTGTATTACCAACCACAGTAATCACAAGTTTTGCAACGCTTGGAGCAACAAAAAGTAATGAGATAAATTCAAAATTACACATTTCCAATCACTTAAATGTAGATGCACAAAAACCAATTACACTACCTTATAACCAAAATAATATTGTAGTAAACTTTTCTTCATTAGACTTAACAACTCCATATAAAAATGAGTATGCTTATATGTTAGAAGGTCTAAATAATTATTGGATCTACACAAGTGCTTCTAATAGAAATGCAAATTATAATGACCTTTCTTCTGGTACGTATAAATTTAAAGTAAAAAGTTCTAATAGCGATGGTGTTTGGAACGAAACACCAACAGAACTAACTTTTAAAATAATGCCTTCTATTTGGAGGTCTAATTGGGCTTATTTAACCTACTTTCTAATTAGCGTAATACTTATTTTTATCAGTATTAAATTAATTAGAAGATGGTACCGATTAAAACAAAATCTTGTAAAAGAAACAGTGAGTAGAGAAAAGGATAATGAGCTTAATAAAATGAAAATGATCTTTTTTACAGACATTTCTCACGAATTAAGAACACCATTGTCACTGATTCTTGGTACCATAGAAAAAGTAGTAAAAGAAAAAAAGTTTACTTTAAGTCCGCTTACCTCTCAACGTATTTATAATAATACATTAAGAATGCACAGGCTTATAAATCAAATAATGGATATTCGAAAATTTGACCAAGGAAAGTTCAAATTAAACATCTCTAAAAATGATATTATAAAAGATGTAAGCATTATAAAAAATGCCTTTAATGATTTTGCAAAAATCTATGATATTACATACAACTTTACTTCAGACGAACCCGCTAAAAAAGCATGGTATGATGTAGATATTTTAGAAAAGATACTTTTTAATTTATTATCAAATGCTTTTAAATACACGCAAGAAGGAGGAGAAATAAGTGTTGAAACAAAAGTAGTTTCTACAGAAGACCAAGAACTTACTAGTTTAAATTTACCTAAAAGCGAATATATTAAATGTATTGTAAAAGATAACGGAGTGGGTATTCCAGAAAAAGATTTAGTACATATTTTTGACAGATACTACCAAGCAACAAAACCCTATAGTAATCAAATTCCGGGTACAGGAATTGGCATGGAGTTGGTTCAAAAACTAATAGAAAGACATCATGGACTTATTCTTGCAGAAAGTGAAGAAAACAAGTTTACCGAATTTACTTTTTACCTACCAATTAGTAAAAAAAGGTTTCATAAAAATGAAATTTTAAAAACAAGTACACCGTTATTAAAAAACTTTATTAAAAATTCAGAATTCCAAGTTATAGAAGAAATTTCTTCCGAATATGATCAAAAAACAACTTCAAAAGACAGTACCAAACCTACTATTTTAATTGTTGATGATAATTCTGAATTAAGAACAATGCTTAAAGAAGAATTAGTAAGTCAATATAATATATTAGAAGCATCAGACGGAAAAGAAGGCTATGATATTGTCTTAAAAGAACAACCAAAATTGGTTATTAGTGATATTATGATGCCCGTAGAAGATGGTATTTCTATGTTAAAAAGAATAAAACAAAATCCAAAAATTAAAAGCATTCCAATTTTTATGCTAACTGCTAAAAATTCTCCAGACACAAAAATAGAGTGCTTATCTATGGGGGCCGATGATTATATAGAAAAACCTTTTAGTATGGAGTTTGTTAAATGGAAAGTTAACAACACATTGGTATCTAGAAAACAACTTAAAAACGAATATAGTAAGGTAATTACAGCAGCTCCTTCTGAAATTGAAGTAGAATCTAATGATGAGAAATTTATAAAAAAACTAGTTGGTATAGTAGAAACATCCATGGGAGACCATCTATTTAGTGTAGAATACCTTGCTTCTGAAGTTGGTATGAGTAGAGCTAATCTATACAGAAAACTAAAAGTAATTTTAAATGAAACACCTGTTAATTTTATAAAAAAAATACGTCTAAAACGTGCCGAACAACTACTAAAGAAAAATAGTATGTACATCTCTGAAGTTGCATACTTAACTGGTTTTAACAATCAAAAATACTTTAGTAAATGTTTTAATAAAGAATACGGCATTAGTCCTTCAGAATACATAAAACAACACAAAGAACCTATAGAAAATAGTGACACCACTTTTATGGATAACGATTCTTAAAAAAATATACTTTTACAGCTCAAACATACATAAACTCAGATAACAACTCCTACACGCATCTTGTTACAACCTAATTTACAACAAGATGCAATATTTTATAACGTATTGTGAAACAATAGATGATATTATAGAACGTACTCAATTTGCAAACACTGTTGTTACTGATACAGATACTTCTAGTAAAACCTTTCAAAGAGATTATACAGGTCATATTATAATTAACGAAAATACTTAGGGTGAAGATCACTTTACGATTAGATTAGATTTCAAACAATTTGGTCACAAAATGGGAAGTACTAGTTATGGTTTTATTATGATAGTAGGTGAAGAATCTACTGGAGTATAGAAATCTGATAGAATAACTTCTAAAAATGGTGGATATACGAGTGGTATGAGATTAGCTTTTCATGGACCTGCTTACAGTAACACTATGTAAATCAATCAACTACATAAATAAAAATTTAAAACATCCCTTAACCCGGTAAAAGATGTTTTATACTTTTCTGCAAATACTGTTTCTTCTGTAGAAGTCTATAATATATTAGGTGCAAAAGTACTTTCTCAAAAAGTAACAAATAGTTTAGATATGAGTGATTTAAAAGCTGGCATCTATTTATTAAAAGCTAGTGATACGAACAATTTAGAGATAAAAACTTTAAAAGTGGTTAAAGAGTAACATAATTATTATTTGAATTTGGTAAGAGTGGTAATAGAAAGTTACAACTTAATTAAAATATAATGAATCTTAAAATTGATTAAAAAATCTTGTAAAAACCAATCAATTAAGGGGTGAAATAATTTATTATGTAACATAATTACTCCCATTTAGATACAAATCACCACCCTCTTAACAAGTAATTAACAATACGTTTGTAAAGCATAGAAAACTACATTAAGAAGGTAGTTTTAAGTGTAAAATTTAAAACTCCAAGAAAAGAGTTAGACAAAATAGGAATCCCCCAATAGCAGTATGCCTCTTAATTTATTTTTGAGGCATATTTATAATTTAATAACAATAATTAGTAACAGTGCACGGCTAAACAATACTTGTAATAGCCATTAAGTAATAAACAAATTATAATAAATAATGAAAGCAGGTTTTGAAATGTGGGACTATGTAGTTTTTATTGCATATGCCATTTTAATTTTAGGTGTAGGATTATGGGTGTCTCGAGATAAAAAAGGACACCAAAAAAATGCAGAAGATTACTTCTTGGCAAGTAAATCTTTACCTTGGTGGGCAATTGGTACTTCTTTAATTGCTGCAAACATTTCTGCAGAACAATTTATAGGGATGTCTGGTTCTGGTTTTGCACTAGGTATTGCAATTGCTTCTTATGAATGGATGGCAGCCTTAACCTTAATAATTGTTGGTAAATATTTTCTACCTATTTTTATTGAAAAAGGATTATATACAATTCCTGAATTTGTTGAAAAGCGTTTTTCTACCAACCTTAAAACCATTTTAGCTGTTTTTTGGTTAGCCTTATACATTTTTGTAAATCTTGCCTCTGTATTGTATTTAGGAGGATTGGCTATTGAAACCATTATGGGTGTAGATATGATGTACGCTATTATTGGACTAGCACTTTTTGCAGCTGCGTATTCTTTATATGGAGGTTTGTCTGCAGTAGCTTGGACGGACGTAATACAAGTAGTATTTTTAGTTTTTGGAGGATTAATTACCACTTACTTAGCATTAAATACCGTTTCTGGAGGAGAAGGAATGATTGCAGGTTTCTCTAAAGTTTGGGAAGCAGCACCAGAAAAATTCCACATGATTTTAGAAGAATCTAATGACAACTATGTAAACTTACCTGGTATTTGGGTATTAGTTGGTGGTTTATGGGTTGCCAATTTATATTACTGGGGATTCAACCAATATATCATACAAAGAACTTTAGCTGCTAAATCTTTAAAAGAGTCTCAAAAAGGGATCTTATTAGCAGCATTTTTAAAATTAGTAATTCCATTAATCGTCGTAATTCCTGGTATTGCAGCGTATGTAATGGTAAATGACCCAGCTATTATGGCTAATTTAGGAGAAGCGGGCATGTTAAATGTACCTTCTGTAGAGCAAGCAGATAAAGCGTATCCTTGGTTGTTACAATTTTTACCAACAGGATTAAAAGGTGTTGCTTTTGCAGCTTTAGCAGCGGCAATTGTTTCTTCTTTAGCTTCGATGTTAAATTCTACCTCTACCATTTTTACAATGGATATTTACAAGCAATACATTAACAAAAATGCAGATGATAAAACAACAGTAAATGTGGGAAGAATTTCTGCTGCAGTTGCTTTATTAATCGCTGTTATTGTTGCGCCACTTTTAGGAGGTATTGATCAAGCATTTCAATTTATACAAGAATATACAGGTGTTGTAAGTCCTGGTATTTTAGCAGTATTTATGTTAGGTTTATTCTGGAAAAAGACAACCAACAATGCGGCTATTTGGGGAGCGGTTTTATCAATTCCAATTGCATTGGTATTAAAGTTTATTCCTATTCCTGTATTCGAGCCTTGGATGCATCAAATGGGAATTACAACGCTGCTAACTCTTGTTATTATCATGGTAATGAGTAATATTCAAAATAAAGGAGCAGATGATCCTAAAGGAATTGAAATCACTAAAGATTTATTTAAAACATCACCATTATTTAATATGGGATCTATAACAGTATGTATTTTATTAACCGTATTGTACTGTTTATTCTGGTAAGAGATTGCCAAACATAATTTTAATAAAAAAATCGTCTAAAGAAATTTAGACGATTTTTTTTATTTTCTAAACAAGCTCTAAAATTTTCATCAAATCTAAAGGATGTTCTAAAATATGCGCTGCTCCAGCTTCTATCAGTCCTTTTTTATCTCTAAAACCCCAAGACACACCAACAGGAAGCATTTTTGCTTTTTTAGCGACTAAAATATCTACATCTGTGTCACCAACAAAAATAGTTTCTTCTGGTTTTATCTGTATCTCCTCACAAATTTCCAAAGCTACTTTCGGATTTGGTTTTTTATCAACCTCAACTTTCAATCCTAAAACCGGACTCAAAAATTCTGGTAACAAAAAGGCAGTTATTTTTTTAGTTAAAGTATCTTCTTTGTTAGAAAGCACACTTACTTTAATGTTCTTAGCTTTCAATTGATGTAATAAATCTAAGATCCCTTCGTAAGGTTCCGTTTTATCAGTACAAATTTTGCTATACACCTGCATCATATCTTTCAAACATGCTGCTACTTCTTCATCTTTAGGGTTTTCATCTGGAAGTGCCTTTACCACTAAACTTCTTACTCCACTTCCTACAAAAGTTTTATATGTTTCATAATCATAAGTAGGATACTTGCGTTTATCCAATACAATATTCATTGCATCAGCAATATCTTTTATAGAATTTACGAGCGTACCATCTAAATCGAAAACAACAGCTTTATACTTCATTTTTTTGATAAAATTACTAATAATATCATGATTAGAATATAAAAAACAACAAGACTTATATTATAATTTGACAAAACTTATATCAAAGAAAAATCCCTCTAAAAGAGGGATCCAAAATAGTAGTAGCTATAATTCTTAACACTAAAAAGGAATTATAATACTAGTAATTTACTTTACTATTTTCTATTTTCCGGTTAAAAACTTAGGCTTAATTACTAACATTGCCCACGCCCAGTTTTGATTATTTGCCGCTGCTGCTTCAGTTACACCTTTTAATTCATACATACCATCGCTTGCAAACATTTGAGAATACCCAAGTACTAAAGAATATCCTTTAAATTTCTTTTTGTATACTAAATCTATCTCTGTTCCTAAAGAACTTTCTCCACTTGCTAAATCTTGTTCTCCACTAAAATTAAGGGCTTTTACCATTAAACTAGAAGAATCGTTTAAAGTAAAGTTTGCACTTAAATGTAAGTCTACTAAACCAACAGAATTTGCGTGGTTCCCCACATAAAAATAATCCATAAAACCATTAAATTTATGGTTTGTTCCATATAAAGGGAAAAATGCTCCCGTTTCTCCTGCATCACCATCGTTACCACTAATAGCTTCTATACCTAATCCTAAACTTACTTTTGGTGCTACTTTATACGTTGCATCTAAACCAACTAAATACGCTCCTTTTACATCTACATCTCCCTGACGTTTTCCTGTCTGTAAAAAAGCATTTGCAGACAAACCAAAACTACCCGATTTATAATCTAAATGGGTTCCCAATGTTTGTAAGTTACTTACGCCATCTGCTTCTCCTGACACAGCATCAAATTCTTGAAATCCATTATTCAACAATAATAAACTACCTGTTAATTTCTCCCATTTTTGTTTCATATATAACATTTGCATCGTTTTATATGAGAAATAACCTGTTGTATTGTATGCAGTACCTGCAGATTGAAAACCTGTTGGATTCGAATAATCTTGGTTAAATGCCAATGCAAAATCTAACATAAAATTATCTTTTTTATATTTAATTAAAGCTGCATCGTGGTTTCTACCTTGTTGTGCCCAATCTAAACCTCCTAAAATTCTTTGATCATCATAAGATAAAACTTGACGACCAATTTTTGTTGAAGTATTTTCTCCTAACTTAATTTCTGCCCAAGCCTGAAAAACTGCAAATGAGTCGTTTTGATCATAAGGTAAAATTTGTCTATTTTCTCCCCACACCATTACATCTTGTAAACTCACATAAAACCAGTAATTATCGGTCATATAACTGGTATTTAAACGTACTCTTGTAGAAATTCCAAAACCAGCATCTGCTGCATCCGGAATTAAACTTCCAAATCCGTTTCTATATTCTGTACGTGGTCTAAATTCTCCATCTAATGTAAATTGTGCATTTACAAACTGAAAGCATACTAACATTAGCCCTAAAATTACGTATTGTTTTTTCATTTTTTTATTAATTTAATTGTTGTGATTGCGTTTTTATTTAAGTTTCGAAATATAAAAAGACTAAAATATCTTTATTATGACATTTCTCATGTTTTTAATTCTCTAAAATATAATTACTTCTACTCTCTTTTAATGTTCTAAAAAATCTATTAAATGCTTTCTGTATGTATAATAATCGTCATGCTCTAAAACAGATTTTCTAGTTCTTGGTCTTTCAAAATTGATATCTAAAATATCTCCAATTTTGGCTTTCGGTCCGCTAGTCATCATTACCACTCTGTCTGCTAAAAAAATAGCTTCATCTACATCGTGGGTAATCATTACTGCTGTTATTTTTTCTTTGTTCCAGATTTCTATTAAAATGTCTTGCAATTCTCCTCTTGTTAAAGAATCTAACATTCCAAAAGGTTCATCTAACAACAATACTTTTGGTTTAATTGCAAATGCTCTTGCAATACCTACTCTTTGCTGCATACCTTGCGATAATTCACTTGCTTTTTTATGAAAAGCATCTTCTAAACCTACCTTTTGTAAATAATATTTTGCCACATCATTTCTTTGTGCTTTTGTAGCTTTAGGAAAAACCTGATTTACGCCCAACAAAACATTTTGTAAAGAAGTCATCCAAGGCATTAAACTAGGCGATTGAAAAATAACACCTCTATCTGGTCCAGGACCTTGTATATGTTTTCCTAACACAGAAATATTACCTCCAGAAATTGGGTTTAAACCAGCAATCATAGAAAGCATTGTTGTTTTACCACAACCAGAATGCCCAATAATAGTCACAAATTCTTCTTTTTTTATCTGCAGATTTAAGTCTTCTAAAACTACATAATCTCCTTTCGGAGTAGGATACACTTTTTTAAGATTTTTTAAATCTAACATTACATCATTCGAAGGAAAACGTGTGTTATTCGTAATAATTTTAGGTGTTTCTTGTTTTATTATAGTGCTCATTACATTCCAAATTTAAACTCATTTACAAAATCTTTAGGCGTTAAATCTGGAAGTATATATTCCTTTTTAGCTTCAGATTTACGTTCATTTCCAATATCCATTAAATACTCAATAATAGCATTTCTTGTTTTCTTAAAACTCTCATTGTCATTCATGGCTGTTTTATCTCTCGGACGCTCTAAATCAATTTTAAATTCTGGACCCAATGTTGCATTAGGCCCAGGCCTTAAAGGAATAATTCTATCTGCCATATAAATACCTTCATCCACATCATTTGTAATTAACAAAGCTGTTCTCTTATCTTTCCCCCAAATATTTAAGATTTCGTCTTGTAAATTACCACGTGTTAAAGCATCTAAAGCACCTAGAGGTTCGTCCATAATTATCATTTCTGGTTTCATTGCCAATGCTCTTGCAACCGCAACTCTTTGACGCATTCCTCCAGATAATTCGTTTGGTCTTTTATTTATTGCTGGTGTTAAACTTACCATTTCTACATAATTGGCAACAATTTCATTTAGTTCCTTTTTATTTTTCTTCGGAAAAGCTTCTTTTACTGCCATAAAAACATTCTGACCAACCGTTAACCAAGGCAATAACGAATAATTTTGAAAAATCACTCCACGTTCATGACTTGTACCAACTACAGGTTCTCCTTTAAACAACACTTCTCCACTTGTTGGTTTTATCAATCCATTAATTAAATTAACTAATGTTGTTTTTCCACTTCCTGTAAAACCTACAATTGCAACAAATTCGCCTTCTTCTATTTTCAAGTTAATATTAGACAACACTTCTGTCTCTCCATCTGCTTGATGATAACTTTTGTAAATATTATTTAGTTCTAAATATGCCATTGTAATATTGTTTAATCGTGTAACTGTTTATTTGTGTAACTGTTGTAGGTTGTTAAATACTGCATTTTCGTTTACACGATTAAACAGTTAACCAATTACACATCTTAAATTGCATCTGTTTTATCAAAAGACACCCAATTCTGAATTGTTAACATCAATCTGTCTAATAAAAAACCGATAATACCAATTACAAACATGGCTACGATAATTTTTGCATTAGAATCGTTTGCTCCATTTTGGAATTCCTCCCACACAAACAACCCTAAACCAGGACTCTGTGCCAAAAGTTCAATTGCAATTAAAACCATCCAAGCAACTGATAATGTTATCTTTAATCCTGTAAAAATTAAAGGCAAAGAAGAAGGTAAGATTACTTTAAAAATCTTCTGAAAAGTTCCTAATTTTAAAACTTTTGCAACATTTATATAATCTTTATCTACAGAAGAAACTCCCATAGCAGTATTTACTAATGTTGCCCACATAGAACAGAAACCCACACTAATAAATGAAATGGTAAACGAACTATCTTCGTTAGAATCTATCAACAATGTTTTTACAATCATAAAAACTAATAAATACCAAACTACAGGTGATACTGGCTTAAAAATCTGAATAAACCAATTAAAAGCACTTTTTAAAGTTGCACTTAATCCTATAAAAATACCTAAAGGAACTGCAATTAATAAGGCTAATAAGAACCCAGCAAATACCGTTTGTAAACTTCTAAATATTTGATCTACAAATGATGGTCTTCCTGTATACGTAATTGCATCTTTTCCTTCTGCAATTCTACTAGCATTTAATGCAGCTGTTTTTTCTATAAAAGCAGCTTTATCTGCATTAATAATTCTGTGATCTCTTAATAAAGAATGGAAAGACTCCCAAACTTGAGCAGGAGATGGTAATGTATTTGGCTGACAACTAGATTCTCCAGAAGCAATACATGCTTTTAAAGCATCTGCCGCAACCTGACCCTGATCTTCTAAAGCCTTTTCTATTTTAAATTCTGCCTCTATATTGTATAAAGATTTTGCTCCTAAATGCCACAAACCAATAAATAATAAAATGGAAGCAAGTGGCACTATTGTCTTGCGTAAAAAGTTTTTAAATTCCTCTTTTTCTAGTTTTCCAGTAAACAGATCTTTTAATGTTACAAAAAAACCTAATCCTATAAAATTAGAAACCTTCTCTAGTGTTAAACTTGCTTTCATTATCTATATGTATTTATTAAGTGTCATTTCGACAGAGTGAGGTACGAACGACGAGAAACCTTATAAATAATGAGATTCCTCCTCATACTTCGTTCGGAATGACAAAATCAATTATTTTTTATCTTTATTTCCTATTTTAAAACTATTGATGTATCCTATTGGATCTTTTGCATCGTACATTGTTCCATCAATAAAATCTGCTGTTGCTGGCTTGTAACCATCTGTTGTAGGAATATCTGCTGCAGGAATGTTTCCTTCTGCAACTAAAAGAGCTGCTGCTTTTTTCCAAATATCTGGTCTGTAAATATCTTTAATTGTGCTTGCGTACCAATCTGCAGTTTTTGCATCAGGTATTTGTCCCCATCTTCTCATTTGTGTTAAAAACCAGATTCCATCAGAATAAAAAGGATAGGTTGCATTGTATTTATAGAATACATTAAAGTCTTCCATTTCTCTTTTATCTCCTTTTTCAAACTCAAAAGTACCGGTCATAGAATTTGCTAATACTTCTACAGGAGCACCTACGTATTGAGACATAGATAAAATTTGCACAGCTTCTTTTCTATTTTCTGGTTTGTCTAACCATTTACCAGCTCTAATTAATGCTTTGGTAACTGCAATGGCTGTATTTGGGTTTTCGCTTACAAATTTCTCTGTCATAACAAATACTTTCTCTGGGTTGTTTTTCCAGATATCATAATTTGTAACAACCGGAACTCCAATTCCTTTAAAAACGGCTTGCTGATTCCAAGGTTCACCTACACAATATCCATGAATAGTACCTGCTTCTAACGTTGCTGGCATTTGTGGTGGAGGCGTTACAGATAATAAAACCTCAGCATCAATCTGTCCTTGTACGTTTTCTTTGGTATACATTCCAGGGTTTATTCCTGCTGCTGCCAACCAATATCTAATTTCATAATTATGCGTTGAAACCGGAAAAACCATTCCCATTTTAAAAGGTTTACCAGAATTTCTATATTCAGTAATAACAGGCTTTAAAGCTTCTGCTTTTATAGGATGAACAGGTTTACCATCTTTATCTTTTGCTACATGTGGTTTCATTTTAGACCAAACATCATTAGAAACCGTAATGGCATTTCCGTTTAAATCCATAGAAAAAGCAGTTACTAATTTTGCTTGACGACCAAAACCTGCTCCTGCAGCAATTGGCTGACCTGCTAACATGTGCGAACCGTCTAATTGACCATCAATAACACGGTCTAAAATATTTTTCCAGTTAGATTGTGCTTCTACAGAAACAAATAATCCTTCGTCTTCAAAAAATCCTTTTTCTTTTGCAATAGCCAAAGGAGCCATATCTGTTAGCTTGATAAACCCAAACGTTAATTGAGGTTTTTCTATTGCTAATGTTTTCGTTTTTGATACTGCTGCATCAACAACTGTTGTTGCCTTTTTAGTTTCTTTACCACCACAAGCAAATAATAACATTGCTACAGGTAAAATGTAAGTTGATTTTTTAAATAGAGATTTCATTTTTAGTAAGTTTTATTAATCTACGTATTAATACTTATTTATTTGACAAATATATAAGTAGATAGGTTTCTAACTTATGGGAAACCACATATTAAAACCTCTTTTTAAAACATACTATAAACTGCGATAAAACATATTTAAAAAGTAAAACAATATTAATCAACACATTAAACCAACACAAAACATATACGTATAATTCTACGTACTTATTTTTAGAATAATTTTTATACGTAAAAAACCCTTTAGATTTTAAAACCTAAAGGGTTTGTATATTAATTTATTAAAATAGACCTGGACTGTGCTCGACCAGACATAAAATTTACGAGAGTATTAAGAATCTAAATAGTAATTATGTTCACTAATTTCATTCTTTAAATTCTGAATATTAGCAATGCCAATTTTTTTTCCTTGTGCAATGATCAACCCTTCCTTTTTAAGTGTAGAAAAAATCCTAATCACTTGCTCTTCTGTAGTTCCTGCATAATCTGCATATTCTTTTCTACTTAAAGGCAGGTTTAAAAACCCTCTTAAATCGCCAAATTTTCTATGAATATATAACAATGTATCAATAACGCGTTCACGAACGGTCATTTGAGAAATCGTTTTCACTTTAGACTCGCTTTTATTTAATTCGTTGGCGTAAAACAACATCATATCATACCCAAACTTCGGGTTTTCTAACAACGCTTCTTGTAAATCATCTTTAGAGAAATAACACAAAATAGTATCTTGCAAAGCAATAGAACCAATAGAATAATACTCTTCTGTACCAAAACCTCTGTGCCCTATAATTTCTCCTTCTTTAGCAAAACGCACAATTTGTTCACGTCCATTAATACCGGTTCTAAAAACTTTTACAGTTCCTTTTAAAATAAAAAACAAACCATTTACAGGTGCGCCTTCCATAATAAATTGTTGTCCTTTTTTGCATTTCAGCGTTTTCTTATGCTCAACAAAAACTGAATTGGATAAATTGGATAGGTTTTTTTTTATCAAACAAGCTGTATTCATACAAGAAGCACAAGAAAAATCAGTAATTACCTTTCTTGAGTTTTTTAATACTATGTTTGAATTTACAATCAAATTTTTTATGCTATAACTTACTTATTTTACTAATACTACTTTTTGAAAACTAGATTTCGGAGCTTCACATAGCGAACATTCATAGCTTTCTGGAAGTGCGTTAAAAACGGTTTCTGGAGGAATATTTTGAGTAACATCGCCAAAGGCTTCATCGTAAATTGTTAAACAATCTTTACATTGATACACTTCTAACTCTGTGATTTCTTTTTGTACCTCAGCTTCTTTTTCTGCTTCTATTTCGCTTCCTAATTGATCAAAATACAACTGACTTAATTCCATTAATAAACCTGGTAATTCTACTTTATCCACGTCTTGAACGTGCATAATATATTGCCTTGTATTCGGATCAAAATTTTTAGCGTACAATAAATTATAAGTATCTCTTGTCTGGAAATTTCCTATCATTTCTGGTTGTTTATTTTTTTCAACAACGATTGATGTAAAATAATAAGCTGCTTTACTGTAATCTGTAATTCCGAAGGTTAAACCGTAGGTACTAATATCATTTTGATCGAAATTAGAAACCAAGTATTTTTTTAAATTTAAAGCGTCTTTATTGGCTACTGGAATGTGCCAATTTAACTCTAGCATAGAATGGCGAACATTAATTCCTCTCTTACCTAAAAACTTCTCCCAAACCAGTTTAGATTCTCTCGGAATCCCTTTAACTACAAAAGATTTCCAAGGTGTAATAGAAATTTTACCAATCTTATTTTCAGAACACAATTCGCACATTTCTTTTAAGAAAGAAATATCATATTTATTGTTTCTCCAATACAAACCTAACCAGTATTTATCCATACCAATTTTGTTCATTCCCTCAAAATAAGGAAAAGGATAAAAAGGCACTTCTAAAGGGATGTCTACCGTTCTATTATTGGTATCTATTGCATCACTAACCAAATCGAAAATCATTTCGATGGTTTCTGGCTCTTCTTGAAGGATGTTTTCTATGGCTGTTTCAATCTTATCTAAATCCCAACTATAAATTAAAGCAGGATACATTTGTGTTTTTTTCCAATCTGGAAGCCTCACATACAAATACCAATAATCTTCATGTTCTGAAGCAATAAAATTTATATTCCCAGTAAACAAAGGAACTAAACGTTGTTTTGGATCTGTTAAATTGATTTTTAATTTAGATTCTGAGTTAAATTGTTCTAAAAGATATAAATATCGATCTCCGGTTAACCAAGACGTACTCGGAAAAATATCTGCACAAACATAAGACGAAACAATGTTTTCTACACCTGTTTCATTTGCTTCTACAATTTTTAATTTATCAAATTGAGCTAACTCTTCTTGATTTACTTTTTTAGGCAATAAAATATCTTGTCGAGACCCAAAAGAAATGGTTTTTAAGCCTAAACTTTCTACAGATTCGCAAATGTATTTTAGTTCTCCAGGAGATAAAACTCCACCTCTTACAATGATTCTATTTAACTGCTCGCTCATACTGTTACTTTTGCATTGTTCAAAATTTCTCTTACTTCCGTTTTACAACTTCCACACCCTAAACCTGCGCCTGTTTTGTTACATAATTCCGTAAAATTAGAACATCCTTTAGCAATGGCTTCTTCAATATTTCCTTCTCCTACTTGGCTACAAGAACAAACTAATTTTCCTAAAACAGGTGCGTCATTAGATGCGCCTCTTAACAAGGTTTCTCGTTTGTCAGACATTTCAATCTTGCTTTCAATTAAGGTTTTAAACTCTGCAAATTCATTTTTGTCACCTACTAAAACAGCACCAATTAGTAAATCATCTTTTACAATACACTTCTTATAATATCCTTTAGAAATATCTGTAAAAATAATTTCCTCGTAACTTGGATCGTTATCCGGAACAGAAATTTCTCCAATACTACACAAATTTAAATCGCTAAATTTTAGAATATTCATTAATACAGAACCATTGTAAGCCTCACTAATATCACCTGCAATAAAGTTGGCTAAAATACCTGCTTGTTCTTCTGCTGCAGAGGTAATACCAAATAACTTGTTTTTAAATTCTGCAATTTCTCCGATGGCAAAAATATCTGGATGAGAAGATTGTAAATGTTGATTCACTTTTACTCCTCTACCGCAAATAATACCATTATTTTTAGCAATTTCTATATTTGGTCTTGTACCAATTGCATAAACAATTGCATTGGCATTAATGTATTTTCCACTTTTTAGGTTGATGGTTAATTCACCAGTATCTTCATCATCAAAAACAGTACTTACTTCATTATCAAAATAAATTTGAATCCCTCTTTCTTGTACGTTTATTGATAATAATTTACTAGAAATTTTATCTAATTGACGTTCCATTAATCGAGATGCACGCTGAATAATAGTGATTTTTACATTCTTGTGCTTCATCGCTGCAGCCAACTCTAAACCTAACAAACCTCCACCAACAATTACAACATGTTGTTCTTCTGGCGGCAAACCTGTAGCATCTAAATAATTTTTAAAGCGATCTGCATCACTTTTATTACGCATGGTAAAACGACCCGGTAAATCTATTTGTACATCTTTAGGTATAAAAGGCCTACTTCCTGTTGCTAAAATTAATTTATCAAACGAATGCGTTTCTCCGTTAGAATCTGTAACAACTTTAGCATCCTTATCAATCTTTTCTATTATTGTTTCTGGGTGAATTTTAATATTCAATCCCTTTAATTCAGCATTTTTTATTTTCAATAATTGCTCCCAAGAAAGTTCTTCTGTAATATATTCTGGCAATAAAACACGGTTGTAAAACAAGTTCTTTTCCATAGAAAAAACATGAATCTCATCAACCTCATTATTATCTCTATAGTTTTGTAAAAAACGAAAAGCGGCAGCTCCTGCACCTGCAATGATAATTTTATCTTTCGGTTTTTTATATTTTGATACAGAAACCGATGTAAATTTAAAATCGGGTTCTTTAGAAACCGGATCTACATGTGTGTTGGTTAAATTATTGGCTCTATTTAAATTACTTTGCAACACTTTACCCCAGTGCATTGGCAAGAAAACAACGCCTTCTTTAATTTCGTCGGTAATTTTTGCACGTACCCTTACAACTCCGTTTCCACTTTTAATCTCTGTAATATCTCCGTCTTTTATTTTATTTAAATATGCATCAACAGGGTTTATTTCTAAAACAGGTTTCGCATAATGTGTTTTTAATCTTGCTACTTTCCCCGTTTTGGTCATGGTATGCCACTGATCTCTAACACGACCTGTGGTTAAAATTAACGGAAACTCGTCATTCGTTTTTACAGATGTATTTTCTATGGTTGATGGAACATTAAAAATTGCTTTTTGAGAAGGTGTATAAAACTTTTTATCTTCAAAAAGACGCGGTGTTCCTTTACTTCTATATTCATTTACGGGCCACTGAAAAGTACCTTCGTTTTTTAATCGATCATAATTTAAGAAAGAAACATCAATATTTGTTCCTTTGGTCATAGAAGCATATTCATCATAAATTTCTTCTGCACTGTTAAAATTAAAACCTCTAAAACCCATTCTTTGTGCAAAATCACAGAAAATTTCTACATCTGGTCTTGCTTCTCCTGGCGCTTCAATTTCTTTTGGTAAATAAGAAATTCTTCTTTCAGAATTTGTCATGGTACCTTCTTTTTCTAACCACGCTGCAGCTGGTAAAACCAAATCTGCAAACTGTAAAGTATCTGATTTATGAGAAATTTCTTGTACTACCACAAACTTAGAATTTGCCATCGCTTTTTCTATTCTGTGCGAATTTGGCATACTTACTAACGGATTTGTACAAGCAATCCAAACTGCTTTTAACTTTCCGCTCTCTAAAGCATCAAACATTTCTGTTGCTGTTAATCCTGGTTTTGGCGATATTTTATCGACTCCCCAAAATTGTGCAACTTCTCTTCTGTGTTCTTCGTTTCCTAAATCTTTATGAACCGCTAACAAGTTTGCCATTCCGCCAACTTCTCGTCCGCCCATTGCATTTGGCTGACCTGTTAATGAAAATGGACCTGAACCAGGTTTACCAACTTGACCAGTAATTAAAGATAAGTTTAAAAGTGATGTGTTTTTGTCTGTACCAATTACACTTTGGTTTAAACCCATTGCCCACATACTGATAAAGCCTTTGGCAAGACCAATCATTTCTGCAGCTTTTTGAATTTCCTTAGCAGGAACTCCACAAATTTTAGACGCTTGTTTTAAAGTGGTTCCAAAGATTATTTCTTTGTAACCATCAAAACCTTGCGTATGATTTTTAATAAAATCTTCATCAATTAAACCACTTTTGTACAAACACCTACCAATAGCATTGTATAAAACAACATCTGTACCTGGTGTTAATTGCAAATGCAAATCTGCAAATTTTGCAGAATCTGTTTTACGTGGATCAATTACAATCACTTTTACCTTCGGATTTTCTTCTTTACGTTTTTCAATTCGTCTAAACAAAATTGGATGACACCAAGCAGGGTTTGCACCTGTTATTAAAAAAGTATCTGCTAATTCAATATCATCATACGAAATTGGCACACTATCTTCTCCGAATGTTTTTTTATAACCAACCACTGCAGAACTCATGCATAAACGCGAGTTGGTATCTATATTATTAGTTCCTAAAAACCCTTTTGTAAGTTTATTAGCAATGTAATATTCTTCTGTTAAACTTTGTCCGGAAACGTAAAATGCTACAGAATCTGGACCATGTTTTTTTATGATTGATTTAAAAACGTTGGCAGCTCTATCTAAAGCCGTATCCCAAGAAACACGCTCACGCGGATGCGAACGACTCCAACGCATTTCTGGATATAAAATTCTGTCTGAAGTATCATTAGCAACATAATGCAAATTCATCCCTTTAGAACATAACATTCCTTTATTAACAGGGTGGTCTTTATCTCCTTCAACAAAAACCTTGTTGTTAATGTCTTTTTTTACGATAATTCCACAACCTACTCCACAATAAGAACACGTTGTTTTAATTTCATTTTTAATCATTTAGACCAAGATTTTATACAAAATACGATATTAATTATTTACTAACCAAAGTTAGATTTTATTATTCTTAATACACTTAAAAAAGATGAGTTGAATTTATAAATCAATAAAAAACAACCATTAATAATCAATTTTGTTATTCTTTTTAATAGATAATAAAAGGTTGGGGGACAATTATCTTTTTATCCTTTTACGTTAATTGGTATCAACTCTGGTGTTAACTCAACGCTATTTTCTGTCGACTCTTCTTCCTCTTCTTCTGTAGAAAATTTAATAGTTAAAGCAATAATACCTGTAACTACAACTACAAAACCTATTAATAAATATCCACTTGCAACTGCACTCGAAGAAGCGGCAGATTGTGCTGCTTTAACAACCTCATCACTTAAACCTTCATTAGAAACAATTGCTGCTTTTTCTGCTAGTGAAGATTTAGACTTTAATAACATTGCCGCTAAAAATGCTCCTACATTACCTCCTGCTCCAACAATTCCAGAAACAGAACCAATGGCTTTTTTATTAATGAATGGCACTACAGAAAACGTTGCTCCTTCTGCCATTTGAACACTTAAACTAAATAGAATCAACAAAACAACTCCTAAAACCAAACTTGTAGCTCCAGAGAAAAATATCAATATTACTCCTTGTAAGGTTAAAATGAAAGACAAGAATAAAACACGACCTCTCAATCCTTTTAATTTCCCAAATTTATCTCCAAAGAAACCACCTAAAGTTCTTGCAAAAATATTCATCAATGCAAATGACAATACAATGTTACCTGCAGTTACTCTTTGTAATTGAAACGTATTCTGAAGATAATCATCCATAGTTCCGTATACTGTTAATTCAATTCCGAAACTTGCAGCATATACTACAAAAAGAATCCAAACTCTATAATCTTTTAATACTTCTAAAAATCCTATTTGATCTTTTTTAGTAACAATCATTTCGCCAGCTTCTTTTAATTCGCTAAAGTTTCCTTTAGGAGTATCTGTTGTAAATAAGTAATATACAATTCCCATTGCAAAACAAACAATACCAGCAATTACCATAGAATATCTCCAAGCTTCTCCGTCTGCAACACCAAAAGCAACAACTGCCGCTGCAATTAAAGGCATACCTAATCTATTTGCGCCACCACCTAAGTTACCCCAACCTGCAGAAGTTGCATTTGCAGTACCTACAATATTTGGTGCAAACATTAAAGAAGTATGTACTTGTGTAATTACAAAGGAAGCTCCAATAAAACCAATAAACAATCTACAAACTAAAAATTGAGTTGGTGTTTGTACCAATCCACATAAAATAACAGGAATTGCACCTAACATTAACAACCAAGTATAACATAATCTTGGTCCGTATTTATCACATAATTTACCAATTAGTAAACGTGCAAAGACGGTTCCTGAAACGGCTAAAATAATTGAGTTCCATTTTTGATCTGGAGTTAAGCCTAAATCTTTTACAACATCTGGCATAAAAGGTACAATACCAAACCATGCAAAAAAGCATAAAAAGAATGATATTGATGTTATCCAAAAGGTACGAGTGGAAACATTCTTAAAATCGAATAAACTTAATTTTGTAGATTTTTCTTGCGCTAGATTTATCATAATACATATTTTTAGATACACAAAACTAAGTATAAATACTTAATTATTATGCTAAAAAATACGTATTTCATAATTATTACTAGATTAATAATTACGTAGTATTGAATTTAAGAATATGATAAAATTGGAGTTGAAAAATAATTGTTATGAAAAAGGTGTAGTCCAACAAATTGTTCTATTCAATTTAAAATTAAAAGATAAAGTGTAACAAATAGTTCAATTATACTACTAATCAATTGAAAATAAACGGAACAAAAATGAAAAATAATAAAGGAATAAATCTATTTGTGGTTGGAATGGCACTTTCAACACTCGGAATGACATTTTTAGCTGATTATAAAACTTTACAATATAGTGCCATGATTCTTGGCTTGTTAATTATGATATACAGTGTTTTTGTAATTGATAAGTTAAAGAAAAATCAAACAAAAAAGTAAGCATTAATTACCACATAGAGATGCACTGAGTTTTTTTCTTTGCGCCCTTGGCGATAGAACTTTGCTGTGAGTTATTACACAGAGACATCTACAATCAAAAAACCTATATCAACTGATATTCTTTGGCTTTATTTGTTAATTCTTGCAAGTTTTTAGCCTCTAACTTCTTCATTAAATTAAAACGATGTACTTCTGCAGTACGCTTGCTAATAGATAATTCTTCTGCAATATCTTTATTATTCTTTAGTTCTAAAACTAAAGTAAGTATTTGCCTTTCTCTTTTAGTCAGTTTAAAAGGAGCAACTTTTACTTCTTTTTGCTCTTCAATAACTTTACTGGTTTTTCCGTTTACAAAATTATTCATGATAATGGTAGAAACATCACCGGTAAAATACTTATCTCCACCAGCTACATTATTAACCGCTTTTAAAAATTCTTCTTTACTAGCTCCTTTTAACAAATAACCATCTGCACCTGCTTGTATAGATTTTAAAACATACTCTTCAGAATCGTGCATAGAAAGCACTAAGGTTTTTACATCTATTTTCTCTTTGGTAATTTCTGCTACCACTTCAATTCCGTTCATTTCTGGCATTCTAATATCTACAATAAGAACATGAGGTTTGTTTTTAGCAATTACCTCTAAAGCCTCTTTTCCGTTAGATGCTTCATCAATAACCGTAATTCCTGTCTGATCTTCTAAAAGTGCTTTTATTCCATCTCTTACCAAAACGTGGTCGTCTGCTAAAACTACATTTATCATAATTGTAACTATTTTATACGTACAAAAATAAGGTTTTTAAGTAAAACTACGTATTTATATAGTAGCCTGTTTTATTATTTATACTCTTTGTCATTTCGAACGCAGTGAGAAATCACATAAGGTTTGTTAGACCTTGTGTGATCACTGTTATGTGATTTCTCCTAAAGTCGAAATGACAAGATTGTGTTTTATTAAGTTTTGTGTTTAGTCTTTTAAATAGGAATATTTAACGTAACTCTTGTTCCTTTACCTAGTTCAGAATTTAAAAATAAACGACCATTAATGTATTTAATACGTTCTTTCATAAAAGTCATTCCCATGCCACCATCTCCGTTTTTAACTTTTTTTACTTTAGAAGGTTCAAAACCTTTTCCGTCATCATCAATATTTATACTTAAGATATTTTCACTGTGAGAAAGTGACACTAAAATATGTGAAGAATCTGCGTATTTAATAGCATTATTAATTGCTTCTTGTACAATTCTGTAAATATTAATTTCTATTAAAGAATCTAAACGCTCATTAAAATCTGTTTTATTAAAAAATATAATTTCTTTTCCCGTCAATCTACCTAATTCATGTGTTAACTTGGTAATTGCAGGCACAATTCCGTGGTCTGATAATTCTGGCGGGGTTAAATTAAAAGTAGCAGTTCTAACTCCTTTTATAATATTGGTGGTTAATTCTTTTAAGTGCTCTATTTTTAAAGTTGTTTTCTCAATATCATTCATATTGATGCTCTCTAAATTGTACTTTAACCCTGTTAACATTTGCCCAATTCCGTCATGCACGTCTTTGGCGATTCTGTTTTGTTCTTTTTCTTGATTTTCAATAATCTTACTAGAGATTATCTTTTGCTGACTCATTTTCTCTTCAAAACTTTCTTCTGTAAGTCTTTCTACTTCTATTTGAGCCGCTTTTCTATCTGTAATTTCAGAAGCAATTACTAACAATTCAGATCTATCCTCAGTAGGTCTATAAGGCACCAAAGACATCTCTAACCAAATATCAACACCTCCTTTTATGGTTGCTTTTACCTCTCCTTGCCAACCTATTTTTTTATATTTATTAATTAAATTTTCAATTACTAATTGTTCATTTTCATTATTAGATAAAACATTCCAAAACAACACTTCATTCTTTAAGTTTGATAATCTAAACAAACGAGAAAATTTATTTCCTATATGAATTAAGTTTCCGCTTGGCGAAACCCTTGCAAATAACAACGTTTCATCTATTGCATGGCTAAACGCACGTAATTCTTTTATAGATTTTTCTTTAGAAAGACTTAGCTCGTCGGCATCAAAGGCCATTTTTTTAGCTCTTTTTTCTGCGGATAATAACTCTGAAAGTGTTGCTTTTACCGATTTTGCTGTTGGCCAAAAAATAAATAAAAATTCACCTAAAAGTATTATTAACGTAAAAGTCATTAATAGGAATTCCAATTTTTTTAACCAAGCTATTTTTTTATCTGCTTCTACATTGTATTGATTTACAATTTCATCCATCATCAATAAAAAAGAACCTTCATTATGGATTACTTTTTTAACTTCTGATGCTAACTCATCAATAGAAATGGTAGGATTTTGTGATATTTTTTTTACAATTGATTTAGCTGATTTTTCAATAGTATTAAAAACAGGATTTATTGCTTTAAATTCACTCTTAATTTTATCGCTATTATGTTCAGGAAGCCCTAAACTATCATTTCCTTTTTGAAGCGCATGATGAGATAACTGCCACAGATAAAGGGTTTCTGAAATTTTGTTCTTAAGTAGAAGTCTATTTTTTTTATCAGAATAATCAGAAAGAGAAACAATTTCTTTGGTTAATTTTTGACTCAACATTCGTTGTCTACCAGCCACATTAATTACGGTAGAGTCACTTTTTTGACTTTCTAAGTGATTATGAACTAAAACTTGACTAATAATAACAGAAAGTGCAATGGTGCTTAATGCGATAACGTATAAACGGCTCAATTTATCAAACGTTCTTTGGTCTAATGAATTGCCGTTTTTAGTCATGTTAAATTACATTTTATTTATGAGATAGCTTGTTTTACCAATGCCAAACTTTTTTCTGAAAATGGAATTTTTAACGCTGCTGCATGTCCATTATCAGACATTTTCACCCACGTTTTCTTTAAAATATCGATAATTTTTTCATCGGTATGTTTTGCTGCAAATTCATCAAAATAATAATCTAGAAAAACCAGACAAATAACATCTTCTAAGGTTTGAGCTTCTTCGTTTTTCTTGATTAGTTTTTTTAAGATAATCTTCTGAACCCTGTCTACAAACTGTTCATCAAAACCAACTTGTTCTAAGATTTCTCCAGTAGTATTTGCGTGCATCTTTTTTAATTCTTCACGCCATTTTAAATACCCAACTCTATCCATCGGATATTCTTTTCTACCAATTTTCCAACGACAAATATGTTGTGCTCTTGCCGAAATTTGAAGTGCCTTTGATGCATTAGGATCAAACTGAAGTAACTTTCTTGTCATCCTTTGAGAATATAATAATTCTTTAGGATACTCTAATCCAGAAACTTGGTAGTTATTTGGATCTTCAGCGTTTTTTTTATCTATTAATGCAATGGCAGTTTCAAATCTTGTTGGCTTCATCTTTTTTGTTTATTCTGAAAAGCCAATATACACATTTTCTGCTTCAATCTTAATAGGATATACAGCGATAGGTGCTAAATCTGCATTTAAGTTTTCTCCCGTTTCTAACGAAAAAGTTTTTTTATGCAACGGACATGCAATTTTAGGAATCCCTTTATGATCGCCCAACATACCTCTAGACAATACGTTTTCTTGTTTTTCTGGTGATAAATTCTGGCAAGCATACCATTTATCTAACCTAGAAAAATTGAAAACTGCAATTTGTAAATCTTTGTATTTTACACATGCTCCACCATCTTTTGGAAATGCACTAATAGGAGCTGCTTTAAACCAAACTTTTACATCTGCTTCTTTTACTGTTTTGTATTTTAAAAGTAATGTATCCATAATTATATTTGTTATTTCTGATCAACTAAGTAGTCTTATTGAAAATAATTGAGATTTAAAATGTTATTTTAAAACGCTCTGTCACTTCGATTTTAAGAGAAGTCGCATTACAGTGAACACATAATGTTGAGCACCTTTACGTGATTTCTCCTTACTTAGAAATGACAAAACCTTACGTTATGATTTATACTGGTAAAATTAATTTTTCCAAAGTTCAGGCATTTTCTGATCACGTAAAGGCACAAACACTAAGTTATCATCTCTATCATCTGAATTTACAAAATGATTAAAACGTTTTTTAGTTTCTTCGTTTTCGATAGCTTGTTTCCACTCACATTCGTAAGCATCTACTAAGAATTGCATTTCTTTTTCTAAATCACCCACAATATTTAAACTATCATCGATAACCACTTTTTTCAATTGCTCAATTCCGCCTTCTAATTTATCTAACCAAGCAGCAGTTCTCATTAGCGGAGCAGCAGTTTGTATGTAATAAATTAAGTAACGATCTAGATATTTTACAACTGTTTCATTGTCTATTTTTTCTGCTAATAACTGCGCGTGTCTTGGAGTTGCCCCACCATTTCCGCCAACATACAAATTCCAACCACCTTCTACAGCTATAATTCCAAAATCTTTACCTCTAGCTTCTGCACATTCACGAATACAACCAGAAACGCCACCTTTAATTTTATGAGGAGAACGCAACCCTTTATACCTATTTTCTAATTCTATGGCAAAAGAAATACTTTCTGCTAATCCATAACGACACCATGTAGAACCTACACAACTTTTTACAGTTCTTAACGATTTTCCGTATGCATGTCCACTTTCAAAACCAGCAGCAATTAACTCTTTCCAAATGGCAGGTAAATCATTTAATTCTGCACCAAAGAAATCGATACGCGCTCCACCGGTAATTTTTGTGTATAAATTATATTTCGATCCTATTTGTCCTAAAACAATTAAGTCTTGTGGCGTTACTTCTCCACCTGCAATTCTAGGCACTACAGAATACGTTCCGTTACGTTGAATATTCGCTAAAAATTTATCGTTTGTATCTTGGGTAACGTCTTCCTTATTTGGAGTGTCATTATATAAACTTGCAAAAATTGAAGAAACCAAAGGCTTACAAGTTTCACAACCATGACCAGAACCACAAGTATCTAAAACCTCGTTAAAAGAAGTCAGTTTTTTAGCTTTTATAATTCCGTATAATTCTTGACGACTATATTCAAAGTGTTCACAAATTACATTTTTAACCGTTTTACCTAACGATTTTAAAGTTTCGTTAACCAAATCTGTAACCATTGGCTTACAACCACCACAACTTGTACTTGCTTTTGTTGATGAAATAACGCCAGCTAAATCCTCACAAGAACCATCTTTTATGGCTCCACAAATCTGACCTTTCGTTACGTTTTCACAAGAACAAATTTGCGCTTCGTCTGGTAAATCTAAAGCGCTACCAAAAGCGCCGCCTTCTGTAGCAGGTAATATTAATTGTGCTGCATCTTCTGGAATTGGCATTCCGTTTAAATATACTTGATGCAACATATTATAGTCTGATGCATCGCCTACTAAGATTCCTCCTAATAATGATTTACCATCAAGACTTACGTTAATTCTTTTATATAAATGTTGTGTTTTATTTTCGAAAATAACTGAATGTCCTTTTGATGCTGGCATAAAAGGCTCTCCGAAACTTGCTACATCTACACCAATTAATTTTAATTTGGTAGACATATCAATTTCTGCAGGCATTAATTCTTCTACATTTCCAATAATTTGATTTACGGCAACACCCGCCATATCATAACCAGGAGCCACCAAACCAAAAATCATTTGATTGTACAAGGCAACTTCTCCGATAGCAAAAATACTTGGATCGGAAGTTTGCATTTTATTGTCCACTACAATTCCCCCACGAACACCCATTTCTAAACCAGATACTTTACCTAACTCATCTCTTGGTCTAATTCCGGCAGAAACCACTAACATTTCTACATCTAAAACATCGTCTTCGCCAAACTCCATTCCGGTAATACATGTATCACCTAAAATTTGATTGGTTGCTTTGTTCAAATGAATGTTTAATCCTATAGATTCTAATTTTAATTGCAATACGTTACTACTTCTAGAATCTAATTGTCTTGGCATTAATTTAGAGGCAAACTCTACAATATGAGGCTCTAACCCCATATCCATAACTGCCTTACCTGCTTCTAAACCTAATAAACCTCCACCTAAAACGGCAGCTCTTGCATTTGGGTTTTTCTTTTTCAGTTTTGCAGCATACGCCAACATTCCTTCTAAATCCTCTATAGTTCTGTATACAAAAACCCCTTCTTTTTCTACACCTTTAATTGGCGGAACAAAAGCAGAAGAACCCGTAGCCAACACTAAATAATCGTAAGAAAACTCTCTATCGTTTGCCGTAGTAATTAGTTTAGACTTTCTATTAATTTCCGAAACTCTTTCATCAACAATTAAATCGATATTATTTTCTTTATACCATTCTGCAGGTGCCATTTCTAAGGCTTTTGCATCTTGGTTTTCGAAAAACTCACTTAAATGAACTCTATCGTAAGCAGGTCTTGGTTCTTCACCAAAAACAATAATTTTAAAATCTTTACTTTCTGGAGTTGCTGCAAATTTTTCACAAAATTTATAACCAACCATTCCGTTTCCGACAACTATAACTGTTTTCATAATTACGTATTTGAAATACAAAACTAAGTGTTATTACGTATTAATACTTATTTAAAGTAATAAACTTTACGTATTTATCAAATTATTATCAATTTAAAGGAATGAATACTTATAAATTTGATTTTATTTAAAATTTAGTAATTAGAATTGTTAATAGTGTATTTAAGCTTTTATCCAATTACTGTTTTTAATATCTTTACCATTCACACTTAATTATTTTTATTAATGGACGATTTTTTACTGTATTTTAAAATGGGTTTAAACCATGTGTTAGATTTATCTGCTTACGATCATATTTTATTTTTGATTGTACTAGCTGTTGTATTTAGCTTTAAACAATGGAGAAAAGTTTTATGGTTAGTAACCTTATTTACAATTGGTCATTCTGTTACTTTGGCATTATCTGCCTACGGAATTCTAAAAATTAGAATAGATATTATTGAATATTTAATTCCGGTAACCATTTTTATAACTGGAGCTATTAATGTTTTTACTGCTAAAAACACTGCTTCTGGTAAACAAAACATCAACTTAATATTTGCTTTGTTTTTTGGTTTAATTCACGGTTTAGGGTTTTCTAACTATTTTAAAATGATGGTTGGTAAAGAAGAAAATAAATTGTTTCCGCTATTAGAATTTGCATTAGGTATAGAAGCTGCTCAGATTATTATTGTTTTAGGTATTTTAATTGTTGGTACATTACTTCAAAACTTTTTTAGAGTTAGTAGAAGAGATTGGATTTTAGTTTGCTCGTCTATTGTAATTGGTTTCTCTATACAAATGATGCTAGATAGAGTTTTTTGGTAACCAACAAAATTTTCGATTTTTTACTGTTGATAATAAGTAAGCTGCGTTAGGGATTGCAGTGAAAATCCTTTTTATGAAGGATGAATAAAAAGATTGTAGCGGAAAGCCCGACCTGTAAGGTAACGCCCAAAAAATTATTCATAACAGCTTAAAATAAATTTTGTCTAATTATTAACGTCATATTTATCTAAATCTTTTTACTTTCGTTCTGTATGACTGAAAAGAAACAATTAAAATACGATAGGGCTTATTTAAAAATGGCTCGCGAATGGGGGAAACTCTCTCATTGCAAACGTAAACAAGTAGGTGCGTTAATTGTAAAAGGAAGAATGATTATTTCTGATGGCTTTAACGGAACACCAACTGGTTTTGATAATTCTTGCGAAGATTGTAATGGAGTTACAAAATGGGAAGTTTTACACGCAGAGGCAAATGCCATCTTAAAAGTGGCGTCTTCTACCCAATCTGCAGAGGGTGCAACCTTATATATTACGTTATCTCCATGCACTCAGTGTAGCAAATTAATTCACCAAGCAGGAATAAAACGTGTTGTGTATGCAGAATCATACAAGGATACTTCTGGTATCAATTTTCTAGAAAAAGCAGGCGTAGAAATTATGCATTTACCTTATGAAGAATAGAAACAACCTCCCTATATATTTATCTTTAGCAGTTATTTTTGGTTTACTTATTGGACTTTCACTTAACGGAAGTGCTACCAATATGTTGTCTTTAAATAAAAACTCATCTCAAGAACTAAAAATAAGGAAACTTATTAATTTTATTGAAAAAGACTACGTAGATACTGTAAATACAGAAAGTCTTTTAGACGGAGCTATTACGCAAATGTTGGGTAAACTAGATCCGCATTCTGTTTATATTCCTAAAGAAAATCTGCAAGCGGTTACAGAAAACATGCAAGGTAATTTTGTTGGAATTGGCGTTCAGTTTAGAATGATTGAAGATTCTATTACCGTTATTCAACCTATAAAAGGTGGACCAAGTATAAAAGCAGGAATTAAGGCAGGAGACCGAATTTTAATGGCTAATAAAGATACTTTGTATGGTAAAAAAATGTACACAGATAAAGTGCCTGGTTATTTAAAAGGGAAACCAGATACTAAAGTTGCACTTAAAATTTATAGAAAAAGTATAGACTCTACTTTTACCGTTTCCGTGACTCGTGGTAATGTAAATATTAAAAGTGTTGATTTAGCATATATGGTGAACGATTCTGTTGGTTATATTAAATTAGATCGTTTTGCAAGAAATACTTACAGTGAATTTAAATCTGCGTTAAACACCTTAATTGATGATGGAATGACTGATTTAATTCTTGATATTAGAGGCAATGGTGGTGGTTTTATAGACATTGCAAATAGTATTATTGATGAATTTTTAGAAGATGATAAACTTATTGTTTTTACTAAAAACAATAAAAACGAAATTGATGAATCTTTTGCAACTGCTAAAGGAGATTTCGAAAAAGGTGGTTTGTATGTTTTGATTGATGAAAACTCTGCTTCTGCCTCAGAAATTTTAGCTGGTGCTTTACAAGATAATGATAAAGGAACCATAATTGGAAGGCGTTCTTTTGGTAAAGGTTTGGTACAAATAGAAATGGATTTAGGCGATGGTTCTGCTGTGCGTTTAACAACGGCTCGTTATTATACGCCAACGGGTAGATCTATTCAAAAACCTTATGACCACAAAGGAAATAAGAATTATTATACAGATTACCAGAAGAGGGTTTCTAATGGTGAATTGTTTAATAAAGATAGCATAAAAGTGGTAGATTCTCTTAAATATAAAACTCCTAAAGGAAAGATTGTTTATGGTGGCGGTGGAATTATTCCGGATGTTTTTGTACCAATAGACACTACTTCTTACATGAATGGTTACTACTTTAATACGATTAATGATTTTGCTTTTGATTACGTTGATAACAATAGAAAAAAGCTACAAAAATGGACAATAGATACTTTTATTACTGATTTTGATAAAGAAGGAACTGTTTTTAATAGTTATCTATCTGATATTAAAGAAGCTTATAAACCTTCTTTAACAACCAAAAAAAGTCTAGAAAAATACCTAAAAGCTTCTATTGCAAACACACTTTTTGGAGATGTTGGCTTTTATAGAATTATGCACCAGGATGATAAAATGATTCAGAAGGTTTTGGAATTGGAAAGTGAGAAGTAGTTTCTGGTTTTAGTTAACGGTTTACAATAGCAGTATTCCGGTTTATGTTATCACTACTATGAGCCTTCTCAACACTTCGAAGTGACAAGTTGTATGTTTTTTTACGTTCAATTTTGTCATTTCGAACGGAGAGAGAAATCACATAAAGTTGCTTTTTGTTATAGCATCACTGTTATGAGATTTCTCCTTTCGTCGAAATGACAAATTGGGTGTTTAGTTTTGTTTTATCACTACTATGAGGCTTCTAAATACTTAGCAGTGATACGTTGTATGTTTTTATTGCATTAAGTTTTATCACTTCAAAATAAGCTCTTTGGCGATTGAGAAATCTCGCTATCTTATAAAAGGAAATTGCAATTCCTAAAACATAAAAATACACTAGATTATATTTGAAATTAGTTTTTTATAATGAAAAAAGGAAATACTTTTACATCATAAATTTTTGGTTTTATATTCAATAAATTGAATTAAAATTAAAAGGGAATCAGGTAGTTTTTTTAAGCCTGAGCTGTTCCCGCAACTGTAAGCATTGTCTATTTAGATTATCGTTATTTCTTACACCACTGTCTTTATAAAAGACGGGAAGGTTTTAACAAAATGCAAGCCAGGAGACCTGCCAAAAATTATATTCGTCTTTTGTAACTTTCGGGAGAAAAGTTAAAAAGAAATACGTGTCATATGCATGGTTTTTCCGCTTTTTAATAAGGGTAAGAACTTGCCTATTTTGTTATTTAAAATTTTAAAATCAATCATAATGAAAAGTTGTCTAACCAGATTAGCCTTAATTGGCTTATTATTTGCTGTATCTTGTACTAAAAAAGATGTAATTCCTGAAGCTCCAATAACTTATAACAATGCCTTTATCTTATCTCTAGAAAGTGATAAAACAGCACTTACATTTCTAGACGAAAATCAAATTGCAACACCAAATGTTACTGTATCTGAAAATGCAGAAAGCACCTCTTTTTCTAGCTATAATAACCAACTCTATATTGTAAGTCAAAACGGACCATCATATATTTCTAAAGTTAACCTAAAAACATTAAGTGTAGAAGAGTCAATAACTTCTTCTAACGTATCTTCTCCATCTTATTTACAAATGTATTCTAACACGGATGGTTTGGTAATTAATACCTCTGGAAGTGGAAGAAGTAGAAATTACAATCTTTGCCACGTAAACACCACTACTGGTATTGGTGATGCTATAAGTGAGGTTTCTAATGAAATTCTTTTTAACAATGCTGCACTAATTGTAGATGCTGAAAATGTGTTAATTGCAGATGGAAAGGAATTAGTTGTAATGAATATGACTACTAAAGAATTTACTTCTGTAATAACTTTTGATGATAGTATTTCTGGACTTTTAAAAGATAAAAACGGAACTATTTGGGTCGCAAAAGAAAAGAGAGCCACAGCTGCCACGTTTACAAAACTAAATGCAGACTATTCTATTAATGAAACAGTAACTGTTACAGATGGTGTTATTAATTTATACACAAACAGTATTTTAACAATGAACTCAGAAAGTGTAAATGCTTTTTGGTCTGAATCTGCATCTGGAAAAATTTATACTTTTAATACAGAAACCAAAGTTATTGAAGAATTTGCAACACCAAGTAACGACGGAATTGCATTTAACACAGTTGTAAAACAACACCCAAATACGAAACAAGTTTACGTTATCGGTTTAAAGGATTTTATGGATCCAAATAATAGTGCTTTAGTAATTTATAATGCAGATAAAACGGTAGCAAAAACGGTAGATAATGTAGGAGCTTCTCCAATAGACCTTTACTTTTCTGCTAAAGAGTTTCAAATCTAAAACGAGTGCCAAAAATAAATCTACAAGGAAATACTTTGTAGATTTATTTTTTTAAAAAAGCTACGCAAATTACTGTAACCTCTTCTAATTCCTTAGACATGTTTTCCTTTTTCCAAGGATGAGAAACATTAAAAACATGATCTGCATTTTTAATAACTTCAAATTGGCTTTCAGTATTCCAAGAGTGTATTTTTTTACCTTCATCAATAGAAACAGAAGTATCTTTATCTCCATGAATTATTAACTGTGGTATTTTTAAACTGCCTACCGCTTTCCGAATATTTAAACGCTCTTCATTTTCTTTAAAATTTAAATAAAACTGATAGAAATGTGGCATATTCTGTTTTGTTCGTCCGTTTAAAACGTATTTAACACCTGTTTTCTTCCAGTTCTCTAAATCACCAATCGTAGAACTTCTAGAGCCAAAATCACATACAGCAGCTAAGGAAATTACTTTTTTTACTCTTGCGTCTTCATTTGCTTTTAGCAATACAATTCCACCACCTCTACTATGTCCTATTATTGAAATATCATTAATTTTAACTTCGTTTTTAAATTTTTCTTCGGATGAAATCCAATCGATTACACTCTCTAAATCGTCTAATTCTTTGGTATAATTATTATTCCCAAAAGCTTCTAAATCTGGAAAATCAATAGGGTTTTCAGCGGTCCCTCCATTATGAGAAAAGTTGAATTTTATAAAAAAAAATCCTGCTTCTGCAAAAGCTTCAGCCATTAAATTCCAAGCGCCCCAATCTTTAAAACCTTTGTAACCGTGACAAAAAACAACTATTTTTTTTGGTTGATGATTCTCTTTGTAAAAAACATCTGCGACAATTGGTTTACTATGTTTGCCTTGAATGATTGTATTTTTTAAAATTTTCATTTTCTCTTTAAATAAATAGTTTTATAAATGTAAAAACAGCAACTAAACCTGTTATAATTGATAAAATTAGGTTGATGTCTTTTGTGAGTTTCCCTGTTTTTTGTTGAATTACTTTTGCAAATTTCCCATATAAAAATAGGATATAAAATGTTCCTAATACAGATCCTAACGTAAAAAATAATACAGAAACAGCCTCAAAACTAAACAACTTAAAAACATCTAAGGTAATAATGGTTCCGCTAAAAAAAGGAATGCCAAACATGTTTAAAGCAGATAGTGATATACCTGTTAGTAGAGGATTTATTTCTTTAATATTTACCTCATCAATCTTTATTTTCTCTTTTTTAGATTCATTATAAAAATAATAAGATAAAGTTATAAAAACAACGATTCCTACTTTTTCTAAGGTTTCTAAAATGGTAGGGTTTTCTGCAATGTATTTGGTTAAAACAACAGCAATTATCACCTGAGGAATAATAATTAAAGAAACTCCGCATGCATATTTGTTAGCTGCTAATCTCCCTTTTTCTAAGCTAATTTTTAACGCAGTCATATTTAACATACTTGGTGTTATAGAACCAACGAAAGAGAAAATAAAACCGAAGAAAAAGAGTAAAAAGATATTCAAAATAAATTATTTGTAAAGTAGAAAAACAAAATTTCCTACCGCAACTACACCTGTTAAACTACCTAAAATAAAATCCATTTTAGAAGCAATAAAAGTTAGTTTGTGTTCAATATTTTTAGCAACAATAGCATACAATGAATATAGTGTAAAAGAACCAATTGTAGAACCGATTGAAAAATAAAATCCATTTAAGTAAGAATATTCAAAGTATTCTAACCCTATTAAAATAGAAATAGTTGTAAAGTAAAACGGAATTGCAATGGTATTTAAAAGAGACATTCCAATACCGTGTAAATAAGCTTTCGACTTAGGTATTTCTTCTTTTACTTTCTTTTCTTTTGACGTAAAATACAGTCTAAAAAAGTTAATGGATAGCAGCAAAAGAATACCTGTACCTATTTTTTGTAATAAAGTTATATACTCTGAATTTTCCATTAAAATACTCGATAAATAAGCACCTATATTCGCTTGAAAAAATAAAACGGTAGCATAACCACCAATAAGATAGAACGCTGCTTTTTTACCATTTCTTAAACTGAATTTAACTACTGTTAAGTTTAAAAAACTAGGCGTTATACTACCTAAAACTGCAACACCAAAACCTAAGAAAATAAAAATTAGAAAGCTCATAAATTGTTTTTATATGGACAAATAAACAAAAAAACGTGTCAAAGAATTGACACGTTTCATTTATATAGTAACTTATAAGCGTTTTTCTACACTACCCCTTGCGCTAACATAGCATCTGCAATTTTTACAAAACCAGCAATATTTGCCCCTTTGATATAATCTACAGTTCCATCTTCATTTTTACCATGCTCTACACAAGAATCGTGTATTTTTTGCATAATTTCTTTTAACCTTTCGTCTACTTCTTCTCTAGACCAGTTTAATCGTAATGAGTTTTGACTCATTTCTAGACCAGAAGTAGCAACACCACCAGCATTTGAAGCTTTTCCTGGGGCGTATAATATTTTTGCTTTTTGGTATTCATGAACGGCCTCTGGTGTAGAAGGCATATTTGCACCTTCAGAAACACATATACAACCGTTGTCTATTAATGTTTTTGCTTCTTCTCCATTTAATTCATTTTGAGTAGCACATGGCAATGCAATATCACATTTAACAGACCAAGGTCTTTCTCCTTTAAAATACTTTGCTTTTGGGTATTCTTCTAAATATTCGCTAATTCTACCACGTTTTTCATTTTTAATATACATTACGTGGTTTAATTTATCAGCATCTATACCATCTTCATCATAAATATAACCTCCAGAATCAGAAAGCGTTAATACTTTTGCTCCAAATTGAATCGCTTTTTCTGCTGCATATTGTGCAACATTACCAGATCCAGAAATAACTACATTTTTTCCTTTAAAAGATTCGTTTTTAAGTTTCAGCATAGCTTCTGCAAAATACACGTTTCCATAACCTGTAGCTTCTGGTCTTATTAATGAACCACCATAAGCAACTCCTTTTCCTGTTAGAACCCCTGTAAATTCTGTTCTCAATTTTTTATACATTCCAAACATGTAGCCTATCTCTCTTGCGCCAACTCCAATATCTCCTGCTGGTACATCTATATGTTGTCCAATATGTTTTTGCAATTCACTCATAAAATTTTGACAAAAATTCATTATCTCACGATCAGATTTTCCTTTTGGATCAAAATCAGAACCTCCTTTACCACCACCCATTGGCAATGTTGTTAAAGAATTTTTAAATACTTGTTCAAAAGCCAAAAACTTTAAAATACTAGCATTTACAGAAGGGTGAAATCTTAAACCACCTTTATACGGTCCAATAGCAGAATTCATTTGTATTCTATAACCTCTATTAACCCTTATTTCTCCATTATCATCTGTCCATGTTACTCTAAAAGAAATTAATCTTTCAGGCTCTACCATTCTTAATAAAAGGTTTTTTCCGTAGTACTTTTTATTTTCAACAATAAAAGGAATTAAGGTTTCTGCTACTTCTCTCACTGCTTGTAAAAATTCCGTTTCATGCCTGTTTCTTTGTTCAACCAACTGCATGAAATCTTCTATTCTGGACTCTGTATTCGTAGACATTTTATTTTGACTTTTATAAACATTTAACTAAGCAAATATAAGTTATTTTGAATATTTTATACTTAAAAAGCACTAAAGTTCTTTACCCAAATCCTTTAAAATTATAAGTTATCAACCTTAAAAAAAACCTATTTCACTAACCTTATTTTCTATACTATATAAAACTCTATTACACTATTAATTTTATTTTTATTGAAGAGCATAACAAATTTAAAATATATAAAAATTTGACTTCCTTTATTTATTGAAATGCATTTATATCTAATTAAAAACATACATAATAGCACCTTAACTTATTATAGGAAACAAAAAAAAACGCATCAAAAAAAATTGATGCGTTTTAGCTTTTAATTTATTTGTTTTTATACAACTCCTAAATCTAACATAGAATCTGCTACTTTAATAAAACCAGCAATATTTGCTCCTTTTACATAATTTACATAGCCATCTTCTTCTGTTCCATATATTAAACAAGCTGTATGAATTGAATGCATTATTTGATGTAATTTTTCATCCACTTCTTCTTTAGTCCAATTTAATTTCATTGCGTTTTGAGACATTTCTAAACCAGAAACTCCAACTCCACCAGCATTTACTGCCTTACCAGGTGCGTATAAAATTTTAGCATCATGAAATGTATGAACAGCTTCTGGAGTACATCCCATATTGGAAACTTCTGCAATATATTGTACACCATTTGCAACTAATTTTAAGGCATCTTCTCCATTTAATTCATTTTGAGTAGCACAAGGCATTGCAATATCACATTTTACACCCCATGGTTTTTCATTAGGATAAAATTTTGCTTCTGGAAACTCAATTGCATACGGAGAAACAATATCGTTATTAGATGCTCTTAACTGTAATAAGTAACTAATTTTATCATCATCTAATCCTTTTTCATCGTAAATATATCCATCAGGACCAGAAATTGTAACTACTTTTCCGCCTAATTCTGTAATTTTTAAAGCAACACCCCATGTTACGTTTCCAAAACCAGAAAGCGCTACTGTTTTACCTTTAAAATTATCATTTTTAGTTTCTAATATTTCTTTTGTAAAGTAAACTCCACCAAAACCTGTAGCTTCTGGTCTTATTAAGCTTCCTCCCCAATTTAAACCTTTTCCTGTAAAAACTCCTGTATGTTCTTGTTGTAATTTTTTATACATGCCATACATAAACCCAATTTCTCTACCACCTGTTCCAATATCTCCAGCTGGTACATCTGTACTTGGTCCAATCATTCTCCATAATTCTAACATAAATGCTTGGCAAAAACGCATAATTTCGGTATCCGATTTTCCTTTAGGATTAAAGTCAGAACCACCTTTTCCACCTCCCATTGGTAGTGTTGTTAAGGCATTTTTAAATATTTGCTCAAAACCTAAAAACTTTAAGATACTTAAATTTACACTTGGGTGTAAGCGAATACCTCCTTTATAAGGACCTATTGCATTGTTAAATTGCACTCTATGTCCAATATTTACTTGAACTTGTCCTGCATCATCAATCCAAGAAATTCTAAAGGTTAAAATTCTATCTGGCTCTACTAAACGTTCAATAATTTTAGCCGCTTCGTATTGTGGATTTTCATTATAAATTGTCTCAATAGACTCTAAAACCTCCTTAACAGCCTGTAAATATTCTTTTTCACCAGGGTGTTTCGTTTCCAAATTTGTTAAAATTTCTTTTACATTCATAATGGTATAATTAGTAATTTTTTATTCAATAACTTATACTTCAAAAATACATTTTAAAATTGATTTTAAAATAAAACTTTCAGCATGTTTTTTGATAATTAACAATATTTTATCTCTTTTCTAAGAATTTGAATATTAATTCATTTATTTGAAGTATTTTTTTATAAAATATACATTTTACATAAACCCTTCCGGAGGCAATTCTTCAAATGATTCTTCTATATTTGAAGTACTGTTCTCCAAAGAGATACCTTCTTTAAAAATAGCTGCTTTATTATTTTCTCCATCAATAATAACAGTAAGGTCATTTTTAAAAGAAATATGCCTTAAAAAAGAATCTTCAAAATCTGCTTCTTGTTCATTTAAATAATCTACATCAAAAAAGCCATCTTTTATAAACGGATTGATGGTTAAATATCCCACTTTAAAAGAGGTTAAATTTTGAAAAAAATGAGTTCCTTGACTCGGGTCTATTCTAAAATCATTTAAACCGGACTCTACTATTATTTTTGCCGCAGAAATTTGAGACCAAAGTACCGGAATACCTAACCAAGAATCGCTAGATCCCCAACGCCCAGGACCAACCAAAATATAGGGTTTGTCTAGTGCTACAAATTTTTTATTAATTTCTTCTACTGCACTTGCAATATCTCTTGTATTTGCCGAATTAAACGTTTCTGGTTTTACATAAACTACATCACAAATGTTTTCATATTTACCATTTCCTAAAGCAGATTCTGAGTAAATGATGGTTTCAGAAATATCTAAATTTTCAGGTAATTTACTTACGGTTTCCATACTTTCTATGATAGGCCTTATCTGCAAAAAACTAAATTCTTTTGGTTTACCTGCAGGAACATCTAGTTTCACTGCAAATTCTATTTCTATAGGGTTTCTCATTTCTCGTTGCCCAACACGTAAGAGTTCTTGCAAAATTTCTGGCAATGGAAACGTATTGTATTTTAAAATATTATCGAATGTAATTACCCGAATACCATCTTGCATTACACCTGGCCTAATAGTATTATTTTGTAAATCATAGGTAGATGCTACAAACTTTAAAGATCCATGATTTTCGGCTTTTCTAATGGTTACTTTCTTTTTATTGATGGCTTCACAAGTTGAAACCTTATAACTATCAGGGTTCAAATCTAAACCATAAAAATACTGTTGCGTTTCTCTTTGTGTAGAACCGGGAGAAGATAGTTGTAATATTTTTTTTGGATAAGATGGTGAAAAACGTAATGTTTGTCCGCCACCCACAATTATTTCTCCTAAACCTAAAGCAATATTAGCAATTCCTTCACTTGCTTTTTCATCTCCAATAGGATAAAAATTAATAGAACGTGCTACTCCAGAAATATTTGGATAATATACATCTTGATATGGCTTACCTATAACTTCTTGTAAAATTACAGCCATTTTATCTTCTTCTATAGTATGAGATATTGCTTTTAAATACAATTTACTGTTTTCAAAAAAAGCAGATGCTATAACAGATTTAATTGCATTAGCAACCATTTCAACTTTTTTGTTTATTTCAGAATTCGGAATCATGTACGTTGCAAAAACACCTGCAAAAGGCTGATAATTTGAGTCTTCTAACATACTAGATGATCGAACTGCAATAGGACAAGTAGTTGTTTTTAAAAATGCTCTAATATCTTCTAAAGCCCATTCTGGTAAATCTTTTGAAATAAATTCATGTAATATTTTATCATCATCTGTACATTTTGCTGCAAATTTTATTAGTTTATGGGTTTCTATAAACTGATCAAAAACTTCTGTACTTATTACAACAGTTCTTGGTATGGTAATACTTACATTTTTGTATTTGTTGTATAAATTATTTCGTTTTAAAAAGGAATCTATAAAAGCCAAACCTCTCGCTTTGCCCCCTAAAGCACCTTCACCTATTCTTGCATAACCAACAAACTCATCGTATTTATCTTTATTAAACTTTACAATTACACCTCTAGATCTGTAAACTAAATATGCTTTGATAGAATTAATTAAGAAATCTCTTATTTGACCATTATTTTCAAATTCATCATATTCTATAACGTTTAATAAATCTGCTAAAGGAAACAGCGCTCTAGATTTTAACCATTTAGAAAACTCACTTCTTTTTGCGTGATACATCAAACAATCTTCAGTAACATTCTTTATGGCTTTTTGAAATTCACCTAAATCTTTAGCTGTTGCTAAAATTTTCATTTGGGTAGGATCCCAAAACTCGAAATCTCCAAAAGCAAAATATTTTATAATATAATTTTTAATATCAACACCTAAAGTTTCTGAATGTTTATATAAAAATTTACCTTTTAGTTCTAACGTTCTCCTCTCATTATTTTCATTAGATGATTGCATTAAAAAAGGAAAATAACGTTTATATTTTCTTACATAATCTAATAATAAAAAACCAGCTTCTTTGTTTCTAACACCATCCTTAAAGTAATTCACATCAGATATTACACCTAGTAAATTTTCTTTGTAGGTATCAAATAAATCAATTCCCTCTTCAAAAGTAGTGGCTAATAAAATTTTTGGCCTCCCTCGCATTAACAGCATTTTTCTATGCTCGTTTAATCCTTCAGACATTAATCCTTGCGTTTGTTTAAGGATCACTTTATAAATAAGCGGAATATATCTAGAATAAAACTTTAGTGAATCTTCTACCAATAAAATGGCTTTAACACCAATAGTATTAATATCCGTTTCTGCATTCATTCTATCTTCGGTTAATTTAATAATTGCCAAAAATATGTCTGCATTACCATTCCAATGAAAAACAAAATCTATACTATCTGTATTTTCTTTTTGTAGCTTACTTCTTAATTGAGAAGAATGATGACTTAAAGCTGCAATTGGAACGTTTGGGTATGCTTCTTTAATTTTTTTTGATGTTTCAAAAGCATTGTAATTACCAATATCTAACCAAGTAATAACGATCTCTATTTGATGAGTCTTCATCATTTTAATTGCTCTTCTTGCAGAATTTGCATGGATAAAATTTGGTGGATGCCTTAAATTTAAAGAAGTGTATTCATTAAAAATTCGTTCTTCAATTCTACCATCTTCTTCAAGCATATAAAAATCGTAGTTAGAACAAACTATTAATACCTTATTAATCCTATTTTGCATTAATTTATCAAAAGTTACCTCTTTAAATGCATATGTTTTTAAATTAGATAAGATATTTTCTTTCATTATTATGCTGTTTTATATAATTTACAATATATTAATTTTCTAGTTTAGAACATTAATATATTACAAGTATTCAGCCAAAAATTAGATTCAACAAAAATAAAAATGTGTAAATTCGCGACCTAATTTAGTATGTAATGTTAGATAAAGTAAAAGAACTGATTGGTGATGTAAAATCATTTAACGCAACCACAAAAGAAGAAGTTGAAACTTTTAGAATTAAATACCTAGGTAGCAAAGGCTTACTTAAGGATTTATTTGCTGAATTTAAAAATGTAGACGCAGAGTTGCGTAAAGATTTTGGACAAGCATTAAATAATTTAAAAAAATCTGCAGAAGGAAAAGTTGCCGAGTTAAGCGAGTCTTTAGACAGTGTTACGAGTAACAAATCTTTTTATGGAGATTTATCACGCCCTTCAGAGCCTATTAACTTGGGTTCTCGTCATCCAATTTCATTAGTAAGAAACCAAATTATTGATGTTTTTAATAGAATTGGTTTTACCGTTTCTGAAGGTCCAGAAATAGAAGATGACTGGCACAACTTTACAGCTTTAAACTTGCCAGAATATCACCCGGCAAGAGACATGCAAGACACGTTTTTTATAGAACAAGATCCAGATATTTTACTACGTACACATACTTCTTCTGTACAAGTACGATATATGGAAGAAAATAAACCACCGATAAGAACAATTTCTCCAGGTAGAGTTTTTAGAAATGAAGATATTTCTGCAAGAGCACATTGTATTTTTCATCAAGTAGAAGGTTTGTATATTGATACAGATGTTTCTTTTGCCGATTTAAAACAAACACTTTTGTACTTTACTAAAGAGATGTTTGGTAAATCTAAAATACGTTTACGTCCTTCTTATTTTCCGTTTACAGAGCCAAGTGCAGAAGTAGATATTTATTGGGGATTAGAAACAGAAACAGATTATAAAATTACAAAAGGTACCGGTTGGTTAGAAATTATGGGATGCGGAATGGTAGACCCTAATGTATTGAAAAATGCAAACATAGATCCAACTAAATACTCTGGTTATGCTTTTGGAATGGGAATAGAACGTATTGCCATGTTGTTATACCAAATTCCTGATATTAGAATGTTTTATGAAAACGATAAACGTTTCTTAGAACAATTTAAATCTGTTTTATAAAACCTAGCAGAGAAAGAGTTAACAAGTTTGTATAATCGGTATTGTGAATTTTAATAGTAAAAAATAATTTAGATAATGAAATATTTTACACAATTTTGGGACGAAGAAAGAGATGATGAATATGCAGATTGGGGAACCTCAACTTGGTATTTTGAAACCAATGATGCAGACGAAGTTTTAAAACAAATTACGGTTTATAAAAACGAAAAAGTTACTAAATATAATGAAGACCACTTAGAAGATGAATTTGGTGGTTTGTGCGAAGGCACATTAACCATAGATGAATGTGACGGAGATGTTATCTCTAAAGAAGAGTTTTATAAACTTTGGTAATTCTATAGTTACAAAAGAAAACTTATTAAAAAGCTTATTATCTAGACTTTTATCCGCTTTTAGCGGATAAAAAACACATTTAAACTTACATTTTACAAAATTTAAAGCCGATATTACTATCGGCTTTTTCCTTTAACAAAAAATTAACTTCGTTAAGTTCGGTTTGTTCCGAACTAAAAATATATCTTTGCAAAGAATTTGACTGTTAATAAATAATTGCTCTTTAAAAACAGTCTTAAAGCAAATAAAATGAAAGAAGAAATCTGTAAAATAAAAATGGCCTTGGTAGAAAAACTAGGTGTGCATTTAGAAGACAGAGAACAATTAGCCCCTGTTGCAGCTCGTATTTTAGCCTACATCATTTTAACAGGTAAAAAAGGAGTCACTTTTGAAGATATGGTAACCATACTTTGTGCTAGTAAAAGCACTATTTCTACACACCTTAATCATTTACAAGATTTACATAAAATAGTGTATTTCACCAAAACTGGTGATCGTAAAAAATATTTTATCATTAATAAAGGAATGGTTCTTCAACATATAGATAATATGATACATAAGTGGAAAGAAGAACGTGAAATGCATTTAGAAATAAAAAATTATAAAGAAACTATAAACAGGAATAAAATTGAAAATGAAAGTGAAAAATTCGATCTAAATTTTCATGACGATTATATAAAATTTATAGACGGAGCTACATCCTCTGTAGAGGAATTAAAATTAAAACTAGACAATAATAAATTCGATATTTAAACCAAGACAAAAAATGAAACATTATAAATTATTATCATTACTATCACTAGGTGTATTTTTAGTAATTGCAAGTTGCACCAACAAAGAGCAACCAGCCACAGCAGCACAAGGTCCTGCACCTTCTTTTCCTGTAGTTACCATGCAACCAAAAACAGTTACAAGTTACAATGAATACCCAACAAGTTTAGAAGGAGTTGTAAACAGTGCAGTTAGAGCAAAAGTATCTGGATACATACAAAAAGTAATGGTAGACGAAGGTCAGAAAGTACGTAAAGGCCAAGTATTATTTAGACTAGAAACTCAGTCTTTAAGTCAAGATGCTGGTGCAGCAAAAGCGCGTATTAATGTTGCACAAGTAGAAGTGAACAAATTAGTACCGTTAGTAGAAAAAAACATTATTAGTTCGGTTCAATTAGAAACTGCGAAAGCAAATTTAACACAAGCCAAAGCAAACTATAGTAGTGTTTCTGCAAGTATCGCTTACGGAACTATTAGAAGTCAAGTAGATGGTTATGTAGGTGCTATTAATTACAGAGAGGGCGCATTGGTGAGTCCTGCAGACCCAACTCCATTAACAACAGTAAGTGATATTAGTAAAGTATATGCCTTTTTTAGTTTAAACGAAAGTGAATACTTAGACTTTTTACAAAATGCAGAAGGTAAAAACTTAGAAGAAAAATTGGCAAATTATGCTGAAATCAATTTAGTATTGGCAAACGGAAGCACGTATGCAGAAAAAGGTAAAATAGAAACAAGTACAGGACAAGTAAATAAAAATACAGGTACTGTTAGTTTAAGAGCTGTTTTTAACAATCCTAACCAACTATTAACCAATGGAAATAGTGGTAAAATTCAAATTCCAACCGTCTTCGAGAATGCAATTGTTGTTCCACAACAAGCAACTTATGAACAACAAGGAAATATTATGTTGTTTAAACTAGGAGAAGGTAACAAAGCTGAAGCTTCAATTATTAAAATAAAAGCAGTAGTAGGTAATTTATATGTAGTTGAATCTGGAATCAATTTAAAAGACAAGATTCTAGTATCTGGAGTTGGTAAATTAAGAAGTGGTACCGTTATTACACCACAAGACACTCCTTTTGATGATGCAATTAAACCTGTAGAAACTTTATTTAAAAACTAGCAAACCATAAACTTATTTAGTTATGTTAAAAACATTTATTGAAAGACCCGTTCTTTCAACCGTAATTTCTATTATCATTGTTTTGCTTGGAATTATAAGCGTTACAAGCCTACCAATAGAAGAATACCCAGATATTGCTCCACCAACCATAAAGGTAATTGCCTCTTATGCTGGAGCCAACGCAGAAACAGTTTTAGAAAGTGTAATTATACCTATTGAAGAGCAAATTAATGGTGTAGAAGGTATGACGTACATTACCTCTACAGCATCTAACACAGGTACAGCAGAAATAACTGTTTATTTTAGTCAAGAAATAGATGCAGATATTGCTGCAGTAAACGTTCAAAACCGTGTGGCTAGAGCAACACCATTGTTACCTGCAGAGGTTGTACAAACTGGTGTAACAACACAAAAGCAAGAAACTAGTGCATTAATGTTTATTTCTATGTATTCTGAAAGCGACAATTACGACGCTACTTTTATTCAGAATTATTTAAAAATAAACGTAATTCCTGCTATGCAACGTATTAGTGGTGTTGGAGATGTAAGTGTATTCTCTCAACAAGATTATGCCATGAGAATCTGGTTAAAACCAGAAAAATTAGCAGCTTATAATTTAATTCCTTCAGATATTACAGCAGCCTTAGCAGAACAAAACTTAGAAGCGGCTGCAGGTTCTTTAGGTCAGAATAGTGGAGAATCATTTTCATATACATTAACCTATAGTGGTCGTTTTAAAGAAGAAAAACAATATGGAGATGTTATTATAAAAGCATTAGGTAACGGACAATTTTTGCGTCTAAATGATGTTGCTGAAATAGAATTAGATGCACAATCTTATGCTTCTAATGCAATGAGTAAAGGAAATCCTGCGGTTTTTATGGGGATTTTTCAAACTAAAGGTTCTAATGCAAAAGTAATTATTGAAAACATTAAAGAGACGTTAGAGTCTGTTAAAAAAGACCTACCAGAAGGATTAGATGTTTTTGTGCCTTACGATACAAGTTTGTTTTTAAATGCATCTATAGAAAAAGTAATACATACATTATTAGAAGCCTTTTTATTGGTGTTCTTAGTGGTATTTATCTTCCTACAAGATTTTAGATCTACATTAATTCCTGCGATAGCTGTACCCGTTTCTATTATTGGTACCTTCTTTTTCTTGAATGTTTTTGGATACTCAATTAACTTATTAACACTATTTGCATTAGTACTTGCAATTGGTATTGTGGTAGATGATGCCATTGTGGTTGTAGAAGCCGTTCATGCCAAATTAGATGAAGGAGAAAAGAGTGCTAAAAAAGCAACTTTAACTGCCATGAACGAAATTTCAGGAGCCATTATATCTATTACTTTGGTAATGGCAGCTGTATTTATTCCAGTAACTTTTATCTCTGGACCAACAGGTGTTTTTTATGAGCAATTTGGAGTTACATTAATTATTGCAATCCTTATTTCTGCAGTAAACGCATTAACATTAAGTCCGGCTTTATGTGCTTTATTATTAAAACCACATAAAGAAGATGAAGAAATAAAAGGTAAAAGTCCTTTAAAACGTTTTTACACTTTATTTAATCGTGGTTTTAACGCTACGGTAGAAAGATATGGAAAATCACTACATTTCTTATACAAAAGAAAATGGGTATCTGGTTTATTATTAGTCTTAGCTATTGTTGGTATTTTTTGGGCATCAGAACAAACACCAACCGGTTTTGTACCTAATGAAGATAGAGGAATTCTTTTTGCAAATATAGAGTTGCCAGCAGGTGCTTCTTTAGACAGAACGAACGCAGTATCTAAAGATTTGTACAGTAAAATAAAAGATATAGACGGTATTGTTGCCGTAAACTTTATTAAAGGTAGAAGTTTAATTAGTGGAGCTGGATCAAATTATGGTTTTGGAATTATAAAATTAGCAGAATGGGGAGAGCGTGAAGATCCTTCTACTTCTGTACAGGCCATTACAGGTAAGTTATTCGGAATTGCAGCTACCATTCCAGAAGCAAAAATTATTTTCTTCTCACCACCAAGTATTAGAGGTTTTGGTAACTCTGCAGGTTTCGAAGTAAATTTATTAGATAAATTTGGAGGAGAATTTAAAGACTTAGACAAAGCAAATAAAGAATTTGCAATGGCTTTAATGAGTCATCCAGAAGTTAAATATGCACAATCTTCTTTCAGTACAAATTACCCACAATATGAAATGGAAATTAATGTGCCTTTAGCAAAAGAAAAAGGCGTACCTATTAGTAGTATTTTCTCTACATTACAAGGGTATATAGGGGGAATTTATGCTTCGGATTTTTCAAAATTCGGAAAACAATTTAGAGTATATATTCAAGCTTTGCCAGATGACAGAGCAACCGTAGATGATTTAAATAGCATGTATGTAAGAACAAACTCTGGTGAAATGACACCAATTACACAGTTTGTAAAATTAGAACGTGTATATGGGCCACAATCGGTAACGCGTTTCAACTTGTTTAATTCTACAACCATAACTGGTGCAACAAACGAAGGTTATAGTACTGGAGATGCTATTAGAGTTATTGAAGAAGAAGTTGCAAAATTACCAAGTAACTACACCATTGCATATTCTGGTTTAACAAGAGAAGAAGTAAGTGCGGGTAGCCAAACTATATTTATTTTTGCATTGAGTATTCTATTTGTGTATTTCTTATTAAGTGCACAATATGAAAGTTATTTATTACCATTTGCAGTGGTATTATCACTTCCTTTTGGTGTATTCGGAGCCTATATAAGTACCTGGTTTTTTGGATTAGAAAACAACATATATTTCCAAATTGCTTTAATCATGCTAATTGGTCTACTCGCCAAGAACGCCATATTAATTGTGGAGTTTGCGCTACAAAGACGTAAAAATGGAGAAAGTATTTCTGATGCAGCTATACATGGAGCAAAATCTCGTTTACGTCCTATTTTAATGACCTCATTTGCCTTTATTCTTGGTTTAATGCCATTAGTTTTAGCAAAAGGAGTTGGATCTGAAGGAAACAATTCTATCGGTACAGGTGCCGTTGGAGGAATGTTGATAGGAACCATTTTAGGAGTCTTTGTAATTCCGATACTATTTATATTATTTCAATGGTTACAAGAAAAAGTTTCTAGTAAACCAGCAGTTATTTCTCAACAAAATGAAGAAGAATAAGATGATATCAATTATAAAAAATAAAAACCTTCAAAAAGGAGTCGTTTTAGCTGTAATGGCTTTTACGTTACAAAGTTGTTTTGTTGCCAAAGAGTATACAAGACCAACAGTAGAAGAAACAGAAAACTTGTACAGAACAGATAATTTGCCATCAGATAGTATATCTATGGCAGATGTATCTTGGAGAAACTTGTTTACAGATACCTATTTGCAGCAATATATAGAAGAAGGCTTGCAAAACAATATGGACATTCGTATTGCAATTCAACAAATAGTTGCAGCCGAAGCATATGCTAAACAAGGAAAAGCAGGTTATTTACCTTCTTTAAGTGTAGGTCCTAATCTTACACATCAAGAATTATCTAAAAATACCCAGTTTGGAGCATTTTTAACAGATACTTCTACAGATCAATGGGATATTACTGCATCACTTTCTTGGGAAGCAGATATTTGGGGAAAAATACGAAGCAATAAACGTGCAACTCAAGCAGCTTATTTACAAAGTGTTGCCGGACATCAAGCCGTAAAAACGCAATTGATTTCTAGTATTGCAGCTACGTATTACAGTATTTTAGCTTTAGATGCACAGTTAGAAATAACCAAGACATCTATTAAAACTAGAGAAAAAGGGGTAGAAACTATTAAAGCTTTAAAAGAAGCAGGTTTAACAAATCAGGTTGCAGTAGATCAAAATATTGCACAATACAATAATGCAAAAGCATTAGAAGTAGATTTAGAAGTTGCACTGTTTAGAGCAGAAAATACATTAAGTATTTTATTGGGTAAAACACCTCAGGAAGTCGAAAGAAGTAGTTTAGAAGACCAAACTATAACCACTGAAATGAAATTAGGTTTTGCTTCAGAATTACTAAGTAACAGACCAGATGTAATTGCTGCTGAGTATAACTTAATAAGTGCTTTCGAATTGACAAATGTTGCTAGAAGTAGTTTATATCCTTCTTTAACGTTAACCGCTGCTGGCGGATTGCAAAGTTTAGAATTAGATAAATTATTTAATGCAAACTCTTTATTTGCAAATATAGTTGGTGGTTTAACACAACCTATTCTTAATAAACGAAAACTAAAAACTCAAAAAGAAGTTGCTATTGCACAACAAGAGCAAGCGCTTTTAAATTTTAAAAAGACTTTATTAGTTGCAGGTAACGAAGTTTCAAATGCTTTGTACTCTTTTAATTCTGAAAATAAAAAGTACGAATTCTTACAAAACGAAGTGGAAGCTTTACGTAAAGCAGAAAAAAATTCTGACGAATTATTAAAGAATGGTTATGCTACTTATTTAGACTTATTAACAGCTAGACAAAGTGCGTTAAACTCAGAAATTAAAGTGATTGGTAGTAGATTACAACAATTACAATCTGTTGTAAACTTATACGAAGCTTTGGGTGGAGGTTTAAAATAATAACTTAAAATGGTTAGTAAACAAGAACTTATTGAATGTTCTATTACAAATTTTATCAAGTTTGGAAGCAAGCGTTTTTCTATGAACGAGCTCGCTTCCGAACTTGGTATTTCTAAAAAAACCATTTACAAACACTTTAAAACTAAAGACGAACTCATTTCTAAAGGGGTTCGTTTTATTATTGAAAAATACCTGCACGAAATAGATAAAATTCTAAAAACTACAGAAGATCCTATTGAAAAAATAATTTTAATTCAAAAAGTCAATTTTCAATATTTAGACTATTTTCAACCGACTTTTTTATATGGAATTAAAAAATATCATCACAAAGCAGATGCTGTTTTTATTGATTTTAAAGTCAATTTTATAAAAACCAACTTAAAACCTTTACTAGAAGAGGCTATAGAAAAAGAGTATATTTGCAAAAATTTAAATATTAATTTGTTTTGCGATTTGTATTTTACAAAACTAAAAAGTTTAGTTTTTGAACCTATAAATCTTTTTGATAAATACGGTGTAGAAAGTGTTTTTAAACACCTTATTGTTAATAATTTAAAAGGTGTAATTACACCAAATTACAAAGACACAAATAAATTATTTTCTTGATTATTTTTTATGAAAAAAGACATTCAAATACCAGAAGTTACCGACGTAGAAATGGCAATCGCTTATGAATACAATGATATTTATAACACCAACGATTGGAATGTCTATATCATCAATAATAAAAATATTGATTTAGAAATGATGGTAGTTGTTACACAAGGCTTTTCTGAGACTAAAATAACATCTTTATTCCGTAAAAAATTAGACAAACTTCCAGCAAATTCTTTTGCTAAAATTGAATTTATTCAACCAGAGTTGTTCAAGTTAAACAACCGTTTTCAAGTTACTTTTTTCGAGGGAAATACTTTGTATGAAAAAACATTTCTCTTTAAAGAAAACACTATTAAAGAAGGTGCTTTGCGTATGATTGATAGCATTAAAAAACGTGCTATTCTAGCTGAGTAAAAGGATCTTTCATATATATTTATTAACCTCTTTAAGTTTTAAAATTTAAAGAGGTTTTTTATTTTAATGTAGAATTTGAAAAACCTTTAAAATTATTTCTTCTACGTTAAGAGAAGTTTTATTGCATTGATAGCAAAAAGCAAACAAGCATCATGAGGTTTTTCAATCGCTTAAAAAAGCTCATTTAGAAATGACAAACTAAACAAAATTACAGTTTGTTTGCAAATATGCTCGCGTTAGCGATTGCAAAGGCATCCTTTTTGTTTTTCTCAAAAAGATATAGTGGAAAGCGCGACCCTTGTGGTAACGCCCAAATTCTTAAAAAGGATCGTTAAAAAGCTAATTTAGCCTAAAAAACCAATAGCCAAATACATTAAAATTGTAATTACGCCACCAACTAAGGCATACGGTAATTGTGTTTTTACATGGTCTATATGATCACTAGCAGACGCCATAGAAGATATAATAGAAGTGTCTGAAATTGGCGAACAATGATCTCCAAAAACGCCACCTCCTAAAGTTGCAGCGACCACGATAGTTGGATCTGCTCCATGAATATTTGCCATAGGTATAGAAATTGCCAACATAATGGCAAAAGTTCCCCAAGAGGTCCCGGTAGAAAAAGCAATAAACGAACTAATGATAAAAACCACAGCCGGTAACAATTCTGGTGACAACCAATCTTTGGTAACATTGGCTACGTAAATTCCGGTTTCTAATTCTTTACAAGCATCTCCAATGGCAAATGCCAACAACATTAACAACGCTAATGGCATGAGTTCACTAATTCCTTTTAAAGTTAAATTAACAGCTTCTTTTGGCTTCATAATTCCTTGTATAAAATACATTGCCATGGCAACCAGTAAAGCAGTAATTACTGCGTATAAAACCGATGATGAACCAGAACCTTCTCCGATTGCTTGTGTTATATGGTCTAAAGTAGATGTAGCCTCTTTTACAGCATCCCAACCTGTGTAGATTAAGTTTATTGGCATCATACAAACCATGACTAAAAGCGGTACAATCATGTTATACGCTTTTGCTTCAATTCCTTCTTTTGGAGGAAATGACGTAATTTCATCAGAAATCATTGGTGTAGAGCCTTCGTTCATTAACGCTCCTGTTTCTTTGGTTCTTTTTTCGGCTTTTTTCATTGGGCCAAAATCTTTTTTAGATAAGATGATAAAAAACAAAATTCCGATGGCTAAAATTGGATAAAAGTTATATTTAATAGAGGCAATCATCATTGCAAAAGGTTTGTCAATTCCTTGTGTTAGCAACAATCCCATAATAAAAGCGCCCCAAGCATTAAAAGGAATTAATATAGAGGATGGTGCAGAACTAGAATCTGCTATATAGGCTAGTTTTTCTCTTGGAATGCCTAATTTATCGAATATTGGTCTGTATAAAGTACCTACTGTTAAAGAACTAATACTAGTTTCTACAAACAGTAATAAACCAGTAAAGGTTGCTAAAACCTGAACCATTACTCTACTATAACCTGTTTTTTTATTTTCTAGTTTTACTAATTTTCTGTTGATAATATTAATAAATCCCTCTACTCCTCTAGAATATTGAATAAAAATTAGTAATGCACCCACCAAAGCACTAAACATAATGGTTCTTGTATTTCCTTGAGATTGAAAAACATTTACCATGCCTTCTATCATTGCCAAAGTTCCGGATAACGGATTAAAACCTTCTATGATCAACCAAGAAAACCAAATACCTAATAACAAGGCAATGTACACTTGTTTGGTTTTTAAGGCTAAAATGATTGCCACAATAGGTGGTATTACTGATAAAAATCCATATTCCATAAAAAAATGTTTAGAATGCTAAAGGTAGTAATTATTAAACCACATTATCAATCGTTATTTTGTAATTTGGTCGACTAATAATTACGATTATGTCAAAATTTTATACAAAAATCACTTCAAGGCTTCAAAAGTTTATAGAAGTTCAAAAAATATTCTTTGTGGCTACGGCTCCAAATAATGGTAGAATTAATTTATCTCCTAAAGGAATGGATTCTTTTAGAGTGATGAATGAAAACCGTGTTTTGTGGTTAAACGTTACCGGAAGCGGAAACGAAACTGCTGCTCATTTATTAGAAAACGACAGAATTACCATAATGTTTTGTGCTTTTGAAGGTGCACCAAACATTCTTAGATTATACGGTAAAGGAAAAGAAATTAAAGAAGGAGATGCTTCTTGGAATGATTTAATTACACTGTTTCCAGAAACTCCAGGAACGCGTCAGATATTTGACATTTCTATAGCATCTGCACAAACTTCTTGCGGAATGTCTATTCCGTTTTACGATTATAAAGGCGAAAGAAATGAATTAAATGATTGGGCAACCGAACAAGGAAAAGAGGGTATTAAAAAGTATTGGGAAGATAAAAACCAAACAAGTATTGATGGTTTACCTTCCCAAATATTGGAATAATGTTTTGAGTAACTTATAAAAAAGAAATATATAATTACCCTAATAAGGGGCCTAAACTTGTTGGTTGGTAAAGCAACCAACCCGTTAAACTATACCTATCTTTAAAAGATTTTAAAACAGCATGTGGTACTTTATCACTTTTAAATAAAACACATCTTTTTGCAATAGGTGCTACTAATTGTAATTTTTTATTTTTATCTAAAATTTCTAATTGTCCACCATTTTCTGTTTCCCAATTATCATTAAGGTAAATAATCATAGAAATCATTCTATTATTTCTACCTTCAAATTGATCTAAATGTCTTTTATAATAACCTCCAGAAGGATAATGAGCTAAATGAAATTCTTGGCCAGATAAACTTAGATAACAATACCTATTTAACGTACTTTTAGTTTCTTCTAATAAATTCCAAAAACCACTAAGTGCCGCATCTCTGTCTTTATTTAACCAATAGGTTTTATCACCACGAATGTTTTTTTTTATTGTGTGTTGGTTAAGAGAACCAATACCTGCTTTATCAAAAACATCTATTTTTTCAAAAAGGAAGTTTTTAATTTGTTTATAAAGGTTGTTGTCTATAAAATCATCAATAATTACATAATCTTGCTCTGCAAGATCGTCCATCCAGGACAACCACAGCTCTAGGTTGTGAATTGTTTGCAATTAAAAATTAAACCTTGTTCACTAACTTTATTGCCTTAGTAAAATCTGATAAATCATTCTCATTTAAAACTAAATGAATGGCTTCGTCACAAACTTTTTCTACATTATCATGAGAAAAATGTAGGCGAACAGCTATTTTTCTCATCAATTGAACTTCAATTAACTTTGCTTCTCCATCAACCAAAATCATTTTAGCCAAACGATACAAACGTTCTATTCTATCTTCATAATTTGCAGGTGCATTTGTTGGAAATTTTTCTGGATTATTAAGAATAACAGCAAACTCATCTAACGTTAAGTTTAAGTTCTTACCCATTCGTATTAATAATTCTTTTTCATCATCTGTAATTTCTCCGTCTATTTTTGCAATTTTTACAATATTTGCAAAATGCCCGATTTCTTGTTTGTGTTTTCCTTTAGGATATAAATCTAATATTGCCATTTTTATTTATTTTCGATAAAAATAGTGAAAATGGTTTAAAAAAAAAGTTAAAATACGTTTCCGAAAATATTTCTAAAAAGACAAATCGAATAGATTGCATTTTTTGTACTTTGTTAAAGAATAGTTTTCACATAACTATTCTTTTATTAATTTAACTTAAAATATTTACAATCTACTGAATTTGATGTACTAATTATTCGTATTGATTTTACAGGCGCAGGTATTGCATTAGATGCAGCATCGAGAGGAATGAAAGTTGTTTTGATAGAAAAAAACAATTTTGCTTCTGGTACTTTTAGTAAATCTACAAAACTAATTTACGGAGGTTTGCCTTATCTAAAACAATTCGACTTTTGGTTGGTTAAAGAAGTGAGAACTGAGCGTGCTATTGTACATGATTTAGCTCCACATTTAGTAGTTCCAGAAAAAATGATTTTACCTTTAATTGAATAAAAAAAAAGCCAAAACACTTGTTTTGGCTTTTTTTTTGATTTTAAAAGTTACCTTATTGTGTAATAATTATCTTTTTTGTTACTTTTTTACTTCCTTGTTTTATACCTAATAAATAAACACCTGAAGAAAGGTTTTTTGTATCTATTTCTTTAGTAAATACATCTGTTGTTGACTTATTTACAGAAGTGAAAATTTTTCTTCCTTGTAAGTCAAATAACGAGATAATTACATCATTACCAATTGCATTATTTAATTTTACATTTAAGATACCTTTTACTGGGTTAGGCCATAAAGAAACATCATTTAAAGAAAATTCATTTGTATTTAAAACACCTTCTTGTATGGTAACTGTTTGGTTTGATAACCATCCTTTTGCAGCGTTTGTAACATTAACTTTAAACTGATCTGTAAAAGCAGTTGTCTCTGCATTTGTAAAGGTAATTTTACCTGCTGTTATATCTGCTTGGGTAAAAGTGTCTCCAGAAACTAATTCGGTTCCTTCTTTTTTAAGAGTACCTTTTTCTGCTAATTCTACTAAGGTATATATTTGTTGTTCTTCGGTTTCAGAAGCCGTAGAAGCATTCATATCAGTTGTTTTTATTACATAGTTTAAACTTCCATTTAAAACTAAATTTGAAGTAGAAAAAGTAGGAACACTTGTATTTTCTACTGATGAACAAATTGTAATTGAAACAGCATTAATTTGGCCTCCATTCAATTCTGAGTTGTCTTGTACAATCAATTTCCAATCTCCAATTGCAGATTTTCCTAAAAATGGTAAACTCATATTGTTATCCGGTGCTATGGTTCCGGTTACTGCTGGTGTTGAAAAATTACAAAATAATACACCTGCATCATCGTCAAAAGTAGTATTTCTTATATCTCCTCTATCACCACAAGCATCAGATAAAAGAACTACACTAGCACCACCAATACTAGCTGGGGCTTGTAAAGAAATCGTTAACTCTTGCATACTTGGATGTGTTATATCTAATGTTACCATAACTTTATTAACAAATAAATTGTCTGTAATACTTATAGGAACTATTGCTGTAGCATTTGCAGATGTTTCATCTATACCAGCTGTAGAAAAATCTGTAGCAGTATAAATATTTGTACAATCTGTAACTCCAGTTTGAAAACTAAAAGTAGAAGAGTATGCTCCTTCTCCACATTTATTTGTTGGTTTTACCCTCCAATAATATACAGAATTCGTTTCTAAATCAACGATATCTACTGTTGTTGCAGAAATAACATCTGTAAATAAAAGAGTACTAAAACTTGGTGAGTTAGATAATTCTACCACATAGTTTTCAGCATTTAGATTTGTTTTCCAAGCTAATGATACTTTTTTTGCAATCCCTTTCTGCCCATTCTCTGGAAATTCTAATTCTGATGGGTTATTATCAAAATTTGGATGAAGAACAATCAATCTAATTATTCTTTTTTGAATTTCATTTCCATTATCTCCCTCTACTTCAATATAATAAGAACCTGCTGAAACATTTGTTAAGTTACCAAAAGTAATATTAAAGCTACCATCTTCACTTAACGATTCTTTAGAAAAAGCTACGGATACACCTTCTGGAGCTCCTGTAGTAGAAAACTGAGTAGTACCTGCAACAGCTTGTCTATATTCAAAATTAAAAACAGCATCTTCATTAGAACAAAATGCTTGTTCAGAATTATCTGCTACAAAAGTAAATTCACCAGCAATACCAGTTACAATTAAAGAAAAATTTTGTGCCTCTGCCAAAGTTCCTTTGTGAGTAACTGTAATGGTATACTCTCCAGAAGTTGGGTTTGCTATATCTACTCTTTCATAAGGATCTACTAAATTATCTCCTTTTTCATTGCTATTAACTCCTGTTAATCTCCAAGGCTTATACTCAACACCATCTCTAGTAATTTTAATATCTAAATCGTTTACTAAGACAGCTGTTGCATCATTTACTAATCCTTCACTTACAGCTCCTGGTTTATCTGTCCAAGAAACAGATGCTAATAAAGGATTTAAACCATCAGAATTAACGGTTACAGAATAAGTATTTCCATTGGTTAAAACCTCTTCAGAAATCCAAGATTCAAAACCTTTTTTAGTAATTGTTTCTGCAGCTACTTTAGTATTCATTAACCCCCAACCTGTTTTTGCATCGGGTCCAGCAATATCTGTATCATCTGCAGTATGTAGTGCCAATCCTTTTAAAGTAGCAGATTTCATAAAGCTACCATATGTTTCTTTATAATATTGTTGTAATAACAATAAAGAACCTGTTACGTTTGGAGAAGCCATTGAAGTACCAGAAATTGAATTATAAGCATTGTCTGCAGAATCATAAGTAGAATATAAAGAAGACCCATTCCCCATTATGTCTGGTTTAATTCTTAAATCGTCTGTTGGACCTTGTGAACTACTGGTATTTCTATTAACCGATAATAATGCACCATTTGCATCTATTAATGCATCTTGCCCATTTGCAATAACCAAACTATTTTTTGTAGTAGACCAACTTGTTAACTTATCAAAAGCAGCACTTCCCTCTAAAGGAGCTTCATTTGCAGTATTGTCATTACCATCATTTCCTGCAGCTACAACCATTAAGTAATAAGGTGCATTGTACATTAAGTTATCCCAATTTCTAGAAGTAGAAATATAAGCGCCAAAATAATAAGATGGAATTTGTACTTCATCATCATCATCTCTAGCAGCAATACCATAAGAATGATTTGAAACTAACATTCCGTTTGAAGCAGCAATCGTAGCCTCAGATAAATCGTTATTCCAATCATAACCAATTCCTTTTGCCTTAGGAGCCATTCCTTTTGCTTCTGGCTCAAAACCAGAAGAAATAATAGTTCCCATTACATGAGCTGCATGAAAATTTAATTCTGATGAAAAATCTCCTACAGAAAATCTATCTTCTCCACCATCTCCATCATATTCTTGGTGCGTTGCTCTTGCAATACCACCATCCCAAACATAAGCTGTCATTCCCTGACCTTCTATGTTTAAGCCAAGACCTCCATTATTATGTAAGTAATTTGTTCTAGTAGAAATAGCTGCATCAACATTGTATGTTTTATAATACAAAGGGGTACCTTCTTTAGAGACCTTCATTAATTCATAATATGAACCTGTATCGTCTGTAAATTTCATTTTCCAACCTCTTTGAGTTGCTAAAAGGGTAGCATTCTCTTTTTCTTTTCTAAAGTTTGTAGAAAATTCTTCCTTTAAATTCTCTAATTTTGTTAAATTATAATCTTTAATTATAAGTTGTTTTTCTGATGAATTTTGAGCAACTAAAGAAAAAGAAGCTAAAAAGAAAAAAAGAAAAATTTGCTTAAAGTAATTGTATATCATAGGGTTGATTTATGTATTTTGTAAGCAAATATATACTTTTAAATTTTTTATTATTAAAATTTAACTTTAAACATGAACAACTTTTCCTATTTAAATAGAAAAAAAAATACACAAGATTTACAATCTATCGAATTTGATGTACTAATTATTGGTGGTGGAATTACAGGCGCAGGTATTGCATTAGATGCAGCTTCTAGAGGAATGCAAGTTGCTTTGATAGAAAAAAACGACTTTGCTTCTGGTACTTCTAGTAAATCTACAAAACTAATTCACGGAGGTTTGCGTTATCTAAAACAATTCGACTTTTGGTTGGTTAAAGAAGTGGGAACTGAGCGTGCTATTGTACATGATTTAGCTCCACATTTAGTGGTTCCAGAAAAAATGATTTTACCTTTAATTGATGGAGGAACGTATGGTTCTTGGTTAACGTCTATCGGACTAAAAGTCTACGATATTTTAGCTTCTGTAGAAGGAGAAGACAAACGAAAGATGTTAGACAAAGCAGAAGCCTTAGAAAAAGAACCGATGTTGCCAGAAAACATTTTAAATGGTGCCGGATATTATGCAGAATATAGAACCGATGACGCTCGTTTAACTATAGAGGTTTTAAAAACAGCTTTAAATTACAATGCAAAAATTATAAATTATACAGCAGCTAAAGAGTTTATTTATGAAGATAATAGGGTTGTTGGCGCAAAAGTAAAAGACACTTTTTCTGGTGAAGATTATGACATTAAAGCAAAATATGTAGTAAATGCTTGTGGACCTTGGGTAGATGAATTAAGACAAATTAACCATTCTAAAACTGGTAAAAGATTGCATTTAACTAAAGGAGTACATTTAGTAGTGGCTCATGATAAATTGCCTGTAAAACAATCTGTTTATTTTGATATTCCAGACGGACGCATGATGTTTGCCATTCCGCGTGGAAAAGTTACGTATTTTGGTACTACAGACACCAATTATCAACTAGATAAAAATAATGTAGAAACCAATTTAGTAGATGCTACTTATCTTATTTCTGCTGTTAATAACATGTTTCCAAAGATTCAACTTACGTTGGATGACATTCAATCTTCTTGGGCAGGATTAAGACCTTTAATTCATGAAGAAGGCAAATCTTCTTCAGAATTGTCTAGAAAAGACGAAATTTTTGTTTCTGATACCGAACTAATTTCTATTGCTGGCGGAAAATTAACCGGTTATCGTAAAATGGCAGAACGAATTGTAGATTTAATTGCCAAAAAATATGAACGCAGATTCGATACAAAATTTGAAGAAATAAAAACCAAAGAAATAGCACTTTCTGGTGGTACTTTTGATAGTTACCAAGAAGTAGAAAGTTATACAGATGCTATTCAAAATAGAATTGCAGAAGTAGATTTCGATAGAAAGGACGCAGAATATTTAGTGCATAATTATGGAAAACAAACAGATATTATTTTGCAAAAATTTGATGATTTAATGCACGATAATATGCAAGAAAAAATGATCATGGCAGAAGTTTGGTTTACCATAAATTACGAAATGACTTGCACTCCAACAGATTTTTTTATGCGCAGAACGGGTCGTTTGTTTTTTGATGCACACAGTGTAAATTTATACAAAGAATATGTTTTAGAATTGTTTAAAACTCATTTTTCTTGGGATGAAAAAACAACTAAAAAACATCAATTAGAATTAGAAGAAAAAATACAATTGGCTACTACTTTTAACTAAATTGTAGTTTTTAAAACACCAATATATATAACCTTATAGATTGTATAATCTGTGAGGTTTTTTATGTTAAAAACATCTTTTAAGCTCTATTTATAGTCATTAATTTACTAAAAAAAACTTAATTCAAATATAATACTTTTAAAAAAAAGTTTATATTTGAATATAACGTCCTATCATTATGATGTTTATGATTTTTCTATTTAAATAACTTCTTTCTCGAAAAAAGAGTATTTAAAATATTTATAATTTACAATAAACTTAAATTTAAAAATTATGAAAACGTTTTATACCTCGATTGTTGTCTTATTTATTGCCTTCTCTTTTTCTGCAAAAAAAATAGTATTTCAAGAAAAAATAAATACATTAGTTGCTACTTATATAGGTCCTACAGAAAATCAAGACTATAAATTTGTAGATGATGATGGTGTGGCATATTTATTTTATGATAAATCTAAAAATATAAATTTTGAGAAAGAAGATGATTCTAAAATGAATAAAAAATTTATAGTTACTTGGAAAAATAAACTTGTAGAAGAATATAATTCCGTAGGTCAAAAAACAGGTGAGAAAATTACTGTAAAAACGATATTATCCATTAAAGCAAAATAATAATTTAAGCCATTTGTAAAACTTTATAAATGGTTATGTATATGCTCAATAGGTATTCTTTTACCAACTTTTTGGTTACCGATCTAACTAAAAAAATATAGTTCGTGTTTTTTAATGATAAAATAAATTAGTGTAACATTTTTAAGGAAATCCCTTACATTTAAACTCTTTTCAAAAAATACGTAACAACATAAATATCAGTATAATTGAGAGGAAAATAAATTAATCAATAATTTTTTATTAGTAATGATAAAAAAATAAATTTTTCTCTTTTCAATTCAAAAAAAATGTATATTTGATATACATTATCAGTAATTTTTAAGGCTTATGAAAATATAGTTTCGAGTACTTCAAAACCAAAGCAGGTTCTTTTAAGAAAAAGAGCAGCTACTATATTTATTAAAAAATAACCTTAAAATTAAAAATCATGAAAACATTATATGCGTCAGCATTAGTACTGTTTATTACCTTAACTTTTTCTGTAAACACAATTTCTGCACAAGAAAAAGAAAACAAAATTGTTGCTACTTTTAAAGGAGTAACTGAAACTGAATATTTTAAATTTGTAGATGAAAAAGATGCTACTATTTTATTCTACGACTTAGATGAAAATATAGAACTTTCTTTATACGAAGAGGAAATGATTGGTAAAAAATTCAATATTACTTGGTCTACAAAACAAATTGATGAGTTTGATGAAAATGGTGAAGCAACAGGAGATTTAACAACTGTAAAAACCATATTAACCATCACAGAAGTTAAATAAATTTACAAACCGCTTATTACCTTAATAAGCGGTTTTTTTATAACTTTTTACTATCAATAGGTCTCGTATTAATAATATCTGACACATTTATAGAATAAAGACCATTAGATGGATCTTTTTTAAATTCATTTAGATTAAGATAACCTCCCAGAACATATAAAGTTTCATTAAAGAAATGCATGTTAGCATCGTTTAAATTTAAACCTATTATATACTCTTTTAAAATATTAGTTTTAGGTTCTAAAGTTACAAGCTTTCCTCCTTCTGTTAAATAGATAAAATCATTATCTTTAGTAATAGCAGGCTTTCTCATTCCTCTAAAAAGAGTTCCTTCTTTTTTCCATCTACCTGTAATTAAATTAAAAGATTCAATATCTGTTAAATTACTATTATTATATCCTCCAAATAAATATAATTTATCATCAAAAATAATTCCTGTAACTTCTTTTCCTTTCGGCATTTTAGCAAGTAAATACCAATATCCTTTTTCTAAATCGTATAGGTGTATATCATTAGAATAAATGATTTTTCCGTTTTTGTTTATCTTAGTAGAACCGCCAAAAACAAGCAGTTTATTATCATACAAAACTGTACCAAAATCTACAGCTTTATGTGGGTTTGTTTGGTCTTTTATAATTGATAAATTATTTAAAGACACAATCTCTATATCATTTACTAACAAGTCTCTTTTTTTAGTTCTTGACAGTTTTTTACCCCCCATAAGTAATACAGTATCTTTATAGTTTATTGCATTATGATAAGCCCTTTTTATAACCTTATCTTCCTTAATTTCCCATTGTTTATTAGCAATATCATAAGATTGAATATCACCAATATAATTATAAAAACTAGCAAATTTTGGGCTTGTTAAGAATTTCATTATTTCTTCTTCGCCTCCGTATTGAAGCTGACTTATACCTTCTTTATTTCTATCGTATTCAGTAGAAGCATCTCCTCCAAAAACATGTATTTTACTATTATTTAAAACAGATGCAAAAGAATATACTCCTTTTGGTAAATTTTCTAATTTTGAAAAATGAATTGAATTTTTTAAGTTCTTTTTTGAATTGATTTTAATTCCATCTAACATTTCTTGCTTTTCATGAAGAAAAATAACTAACGGTTCATTTGTTATATTATAATCAATTTTTTGAGTTTCGTATTTAAGATGAGAAACGGAAAAAGATATTTCTTTTTGATTGTTTAAACGATAAGTAAACTCTCCTTTCTGATTGGTATAAACAGTTTTATCTATAAAAAAAATATGTGCTTTTTCAATAGGTTTTTTAGTATCAAGATCTAAAACTGTACCAGAAATTTTTTGGGAAAAACCAATTGTAGAGAAAAATAGAAACGAGTATATAATTAAGTTTTTCATGAAAATATTTATATTTAAAGCATCAAAAATTATACCTTAAAAATTAATCTTCTTTTTGATTTGCTTCTATCTCTTCTGTTAAATCTAAATCTCTTAAAGTAGGGTTTAAAGCTCCAATACCAACAACGGTAAGTAACGTCATGGTTCCTCCAAAAACAACCGCCATAGAAGCTCCTAAAAATTTTGCTGCTAAACCACTTTCAAAAGCACCTAACTCGTTAGAAGAACCTACAAACATAGAATTTACAGAAGATACTCTACCTCTCATATCATCTGGCGTTTTTAATTGTAAAATTGTCTGACGAATTACCATAGAAATCCCGTCTGCAGCACCACTTATAAACAATGCTAAAATACTAACCCAGAAAATAGAAGATAACCCAAAAGCAATAATACTTAGTCCGAAGACAAAGACAGAAACCAACATTTTTTTACCTGTTTTTCTGTTGATAGGAATGTAAGTTGTTAGAAACATAGTAACAATACTTCCCATAGAAATTGAAGCATTTAAAATACCGAAACCTTCTGGTCCAACTTTTAAAACATCTTGTGCAAAAACAGATAAAATAGCTACGGTTCCACCAAATAAAACCGCAATCATATCTAATGTTAAAACACCTAAAATGGCTTTATTATGAAACACAAATCTTACACCAGCTTTTAAACTTTCTTTCATTGGTTCCCCAATTTTTTTGTTTAAAATGGGTTTCTTTTCTATTAAAAAAGTAAAAATTAAGGATAGAATTACTAAGAAAAAAACCAAACAAAGCGTTTTATCAACACCAATCCAACTTATAAAAAACCCACCAAATAAAGCACCAGAAACCGAAGCAGTTTTCCAGGTACTTGTACTCCATGTTGCCGCATTATGATATATCTTTTTAGGAACCAATAATGCCACTAAAGAGAAAATTGTAGGTCCAAAAAACGAACGTAAAAAGCCGCCAAAGAAAACCAAAGCGTAAATTGAATATAGAATTTTATTTGTAGACCAATGGCCAACAACAATATCTGATGTTAATAAAAACAGTCCTAAACTAATCAGCGAAAAAGCTGCAATACAAATAGCAAATAAATTTCTTTTTTCATTTTGATCTACAATATGACCTGCAAATAAAGCCATTGTAAATGCCGGAATAATTTCCATTAAACCTATAATACCCAAAGATAAAGGATCTTTTGTAATAGAATATACTTGCCATTCTATTACAATAAATTGCATAGACCAACCAAAAACCAGCAAGAATCTAACAAACAAAAAAATATTGAATTCCTTAATTCTTAATGCTGCATAAGGATCTTGTTTTGTCATTTTAACTCAATTTCATATCCATTAAAATGGCAAAAGTTTGGTTAATGTCTTCTTCTTTTACAACAATTGTCATTTCGTTTGTAGTAGAAATAATTTCTTGTAACGGAATATCAGCCCAAGCCAATTGTTTTAAAATAAAGTAATAAATACCGGATTGTTCTTGGTTTTCTTTTGGAAGTTTAATAGTAATAGACGCCAAATCTAATACACTAGAAATAAGTGCTTCTTTTTCGAAAATCTCATTTACAAAAGGTTCTAAATTTTTACTAGTAACAATATTCGTTTCAAAAATACCTTGAGAAACGGTTAAAAAATAATCAGAACTTTCTGATGATTTCATTAAAATTTTTGCAATTTCTTTTAATAATGAAGTGGTGTTTTTAAAAGTGAAATCGCACAAATCAGACCTTACAATTACATCACCTAAATCTAAGGCTAATTTTTTTATATTCTTTCTAATACGTAATTCACTTGCAGGAGAAAGTCTATTAATAGCCATCATAACTGCACCAACCTTTACTTCTTTTTTTAAAGCAGTAGAAACTTCGGGTAAAATAATTCTTGCCAAAGATGAAACATTTATCAACTTTTCATTTAAAGCCTCTTCTATAAAAGGTGTTTTTCTAATGGTGCTTTCTACAACTTCTTGTATTGTTTTCATTGTAATTGTTTAATATATTACTTCAATGTTCAAAATTAAACATTTAATCTAATTTATCTGTCAATTTTTGAAATTCTTTTTTAGGATTTTTATTTGCATATAGAATATTATAAACGGTATCTATTATAGGTGTAGTTGCTCCATTTTCTTCCTTCATTTTAAAAGCACTTTTGGTAGCGTAGTAACCTTCTGCAATCATGCTCATTTCCATTTGTGCAGATTTTACAGTGTAGCCCTTACCAACCATGTTTCCAAATTGTCTATTTCTACTAAAAAGAGAATAACCGGTAACTAACAAATCACCCAAATAAGCAGAATTGTTAATGTTACGTTTCATTTTATGTACCTTTTTTATAAAGCTTTTCATTTCTCTAATTGCGTTACTCATTAACACCGCCTGAAAGTTGTCTCCATACCCTAAACCATGTGCAATACCTGCTGCAACCGCATAAATATTCTTTAACATAGCAGCATATTCTGTACCAATAATATCGTCGGAAATTTTGGTTTTTATATACCAACTTTGAACAGATTTTTCTATAAACTTTGCATTATCTTCATCTTTACAAGCAATTGTTAAATAAGATAAACGTTCCATGGCCACTTCTTCTGCATGACAAGGACCTGTAATAACTCCAATATTATCTATAGGAACCTGATATTCTCTATTAAAATGCTCTCCTATAATTAACCCTGTTTCTGGCACAATACCTTTAATAGCAGAAAAGATGATTTTACCCTCTAATGAAGACGTTAATTTTTTTAATTCACTTGTTAAAAAGGCAGACGGAATTGCAAAAATAAGAACATCGTAATTTTCTACAGTGTAATTAATATCACTAGACAAATCTAATTGTTCTGCATTTAATTCTGCAGATTGCAAATAATTAGGATTGTGTTCATTTTCTTTTATGTGCTCAATTGCCTGTTCATTACGCATGTACCAACCAATTGTACTTATATTTTCAGACAACATTTTTACAATTGCAGTCGCCCAACTTCCTCCTCCAAAGACCGCTATTTTTTTCTGTGTGTTCATGAATCGTGTTTTTTACATCAAAAGTAATAAAACTATTATCTTTTGAGGATTGCATTTACGAATTATTATATTTGTATGCTCTAATTCAAACTTATTGAGTTCCTTAAAACGCTTTTTTAAAGACACTATAATATACGGAATTGCCGCTGTTTTACCACGGGCAATTAACATCTTTTTGGTAAAACTACATACCTCTACTTTGGATGCAGCAAAATATGCCGTAAATACAGATTATTATGTGTACGCTGCGTATTTAAATGCACTACTAACCTTTGGTATGGAAACTGCTTTTTTTCGTTTTTTTTCTAAAGAAAAAGAGAAAGGAAAAGTGGTCTCTACCTCCTTTATTAGTTTGCTAATCTCCACATTAATTTTCTTCTGTATCGCCTTGTTTTTTAATAATGAAATAGCTGTTTTCTTCGGATTTAAAAATCCTTTATTTTTTAAATTATTAGTATATACAATTACGCTAGATACCATAGTAGTTGTACCTTTTGCATATTTACGTGTTACCAATAAACCACTAAAGTTTACTACTATAAAATTGATAAATATTGGTGTATTCACTATTTTAAATGTTTTCTTTTTGTGGTTTGTTCCTTATGCCTTAAAAAATGAAACTTATTTACCAGAATCCATTGTAAATTATTATAATAATTACCCAAAAGTAATTCACATTTTTGTTGCAGGAACAGTGGCAAGTTTATCTACTTTTCTATTACTTTTTCCTGCTGTTTTTAAATTCAAATTCGAGTTCGATTTATCTCTTTTCAAAAGAATGTTTAAATATAGTTTTCCAATAATGATTGGAAGTTTGGCATTTGTAACCAATGAAAATTTAGACAAACTTCTTCTTGGGGATATTTTAGGTGAAAAACAAATGGGAATTTACGCGGCTTGTTACAAATTAGGCGTTTTTATGACCTTATACATTATGGCATTCCGCTTAGGTGCAGAACCATTTTTCTTTAATAATGCTGATAAAAAAAATGCCAAAGAAACTTATTCTAAAGTTTTAACATGGTTTACAATCTTTGGATCTTTTTTTATGCTAATTGTAGTTGTTTTTATTGATTTGTTCGCGAAAATTCTATTAGGAAAACCAGAATATTTCACTGCGCTTTCTATTGTTCCAATCATACTTTTAGCAAACTTATTTTTAGGTATTTATAACAATTTATCAATTTGGTATAAACTTACGGACAAAACAAAATACGGAATGTACTTTTCTATTGTTGGTGCTATCATTACCATTGTTTTTAACTTAGTAATGATTCCTAAAATAGGTTTTATAGCTTCTGCTTGGGCAACGTTAATTGCATTTGGAACCATGATGGTATTGTCTTATTTTGTTGGTAAAAAACATTATCCTGTAAATTATAAATTAAAAAAAATAGCTTATTATTTAGTGTTTTCAATCGTTTTTGAGTGGATTTCATTTACCTTATTCAGAGGGCAGTATTGGTTTTCTATAATAACTATTTTACTTTTCTTTGGCTTAATTTATTACAATGAAAAAGATGAAATTAAACAAATTTTAAAGCGATAAATATGAATAGAATAACCATACTTGCTATAACTTTTCTTCTTGTTTTTAACTCTTGTAAGATCAATAAAACTATAATAAAAAAAGAGATTACTGTAACAAAAAACACAGGAAAAACTTCTACAAAATCAGCCAATGTTTCCATTTTACAAAAAACATTTGTTATTGATGGATTAAACGATATTGCACATAAAATATGGTTGTATTTACCTCCAGATTATACTACATCAACAGAAAAATACGACGTAATTTATATGCACGATGGTCAGAATTTATTTGATAATAGAACGTCTTTTGTTGGCGAATGGAGAATTGACGAAACCTTGAATGAACTTTACAAAAACACAGGAAAAAGTTTTATTGTTGTAGGTATAGAAAACGGTGGCGAAAAGAGAATTGAAGAATACACACCTTGGACAAACGAAAAATATGGCGGAGGAAAAGGTACTATTTATATCAATTTTTTGGTAAACGAACTAAAACCTTTTATCGATAAAAAGTACCGAACAAAACCTGCAGCAGAAAACACCGCTATTATTGGTAGTTCTTTAGGTGGTTTAATTTCTTTTTATGGTGGATTAAAACATCCTGAGGTTTTTGGTAAAATAGGTGCACTTTCTCCCTCTTTTTGGTTTTCTAATAAAGTGGTTAAATTTGCTGAAGAAAATGGGAATCAAAAAAATACTAGACTTTATTTATTAGCTGGTGATAAAGAAGAAGCTATTATGGTTACCGATACAGAAAATATGGCAGAACGCTTATTAGATATTGGATTTCCATCAGAAAACATAAAAACTAAAATTGCTCCAGAAGGAAAACACACAGAGTCTTTTTGGAAAGAAGAATTTTTAGAAGTAATTACATTTTTATATAATTTATAATGACAATGAACGTACAAATAATTAACAAATCGAAACACGCAACACCTAATTACGAAACAGAAGGAGCTGCAGGAATGGATTTAAGAGCAAATATTGATGCTGCAATTACATTAAAACCATTAGAAAGAGCTATTGTTAAAACAGGCTTATTTATAGCTTTACCAGTAGGTTTTGAAGCACAAGTAAGACCAAGAAGTGGATTGGCAGCTAAAAAAGGAATTACTGTTTTAAATTCTCCAGGAACTGTAGACGCAGATTATAGAGGGGAAATTGGAGTGATTTTAGTGAACTTATCTAATGATGATTTTGTTATTAATGATGGAGAAAGAATAGCTCAATTAATTATTGCAAAACACGAACGTGTAAATTGGCAAGAAGTAACCATTTTAAGTGAAACTGAGCGAGGTGCTGGTGGCTTTGGAAGTACAGGAGTTTAAATATCTTAAAATAAAAAATGCTCTTTAACTCAATTGACTTTGCAATATTCTTACCAATTACTTTTGTACTATATTGGTTTGTTACAAATAAAAATTTAAGATTACAGAACTTTTTAATCATAACAGCCAGTTATATTTTCTATGGTTGGTGGGATTGGCGTTTTTTATCTTTAATTCTTTTTAGTACTATAATAGATTATTCGATTGGAATTAGTTTATCAAACCAAAATAATCAAAGAAAGAGAAAAATTCTACTTTATATAAGTATTCTTATAAATCTTGGATTTCTTGGGTTTTTTAAATACTATAATTTCTTTCTAGATAATTTTATATCAGCTTTTTCATTTTTTGGAACTAAAATAAATGCAAGTTCTTTAAATATCATATTACCAATTGGAATTAGTTTTTACACCTTTCAAACATTAAGTTATACAATAGATGTTTATAAGAAAAAGCTTGAACCAACTAAAAATTTTATAGCTTTTTCTGCCTTTGTAAGTTTCTTTCCTCAGTTAGTTGCAGGTCCAATTGAACGAGCAACAGACTTACTACCTCAATTTTATATAAAACGACATTTCGACTATACAAAAGCAGTTGATGGAATGAGACAAATACTTTGGGGTTTGTTTAAAAAAATAGTAATTGCAGATAATTGCGCTCAAAATGCTAATATTATTTTTAATAATTCTTATGAATATTCAGGGAGTACTTTAATCCTAGGAGCAGTGTTTTTTGCATTCCAAATTTATGGAGATTTTTCTGGTTATTCAGATATTGCTATTGGAACTTCTCGTTTATTTGGTTTTAATTTGAAACAAAATTTTGCTTTTCCTTACTTTTCTAGAGACATAGCAGAATTTTGGAGACGTTGGCATATATCTCTTTCAACTTGGTTTAGAGATTATCTTTATATCCCCTTAGGAGGAAGCCGTGGAAGTATTTGGAATAAAATTAGAAATGTTTTTATTATATTTATTGTCAGTGGATTTTGGCATGGAGCAAAATGGACTTTTATAGTTTGGGGAGCATTAAATGCTTTATACTTTTTGCCCTTACTTTTACTTAACAAAAATAGAAATAATACAAATACAATTGCTGAAGGAAAATTTTTACCAAGTGTTAAGGAATTCTTTTTAATGTTATTAACGTTTACATTAACTGTATTTGCATGGATATTTTTTAGAGCAGAAAACATTAGTCATGCAACTACTTATATTTATGAAATGTTTTTTGGTTTAAATGATTACATTAATTACTATAAAACATATAGATTTATTTACAATCTTGGGACTCCTTATATTATTGTTTTTCTGTCATTTTTAATCATTGAATGGATAGGGAGAGAACAAAAATATGCTTTAGAAAAATTTGGTATTAAATGGAAACGTTATTTAAGATTTACATTTTATTATTTAATAATAATTATAATATTTTTCTTCACATTAAAAAAAGATCTATCATTTATATATTTTCAATTTTAAATTATGAAAAAATTTATATTTCAATCTATATTTATTTTTATTTTTCCATTTATTCTAATTATATATTCTATTAATTATGTATTAAATTTCCCTACAAAATATACTATTGATAAAGGGACTAATCATGTTTTAGTAAAATGGAATGAAATTAAAAACCCAAATGAACAATTCGATAATATCATCCTCGGATCTAGTAGAGCTTACAATGCTTATAATCCAAAAATAATTGATAGTATTACTAGTAATTCTACATATAATATGGCTACAAGCTCTCAAAATATAATAGAAAGTTACTATGTTCTTAAAGAAGTTTTAAAGTATCAAAGCCCTAAAAAAATTATTTATGAGATATTTGTTCCTCAATTTACTAACACAGATTTTTATCATATAATGTTAAATGCACATTTTATGTCTAATCAAGGTAAATGGGATATGATATTAAATGGATACCACCAAAAAGGTTTAACCAATATATTTAACCCACTTTTAAAACATAAACCCTATCTAAAAAATGAAATCACATCTGTTTTCAATTTAATGAAAAGTAGTACTCAAAATATTTCTAACACAGGATCTAATATTTCAAAAAACAGGTATTTGATTAAAGGATATATGTATGATAATTTTATAATTGACTCTATACAAGCTAGTAAAATGGGGCCTTTAACATACAATATTGACGATTCTTTAGCTATTTTTATCAAAGAAAAGTTAGAACTAATCATTAAATTATGTAATGAAAATAATATTGAATTAATCTGTGTTAGAGCGCCTTACCCAAGAACAAGAATTAATGGAACTTTAGAAGATAAATCTTCAATATTTTTTACAAATTTTTTAGATATAAAAGGAATTCCTTTTTATGACTTCAATTATTATAAAAATAATAATTTTTATGATTCCGATTTTACTGATCACCACCACATAAATAGTAAAGGAGCCTCTAAAGTATCTAAAAAATTAGGTGAAATTTTAAAAGAACTAAATCAATAAAAAAAAAACCATTTTAAAAATTTGATATCCTTTAAAAAGTAAAGGAGTTTTTTAATTTCGGAAGATACTCTTTTCCAATAGGTACAAAGTTTTCTTCTAAATCTATGAGCGCATCAGTTGGTTGCAAAAAAAGTTGTCCTTTTCTAGTATTTAACTTTTCAATACAATCTTTATTGATGATAAAACTCTTATGAATTCTAATGAATTTTTTAGGTAAAGTTTCTTCAAAATGTTTTAATGATTTTGAAGTTGATAACTTCTCTCCCGTAATATTAAAAACATTGGTATAGTTTCTTTCTGCTTGTAAAAAACAAATGTCTTTATAAGATAAAAGATGAATATCAGAGCTTGTTTTTACAGCAAGATGTGATTGTTCTTTTGTAAATTCTTTCTCAAAGAATAATAATGACTTTTGTAGTTCTACTGGTTCAATTGGTTTACTTAAAAAATAAGATATTTGATTGTTTACTGCCTCTTTTGCATAATAATTATGTGAGGTTGTCATAATAATGGTTGGCAACTCCATAAAAAATTCTTTTAATTTAGGAATAAGCGTAAAAGAATTTTTATCATTTATTTCTACATCTAAAAAAATTAGGTCGGGTTTAGTTTTTAAAATTAAAGCAAATCCATCCTCTAAATTCGATGCAATATCTATAAGCTTATAATTAGAATGTTTGTCTAAAGTGGTTTTTAAATCATCAAGAGCTTCTTGATTGTCTTGTATAATTACGTATTTGTATTTCATATTCTCTTTTTAAAAGATAAAATTTCTAAAAAATAGACTTCATGCAAATTTATAAATAAAAAGTATTAAATAATAATTAATCAGGATAAACAATTATTTTTACAGGATAAAGATTAAAATACTTTTCAATTTTAAAACATAATTTGAAGTGTTGTTATTAAATAATGCTTTTTTATTATATCTTTATGATTAAGTCTTCTATATAAAATAGGAATCTTCTTTTAGTGATATTAGAAGCTTAATGACCTTTATTAACTAACAAAAAATAAAAATATGATTTTAGGTGTTTCAGATTGGTTAAGTCCAAAAATAAATGTAGAAGCAAAATATATTAGAATAGGCTTTGTAGTTGCCTTTTTATTCGCTGGTGTTGGATTAGGTTTATACTTAATCTTATGGATTGTAAAGTTGCTTTCTAAGTAAACCATTTAAAGTCTTATTCTATTAAATACAATAGATAAAATTAGAAAGAGAACATTTTAAAAATAAGAAAACTGCTATAGATTGATTACTTCTATAGCAGTTTAATAATAATAGTTAGAACTTTTAATATTTATTCCTGATTTTCAATAGCAATCTTTATTTTACCTTCAAGTTCTTCTGCTAACTCAGGATTGTCTTTAATTAAGCCTTTAACAGCATCTCTACCTTGCCCTAATTTTGTTTCTCCGTAACTAAACCAAGAACCACTTTTCTTAACAATACCTAACTCTACACCAATATCTAAAATTTCACCAACTTTAGAAATTCCTTGTCCATACATAATATCAAATTCTGCAATTTGGAAAGGAGGTGCTACTTTATTTTTAACAACTTTAACCTTAGTACTGTTTCCAATAACTTTGTCTCCGTCTTTAATTTGTGTTCTTCTTCTAATATCTAAACGAACAGAAGCATAAAATTTTAATGCGTTACCACCCGTTGTAGTTTCTGGATTACCGAACATTACTCCAATTTTTTCACGTAATTGGTTAATAAATATAACGGTACATTTTGTTTTAGAAATAGTACCTGTTAATTTACGTAATGCTTGAGACATTAAACGAGCATGTAAACCCATTTTAGAATCTCCCATTTCTCCTTCAATCTCCGATTTTGGAGTTAATGCTGCAACAGAATCAATAACCACAATATCAATTGCACCAGAACGTATTAAGTTTTCTGCAATTTCTAAAGCTTGCTCACCATGATCTGGTTGAGAAATAATTAAATTATCAATATCTACTCCTAAATTTTCTGCGTAAAATTTATCAAATGCGTGTTCTGCATCAATAAACGCTGCAATTCCTCCTGCTTTTTGAGCCTCTGCAATTGCATGTAATGTTAAGGTAGTTTTACCAGAAGATTCTGGTCCGTAGATTTCAATAACTCTTCCTCTTGGATAACCACCAACGCCTAAAGCCAAATCTAACCCTAAAGAACCAGATGAAATTGCATCTATATCTTCAGTTACTACATCACCTAATTTCATTACAGCTCCTTTACCATAAGTCTTATCTAGCTTATCTAGAGTAAGTTGAAGTGCTTTTAGCTTTGCTGTTTTTTCTTTATCTGTCGCCATTAATCTTGCTTGTTTTATTTTTAAATAAGTCCGACAAGTTACAAAAAACTTAAATTAGTTTCCTAAAAAATAACAGTCAAATTTATTCTATTTTTACACAAAGCTTACTAACAATGAATTTTAAAGTATTTTTAAAAAATAAAGAGTGCACAGTTCACATAGAAAAAGGGGAAATCATCAGTTTTCAAAAAGATGATAAAGAATATATTCATCAAAAAGGAAACAAAGGTTGGCGTAATTCTGATGATGAAATGTTTCCGGTTATTGGACCAACTTCTAAAAATAATTTTAGAGTGCATACCAAAAATGGAGATGCAATTCTAGACCAACATGGTTTGTTGCGTGAGTTAGAATATTCTTTAGTTTCTTCGGATGAAAACTCAGCTAAATTCATCAAAAAATACAAAAAGAATACACTTATTAACAATAGTAAGTTTCCTAAAAAATCTACAGAAGAAAATCTTTCTTGGCCTTTCGATTTTTCTTTCGAAAAGAATTTTACCTTAGAAAATGATGTTTTAAACATAGAATTTATCATTAATTCTGATGAAGGAATGCCATTTATGTTAGGGTATCATCCGGCATTTATGCTATCTAACACTGGTAATGAAACTTTAATTTCTAATGATACAGAAATTACTTTAGCAGATGTTTATAAAGCTGGTTCAAATGCTTTTCCGGTTTTAAATGCTGATAAAATCATTTTAAAAAATATTGATAGAAACGATTTAGAAATTACTACAAAAGGGTTTCATAATTTTATGTTATGGACAGAAGTTGATAACATGCTTTGTATTGAGCCTATTACACAATATACATCTTACACAAATCAGAAGTTTTCTGAAGAAAATATGAGTATTTCTAAAGGTGAAAATAGTTTTTCTGTAACTATTAAAGTAATTTAACAACAATAATAAAATCTAAAATAAAAAATGAAATTTACCTTAATACTTAGCCTTATACTTGTCTTTTCTTGTAAACAACCTACTAATAAAACTACCATAGAAAAAGATAATAAAAGCATTGTAAAAGAAATAGAAAAAAGTTTTATCAAGACAACGATAACTTTTCCTTCTAAAGATAGTTTACCAATTACTGCAGATATTTTTAAAAATAAAGAGACACCAATTACTGTTTTATTATGTCATCAGGCAGGTTATAGTAGAGGAGAATACAAGGATTCTGCTATAGAGTTAACTAAATTGGGTTATGCTGTAATGGCTATAGACCAACGTTCTGGTAAAACGGTTAATAATATAGATAATCAAACAGCAATAGCTGCTCGTGCAAAAGATTTAGGAGATACTTATTTAGATGCAAAACAAGATATTGAAGCTGCTATAGATTATATATACAACCAAAATGGCGGACAAAAAATTATATTAGTTGGTAGTTCTTACTCTTCTTCTTTAGCACTTTTAATGGGCGTAGATAATTCTAAAATTAAAGCCGTTGCTGCATTTAGTCCTGGTGAATATTTTAAAGGAATTGACATTAATAAAAGTATTAGTTCTTATAAAAAACCTGTTTTTGTTACTTCTTCTTTAAGTGAAAGTGCTGCCGTTAAAACATTAGTAAATAAAGTAGATTCTAGTTATTTAACGCATTTTATACCAGAAGTAAAAGGAATCCATGGTTCTAGAGCACTTTGGAAGACTACAGAAGGTAATGAAACGTATTGGGCTTCTTTTAATGCGTTTTTATCTTCTTTAAAAAACTAATAAATTGATAAAAAAACACCGTCATTTTATAATTCACAAACCTTGGGGAATGATTTCTCAGTTTGTAAATCCCGCAAAGCGGAAGAAAAAGTTATTAGGTGATTTACATGATTTCCCTGTAGGAACGATGGCAATTGGTCGTTTAGACGTGCCGTCTGAAGGATTGCTTTTATTAACAACTGATGGTAAAGTATCGGCAGAAATTAGATCTCATAAATACGAAAAAGAATATTACGTACAAGTTGATGGTATTATCACCCAAAAAGAAATTGAGCAATTACAAACCGGTGTAGAAATTGGTTTCAATGGCAAAAAATACATAACAAAACCTGGTAAAGCTTTTATAATAGACGATACTAAATTTCCGCTTAGAAGCATGAAAATTAGAGATGAAAGACATGGACCAACAAGTTGGGTTTCTATTATTATTACAGAAGGAAAATTTAGACAAGTGCGTAAAATGACGGCTGCAGTAGGCTTACCAACCTTACGTTTAATTCGTGTGCGAATTGGTAAAATAGAATTAGGTAATTTAGAAATTAGTGAAGTAAAAGAAGTTGATAATTTAATGTAACATTTATCACAAAAAAACAACTTTTATATTTCTATTTTTACGTTATGAACAATTCTAACACCACTTTATATATAGTAGCTGCTGTAATTATTCTACATTTTGTAGTGGGTTTTGGTTACTTAATTTACAAAATGACAAAAAAGGGAGATAAAAATTAATTTATCTCCCTTTTTTATATTTAAAATTTGTGTTTAAAAATCGAATCCTACATAAAGTTGCCAAACTCTATTTTTAGGCTTGTCTTCATCATAAATATCATTTTGACCTAAATGGTATCTAACTCCTAAACTAACGCCTGAATCACTTTTAAAACCAGCTCCTACATTCACTCCCCAATCAAAATTATTAGGTTCAAATTCTTTTTCTGTATCATATAAAATAAAACCAGAATCGAAGGTTTCTTTATGTGATATTGAAAAACCTATTTGAGGTCCTGCTTCTAAAAAGAAACTTTTTACAGGGTATAATTTTAGCATTAATGGCACATTTATATAGTCTAGTTTTTGGGTATACGTACTAGATCCATCTATAATTTTATAACCTTGCTTAGAGTACAAAATTTCTGGTTGAATAGAAATAAATTTACCTATAAAAGATTCCCCATATATACCAATATGATATCCATGTAATCTATCTGTTTCCGAGCTACCATCAAAACTTACAGAAGACATATTATATCCTCCTTTAATACCTGCTGTTGCTTTATTTTTACTGTCTTGCGCATTTAATGATAATACACTTGTAATCATTAATGCCATTGTAATATATATTGTTTTCATATTAAATAATTCTAAAGTTCATATTTATTGTTCTCGTATATAAGACAACTCAACTTTATTTTACCCTACCTTTTTTTTATTATTTTCCGCCATTGGCTTTTAAATCTTCTAAACATTGTGCGTCTAATGTTGGTACTTTTCCGCCAGAAAGCATATTGCCTATTCCTTGGCTTGTTTCTGCTGCCCAATACATTAAACAATCTTCTTCGTTACAGTGTTTTGGATGCTCTGTATCTTCATGATTACTTTGTAATTCACTTCCTAAATTTGTTAAACCTAAAAGATGGCCAAATTCATGATTAATTACTGAGGACTCTAATAAACTCCTTTCAGGTTCAAAAGCACCATTACTTAAACCATGAACTGTTTCTTCGTAAATTACAAAAGAAGTGTTCCAATATGCTGCGCCCAAAATAGCACTAGAACTAGTATCTTTAGAAGATTTTCCGTTTACAAATAATACCCAAACAGCAATAGTTGTATCTGAACTGTATTTAGTTCTATGCTCTTTTTCTAAAGCTACTACTTCTTCTAAAGTATATGCTTCTTTATCTGTAAAAGAAATTTCTTGAGTTATATAGGTTACTCCTTCCGGTTTATTAGTTCTATTCGTAATAAAATTTTTAAAATTATTTAGAGCAATTTCAGAGGGTTTAAAACCTTCTATATATGCAATTTCAACAATCATTTTTTTTAAAATACCTCCAGAAAGTAAATCGTTTGCAGAAGAACCTGTTATTTGTCTGTTTGTACTTACATTTATTAAGTTACCTGTTTCACTATCTATTATTTCGTCTTCTTTAGAAGAACAAGAAAATAAAATACTGCAAACTAAAATTACTTTTAAAAGAATATTTTTCATTCTGATTTTATTAAAACTTTACAGCTATTACTTTAGGGGTATAGGGGCAATAGCTGCAAAGTTATCATCAACTAACTATATTTATTACTTAATAATCTTTTAAATTTTCTTAAAAACTAAAGTTACAGAAGCATCAGTTTTACTTTTTAAAGTAATTAATCCACTGCTATAATTAGTGACAACCCAATCATTACCTAATGCACTTACTGCTGTATTGCTTGCAAAATCGATAGTTACAAAAGCATCTATTTCAGAACTTACTGTATAGGTTCCTTCAACTTCATTTAACGTTGTATTTACTACATCTTTGGCTACTACTTTTAAATCGTTTGTAAATTCTATAGACCAATCTGCATACTCATTTGCAGTATCTACACCTGCTGTAACAAATGATTCTACTTTAAATTTAGTTCCTGTTAAAATAGCCTCTACTTCTACTGCAGTTTCTTTTGCCTCGTCTTTTTCTTCTTCATATTGTACACATTCTGAAACCGCATTTTGAAATTCTGTATCACTATTAATTTCTGTTGAAGTACCGTTACTTAAGGTTACATTTATTGGATAATTTACCGCAAATAACTCATCAGATTGTAAATCTGTCATAAACGTATACAATTGTTCTTGTGATTGTAGAACCACTGTTCCTGTTTGTTCTAAACTTATACTATAAGTTAACATGGTTATAGGAAAATTGATATCTATACAAGAAATAGCATCTTTTCCATCTTCTTCTGCTTGCTCACATTCTTCCATTAAAGCATCTAATTCTGCTTGGTTATTTACAGTTACCTCTGTATAATTACTCGTTTTTACACGAATAGGAAAATTAAAAGTTACAGCATCACTATCATTATTAAACTCTCCCATAATGTTTAAAACTGTAGAGAAATCTAATTTACTTATAAGCGTAATTTGTTTTCCGTTTACAGTTGCTGTTAATGGAAATAACAACTCAGTACATGCGTTTCCGTCTAAAAAGTCATCATCAGAACCATTATTTTTAGCAGCTCTTTCATAATTAGAAGCTGTTGGAGATGTAGAGGAATTTGTGTTTGGGTTTGTACCTACTTGTTCACTTTCATCAGACTGACAAGATGTAAAACCTAATATTGCAGTTAAAGCAATTGCCGTAAATAATTTTAATGATTTCATAATAATAAATTTTGATATTTTTTGTTTTTTGTATTTATAAGTAAGACAACAGTAACTATTTATCTTACTTATTTTTTGAATAGCTATATTATTGCTGTCCTGTAAGTAAAACAACTAAACATTTATTTACCCTACCTTTGTCCTCAAAAAAAATGATATTTTTTATTTAATCCCCTTAATATGACTGATAAATCTCTTTGTGATGAAATCAATTTTAATGAGTTTTATACTTCTCATATTCAGTCTGCAAGTAATTTTGCTTATTATAAATCTGGTGATAAAAATGCCTCTTTAGATTTAGCACAAGAAGCCTTTATAAAAATATGGGAACATTGTTCTAAAATAGATTTTACAAAAGCCAAGTCGTACTTATTTACAGTTATTAACAATCTTTTTCTAAATAAAGTAAAACATCAAAAAGTAGTTTTTGAGTATGCTAAAAGCAGTCCTTATTTAGATGTTAATAACCAAAGTCCAGATTATTTATTAGAAGAAGAAGAGTTTAAAAACAAACTAAAAAATGCTATTGCAGGTTTAACAGAAGGAGAACGTGAAGTTTTTTTGATGAATAGGATTGATGGAAAAAAATACAGAGAAATTGCAGAAACGTTAGAAATATCTCAAAAAGCAGTAGAGAAACGAATGTCATCAGCATTAAAAAAGTTAAGAACTAAAATAGACGGAATTTAATATCAATTTAAGGTAGGGTAAACTACTGATTAGTTGTTTTATATATAGAAGTACAATACAATGAAAAAAGAAAAAGACATATTAAAATGGCTAAACAGAGAAATTTCTGATGAAGAACTAACGCATTTAAAAGAAACAAAAGATTTTAATACTTTAGAAAAAATTGCACATTATTCATCTCAAATAGATGCTCCTAAAGTTGATGTAGAAAAAGCCCTGGCAGATTTTAAATTAAAAACTAAAAATACCTCTAAAAAAGGAAAAGTTATTCCTTTTAATTATAAAAAACTCTATAAATATGCAGCAGCAGTGGTTGTCTTACTAACAACTTCATATTTTTTTATCTCTAATAATACTGATAATGCTATTTATAAAACAGCCTTTGCAGAAACAAAAAACTTTAATTTACCAGATAATTCTGAGGTAGTATTAAACGCAAATTCAGAAATTTCTTATGCGAAAGATAGTTGGCAAGAAAACAGAAATTTAACCTTAGACGGAGAAGCATTTTTTAAAGTACAAAAAGGAGAAAAGTTTACTGTAAATACAGAAGTTGGTAAGGTTACTGTACTTGGAACACAATTTAATGTAAAGGAAAGAGAAAATTATTTTGAAGTAAAAACCTTTGAAGGTTTGGTAAGTGTTGTCTATAAAGATAGCTTGATTAAATTACCTAGAGGATCTATTTTTAAAGTAGTAAATGGCGTAGTAGATGTTAACAATACTTTTAATATTAAAGAGAAATCTTGGTTGCAAAAAGAATCTAATTTTAAAAGTACAGCTTTGCGTTTTATTTTAGAAGAAATAGAAAATCAGTTTGGGTATACTATCGAAACTACAAATGTAGATTTAGATATTTTATATTCTGGTGGTTTTACACATACAGATATAGATATTGCTTTAAAATCTGTTACAATTCCGTTACAGTTATCTTATAAAATTGATGGTAAAAAAATTACTATCTTTAATTATGAGAAATAAGTATCTTCTTTTTTTTATCAGTTTTATACTGACTAATAGTCTTGTATTTTCTCAAAATTCTTCAGAGAAAAAGCCACTTGCATCAATTTTATTAGCGCTTGAAAAAAGTTATGATATAAAATTTTCTTATTCTGATAATGATGTAAAAAATATTTTTATACAACAACCAAAAAAAGATATTTCTATAGAAAATCTACTCTCTTTTTTAAATAAAGAAACATTTTTACAATTTAAAACCTTAGACAATAGATATGTAACCGTTTCATTTTTAAATAAATACATTTCTGTCTGCGGAACCGTTTTAGATGCCAACTCCTTAGAACCTTTATTTTTAACTTCTGTAAAAGTAAATGGTTATAAATTAGGAACAACCACTAATAATAACGGTAATTTTAACTTAAAAAATGTACCGGCTAACGCTACTTTAACAATTTCTTTTATCAGTTTTAAAACAAAAATTATTACCGCAAAAGAATTGTTTTCTTCTAACTGTAAAGAAGTTTTTTTAGAAGAAGAAACAGAAGAATTATCAGAAATTATAATGCCTAAGTTTTTAACCGCTGGTTTGCATAAAAATACTGATGGTAGTACAGTTTTAGACACAGAAAAATTTGGAATTTTACCAGGTTTAATAGAACCCGATATTTTAAAAACAATTAAAATTCTACCAGGTATAGAAAGTATAAACGAAAGTATTTCTAATATTAACGTAAGAGGTGGTACAAATGACCAAAATTTAATGCTTTGGGATGGTATAAAAATGTATCATTCAGGTCATTTTTTTGGGCTTATTTCTGCTTATAACCCGTATTTAACAAAAAAGATATCTGTTACTAAAAACGGAACAAGTAGTGCATTTTCAGACGGGGTTTCTTCAACCATAAATATGGAAACATCTAATGAAATTACAAATAAACTTTCTGGTGGTGGTGGATTTAATTTGTTAAGTGCAGATGCTTTTGTACAAGTTCCTATAAAAAAGAATTTAGAAGCTCATATTTCTGCAAGAAGGTCGTTTACAGATGTTATTAACACTCCAACTTATAAAAATTATTTCTCACGCAGTTTTCAAGATAATTCTATCTCTTCAAGCACTATTAATAACGCTGATTCTAAATTTTATTTCTACGATTACTCCTTTAAAGTTTTATATGATGTTAGCTACAATCATACTATTAGAGCCAATTTTATTCATATAAAAAACAATTTAGACTATCAAGAAAAATACACTACTAATACTACAACAATTGAAGAAAATAGTTCTTTAAAACAAGAAAATTTAGGAGCAAATATCAACTGGCATGCAAATTGGGATGCTAAATTTTCTACCAACTTATCTTTCTTTTTTTCAGATTATAGAATAAATTCTACAGATTATAATAAAGATTCAGATCAATATCAAACGCAGTTTAATAATGTGTTAGAAACGGAAGTAAAGTTAGATTCTAAATATGAGATTTCTGATGTTTTACATTTCACTAATGGATTGGTAATAAATGAAATAGGTGTAAAAAATACCACAACTGTAAATGCACCTACATTTTCTAAAACAGACAAAAATGTGTTGTTAAAAAGTGCCTTTTATACTGAAATAGAGTATCATAAAAAAAATACTTATGCAAGATTTGGAGTTCGGGCAAACTACTTTGATCAGTTTACAAAATTTGTTGTAGAACCTAGAATTAACATCCGACAGCAATTAAATACAGAATTATCTGTAAAATTAGAAGGCGAATTAAAAAACCAAACAACAGCCCAAAAAATAGATTTTGAAGATAATTTTTTAGGAATAGAAAAACGAAGATGGATTCTTTCTGATAATGAAGATACACCTATTATAAAAAGTAAACAGGCTTCTTTTGGAGCAGCATATTCTAAAAATAAATTATATGTAGATATTACTGCTTTTTATAAAAAAGCAGATGGAATTACAGCTGTAAACCAAGGCTTTTATAACAATACACAAGCCGTAAATTCTATAGGAAATTATAAAGTAAAAGGGGTTGAGTTTTTAGTGAATAAACAAACTGAAAAAATTAGTACTTGGTTAAGTTATACGTACGCTAAAAACGATTATACCTTCGATATTTTTAATCCTACAACATTTTCTAATAGCTTAGATATTACACATTCTTTAAGTGCAGCATTTAACTATAATTTTACTGAATTTTTTAAAATTTCTTTTGGTGGAGTTTTACGTTCTGGTAAACCTTATACAACACCTATTGATGGAAATGAAACCATAAAAAGTGGTAACAGAACTATTGTAAATTATAACAATCCTAACCAAGAAAAGCTAGATAATTTCTTTAGATTAGATCTTTCTGGAAGCTATAACTTTGATTTTTCTGATGTTATAAAATCCACTATTCGTCTAGGTTTTACTAATTTAACGAATAAGGAAAACATTATAGATTCTTATTATATTGTAGATGAAACTAGTAAAAACAATGTAAATAGAGTAAACAATTATTCTTTGCCTTTTACTCCTAATTTAAGCTTTAGAATCAACTTTTAAAAGAAAATAATTTGCCTAAAATTTGATTAAATCGTGTTAAAAAATAATTATTCTCTATCCATTCTAATATGCGGAATACCATCTTCTAAATACTCCTCGCCTACTTGAATAAATTGATGCGTTTCATAAAATTTCTTTAAATATTTTTGCGCAGAAATAGTAATTTTATCAACCTTAAAATGAGTTTTTATTGCTTCTATAGAAACTTTCATTAAATCATGTCCAAAACCATATTTACGTTCGTTAGCAGCAACTACTACCCTACCAATACTAGCATTTTTAAAATAAACTCCGGGTTTAAAAATACGTGTATAAGCAATAATTTTATCATCTTTTAAACAAAAAACATGTAATGCTTTTTGATCTTTAAAATCTACATCTTGATATACACAATCTTGTTCTACCACAAAAACTTCAGATCGTAATTGAAGTATCTTATAAAGTTCTGTTGTATTTAACTCTTGAAAGGTTTTTATTTGAAAATTCATCATTTTAAAATCTTTATATTCTCTGTATAATTTTACTAAAAAACAAAATCACTCAAAAAACAACAGTTATTAACACATTGTTACTTCGAGTGAAATTTTATTTTTTAAATTTTGTAACAGAAAGTTATTTATCCGGCACAAGAAATTTTTTGAACTCTATCTCCATGTCTACCACCTTCAAACTCTGTAGAAAGAAAAATATCTACAAAACCAATAGCTTGTTGTAAAGACACAAAACGTGCAGGAATTGTAAGAACGTTTGCATTATTATGTTGTCTTGTTAACGCAACTAATTCATTGTTCCAACACAAAGCAGCTCTAATACCTTGGTGTTTATTAGCGGTCATTTGTGCTCCATTACCAGAACCACACAAAATAATACCCATAGTTGCTTTACCACTTTCTACAGCATCTGCTGTTGGATGAATGGCATCTGGGTAATCCATAGAATCGTTTGTATTGGTTCCAAAATTTAGAACTTTATATCCTTTTTCTTCTAAATGTTTTATAATTTCGAATTTGTATTCTGTACCTGCGTGATCGTTACCAATGGCAATTGTCATAATAAATTGATTTTAATTGTGTTGTAGCAACAAAAATACAGAAACTAACGGTTATCAACAGTTATAAACAATCAAAAAATTAGCTTTTTTAATAACCTTTTAATTTTTAACTCTTTAGCTATGTTAGGTAATTGTTAAGAAGTATCGGTAAAGTTTTACAAGTAAATTTGGTATATTGAATTAAAATTACAATACAGCGAGCACTACCACATACACAACTTTATTTATGAGTTTTTGATAAAAGTTTATCAACATAAAATTAACCATTTGTTTACATCAATTGGGATGTTAACTATTAAGAGTTTTAGGTTAACTACTGTTTATAACTATTGTTAATAACTCTAATTTTAATTTGATTTATAAGCTTTTAAGTAACTCATAACTTGTCAATGATTTTTAATAACTGAAATTAAAAAATAAAAAGACATTTTTTTATAGTAGCTATTCACACACTATTATAACCATTATTGTTTTTTTTAAATTTAAAAAGAAAATATAATTATAATAAAGAATGTTTATAACTGTTGAAAACGAAAAAATGAAATAGGAGGAAAGCGAAAAGAAAAAGGAGAAGAAATTGACTTAACTTTTATTAGACTCTTTATTTTTCTGTTTATTGAGAATAAAAGTCTTTTTAATATTTTAAAGTTGTGTTACCTTTTATAAAAACAAAAGAGCATTTTGTCTTTAATGTTTTTTTTCTTAAAATATAAGCTAGATAGAAATTATAAAGTTGATTTTTAATTAGTTCACTACAAAATTTATAGCCTTTTCAATAATTTTTACATGTACTTCTCCAGTTCCAATTATCTCACCATCAGCCTGAATAAAAGGTTTTGCTGTTTTTGGAACCACTCTAATTGCTTTAGTTTTATACGTTTCTAGTTTTTTATGATCTACAATTTTACCAGAATATAATTTAGGTAAATTTAAAATTAAATCTAAGATATTCAGGTTTTTAGCTATGGTAATATCTAATAAACCATCTGTGCTATTTACATTTTTTGTAAACTGCATTCCACCACCAGAAAATTTACAAATACCAAAAACGGTCATTAAACAATTAGTTTCTAGAATTTTATCATCAAAAATAATTTTAAACACTGTTTTTTTATAAAGTAATAAACCAGCTATTCCGCTTAATATATAAGCTAAAGATCCAAAATTTTTTAAAGTTTTTAGTTTATTAACAATGTAACCATCATACCCTAAACCAGCTACATTATTAAAAAAAACAGTTCTATTATCAGTTTTTAAAACACCAATATCTTGTAAAATAATATTCTTTTTATGAATAATTTCAATCGCTTTTTTAACGCTATTAGGTATGTTATACGTCTTTATCCAATCGTTACCAGTTCCCTGTGGAATTACAGCAATAGTTATATCAGAAGTTTTTGCGTACCTTTGCGTCATTATTCCGTTAACTACGTTATGTAGTGTTCCATCTCCACCAATCGAAATAATACTTCTAAAACCTTGTTGAATTGCGGTATCAACCAATTCAATTTCGTGTTTAGAAAATTTTGTAAAAGCAAAAGAAAAGTCTATTTTCTTATTGTTTAATAATTGTTGAATTTCCTTCCATTTTTTAGAAAAATTCCGATTTCCAGAAATAGGATTTGCAATTATAAACCAAGATGTAGACATAAAAATAATAATTAAAGTAATGCCAAATTACAATTTTAGATTGATAACCATTTTTTAATAGCCAATCACAGTAAATAATTGTAATTTAGTATCATATAATAAGAAGTAAGAATTAATGACAAAAAAGAAGAAAAAAATATATAAAAAGAAAGGGAACGTTGTAAAAGACTTAACCAGAAATATATTTAAAGTATTAAAACAAGACAGCGAAAAATCTTATAATCATAAGCAAATTGCTGCAAAATTAAAGATTTCTGATACAGATGGGAGAACCCAGATAATTAAGAAATTAGCAGAATTAGCTGCAACCAAAGAAATAAAAGAAGTAGAGCGCGGTAAGTTTCAAATAAATGTAGATAGAAAATATTCTATTGGTACTTTAGATGTAACTTCTACCGGAAACGGATATTTTGTAACAGATGATTATGAAGACGATATTTTTATTCCGAATATTAATTTGGGTAAAGGTTTACATAACGATACTGTAAAAGCGTATGTTTATAAAAGACGTAGTGGAAAGAAATATGAAGCAGATGTTGTAGAAATTATCGAACGTGCAAAAACAGAATTTGTAGGTGTTTTACAAAAAAGTAAAACCAAAAATTTTGGATTTGTAGTACCGGATAACAACAAAATGTATGCAGATATTTTTGTGTCTGAGAGCAAGTTGAATGGGGCAGTAGATGGAGATAAGGTACAAGCTACTTTGTTAGATTGGCCTAAAAACTCTAAAAATCCTTTTGGAAAAATTACAACCGTTCTTGGTAAACCAGGAGATCATAATACAGAAATGCATTCTATTTTATTAGAATATGGTTTGCCTTATGAGTTTGAACCAGAGGTTGAAAAAGAAGCAGAATCTTTACCAATTGAAATTACAGAAAAAGAAATTTCTAAGCGTAGAGATATGCGTAAAGATTTAACTTTTACAATAGATCCTAAAGATGCAAAAGATTTTGATGATGCATTATCATTCACAAAATTAGAAAATGGTAATTATGAAATAGGAATTCATATTGCCGATGTTTCTCATTATTTACAGCCAAAAACAATTTTAGACGATGAAGCTTATAAAAGAGCTACATCTGTTTATTTAGTAGATAGAGTAGTACCAATGTTACCAGAAATGTTATCTAACGGAGTGTGTTCTTTAAGACCACATGAAGAAAAGTTAACATTTTCTGCAGTGTTTGAATTAAATAAAAAAGCACAAGTAGTAGGCGAGTGGTTTGGTAGAACGGTAACATATTCAGATCAACGTTTTGCTTATGAAGAAGCACAATCTATTATAGAAAACGTTAAATTATCTGATGATGTTCAACCGTATACTATGCCAGAAGATATTTCTATTACAGATGAATCTTATGTAGTAGCTCCAGAAGTTGTAGAAGCTACTTTAAAATTAGATGAATTGGCTAAAATTCTTCGTAAAAAAAGAATGAAACAAGGCGCAATTTCTTTTGATAGAGTAGAAGTGAAGTTCAATTTAGATGAAGAAGCAAACCCAGTAGGTGTATTCTTTAAAGAATCTAAAGATGCTAACAAATTAATTGAAGAATTTATGTTGTTAGCAAATAGAAAAGTTGCTGAATTTATTGGTTTTTCTAAAGGAAAAGCTACCAACAATACATTTATTTACAGGGTTCATGACGAGCCAGATGTAGAAAAATTAGCTTCTTTAGAAAATATGGTTCGTAAATTTGGATACAAAATTAATACAGATACCAAAAAATCTACCTCAGATTCTTTAAATCAGTTATTAAGTGATGTGCATGGTAAAGCAGAATCTAACATGATTGAGACTTTAACCATTAGAACTATGTCTAAAGCGGTATATACAACTCAAAATATTGGGCATTACGGATTGGCTTTTGATTATTATAGCCATTTTACATCGCCTATTAGACGTTATCCAGATGTAATGACACATAGATTACTTCAACACTATTTAGATGGCGGAGATAGCCCAAAAGCAGATAAGTATGAAGAAAAGTGTAAGCATTCATCAAACAGAGAAGAATTAGCTTCTAAAGCAGAAAGATCATCTATTAAATACATGCAGGTAAAATACATGCAAGATCATAAAGATGAAATTTTTGAAGGTGTTATTACAGGAGTTACAGAATGGGGTATTTATGTGGAAATTTCTTCTAATAAATGTGAAGGAATGGTGAGAATTAGAGATATAAAAAGTGATTATTATATTTTTGATGAAAAGCAATATGCTATAATAGGTCAAGCTTCTAAAAAACTATATCAGTTAGGAGATGATGTTAAAGTAAGAGTAAAACATACAGATTTAGAAAGAAAACATTTAGATTTTGCTTTAATAGAAGCTTAATCTTTTAATGGTATGTGATTGATTTAAAATTCATTAACTAAATTTTAATACTTTAAGATTTTTATCTTTTTTATTTTTGTGACAATAAAAAAGATAAAAAGTCTTTATAGTGGTATAATTGTTGAATTAAATATAGTAATCAAAATTTTTAAATAATGAAAAATATAATATATATCTGTGCTATACTGTTAAGTTCTGTAACAATTGCACAAACAACTGTAACTAAAAATTTAGGAGATTATTCTGAGTTAAAAGTCTATAATGGTATAGAATTAGAGTTGATAAAATCTGCAGAGCAAAAATTAGAAATTACTGGAGAAAAATCTGAAATGGTAAAAATTAAGAATGTAAATAACATCTTAAAAATATCATTACCCTTTTCATTAAAACCAGAAAATAATGCTGCAGATGGTCAAGTATTAGTTAAACTATATTATAACAAAAATATAGCTATTATTGATGCTAACGAAGGTGCAACGGTAACCGGTAAAGATGTAAATCAAGACAAATTAGAAGTAAACGCACAAGAAAGAGCTTTTATTAATTTAACAACAGAGGTTAAATATTTAACTGTTAAAACATCATCTGGCGGAATTATAAAATTAACTGGTACTGCAGATAACCAAGAAGTAGATGTAGACTTATATGGTATTTATAATGGTTTTGACATGCAAGTAATTAGTAATTCTAATGTTTTTGCAGGTACAGGAGCTAAAGCAGAAGTTTTAGCAGGTAAAACTTTAAGTGCTAAAGTAAGTTTTGGGGGATCTATATTTTACAAGGGAGATCCAGAGGTTGTTAAAGATAAAAAAGTAATTGGTGGAATTATTCAAAAAAGGAATTAACAAAGGTTAGTGTTATTACCTTTTTTGTATATTTGTGCTATTAAATAAAAGAAAACATGTATAGTTTAGCAACAAATTTTATGTTCATTGGTGGTCCACAACTAATTATTATTGTGGTAGTAGTTTTACTATTATTTGGTGGTAAGAAGATTCCAGAATTAATGAAAGGTTTAGGAAGCGGAATTAAAGAGTTTAAAAACGCTGCTAAAGAAGAACCAGAAGAAAAATTAGAGGAGAAAAAATAATACTTTATTATTCTTTTTAAAACATAAAAAAAGCTCAATTTGTATAAAACAAGTTGAGCTTTTTAGTATATGAATTAAAAAAATCCCCCAATATTTTTAATCATTTTTCTTGAGACAAATATATATATCTTAATCGAAATTATTAAAAATTTGTTATAAACAGGAAGATTTTTGCGGTATTTGGGATAAATGGGAAGGTTTATTGTATCAAACTTTGTAAAGATTGTTTAGAAAAACTTCTAGATACTGGAATAACTATTGGTATTAATTTTGAACCTAATAAATAACCTCGTGCATTTCCAGAAATATCAGTAATATAATTCACATTTACAATATAACTTTTATGACATCTAATAATATTAGAATACTCTTCTAATTCTTTAGTTATTTTTGTTAATGTAACTCTTAATATTTTTTCTTTTAGATTATTATTATGTAACAAAAAGAAACTAGCATAGTTTCCTTGAGAAGTTATATACACCAAATTTTTTATTTTAAAAGTAATAGTTTCTCTTCCATTATCAGAAGTAATGGAAATTTCACTGGCTAGTTTTTTAGAAATTTCTTTTTCTTTTTTTATTTCTTTAATTTCTAATACCTTTTTTTCTCTTCTTTCACGTATATTTTTTTCATTAATAAAAAGAAAAAAGGTTAATGGAATTAAGCTAATTAAAAATGTATAGAAAAGAAACTCTAAAAGACTAAAGCTTCTAATGTGATAAGGTCTTGTATATAAATCACTAAAATACCAAATAATAGTTCCAATTATTGTAATACTTACCACTATTAAAAATAGATTTCTACCAATAGTCCATTTATCTTCGTTAAAATAATCCTTAAAAATAAGTGGTGGTACATATAGAATAATAAAAGCAGATATAAAGGCAGTTATACCTATAGCTAAAGTATATTCTAAAAGAATAACTTCAAATAGATTCAAATAAAAAGGTCTAAAAATATATAAAAATATAAAGATGAATAACCCAAGAGAAAAACTAATTTTTAGTTTAATTTTTATGGATGGATTAAAGTAATAGGGCATAGAAAGCCATTTTCTAATTTTTTTCATAGAAAAATAATATTTTATATATAAACTTTAAAAATAATATTTATTTATAAGTTTTTTAACAAGAATCTATTGTTCTTATTCAAAAAGGATCTATCTATTTTTCAAACTAAATGAAAGTTAAGATAATTATATTATGAAGTAAGTTAAACTATTTTTTTTATTAAAAGTGATAATTTATCCTTAGAAAATCTTTAATATTTTTTATGAATACAATGTGCATTCAAATTTAGGAAAAAAAAAACTTAATAAAATATTCTATTAAAAATTTTATTAAGCTTATGATCATTAAAAAGTAGCTATTTTACTATAACTTTACTGCTGTTCCAGAGGCTGTAACCATTAACATTCCTCCATTTTTACCAACAGTTTCATAATCTAGATCTACACCAACAATAGCTTCTGCACCTAAAGAATTTGCCATTTCTTGCATTTCTTTTAAAGCAGAATCTTTAGCTTCTCTTAAAACTTTTTCATAAGAACCAGAACGTCCACCAACTATGTCTCTAATTCCTGCAAAGAAATCTTTAATAAAATTAGCGCCAATAATGGTTTCTCCTGTTACTATACCTAAATATTGAGTTGCAGGCCTGTTTTCTATGGTGGGAGTTGTTGTTACTATCATTTCTTGTAATTTTTTATAAGGTTACTTCATCTTTTATTATAGTAACAAAAGATGAAGTTAAAATGTTTTTACTTATTTATCTAATTTTTTAGGTTTTGCATTTTTCATTGCTTCACCAATTTGGTTACTTGCAGTAAAACTTGCTACCATATCATTTAACATTTGGCTACCTGCTTGTGGAGAATTTGGTAATAATATTAAATTACTGTTCGTTTCACTACCAATAGATTGTAAAGTATCATAATGTTGCGTTACAACGATTAATGCAGATGCTTCTTGGCTATTTATACCAACTCTATTTAAAACGTCTACAGACTCTTCTAAACCACGTGCAATTTCACGTCTTTGGTCTGCAATACCTTGTCCTTGTAAACGTTTACTTTCTGCTTCTGCTTTTGCTTTTTCTACAATTAAGATACGTTGGGCATCTCCTTCATATTGTGCAGCTGTTTTCTCTCTATCTGCAGCATTAATTCTGTTCATTGCTATCTTTACTTGTGCATCTGGATCAATGTCTGTTACAAGGGTTCTAATAATATCGAAACCATAATCTAACATAGCATCATTTAATTCTGTTTTTACAGCAATAGCAATGTCATTTTTTTTCACAAAAACATCATCTAATTTCATTTTTGGTACTTCTGCTCTTACCACATCAAATACGTAACTTGTAATTTGATCATGCGGATAATCTAATTTATAAAAAGCGTCATATACTTTTTCTGTGATTACTTTATATTGTACAGAAACTTTTAATTTTACAAAAACATCATCTAAAGTTTTTGTTTCAATAATAACATCTAATTGTTGGATTTTTAAACTCAATTTTCCAGCAATTTTATCAACAAAAGGAATCTTTAATTTAAGTCCAGATTGTTTAATGCTATGAAATTTTCCAAAACGTTCTATAATGGCAGCTGTTTGTTGCTTCACCATAAAAAATGATGAAAATAAGACAAGTGCAATTATAACAATAGGTATAATAATAGTAGTTGATATCATAGTTTATTTTTTATTTAGTTAATAATTTGTTTATATGTAAAGATAGGGTATTTAGTAATTATTTATAGGACGTATTTTTATTATATTGTTACAGTTTTATTAAAAAAAAATCCTGTGAAAAGTATTTTTCACAGGATTTTTATATTGTTAAGTTTATAAATTATTCTTCTTCTTTCGGAAAAACTTTATATATTTTTCTGTTGTACTTAATCCACTTTTTATATTGCTTTTCAGAAAGTAACGCTTTTATTGTTTTATCAAGTTCTCTATCTTCTTTCTTTAGTATTTCAGAAATAGGCTTGAGGTTTTCACTCATCGTTGTCATTACTTTTTTTTGTGAAGAATTATCACCAGTTTTCATTACTGTTTTCTGATAATTTTCAACCATATCTTTTGTACTTCTTAATACAAACGTATTAATTCTAGTGATGTCTTTAATATCTTTATTGTACTTAGTCAATACCCTAGAAAATTCTTGTCCTTCTTTAGAAGTAAGTTTTATACTCGATTTTTTAGCTGCTTTTTCTATATCATAATTTACAATACCAATATATCTTTCTACATCAAAATTAGGTTCTGGAGCCTTTTGTTCTGTTTGCATCATTTGATTCTGACGCCTGCTTTGACTATCTCCATAACCGTATTGAGCTTGAGCAGTAAATGCATATCCTAAAATTAAAACTAAAAATATTTTTTTCATGTTGATGATGATTTTATTTTTATTGAAAGGTATTAAAAAAAAATATATACAATTTTGTGAAAAAGTAAAATTTCTTCTATTAACTAATTTTGTAATTAGTTAAATTTTTTTTACAACACATAGTAACGTAGAAAATATAACGCTATTTTTAAGATGTTACTATGTGGTAAAATTATTAATAATACGTCCATTTGTCATTTCGACAATAGGAGAAATCTCATAGTTTATGTAAATTTATCTGATTTTTCTCTTCGTTCGAAATGACAAAACTGTATGTTATTATTTCTATTTGATGAAATTTTACAATTTTTCAATTGCATTTTTAATTCTTTTTAAAGTTTCTTCTTTACCAATCATAGCAATGATATCAAATAAATGTGGTCCTGCTAATTTACCTACTAAAGACAATCTTAATGGTTGCATTACTTTACCAAAACCAATTTCTTTAGCAGTAATCCATTCTTTAATTTCTTTTTCTGTATTTTCTGATGAAAAATCTTCTATAGTTGAAATTACAGTAATTAATTCTTGCATTAATTCTGATGTTCCTTCTTTCCAGTTTTTCTTAGAAGCTTTTGCGTCGTATTCTGTTGGAGTTTCGAAAAAGAAACTAGATAAATCCCAAAAATCATTTACAAAAGTGGCTCTTTCCTTAATTGATGAAACTACTTTTAAAACAAACTCTTTGTCTTTTGTAATTCCTTTTTCAGCTAAAATAGGCAAGTATAAATCAGTCAATTCATCATCAGACTTGGTCTGCATATATTGTTGATTGAACCATTTTGCTTTATCTGGGTTAAATTTTGCACCAGATTTACTAACGCGTTTTAATTCGAAAGCTTCAATTAAAGCTTCTAAATTAAATAATTCTTGTTCTGTTCCAGGATTCCATCCTAAGAAAGCCAACATGTTTATAAAAGCATCAGAAAAATAACCATCTTCCTTATATCCACGTGAAACATCACCTGTAACATCGTTTGTATATTCTAAAGGAAACACTGGGAAACCTAATTTATCACCATCACGTTTGCTTAATTTACCTTTACCAACTGGTTTTAAAATTAATGGTAAATGTGCAAATTTAGGAGCATCCCAACCAAAAGCTTTGTATAATAAAACATGTAATGGCATAGAAGGTAACCATTCTTCTCCACGAATTACGTGAGATATTTCCATTAAATGATCATCAACAATATTTGCTAAATGATACGTTGGCATTCCGTCTCCTTTAAATAAAATTTTATCATCTAAAGTATTGGTATCAATTCTAATATTTCCACGTATTTCATCTTCCATTCTTAAAAGCTCATCTTGAGGCGTTTTAAAACGGATTACATAATTCTCACCAGAATTTATTCTGTTTTGTACTTCTTCATCATTTAAAACCAATGAGTTAACCAAACGTCCTTGTGCTCTGTTATGCCAGTTGTAAATAAAGGTTTTTCCTTCTGCTTCGTGTGCTTTTCTTTCAGCATCTAAAGCTTCAGTAGAATCAAAACAGTAATATGCCCAACCAGTTTCAATTAATTTATCTGCATATTCTTTGTACAATTCTTTACGTTCTGATTGTCTGTAAGGACCAAATTTTTCGTTCTTTCCTGGACCTTCATCAAAAGGAATATTACACCATTCTAAAGCGTCTATAATATATTGTTCTGCATTTGCAACATAACGTGTTTGGTCTGTATCTTCTATACGAAGTACAAAAGTTCCGTTATATTTTTTAGCAAATAAATAATTATATAAAGCTGTTCTTACACCACCAATATGTAAAGGCCCTGTAGGACTTGGTGCAAAACGAACACGTACATTAGATTCCATCTTTTTTATTTTTTATCGTACAAAGATAGTTTTCTAAAGGCATAAAAAAAAGCCTTTAGAAAAGGCTTTTAACTTGTTATGTATATTGTAAAATATTTAGAATTTTTTATAAACACCAACAGTTAATGCTACTTGTTTGGCAACATTGTTTCCATAAAAAGCAGCTGGCAAACTTGCGGTAACTCCAAAATTATCAGAAAATTCTCCAATTGCTTTTAAACCAACAACGCCATATTCTTGGTTATTAACATATAAGGATGTTATTCTATTAATGTCTGGTAACTCAATATCTCCGTTTTCAAAAGATTTTTCTAAATCAAGAAAACCAATGATCCATATATTTTTAAAAACTTTATAACCGTATTCTCCACCAAATTTAAAGTTAGAACTGTAATTATTAGTTCTAATTTTTGCACCAATAAAAGATTGTAAATAAGAATTACTAAAACTTTTACCAGCTAAAAATAGGGGAGAAAAAGTAAAAGCATCATAACCGGTTCTTATTCCTGAATTTTCATAAAAGGAACTTGTGTTTGCTTCTACTGATAATTGACCAGAAAGTAACCAGTCTTTTTTATAGAAGTTATGTTTTACACCAATTTCTATATTTCCTAAACTTGTTTTGTTTTCATTAATATTTTTTGAACAATCTACAATACAATATATTGCTGGATCCATATAACTTAAATTATCTACAGAAATTAGTTTAAATGGAAGATTTACTATTAAAGTTGTGTTATTTGTAATTCCGTATTCTCCATAAATTTGAATTGTATTGTCTGTTATTTCTCCATTAATACTATAATCCGGATCGCCAAAAAATTTGTCATAATTAGGTATTGTAGTAAATGACAATTGGGTATATAATTTTCCTTTTTCTTGCGTCCAAGGACCTTGAGAAAATGCAGAAATGGTTAAGAATAAAAATAGAAAGTTGGTTATTTGTTTCATTTTTTTGATTTTAAAACTTAGTAGTATTATTTTTTAATTACTTACAAAATTCGTTTTAACAATTATTTGGTTGTCTATCTATGTAAAAATAGTATTTTTAAAAGTTAGTTATGGCAGAATTTAAAAATATTGAGGAGAAATTACATCAATTTACACGTAAATATTATACTAGTGAATTGATAAAAGGAAGTATATTATTTCTTTCTTTAGGATTTCTATACTTTTTTTTCACGGTGTTTATAGAATATTTTTTATGGTTAAAACCAACCGCAAGAACTATTTTATTTTGGTTTTTTATACTGGTGGAAGTTTTTTTGTTATTTCGATTTATTTTTCTGCCAATTTTTAAATTAATTGGTCTTAGAAAAGGAATTACTTATGAACAATCTTCTAAAATAATTGGTGCTCATTTTCCTGAAGTTCAAGATAAATTATTGAATGTTTTGCAATTGAAAAAAAAGAACAATAATTCTGATTTATTGTTAGCAAGTATTCAACAAAAAGAAACAGAATTACAACCCATTCCGTTTGTAAAAGCAGTAGATTTTACCAAAAACAAAAAGTATTTAAAATATGCAATAGTTCCTGTTATAATATTTTTAATAACCTTATTTACAGATACTAATGATAAATTATCAGAAAGTTTACAACGTGTTGTAAATCATAATATAGCTTATAATCCGCCTTCTCCATTTTTATTTTCGGTAAAAAATAACGATTTAAAAGTGATACAAGGAAAGTCTATTTATATTTTGGTTGAGACCCTCGGAAAAGTGTTTCCAATGGAAGCACAAATCCACTTTGAAAATCAGCAATATTTTTTAGAAAATAATGGTAACGGAACCTTTACTTATACTTTTTCAGATGTTCAACAACCAATTGATTTTTTTATTGAAGCAAACGGAGTTCAATCTCAAAATTATAAAATAGAAGTTATAAAAACACCTACTATTAATGCTATTTCTTTAGATGTTAAGTATCCCAGATATTTAGGTAAGAAAAATGAAATGATTAAAAATTCTGGTAATGTAATAGTTCCCGAAGGTACTACTATTACTTGGAATGTAACTACAAATCAAACAGATTCGTTGGCTTTTATCAACAATAATAAAAGTGTTTTTTTTGATTCAAATGCAGATAATATTTTTATATATTCTAAAAGGATTCAAAATCCGTTAAATTATCAAATTTCATCTTCTAATAAAGATTTAAAAGATTTTGAGAATTTAGAGTTTTATGTAGATGTTATAAAAGATGAATTTCCATTAATTACTGTGCAATCTAATATTGACAGTATTTCACGCGGAGCTGCACAATTTGCTGGTCAGATTTCTGATGACTATGGAATTAAAAAATTACAACTCGTTTATTATAATGACGAGCAGCCTGAAAATCAAAATAAATTTGAATTGTCAATAACGAAAGAAAATATTCAAACTTTCTTTTATCAGTTTCCTGACGGATTAAATTTAGAGTCAGGAATTAATTATGAATTGTTTTTTGAGGTATTGGATAATGATGCTGTAAATGGAAGTAAAAAAAGCAAGACAAAAATTTTTAATTATCGACAAAAAACAACTGATGAAGTAGAGGAGGAGTTGTTGCAAGAGCAAAGAAATACGATTAATAATATTTCAAATTCAATTCAGAAACAACAAAAGCAACAGAAAGCATTAGAAAAAGTTCAGCAAGATTTACAAGGAAAGAAGCAAATTAATTGGAATGATAAAAAGAAGATTGACAAATTTGTAGAGCGTCAGAATAATTATAATAAAATGATGCAACGTCAAACTGATAAATTACACGAAAATTTAGATGAAAAAAACGAAGAAAATGAAGATCTTCAAGATAAAAAAGAAGAGCTTAAAAAGCGTATTGAAGAGCTTAAAAAATTAGACAAGCAACAAAAATTGTTAGATGAAATTCAGAAATTGGGACAGAAGCTTAATAAAGAAGATTTGTTAAAAAAAGCTAAAGAATTATCACAACAAAACAAACAACAAGAAAGAAGTTTAGAACGTATTTTAGAATTGACGAAGCGTTTTTATGTTGAGCAGAAAGCAATGCAAATTGCTAATAAGGTTGAAGAATTGTCTAAAAAACAAGAAGAACTATCTTCAGAAAAAGAGAATACTTTAATCAAACAGAAAGAAATAAAAAAGGAATTTGAAGTCATAAAAAAAGATTTAGAAGAATTAAATAAAGACAATAACAAGTTAAAGGAACCTATGGAACTTCCGGATGTGGAAGATGAAAAAGATGATATTGATACTGAATTAAAAAAATCTGAAGAAAGTATTTCTAAAGAAAACAAAGTTAATGCAAATAAGAGTCAAAATAATTCATCAAAAAAGATGAAAGAAATGAGTACTAAAATGCAAAAAGCAATGATGGAAATGGAAGGAGAATCTATGGAAGAAAACATTGATGACTTGCGTAAAATTTTAGAAAACCTTGTTATTTTTTCTTTCAAACAAGAATCTTTAATGCATAAGTTTGAAGAAATTTCTACTTCACATCCAGATTTTGGTCAAGACTTAAAAAGACAAAATGAATTAAAAACTTATTTTGAACATGTAGATGATAGTCTGTATGTGTTATCTATGAGGTTGCCTAAAATTTCATCAATTATTAAAGATGATTTATCTACAACGCATTATAATTTAGAACAATCTTTATATAATTTTTCTGAAAATCTTTTTTCATATGGAGTTTCTAACCAACGTTACGTTATGACTTCTGTTAACAGTTTAGCAGATTATTTAAGTAATATGTTAAGTAGTATGAAGAATTCTATGTCTATGAAAAAAGGCAAAGGAAAGAAATCTAAAGGCAAAGGTTTTAGTTTGCCAGACCTTATAAAGAAGCAAGGAGAATTGTCTGAAAAAATGCAGCAAGGAATGAAAAAAGGTAATAAACCTAGTGATAATAAAACTGAAGGTAAAGAAGGAAAAAAAGGAGATAAACCAGGACAAAATGATAAACCTGGTGATAAAGGACAAAATGGTAAGGGAGATAAACAGGGACAGAATGGAGAGAAAGGTAGTAGTGGCGAAGGAGGCTCTATAGATGATTTGGATGGAGAAATTTATCAGATTTACAAGCAGCAAAGTTTATTAAGACAAGAATTACAAGAACAAATTAAAATGTCTGAGGAAGCTGGAAGTGGTAAAAATTCAGATGCTAATAAAGCTCTAAGGAAGATGGAAGACTTAGAAAATGAAATCTTAGAAAAAGGTTTTAACGCTGAAACACTTCAAAAAATGCAGCAATTAAATTATGAATTATTAAAGTTAGATAAAGCTGCTTTAGAACAAGGAGAAGATAAAAAACGGAAGTCTAATTCTAATTTAAAAGAACTTGAAAAGAGAAATATAAAGGCTTTAGAATTTAAAAAGCAGTTTTACAATCAAACAGAGATATTAAATAGACAATCATTACCTTTGCAGCAGAATTATAAAAACAAAGTTAGAGCATATTTTTCTGACTCAAACAAGGATTAATTATGGTTACTTTTAATTACGAAACAGATTTTGATTTAAAAGATGAAAATCTTTTAGAATATTGGATTGATAATGTGGTTTCAAAAAAAGGTTTTAGTTTAGGTGAATTGAACTATATTTTTTGTGATGACGAATACCTTCATAAATTAAATGTAGAGTTTTTACAACACGATACTTTAACGGATGTAATTAGTTTCGATAATACTTTAGGTAAATTAATTAGTGGAGATATTTATATTTCTATTGAAAGAGTTGCTGATAATGCGAAAGATTTTGAGGTTTCTTTTATAGAGGAATTACATAGAGTGATGATACATGGTGTACTTCATTATATGGGATATAAAGATAAAACTGAAACTGAGAAAAAAGAGATGAGAAATGCCGAAAATACGGCGTTATCTGAATTCAAATAATTGATAATCAATAATGTAAATACAAGGTTTCACGTGGAACCACAATATAATGAGTTTATTTTCAACAACATACGACGTTATTGTAGTAGGAGGTGGTCACGCTGGGAGTGAGGCTGCAGCTGCTGCTGCAAACATGGGTGCACACACCTTATTAATTACAATGAATTTGCAAAATATTGCGCAGATGAGTTGTAATCCTGCAATGGGAGGAATCGCAAAAGGACAAATAATTAGAGAGATTGATGCTTTAGGAGGTTATAGCGGAATTGTTACTGATAAAACAGCGATACAGTTTAAGATGCTTAATAAATCTAAAGGACCTGCAATGTGGAGTCCAAGAGCCCAATCTGATAGAATGCAGTTTGCTGAATGCTGGAGAACGATGTTAGAGCAAACTGAAAATGTAGATTTTTATCAAGATTCTGTAAACGGTTTATTATTTGATGGTAATAAAATTATTGGTGTAAAAACAGCTTTAGGTTTAGAAATAAAAGCCAAAACTGTTGTAATAACTGCAGGTACTTTTTTAAATGGATTAATCCATATTGGAGATAAAAGTTTTGGAGGTGGTAGAGCAGGTGAGGGAGCATCAACCGGAATTACAGAAGATTTAGTTGCTAAAGGTTTTGAATCTGGTAGAATGAAAACCGGAACACCACCAAGAGTAGATGGACGATCTTTAGATTATTCTAAAATGATTGAGCAACCTGGTGATGAAGTTACAGAGAAGTTTTCTTATTTACCAACTACAAAACCCTTACAAAAACAACGTTCTTGTTGGTTAACGTATACCAATTTAGATGTGCATGATTTGTTGCGTACAGGGTTTGATAGATCGCCAATGTTTAATGGTAGAATTAAATCTACAGGACCAAGATATTGTCCTTCGATAGAAGATAAGATAGACCGTTTTGCAACGAAAGATAGACATCAAATGTTTATTGAACCAGAAGGTTGGACAACTTGTGAAATGTATGTAAATGGTTTTTCAACCTCTCTTCCAGAGGATGTTCAGGACATAGCAATTCGTTCTGTAGCTGGTTTTGAAAATGTAAAATTTTTAAGATATGGCTATGCAATTGAGTATGATTTTTTCCCACCAACACAATTAAAACATTCGTTAGAAACTAAAATAATTGAAAACTTATTCTTTGCAGGACAAATTAATGGAACCACAGGTTATGAAGAAGCTGCTGCGCAAGGTTTAATGGCGGGTGTAAACGCTGCGTTAAAAACGCAAGAAAAAGAACCTTTTGTTTTAAAAAGAAACGAAGCTTATATTGGTGTTTTAATAGATGATTTAATTACAAAAGGTACAGAAGAGCCTTATAGAATGTTTACATCTAGAGCGGAATATAGAACCTTATTAAGACAAGATAATGCAGATTTACGATTGACACCAATCGGTTTTAAATTAGGTTTAGCTTCTCAAGAACGATTAGATAGAGTTATTGAAAAGCAAGAAAAAGCAGATTTATTAATTCATTTTTTACAAAATACAAGTGTAAAACAAGAGGAAATAAACCCTATTTTAGAAGCAAAGAATTTAGCATTGATTAACCAATCTATGAAGCTTTATAAAATTGCTGCAAGACCTCAATTAGATTTTTCTGATTTTAAAAGTGTAAAGAAATTAACTGCTTTTTTAGATGAAAATAATATTGATAAGGAAGCAATTGAACAAGCTGTTATTCATTTAAAATACTCTGGTTATATAGAGAAAGAAAAGAATAATGCAGATAAATTAAATAGGTTAGAGAATGTAATGATTCCTTCTAGTTTTAATTATCAAAAAGTAAAATCTCTGTCTTTTGAAGCTAGAGAAAAATTGAGTAAAATTCAACCGACATCTATATCACAAGCAAGTAGAATAAGTGGTGTTTCCCCCAGCGATATCTCTGTGCTTTTGGTTTATATGGGTAGATAAATTGTGAAAATAATTGCTATGTTCCTCGTGGAACATATTATAAAGAAAAAGTATTATGGGGGAAAAAAGAGGTCTTCACAAAAAGTTAGAACCTTATTTAAATTGTAAAGATTTTACGGTTTCAGATGAAACTTATGAGGTGATGTTTAATACGGAATATGATATGTTGGTGACTTCACCAATTCCGGTAGATCTAGAAAATTACTATAAGAGTGAAAATTATATTTCACACACAGATAGTAAAAAAACATTAATGGATAAGGTTTATCAGTCTGTAAAGAATATTACATTAAGAAGTAAGTTAAATTTAATTAATTCCTTTAAAACAGATTCTAAAAACATTTTAGATGTTGGAGCAGGTACGGGAGACTTTTTAAAAGTATGTGCATCTAATTATTGGAATGTTCTTGGTGTAGAACCAAGTGCTGATGCAAGAGAAATCGCAAAAGAAAAAGGGATTATTTTACAAGAAGAATTACTTGATATTCAAAATAAAAAATTTGATGTAATTACGCTTTGGCATGTTTTAGAACATGTAGAAAAATTATCTGATTACATTTCTAAATTAAAAGAATTACTTTCTGAAAATGGAAGATTAATCATTGCGGTACCGAATCATAAAAGTGATGATGCAAAATATTATAAAGAGTATTGGGCAGCTTTTGATGTGCCAAGACATATTTGGCATTTTTCACAAAATTCAATTCAGAAAATATTTTCTGAAGAGAATATGATTGTAGAAAAAACATTGCCAATGAAGTTTGATTCTTATTATGTTTCTCTTTTAAGTGAAAAATATAAAACAGGAAAAATGAATCCATTGAAAGCATTTCATAGAGGTTTTGTTTCCAATTTAAAAGCAAGGAAAACAAAAGAATATTCTTCTTTAATTTATGTAATTAAAAACAAGTAGAATTATAATTTTTTTATAAAAGAATTATCAACCTTCAAAAAAATAATTTTGAAGGTTTTTTTATGATGAAAAATCAAGTTGTTCCTCGTGGAACATTTTAGTTTTTTAATCTAAAATTAGGAACGTTTTTTAAAACAATAATTAAAAAATTGATTTAAGAATGGTTTTATGGTTTAGCTACAAACATTAAATTAAAAATATAGATTACAGGTAAGAACGATTTAATTTTATCTGAATATTTATAATGTTGGAGTAGTGGTAGGTTTTGTAGAATTTTATAATAGCTGTTTTATAGATTCATAATAAGTTTGAAAAGTTCAGTTACTTCAAAATAAAATGTAACTATAACTCTTAGTTTGTATATTAAATTTTAATTAGTTTTTACTTAAAATTTTACTCTCTTTTAAATTCTAGTTCAGTTGTGTTTTTCTTATCGTATAAAATTCAATGTTTTTTGAAAACAAGTTGTATTGTAGAAATCCTTTAGAATATTAAATAAATATGTTTTTAAGAAGAGATCTCAAAATTGAAAAAAGAACGTTGTAAAATCAGTTTTCAGTTTCATTTACATCAAAAAGAGGAAAAGTATATCTTACTTTAGTTTTTGTACCTAAAAAAGCCATTAAAAACGATTTTAAAAAGACTTGTTTAAAACTTATCTCAAATAAAGTAGAAATACCTTAGTTAAAAAAGAAAAGCTCTTAAAACGATTGTTTTAAGAGCTTTTTCTATAAATATTACTTATGTAATTGATAAAAAATATCAGTTTTATTTATTTAGTAAATATACACCACAAAGTGAAATGATAAAATAGACACCTAGAGACATCGCTCCTGGATAATCTTTTGCAAGACGTTGCCCAATAAGCATAAAAATTATACTAATGGCAGAAAGCTGTATTCCGAGTAATGCAATTTCTTTTGCTTCTGAAGTATAAATTTGATACACTCCAATAATCATAAATCCTACAGCAAGAATTTCTATGATTAATAGAATGGATAATAAAAACGGAACACTGCCTTTTAATGGAGAATTTTTAAAATGATCTTTTATAAAAGAGATCGTTCCTTTCCAATCTAGTATTTTTTCGAATGCAGATATTAAAAAAGTAATGATTAAAAAAAGTAAGATTAAAATCTCAGTAGGGTAGTCAGATAAAAAATGCATAATTACTTCCCTTTATGATTTTCCGAATAATCGTTGTAAAAAGCTTTTCGACTTTTCTTTGATATCTTTTATTTCCTCTTTAGCTTCTCCTGCTAATTCAGAACTTTTTTCTTTTAAATCTTCATAAGTTTCTTTTGCGTCATCTGTAAATTCAGTTGTTTTCTGTTTTGCTATTTCAGAGTATTCTTCTGCTTTATGTTTTACTTTTTCTATGTTTTCATCAGATAAAAGTTCATTTACTTTTCCTTTTGCATCTTCAAAAACGTCTTTAGCATCTTCTACAAATTCGTTTGTTTTTTCTTTTGTGCTTTCAAGAGTTTCTTTTGCTTCGTTAGAAATTGAACCTAAAGTTGTTTTTAGGTTCCCCTTTAAATTTTTATTTTCTTCTGACATTTTTTTGATTAATTTAATATTATATAATCCTAAAGAAAAGCTTTATCAATAGGTTCCCAAAGCTCAATTTTGTTTCCTTCGTTGTCTAAAACCCAACCGAATTTACCATAGTCATGTTCTTCCATTTCACCTACAATAGTAACACCTTCTTTCTTTAATTCAGCTAATAATTCTACTAAATTTTCTACTCTGTAATTAAACATAAAGTCCTTTTTAGAAGGTTCAAAATGTTTAGTGTCTTCTGCAAACGGACTCCATTGTGTAGAGCATTTATTTCCGTTCTCATCTTTCCACCAGAAAGTACATCCCCAATCGTCCGTATTAAATCCTAAATGATTTTTATACCATTCTTTTGCTGCTTTTGCATTTTCAGATTTAAAAAATAAACCTCCAATTCCTGTAACTCTATTTTTCATAAACTACTTCTTTTTAATATTAGTTTCATAAACTGCTATCCATTCATCAACAGTTATTTTTTTACATAATTCAGCAATTAATTCAAAAGGAATTTCTGCTGTTTTTTTAAAACGAATACAACTTTTACCCATATCTAATGTGCGTTTGCAATGCTTTGGATATTCGTTTACAAACCAATCTTTAATTTCTGGAATGGCATAAATACCACTATGATATAAATTTATGGAGTTTTTTTGAGAAGCAAAACTCATAAAAGGCAAAGGTTCTTTTGGGTTGCAATGGTACCCATCTGGATACAAAGAATGAGGAACATAATACCCAATCATTCCATACTGAATACCTTCTTTAAAACCACTAGGCAGGTTTTGTTTGATGGTTGTACGTAATTTTAATAAAGCATTTTTACGTTCTTCAGGAACCTGTTTTATATACTCTTCTACTGATGTGGCTTTGTATTGCATACTTTTAGATTTATACAAGTGTCATTTCGAATGACAAAAGTGTAACAAGTTAAACATATTTTGTGAATTAGAAGTATTGAATAATCGTATAAAGAAGCTAATGTAAAACAGAGCAATTTAATGAGATTTCTCCCAAAAAAGTAGAAATGACAAAACTGGGTGTAACCATAACTGAACATATAATAATATGAAATTGTAACTTCGACCAAAGGAGAAATTCCATAACAGTGATAACACAAACCTATGTAATTTCTTTTGATAAGTTAGAAATCATTACTCCTTAAGTTTTATAATATAAAAAGCCCCTTCAGGTTTTTAAAACTGAAGGGGCTGATTGTTATAGTAAATTATTTAATTAAATTTTACCTTAATTTTATCTACAATAGTCTGTGCCAATCGTTCTTTACTTTCAACAGTCCAACCGGCAACATGAGGTGATAATAAAACATTTTCTGAATTGATTAAATATTGAAAAGCCTCTGGCATTTTATCATCAGAAAACAAGTTTTCAAAAGATGCTTTTTCATACTCTAAAACATCTAAACCAGCACCTAAAATCTTACCGTTTTTTAAAGCTGAAACCAAGTCTTTTGTGACTACAGATTTTCCACGTGCGGTATTTATCAACCAAAAAGACTTTTTAAAACCATTGATAAGGTCTGCATTAATCATGTTTTGAGTAAGTGCTGTTTGTGGAATGTGTAAACTTAAAACGTCTGATTTTTCTTGTAATTCTTCTAAAGAAACTTGTTTACAATTTGCATCTCCAACATTTGGCTTTATATCATAACACAAAACTTCTACATCAAAACCACGAAGTTTTTTTGCAAAAGATTTCCCCATATTTCCATAACCAATTAATCCAACCGTTCTACCGTCTAGTTCAATTCCGCGGTTTTCTTCGCGCAGCCATTTACCGTTTCTAACTTCTTTATCTGCTTTGTTTAGCTTGTTAAATAGTGATAACAGCATTCCTAAGCTATGTTCTCCTACAGCGTTTCTATTCCCTTCCGGAGCAGCAATTAATTCAATATTTAAGCTTTCTGCATAATCACAATCTATATTTTCTAAACCTGCACCAACACGTCCAATAAACTTTAAGTTGGTGGCTTTGTCTAAAAATGCTTTATCAATAGAAAAACGACTTCTAATTATAAAACCATCATAGTTGTGAATTTTAGCTATAACTTCTTCTTTAGATGAAGTGTAATCTTCATCGTTTTGATACCCTAAATCATTTAATTGATTTATTAAAAGCGAGTGATTTGAGTCTAGGTGTAGAATTTTCAAAGTAAGATTATTAGATTAGTGTTATTTTATTTTTTGACTAGTTAGAAAAATAGTCAACATATTTTTTTAGTTAGAAATATATTAATTCATCCATTTGCTAATTATTAAAATTAGCGCCATAATAGGAAAAAGGTAAATTACGTAGAATTTAAAAAATTTGTAAAAAAAGTTTATTAAAGGATAAAATGAATTATCCTTCTTTATTAAATAAGCTCCTTTTTTTGTAATGAAGGTAAAAATAATTCTAAGGATAGGAATTAAAAGTAAATAATAGACCGTAAAATAAATTTTATCTGATACGTTCATTTTTGTTAAAATTTAACAATATAAATCAATTCATCCACATAAAAAATAGGAATAAAAGAAGCATAAATGACCAACAATAATTTACTACAAAAAAGCTAAGGTTTATATAGAAATCGTTAGAAATTCCTTTTTTACTCTTCTGTTTATAAATTAATTTAAGCCATTTAATAGCTACATATCTAATAAAAAAATATGTAGCTATTATTACTAAACTGTAAATTAATTTGTAATTAAAGTTCATCCAATCATCGATACTTAATATTGCTCTTTATCATTAGGGAAATCACTGCTTTTTACATCATCAATATAAGATTTAAAAGCGCCAGTCATTTCTGTATGCATATCTAAATATCTACGTAAAAAACGAGGATGAAATTCGTGTGTCATTCCTAACATATCGTGGGTAACTAAAACCTGACCATCAACACCATTTCCGGCACCAATACCAATTACAGGAATAGAAATTGCTTCTGCAACTTCTTGAGCTAATTTAGCAGGTACTTTTTCTAGAACAACGGCAAAACAGCCTAATCTTTCTAACATTAAAGCATCTTCCATTAATTGTTCTGCTTCTTCTTCTTCTTTTGCTCTAACAGTATATGTACCAAATTTATATATAGATTGTGGTGTTAAACCTAAATGTCCCATTACAGGAATTCCGGCATTTAAAATACGTTTAATAGATTCTTTAATTTCTTTACCACCTTCTAATTTTATAGAATGTCCGCCGCTTTCTTTCATAATTCTAATAGCAGAACGTAACGCTTCTTTTGGGTCTGATTGGTAACTACCAAAAGGTAAATCTACAACCACTAAACATCTTGTAATAGCTCTAACTACAGAACTTGCATGATAAATCATTTGATCTAACGTAATAGGTAAAGTTGTTTCATGACCCGCCATAACATTAGATGCAGAATCTCCAACCAAAAGAACATCAATTCCAGCTCCATCTAAAATTTTTGCCATTGTAAAATCATAGGCAGTTAACATGGAAATTTTCTCTCCATTCTTCTTCATATCTACCAAAGATTTTACTGTAACTTTTTTATATTCTTTTTTTGCTGCTGACATACTTTTTATTTTTTAAATAGTATGTAAATGTAAGGAAAAGCATTAAATATTAAACAAGTTAATCTTTGGTTAATCTTAAGAAGATAAAATTTTATTAAAAGGTTATTTGTTAATTTTATTACTTGTTATTTATAGTTTTTCATTTAAATTTCTAAGAACTTGTATGTACTTAATTATTTGATAGTTAAAAAAGAAGTGGTAATTGTAAAGAGCAAAGAATAAAAAATAACATTATCTTTGATTTTTTATTTATTAGATGACAGAAGAGCAAGTTGTATTAAACACAGACAAATGGATAGATAATTATGCAGATTATATGTATAATTATGCTGTTGTGCGTGTAAATAATAGTGACTTGGCTAAAGATTTAGTTCAAGATACTTTTTTTGCAGGATTAAAATCAGCTAAAAATTTTCAAGGAAAATCTACCGAAAGAACTTGGTTAATTTCTATCTTAAAAAGAAAGATCATAGATTATTATAGAAAAATAAATTCTAAAAAAGGACAGGCTGAAGTTAGAATGAATTTTTATGATGATGGCGAGAATGAAGGTAATTGGTTAGAAGAGAGAGTGCCACAAAGCTGGGATAATCAATCTGAAAAAACCATTGAAAACGAAGAATTAAAAAGTCAGTTAGATTCTTGTATAGATGCTTTGCCAGAAAAATATGCAATGGTTTTTAGAATGAAAACCATACAAGAGTTTGAAACTGAAGAAATTTGTAAGGAGTTAGATATTACAGCGTCCAATTTATGGGTTATCATTCATAGAGCAAGAACACAGCTCAGAAAGTGTATGGAAGATAATTGGTTTAATAATTAAGACATGTTTAAAAATTTAAAAATTACCTGCGACGAAGCAACTACTATTTGTGATAAAAGCCAATACGGTGCTGCTACTATAAGTGAAAAAGTGAAATTAAGTATTCATTTTTTAAGTTGTAAAATATGTTGTCTTTACACAAAGCAAAATAAAACACTTACAAATTTATACAAAGGGCAAGCTAAAAGTTGTAAAGAGATAAAGCGTTGTTTAAGTAAAGAAGAAAAGGAAGCTCTAAAAAAAGAGTTAGAGAAAATAAAGGAATAAAGATATTTTGGTAGTTTTTAAAAAACTACATTTTTTGATTTTTTGTTAGATTGAAACGGGATTTATAGAAATATAGATTCCGTTTTTTTGTATTTTAGCTTTTTGTCTTCTCGAGCGCAGTCGAGAGGTTTGTATAGAAATTTAATAAGGTTCCGACTGCGTTCGACCAGCTATAAGATGCATTTTTTACCAGAAAATATAGACAATTATGTTGTGGAACATTCACAACAAGAGCCAACCATTTTAAAAGAATTAAGTAAAGAAACTTGGCAAAAAGTATTGAATCCTAGAATGTTAAGCGGTGCTTTTCAAGGAAGAGTATTGTCTATGATTTCAAAATTAATTCAGCCAAAAAACATTTTAGAAATTGGTACGTATACTGGGTATTCTGCTTTGTGTTTAGCGGAAGGATTAGCATCCGAAGGAAAAATTTTTACATTAGATAAAAATGAAGAATTAGAAACACTTCAAAATAAATATTTTGAAAAATCTGGTTTCAGAAATCAAATAGAACAATTTGTGGGGAATGCAATTGAGATTATTCCTACTATTGACCAGAAATTCGATTTGGTTTTTATTGATGCGGATAAATCTAATTACATCAACTATTTTCATTTAATTATTGATAAAATGAATTCGGGTGGAATTATTTTATCTGATAATGTACTTTGGAGTGGAAAAGTAGTAGAAAAATTAGATCCTAAAGACAAAGACACAAAAGTTCTTTTAGAATACAATAAATTATTAAATACAGACGATAGAGTAGAAACGGTACTATTACCAATAAGAGATGGTTTAACAATAACTAGAGTAAAATAGTTTCCGCTCTGCGGGATAAAAAACATTGTTTTTAAAAACCAATAAACTATTTAAAAAGTAATTTTTGAAGTGTTTATTATGGTTTTCCGCTACGAAGGAAAGATAGTTAAGGTAATTTTTTTTAAGAGGAATAAACGGTTCTAAAAATAAATTTAGAAATTACGCTTTATCGGGCCAGTTAAATCTTCAATATCTTGTTTTACAGAATTGATTCCTTTATTAATATCTTTTGTAATATTTTTAAATTCCTGGTTTGCGCCTTGAGATACCTCTTTTGCAGAATCTGCTTCTGCTTTTGGTAATTTAGAACTTTCGTTAATTTCTCTCTTAATATCGTTGGTTGCATCTTTTACTTGACGCATTCCTTTTCCTAATCCTCTGGCAATTTCAGGAATCTTATCTGCACCAAAAAGCATCACCACAATTAACATGACAACCATTATTTCTGGACCACTAATAAATAAAAGAATTGTATTCATATACTACAAAGGTAAATATTTATTCAATATATAAACTTCACAAACCAAAATATTTGTAGTTTAGAAAAAAAATATATTAAAAATAATTTAAATGCTTAAAAGAGTACTTGTAATTTTGTTTGTAACTGTCTATTTTACAGGTTGTAAAATGGTTAAATTATCTAGAAATATCGATCAAAAATTAGCAACTTCTTTTTTTGATAATCAATTTACGGGAATTTATATTTATGATGTAGCAGCAGATAAAGTACTTTATAATTATAATGCAGATAAGTATTTTACACCCGCAAGTAATACCAAAATTTTCACACTTTTTACAGGTTTAGAAATGTTGCCAGATTCAATTCCGGCTTTTAAATATGCTGTAAATAAAGATACACTTACAATACAAGCCACAGGAGATCCTACTTTTTTACATCCATTTTTTAAAGACAGTACCGCTTTAAAATTGGCAAAAAAATATAAAAAAGTACATTTAATTGCTAATAATATTTCTGATCAAAAATACGGACCAGGTTGGGCTTGGGAAGATTTTGATAGCTATTTTAGTCCAGAAGTAAGTGCTTTTCCTATGTATGGAAATGTTGTCTTTGTTCAAAATGAAGATTCCATAAAGGTCAGCCCAAACTATTTTGCTGATAAATTAGAAATTACAGATAAAAGTTACGGCAGAAAAGAGCTTTCTAATTCTTTTTATTTTGGAAAAAACAGGAAAAGAGAAACCGAAATTCCTATGATTATAAGCGATTCTTTACTCTTAAATCTCTGGAATGATATTTTACCCAACAAAGTAAGTTTATTGCATAAATCGGCTTTAAAACCGGCTACAATTGCCTATAGCATTCCTAAAGATTCATTATTTAAAAGAATGATGGAAGTAAGCGATAATTTTTTAGCAGAACAGATTTTAGTTTTAGCGTCTTCAACACTTTCAGATACATTGAGTTCTGCAAAAGCAAGAAACTTTATTTTAAAACATCAATTACAAGATTTAAAACAAAAACCACGCTGGGTAGATGGTTCTGGTTTAAGTAGGTATAATTTATTTACACCCATTTCTTTTGTAGAAGTTTTAACAAAAATGCACAAAAAAATACCATCTAAAAAGTTGTTTCAGTTTTTTCCTGTTGGTGGAGAATCGGGTACTTTAAAAAATTGGTTTTCTGGAAATCCTAAACCGTATATTCATGCAAAATCAGGTACTTTGGGTAATAATTATAATTTAAGTGGTTACCTAATTACAAACTCGGGTAAAGTATTAGTTTTTAGTTATATGAATAACCATTATATGCATTCTAACGGTGAAGTAAAAAAGAGAATGCAAATGATATTTGAGGAACTAAGAGATAATTATTAAATATATTGATTAAAATAGCATAAACTATGGAAGAAATAATAAATGATTTTAGTGCAGGTATTCTTTTTTGGCAAGTAATTCAAATAGTTTTTTTAGCAGCATTGGTCTATTTTTTATACAAAATTTCTAGACGTTTTAGTAAAAAATGAATTTTACTGTTTTGTTATTAACAAGTATATTTATACCATATAATAAATTGCTAAATCTAAATATCTATAAATAATTATAAAAGTAAATACTTTTTTTTAAACCCTGTGAATTTAGGGGATAAAACAATTTTTTACTGTTATATAAAGCGTTGTAAGGCATTAACGAAGAAACTCTTGAATTTAATAACAAAACTCTACTAACCTTGGAAAATATTTTAACTTGGCTGAATGACTTCATAAGAGAAAACTCTTTGACATCAGTTATTTTAGTCTCTTTTGTATTAAGTTTTGTTTACGACTTACTAAAAAAACTTTTCTTTGTCGGAATAAAATATACTGTCACAAAAACGAATAGATGGTCATTGAAAAATATTGAATTTTTGATAAATCATCATAAAGATGAACTTGAATCCCTAAAAAATATTTCGGAAAATAAAAACGGGGAACTTTTAAAAATAACTGAAAATACTTTTAAATATTTTTTCTTCATTTTAATATTTGCAATCGTATTATTATTTATAGACAAATTAGGAAGTAACTTATTCTTTTACAGTTTTATTGGAGCCTCTACTTCTCTAATTATTAAAATAATTACAAGTTTAATTTATGATTACAAGTTGGTTCAAAAGTCCAAAAAAATTGAATTTTATAAGACGAAAATCAAAAAACGAATTAAAGTTTTGAAAGAAATAATTAAGAAATCGAAAACTGAATAAAAACGCCTTACAACACCGTGTAAAAAAAATTGCTTAATTTTAGCTTAACCAAAAGTTGTTGCTTTTTTACTCACTCCTATTTTCCTGCGGAAAATAGCCGTTCACAAAAATCGCAACTTCTTATACACAAAAACGTTGTACACCATTTGAGAAAAACATATCGCATAGAATTAAACGAAGTAAAAATCGGAACAACTGAGTTTGAATTTGCTGACACGCCAATGGGTGTTATCCACGGAAAAATCAATTTTGAAAACGTGGAATCACCTTATGAACTATTTAGAAACCATTGTAAAAAACATAATGTTCAAATAAACGATGACGAACCGAAATTAAGGCTGATTGATACTGTTGTAATTCCCGAACTGAAAGTTTACTTGGAAAACGGAACTGAACTAAATGGTTGGGGTGGAGCAATAACTGGAATGGATAACGAAGAATATGAAATTCAATTTGGAGGAATTACATCTGAATTAATGCAAACGGAATTTAAACATCACTATGACGAATATTTTGGTGCAGAATAAAAAAGGTTGAATGAATTATATAATTAAAGTTTGGCTGTTCACCGTAATGTTATCGCCACTTCTAATAGCATTAATTTTAGGTGCAATAATAAATGATTCTAGCTTTAACAGCATATTAAGCTCTTACGAAATAATATTCGTAATGATTATTGTTGGATTACTTTCGTCAATGCCTGCGATGATAATATTTTGGATTATTAAAAGTAGCTTAAAAAGTAAATTTTCAAATTCGAAAGAGAAAATAATCTTATCTCTTTATTCCTTTTTATCAGTTTGGATTACATTTTATATAGTCGATAATGGATTTATAACACGATGGTCGGAACAAACAATTTGGGTTTTAATATATTCCTTAACGATAGTTTTGGGAGTCTGGATTTTTGAATTAGACAAAAAAGAAATAACTGAATAAAAAACGGTGTACAACAAAGAACTGAGCTAAAAACCAACTCTTTTCTTCATTAAATTTATGCATTATTATTCTAGGCTCATAATTCTATCAATTAGTATTTTGAGCTTTTTATTTTTTATATAAACACTACTTATTTAGATAAAACCGACACATGAGTTTCATCATAAGGTAAACCTGATTTAGCAATAGCAAAACATTGTTTTAGTAGTTTATTACAAACAGCAATTAAAGCCAAAAGAATCATTTTTAAATTGATTATGACCGCTTTTACTTCCATAAACATCAAAAACATCTTTACTAATGTCAACTCCAAAAATTTCCTTATATTTATTCATAAAGACTGATTTATGAAATAATAACCTACTTATACTCACAACAACTTGAAATCGAGATCTAGGTCTCACAGAACTGAACGTGATTTTTAGTAGAAAAGAGAGAGGATTATCAATGTTGTCGAAGTCTGATGCTTCACCGTATAAACTAACCTTAATTCTCTCTTTTATTCTTTCTGATTAAGTATCAAATTTATTAAAAGACAAACTTAAGCCGTATAAACTTTATTTATAGCTCACTTTGGAAATTCCTCCAGAATTTCGCCGTTTGTGTTTTATTTACTAAATTCATTGCTTAAACACGTAACTTTCCATAACACAACAACGTTACTACATATATATAAAAGGGCAATGACAACAGAAGAAATCATAGAATTACTTAAAGAAAGAGAAACTGATTTTTTGAAAACAAAGACATTTTCACAATTTCCTGGAATTTATGCGTTTTTTTATATTGGCAGCGACTTTCCATTATTAGGTGATTCTGTTTCCAAACATCAAATAATATACATTGGAAAAACTGAATCAAGTCAAGAAAAGAGAGATTCAAAAACGCATTTTACAACTGGGAAAACTGGAAGTTCAACAGTAAGAAAGTCTATCGGTTCAATATTGTGCGTACAAGAGAATTTAAAGCCAATTCAAAGAAATGACAGTGACTATGCAAAAAGGAGATTTAGCCATTTCAAATTTGACAACGCAAGTGAAATAAAAATTACAGACTGGATGAAAAAGAATATGGCTTTGTCATTTTACGAATATCCTGAAAGTAAAGAGAAAATTGACAAATTAGAGACAGAAATAATAAAGCAATTAAAACCGATTTTAAATATTGACCATAAAAATCTAGAGAATCCATATCTAAGTCAAATAAAGCAATTAAGAAAAAATTGTGCTTTGATTTCAATTAAAAATTCAGACTTTAAGAATCAAAATCCTGAAAAAAAGAAAACAAATAAAACAGAAATCACAAAAAAGCCTCTTGGCACTTCTGCTTCTGGAATTGTATACATTGACAACATCTCGAAAAGTGATGTTAAAAGCCATAACATAAGAATTAAAGTTGAAAACAAACACTTATTCCCAGCGGAGAAATTAGGACAACCAATTTCTTATTCTTTGGACTTCAAAGTTGAAAATACAGATTTTATAGCAAAATATAAGATTGGGTCAAAGGACGAAAAATCAAGAAGTGGAGTTTTGAAACTTGGAGATAGTGTTTATCAAGAGACTTTAAAAATACAAATTGGAACAAATTTAAAAATTAGTAAATCAAAGGATAACAGATACATTATTGAAAGATTATAATGAAATACGCGTGGTAACACCGTGAAAAAAAAATGCTGGTAAAAGCATACTTGCGAAAATCCTCCGGAATTTCACCGTTCGTATTTTATTTATTGAATTCATTGCTTAAACAAAGCTTATACAACATCGCTTCTTAATAGAAAGTAGTTTTAATTCTCTTACACCTAAAAATTAAACTTCGCCTGTCTATCATACATAATAATGCTTCCGGCAACGGATACATTTAAGCTTAATTCAGATTTAAATTTTACCAAATGATGCGATTTTTCAATAGCTAATTTAGACATTCCATGATCTTCTGCGCCTAATAAGTATACACAACGTCTAGGATGGGTAAAGGTTTCTAATTGTACTGCTTTTTCATCTAATTCTACGCCGACTAACATAGCGCCTTTTGGCAAGTTGTTAAAGAAATCTTCAAAAGTTTCGTAATGAAAATAAGGCATTGCACCTGTTGCTTTGTGCGTATCGCAAGCTTGTTTAGCATAGCGATTGCCAATGGTAAAAATAAAACTAGCCCCCATATTTTGGGCAGAACGCCAAAGTACTCCTAAGTTTTCAGGGGTTTTTCCATTCTGAATTCCAATGCCGAAAAAACCTTGTTCTAAATTGTTTACCATTCCTTTTTAATATTATTCAATTTCATCAACGTTTTTTTAGAAGCATCTTAATGCTCTTTAAATTATTAAAAAAATATTTTCTTTCTTAACTCGCTTATTTTGATAGTACTAAAAGATAAAAAAAATATCCATAAATCATATATTATCTTTATTTAGAATAAATAAAAATAACATTGTATGTTTGCAAAATATTTACCAAAAACTAGTGTGTCATTATCAGATTTCATACTGGAAACATGATATTATTAACAGATTAAAAAAATACTTAAAATCAAAAGTAATGAATTATTTTATAAATTCGAAAAGTTCTATAAACCTCACTAAAATAGTATGCTGTATACTGTTTTTATTAAGTTTCCAAGATGGGAAAGCTCAAAATATAAGTGGTAAAATTCATGGAAAAATTGTTAATCAAAGTGGTACTCCTCTTTCTAATGTAACCGTTCAAATTAAAGAATTTTCTTTGGGAACTTCATCAGATAATAATGGTGAATTTATGGTTAAAGTTCCTATTGGTGAGATTACTTTATCTGCTTCATATGTTGGTTACAAAACAGTTAATAAAACCATAACAGTGAACTCAAATAAAATTTCTGAAGTAAATTTGATACTTACAAATACATCAGAAAATTTAAATGAAATTTTAATTGAAGCTCATTTAGACAAAGAAAAAGTACCTACAGTTTCTCGTTCTGCTACAAAATCTAAAATTAGTTTAATGAACACGCCTGCGCCTGTAGTTGTTGTAGGTGGTTATTTATTAGATCAACAAGCTAACAATACGATACAACAAAGTATTAGAAATATAAGTGGAGTTACACAAGCGGGTAATAATTATAATATTGGTGATAATTTAGTTATTAGAGGGTTAGGTGCTAATTATGCCTACGATGGTATGTATGGTGGTGGTAGTTTAGGGAATACATTTAATCCTGTTCGTTCGCAAACTAACATAGAAAGAATTGAGGTTTTAAAAGGTCCGTCTGCTGGTCTTTACGGAATGGGCGCCGCAGGTGGAGTAATTAATTTAATAGAAAAAAAACCTTTAGATATAGAACAATATTCTATTGAAACTCGTTTTGGAAAATGGAGACATTATAGAGTTATGGTCGATTTAACGGGTCCAATTTCAGAGAAATTAAGTTATCGTTTTGTAAGTGCAAGTGAAGTTGAAGAAGGATATAGAGATGTATCATCTGAAAGATTTGAGAATTATGGATCTTTAAAATATGAAACAGATAAACATCAATTTATATTATCTAGTGCATATATAGAAGATGCTGTTCAAATTGATCCAACAGGAAACCCTGTAAGATTAGTAAGTACAAGTTTATTAGGAAACCCGGAAGATGGTGGTTATAATTGGGAAAACTTAGTAAATGATAACGGTTTAGATAGTAGTGGAAACTTTTCTGGTGTACAATTAACTGATGAGCAACGCCAAATTTTGGCAAACTCATTAACCAATACAGATGGTTATGAACCCTTTGATATTGGAGATGCTACATTGGTATCACCTTTGGCAACACCAAACAAAGGAAAAGAATTTAGAGTAAAATTACGTCATGAGTGGAAACCAAGTGAAACTGTTAACATTACAAACCAGGTTTTGTATAGAAATTATAGCTCAGATTATGTTAGGCAAACAGGGGCTTTAAATTATTCTTATTATCAACAAAGTGGTATTATACATAACGATACTCGTTCGCCATTAATTATAGATGATGTAATTTATCCGTATGCGGCAAGACGTCAAGAATATAGAATTGTTGATGCTCAAGAAAAAATGTTTCAATATTTTGGTGATTTTCAAAAAACATGGGGAAAAGGAAATGCTTTAAGAGGAGAACATTTATTAAGTATTAACTACGAGAATAGAAATATTGATTACAGCCAACATTCTACTTGGGATGCAGATGATAGTAGAGCAACTAACCCTGTGCCATACATTTTAGATATTAGAAACCCTAACTGGGGATCTGGAAGTATTTGGGATTATGACCCAATTTTAAGAAGCCAATACGAAAAAACAGTACAAGGTTATGGGGTCGGTTTTCAAGAAGTTATTTATTACGATAAATTAACAGCTAGAGTTGGTGGAGCTTATTTAGGTACCCAACAAGATTATAGAAATTTGTATGATGATGGACAATTAGTTGATTTTAACGATGCTGGTTTTGCTTATAATTTAGGTTTAAATTATAGAGCTATGGATCAGTTATCTTTATTTGGTAACTATTCTGTTGGTAGAACGGTTTATAGCGTAACATCTTCTTTAGATGGTGATGATCGTCCTGATTCTGAATCTTTGTCAATAGATTTAGGAATGCGTTTTAAGACGAAAGATAACAGTTTATTAGCGTCTCTTATATTTTTTCAAACAGCAACCACAAATTTACAGTATGCTAATGATGATTATGAAGATGATCCTGCAGCATCAAATTTTAATATTGATGTACCTCAGTATTTTTATGATCAAGAAAATAGAACAAGAGGTGTAGAGTTAGATGTAAATTATGCGGTTAATAATTTCTTATCATTTAATACCAATGCAACATTTCAAGATCCTAAAACAATAGAAGGAGAAGATGTTATTACAGAACAAAGTAAAGGTGTACCAAAAACATATGCTCGTTTTTGGGGACAATACAAGTTCTTGTTAGGTAAACAAAAAAATCCTTTAAGTTTTAACTTAGGTACAAGTTACGAAAGCAAAAGAACTATTGATGGTTATAGTTTAGTAGATGCTCACGTAAATAGCTATGTTCTTTTTGATGGAGCTCTAGCTTATGGAATTGGAAAAAATTGGGATTTAAGATTAAATATTGAAAATATTTTTAATACTAGATATTATGTAAAAGCAATGTTTGCAGGGGCTTTACCAGGAGAAACTAGAAATTTACAACTTACTACAAAGTATAAGTTTTAAAAAAATACAGTAAAAAATAATTAAAAAGAGCTAAACATTTACGTTTAGCTCTTTTTTACTTTTTAATCAACATTCGTTTAATTTCATTCAACTTCATTAATGCTTCAATAGGCGTTAAAGTATCAATATTTGTAGCTAAAATTTCTTCTTTAATATTTTCTAATAACGGATCATCTAACTGAAAAAAGCTGAGTTGCATTTCTTCATTCTGATCTTGTTTTAAAACGTCTTTAACTTCGGCGTTTTTGTTGTTCTTTTCTAGTTTATCTAAAATTTTATTCGCTCTATGAATTACCATATTTGGCATTCCAGCAAGTTTGGCAACATGAATACCAAAACTATGATCAGAACCACCAGAAACCAATTTACGCAAGAATATTATGGTGTTTTCTAATTCTTTTACAGACACATTAAAGTTTTTAATGCGCTCAAAAGTAGTGGTCATTTCATTCAACTCATGATAATGCGTAGCAAACAATGTTTTTGCTTTAGTTGGATGTTCGTGTAAGAACTCAGATATGGCCCATGCAATCGAAATTCCGTCATAAGTAGAGGTTCCTCTACCAATTTCATCTAACAAAATTAAACTGCGCTCAGAAACGTTATTTAAGATCGAAGCTGTTTCATTCATTTCTACCATAAAAGTAGATTCGCCCATAGAAATATTATCACTGGCACCAACTCTAGTAAAAATTTTATCTACAATACCAATTTTTGCATTCTGAGCCGGAACATAACTTCCCATTTGTGCTAATAAAACGATTAATGCAGTTTGTCTTAAAATAGCAGATTTACCAGACATATTTGGCCCAGTAATCATAATTATTTGTTGTTGAGTTCTGTTCAACACCACATCATTTGCAATATACGCTTGATCTATGGGTAATTGTTTTTCAATAACCGGATGACGACCATTTTTTATTTCCAAATCAGTACTTTCATCCATAATCGGACGCACATAATTATTGTCAATTGCTAGAACTGAAAAAGAAAGTAAACAATCTATTTTTGCGATAACCTGTGCATTTTCTTGGACTATCTGTACATATTGAATGATGTACTGTAGTAATTTAGAAAATATTTCTTGTTCTATTTTGGCTATTTTTTCTTCAGCACCTAAAATTTTGGTTTCGTATTCTTTTAATTCCTCGGTAATATATCGCTCTGCATTTACCAAGGTTTGTTTACGTATCCATTCTTGTGGAACTTTGTCTTTATGAGAATTTCTAACCTCAATATAATACCCAAATACGTTGTTAAAAGAAATCTTTAAACTTGTAATTCCTGTGCGCTCTGTTTCACGCTTTAGCATGTTATCTAAATACTCTTTACCAGAGTTAGAAATGGCACGTAAATCGTCTAATTCTTGATGAACGCCAGTAGCAATAGCATTTCCTTTATTGATGTTTACCGGAGCTTCATCAAACAAGGTTTCATTAATTTTTTCAATTAAATCGGCACATGTATGTAATTGATTTCCGAGTGCTTTTACTGTATTATTTTTACTTTTTTCTGCGGATGCTTTTATCGGCAAAATGGCCTTTAAAGAATCTTTTAAAAGTACAATTTCTCTAGGTGAAGCTTTACCGGTTGCTACTTTAGAAATTAATCGTTCTAAATCGGATATTTGTTTTAATTGATAAGTTACTGTCTGAGAAAACTCATCAGAATCTATAAAAAACTTTACCAGTTCATGACGATTTTTAATGGCGTCAATATTTTTTAAAGGCAATGCCAACCAACGTTTTAACAATCTTCCACCCATGGGCGAAATTGTTTTATCAATTACATTTAAAAGTGTAACTGCGTTGATAGAATTAGGGTTGTACAATTCTAAATTCCGAACCGTAAAACGGTCCATCCAAACATAATTATCTTCAGCAATTCTGCTGATATGCTGAATGTGTTTTAGCTGATTGTGTTGCGTTTCCGACAAGTAATACATCACTGCACCAGCAGCAATAATTCCGTTTTTAACATCCTGAATTCCAAAACCTTTTAAGCTTTTTACTTCAAAATGATTTTGCAACGTTTCATTCGCATATTCTTTTTGAAAAACCCAATCGTCTAAATAAAACGTGTAATATCGGTTTTCAAATAATTCTAAAAATTGTTGTTTGTGTTGTTTCTGAACCAAGACTTCACTCGGACTAAAATTCTGCAACAATTTATCAATATATTCTGCATTTCCTTGTGCCACCAAATATTCACCAGTAGAAACATCAAGGAAAGAAATTCCGAGTTGTTTTTTATCAAAATGAACTGCCGCTAAAAAGTTATTGGTTTTGGTTTGTAAAACTTCGTCGTTTAAAGAAACTCCGGGTGTAACCAATTCTGTAACCCCACGTTTTACTATGGTTTTGGTCATTTTAGGGTCTTCTAACTGGTCGCAAATAGCAACACGCATTCCAAACTTTACCAACTTTGGTAAATAGGTGTTTAAAGAATGATGTGGAAAACCTGCCAAAGCAGTTTCTGTTTCACTTCCGGCACCACGTTTTGTTAAGGTAATTCCTAAAACATCGGCAGCTTTTTTAGCGTCTTCACCAAAGGTTTCGTAAAAATCTCCTACTCTAAAAAGTAACATTGCATCAGGATATTTATTCTTGATTGCGTTGTATTGTTTCATTAAAGGAGTTACCTTTTTAGCTTTTGTTTTTGCCAAGTTTTGGAAATTTTCAGTTAGTTTTGCGAAGATAAAAATTAGTACGCAGTAATCAGTAGCAGTTTGTAGTGAACTTATTCACAAGATATGAGAAAATTAAAGAATAACGAGTTAGGAAGAATTACAGTTGATGAATTTAAGACTGTTGAAAAGACGCCAATTATAGTAGTTTTAGACAATATTAGAAGTTTAAATAATATTGGTTCTGTTTTTAGAACAAGTGATGCTTTTTTGATTGAAAAGATCTATTTATGTGGTATTTGTGCTACTCCGCCAAATAAAGATATTCATAAAACAGCCTTAGGAGCAACCGAATCGGTGGCTTGGGAATACGTAGAAGATACTTTGACTTTAGTTGAAAAATTAAAGGCAGAAAATGTAAAAGTTTTATCTATTGAACAAGCAGAAAATTCTACAATGCTCGACACTTTTTATCCGACGATAGGAGAGAAGTATGCTATTGTTATGGGGAACGAGGTAAAAGGCGTGCAACAAGAAGTGGTAAATGCGTCTGATTTGTGTATCGAAATTCCGCAATTGGGTACCAAACATTCTTTAAATATTTCTGTAACCACAGGAGTTGTTATTTGGGACTTGTTTGTGAAGTTAAGAAAATAGTTCTTTTTGCTCATACAGTTTGTACTTTCTGATGTCACATATTTGTAGCCGTTAGTTTGTCCTTTCGAACGGAGAGAGAAATCACATAAGGTTGATTGGGTTTGTGCAGCACTTTTATGAGACTTCTCCTTGCGTCGAAATGATAAATTTGGTGTTTAATTTTTAGGTTTTCTTAACTTTTACTGTTTCAAATTTCAAATGATATTAAAAGGAGTATTCAGTATATAAAAGTTGCTGGTAAACAAGTCTAGCCCAGATTGAAGCGGCATCCTTTTTGCTTTTTCAGCAAAAAGATATAGCGGAAAGCTGGAAATAGCTTCTAAAAAAATTAAAATCCTAAGACTAATTTAGCGATAGAAAAGTAGATTAAAATTCCTAAAATATCGTTACTTGTTGTTATAAATGGTCCTGTGGCCAATGCTGGATCGATACCTTTTTTTGCTAAAATAATAGGAATAAATGTTCCAATAATTGAAGCAATAATAATTACGGAAATTAAGGAAGCTGCTACGGTAATTCCTAAGTCTAGTGGAAATCCTAAAAACAACATTCCGGCAGACATTAATAAGGCTGCCAATACAAAACCGTTTAACAAACCTTGTAATATTTCTTTTAACAACCTTTTAAACAGAGATCCTTTTAAGCTGTCGTTTGCCAAACCTTGCACAATAATTGCAGAAGATTGTACGCCTACATTACCTGCCATTGCAGCAATTAAAGGTGTAAAAAAGAACAGTTCTGGAAAAGTGTTTATTGCATTATCAAAACTACCTAAGACAGAAACAGAAATAAAGCCACCAAAAAGGGCTAAAATTAACCACGGTAAACGCGCTTTTGTAAGTTCCCAAATGGTATCATCTGCTTCTACATCTTGGGAGAAACCAGCTGCCATTTGGTAATCTTTGTCGGCTTCTTCTCTAATAACATCTAAAATATCATCAATGGTAATTCTACCCACTAAAACATTGTTGTCATCTACAACAGGTATGGCCTCTAAATCGTACTTAGCCATTATTTTAGCAACTTCTTCGTCGTTTTGATGTACGTTTACAGCATCTACTTTTGCTTTACAAATGTCTGCTATTTTATGGTCTGATTTGGCAATGATTAAGTCTTTTAAAGACATTCTACCTACCAATTTATCTTCTTTATCTACTACATAAATAGAGTGTACTCTGGTAACATCTTTAGCTTGTCCTCTTATTCTGCGCATGCAGCCGGCAACGGTCCAGGTTTCATAGACCTTTACCAATTCTTTTGCCATTAAAGCACCTGCAGAATTATCATTATAAGACAGTAATTCTTTAATATCTGCTGCATGGTCATCGTCTTCTAAAGCAGACATTACCCTTTTTTGTCTTTCTTCAGACAGTTCTCCAATAATATCGGCAGCATCATCGGTGTCCATTTCTCTAACTTCATCGGCAATTTCTTTTGCAGATAAGTTTTTTAAAATTTTCTCACGAGTATCTTCGTCTAATTCGGTAAGTATTTCTGATGTTTTTTCGCTATCTAAAAGTTTTATAATATAGATAGCTTCATCAAAATTAACTTCGTCTAAAACTTCTGCGATATCGGCAAAATGGACTTCAGAAAATAATGCTGTTATTTCTTTATCATTGTTAGAAATGATAAGTTCTGATAGGTTTTCTAAAGATTCATCAGTGATTTCGAACGTCATTTTCTGCCAATTTTTGCGTAAGTAAAATAAACTCAGAAACAGATAATTGTTCTGGGCGTTTCGCAAAGATAGGGTCTTCTTTTAAGGTATCCGAAATATTGAAAGACTTTAAACTAGAACGAAGCATTTTTCTTCGTTGATTAAAGGCTGTTTTTACAACTCTAAAAAATAATTTTTCGTCTACAGGTAACGAATAATCTTTTTTACGAATTAATCGTATAACACCAGAATCTACCTTTGGAGGTGGATTAAATACCGTAGGCGGAACTGTAAATAGGTATTCTACATCAAAAAAGGCTTGGGTTAACACCGATAAAATTCCGTACACTTTGCTACCTTCTTTTTCTGCAATTCTTTTAGCTACTTCTTTTTGAAACATACCTGCAAATTCTGGTACAAACTCTCTATTTTCAATGGCTTTAAAAACAATTTGTGTAGAAATATTATAAGGGAAATTACCAATAATTGCTACTTGCTTTTTATTGAAAATATCTTGGATTTGATTCTTTAAAAAATCGCCTTCAATTATTTCGAAATGTTCTTTAGAAGTGTCTAATTTAATGTGTTCTAAAGGAAATGTTTCATGCAAATAAGCAACAGATTCTCTGTCTAATTCCATGACAGTTACCTTTGCTTTTTTTGGTAATAAATATTTGGTTAAAACCCCCATTCCAGGACCAATTTCTAAGACATCATCATACCCATTACCTGTTAATGCGTTGGCAATATCTTGTGCAATGGTTTCATCTGTTAAAAAATGCTGACCTAAATGTTTTTTTGCTTTTACACTCATAATTTATCGGGTTTTTTAATGCCTCCAAGACCTATTATTGTTAAACCAAAACCTAGTCCACAAAACACTCCAGAAATTGTTTCTCCAGGTTCTTTGCCCCATTGTAAGTAGGCAAGTAGAGCTCCTATTAAAATTAGCGAAATACCAATTAAAGGAACTTTCTTTCTGTGTATGTAGAGAAAGTTTTTCATGTTTAATTATTAGTTGATCACATTTGTAGGATAAAATTCTTTTATCAATTTTAATTCTGTTCTAAAAGCTAACATTTTATCTCCAAATTTTTGAAGACTTTTCTGTTGCAATGTTTCTGCCTCGTGTTTATAATAATCGTCTAAATCTTCTCTAGTATTTGCTGTATATTGTATAGAATAAGTTCTACCACCCATTTCTTCTTCTACCAAAACTTCAGTTAGTTTTGCTGCAGTAAATCTACCCGTATTTAAGACTTTTAAAATATGAGTTTCCATAAATGTAAGCCATTCTTTATGAACGGTTTCATCTATATTTATAGTTACGTTGTATATGTACATTATGCTGAGTAATTGTAATTTTGTATAAATGTTTTATTGAAAAAATTAGAGTGTTATATTTTATCTCCTCTTAATTTTCGATATTTTTTTCTAGCATCTACTAGATAAATACTAGAAGAATAGTCAAAAATAATCTTTTGATAGTATTCTGAAGCTTTTTCTGGATTGTTTAATTGATTATTATACAATTCTGCCATTTCATAATACACATCATCTGCATAAATACCTTGATTATCGGCTGCAATAATTTTTGAAAAACTTACAATAGCGTCGTCATATTTTTTTTGTTTGATGAACAACTTTGCTTCAAAAAATAAAACATCATCGTATATAACTTCTCCAAGATTTAATCCGTTTTCAAAAACGATTTTAGGGGTAAATAAACTGTGTAATTCCGTTAATGCTTCCTCATTTTTATTTTGATAAGAGAGCAGTTCTGCTTTTGCCAATTGTTTTAATCCAGACGGAATAGAATCTACCGGTTCATTATCTGTAATTTTTAAAAACAACTCTAGAGCATCATTCGCAATTAATTGTGTTGTAGAGCCTTTTAATACTTTTAACTGTGCTTTTGCCCATGTAAAATCTGCTTTATAATAACTTGTTTGCGCTACTTTAAAACGGGCTTGTTGTGCTAATTCGTGGTTTTTAAGTTGTGTTTGAATTTGAGAAAAATAGATTAATGCTTTGTTGTAATTTCCTGTAAAGACCAAAATATCCCCTAATTTTAGTTTTATTCTTGCTTTGTCGAATCGAGAACGAGAATAGTTTAAGGCTTCTTCTAAAACAGTTTTAGCCTCGTTTGGTTGGTCTTTTTTAAAAGTTAAAAAATCAGCATATTCTACTTGTAATTTTATGGTTGATGCATTTTTACCGTACTGATTAAAAAGAGATAGAAACATTTTTTCTACTTCAGGATTATCTGTTGCAACAGCTATTTTAGCGAGGTAAAAAGACGCATCAATTTTTTCTATTTGTAAAGTTTTTTGTTGGGTAATAAAATAAAAACATTCTTTAGCTGTGATATAATCTTTGTTTTCAAAAGCTATTTTTCCTAAATCAAAAATAGAATTTAAATCAGCAGGGTTTCTTTTGTACAAAGCTTTTTCTTGCGTAAAGGCTTTATTATAATCTTTCTGTTGTGTAAAAAGCCAACTTAATAATAGATTCCAAACATTTTTTGGGTTGCTTGCAGATTTTTTTAAAAGTGTTTTTCTAAATAAAATATTAGCTTCGTTTTCTGCATCATCTGTAATATAACTACTCGTATATCTTTTTACTAAATCGTAATTTTCAATGTTTTTATCAACTAGATTAAAGTAAGCTTCAAACATTTTCTTTAAGTCACCTTTTTCTCCATAAATTTGAGCAATTCTAAAGTTATAATCTGCTTTTTTATTTTTAGCCATTGTTTTTTCATACGCTAAAATTGCATGATCTAAAAGATTGTAATCTTTAAAAAGTCTACCAATAAACCCGCCATAAAAACTATTTGTATCAATAGAGTTTAAAGCAATAGCGTAATTTTTTTCTGCCAACTCTTGTAATTCTTGTCTTTGGTAGTTATATCCTAAATGCACATAAAAAAAAGCTTGTTTAGGGTCTTTGTCAAGTGCGGTTTTTAATAGTTTTTCTACTTCACTAAATTTATTGGTTTCTTGATAACAAGAAATCAATCTACTTAAATAAGTAGTATTAAAAAGGTTCTTAGCATATAAGTTTTTAAAGATTTGAGTCGCTTTTTCATATTGGCCTTCTCTATAGTAATCTTCCGCCAAATAATAATCACTTTGAGAAAAGCTAACGCTAGTTATAGTAATAAAAATAAGTAAAAACAGTTGTTTCATCAATTTCAAAGATAAGTAAGAAATATGTTAAATTTTTATTAAAGACGTCTATTATAAGGTGTTCTTTGTAATAATTTGGCACGAAACTTGTCTATAGAGAATATAACCAATCAAATTTTAAGAAGATGAATACATTTAAAAAACAATACGAAACAGCAAAAAACAATTCTATAGAGTTTATGAAAAACGGACAAATTAGTGCGTATTTAAACTCACTTTTAGAAATGAATAAATACAAAAGATTAATGGTTGCTGTAGTTGCAAACTAGTCTACCGTTTTTCAGTTTTCAGTACTCAGTCAAATATTGACTGAATACTGCTAACTAAAATTAGTTTACAATTAGTCGTTGCGGTAAACAGTACTCAATTGTATAAAAAAATATTATACAAACAAGCTAACTGCCTACTGCCAACTGAATACTGCTTACTAATTTATTAATCTATAATATCGAACCCACAATAAGGTACTAAAGCATCTGGTATTTTAATTCCGTCTGCTGTTTGATAGTTTTCTAAAATACCCGCTAAAACACGAGGTAAAGCCAAAGAACTACCATTTAAGGTGTGTGCCAATTCGCTTTTACCTTCTTTATTTTTAAAACGTAGTTTTAATCTATTTGCCTGAAAAGCCTCAAAGTTAGATGCAGAACTAATTTCTAACCAACGGTCTTGTGCTGTAGAAAATACTTCAAAATCGAATGTTAGGGCAGCCGTAAAACCAGTATCTCCACCACATAAACGTAATATTCTATAAGGTAATTTTAACTCTCTTAAAATATCTTTAATATGTTCTACCATACCATTTAAGGCTTGGTAAGAATTATCTGGATGCTCAATACGTACAATCTCAACTTTATCAAACTGATGCAATCTGTTTAAACCTCTTACATGCGCACCATAACTTCCAGCTTCACGTCTAAAACAAGGCGTATAACCAGTTACTGTAATAGGAAATTCAGCTTCTTGCATTAAATTACCACGAAACATATTGGTAATAGGAATTTCTGCAGTAGGAATTAAATATAAATCATCTACTGTAGAATGATACATTTGTCCGTCTTTATCTGGCAATTGCCCCGTTGCAGTTGCAGATTCTGTATTTACCAAATGTGGCACTTGTACTTCTGTATAACCTGCTTTCGTATTTTTATCTAAAAAATAGTTGATTAAAGCACGTTGTAATCTTGCACCTTTTCCTTTATAAACCGGAAAACCGGCACCTGTAATTTTATTACCTAATTCGAAATCTATAATATCATATTTCTTAGCCAATTCCCAATGAGGCAAAGCATTTTCTCCTAAATCCGGAATGGTTCCTTCACTAAAAATGTTCTCATTATCTTCTTCAGATGTTCCTGCTTTTACAGAAGCATGCGGAATATTCGGAATTTGGTATAATAACGTTTGCAACTCTTCTGCAAAAGCATTAAAATTTTCACCAAGCTCTTTAGATCTCTCTTTTAATTGAACTGTTTTTTCCTTTAAAAGATTTGCTTTTTGTACTTCCCCAGATTTAAAAAAACCACCAATTTCTTTAGATAATTTATTAGATTCTGCCAAAGTATTATCTAATTCAACCTGAGTAGATCTTCTATTCTCATCAGCAGTTAAAACTTGTTCAATAATCGTTGCTGCATTAGCAAAATTACGTTTAGCTAAACCCGCTAAAACCGTTTCTTTGTTGTCTCTAATAAACTGTACTTGTAACATTTTTGTAGAATTTTTGTAAATGCAAAGATATAATTTGTGAAATGGTTTTACACTAAATTATAAATAAAAGTATGTTGTAAAATTCTAACCAAATAGACACAAAGAAATCATAGAAAATAGATGTTTTCCAATGTCTTTTGGGCGTTACCACAAGGGGCAGGCTTTCGCACTCGCTTTTTTTGTTAAAAGAACAAAAAAGAGCTCAAACAATTGCTCTATCCTTAACGCGTAGTGAATACTAAAAAAAGAAAAGTCTTTAATAAGAATGTTACTTCGAAGTATTTAAAAGCACCATAATAATGAAAACATAAAAGTAAACACCCAACTTGTCATTTCGACGCAAGGAGAAATCCCATAGCAAAGAAAACACATTGTAGAGCAACTTTATGCAATTTCTCTCAAAAGGTTAAAAAGACATACTGATTGGAAATAAGACTATTCGCTAAAAAAAACACAACAAATGTCACTTTGAATGCAATGAGAAGTCACATAACAGTGATAACAAAAGAGATGTAATGTTCCTTAAAAAGGTAGTATTAACATAACCTATGTAAAAAAACTTAAAGCTTGTTTTTAATATAATCCCTTGCAGTTTGTTCATCCTTTTTAATCTGAACAACTAATGCGTTAATAGAACTAAATTTTTCTTCATTACGTAAAAAATAAAGCAATTCTATCGTTAAATATTCGTTGTATAAATTTTGGTTGAAGTCAAAAAAATGAACCTCAATAGTTTGGTAAGTTCCATCTACGGTTGGTCTGCTGCCAATATTCATCATTCCGAAAACAGTTTTATTGTCAATAGTAGATTTTACAACATAAACGCCCGTTTTAGGAATCAGTTTATAAGATTCTTTTACATCAATATTTGCCGTAGGATAGCCAATTTTTCCACCTAATTGTTTTCCGTTTACTACTGTACCACTTAACATAAAATTGTAGCCTAAATAATTGTTGGCAGTTTTTAGGTTTCCGGTTGCCAAAGCACGTCTTACTTTGGTAGAACTTACAGAAACATCATCGATATCTTGTGCCGGAATTTCTTCTACCACAAAATCGTATAAATGGCTATATTCTGTTAATTGAACAATATTTCCTTCCCTGTTTTTTCCAAAATGATGATCGTAACCAATAATTAATTTCGAAATATTCAATTGATTAACCAAAACCTCACGCACAAATTCTAGCGCTGTCATTCTAGAAAATTCTTTGCTAAAAGGATGAATAATTAAGTAATCTAAGCCTGTTTTTTTAAGTAATTCGGCACGTTCTTCAATTGTATTAATCAACTCTATAGTGGCGTCTTTTTGCAAGACCATTCTAGGGTGCGGAAAAAAGGTAAGTAAAACAGATTTTCTATTTGCTTTTTTAGCCTCTAAAACCAGCTTATCAATAATTTTTTGATGCCCAAAATGTACCCCATCAAAAGTACCAATGGTTACATATGTTTTTTCTGAAGTAGAAAAATTAGAAATATTCTGAATTGTATTCAATCAAAAAGATAATTAAGTATAATACAAATGTACAATAACTAAGTGTTTCTGCTAATAGTAAAAAGAGTAGTTTTTTTGAACTTTCTATTTGATAATATAATTGCAATTTATTGCTATAATCTTAAAATAACGACCTATTTATTATATTATTCAAAAAATATTGTATTTTGCATTTAACTAACAAATAATTCAAATTATGATAAAAAAATTTATACTTCTTGCGTTTATAGCTTTTAGTAGTGTAGCCATGGTTGGTCAAACCACGGTTACAGGTACTGTTACAGACGCTAAAACAGGAGAAACAATTCCCGGAGCAAATATTAAAATTGCTAGAAAAGCGGTAGGTACAACTACAGATTTTGATGGTCAATTTGTATTTAATGTTTCAGACAATCCTCCCTTTACTTTAGAAATTTCTGTTTTAGGATTTCATTTAGAAAAAGTTGAGATTACAAAAAACAACCAAAAAGTAATCGTTAATTTAATAGAAAATGAAACTTCTTTAGATGAAATTGTAGTTTCTGCATCTAGAACGCCAGAACGTGTTATGGAATCTCCGGTTACCATAGAAAGAATGGATAGTAGAGCTATTAAAAATACTTCTTCCCCTTCTTTTTATGACGGATTAGAAAACTTAAAAGGAGTAGATGTAAATACCAACAGTTTAACTTTTAAATCTGTAAATACACGTGGTTTTGCAACTTTTTCTAATACACGTTTTATGCAATTGGTAGATGGTATGGACAATTCTTCGCCTGCATTAAATTTTGCTTTGGGTAATTTACTTGGGATGTCTGAACTAGATGTAAAAACAGTAGAATTATTACCAGGAGCTTCCTCTGCATTATATGGTGCAAATGCATTTAATGGTATTATGTTTATGACTAGTAAAAGCCCTTTTGAAGATCAAGGAATTAGTGTTTCTTTAAAAGGAGGTGTTACAAGTCAAGAAGCAGCAGGAAATAATGAGTTTTATGATTTTAATATTAGAATGGCGTATGCTTTTTCTAATAAGTTTGCTGCAAAAGCAACATTATCCTATTTAGAAGGAGAAGATTGGCATGCAACAGATTATAGAAATACTGATGGTGATGAATACATATCAGGAGATAGATCAGATCCAAATTATAATGGTGTTAATGTTTATGGAGATGTAGCCTCTAATGATTTTGGGGGAGCTATAGGAAAAGTAAGTAGAACAGGTTATAATGAAAACGATTTGATGGACTATGGCGTTAAAAGCGTAAAGTTTGGTAGTTCATTAAATTATAGACCATTTGGTGATGATCGTTTAGAAGTGATATGGAATACTAAAGTAGGCGTTGGAACTACTCAATATTTAGGTGGTCAAAAATATAGTATTAAAAACTTTTTGTTGGAACAACATAAATTAGAATTTAAAGGGAAAAACTTTTTTGTTCGTGGTTATGTAACAAGTGAAGATGCTGGAGATTCTTACAATACCTTATTTGCAGGTTTAAATATTAATAGGTCTTGGAGTTCAGACCAAAATTGGTTTACAGAATATGCTGGAGCCTATTTAGGAAGCGTACCTGGTGTTACTGCTAGTTCTCATGAAGCTGCAAGAGCATTTGCCGATAGAAATCGTTTTTTACCTGGTTCTGCAGAGTTTAACAATGCTTTTAATGAAGTAACTAGTAATCCTGATTTAATTTCTGGTGCAAAGTTTAGAGATCAAACAAAATTATATCATGCAGATGCAAATTACAATTTTCAAGATGTTATAGATTTTGCAGAAATTCAAGTAGGTGGTTCTTACAGAAGGTATTCTTTAAATTCTTTTGGAAATATATTTACAGATACAGACGGGCCTATTAAGTATGATGAATATGGTGTTTATACACAAGCTCAAAAGAAATTTTTAGAAGAAGATCGTTTAAAGGTAACGGCTTCAATTCGTTATGATAAAGCACAAAATTTTGATGGTAACTTTTCTCCAAGAGTTTCATTTGCATACGCCGGTGGTGAAAATAAAAATCAAAACTTTAGAGCTTCTTTTCAAACAGGATTTAGAAATCCAACAACGCAAGATCAATATATTGGTTTAGACGTTGGTAACGCAATTTTAGTAGGTGGTGTAGAAGATAATATAGACAGATATACTACAACTTTTACAGATGCTGCAGGTGTAAATTATACGTTAACAGGTAGAGATGCTTATGAAAACTCTTATACTGTTGCAAGTGGTGGAACTGTAAAAGCAGAGGTAGACTTTGTTAAACCAGAAAAAGTAACCGCTTTTGAAGTAGGGTATAGGGGGCTTATTCCAGTTAATGAAAGTAACCTTACTGTAGATTTAAGTTTGTATTATAATCAATATGAGGATTTTATAGCCAATAAAAATGTAATTGTACCTTACAATGCTGCCGGCGGATTTAAGGTTTTTCAATTGTATACTAATTCTGATGCAGATATTAATTCTTATGGAGCAACCATTGGTTTAAATACCAAAATTTTAAAAGGTTTTAATCTTGGTCTTAATTATACTTATGCAAAATTTGATTTTGATCAAGCTTCAGATCCAGATTTTGAAGCTGGTTTTAATACACCAGAACATAAAGTAAAATTACAATTTGGTAAAACAGACTTATTTAAAAACTTTGGTTTTAATGTTAATGCAAGATGGCAAGATGAATATAGATGGGAATCTTCTTTCTTAGATGGTACAATGAAAGCGAGAACCGTTTTAGATGCTCAAGTTAATTATAGTGTTCCTTCAATGAAATCTGTATTTAAATTAGGTGGAGCAAATTTAACAGGTCAAGAATATTTAGGTGCTACCGGTGTAGGAGCAATAGGTTCTCAATACTATATTTCTTGGACAATTAATAACTAAAATAAAATACTTTATGAAAAATTATAAATATATAGGATTATTTCTTTTGGCTTTCAGCATTACATCTTGTGATGTAAACAATGAGTTAGATGAAATAGTAGATCCAGTAAAACAGCTAGTAAAGTTAAATAAAAATGGATTAGATTTTTCTACATACATTTCTATAGGAGCTTCTTTTACCGCAGGATATACCGATGGAGCATTGTTTAAAGCGGGACAAGAAAATTCTTTTCCAAACATTCTAGCAGAAAAATTTGGAACCTCATTTAAACAACCTTTAATGAATGATAATATTGGAGGTTTGGTTTTTAACGGAACAGCAGTTCAACCGCCAAGATTTTATTTTGATGGAGCTGGTCCAACAAGGTTAAGTGTTTTACCTACAACATCTTTAACAGCTAAAGTATCTGGTCCTTTTAATAATTTTGGAGTGCCTGGTGCTAAAAGTTTTCATTTAGGTGTTGCTGGTTATGGAACATTAAACCCATATTTTGGTAGAATGGAATCTAGTTCTTCTGCTACAGTTATAGGAGATGCATTAGCCCAAGGACCAACGTTTTTTACATTATCAGAAATTGGAGGAAATGATGTTTTAGGTTATGCACTTTCTGGAGGTTCTGGAGTAGACCAAACAGGAAATTATGATCCTTCTACTTATGGAGAAACAGATATTACAGATCCAACTGTTTTTGCAAATGTGTTAAATGGTATGGTAACAGCACTTACATCAAATGGAGCAAAAGGAGTGGTTGCAAATGTACCTTATATTACAGATTTAGCTAATTTTAGTACAGTACCTTATAACCCTCTTCCTTTAGATGCAGCAACAGCAGAAGTTGTAAATGCTGGTTATGCGCCTTATAATGGCGGTTTACAAGCAGCTGCGGCAGCTTTAGCCGGAACTGGCTTATTAACAGGTGATGAGGTAGCTAAAAGAACAATTAGTTTTTCGGCTGGTCAAAATGCAGTAGTAATTATAGATGAAGACTTAACAGATTTAGGAGCTATAAACCCAGCTTTTGCAGAAATTCCAAAATATAGACAAGCAACTGCAGATGATTTATTATTATTAGCAAGTTCTGCTATTATTGGTACTACAGTTAATGGAAATGCATCGTTAATTAACGGAGTATCTGTTCCTTTAGCAGATAATTGGGTTTTAACACCACAGGAGCAAGCAGCAATAAAAACGGCTACAGATGCTTATAATACAACAATTGAAACAATAACAAGTACAAATGAAAATGTTGCATTGGTAGATTTTAAAGGTCTTTTACAAGAAGCTTCTGAAGGGATTATTTTTGATAAATATAGGTTAAATACAAGTCTAGTTACTGGTGGTTTAATAAGTTTAGATGGTGTACATTTAACAGGAAGAGGTTATGCTTTAATGGCTAATGAAATTTTGGAGTCTATAGATGCAGAATTTGGTTCTAATTTTACTTTAGCAACAGATGGTTTGGCTAAAGCAGATGATTATCCTACAAATTATTCACCTACTTTAAAGTAAGAAAATAATTACAATAACATAAAAGAGGCTATCTAAAAATATATTTTTAGATAGCCTCTTTTATGTTATTTAACAATCTTTTTAAGATAACATCATTACAGCTCTTTTAACTCCGCTAACCAAAACATCAATCTCTTCTTTTGTGTTATAGAATGAGAAAGAAGCTCTAATAGTTCCGGGTATTTTATAGAAGTCCATAATTGGTTGTGCACAATGATGACCCGTTCTTACAGCAATTCCTAATTTATCTAATATAGAACCAATATCATACGGATGAATATCGTTTACATTAAAAGAAATTACAGCTGTTTTGTCTTTTGTAGTTCCGAAAATTTTTAGGCCTTCAATTTTTAAAAGTTCTTGTGTTCCGTACTCTAAAAGCTCATGTTCGTATTCAGCGATAGCATCAAAACCAATAGCATTTAGATAATCTATAGCTGCTCCAAAAGCAATTCCTCCACAAATATTTGGGGTTCCTGCTTCAAATTTATGAGGCAAGCCTGCATACGTAGTTTTCTCAAAAGTTACGGTAGCAATCATTTCTCCACCACCTTGGTAAGGAGGTAGTTTTTCTAACCATTCTTGTTTTCCGTATAACATTCCAACACCTGTTGGACCACATAATTTGTGAGCAGAAGCCACATAAAAATCAACATTTAATGCCTGTACATCTGGTTTTATGTGGGGTGTAGCCTGAGCTCCATCAATTAAAACAGCAGCATTTATCTTATGTGCAGCGTTAATAATTTCTTCAATTGGGTTTATAGTTCCCAATGCATTAGAAACGTGGTTACAGAAAACTAATTTTGTTTTATCATTCAATAAATTATGATATGCCTCCATGTTTAAAGAACCATCTTCTAACATCGGAATTACCTTTAAAACAGCACCTGTTTTTTCGCATAACATTTGCCAAGGCACAATATTAGAATGGTGTTCTAAAGCAGAAACAATAATTTCGTCGCCTGTGTTTAAAAGTGATGCAAAACCAGCAGCAACTCTATTAATACTGTCTGTTGTACCAGCAGTTAAAATAATTTCATACGCTTCTTTTGCATTAAAATGTTTCTGAATTTTAATACGTGCTTGTTCGTATTTATCTGTCGCTTCCTGACTTAAAGTATGTACTCCTCTGTGAATATTAGCGTTGTAGTTACTGTAATAATCTACAATTGCATCAATAACAACTTGTGGTGTTTGAGAAGTAGCAGCATTATCAAAATAGACTAAAGGTTTTCCGTGAACGGTTCTTTTTAGAATTGGAAAATCTGCTCTAATTTTATCAACATTTATCATACAAAATCAATTTAAAACACAAAGATAACCGATGAAGTTTGAAACTTGTAATAAAGACAATATGAATTTCTTATTTTTACATAACTAAACTCTTTTCTGATGAAAATTTTTAAACGGATTCTACTTTTGATATTGATTGCTATAGTTGGTGTTGTTATTTACAACTATCCAAAATTGAATCTCTTGGCTGGTTATTCGGCTAAAAACATGGCTTCATCTGTTTTTGTTGCGGAGAGAACTCTAGAGTTTACAGACACTACAGACAATAATTTTTCTCCAGTTAATTTGGCTTCTGATGCAATTGATTTAGAAAATAAAAATGCAACGTCTTCTGCTTTTGGCTTGTTAAGTAGAAAAGCTATTTATAGAGAAGGTTTAGGAGCTGTTTTAACCTTAGAAGAAAGCGATGAAACTGCAGATTATTTAGTTCCTAAAAGATTAGAAGCAGATAATAATACACCTTATCCTTATGGAAATGCCCCACAAATAGATACTATTTTTGCAAATTTAGATTATGATAAAATTGATGAATCTGTAGATTTATTATTTGATCCTACCAATAAAACAAGAGCTGTTTTGGTTGTTTATAAAGATCAAATTGTTTCAGAAAAATATGCAGACGGATTTCATAAAGAGTCAAAATTTTTAGGCTGGTCTATGACAAAGAGTTTGTTAAGTACTGTATTTGGTATTATGGAAAATCAAGGTGGAATTAATGTGTTTGGCAAAGCTCCAATTGATTCTTGGCAAAATGATGAACGTAAAAAGATTACCATCAATAATTTATTACAAATGAATTCTGGTTTAGAATGGGATGAGAATTATGCGGAAATTTCTGATGCGACTAAAATGTTGTTTCTAGAAAGAGATATGACCAAGATGCAAGAAAATAAGCCTTTGGTTGGTAACCCAAACGAGAGTTGGAATTACTCTTCTGGTACCTCCAATCTATTATCAGGTATTTTAAGAACTTACTTTAAAACGCATCAAGAATATTTAGACTTTTGGTATATCAACTTTATTGATAAAATAGGGATGAACTCAATGGTCTTAGAAGCCGATTTGAGCGGAAATTACGTAGGTTCTTCTTATTCTTGGGCAACTACAAGAGATTGGTCTAAATTTGGTCTTTTATACCTTAAAAATGGAAATTGGAATGGAGAAGAGTTGTTTACAAAAAAATGGGTAGATTATATAACAACACCAACGCCAGGTTCTAACGGAACTTATGGTGCGCAGTTTTGGCTAAATGCAGAAAATGATTTTAAGGACGTGCCTAAAAACATGTATTATGCAGATGGCTTTCAAGGACAAAGAGTGTATGTTTTACCAGAGCAAGAAATGGTAATTGTCCGTTTTGGTTTAAATAATTTTGATGAAAATACCTTTTTAAAGGGTGTGATTGAGTCAATTAAATAAATTTTATTATTTCTAAATTAGAAAAATTGCTAGAATTCAGAGAAATATGATACAAACACAAGAGGAATTAATAGAGAATGCACTTTTATATTTTAAGAGAGGTGATTTTTCTTTAGGTTATAGAACGCTTTTAGATGCTTCTTTAAACACAGATTCTACAGAAATATTTATCAAAGTATTAGACTTTGTAGAAAAATATGAAAATGAAAGTAATGATGATAAATCGTCATTACTTTTGTTGTTTACAGAATGCTGTAATCAATTAAAAAATATAAAAATTGAAACCAAAAACTTAGTTGGTACAACAATTTTAAAAGCAGATAATATTACCAAAGATTATAACAAAGGTCGTTTTGTTTTAGGTCCTGTAAATGTCGAATTGAAAAAAGGAGATATTTTTGGTTTGGTTGGTGAAAATGGAAATGGAAAAACAACGTTATTAACGGTGTTGGCTTCTTTAAATAAAGTATCTGCAGGTAGTTTAGAGTATTCTTTTTCATCAAAAAATAAAGATGCTTACGATGTGTTGTCTAAATTGGTTTACATACCGCAAAGAACGGCTGTTTGGTATGGTAAAGTTTTAGATAATTTAAAATTTACGTTGGTACATTATGGTGTAAAAGGTAAAAAAAATGATTTACTAGTTTTAATGATGGTTGCCCGGTTTGGTCTTTGGAAATACAAAGATTTAAAATGGAGCGAACTTTCTTCTGGATATAAAATGCGTTTTGAGTTGGCAAGAACAATGTTACGCAAGCCAGAAATTATTTTATTAGATGAGCCGTTGGCAAACTTAGATATTTTGGCACAACAAATTATCTTAGAAGATTTAAAGATGATGTCTAAATCTCCTGTAAACCCAATTGCAATGGTATTTTCTTCTCAGCAATTATATGAGGTAGAAAAAATTTCTGATGAGGTTATTTATTTAAGAAATGGTAAACCTTCTAATGAGTTAAATATTGCAGAAAAAACAGCAAAGCAATTAATTATAGAATTAGATGCAACCAACTCTAGAGAAGAATTAGAAACTGTTTTTAAAGAACTGAATTTAGAAAAGCTAGAGTTTAATGGAGGTGTTTATATCTTGTACTTTAAGGATGAAATTACATTTAATAATGTGCTAAATACGATTGCAAGTCATCAATTAAATGTAACGTATATTAGAGATATTTCTAAATCTACCAGACGCTTTTTTGTGTATTAATCATCTAAACAATAATAATGAATTTCATCAATAAAATAAATAAATATCTTTTAGAGCATTATCCATTAATTTGGAATACTCGTTTAGTTTGGATGCTTGGAGTAAATATAATTGTTCATTTACTTTTCTTTTTAATAGGCTTTTCTTCCGTTAATGGTTTAGCAGACTTAAAAGAACATTATAAGTTAGATGATTTCTTCTTTTTTACATCTAACGTGTATTACAGCGTGTTGATTTCTATTTTTCTATTATTAATTTGGATTATTTTTTACCTAAGAAACAATGCTTTTAAAAATTTGTATTCTATAAAAAAGGGAATGGTTTTTCAGCAATTTTGTATTGTATTTCTCATCATTCTAATAAGTACAACACAATTTTATTCTTTTAAAACAGGTTTAAAAATTAAAACAAGATCTCTTTATAATTGGCAAGAATTAGATAAAGATATTAAGACTTTTAATAAGTTTAGTTTGTTTTTAATGCAAGAACAAGATGAATATGAAATAGATAAAAAAGAATATCCGGCACCTTTTCCTTTAAATGTTGCAGTAGGTTATGATCAGAATTTAACAGATAATATTGATACTACTCAAGTTTTTTTTAAAAGGGATGGTCATTTTTTACAGTTTTATAAGTTCAATAATAACTCTAATTTAGAAACGAACAACTCTTACAAAACTAGATCTGCAATTGATTTTGATAATTTTGAAGATAGAACTATAATTGATATAAGTGAGTTTAAAGAGTTTTTAAATCCGTCTTTATTCAATTATTCAAAAGAGAAATTTAATTATGGTCAAGACTCTTTAGACTATAAAAATCAGCTTAATTTCTATCAAGAAATATTAAATAATAAAGATGATGTTAAAATAAAAGAAGGATTAAATGAGGTGCTTTCCATCTCAAAAAAATATGAAATAAAACATAACTTAACAGTAGACAATTGGTTTGAATTACTCGATAATAAACCAAGTTACCTTTTAACGGAATTGATACATACGAGCAACCCAAAAGAAGAATATTATGGAAGAACAGGTTATGGAGTAAACAATTTATCTTCGGGTAAAGATATCCCTTACTCTAAGAGTTTATACTTCGATTTTAATGATACTGATAATTTCTTTAAGAACGTATATGAATCTTATTTTTCTGGTTTTAATATTGTCTTTTTGTATTTTATAATTGCCTTTTCTTTTTGTTTAAGCATTCTTATTTTAATATTTAAAACAACAAGCATTAAAACAATATTGTTAAGTTTTGTAGCAAGTTTGGTTGTTTTGGTATTAATAGTTTGGTTAATGTCTTCTTCTAGCAATTTGTTTGGGTATAGTAAATACAACGAGTACTTTATAATGTTGTTTATCTCTTTTTTAATTATCGTTTTTTCAATTTTTTCTTATATTTTAAATTGGAAAAAAACGATAATATCTATCTTTTGGTCGTTAGTTTTATTTGCAGTACCAACCTTCTTTTTGTTTGCTGCTTTTAGTTATTCTAGATTTTTAAAAGATGTTTATTTAGAGTTAAACCCTCAAAATTATAATTATAAAAGTAATTTTGAAACGTGGTTTCAGAATTATGGTTTTTGGGTAATACTGTTGGTTAGTGTAATTACAATCTATGTGTATTCTTTATTTATCAGAAAATTAAAAGCAAGACCAGAGTAAACTATTTTATGATAAAACAGAATAAAACCACTTATTTCTAAGTGGTTTTATAACACAATTTAATGGTTGGTTTATTAACTTTTACCTTTTATCAGACTAAGTGCTACAGCAGCAATACCTAATGCGATAGTGATATAAGAATTGGTGTTGTCTTGAGATTCTATCAAATCTAAATCACCTATTGAGACTTCTGTTTCTGGCTGAATCATAGTGTAAGTTCCATAAACAAGTAATACAACTCCTGCTATTAATAATACTGTTTTAATTGTTTTATTCATAATCTTCAGTTTTTTTATAAAGTTACAAAAAATATAAATAAAAAAAACCACGCAATTTGCGTGGGTTTTTTTTATATAAAAAGTGGTTTTAAGATTTACAAATCGAAACCAATATTTACGTTTAGTTTTTCTGCAATTAATTTGGTAATACGTTGTTTTACCTCTGGTATTTTAACGCTTTCTAAAACCGTATTTGCAAAAGCAAACATTAACAATGCTTTCCCTTCTTTTTTAGGAATACCACGTTGTTGCATGTAAAATAATGCATCATCATCTAATTGACCAATAGTACAACCGTGAGAACATTTTACATCATCAGCAAAAATTTCTAATTGTGGTTTTGCATTAATCGTTGCTTTATCACTAATTAAAACATTGTTGTTTTGTTGGTATGCATTTGTTTTTTGAGCTTCTTTATTTACAATTACTTTACCGTTAAAAACACCGGTAGAGCGCTCGTCAAAAATACCTTTATAATCTTGGTGAGATTCACAATTTGGTTCTATATGATGTACCAAAGTGTGGTGATCTACATGTTGTTTTCCTTCAATAATTGTAATTCCTTTTAAGATAGAGTCCATATGTTCTCCACGTTGATAGAAATTTAAATTATTTCTGGTGATATTTCCTCCAAAAGAGAATGTATGTACAGAAACAACGCTGTTCGTTTTTTGTTCTATGTAAGTATTATCTACTAGAGAAGCATTTATCTTATCATTCTGAATTTTATAAATGTCTACCGTAGAGTTTTTAGCTGCAAAGACCTCAGTTACAACATTAGACAACACAGCGTTGTCTGTTAAACTTTGGTGACGCTCTATAATTTGAACGTGTGCATTTTCTTCTACAACAATTAAGTTTCTTGGCTGTATCATTGTAGCAGCTTCCGAACCTGTTGTAAAATTAATAATCTGAATAGGCTTTTCTACTTCTACATTTCTAGGAATATAAATGTAAGCTCCTTCATTGGCAAACGCAGTATTTAACGAGGTTAAATTATCTTGTTTTGCAATTTTATTGAAGTAGTTTTCTATAACAGGGCTATATTTAGCTTTTGATATTGCTGAAGAAAGTAAACAAATATCTTTTCCATCATGGGTTACATCAGAAAGGAAAGAACTGTATTTTCCGTCTATAAAAATAATTTTATAGGTGTCAATATCATGAATAAAATACTGTTTTACATCCGCAAATTCAACGTTATTTTCTTTGTTAGGGAAAATACTATAATCTTGTTTTAAAATTGAGTTTAAAGAAGTGTATTTCCATTCTTCCAATTTTTTGGTAGGAAACCCTAATGTTTCAAAATTTTGTAATGCTTTTGTACGTATGTTATGTATTTCTGAATTGATATCTACATCATTTTCAAAAGCAACATAAGATGATACTATTTTATCTTTTAATTCCATTGTTTCAGTCTTCAGTACTCAGTTTTCAGTTTATGAATTTTCATAAAACTATTGATAACTGACTATTTTTATTCTTAACTAATTTTACACGTACAGTTGCTAACTGCAAACTGCTACTGATTTTACTGTGAACTTATACAAGCTCTTGTTTAATCCAGTCGTATCCTTTTGCTTCTAATTCTAAAGCTAAAGAAGCATCTCCACTTTTTACTATCTTACCATCGTGTAAAACGTGTACAAAATCTGGTACGATATAATCTAATAAACGTTGGTAGTGTGTAATTACAATAACAGCGTTGTCTTTAGATTTTAATTTATTTACTCCGTTTGCAACAATACGTAAAGCATCAATATCTAAACCAGAATCTGTTTCATCTAGAATAGCTAATTTTGGCTCTAACATTGCCATTTGAAAAATTTCGTTACGTTTCTTTTCCCCTCCAGAAAAACCTTCGTTTAAAGAACGAGATAAAAATTTACGGTCTATTTCTAATAATTCAGATTTTTCTCTGATCATTTTTAACATGTCTTTTGCAGGCATGTCTTCTAAACCTTTTGCTTTACGAGTTTCGTTAATAGCAGTTTTAATAAAGTTTGTTACAGAAACTCCAGGAATTTCTACAGGATACTGAAAAGATAAAAACACACCGTTATGTGCTCTTTCTTCTGGTGCTAATTCGCTAATATCTTCACCATTTAACTCAATTGTACCAGCAGTAACTTCATAATCTTCTTTACCGGCAATAATATTAGCTAAAGTACTTTTACCAGCACCATTAGGTCCCATTATGGCATGTACTTCACCTGCTTTTACTTCTAAATTCAATCCTTTTAAAATTGATTTATTATCAATACTCGCTTGTAAATTTTCTATTTTTAACATCCTTTTTATGCTATTGGCTTTTAGCTTTTGGCTAGAAGCATTATTTTAATAATTATATATTTTATGGTTGGTAATTAATTATCCAACACTTCCTTCTAAACTGATCTCAAGTAATTTCTGAGCTTCTACAGCAAATTCCATAGGTAACTTATTTAGTACCTCTTTACTAAATCCGTTTACAATTAAAGCGATTGCTTTTTCTGTATCTATACCACGTTGGTTACAGTAAAACAATTGTTCTTCACCAATTTTACTTGTAGTTGCTTCGTGTTCTATTTGTGCCGATTTATTCTTAGCCTCTATATAAGGGAACGTGTGTGCTCCACAAGCATTACCCATTAATAAAGAATCACATTGTGAGAAGTTACGAGCGTTTTCTGCTCTTGCTCCAATATGTACCAAACCTCTGTAAGAGTTTTGAGAATTACCTGCAGAAATTCCTTTAGAAATAATGGTAGACTTGGTGTTTTTACCCAAGTGAATCATTTTTGTTCCGGTATCTGCTTGTTGAAAATTATTAGTAACTGCAATAGAATAAAATTCACCTACAGAGTTATTTCCTTTTAAAATACAAGAAGGATATTTCCATGTTACAGCAGAACCAGTTTCTACTTGTGTCCAAGAAATTTTTGCATTGTTCTCGCAAATACCTCTTTTCGTTACAAAATTGTAAACTCCACCTTTTCCTTCTTTATTACCAGGATACCAGTTTTGTACGGTAGAATATTTAATTTCTGCATCATCTAATGCAATTAATTCTACAACAGCTGCGTGTAATTGGTTTTCATCTCTACTTGGTGCAGTACAACCTTCTAAATAAGAAACATAACTACCTTTATCTGCAACAACTAGTGTTCTTTCAAATTGTCCTGTTCCACCTTCATTAATTCTAAAATAGGTAGAAAGTTCCATCGGACATTTTACTCCTTTTGGAATGTAACAAAAAGATCCATCAGAAAAAACTGCAGAATTTAATGCTGCATAAAAGTTGTCTGTTGTTGGTACAACGGTTCCTAAATACTTTTTAACCAATTCTGGGTGTTCCTGAATTGCTTCAGAAATAGGCATAAAAATAATACCCTTTTCACCTAATGTTTTCTTAAAAGTAGTCGCAACAGAAACAGAGTCCATTACAATATCTACAGCTACATTAGCTAATTTTTTTTGCTCATCTAGAGAGATTCCTAAACGCTTAAAAGTGTCTAATAATTCTGGATCTACTTCATCTAAAGAGTTTAACTGTGGTTTCTTTTTTGGCGCAGAATAATAAGCTATGTCCTGAAACTTTGGTTTCTCATAATGTACATTTGCCCATTCTGGTTCTTCCATTTTTTCCCAAACTCTATAAGCTTCTAAACGCCATTCAGTCATCCATTCTGGCTCGTTTTTCTTTTTAGAAATTGCGCGAACAACATCTTCACTTAATCCTATGGGAAATGTGTCACTTTCTATATCTGTATAAAAACCGTATTTATATTCTTGGGTTTTTAATTCTTCTTCTAGCTGCTCCTCTGTGTACTTTGACATCTTTTTCTTAAATTTTTAAAGTGAGAATGATTCTCCACAACCACAAGTTCTATTTGCGTTTGGGTTGTTAAAAACAAATCCTTTTCCGTTTAAACCTCCAGAATATTCTAAGGTTGTTCCTACTAAATATAAAAAGCTTTTTTTATCAACAATGATTTTTACATCATTCTCTATAAAAACTTTATCGTTTTCTTCTTGTTTGTTATCAAAAGTTAAATCGTAAGATAAACCTGAACAACCACCACTTTTTACACCAACGCGTACAAAATCGGTTACTGCATTAAAGCCATCGTCAGTCATTAATTCTATGACTTTCTTCTTTGCTGTGTCTGAAACTTTTATCATAATTTTAAATAGATTAAATCTAAATTGTCTGCAAATATACGATATAAGTCGAAGAAAAATAACAAACTTTCATTAACAAACCCAATTAAACAATTGGTTTTATTGATTGTTCTTTTAAGTGACCATTTTATAGACCACGATATTATTTTAGATTGATCCTATACTTTTACAGATTGTGTGAAAATATTAAATACCCGTTGATGTAAATTAATGTTATAACAGTTTTTATTGTTGATAAAACTCTTTAAAATGAATTATGAATATTATAACAAAATATTGATAGATTGATAACTCATTTTGTATTTTCGAAACATGGAATTGCAACCACCTTTTAGAAAAATAATTCATGTAGATATGGATGCATTTTATGCGTCTGTAGCAGAATTAGACAACCCTGAATTACGAGGAAAGGCAATCGCTGTTGGTGGAGAAGGCAGAAGAGGTGTTATTTCTGCAGCAAGTTATGAAGCTCGTAAATTTGGTGTAAAATCTGCAATGAGCGGCACTTTAGCAAAACAAAAATGTCCGCATTTAATCTTTGTAAATAGCGATTTTCCTCGCTATAAAGAAATATCACAAAAAGTTAGAGATATTTTTTACGAGTATACAGATTTGGTAGAGCCGCTTTCTTTAGATGAAGCTTATTTGGATGTTACGGAAAATAAAAAAGGAAATCCGTCTGCAAATACCATTGCTAAAGAAATTAGAGATCGTATTTTCGAAGAAACAGGTTTAAGAGCATCCGCAGGAATTTCGATAAACAAATTTATTGCAAAAGTAGCGTCTGATATTAACAAACCAAACGGACAAAAAACAGTGCATCCAGATGAGGTTATTCAATTTTTAGAAGAATTACCTGTCAATAAATTTTACGGAGTTGGTAAAGTTACTGCAGCTAAAATGTATAACTTAGGCATATTTGTTGGGAACGATTTAAAGAAAAAAACTTTAGAAGAACTGATTAAATTTTTCGGGAAATCGGGTGCTCATTATTATAATATTGTTCGCGGAATTCATAATAGCGCAGTAAAACCAAACAGAATTCGGAAATCTGTTGCTGCAGAAAGGACTTTTAGTGAAAACATTTCTTCGGAAATATTTATGATAGAAAAGTTAGAGAAAATTGCAGATGAGTTAGAAAAACGCATGAAAAAAACGGATACAAAAGGAAAAACAATCACTTTAAAAATTAAATATTCAGATTTTACACAACAGACAAGAAGTAAAACTAAAGATTATTTTATGCAAACTAAAAACGAATTTTTTCCTGTAGTAAAAGAGTTGTTGTTTCAAGATAAAATTACCAATTCGGTACGTTTATTAGGTTTATCTTTTGGTAATTTAAACACCGAAAATAAAGAACCTGTTTGGGTACAATTAAAGTTCGAGTTCTGACGCTAAGCTTCTTTTTGTATGCTACAAAATTATGGTAAGCATTACTTAGTAATCTGTTAATTTAAATTATGAAGAGTTCAATTTCCGTAGACCTGCCTAAAAATGGAAAGGATTAATAATACCTCCAATTGTCATTTCGACGATAGGAGAAATCTCATAACCGTAAAAGCACAAAACTGAGTAACTTTATGTGATTTCTCTCAAAAAGTTGAAATGACAAAACTGAAAGAAATACTACGAGGCTTATCAGAGAAAGGACTAAATTGTACGTTATTATTTCTGGTCAATTTTTTTATTGGGTCTTAGAATGACATAAATAACATTAAAAATGAAAATAGACATTATTAGAACAAATTCAGAAGACAGAGATTTTATCAATTTGGTAAAAGAATTAGACGCATATCTAAAAATTACGGATGGAGAGGAACATGCTTTTTACAATCAGTTTAATAATATAGATGTTTTAAAGAATGTGGTGGTTGTTTCTGTTGATAAAAAAGCAGTTGGCTGCGGAGCAATTAAAAAGTTTGATAATACTTCTGTAGAGGTAAAAAGAATGTTTGTTTCTAAGGATGATAGAGGAAAAGGAGTAGCACAAAAAGTATTACAAGAATTAGAAACTTGGGCAAAAGAATTAGGGTGTAAAAAATGTGTATTAGAAACTGGAAAAAGACAAGTAGAGGCTGTTAAATTCTATCAGAAATGCAATTACAAAGTGATTGAAAATTATGGACAGTATAAAGAAATGGAAAATAGTGTTTGTTTTGAAAAAGCATTGTAAAAGTCAATAGATTAGAATGAAAAAACCGATGAACATAGATAGTTATAATAAAAGCAATTTAGATGTAATTATTATCGGTGGCGGTTTAGCAGGTTTATGCAATGCAATTCATTTATCAAAATTTAATAAAAAGGTTTTGTTGATTGAGAAAAATGAATATCCTAAACACAAAGTTTGTGGAGAATATATTTCGAATGAAGTTTTACCTTATTTAGATTTTTTAGAGATTAATCCGTTTGATTTTGGCGCTGTTAAAATCTCTGAATTTCAATTGTCAACTACAAAGAATAATCTTATTTCAGCAAAATTACCTTTGGGTGGTTTCGGAATTTCTAGGTATCAATTAGATTTTGTATTATCAGAAAAAGCGATAAAAAACGGAGTTACAATTATAAAAGATTCCGTAATAAATGTAACTTTTAAAAATGATGTTTTTTCGGTTGAAACCAAAGAACATAATAGTTTTCAATCTAAAATTTGTATTGGCGCTTTTGGCAAACGTTCTTTATTAGACGTAAAATTGGAACGTGAGTTTATCAAAAAAAAATCACCTTATTTAGGCGTAAAAATTCATGTAAAAGGAAATTTTAAAGAAGATTTAGTAGCACTTCATAATTTTAAAGGTGGTTATTGTGGTGTTTCGAAAGTGGAAAATAATGCTATTAATTTGTGTTATATCACCAATTTTTCGTCTTTCAAAAAGTATAAAAACATTGATGATTTTCAAGAACAAGTCGTTTTTAAAAATTTATTTTTAAAAGAAATATTTAATAATTCTGAAGCTGTTTTTGAGAAACCTTTAACCATTAGTCAGGTTTCTTTTGAAACCAAAAAACCAGTAGAAAACCATATTTTAATGTGTGGCGATTCTGCAGGAATGATTCATCCGCTTTGCGGAAACGGAATGAGTATGGCAATTCAATCTGCACAAATTGCGTCTAAACTCATTCTAAACTATTACGAAGGTGCTATTTCGTCAAGAAGTGACCTTGAAAAGCTGTACATTAGACAGTGGAACAAACAATTTAAATGGAGATTAAAATCGGGTCATTTTATAGCAATGTTGTTTCGAAAAGATAGAATTGCATCCATTTTATTACAAATTTTAAAGAAACTACCTTTTTTATTACCAATTATAATTAAGCAAACACATGGTAAACCAATGAAAATTTAATGGATTTTTTTATCAGCACAAAAATAGAACAGACAAAGAAGAACTGATGGATGATTTTTCTATTGGCGGAGATTTGCTGCGAGATACTTTAGATAAGTTAGAAAATATAAATCGGTATTTAGGCGGAAATTTAGTAACTTTAAATTCACTGAAAAAAGTATTAAAAAATCATCCAAAAGAACAAGAGTTAACCATTGTAGATATTGGTTGTGGTCATGGAGATATTTTACGAGATGTAGCAAAATTCGGAAGAAAGAAAGGCTATAAAATGAAGTTGTTAGGTGTTGATGCAAATCCAACGGCAATAGCATATGCCAATGAATTATCGGCAGCATTTCCAGAGCTGAGTTTTAAAACAGAAGATATTTTTTCTGATACCTTTAAAAACAGACAATTTGATGTAGTATTGGCAACCTTATTTTTACATCATTTTAAAGAAGAACAATTGGTTTCTTTTTTAGGAGACACTTTAAAACAGACAAAAATAGGAATTGTAGTAAACGATTTACATCGGCATAAATTGGCGTATTATTTATTTATGTTGTTGTCTCTTTTTATCAAAAATAAAATGATTATTGAAGACGGATTAACATCTGTTTTAAGAGGGTTTAAAAGAAAAGATTTAGCAAGAATCTCTCAAAAATTAAATGTAAAATCACAAATTTCTTGGAAATGGGCGTTCCGTTTTCAATGGATAATTCAGAAATAAAAATGGCGGTAAAAATAACATCGGTTGCAAAACAACTTCCAAAATATTACAGAGAAACTAAAGATATTATTCCGTTTGTAAAATTATGGATGCAAGATCAAGATAGTCGTTTTCAAAGAAAAGTTATTAAACTTTTTGAAGGAGCAGGAGTAGATAAAAGGTATTCAATTATGGATCCGGAAGAAGTTTTTGTAGCAACTTCTTTCGAAGAAAAAAATAATATTTATACAAGAGAAGTTGTAAAACTAGCAGAACAATCTTTAACAAAATCATTAGAGAAAGCAAATTTAGAACCTACGGATATCGATTACATAATTACGGTAAGTTGTACCGGAATTATGATTCCGTCTATGGATGCTTATTTGATTAATTCTCTGCAAATGAAACAAGATATTGTACGTTTGCCCGTTACAGAAATGGGTTGTGCAGCCGGAGTTTCTGGTATTATTTATGCGAAGAATTTTTTGAAAGCGAATCCGAATAAAAGAGCTGCTGTAATAGCTGTTGAAGCACCAACAGCAACTTTTCAGTTAAATGATTATTCGATGACAAACATTGTAAGTGCTGCTATTTTTGGTGATGGAGCTTCTGCTGTTATTTTGTCTTCTTATGAAGACGATAAAGGTCCAGGAATTATTGATGAAGCCATGTATCATTTTTACGATGCAACTTCTATGATGGGTTTTAAATTGGTAAATACAGGTTTACAAATGATTTTGGATAAGGAAGTTCCACAGAAAATATCAGATCATTTTCCGGCAATTGTACATCCGTTTTTAGAACGAAATAATTTAACTATTGATGATGTAGATCACTTAATTTTTCATCCAGGAGGAAAAAAAATTGTACAAACGGTAGAAGATTTATTTGGTGTTTTAGGAAAAAATATAGACGATACAAAAGAAGTTTTACGATTATACGGTAATATGTCTAGTGCAACTGTTTTGTATGTTTTAGAACGATTTATGGACCGAAATCCTGCAAAAGGAGAACGTGGTTTAATGTTGAGTTTTGGTCCAGGTTTTTCTGCGCAAAGAATTTTGTTGGAGTGGTAAAGTATAGTTACAATACTGTGTAAAAAATAGAGCAAATGAACCAAATAGAAATCATTAAAAACCTTCCGTATAAAAATCCTTTTTTGTTTGTTGATGAACTCACAGAAATTTCAGAAAATGGAGTTACTGGAAATTACACATTCAACGAAAGTGCCTTTTTTTATGAAGGTCATTTTAAAGGAAACCCGATTACTCCTGGTGTTATTTTAACCGAAACTATGGCGCAAATTGGCGTTGTTTGTTTGGGTATTTATTTATTAAAAGACGAAATTTCATCAACAAAGAAAAAAACACAAATTGCGTTAACTTCTAGTCAGGTTGATTTCTATTTACCAGTTTTACCAAATGAAAAAGTAACTGTAATTTCAGAGAAAGAATATTTTAGATTCAATAAATTAAAGTGCAAAGTAAAAATGATGAATGCCAAAAATGAATTGGTTTGTAGAGGAACTATTTCTGGAATGATAATAGCTAAATAAGATGAAAAATAGAGTTGTAATTACTGGTTTAGGAGTTGTAGCTCCAAATGGAGTAGGTTTGCAGGAGTTTACAAATGCAATAAGATTAGGGAAATCTGGAATTACCTTTCATCAGAATTTAATGGACAAAGGGTTTTCTTGCTGTATTGGTGGAATTCCGGAAGTTTCCGAAGAAAAAAAAGCAACATACTTAACACCTTTACAACTACGTGGGTTTAATAGTACTTCTATTTTATACGGATGTATGGCAGGAATTGATGCTTGGAAAGATGCAGGTTTTTCTGTAGATGAAAACTCTAAATTAGACTATGATTCTGGTTTAATTTTTGGAACAGGAACCTCTGGAATTGAAAAATTTAGAGAAGCAATTTATAAAATTGACGATCAAAATGTAAGACGTTTAGGGAGTACTTCTGTAGTGCAAACCATGGCAAGCGGAATTTCGGCTTATTTAGGTGGAATTCTAGGTTTAGGAAACCAAGTAACCACAAATTCATCTGCTTGTACAACAGGTACAGAAGCCTTGTTATTAGGTTTCGAACGTATTAAAAACGGAAAAGCAAAACGAATGTTGGTTGGCAGTTCTAGCGACAGTAGTTTGTATACTTGGGGCGGATTTGATGCAATGCGCGTAATGTCTTATAAACACAATGAAACTCCAGAAAAAGGATCGAGACCTATGAGTGAAACTGCATCTGGTTTTGTTCCTGGAAGTGGTGCAGGAGCCTTGGTTTTAGAATCTTTAGAGAGTGCTTTAGCAAGAAATGCGACTATTTATGCAGAAGTTTTAGGAGGAAATATAAATTCTGGCGGACAAAGAAATGGCGGAACGTTAACGGCTCCAAATGCAGAAGCTGTTCAGAAATGTATTACGGATGCAATTTTAGATGCCAATATTTCTGCTGATGAAATTGATGTTATTAACGGTCATTTAACAGCAACCTCAAAAGACAGTTTAGAAATAGAAAATTGGACCAAAGCATTGCAAAGAAAAGGAACAAGTTTTCCACATATTAATTCTTTAAAATCGATGATTGGTCATTGTTTGGCTGCTTCTGGCGCTATTGAATCTGTAGCTGCTGTTTTACAAATTAAAGAACAATTTGTGTTTCCGAATATCAATTGTGAAGATGTTCATCCAGAAATTTCTGAATTAATTTCTACAGATAAAATTCCGACAAAAATGATGGAAAAAAACATTACTATTTTAGCAAAAGCAAGTTTTGGTTTTGGTGATGTAAATGCTTGTGTTATCTTTAAAAAGTATAAACTGTAACTAATTTAAGAAAAAGAAAGACCTCAAAGGTTTTAAAAGCTGTGAGGTCTAAAACAATAAATAAAATATGACAAAAGAAGAAATTATATCAAAGTTAACTACAATTGTAAAGCCTTATGTTCAAAATGAAGATGGGTTTAAAAAGTTAAATGAAGACACAGATTTTATAAATGATTTAGAAATAAATTCTGCAAATCTCGTGGATATTATTTTAGATGTTGAAGACGAGTTTAAAATAGAAATAGACAATGCTTCTATGGAGAAAATGCTTTCTGTAAAGGCAACTGTAGCAATTATTCAAACAAAGATGAATGCATAGAATCGGCAATGATATTGTAGATTTAAACCTTGCTAAAACCGAAAGTAATTGGCAACGAAAAGGGTTTTTAGAGAAGCAATTCACCCAAAAAGAACAAGAAGAAATTTATAATGCAGACAATCCATTTTTAAAAGTTTGGCAATTTTGGTCTATGAAAGAAGCGGCTTATAAGAGTTATACTCAAAAAGTAGAAACACGTTTTTTTGCGCCTCAAAAATTTGAATGTAGTTTCATTTCGTTAACAGAAGGGGTTGTTCTTTTTGAAGATCATAAATATTATACAAATACAAGTTTAAACTCATTTTATATCCATACAATTGCCAAAGAGCTGAAAAGTGAGGATGCTATTTATTTTAAGATTGGCTCATCAAAAAATATTCATATCGATTTAAAAACACAGTTGGCGATAGAAACAGGAGTTTTATCCGATGAAATCGTAAAAATAAAAACAACTGTTGGTGCTCCTTTGTTTTATCACAAGAAAAAAATATTAACCAAATCTTGCTCAATTTCGCATCATGGAAATTATGGTGCCTTTGTATTTACTTTAGAAAATTAAAATAATATATGTCGCAATTAAAAGTTAAAGAATCACTTTATAAGCAATGTGAAGTTTTTGTAAATAAACGCTTAGATACGGTTACTGAAATTATTTCCTCTAATCAAAAAGCATTGCAATCAGAAACTAAAAGTTCTGCTGGCGATAAGCACGAAACTGGTAGAGCCATGTTGCAATTAGAAATGGAAAAAGCGAGTCAGCAACTTGTCGGAATTACACAAATGAAAGAAATTTTAGCTAAAATTGATATTTCAAAAACGTCAAATATTGCACATCTAGGCACGGTGATTGAAACAAATATGACTAATTATTTTTTATCTATTTCTGCAGGTAAACTTACGGTTGATAATAAGGTGTATTTTGCTGTTTCTGTTTCGTCTCCAATCGGTAAGTTGTTGTTAGGTAAAAAGATAGAAGATGCGATTGTTTTTAATGGAAATACAATAATTGTAAAAGGACTAAAATAATAATCTGTATTTTAGAGTTTTAAACACCTTAAATAAATGTCGATTAACATGCATAGAACTCATAATTACTTAAAGCTCCAACAATCAAATTTTGATATTGTAAATTTTCTGGACTTAGAGAAGTTCGAAAGTGAAGAAATTCTTACAGAAAATCATAAAGTAGATTTTTATGCATTAATTTTTATAACAGAAGGAAAAGGCAAACACTCAATTGATTTCTCTGATTATGAGTATGATAAAGGGACTATTTTGGCTATTAGAAAAGATCAAATGCATCGGTTTTATTTAAATAAGGCAACAAAAGGTTTTCTATTATGTTTTAAAGAAGAGTTTTTAAATAGTTATTTAAATGAAATTGAGGTTGCAAATGCAATTCAGATGTTTAATGAGTTATTAGTTTCTCCAAAAACGCAATTAAAAGACTGCGATTTTGAGAGTATTTTTAAATTAATAAAAGGAATAGAAAAAGAGGTTTTAGTTGTAAATGATATTTACTCTTTTAAACTGATAAGGAGTTTACTATATATTTTAATTACTTTGATTTATAGAATAAAATCGACCGGATATAACACTTTGCAGCAAAGTAAGTATTTAAAAGAGTTTATTATATTTCAAAATTTACTAGAAGAAGATTACTACAAAACTAAAAAAGTTTATGATTATGCAAATAAGTTAGGGTATTCTGCAAAGAAGCTTAATATGGTTGTAAAATTTATAGCAAATAAATCTGCTAAAGAGTTTATAGATGATACTGTTATAATTAAAGTGAAAAGATTGCTGATACATTATAATCTTTCTATAAAAGAGATTGCTTTTAAAACTGGTTTTAATGAGCCTACTAATTTGTATAAATATTTTAAAAAACACACTAATTCTACACCAGAAGAATTTAGAAAAAAATATGTGTAATATTTTTTTGAATATAAATTTATTTAAATAACATTAAACTTCTATGATTTAAAGGCTGTATTCTCTTAAAAAAAATATTCTGATTAGGTGAATTCTTATTTATTTTCCCATTTCTACAGTTTTTAGGAGTATTATTATTCAAAAATGTTTTTAATTAACTTTAGTTTTGCTACAAATAATTAAGATTTCCCCCAATTTCTTCAATTTTTAGGAAGCGATTCCTGTTTTTTAAAAACATATATTTAAATCATTTTAATTTTTATAATTAAGATGATTTTTTTTGTGCTAAATTTTTAAAATTGATTAATATTAAATATTACTACTTTGAATTTAAGACTCATAAATAAGTTTGCTGTTGAAAGCTTTTTTTAAAATAAGTGGTCTTGAAGTTTACGCATCAATTTTTTTTCGATTAAAAGGAGTATTTTTGTTTTTTACAAATCATTATTTTCAAAATGAAAAAGACACTATTTCTCTTAACGATACTCTTTGCTGTACATTCATTTGGACAATCTAATTTTAAAAGTTTTTTTAAGCTCTCTCCACCAATTAAAAAATGGGTGTTTTTTCATCCTTTTAAAGCAACAAAATCTTTAGAAATTTCTAAAGAAACAAATAGGGTTGCAGATTCAATTGCAAAAACAGATTTGTTAGATAAAGATGGAGCAGGTGGGCAGGTAGATGCTTTTAGGCATGCTTACTGGATGGCAAGATTAGCACAAGAAATGGGAGTGAGTTCTGCACGTTCTTTAGGGGAAGCACATGAAAAAGAAAATTATTTAACATACAAAAAACAAAAATTAGAAGATGGTGTTGTGCCAGATGAAATTTCATCTGAAATGGATTTACATAATAATGAAGAAGGGTTAAAATTAATTGCAAAAGGAAGTGTTGTTTCTAGAAAAGGGTTAATCTATAGAATTGTAAATGCTATTGAGGAGGGAAAAATGAAAATCATAAAAAAAGATAAAAAAGGTAATTTTTTAACTTGTAATGGAGAAGTGATTCACAAAGAGGGGCTTAGAGGTAAATGGGAAAATGATAAATGTCTAATCTCTTCGGATACTAAATAAGTGGCTTGTTTTAATTGGTAAAATATACTACAACGTATTCGTTCAATAGATATAGTGGTTGGAGGGCGTGTAGTTTTAAAATATCAGTAACAGCAAGGTTTCTAGTGATAATTATCATAAAAATTAAATACACTAAAGACCTACTTTTGTCTACTTAAATTAAAGTCAATTTTTATAAAAAATAATAAAATTAATATTAAAAATTATGGAATTTTTTTTAGAATTACTCACTAAAGATTACTTTGTGTTATTTCTAGTTATTGGTTTAGGAATCGCCTTAGGAAACATTCGTATAAAAGGAATAAGTTTTGATACTTCTGCGGTTATTTTTGTCGCTATCTTTTTTGGATATCTGTACAATTTAAATGGCATTACTTTTAATATTCCTCCAATTATTCAAAGTGTAGGTTTGGTGTTATTTATTTACACCATAGGTATGCAAGCAGGACCTTCTTTTTTTAGTTCTTTTAAAGAACAAGGAGCTAAATTAATCCTTTTGGCAGGTATTACGGTTATATCAGGTGGTATTACTGCTGTGTCTATTTCTTATATTTATGATGTAGATATGAATATGATGAGCGGTTTGCTAACAGGAGCACTAACATCTACACCTGGTTTGGCTGCTTCTATAGAAGCCTCTCAATCTCCTTTAGCGTCTATTGGTTATGGTATTGCATATCCGTTTGGAGTTTTAGGTGTTATTTTGTTTGTAAAATTAGGACCTGCATTATTTAGAATAAACATTAAGAATGAAGAAAAAGATTTTGAAGAAAAATCGAAATCGAGCACTCCAATGGTGATCAATAAAAACTTAATTATCTCTAATGAAAACGTAAACGGTAAAACGATTAGAGAGTTGAGAATTCGTTTTATGACCAAAGCGAATATTTCACGTATAATGAAGCCTAATCAATTACCTATTTCTCCTACAAAAGATACTATTTTAGAAACGGGAGATATTATAAAAGCAGTAGGTACGGTAAATGCGTTACAAAGAATAGAGGTTTTATTAGGTAAAGTTACCGATATTAAAATTCCTAGAAGTGGAACTTACGAAGTAAAGTGGTATGTAGTAAGTAATGATGCTGTGGTAAATAAAACCATTGAAGAACTTAATCTTCTAGAAAATTATTCTGCTACCATAACACGTATTAGAAGAGCTAGTATCGATTTAGCTCCACATCCATCAACCAAAATAAAATATGGTGATAAGATTTTAGTCTCTTGTTCTAAAGGAAATGTTCCTGCGGTGACACAACTCTTTGGAGATAGTTTAAAAAGAATAGGTCAAACAAGTTTTTTACCTGTAGCATTTGGTATTGTTATCGGTATTCTTGTAGGTGCCATTGCTATACCGTTAGGTGGTATTGGTTTAAAATTAGGGCTTACAGGGGGTGTACTTTTATCTTCTATATTTTTAAGTTGGAAAGGAAAGTTTGCTACTGTAATTTGGAATTTATCAGGTCCTGCAAACCAAATATTACGTCAGTTTGGACTTTTATTATTTCTTACTCCTGTTGGTTTAAAAGCAGGACAAAGTTTAATTTCAGCAATCGAAAAACATGGTTTTATTTTATTTCTATATGGCGCTTTAATTACCTTGATTCCTATGATTATTACTGTTCTTGTTGGACGATTTCTCTTAAAAATAAATTTTTTGTCTGTTTTAGGAGCCTTAACAGGAGGTATGACTTCTACACCAGGATTAAGTGCAACAGACTCTATGACCGATTCGGATGCTCCGCAAATTGCTTACGCAGCTGTGTATCCTTTTTCATTGGTGCTTATAATTATTGTAGCAGAAGTAATGGCAGTGTTATAACACGTTAAAAAATAAGGTAATATTTAAAACAAAAACATCATATTAAAACGATTCTAAATAACCAAAAAACAACCATTATTATTTCAGTAAAGCGTATCTAAATGGTACATTTGTAAAACAACAATTATAACTTAATTATACATTTATACAATGAGCGGATTTTTCAAATCTTCAGTTGGAAGAAAGATAGCCATGGCGCTTTCTGCATTCTTTTTAATGTTCTTCCTTTTACAGCATTTTGCAATCAATCTTTTATCAGTTCTAAGCCCAGATACTTTTAACGAAGTTTCACACTTTATGGGAACAAACCCTTTAATACAGTTTGCCTTGCAACCAGTATTAATTTTTGGTGTAGTTTTTCATTTTGTAATGGGATTTATCTTAGAATTAAAAAACAAAAAAGCAAACGGAGTTGGGTATGCAAAAAACAATGGTGCAGCTAATTCATCTTGGATGAGCAGAAACATGATTTGGAGTGGTGCTGCTATTTTAGCATTTATCATTTTACATTTTATCGATTTCTGGTTTCCAGAAATTAACACAAAATTTATTCAAGGCGATTGGTCTGGTACTTTAGAAGGAATAGAAGGTTACCGTTACCATGAGGAGTTGTTGCATAAATTTGTAAACCCTATTAGAGTTGCTGCTTATGTTGTTGCTTTTGTTTTCTTAGGATTGCATTTAGCACACGGATTTACATCAGCATTTCAATCTATGGGTTCTACATCTGGACGAAAAAAAACATTACAAACAATAGGTAAAGCATATTCAATTATAATTCCTTTAGGATTTATTTTTATTGCACTTTATCATTACTTAAACCATTAATCTATACAATATGGCTTTAGATTCAAAAGTACCTCAAGGTCCAATTAAAGATAAATGGACAGATTATAAAAATAAAATTGACTTGGTAAACCCTGCAAACAAACGTAATATAGACGTTATTGTTGTAGGTACAGGATTAGCTGGTGGTTCTGCCGCAGCAACATTAGCAGAGTTAGGGTACAATGTAAAAGCATTTGCTTACCAAGATTCTCCAAGAAGGGCACATTCAATTGCTGCACAAGGAGGAATTAACGCTGCAAAAAATTATCAAGGAGATGGAGATTCCACTTACAGATTATTTTACGATACTGTAAAAGGTGGAGATTACCGTTCTAGAGAAGCAAACGTGTATCGTTTAGCAGAGGTTTCTGCAAATATTATCGATCAATGTGTGGCACAAGGAGTTCCTTTTGCACGTGATTATGGTGGTTTGTTAGATAATCGTTCTTTTGGTGGAGTTTTAGTTTCTAGAACTTTCTATGCAAAAGGACAAACTGGTCAACAACTATTATTAGGAGCTTATTCTGCAATGAATAGACAAATTGCTCGTGGTAAAATAGAGATGTTTAACAGACATGAAATGTTAGACGTTGTTATTGTTGATGGAAAAGCAAGAGGAATTATTGCTAGAAATTTAATTACAGGAGAAATTGAGCGTCATTCTGCACATGCTGTTGTAATTGGTTCTGGAGGTTATGGTAACGTATATTTCTTATCTACAAATGCAATGGGTTCTAATGCTACTGCAGCTTGGAAAATACATAAAAAAGGAGCATATTTTGCAAATCCTTGTTATACACAGATTCACCCAACATGTATTCCACGTTCTGGAGATTATCAGTCTAAATTAACATTGATGTCTGAATCTTTACGTAATGATGGACGTATTTGGGTTCCTAAAAACATGGAAGATGTTTTAGCGATTAGAGAAGGAAAGAAAACGCCTAAAGATTTAACAGAAGACCAAAGAGATTACTATTTAGAAAGACGTTATCCTGCATTTGGTAACTTAGTACCGCGTGATGTTGCATCTAGAGCAGCAAAAGAACGTTGTGATGCTGGTTACGGAGTAAATGCAACAGGAGAAGCTGTGTATTTAGATTTTGCATCTGCTTTTGAACGTTACGGAAAAGAGCAAGCAAAGATTCATAATATAGAAAATGCATCGCCTGCAAAAATAAAAGAATTAGGACAAGAGATCGTTAGAGCAAAATATGGAAACTTATTTCAGATGTATGAGAAAATCATAGATCAAAACCCGTATGAAACTCCAATGATGATTTATCCAGCGGTACACTATACAATGGGTGGTGTTTGGGTTGATTATAACTTAATGACAACGATTCCTGGATGTTACTGTATTGGAGAGGCAAACTTCTCTGATCACGGAGCAAACAGATTAGGAGCTTCTGCATTAATGCAAGGTTTAGCAGATGGTTATTTTGTATTACCTTATACTATTGGAGATTATTTATCTGATGATATTAGAACTGGAAAAATTTCAACAGAAACTCCAGAATTTATTGAAGCAGAAAAAGAAGTTACAGAAAGAATTAATCACTTTATTAATAATAAAGGAACAAAATCTGTAGATTATTTCCATAAGAAATTAGGAAAAGTAATGTGGGACAAGGCAGGAATGTCTAGAAACGCAAAAGGTTTAACAGAGGCAATGGCCGAAATTAAAGCCATTCGTGAAGAGTTTTGGAAAGAAGTTTCTGTACCAGGATCTTCAAATGAAATGAACCCAGAATTAGAAAAAGCAGGTAGAGTTGCAGATTTCTTAGAATTAGGTGAGTTATTTGCTAAAGATGCTTTAATGAGAGCAGAATCTTGTGGAGGTCACTTTAGAGAAGAATCTGCAGAATTAGATGGTCCTCAAAAAGGAGAAGCAAAACGTAACGATGTAGATTTCGCTTTTGCAGCTGCTTGGGAATATAAAGGAGAACCTGCAGATGCGGTTTTACACAAAGAAGAATTAGAGTTTAACGATATTGAATTGAAACAACGTTCATACAAATAAGAAAGACAAGATGAATTTAACACTTAAAATTTGGAGACAAAAAGACGCTGGTTCAAAGGGTCAAATGGTAGACTATAAAGTGAATGATATTTCAGAGCACATGTCTTTTTTAGAAATGATGGATGTTTTGAATGAACAATTAGTAAATGGTGGTGAAGAACCAGTTGCTTTTGATCATGACTGTAGAGAAGGTATTTGTGGTGCTTGTTCTTTATATATTAACGGAGAAGCTCATGGACCAGACAGAGGTATAACAACCTGTCAGTTACACATGCGTATGTTTAGCGATGGAGATACTATTACAATAGAGCCATTTAGAGCAGCAGCATTTCCTGTAATAAAAGATTTAGTAGTAGATAGAATGGCTTTTGAGCGTATACAACAATCGGGTGGTTACATTTCTGTAAACACATCTGGTAATACGCAAGATGCAAACTCATTACCTATTTCTAAACACGCAGCAGATGACGCTATGGATGCAGCAACTTGTATTGGTTGTGGTGCTTGTGTGGCTACCTGTAAAAACTCTTCTGCAATGTTATTTGTTGGTGCAAAAGTATCTCAGTATGCTTTATTACCACAAGGACAAGTAGAGGCTGCAGATCGTGTAAAAAACATGGTTGCACAAATGGATTTAGAAGGTTTTGGTAACTGTACAAATACAGGTGCTTGTGAGGTAGAATGTCCTAAAGGAATCTCTTTAGACAACATTGCAAGAATGAATAGAGAATTGATGAAGGCTAATTTATAATAAGATAGTTTAAACGTCATTGCGAGTTTTAACGAAGCAATCTTAAAGTAAATTAATAAATATAAAAACCCAAAACTATTTTAGTTTTGGGTTTTTACTTTTTGTTTGTAATCTACAATTAGTCTTTATAATCTTTAAAAAATTCCTTTGGAGAAATAGCTAATTTATTTAAAATAAGTAATAAGCGTTCTACATCTAACTTTGTGTGTCCTTTAATAACCTTAAAATAACCATTTTCTGTTAAGCCTAAATGAAGTGCCATTTCATTTAGGCTTACACCAACTTGTTTTCTTTTTTCTTCTAAATTGTTTAATATAATCTTGTAAGTATCTTTTATTCTTTCTCTTTCTCTCATTAATTTTTTCTTTTTCGATGTAAAAATAAGTAAAATTAGTATTTAAAATATTTCCATTTTGGCATACCTGAAAACAGTGATTCAGTATACCTATAGTTGGGTATGCTATAATGGAAAGTGATTCTTTAGGTTTTTAAAAATATCTTTTCCATCTTTGGAAAGAGAAAAATACTGTGAAAAAGAAAATTTCTTCCCTCCAAAATAACATTATTACTACGAGTTTTACGCGAATTAATCTATCAATAGAATGAACGAGTGTTATTCCGTAAAGAGAGTTCATTAAAGTGATTTAAGAACCTCTTAATTAATAGTAAAAAAAACTCCGCTTGCGGAATTAAGAAATGTAAAAATGAAGCGATTGAGAAATCTCATTGATGTGTAAACCTTTTTCTACCAATTTTTAGAGAATTTTAAACTTGTTGAGTCATTTAAAGTTCTAAATATTTTTAAATCAATTAACCTAAATAATATTTAGGTAACAAAATTTTATAGTATGAAAAAAGTAATTTTAGCAATGGTTTTTATTTTAGCAACAGGAACAGTAATGAATGCATCTACAGAAAGTTCTATTAACAATTTATATGTTGGACCTGCGGAAGATTGTGCAGGACAATCTTTAAATACGTACAATTTTTTAGAAGCTTTTACAGGTGACTGAGAATATGCTTTTGAGCTTTCTGAAGCTCAATTAACAGAGTGTTTAAATAATGCAGGATATTAATTATTAGATATTAATTTATAGCATTGGGGATTTTTCCCAATGCTATTTTAAAAATAAAAAAAATGAAGTTAGTTTTAGTATGTTTTTTTGCATTCAGTAATATATTTTTATTGAACAGTCAATCAGTTTATGGGAATGTTGAGTATAAGTCTAAAATAAATGGTTCATTTATAAGTGAAGATGTAATAAATAAAGAAAAAGATAAAAATTTAAGAAACACGTTAAATTTTTTAAATTCTAGCATTAAAAATAATCAAAATAAGTTTGTTTTTGTTTTAGATTTTAATAGAAATGTATCTGTTTTTTCTATGAATAAAATCTTGAATGTAGATAATGATACACAGTTAAAATACGCAATTATTACAAATAGCGGGAAAGATATTTTTTATCAAAACATTATAAGTCGGAAAAAAATTAAAAAAAAAATAATGTTTGGAGAAGAATTTAATATAGTAAGTAATTTAGATTCATTAAAATGGGAATTGACAAGAGAAGAGAAGAAAATTGGAAAATATAATTGCTTTAAAGCTATAACTTATTTAAATAAAAAAACAAAAATAGAAGCTTGGTACACAACACAAATACCTTTTGGTTTTGGACCAAAAGGATTTGGAGGTTTACCGGGATTAATAATAGAATTAAAGGAAAATAATATTATTTATTTTGCAAATAAAATTACTTTGAAAACAAATAAAATATTTGAGATTGAAATTCCTAATACCCAAAATACAATCTCAATAGAAAAATATGATAGTATAGGCAGAAGTGCTAAATCTCGATTAAAAAAAATGTAATTATTCTTTATAAGTTATAACGAGTGTTATTCCGTAAAGAGAGTTCATTAAAGTGATTTAAGAATCTCTTAATTAATAGTAAAAAAAAACTCCGCTTGCGGAATTAAGAAATATAAAAATGAAACGATTGTCATTTCGAAATAAGCTTTTTTAAGCGATTGAGAAATCTAATTGATGTGTAAGCCTTTTTCTACAAGTTTTTTAGAGAATTTTAAACTTGTTAACTCATATAAAACTCTAAATATTTTTAAATCAATAAACCTAAATAATTTAGGTTACAAAATTTTATAGTATGAAAAAAGTGATTTTAGCAATGGTTTTTATTTTTGTAACAGGAACAACAATGATAAATGCAACATCTTCAAACAAAGAAAGAACTACACCAACAACAGAAACAATTGAAGTTGTTGAAGATTTTGGTTGTGCTAGTGATTGTGTTAGAAGTGCTTTTGATCAAACTATTGAAGAAGCTGATGCTAGTGGAGAAATGGTATTTATTTCTGATTACATGGCTAATTATGAAGATTGTTATTAAAATAAATAAAAATGAGAATACAAGTCAATATTACTTTTCTAATCTTTTTTTTAGTATTTATAAATATTAAAGCACAAGAGTTATCAGGAAGAATAACCTATAATGTTTCATTAAACTTAACTTTAGAACAAGTAAAACAAAGAAATGAAGAAAAAAATAAAGTAACTTCTCAAAGCTTTATAGATAAAATTAACAATGCTAGAGATATTTTAGTTTTTTTAGAATTTAATGAACAAGAATCAATTTATAAACCTAATCCTAAATTAGAAAACGATGGTATAAGAGGAAGTAATTTAACTCAAAAAGGAGCAGGAAAGGATAATTTATTTTATACACAAAATGGTTTTATAAAAAAAAAATAGTATTGTAGAGTGTCGTATTTTAGGTAAATGTTTTTTAATAGAACAACCAAAACCTATTTGGAAAATTTCTCAAGAATCTAAAATTATTGGAGGGTATTTATGTTATAAAGCAGAGTATCAAAACCCATTATATAAATACAAAAAACCAATAGCATGGTTTACACCAAAAATACCAGTAAGTTATGGACCTAAATTTTTTACGAGCTTACCAGGTTTAATTTTAGAATTAGAAGACAATACAGTTACATTTACTGCCATTAAAATAGAGTTAAACCCAAAAGAAAAAATTATAATTGAAAAACCCAAGGGAGAAGAAATAACTAAAGAAAAGTATGATAATGCTGCAAAAAAAGCACATCCTACTTTTTATAAAAAACTAGAAGAATATAGAAAGAGGTCATAAAATTATATAATTGAAACCTTTCATTTCATAAATCGTTTTTAATAGTAAAGTTGTTTAAATAAATTAATTGTTATGAAAAATTTTATAACCCTTATAATTTGTTGTTTTTCAATAACGGTTTTTTCTCAGAAAATAAGTGGTAAAGTTACTTATGTGGTTTCTATGGAATCATTTTCAAAAGAAAAAATAGATTCCATATCTAAAAAATTGAAGTCAAAAAAAGTAAAAATGGACAAATGGATGCGAGATGTTTTTGAAAACACACCCAATGTAAATGCCTATTTAGAGTTTTCTAATGATGAGTCTTTATATTACGTAGAGGATAAAATGCAAAATGATGGAAAACCCATTTTTAATGTAAATAGAACTTTTGCTGGAGGAGATAATAGATATTACAAAAACACAAAAACGAATGAGTATTTTAATGAAAGTAGCACTTTTGGAGAATTATTCTTAATAGAAATTAATCCTAAAAAGTGGAAAATAACACAAGAATCTAAAAAGATTGGTAGATATCTATGTTTTAAAGCAATTGATATTGAATCAACCAGCAAAAAAATGAAACCTGTAGTTTGGTTTACACCAGAATTACCTGTTAGTTTTGGTCCTTTAAAGTATAATGGTTTACCTGGTTTGGTGCTTTTAGTAGAACTGTCTAAAAGAACTATTAGTGCATCAGAAATAATTATAAACCCTAAAAAAGAAATTGTAATTAAAAAACCTACAAAAGGTAAAAAAATGACAGCAGAAGAGTCTAGAAAAAGAGGAGAAGCGTTTTGGAAAAGTATTGAAAAACAATAAACATCCTATGAAAAAGAAAAGTCTATTTGTATTATTTGTTGGAATCTCTATTTCGTTTTTTGCACAGAAAGTAACCCTTTCAGGTTCTGTAAAAGACAGTTTACAAAATCCAATGCCGTATGCAAATGTAATAGCAAAACCCAAAGATGTTTCTAAAAACTTACAATTTGCCATAACAGATAACGAAGGCTATTATAAGTTGCTTTTAGAAAAAGGAGACACCATAACAATTAGTATTTCTTATTTAGGATATAAACCTATAGAATATCAATTTATAGCCTTAAAAACCACTAAAAAAGACTTTGTATTACAGCAATCTTCAGAACAATTAGATGAGGTAATTATAGAAATGCCAGTTACGGTTAGAGGAGATACCACTACTTATAAAACCGATAAATTTATAAACGGTACAGAACGCAAACTTAAAAATGTTTTAAAAAAATTACCTGGAGTAGAAGTAAGTAAAAACGGAACAGTTACCGTGCAGGGTAAAAAAGTAACCAAAATGTTGGTAGATGGTAAAAAGTTTTTTGGTGGTAACTCTAAGTTGGCAGTAGAAAACATTCCTGCAGATGCTGTTGGCAATATAGAAGTAATCGATAATTATAACGAAGTTTCATTCTTAAAAGGATTAACAGATTCTGATGAGATGGCAATGAACATCAAACTAAAAGAGGATAAAAAACGCTTTCTTTTTGGTGATGTAGAAGCGGGTAAAGGCAACAAAGACTTTTATAAAACTAGCGCCAATTTGTTTTATTATTCACCCAAAACCAATGTCAATTTTATAGGAAACATTAATAATATAGGCGAAAAAACATTTACGTTTAGAGATTATATGAGTTTTTCTGGCGGTATGAATGCTATATTTAGCGGTAATTTTAAATGGAAAGGTGGTGATTTTTCTCAGTTTTTAGAAAGTAGAGATTTGCAGACAAGTAGCCAAAAATTTGGAGCTTTAAACATTACAAAAACGGCAACTTCTACCTTAGATGTTTCTGGTTATGCTATTTTTTCGAATACAAATACCAGTAGTTTTGTAGAAAACCAAAACGAATACACCACGTTTACAGAACAAAGAACTAATAAAACGGCTACAGATAATTTGTTAGGTATTGGGAATCTAAATATAGAGTACACACCAAATAATAAAGAAAAATGGTATGCAAGAACACAAGTAAAAAGGACTAATAACACCAAAATAAATACAGTTGCTTCCTTAATAAATGCCAACACAAATACCATTGCTACAGATAGAGATTTAACAGCAACGTACATCAATCAAAATATAGAATGGCACAAAAGACAAAATGATAAACACACGTTTTCATCCATTTTTAATTATGTGTTTGATAAAAGTGATAAAACCAATTATTGGCAAACGCAAGATGCTATTTTACAAGGTTTAATTCCGGCAGATACAAATCAAGAATTGTTAAGAATTCATCAACTAAAAAACACCAAAGAACAAAATATTGATGCTGTTTTTAAACACTTTTGGGAAATTAACAACAGCAATCATATTTACACAACGTTGGGTAATAAATTTTTAAACGAAGATTTTGTTAGTGATGATTTTCAAACGTTAGATAACGGCACCACAAATAATTTTTCTTCGGATGATTTTGGCAATGATTTAAATTTAAAGCTAAACGATTTCTTTGTAGGATTGCATTATAAGTTTAGAGCAGGAATTTTTACTTTAAAACAAGGTGTAGAATTACACAATTACAAATGGCAACTAGACAAACAAACCCATTTAGAAAACAACAAATGGATTGTTTTACCCGATTTCTTAGCAAAAATTGAGTTTAATAAATCCAAAAAAATTACCATTAATTACAATTTAAAAACGTCTTTTTCTGATGTAGATAAATTTGCCAATCGTTTTTATTTACAATCGTATAATTCGGTTTTTAAAGGAAATGATACGCTAGAAAATAACTTGTATCACGCAGCGCGTATTTATTACAGCCGTTTTAGTTTGTATAAAGGCTTAATGCTTTTTGCAAACTTAAACTATAGTAAACAGATAAAAGGAGTTAGAAATACAGTAGATTTTAATGATGTTAACCAGTTTTTAACCGTAAAAATGTTCGACAATCCGTCTGAAGATCTTCATGGAAATATACATTTAGAAAAAAGTATTAAAAATATAAAATATAAGTTTGATGTTGGTTTTAGTAACAATAAGTACCTACAAGAATTAAACGGAAATACCCAAACCAATAAAAATAATGGGTATAATTACGAAGTAGGTTTCGAAACCTTGTTTGATAATTTTCCGACAATAGAAGTTGGTGTAAGTAGAGATATTGGTAAATTTATTTCTAGTAATGCTACTTCAAAATTTATAACTACAGAACCTTTTGTAACCGTAGATTACGATTTTTTAAAAGGCGTTATTTTTAATTTCGATTATAAGTTAAGCAACTATCAGAATAAAACATTGGGGCAAAAAAATGTGTATGAAATAGCAAATACAACCTTGTCTTATCAAAAAGAAGATGCTGCTTGGTCTTATAAAATAAGTGTCCAAAATATGTTTAATACACAATTTAAACAAAGTAATAGTTTTTCAGATTATTTAATATCAGATAGTAAAACCTTTATTTTACCAAGAATAATCATGTTTAGTATTGGGTATAATTTGTAGTTTTTTTCATACAGTTTTGTCATTCCGACGATAGGAGAAATCACATAATGCTATTCAGTTTTGTGTCATCACTGTTATGCGACTTCTCATTACATTCGAAGTGACAAGTTTTGTGGTTTATTTTCATACAGTTTTGTCATTCCGACGATAGGAGAAATCACATAATGCTATTCAGTTTTGCGTCATCACTGTTATGCGACTTCTCAATACTTCGAAGTGACAGGTTTTGGAGATTCTTTTTATAATACATACCTTTTAAGAAAAAAAAGGATGCTAAACCCACAAAAAGGATTTCATAGTTATTATGTTTAAATAATTACAAATAGTTACCGTTCCACATTTTATATTGGAGTAACAAATAACTTAAAAGAACGTTTGCAACAACATAAAACAAACATACTTGAAAAGAAGAAAACATTTGCAGCAAAATACAATATTGAGTTCTTAGTGTATTACGAAAAACATTCTTGGATTCAACTGGCTATTGCGAGGGAAAAAGAATTGAAAAAATGGAGGCGTGAGAAGAAACTAACACTTATAAGAGAAATTAATCCTTCTTTTACTTTTTTGAATAATGAATTTGATTAATAATGTTTGGTTTTCATGCAGTTTGTCATTTCGACCTTTTAGGAGAAATCACATACTGTTTGATAGGTTTTGTGTTATCACTGTTATGTGACTTCTCAATACTTCGAAGTGACAAGTTTTGTCGTTTATTTTCATCCGGTTTGTCATTTCGACCTTTTAGGAGAAATCACATACTGTTTGATAGGTTTTGTGTTACCACTGTTATACGACTTCTCATTACTTCGAAGTGACAAGTAGTATGTATTAATAAGAATTGTTATGTTTTCTATTGGATAGAAGTCATAGAATTTTTAAAATCTGATAACTGAAATCACTTCCTCCCAAAATCCGCAGGAATTTCTCCCCAAGCTTTGGTTTCCCATTTTAGAATTGGGTTTTTATAAGTATTATTTTTCAGCCAAGTTTCAGCTCTTTTTATCAATTCTAATAAATCTTTGTTAGAAGCATCAAAATGCATGTTGGTTTTGCATCTTTTTTGTTTTACCCAACTCATGGCAATTTTAGAATCGGAGTAAATAGGAATATTTTCCTTGTTCTTGCTCTTTAACAAAGCGATTCCGTGGACTAGAGCTAGGAATTCTCCAATATTGTTAGTTCCTCTAGCAAATGGGCCTTTTATAAAAATTTGTTGCTTATTATGCGTTAAAACACCTCTGTATTCCATTTTACCAGGATTTCCAGAACAAGCTGCATCCACAGAAATACTTTCTAAAATAGGTCTCCCAATTTTTTCTTTTTCTGTTGATGATAACGTCTTCTTTTTAGTATCTTTCCCTACATAGTCTGCATAATTTTTGGTTGCAGCTATTTCGGCTTCATTTAAATCTGCGAACGATTTATATTGAGCACCTTCAAAACCATCAATTTGCTTTTTACAGACTTTCCAAGAAGTAAAAATTCCTTTTCTGTGTCCGTTCCAAACTACATAAAACTTTTTTTTACTCATTTATGGCTAAAATTACATCTTCAATAACTCTAGGAAAGTAACGTTGCTCTAAAATATGGATCTTTTCTGCAATATTATCAGGAGAATCTGCTTCATTTAAGGCTGTTTTTGCCTGATAAATGATGGCACCTTCATCATAATTGGCATTTACGTAGTGAATTGTAATACCCGTTTCTGATTCTTTATTTTCTTTTACTGCCTTATGAACGTTCATACCATACATCCCTTTTCCACCATATTTTGGCAACAAGGCAGGGTGAATATTGATAATTTTATTTGGAAAAGCATCGATAATTTTGGTTGGAATTTTCCATAAAAAACCTGCTAAAATAATGTAATCTGCCTGCTCTTTTAATAGGTTTAGTATTTCATCCGAAGTAAAAAAAGCTTCTTTTTTAAAGTGTAAACATTTGATGTCTAATTTTTTACATCTATCAAATACTTTGGCATGTTCATTGTTACATAGCACAGTGGTAACCTTAGCGGTTTTAGTATGATTAAAAAATTTAATAATGTTTTCTGCGTTCGTTCCAGAACCAGATGCAAAAATAACAATACGCTTCATAACTTCATTTCTAAGCTACAAAAAAAAGAATAATTATTAACAAATTGATTATTTTAAGAGAAGATTAAATATTTTTATTTACTTTTAAGAATCATTTTTAGGACAAAAATTAGTTTTAATTGCTAAGATTTGTATTTTTGCCCCGATTAAAATTTTAAAAAACACAAAATTATGTCAGACATTGCATCAAGAGTAAAAGCTATTATCGTAGACAAATTAGGCGTAGACGATAACGAAGTAACAACAGAAGCTAGCTTCACAAACGATTTAGGAGCAGATTCTTTGGATACTGTTGAATTAATTATGGAATTCGAAAAAGAATTTGATATTCAAATACCAGATGATCAAGCAGAGAACATCGGAACAGTAGGTCAAGCAGTAAGCTATATTGAAGAAGCTAAAAAGTAAATTTATATGCAGTTAAAACGAGTTGTAGTCACTGGACTTGGCGCACTTACGCCAATTGGTAATAATATTGAAGAGTATTGGAATGCTTTAGTTAACGGAGTTAGCGGTGCAGCACCTATCAAGCGGTTTGATGCTGCCAAGTTCAAAACTCGTTTTGCATGTGAATTAAAAAACTTCGAGGTAACGGACTTTATTAATAGAAAGGACGCTAGAAAAATGGATCCATTTACGCAGTATGCAATGGTAGCTTCTGATGAGGCTATTGCAGATGCAAATTTTGATCTAGAAAAATTAAACAAATTACGCGTTGGTGTAATTTGGGGAGCAGGAATTGGAGGCTTAGAAACTTTTCAAAACGAAGCTATAAATTTTGGAGCCGGAGATGGTACGCCAAAATTTAACCCATTTTTTATCCCAAAAATGATTGCAGATATTGCGCCAGGAAATATTTCTATTAAAAATGGATTTATGGGGCCAAATTATACTACGGTTTCTGCATGTGCGTCATCTGCTAATGCAATGATTGATGCTTTAAATTATATTCGTTTAGGTACTTGTGATGTTATTGTAACTGGTGGCTCGGAAGCTGCAGTTGTAATTTCTGGTGTTGGTGGTTTTAATGCCATGCACGCCTTATCTACAAGAAACGAAAGTCCTGAAACAGCATCTAGACCTTTTGATGCAGAACGAGATGGTTTTGTATTAGGTGAAGGAGCAGGTGCTTTGGTTTTAGAAAGCTATGAGCATGCTAAAGCTAGAGGAGCAAAAATTTATGCTGAGGTTATTGGAGGAGGAATGTCTTCTGATGCCCACCATATGACTGCACCACACCCAGAAGGAATTGGTGTGATTGCTGTAATGAATAACTGCTTAGAAAATGCAGGTATTAAACCAGAAGATGTAGATCATATTAATACACATGGTACTTCAACTCCTTTAGGAGATGTTGCAGAATTGAAAGCAATTTCTGCAGTTTTTGGAGAACATGCTAAAAACATTAATATTAATTCTACAAAATCTATGACAGGTCACTTGTTGGGAGCTGCAGGAGCTATAGAGTCTATAGCTGCAATTTTAGCCATGAAAAATGGTATTGTACCTCCAACAATTAATCATGTTAATGTAGATGAAAATATCAATCCAGAATTAAACTTAACTTTAAATAAAGCTCAAAAGCGCGATATTAATATTGCTATGAGTAATACTTTTGGTTTTGGTGGACATAATGCATGTGTTGCATTTAAAAAACTTGATGAATAATACTCTATGAATTTTATTCGTAAAATAGTAAAACCTCACAGTGAAGAGGATGCACAATTATACAACGAATTAAAAAAACTACTTAATTTTTCTCCAAGAAGAATAAATAAATACAAAAAGGCATTTACACATAGGTCTGTGCAAATGTTAGACAGCAAAGGAATACCTATTAATTACGAACGTTTAGAATTTTTAGGTGATTCTATTTTAGGATCTGTAATTGCATCTTATTTATACAAAAAAGTACCTACAGGTAGTGAAGGCTATCTTACACAAATGCGCTCTAAAATTGTTAGTAGAGAGCATTTAAATGAGTTAGGAAAAGATTTAAACCTAATACGTTTTGTAAAAAGTAATATAGATCAAGCTAACGTTGGAGATAATATTCATGGTAATATCTTTGAAGCATTAGTAGGCGCTATTTATTTAGATAAGAACTACAATACTTGTCAGAAATTTATTTATGAAAATGTAATTGTACCCTACGTAGATATCGAAAAACTAGAGGGTAAAGTTACAAGTTACAAAGGGCTTATTATAGAATGGTGTCAGAAACAAAAGAAGAAATATACTTTTGATACCTATGAAGATTCTGGTAACGAAGCTATCAAACATTTTAGTGTAAAGGTAAGTATCGATGGAGAGCAAATAGCCAAAGGTAGAGCTACTTCTAAGAAAAAAGCAGAAGAGCAAGCTGCTAAAAGAGTCTATTTTGCATTTCAAAAAGAAATTAATTTAGGCTAATTCACGATAACGTTTTCGTTAAAATTAACGGTAAAGTTCATAAACAATTAGTAATTTTGGTTTTCATAAAAACGAGTATTAGTTATAATCTATGCAGGTACACGCTTTAGAAATGGACGAATTTTGCGAAGAAGAATATTCTTTAATAGGAATCCATTCTACTTTAGAAGATTATAAACTTGCCTACTTATTAAATAAAAACCTTAATACCAGGTTTTATAAAGCAAAAGAAGATTTAAAATTTGTTATAGAAGAAAAGAAAGCCTCTTTTTCTATATATAATTATGAAAATATAGAATATGATTACAAGTGGTTTTTAATAACGAACAGTTATAGAACAGAAAACCAAACAGCAGCCAATGGGTTGTTATTAACATCAGAAACAATAACATATCTGATTCCAGAAAAGAAAAAAGTAGATTTTTTTTTAAAAATATGTGGAGATTCAGACGATGGTTTTGTTACGAAAACAGTAAATAGAATTAAAAGTATTGAGAATGTAATTACCGCATATTCAATAGATAAAAACACCTTAAAGTCTAAAGACTTTTTAATATTTTAAACATGAAAGACTACAAAAAAACAAAAATAGTTGCAACCTTAGGTCCAGCAATAGACACTAAAGAAAAGATGAAAGAGTTGGCAGTTGCAGGTGTCAACGTTTTTAGAATTAATTTTTCTCATGCAGATTACGATGTTGTAAAACAAAATGTGCTAAGAATTAGAGAAATTAATGAAGAAGAAGGATTTAATGTTGCCATTTTAGCAGATTTACAAGGACCAAAACTTCGTGTAGGAGTAATGGAAGAAGATGTTATTTTAAATGATGGAGACTTGTTTACTTTTACTACAGAAAGATGTATTGGTAACAACAAAAAAGCATTTATGACCTACCAACGTTTTCCTAAAGACGTAAAAGTTGGAGAGCATATTATGGTAGATGATGGTAAATTGTTATTTGAAGTAGTTTCTACAGATAAAGACAAAGAAGTTGTAGTAAAAACAGTAGTTGGTGGACCTTTAAAATCTAAAAAAGGAGTAAACTTACCAAACACAGCTATTTCTTTACCAGCTTTAACAGAAAAAGATAAAGAAGATGCCGTTTTTGCATTAGGTTTAAATGTAGATTGGATGGCACTTTCTTTTGTAAGAACACCAGAAGATTTAAGAATGTTACGCGATTTAATCGATGAGCATTCAGATTATAGAGTACCCGTAATTGCTAAAATTGAAAAACCAGAAGCAGTTGCAAATATTGATGCATTAATTCCTTTTTGTGATGGTTTAATGGTTGCTCGTGGAGATTTAGGAGTAGAAATTCCTATGCAAGACGTTCCATTAATTCAGAAGAAATTAGTAAGACGTGCTAAGAGAGCAAGAATTCCTGTAATTATTGCAACTCAAATGATGGAAACAATGATTGATAATCCTGTTCCTACAAGAGCAGAAGTAAATGATGTTGCCAATTCTATTATGGATGGAGCAGATGCAGTAATGTTATCTGGAGAAACTTCTGTAGGGAAGCATCCTTTAAAAGTAATTCAGAAAATGTCTGAAATTATTAGAGCTGTTGAAAACTCTAGAATGATTAAAGTACCACATGAAGCGCCACATATTAGAACAAACAGATTTATAACAAAATCGGTTTGTCATCACGCAGCTTTAATGGCAAATGATATTGATGCAACCGCAATTTCTACTTTAACAAATAGTGGTTATACAGCATTCCAAATTTCAGCATGGAGACCACAAGCTAAAATATTAGCATTTTCATCAGAAAGAAGAATTTTAGGAAAACTAAACTTACTTTGGGGTGTAAAAGCTTTTTATTACGATAAAAACTTAAGTACAGATGATACTGTTGTAGATATTAACAAAATTTCTAAAGAAAAAGGATTTGTTAAAGAAGGAGATTTAATGATTAACCTTACTTCTATGCCAGTTGAGGCTAAAGGTATGGTAAATACATTAAGAGTTTCTGAAATAGACTAAAAACAGCCTAAAATTATATTTAAAAAGCATCTAGAGATCTCTCTGGATGCTTTTTTTTATGCGTTTACTTTCTAGAAGCTATTTCCAGCTTTCTACTATATCTTTTTTCTTCTGTTCTCGATACAATTTTTCTTCCTTCGTCATAAAAACCACTAGAACTGACAGAAAAAAGGATGCCGTTTCAATCTGGGCTAAACTTGTTTGGTAGCTATTTTTATTTCTTTAAAAGTCAAAGTGGATTATTTATAGAGAATTCTGTTTAGACGCTATTTTATTTTCGATAAGATGTAGGTTTTAAATCAGAAAAACTCCAAAGAATAACACCAGTAATTATAAATACAGATATAAGAGAATAAAAGGATTTTATTTGATGATTTGATAAAAAAAATTATTTAAATGTAGGAAATAAAAAAAAACTTGATAGAAAAGTTGTTTAAAACAGAAAAAACAGTAAATTTAAGAGAACCAAAAACGAAACTATTATGGCAATTAAAAGCTTTCAAGGAAAAAGAGATACCAGTCAGGGAAAAGAAGATGCTCAAATTTTAGTATCTGATTATATGACAAAAAAATTGATAACTTTTAAAGCTGAGGATACCTTAGATCATGTAATTGAACAATTAATTACACATAAAATTTCTGGTGGGCCGGTTGTAAATGATAAAAATGATTTAATAGGTATTATTTCTGAAACTGATTGTATTAAACATATTTCTGAAAGTAAATATTACAATATGCCTTCTGATGTTAATAATACAGTAGGTAAGTATATGGCTACTGGTGTGGATACTATTGATAAGAATACGAATATTTTTGATGCTGCTTTTAAATTTATTAGTTCTCACAGAAGAAGATTTCCTGTGGTAGAAAACGGAAAGCTAATTGGTCAAATAAGTCAAACAGATGTTTTAAAAGCTGCCATTAGTGTAAAAGGAAATACCTGGAATAGTTAAAACCTTTTTTTAGATTTAATATTTGGTAAATCTGTAATAATTAATTTTTGTTTATCAGAACTTTCTAGTTCGGCTATTTTAGAATATGAATAGCCTTCTATGGGCTCTTTTAAACTTTTCCACTTTGCAATACCTGCAACGGTAATTTCTTCTCCAATTTCTATAATTGCTTCAGAATAGCGTAAGGTTTTATTTAGGCCTAAAAAATTATCACTTTTAATATGATAGCTTTCTAGTAGTGCTTTAAACTCTCTTGTTGGATCATTAAAAGTACCCGATTTTATTTTTTTATCAGCTACTAAATAACTGGTGTAGTTTTTAGGATTTTGATGGAGTCTTACCATGGCAAAATCACTATTTTTTTCTAGGAAAAAATCTTGTACTTTTTCTTCATGTACAATTGTTCTCCAGCGTTGTTGTTTTCCGTTACTTTTTTGCTGTTCAATTTTTATGACATAAAACACACATTTTCTTTTGCTAAAAGGTGCAATTAAAGGCTCTTTTACATGTAAAGCTTTACCTGTAAACCTTGTAAGTTCATTATTTTTTAAGCTTCCTATTTGTTTGATTGGTAGTTTAGAAAGAGCTCTTATAATTTTTTGTTTTGTACTAAAATAGTAAGTTATGAATAGTATTAAACCAACGATTACAATAAATAGCATCGGAATTAAAAAAGGTTCGAAATCTGTAACTAAAAACATTTTAAACAAGTATAAGTTGCAATTTATATAAGGTTTTACTCTTTTCTAATTAATAAAAAAGTCTCATTTTCTAAAGGCAAATAGCCTTCATTGTAAACGTAAAAATACGTATTCCCAGTTTTTGTTTTGTAAATAGAAGTAAAGAATTGAAAATCGAAACCTTTATCGTATAATTTGGTTCTGGTTACTTTTGTTTTTCCAGTTGTATTTAATTCTGATAAAATCTTGTAATTTTTTCTAAGTCGGTTGTTTATATTTCTAATGAGATTTTTACTGTCTTTGTTCACACGATTGTTATACGCATTTCTACAATAATCAGAACAGAACTTCTTATCAACTCTACCTTTAACAATTTCGTCACACTCTAAACATTTTCTACTTTCCATAGTTTTCTTTCTTTAGTTCGTACCAATTTACCAGCTCATTACCTTCTTTAAATTCGTTTACAAATTCCAATCCAATTTTTTGTAAAATTTTATTAGAACCAATATTTTCTATTTCTGCAGCACCATAAATAATGTCTAAATTCATTGTTTTAAAACCATATTCTAAACAAGCAATAGCAGTTTCTAAACCGTATCCTTTTTTCCAATATTTAGGAATGAAACGATAGCCAATATCAATAAAATCTTGAAAATCATTTAAGCTTTCTTTTGTTCCTTTATTTAGTTTTAAGCCAGACCAACCTATAAAACTACCTGAAGATTTTTCTATAACAGCAAATCGACCAATACCGTTTTCCTTATACTGTTTTAGAATAAAATCAATCATTTTTTTTGCTTCCTCTTTCGTTTTAATTGTCTTTTTTCCTAGATATTGATGAACTTTTGGGTTAGAATCTAACTCAAACATGTCATCTACATCAGTTATTCTAAATTCTCTAAGAAGTAATCTTTCTGTTTCTAAATGAAATTTCATAAGGTAAATATACTTAAATTTTATCCGTTTACAAACGACTACAAATAATTACAACCGAAAGTAATTGTTTTGTAACCGAATAAAACTGCAATGGTGTCGCAACTTTGCAGAGTCAAAACGAATTGACAAAAACAAATTATAAATCTGCATTCAATAAAAATGCATAAAAACTTATCTTATGAATACGTTAAGAAACAAAGTACAGTTAATTGGTAGATTAGGTCAAGATCCAGAAATAGTAACTTTTAAAGATGGCAATAAAATGGCTAAATTTTCTATGGCTACAGATGACAGTTACAAAGACAAAGCAGGTAATAAAGTAGAGCGTGCTTATTGGCATAATATTGTTATTACTGGAGGTTTGGTTAAAGTAGTAGAAAACTATGTAAATAAAGGGCAAGAAATTGCGGTTGAAGGGAAGTTAACAAACCGTTCTTATGATACCAAAGAAGGTGAAAAAAGATATGTTACCGAAATTATGGTGAATGAATTATTGCTTTTGGGAGCTAAATAATTTACATAGAAAGAGGCTGTCTAGAAAGTATTGAACCTTTTTAGATGGTCTTTTTTTAATTAGATATTTACGTTGTCTGATTAAGAACTCTCGTTTGTAATTTTTTTACCGGTCATTTCATCAACAGTAATTCTAAAAACAATTGGAATTTTTTTCTGTGTTCTTTTATTAGAGAAATCACTTATGCAATGCAAATTTCTGTGTTCATTTTTTAGAATAATTGCTTTAATACCTTCGGTAAAATCGTGCAAATATTTTTTTGCTACAGAACCAGATAGTTCTTCATAAATACCATGAACTAAAACAGAATTACAAGTATTACTGTCTGCTCTTTCTGAAACCTGCAGAGAAACTTTTCTATAATTTCTCATTGCCTTTGTTTTATGACCTTCTTCGGAATAGCCTACAATACTATTTTTCTTGTCAAAAAAATAAGTCATGGGTACAATAAAAGGTCTTTCTATATAAATATAGCTCAGTTGCCCTACATAGTTATTTTCTAATATGTTTATGCATTCATTCTCTTTTAAATTAGTTATCATGATGCTTAGTTTTGGTTAAAGGGAGTAACTAATGTATTAAAAATCAATTAAATAAAATATGATAAAAATCAGTTTATTAATTTTTTATTTAGAATTATATGATTTTTTAGGTGTAAAAAGCCTAAAAATTGTAGGAGGTAAAGCTAAAATAAGGAACTATTCTTATATGAAATTATTTTAGAATTTTATTCGTTTTCGTAAAACTTTAGCTTGTTTTGTAAATCGGTTATTTCTTTTTTTAAAGAATCCACTTGGTTTAATAAGTTGGAAATTACATCAACGCCTTCTAGGTTTATGTTTAAATCATAATGTAAACGAATCATTTTTTCAACTTCTGTTATTTGAGTGATTTTAATATAATGATCATCGTTTTCTACAATAATCTCTATTAATTCATACTCTTTTAACTCATTTATAAAAGCTGTAGGAATGCTGTAGTGGGCACAAAACTGCTGAATAGATATTAAATTTTGAGTTTCCATGTTTAGCGTAGTTTTTGTAATTCTTTAATTAGTGCTATTTCTTTTTCGTTTAATTTAGTTGGTATTTTAAGTTGATAAGTAATATATAGATCTCCAAATTGATCTTCTTTTTTATATTTAGGAAATCCTTTTCCCTTTAGTTTTACCTTGGTTCCGTTTGCTGTTTCTTGCTTAACGGTTAATTTTACTTGTCCATCAAAAGTATCAACGGTTAATTGTCCGCCTAAAAGAGCGGTATATAAATCTAAATCAACATCAATATAAAGATTGTCTTTGTCTCGTTTAAATTTGGTGTTATTTATAATAGAAAACTGAATGTATAAATCGCCATTCGGACCACCATTTACACCTTTTCCTCCATGCCCTTTTATTTTGATAACTTGTCCGTTTTCTACACCAGCCGGAATTGTAATTCTAATGTTTTTTCCATTAACAGTAATTACCTGTTTTTGTGTTTTGTAAACATCGTTTAAGTTTAGTTGAATTTCAGAATTGTAATCTTGCCCTCTAAATTTAGCATTCGTTCTTCTTCCTGAAGAAGCGCTACCAAACATGTCTCCAAACATATCAGAAAAATCTTCTTGAGAGTAACCACCTTGATTACTCTGAGACCTACTTTGATGTTCTTGCTGTCTTCGTTTTTCTTGTTCGTAAGCTTCTCCGTTTTGCCAATGCTCTTCATATGCATCGTATTTCTTACGATTTTCTGGATTGCTTAAAACTTCATTTGCTTCATTAATTTCTTTAAAGCTTTTCTCGGCAGTTTTATCATTTGGGTTTAGATCTGGATGGTATTTTCGTGCTAATTTTCTGTAAGCTTTTTTAATATCAGCTTCAGAAGCACTTTTGGTAATTCCTAAAATTTTATAATAATCTATAGAAGCCATCAGTTAAGGTGTTTAAAAAGTAATATACGTATTTTTTTTAATTTGGTTGTGTATTACAACTTGGTTAAAATAATACTTAAATTTATTATTTTTCAAGTTCTAAACTTAGTTTTGCAACCAATCTTAATTCAGATTTATTTAAATCTGCAACAGATGCAGCAATTTTAGTTGCTGTTTTTATAATTAGACTTTTTATTTCTTCGGTAAATAAGGAAGGATGTTCTTTTTTAAAATCGATAAACTCATTGTAACAAGTTTCTGAATTAGAAAAACTTTCAATATTTAACCAATCGAACACGGTTTCTATTTGATAGGCTGCATCAGAATGAAAATCATCATCTACAGGATCTATTTTAGTCCATTTGTCTTTTACTATTTTTTTTAAAACATTAAATTCTACTTCTTCTACAATGTTATCTGCAGCAGCAATTGCGAAAAATAATTTACCTAAGTTTTCATAAAAAGAAATAATTGTGTTTTGTGATGGTTTCATAATTAAGAATTTATGAATATGAGTAAAGTTATATAATTATGAGCTATATAATTATGATATTAGTCATAAATTACTATAATTTGAATATAAAATGTAGTATTTTTAATCTTTGTTTAATTAGATAATTTATTGCCAAATGCTAAGTAAAGATCGGGATGTTTTTAATGTGCTTTTTGAGGCTGTTTCAGAGGGAGTTGTTGTTGTAAACGATAAGCAAAACATAGTTTCTGTAAATTCATCTGTAGAGAGAATGTTTGGTTATGATTCGGGAGAACTCATAAATAAACCACTCGATATTTTAATCCCTAAAAATTATCACGCAGGTCACGGAGCCCATTTTAAGGGTTTTATGAAGAACAAAGAAAAAAGACAGATGGGTAAGGGGAGAGACTTGTATGGAGCCCGAAAAAATGGAGCTATTTTTCCGTTAGAGGCAGGTTTAAATCCGTTTCAAATTAATGGACAAACTTTTATAATGGCTTTGGTAATCGATATTTCTGTTCGAAAACAACAAGAAGAAGAAATACATCAATTAAACAATGAGCTAGAAAAAAAGGTTTGTGAGCGAACAAAAGAGTTAAGTAAAACAGTTCATGAATTAAAAGCTGTAAATATAGAGCTAGATACAGAGAATCATAAACGGCTAGAAGCAGAGAATAAAATTAAAGATGCTTTAAAAAAGCAAAAAGAACTCAATGAATTAAAAACAAAGTTTTTGTCATTAGTTTCTCATGAGTTTAAAACACCTTTAAGTGGTATTTTAACGTCTACAATGCTTTTAGGTAAATATAAGTTAGCAGAACAACAAGAAAAAAGAGATAAGCACTTAGAAACCATTACCAATAAAGTACATTATTTAAATAATATTTTAAATGATTTTTTATCTATAGAAATACTAGAAACGGGTAAAGTAAATTACAAGTTTCATACTTTTAAATTGAGTAAAGTAGTAGATGAGGTAATTTATAATGCAAACATGCTTTTAAAAGTAGGGCAAAGAATTAAATACCCAGAAGATATAGATGATATTTCTTTATTGCAAGACGAAAAAACAATCGCCTTGGCATTATCTAATTTAATAAACAATGCTATTAAATATTCGCCAGAAAATTCTGAAATAGACATTAAAATAAAGCAAGACAACACGACGACTACCATTAAAATAAAAGATCAAGGAATTGGGATTCCGAAGGCAGATCAAAAAAATATATTTAACCGTTATTTTAGAGCAGAAAATGCATTATTAACGGAAGGAACAGGAATTGGTTTAAATATTATTAAAAGTCATTTACAAAACTTAGGCGGAACGATTACTTTTGAAAGTGAAGAGAATATAGGATCAACTTTTACATTGAAGATTATTAACAAAGCAATATGAGAAAAATACTATTAATTGAGGATGATGTAGTTTTAAGAGAAAACACATCAGAACTTTTAGAATTATCAAACTATGAAGTTATCAGTGCTGCTAACGGTAAAATAGGGGTACAGCTAGCAAAAAAAATAGTACCAGATATTATTGTTTGTGATATTATGATGCCAGAGTTAGATGGTTACGGTGTTTTAGAAGCTTTAACTAATAACGAAATAACGCAACACATTCCGTTTATATTTTTATCAGCAAAGACAGAAAGATGTGATGTAAGAAAAGGAATGGATTTAGGAGCAGATGATTATATAACAAAGCCTTTTAATGAAGATGAACTAATTAGTGCTATAGAAAGCAGATTAGCAAAAGCAGCGATACTAAAAGATCGTAGAGAAAAAATTGAAGTCGTAAAAGAAGAGGAAGAAGACATAAGAAGCCTTAATGACTTAAAAAATTATTTTGAAGATAATGGAGAAACTTTTACTTTTCTAAAAGATGCAAGCATTTATAAAGAAGGGAATAACTCTAATTATATTTATTTAATAAATAAAGGGCTTATAAAATGCCATAAGCTAGATGAACAAGGAAAACAACTTACAACTGCTTTATATAAAGAGGATGATTTGTTTGGCTATACTTCTTTTTCTCAAAATTTAGCATATCAAGAATCTGCAACGGCAATTCAGAAAACAGAATTAGTTGGTCTTTCTAAAAAAACATTAACGGGTGTTTTAAATAAAAATCATAAAGTAACACTAGAGTTAATAGAATTGTTAACAGAAGACTTAGCTGTTGTAAAAGACCAACTTTTGCAAATGGCGTATAGTTCTGTAAGTAAAAAAACAGCGAAGACAATTTTAATGTTTGCAGAAAAATTAAATAGAAAACCAGAAGATCAAATTAAAATTTCTAGAAACGATTTAGCTAGTGTTGCAGGTATTGCAACAGAAACTTTAATAAGAACCATGTCTAGTTTTAAAAAACAAGGTTTGATAGAAATAGAGGGTAGAACAATTAGAATCTTAGATTTAGAAAAACTAAAAGAAATTTCTTGATAATAAATGTATTAGTGGCCATATGACTAATATCATTTTTTAAAAAGTATTCTAGCAATAAATTTGTCTTTTAGATAAAGATGAATTTAAATGAAAGCAATTTTACTCCCTACAGATTTTTCAGACAATTCTTGGAATGCAATTGAGTATGCTTTAAATTTTTATAAGCACGCAACGTGCAATTTTTATTTGTTACACGTTAATAGGATAAATAATGTTGTAGTAGATGATTATTTCTATGATAACACGCAAGAAGTTATTGTAGATGTAAACATAGAAAATGCAAAAAAACAATTAAAAGGACTTCAGCAAAAAATAGCCCTAAACTTTAATAATAAGAACCATAATTTTTACACTTTAACAGATACTAATTTTTTTATTGAGTCTATAAGACAGCAGGTAGAAGAAAAAAAAATAGATGTTATTGTTATGGGCACCAAAGGAGCTAGTGGCTTTCAAGGATATATTACTGGGAGTAATACGGGAGATGTTATTACAAAGGTAAAATGTACAACCTTAGTAGTACCTGAGAATGCCAAATTTAAGAAAATAGAAGAGGTGGCATTTCCTACAGATTTTTCTCTATATAATGAATTACAAATATTAGAACCAATAATAAAAATCTTAGAAGAAAAAAGCGCGTCTTTAAGGGTTTTAAATATCAGTAAAAAGGTAACCTCATTAAATGAGGGTCAACAAAAAAGTAAAGAACTATTAGAAGATTATCTCTATAATTACCAACACAGTTTTCATTTTTTAACAAATAAAAAAGTAGAAGATGCTGTGCAATGTTTTGTAAATAGTAGAAATATAGATATGATTGCTATGGTGGCAAAAAATCTTAATTATTTTCAACAAATACTATTTCATACCAAGGTAGCGGAAATAAGCTATCATACCGATGTACCTTTTTTAGTACTACATGAATAAAAACAATATGTTATGGATAATTCAATTTTTTTAGCAAAGTTTTGGGGTTATTACTTACTTATTTTTTTCGTTATACTAAGTTTTAATCCAAAAAGGATTAGGCAAATATTTAATGATTTAGAAGATCAAAAATTTCTGATTATTTTTTCTTTTTTAGCCATTATTATTGGATTGATAAATATTCTATTCCATAACATTTGGGAGCCTAATTGGAAACTTATAATTACTCTAATTGGTTGGTCATCATTGCTTATAGGGTTATCTCTTTTTAGTATTCCTAAGCAAACCATACATTGGTTAAAACTTGTAAATATTAGATTTGTACAGGCAATTTATACACTACTTTTTCTAATAGGTTTATACCTATTAAATATTGCATATGCTATTATGATAATTTAATTAAAAAGGATTATCTTAGAACTACATATGAAACGATAGGTTTCAATAATTTTTTTATTAATAACTAAAAACACCATAAAGATGAAAATGAATATTCAATTTGTTAACATGTCTACAAGTGAAACTATGGAAGCTTATACAGAAAAAAAGCTAGATGGTTTGGTTAAAAAATTCGAAACAATTATTAAAGCAGATGTGTTTTTTAAAAAGGAAAATGATTCTAAAAACAAAGGCGTAATTTGTGAAATAGAATTAAGTGCACCAGGACCAAGATTATTTGCATCTTCAAATGAAAAAAATTACGAGCTTGCTGTAAAAAATACTATTTCAGATTTAGAAAAGCAATTACAAAAGAGAAAAGCAATTACAAAACCTTATCTGTAAATACAGATAAATGCTCGGTTAAATTATTATCAGGCTAATAAAGACTTTTTTTAGTCTGATAATAATTCTGCAACAGATGTGCTTTATCTTTCTGATAGATATTTAGCTCTTTATTAAGGAGAATCTAAGAAATTTAGAGGTCCATTTTATACTTAAAAAGTAACACATTCTATTTTAAAACCATATAGATAAAATAAATTTATAGGTAAAAATCTCTTCTAGGAAGATTATGGAATAGGAAATGTAATTAAGAATTTATTAAAAACAAACATCATGAAAAATATACTTTTACCTACAGATTTTTCAGATAACTCATGGAATGCAATTCAATATGCAATTCAATTATTTAAGGACGAAAAATGTAATTTCTTTATAATGAATACTTATACACCAATGATTTATGATGTAGAGTATATGAACCCAGGTGTTGAAGGTTTTAATTTAGTTGATGTTGTAAAAAACACATCAGAGGAAGGACTTGATAAACTTCAACAAAAAATTGAAAATCAATTTAAAAACCCAAACCATACGTATCGTAAAATAGCTTCATTTAATACTTTAACAAATGAGATAGAAGAGTTGCATAAAAAACATGTAATGGATCTTATTGTAATGGGAACCAAAGGAGCAACGGGTTTAACCGAAATTTTATTTGGTTCTAACACCGTGCATATCATTAAAAATGCAAAATGCCCAGTGTTAGCAATACCAAGTAATTATGCTTTTGAAGCTCCTAATGAAGTATTATTTCCTTCGGACTATGAAGTTTCTTTTAATGAAAAACAAATAAAGTTAATTGTAGATATTGGCCTTTCTAATAGTTCTAGAATAAATATAATAAACACTACTTATGGTGATGATTTATCTAAAAATCAAATAGAAAATAAACAGAAGTTAGATAAAATATTAAAAAATGTTACCCATTTATTCTATAGTGTAAGCAACCAAAGTGTAACAGGTGCAATTTCTGAATTTCAATTAAAAATGCGAATAAATCTGTTAGTGATGATAAACAATAAGCATTCTTTTTTCGAAAATCTATTTTTTAAATCAACTATTAGTCAAATAGGTTTTCACTTAAATGTACCTTTCTTAGTAATTCCTTCAGGGGAAAAGACAATCTAATTTAGATGATATTAATCATTTTATAAGCTTGTTATTTTAGGTAAATTAGGGGTAGATAAGTTTTTTAATGTAGAATTTAATACTATTTATGATGAAAATTAAACATGTAAATACAAGTTATATAAAATGGTTAAGTGCAGAAGAAATGCATAATGATTCTAAAGAATGGCGTTTAGAATTAGAATTTTTAAATGATGAATATCTCTTTTTCGAAGACTTAATAAAATGGAACACGCTTCAGTTAATCGATTTTCAATCTTATGGTAAGAGTAAAGAAATTATTGAGAAATTAAGTAACTCTATAAAGACCAATGATGCATTAATTCAATTGGTTCAAAAACATGAAAATAGCCTCGAAGTTATAGATATTAAGGCTGATAAACAAAAAGAAACTTATAAGAACGAGCATAAAACACTACTTATTTTATTTAAAAATCACTTAAAAGAACATAGAGAGTTAAAACTAAATTTATTTGATATTTTAAAAAAGATAAAGAAGACAGAAAAACAAAAACGAATTATAGATGTGGAGTAAAGAAATAGTAAGATAAAGCTGCGTAAAATTGATTTGAAAAAGTTGGATCCACCCTTTCTTAGGGTGGATTTTTTTTTGCTTTAAACTGTTTTTTAAACTACTATAGTATTGTTGTTTAGGTTATTATGGATTTTTTTTGTTAAAATAATCCCAAAATGTATTCATTTAACTTCTAGTTAAAATAACAAAAGCAATTTTTTGTAACTTCCAACATCAATTTAAAACCGACTTTCTATGCCAAATTATACACTTCATATTAACGGAACAGCCCGAAAAGTATCTGCAGATGCAGACACTCCATTGTTATGGATTTTAAGAGATGAATTCAATTTGGTAGGTACAAAATTTGGTTGCGGTATTGCACAATGTGGTGCTTGTACAGTTCATATAGATGGTGTTGCAACAAGAAGTTGTCAAATGCAAGTTTCTATTTTAGATGATGTAAAAATTACCACTATAGAAGGGTTGTCAACTGATGGTAAACATCCAGTACAAGAAGCTTGGAAAGAGATTGATGTGCCACAATGTGGATATTGCCAAGCGGGACAAATAATGACTGCTTCTGCTTTTTTATCAGAAAATAAAAATCCTTCAGAAGAAGAAATTAGAGAAGCCATGCACGGTAATATTTGTAGATGCGCTTCTTATAATAGAATTGAAAAAGCGGTAAAAGTTGCTGCAAATAAAATGTCTTAATCATAAAACTACTTCACAAAATGGAATCTATATCAAAAAATAATTTTAGTAGAAGAAACTTTTTAAAGACATCAGTTTTAGCAAGTGGTGGTTTATTAATTGGGTTTAATTTATTAACAGCTTGTAAACCAGAAGCAGTAATGCCTGTGGATATTACAAAATTAAACTTCAATGATTTTAATGCATTTATCAAAATTTCTGATGATGGCTATGTCACTATTTTTTCTCCGAACCCAGAAATAGGGCAAGGTGTAAAAACAGCAATGCCAATGCTTATTGCAGAAGAATTAGATGTAGAATGGAGTAAAGTTAACGTAGCTCAAGGTAATTTAGACACTAATAATTTTACCAGACAATTGGCTGGTGGAAGTCAGTCTATTCGTTTTGGTTGGGATGCTTTAAGGCAAACAGGAGCAACTACTAAACAAATGTTGATAAACGCTGCAGCTACAAAATGGGGTGTAAATGCCAATACGTGCAAAGCATCAAAAGGAATTATTACCAATGCCAATGGAGACACATTAGGTTATGGAGATGTTGTTAAAGAAGCTGCATTATTAGAAGTTCCGGAGAATGTAGTGTTAAAAGAAACGAAGGATTATACCATTATTGGTCAAGAAATTGTAAATGTAGATATTGATAAAATTATCACTGGAAAACCACTTTTTGGGTTGGATTATAAAACAGATGGAATGATGATTGCATCTGTTTTAAGACCACCAGCTTTCGGGCAAATATTAGAAAGTTTTGATGCCACAGCCGCAAAAAAAGTAAAAGGTGTAATTGATGTTATTACCATAGGTGATAAAGTAAGAAAGTATAATGAATCCGGTAAGAAAAACTGGACATTTACCATGTCTGAAACAGATAAGGTGGTTGTTATTGCAGAAAATACTTGGGCGGCAATAAAAGGAAAAAAAGCACTTACTGCAATTTGGAAAGAAGATAGTAATTTAGAATCTACAGAAAGCCATGATACAGTTTTAACCGATATTTTAGATGGAAAAAAACTAAATACAAGAAGAGAAGATGGAGATGTAAAAAAGGCTTTTGCCACTGCAGATAAAGTGATTGAAAAAACATATCATTCTCCTTTTTTACCACACAATTGTATGGAGCCCATGAATTTTTATGCTGATGTTACATCAGAAAAAATACATTTAGCGGGACCTGTACAAACACCAGAATTTGCAGCAAATGTAGTTGCAGATTTATTAGATTTTGATATCGAAAAAATCTCTTTAGAAATGACCAGAATGGGTGGTGGTTTTGGTAGAAGATTGTACGCTGATTTTGTGTATGAAGCTGCAGAAATATCTAATGCAATTAAGAAACCGGTAAAATTGGTTTCTACCAGAGAAGATGATATGACAACAGGTGTTTACAAACCTGCTGTAAAATATAGAATAAAAGCAGCTTTAAAAGACGGTAAAGTAATAGGCTATCATTTAAAAGAAGCTGCGGTAAATGGAAATATGTATGGATTGATTCCTAACTTTTTTCCAGCAGGGTGTATTCCTAATTATAAAGTAGAAACGGGCAGTTATAATAGTAATATTACTACAGGAGCTTGGAGAGCACCTTATACTAATTTTTTAGCGTTTGCAGAACAAAGTTTCTTTGATGAATTAGCATCAGAATTAAATGTAGATACCATTCAATTACGTTTAGATTTATTACAGAATGTAAAAGGCACTACCGATAATAAAATAGAATATTCTGGTCAAAGAATGGAAGACACTATTAAGTTAGTGAAAGAAAAAGGAAATTGGGGCAAAACAGAAGAAGGAGTTTACCAAGGTTTTTCTGCTTATTATAGTCATAATACACACGTTGCAGAAATTGCTGAAATAGTGTTAAAAGATGGTTTTCCTGTAGTTAAAAAAGTAACTGTTGCCGTAGATTGTGGTATTGTTGTAAACCCAACAGGAGCAAGAAACCAAGTAGAAGGTGGTGTTTTAGATGGAATAGGGCATGCTATGTATGCAGGTTTCTCTTTTAAAGACGGAAAACCAAATGCAAAAAACTTTGATACATATCGTTTAATTAGAATGCAAGAAACGCCAAAAGTAGTAGTTCATTTTGTAGAAAATGATTTATCTCCAACCGGATTAGGAGAACCAGGTTTACCACCAGCAGGAGGCGCAGTGGCAAATGCAATTAACGCTGCATTGGGTAAGAGACTATATCGTCAGCCTTTTGTTAATGAATTGAATAAGAGTGAAATTTTAGGATAGTTAAAAGCATTATTAAAGTAAAATGAAAATCGCCAAAATAAATTAATGTTTTGGCGATTTAACAAAAGTGAGGGTAACTTTTATTTGTTAAAAATTATAGGGATTTCTTAACATGTTACTTCTCTAATATCTTTAAGGTAAAAATGTTTTTCTACTACAAATTTAATTCATTAGGTATTAGAAAAAATATTAATTCGTTAAAAAGAACATAACTTTCTGTGAATTGTTTGTGATTATCGGTGAAAAGTTAAACTTTAAGATGCATTTTTTGAATAAAATTCAATTATTATTAATAAATAAGGCATAGTTTTTAAAAGAACTAATTCTATTATTCTACATCAATTGATAGCTTCTTAGAAATAAACTGACCATCTGCAGTAATTCCTTCAACAAATAGATTCACATTTTTTTGATCCGTATTTTTAAATGTTACTTTTAAAGTTCCGTCTTCTTGAATTTTGTTCTTTGGGAGCCAATCTATAACACCATAACTTCTATAAAATGAGTTTTGATAATTTTTATATTTTGGCACATAAAACTTTTTAGAAGAGCTAAATGTAATAGGGAAATTAAACTTTCTTACAGTCTTTTTTTTATTTACGGAATTTAATAAAGGATCTGTTTGTATTCTTATAACACCCCCAGCACCATATGCTAGACCACCAGATAAATCTCGTAAATTAATGTCTATATATTCCACATTATAAAGATTATAGTAGAATAATAAACGTCTACTTGTTACTTGAAAACCATCTAAAAAGAAAGTTATTGGAGATTTATTTGAGCGATTTATTGCTACTATTTGTCCAGATTTAAAGTCGTCGTAAGCATAAATACCAGGTTTAAAACCTATAAAATTCGCAAGTGTTCGGTTTTTATCAAAATCATTTAATAGGAAGAAACTTCCCATAGATTGGTTTCTGAGTTTTTCAATTCTTTGTTCTTTTAAGTTTACTTTTACAGAAATTTCATCTAAAGTATTTTTTTTATTTAAAAAATAAAAATTAGAAAAATCTTCAATTTTAGGATCACTGTAGTATATTTTAGATTCTAAGACCTCTTTTGTTTCGTTTAGTTTTGGGATATTGTTAGGAAAATATTGAATATAAAGAGGAGGTCCTTCAAGTTTCTTTTTTTTATTTATTTTTGAAATGAATAGATTCTCATTATTCATAGGGAAATAAGAATACAATTGAAAAGATTTTACTTCTTCTTTAAAACTTAAAATATTTCCATTTCTATTAGATAAATGATGAATTAAATAATCACTTTCGTTTTCAACATTAGGAATATTTACTTTTATACTTATTCCTTTTTCAAATTGATGTATTCTGTTTTGTTCTTTATCTGTGATAGATTTCCAATCAAAACTACTCCAACCTTGAGTAATCAACAGATTGTCTAAATCATATTTTTTTTGGTCGTTGATGTTTTTAAAATAATAGCCTCCATTTTCTACAATGCCTTTTAAATAAGGGTTTAAAAGTGTTTGAGAAATGATATTTGAACTTTTATTATAAGATTTAGTTCTTTTTGGAAGTATAGAAATACTTGCATTACTATTTTTAAAATTAATTTTATCATCAAATTTTAAATAAACTTCTAAAGAGTCTTTTACTGTTTTTACAGAAGTTTTATTAAAATCTAAAAGAGGTAATCCTTCGTAATTAAAAAATAATCTTTCGGCTATAGGGTTGTTTTGGTCATCAACTAAAGTAAAAATATTTACTCCATAAGCTAAATTATCAAGTTTTATATTTTTAATTATAGAGGTATTTTTTACGAATTTAATTTTTAGTTTATTTATTTTTTCACCGTTATGAAAATTCAAAAAATAATCTTTGTTTTTAATTTTTGGCAAGGAATTTTTATTGGTAATTAAAGAAACAAAGATCTCTTCTTGGTTTTTTGTAATTTTTAGTAAAATGCCATTTATTTTGGTATTTGTATTAATAGGTTTCGTTATTTTTTGTCCATTAAATTTTATACTAGCATAGTATTTTTTGTTTTTTTCAATAGTAAAAGACGTTCTACCAATACCTAATTTATTTAATTTAAAATCTCCTATTATAAGGTTGTTTTCTAGTATTTCTCCAGAAATATTAGGAATTCCATATCCTAAACTATCTTTTGCAATTATACCAATTGTGTTGTGAACATTATTTAAAAAAGTACCACTTTCAGGTAAAAACTGAATGTCGATTTTATCATTTTCAGTAATGTTGATTTTTTTATTTGGTTTACCAGGAGCAATAATTTTAATTGTTTCTATAAAGTAATTTTGTTCCTTAAAGTTTAACATCCAGTTTGTGTATGTCTTAACCTTATAGCTTCCTGTTGTAAAAACGGAATCTATTTTAAAACTACCGGATGCAATACCGTTTTCAACTTTTACCAGTTTTTCTTTTAAAACATTATCTTTTTTATCTGTAATAACACAGTAAAGATTGGTTGTTAAAAGAGAGGGTTTTTTTGTTTTTTTATTGAAAACATAAGAAGTAAAACCTATTTCTTCCCCTTTAATGTAGGTCGATTTATTTAGATGAGAATACACCGTTTCTTTATAATCTAACGGAACATTTTTATCAATGTTTTGATTGATTTTACTTTGTCCTTGAAAAAGAAGAATTGAAAAAAAAATAAAATAAAGTGTTGCTGTAAGCTTTTTGCTAAGTTGTTTTTTTTTCATAGTTTTTTTCAGAATTAGCATCAATATTCATGCCGTATTTGAATAAAATGTAAGTAAAATTGATTTTTATTATGTGTTTATTAGTTTTTTATGAAAAATTAACTAATTTTTCATAATTCTAAAAATTATGTGATAATAAAAAAGCCATTGACTTTCAGATGAAAATCAATAGCTTTTAACTATTTGTATTTTTAGTGATTAACTTACTTGTTGTCCGTTTTTAACTTCTTTTTCTGGTTCTACAAATGCTAATTTCCCATCAGGAGTATCTGTCATTAAAATCATTCCTTGGCTTTCTACACCTCTTATTTTTCTTGGCGCTAAGTTTACCAAAACAGACACTTGTTGCCCAATAATATCTTCTGGCTTAAAACTTTCTGCAATACCAGAAACAATTGTTCTTGTATCTATACCAACATCAACTTTTAGTTTTAAAAGCTTTTTAGTTTTTGCTACTTTTTCTGCTTCTAAAATAGTACCAATTCTAATATCTAATTTGGTAAAATCATCAAAGTCAATCGTTTCTTTTTGAGGTTCTACCACTTTGTTTTCTTGTTCGTTGGCAATTTTTGTAGCTTCTAATTTTTCAATTTGAGCTTCTATCGTTTTATCTTCAATTTTAGAAAATAATAATTCAGCTTTATTTATTTGATGATTTTCTGCAAGTAAAATATCTTTTTCAGTAATATCTGTCCAAGAAAGTGTTTCATCAAGATTTAAAATACCTTTTAATTTTGCTGATGTAAAAGGGATAAAAGGTTCTGAAGTTACAGCTAAAGCCGCAGAAATTTGTAACGCAACATACATAATTGTTTGTACACGTTCTGCATCTACTTTTATCACTTTCCAAGGTTCTTCATCTGCTAAATACTTGTTACCAAGTCTTGCTAAATTCATTAATTCTTGGCTAGCTTCTCTAAATCTGTAACGTTCTATAGATTTACCAATAATATTCGGAAACTCTTTTACAGCAGCTAAAACATCTTCATCTACTTCAGTAAAATCATTTGGTTCAGGTACAATTCCTTCATAATACTTGTTAGTTAAAACCACAACTCTGTTAATAAAATTACCAAAAATGGCAACTAATTCGTTGTTGTTTTTTGCCTGAAAATCTTTCCAAGTGAAATCGTTGTCTTTACTTTCTGGAGCGTTTGCTGTTAAGGTATAACGTAAAACATCTTGCTGATTTGGAAATTCTTCTAAATACTCATGCAACCAAACCGCCCAGTTTTTAGAAGTCGATAATTTATTTCCTTCTAAATTTAAAAATTCATTGGCAGGTACATTATCAGGTAAAATATAATCTCCGTGCGCTTTTAACATCGCAGGGAAAATAATACAGTGAAAAACAATATTGTCTTTTCCTATAAAATGAACAAGTTTCGTATCGTCTTTTTTCCAATAGTCTTCCCAGTTTTTTCCTTCTCTCGCAGCCCATTCTTTGGTTGATGAAATGTAACCAATAGGTGCATCAAACCAAACATATAAAACTTTGCCTTCTCCGCCTTTTACAGGTACAGGAATTCCCCAATCTAAATCTCTAGTTACGGCTCTTGGTCTTAAACCATCTTCTACCCAACTTTTTACTTGTCCGTAAACATTAGGTTTCCAATCTTTTTTATGACCTTCTAAAACCCATTCACGTAAAAAAGCTTCGTGTTTATCTAAAGGTAAAAACCAGTGTTTTGTTTCTTTTAAAGTAGGAGTATTACCAGTAATAGCAGATTTAGGGTTGATTAAATCTGTTGCGTTATGACTTGTTCCACAGCTTTCGCATTGATCACCGTAACTTTCTTCGAAACCACATTTTGGGCAAGTTCCTACCACAAATCTATCTGCTAAAAATTGATTTGCTTCTGCATCGTACAATTGTTCAGAAGTTTCTTCTATAAACTCACCATCATTATACATCTTTGTAAAAAACTCTGAGGCAGTTTTATGATGAATTTCTGCTGAAGTTCTCGAATAGTTGTCAAAAGAAATTCCGAAATCTTCAAAAGATTTTTTGATGATTCCGTGGTATTTATCGATAATTACTTGCGGAGAAACTCCTTCTTTTTTTGCTCTCATTGGTATGGCAGCACCATGCTCATCAGAACCAGAAATATAGGCAACGTCATTACCTGTTAATCGTAAATAACGTGCATAAATATCTGCAGGAACGTAAACGCCTGCTAAATGCCCAATATGTATTGGACCGTTTGTATATGGTAATGCGGCAGTAATTGTATATCTTTTAGGAGCACTCATGTGTTCTGTGTATTAATTATGTACTGATTTTTGAAGTGCAAAAGTACGAAAAAGAGACTTTTAAAAACCATTGAAAATTGATACATTTACAGGAAATAGATTTTTACTAGATTAGAACCCATAAATAAGACATATTTTGAATAAAAAAACACTTTTTACACTTGCACTCTTTATGATTTTTTCAACAATATATGCACAAGAAAAATTAATTACACCAGCTTATTTACAACCAGGAGATACGATTGCAATTCTTGCACCTGCTGGAATTTTAAAAAATAGAGAAGCAACGATATATAGAGCTAAAAAATTGGCCGAAAGTTGGGGTTTAAAAGTGATTTTAGGAAAACATATTTTTAATCAAAATAGTCATTTTGCTGGTACAGATAACGAAAGAGCAGAGGGTTTTCAAAATGCATTAGACAACCCAAATATTAAAGCAATTTGGTCGGGTCGTGGCGGTTACGGTTCTGTGAGGGTTTTAGATAAATTAGATTATACTGCTTTTCTAAAACAGCCTAAATGGATTATTGGGTATTCAGATATTACAGCTTTTCATAGCCATATTCATAATTTAGGCGTAGAAACGATGCATGCAATGATGGGGACAAGTGTAGATGAGAAACCAGCGTTAATTGTAGAAACAGTAGCTAGTTTTAAAACAGCAATTTTTGGCAAGCAATTAAAGTACACGATTCCTTCTTCTAATTACAATAAAAATGGAGTGGTAAGCGGACAAATAGTAGGAGGAAACCTTGCATTATTATCCTCTATGTTGGGATCCAACAGTCAGACAGATACCAGTGGAAAGATTCTTTTTATTGAAGAAATTGGTGAGTATAAATATTCTATAGATAGAATGTTACAAAGTTTAAAGCGTGCTGGTTATTTTGATAATTGTGCGGGTTTAATTATTGGTGATATTTCTAAAATCAAGAGTAATTCTACTAATTGGGGTAGCTCTATAGAACAACTTGTTTTAGATGTTGTAAAAGAGTATGATTTTCCTGTGATGTTTGATTTTCCTGCAGGACACGAACCAGATAATAGAGCTTTAATTTTTGGAAGGAATATTCAGTTAACTGTTGGCTCTGGACAGAGTTCTGTTGTTTTTACAGAATAGATTTTATTTTAAATAGAGAAGTATCTAAGTCATTGTAAAGTTTTAAAAAACGTTGTTTACGGTTTTCTTGTTGTTTAAATTCTTTGCCTTTAGAACCACCGATGATGTTTAACCATCTGTATTTTTGATGATTATGATTTTCTTCATTTAAATTGAAATCAATTTTTACAATTTCTTGTTTTATCTCTTCTGATGATAAAAGATTATTGATGTTGTTTATAAACAGTTTTATTTCAATTTTTAACTGATTGATTTCATCATCTGTAATAATTTTATCATTAGAATGCCTTAAGCACTCCGTTTTTAGAAATTCCAAATATTTAATTAAGGTTTCTTCACTCATAGTTTATAAAAGTAATCAATATTGTGTAAATTAACACATTGGTAATTTCATTTAATAATAATTTAAGGTTTAGTTATGACTGAAAACTGCCACTGAATACTGTAAACTCATAATATGGCAGAACACAACGAGCTTGGTAAAAAAGGAGAAAAATTAGCCATTGCGTTTTTGTTAAAAAACGACTATAAAATTTTAGAAACAAACTACCGATATTTAAAGGCTGAAGTAGATATTATTGCTCAAAAAGGAGGAGTATTAGCTGCTGTTGAGGTAAAGACAAGAAGTTCAGACTATTTTGAAGAACCACAAGATGCTGTAAAAGCTAAAAAGATTAAATTATTAGTTTCTGCAATCGATTATTATGTGGTAGAAAAAGATTTAGATGTGGAGGTTCGGTTTGATATCATTGCCATTATTCATCAAAAAAATAAAACAAAAATTGAGCATTTAGAAGATGCTTTTCTACATTTTTAATCGCAGGGCGATAGCCAAGTATTTAATACCCCATAATAGACTTCCCTATAAATGAAAAGTATTAGTATCGGAAGCATACTCCATGCCAGTGCAGTTTATCAAGGTTGTTTATTAAGTTTTTGACAATCGATATTTTATAGTGCTAAACGTATTTAGGTAAATCTAAATCTCAGAATTAATGGCGTAGATGTCTTTCTGAACATCGTAATTGTTTAATTCTAAAACAACTTTATAAAACGGTAAGTTTTAGTTTCGTTTTATGATGAAAAAAAACTTTTGGTTGGGTGTTTTCTTAGGTGTCTTGGGCATTGTGCTTTTTTCTTCTAAAGCGGTAATGGTTAAGCTTGCATACAAGTATAATGTAGATGCAATAACCATGTTGTTGTTAAGAATGTTATTTTCCTTTCCGTTTTACGTAGTGATTGCCTATTTATACCGAAATAAAAATAAGGAGATCAAAACTACCAAAAGTGATTATTATTGGGTGGTATTTTTTGGGGTAGTAGGTTATTATCTAGCAAGTTATTTCGATTTTGAGGGTTTAACTTATATTAAAGCGAGTTTAGAACGTATTATTCTATTTGTGTACCCCACAATTGTAATTTTATTAAATAGACTTTTTTTTAAGCAGCCGATTACTAAATTTCAAGCTTTAGCCATCTTTTTATCCTATTTAGGAATTGTAATTGCTTTTTCTGATGAAGTAGATGTTTCTGGAAACAACGTTTATTTAGGAGGCTTTTTTGTGCTTTTAAGCGCTATAACCTATGCTTCTTATTTGGTTGGAAGTGGTTGGTTAATTCCTAAATTCGGAGTTGTAAAATTTACAGCGTATGCCATGTTAGTTTCTTGTTTTTGTGTGTTTATACACTTTAGTTTTATGGGAGAAACAGATTTGTTTAATTTGCCTTGGCAAGTATATGGTTTCGGACTTTTAATTGCTGTTTTTGCAACGGTAATTCCTTCGTTTTTAGTAAGTACTTCTATAAAAATGATTAGCTCCTCAAATTTTGCAATTGTGGCTGGTGTTGGGCCAATATCTACTATTGTTTTAGCCTCTTTTTTCTTAGGAGAAAGATTAACGTTACTTCAGTTTTTAGGAGCATTTTTAGTAGTCATTGGTATTGTGATTACTTCTTTAAAGCAAGCAAAGAATAAGAAAACGTAATTACTTTAATGCTTCAATAATAGCTTTTCTTAAATCCTTGTCATTAGATTTTTTACTGCCACTATCTATGTATGCAATTTTCCCTTTTTTGTTGATGATAAAATAGGATGGATAAACTTGTTGTTTATTAAATTTCTGACTAACATCCATCGCAGAATAGGCTATTTTAAAGCTAAATGGATGCACTTTTAGCAATTTTTCTATAACAGGTTTTCTATCTAAAGCAGGTGCAATAAAAAGAATGTCATCTCTCTTTTTAAACTCTTCTACAAGGTTGTTTAACTTAGGAATATCTGTTAGGCAAGGCATGCAAGAGGTAAACCAAAATTTTAAAACAACTACCTTTTCTTTGGTGTCATTATTTGTTAATTGACTGCCGTCTGTAAGCCATAACTTAAAATCTGGAGCAGTATCATCAATTTTAAAAAACTGTTGACTTACAGCAGAAAAATGAATAAATAAAACTAAAAGAATAAGTAGTTTTTTAGTCATTATTTTTTATTAAAAAATAGTTTTACATCTTTAAAATGTTCTGGTTTTGCAATGATTTTTTTGTTAGCATCTAAAATAAAATAGCTAGGAGTAGAAACAATGTTGTAAGTTCTAGCAGTTTTATTTTCCCATTTATTTAAACCTAAAACATGGTGCCAATTTGGTAATGTTTTCTTGAAACTATTCCAACCGTAACTATCACTCTCCAAAGAATAAGCAATTACTTTTACTTGGTCGTTTTCGGCTAAAAAGGTATGTACTTGTGGTATTTCGGTTAAACAATGTGAGCACGTAGTACTCCAGAAAATTAATAGATAGTTTTCTGCATCATTTAATTTAGAAAGGGTTAATTGTTTGCCGTCTTCTTTCCATGAGAAATCTGGTGCAATTCGGCCAACTTCTGCAGCAAATAACGCCTCTTTGCTTTCTTTAAACTCTTTGTCTTGTAAGTTAGTAGGTAATTTATAATAATAGTTATCAAACAAATAATCTATTAATTCAAGGTTCATATCCGATTCAAACTGGTTGATTAAAAACTCAATGATTTCCTTTTTATAAGAAATGTTACCAATCTTAGAAAAAACTTTATCTACAGATTGTTTATATAATTTTTGTTGTGTTGCTGGATCTGGAGAGTAATTGATGTAAAAAACATAATCGGTAATTTTATCTGTAATAAAAGCAGAGTTTACTAGCGTTTTGTTATTAAAGTCTATAGGGTCAAAAAAAGAATCAATCATATTAGACATATAGTTCTCTGGAGTTTCTATTATCTCTGGAAGATTATTTCTTTTTGAGGCTTTAATAAAAGGCTGTACATACATTCCGTTTGAAGCTTCTAAATACTCTTTCTGAATATTATTTACCTTTTTTAAAGCCTCTTTGTATTCGTTTTTTAAATTTAAACCTTGGTTTTGTAAAACTGCAACTTGTATAGAGTCTAATGTTGCTTGTGCTGTAGAAATTGTATCTACATAATCCTTATACAACATGTTTTCTTTAGAAGTTGTATAAGTGACTGTTTGGTTTGCGTATTCTGGGTGAAAACCAAAATTTACATCTTCTTTATTAAAAACAAAATCTAGAAAACCTGCATTTTCCAACCTATACGTTATTCTATAAGAACCTACTTTTGTGTTTTCTGGAAGTGTAAAACTAAAGCTACCTATTGCTTGTTTTTTTCCTTGAATAGCAACAGAATCTATTTTAATTTTTGTGTTTTGTATAAACTTTTGTGTTGCTCCTTCTATTTTGTATAAAATAACCCAATCTGTATCTATTGTAGGAGACATGGTTCCGTTAACAGTATATTGTGCTTGTGCAAATGAAGAAATTAAGAATATAAGAGCGAGTATTTTTTTCATCTTTCTAAATTGATTTTTTGGTCTTGTTAAACTATTTTCAAGAAGCATACCAAAAGTACTATTTCTCTATTTTAAAGTCTTATTAATAATTTAAAGCTTCAAAATAATTAATAATAGCTTCTTTCATTAATACCGTTTGTTCACCAGGTTTTAAGTTTGGTAACTCTGTTAGTGTTTTATAATGTGGCCAAGTATCATCATCATAATAATCGAATTCGTAATAGCCATAAGGTTCTAAAAGCTTACAAATGGCAATATGCATAAGGTTTACTTTTTCGTCTTTTTTAAATTCTCTTTGTCCTTGTCCTAATTCTTGTACACCAATTAAATAGATAATTCCATCCATATTTAATTCGTCTCCATCTGCAAATTGATTGGTTAATTTACTAACTAACAATTCCCATTTTTCTTTTAAGGTGAGTGTTTTTGGCATCTTACTTTTTTTATAAGTTGTAAAGATACAACTGGCATTTTTAAATTGACAAAAAATTATGTAGGTTTGATAAAATTAATTTCATGAATATTTTTGACATTGTTATAGTTTCTTTATTACTTTTTGGTTTTGTTAGAGGGTTATTAAAAGGCTTATTTGTTGAAGTTGCTTCTTTGGTAGGACTTATTGGTGGTGTGTATGGTGCAATTCATTTCTCTTATTTTGTTTCAGATTTTTTAAAAGAGTATGTTTCTTGGAATCCAGAATATATTTCTTTAGCGGCTTTTGCCGTTACTTTTGTTATAATTATTTTAGTAATTGCACTGCTAGGAAAAGCATTGACTAAAATAGCAGATTTTGCTTCTTTAGGAATTTTAAATAAAATATTGGGAGGTGTATTTGGCGCCTTAAAAATAGGATTGATATTAAGTGTTGTTTTCATTTTTTTTGGAAAAATGAATGATACAATTCCTTTTGTAGAAAAGGAAACATTGCAAGAATCTATTTTATATGCTCCAGTAAAAAAGGTAGCACCTACTATTTTTCCATCAATAATAAAGGAAGAAGAACAAGATAAAGCTTTATAAAAATTGGATAAACTTTACGGCAATAAGAAACCCAAGGAATTTTCCTTGGGTTTTATTTTTTAATCCAAATGATAAATTTTCATAATATCATTTAGGTATTTTTCGAAATCAATTTTTAGATCAATTAATTTACCTGTATGTACATCAAAAACCCAACCATGTACCTTTAAACCACGATCTCTATATGCTTTCTGTACAGCCGCTGTTTTAATGAGGTTTACACATTGTTCTTTTACGTTTAATTCTACCAAACGTTCGTATTTTTTTTCTTCGTTTTCAATAGCATTTAATTCTGTAGCATGAATTCTATACACGTCTCTAATATTACGTAACCAAGGGTTTAAAATACCAAGATCTGCAGATTGCATAGCTGCTTTAACGCCACCACAACCATAATGGCCACAAACAATAACATGGCTTACTTTTAAATGATCTACGGCATAATTAATTACAGACATTACGTTTAAGTCTATACTAATAACCATATTCGCAATATTTCTATGCACAAAAACTTCTCCAGGTTTTGCTCCCATTAGTTCTTCTGCGGTAGCTCTACTGTCTGAACAACCAATGTATAGTAACTCTGGTTTTTGACCTTTCCCTAATTCTTCAAAATAGTTTTTATCTGTAGCTAATTTTTCTTTAACCCAATTTTCATTGTTCTTAAATACAGTTTCTAAGTTCATTATTAAAGTTTTAGTTAGTATTTTTTAGTTTATACTTTTTCTAATTGCACATTTATATATGATTATGCTGTGCATTAATAATGGAAAGGTAATTATTATAACTTAATAAAAGAGGCTTGTGCTCCCTCTTTTATTAAGCTGTTTTATTTTTTAATTGATAAAATTAACAGATCCATCATTAATATTGTACATAGCTCCAACAATCATAATTTCACCACTTTCTTCCATTGTTGTTAAAACTTCACTCTCGCGTCTAATTCTTTCAATGGTTAATTCTACATTTCTGGCAGCAACATTATCCACAAAATCTAAGTTAGATGATGTTCTAGAACTAGCTTCTTTTGGCTCTAAAACAGCGTTTACGGCTGGTTTAATATTGTTAAGCATTGCAGTTAAGTTTCCTAATTTTGCATTGTCGCAAGCACCTTTTATGGCACCACAACTTGTGTGTCCTAGAACTACAACAAGTTTTGTTCCAGCAAGTTTACAACCAAACTCCATAGATCCTAAAATATCTTGGTTTACAAAGTTACCTGCAATTCTAATACTAAAAATATCTCCTAAACCTTGATCAAAAATTAACTCTGCAGAAACTCTAGAGTCGATACAACTTAAAATTGTAGCAAAAGGAAATTGACCTGTACTTGTATCATTTACTTGTTCTAATAAGTTTCTATGTGCCTTTAAGTTATCTTGAAATCTTTGGTTTCCTTCTGTTAAAAAATTTAACGCTTTTTTAGGCGTCATTGTTGCTTGTGTTTCTTTAGTATGTGCTTTCATGTTCTTTATGTTTTGTATTAAAGAAACGTTTGTTTCAATAATTATTTGTTTTAAAATTTAGCACCGTTATCTATTACCTTACAGTACTTGTAGTTTAGGTGCTATTTGGTTTTTATATTCTTTTTTAGTCGACTTAGTTTTAACTTAAACTAATGCTAGACTTTGGATTTTCCTTAAAGAAATTAATAAAACTTTTTGGGTTTTCTACTGTTCCTCGTTTAGATATAAGTTTAATGTCAATATTTCTTTCTTTGGCTTTGTATAAAAAGTCTTCAAGAATTTCTATAATATCATTATCTAAATACCTTGTTTTAATAAGGTCTATTTCCAAGTAAGAATCCCCAGGTAAGCTGTCTAATTCTTTTAAAATTGCTCCTTTATTAAAGAAAGTTACTTCTTCTGCTAAGGTCATTTTTATCTTATGTTTACCGTTACTATTGTCTTCAATGTGAAGAAAGTGAGAGTTTTGGTAACTTTTTAATAAGATCACAACAATTCCTACTAAAAGACCTAAAGCAATTCCTGATAATAAATCTGTAAAAACAATACCTACAACCGTAACTATAAAAGGAATAAACTGTTTCCAACCTAATTTATACATTTGTTTAAAAAGAGCTGGTTTTGCTAATTTGTATCCTACAACTAAAAGAATTGAAGCTAATACGGCTAATGGAATTTTATTTAATAAAGTAGGAATTAAAACTACTGATATCAATAATAAAATACCGTGTAAAATGGTAGATAATTTTGATTTTCCACCAGATTGTACATTGGCAGAACTTCTTACAATTACTTGCGTAATTGGTAACCCACCAATTAAACCAGAAATAATGTTACCAGTTCCTTGTGCCAATAATTCTCTATTGGTTGGTGTTACATTTTTGTCTGGATCTAATTTATCACAAGCTTCTACACTTAATAAAGTTTCTAAACTAGCTACCAAAGCAATTGTAAATGCTACAATCCATACTTCATGTTGAAAAATAACTGAAAAGTTAGGAAAACTAAACTGCCCTACAAAAGAACTTAAATCTTCTGGAATTGGTACACTTACCATATGTTTACTAGCAATTGAAAGTGTTTCATCACCTAGAGTAAGCGTATAAAATATAATTCCTGCAACCACAGCAATAAATGGGCCTTGTATAACTTTAAATATTTTTGCTTTCTTACTTAAAATAATGTCCCAAAAAAGTATAATTGCTAAACTTAAAAAACCTATTAAAGCAGCTCCTGGGTTTATGTTACTAAACATTTTAACAAGCTCAGAAAATGTATTTCCACCATCAATTTCAAAAAACTCTAGATCCCAAGCAGATTCTTCATCATAACCAAAAAAGTTTGGTATTTGTTTTAATATGATGATAATTCCAATACCGGTTAACATTCCTTTAATTACTGATGAAGGAAAATAATAACCAATAACTCCTGCTTTTAAAAAGCCAAAAATTATTTGAATAATTCCACCTAAAACTACAGCTACTAAGAAGTTTTCATAACTACCTAAAGTAGCAATGGCAGTTAATACAATAGCAGCTAAACCTGCTGCAGGTCCACTAACACCAAGCTTAGAGCCACTTAGTCCTCCTACAACAACACCACCAACTATACCTGCAATTACTCCAGAAAATAATGGTGCACCACTTGCTAATGCAATACCTAAACACAATGGTAATGCTACGAAAAACACTACAATACTTGCAGGTAAGTCGTTTTTAATATTTTTAAACATATGTAATATATTTTTACTCTATTCTTTTTAGAGTAGAGCTATTTGTTAAGTTTTATAAATTTTGTTTTTTTGTACAGAAGTTATAGTACAAACTTAGGTGGAGGAGTAACTATCTTTGGGTATTCAGAAATGTAGTTTTTAGATCTGTAACGTACATTTTTTATCTTCTGATTTTTTCTAAAAGAGATAGAAACATCAGAATAAGGAATAATTTTTACTTCTTTTAAAGTGTTTTTTCCATGATTTTCTTCTTCCTCATTCATGTTAATTAAGACAGAAATGTCTTGGGTACTGTCAATTAAACTAATTACTGTAGGCGTAATTAATAGGGAGGAAAATATCAATATAAAGAAAAGTGCTACTTTAACTTTCAAGTATTTTTTTTGCGAATTTAAGAAAGCTTTTTGTATTTAGTGTTAAAAAAAAATTAAATATCGTTTAATAACTTAATGTCTTCAGCGTGTATCCAACCTAATCTACCATCATTAATTTTAACTTTTTTCCATTCATCCACGCCATCTAAAACTATAATTTTAGTTCCCTCGTGCAACGTAAATATTTCCTCGGAGTTTAATGTAGGTGCATTTCTAACGTCTGTTTCTTCTGCAAAAACGATAGCTTCTTTATTGTTAAGCGCAAAATTATATTGATTATAAGTGATAAATAATGATGCAATAAGAAGTATAAAGCTAATAATACTTGTTGTAAAATAGAACCTTTTTTTAGTAGGTCCATCAGCAAAATAAAAGAGTAAAAATAAGAAGCTACCTAAAATCGAAAATACTACAACTACTATTGCCCATTGGTTGTAAGATAACTTTTGTAAATAATTTGCTTTAAATTTTTGTAAAACAGTTTTTGGCAATTCTTCTATATTATCTAATGCTAAACGTTGTGCAAAAACCAAGTTGTTTTTTACATCAGCATTTAAAGGATCTAATATTAACGCCTTTTCATAATAATAAATAGCTGGTCCAACTTTGTTAAGCTTGTAATAAGAATTACCTAAATTGTAATACAATTCTGATGATACTAATTCTTTAGTTTCTATTTGTTTGTAGAATTCAATTGCCTCGCTAAATTTACCATCTTTGTATAAGTTATTTGCAGAAACAAATAAGCTATCTACATTTTGTGCAGTAACCGAATTGGCAATTATCAACAATAAAAAAAATATTCTTTTCATTCGAAATAGTCTATATTGAAATACACCTAAAAGGTTTTTAAGCCTTTTAGGAAGTAGGTTATAATTGTTTATCTAATTGAACAATAACTTGTTTAGCACGCTCAAATTCAGCTTCCATTTCTGTATTTGTTATCTGTGAGTAACGTGCCATATCAGAATGTTTTAAAACTTCTATAAAATGAATAATTGTTGTTGGTTCAACTTTTTTATTTTCTAAAATTTCTGTAATTTTTTCTTTACTAATATCTGCTGTTTCAATACCTAATTTTGCCTTTAGGTAGTTGTGTAACGCTCTTTCTAAGGCTTCGTAAAAAGCTTCTTTTTTACCTAGTTGTTTTTGCGCTTCAGATAAATATTTTTTAGCTAATTTTTCTGCTTTTCTTAATTTATTTCCAATAAGGTCATTACTTCTTTCTTCTGCTTTTTTAGCAATAAAAACACCAATAGGAATTGTTATTAACGGCAACAATAACAAAATGTAAAACAAGTTAGACTTAAAGAAATCTTCTGTGTCTACAAGTTCTAAATTACTTTTTGTTTGTATGTATCTAAAATTATTACCTGTAGAAACCACATCTTGTTTTTGCGTAGCATTTGTATCTCTTGCAGGTTTTAATTCTTTTCCTTCTAAGACATCTACAAAGAAATCATCTGTTGTAATTGTATGGTACTTTCGTTCATTTGGGTTAAAGTAAGAGAAAGAAATATTCGGTATTTTATACTTTCCTTTATATTGTGGAACTACGGTATATAAATCTGATATTTCACCAGAAACTCCACTAGAATTTACCTGAACCTTTTCTTTTCTTTCTGGTTGATATTTTTCTAACTCAACAGGAGTTGTTACCTCTGGTAATTCAAACAACTTTAAATTTCCCTTACCAGAAACAGCCACTTTAATTTGAGAGCTTTCGTTTGCTTTTAAAACCTCTTTACTTAGAGTAACATCAAAATTAAAATCACCAACGGCACCTGTAAAGTTTGTTGGTTTCCCTTCTAAAGGAAGACTTCTTGGGTTAATTACTTTTTTAGCCGATGCAAATTCTTTTTGAACATTTCTTGTTATTACATTTCCAAAAAAATCTGCTCTACCTGTAGGAACGCCTATAACAATATCCATTTTCATGGGGTCTATTGTTAGATTTCCTGTTTTTGTAGGTATTAATAATGCTTTCTGAAGTACAATGTATCTATAATCTTCGCCATTGTATTTTCCCATTTTTACAGGGTAATTACTTATTTTAATGGCTTGGTTCCAAAAACCATTATATTGTGGTGCTTCTGTAACATTAGTATCGTACACACTAACATTTTCGCTAACATACAGTCTATATTCTACATAAATACCTTCTCCTACATAAGGTCTAGATTTAGAGATTTCTGCTACTAAATGAATGTTTTGTTGTGCAATATAATTTGGGTCATTTGGGTTTTTAGGAATATCTACAGCATCTAAAACTATAATTTTTATAGCTTCAGATTTTATGGTTTTACCAGAAATTTTAATACTAGCTTCTCCAATAGTTAATTCTCCCTTTTTATTTGGTTGAAGAACGTAAGTATAAGATTGTGAAAAACTTGTTTTTCCATTTACCCAAGACTGACTAACAGATTGGCTTGGGCCTCCTACTACTTTAAAATTAGTAAACTTAGGGGGAGAAAAGTTGTCTCCACCTTGTTTATTAATGGTAAACTCAATTCGTAAACGTTGGTTTACTGCCAATTTATTTTTACTTACAGTTGCTGTTAGGGTAGCTTCTTGAGCAGCTACAAAAGTGGTTACTAAACAAAATATAAGCATAAAGGCACCTCTAACTTTCCCCATTTGTGAGAGCCACTCTTGAGTTTTATTTATTATTTTAATTTTATAGGTATTCAATTTTGTACTTATTTTTTTAACAAACTAATTTTTAGAATATGATGTACGCTAGCTTCAATTAAGATTAAGGGTAGATTTCTACCAATCTTTTTCTTGTTTTACTTTTTTGCCTTTCGCTTTTTGAGCATTCATTTTCTTTTGAGTTTTCTTTTCCTCGTTATTTAAGCTTTCTAACAATTGCTTTACTTGTTCTGGAGACATTTTTCCTGGTTGAGGCTTAGGCTTTTCTTGTTCCTTTTTCTCATCTTTTTTAGGGTCTTTATTCTTGTCTTTTTCATCATCTCCCTTGCCGTCCTTATCCTTTTGGTCTTTTTGATCCTTGTCTTTATCCTTATTTTTATCTTTGTCGTCTCCTTCTTTCTTATCGTCTTTGTCTTTCTTGTCCTGATCTTTTTTATCCTTGTTGTCTTTGTTTTTGTCGTCTTTATTATCCTGATTTTCCTTTTCTAGTAAGGATTGAGCAACGGCTAAATTATAACGAGTTTCATCATCATTAGGGTTGTTTCTTAACGAATTTTTGTAGGCATCTACAGCAGGTTGATATTGTTTTTGCTCCATCATTGCATTACCAATGTTATGGTACGCTTCTGCTTTTGTAAATTTATCTTTTGCAGTTTCTGCGGTTAATTCGTATTGTGGTACCGCTTCTTTAAAATTATTATTTTCATATAAAGCATTACCTAAATTGTATGATGCTTTATCGTATTTTGTATTATTTGCTAATGATTTCTGATACGCAACTGAAGCATCTGTAAATTGCTTTTTACTGTATAAATCATTTCCTTGTCTTAACAACTTTCTAGCTTCTCGTTGTAAGGCAATAGAGTCTTTTTGTGCTAAAATTTCTTTCGGTGAAAATAGCATCAAGAAAACGATAAGGATGTACTGTAAGATCTTCATGTTATCTTTAACTTCTTTCATAATTTGTATCTTTTTACATAAAAGTAATGATTACAAAAGTAAGGTATTCAAAAAAAGAATTTTGTTAATAAGTTGTTATTTTTAAGGAGCCTAATATTCATTGTTTTAGGTTGCTTTTAATGAACTTATTGTATAATGAAGTGGTTTGTGATGAAAAATATTGTGTTTAATTTTCTACAAATAAAAACATCCAGTTTGCTCTATAAAAGAGCCTCCTGGATGTTTTCTTAATAATTCTACAAAATAGGGGGTAGAATTATTTATATGTTGTTTTTATGCTACTTAAGCGGCTATTTCTCTAGTTAACCAACCACTTTTTCCTGCTGTTGCAATGGCATACGGAGTAATCCAGAACAAACCAAAAGTATATAGTATGCTATATGAATACGCCCAAAATGCTTCTTTAAAATCATATCTTTTTGCATAAAATAGTACTGGAAAAGTAGATATTATTAAAATACTTAATAACGTAGAGCTTATAAATAATGCTGGATGTGCAATTATAAAATATAACATAAATATTAAGAAAGGATAAGACATAATCATTTTAATTGATTGTGTAAAAAATAATAATCTAGATCCGAACTTGTTTCCTTCTTTAAAGTTTGTAAATACAAATTTAGACATTGCAATGTTTTCTCTAACATTACTTCTTCCCCATCTAATAAACATCTTATATAAACCTTTATAATCTTCTGGTACATTTGTGTAAGCAAAAGCATTTCTTTGAAATAAAACGCTGTAACCTTGCTTTAATATCATGTTAGTTAATGCTCTGTCTTCTCCAATATCAGAAGCTTTCCCCATAAATTTTTGATCTATCCACTCTGGCAAACAAGCAAAAACAGCGTTTGATCTATAAGCAGCTAAAGCACCAGGAGTACATAATACTGAATTTAAACTACTTTCAGCAGAACGTTTAAATTCGAAACTCATTACAAAACTTACATTTAGCATTTTTGGTAATAAAGCTTTTTTATTATTCAGTACTTGAATATTACCAGCCACTGCTCCACATTTTTCATCCACAACTAATGGGCTTACTAGGTTACGTAGTGTGTCTTCCTTAACGATTGAATCACTATCTACTGTAACAAAAATTTCTCCTGTTCCCATATTAAAACCACGGTATAAAGCATGACGCTTCCCCATGTTTTTAGGCTGTTGCATAATGGTTACTTGATCTCCTAAAATTCTTTTAGCTTCTTTCATCCACTCCCAAGTATCATCTTTACTACCATCATCAATAGATAATAATTGTAATTTTTCTTTAGGATAATCACTTTTAGCTAAACTTTTTAAGGTAGCCCAAACTTGCTTCCCTTCGTTATATGCTGGCACAATAACGGTAACTGTTGGCAATTCTTCATCACTTACAGACTCAATAGGCTTGTATTTAAAATATAAGTATACATCGTAAAGAAAGGTTAAGGATGTAAAAATAAATAATACAGCTGCAAGATTAAAAAATACAGCTCCGAAACTATTATTTAATCTTTCAAAATTAAATTTTGAAAAATCATCTTGTAATAAATAAACTGCAAAAGCGGCACCAATCATTATAACAAATGAACTAACAAGAACAATAACCGCTCTAAAGTTAATTGGAGAAGTTTTTCTGTCTTCTATAGAGAATTTATTATTTTGTAATTTTAAATTAAATGCTGTTGATTTCATGATGGTGTTTGTTTAGGACTTTTTGTACCAAGATTAAATCAATATATGTACCATTAGTGTATGTAGCTTGTTTATAGCAGGTTATCTTTTTTGAGTATTTTTAAGTGTGTATTATTTACCCATTTTATGGGTAAAAAGTATCCTTATTTAATGAGTGGAAGATTTTATTGTGTAATTGATAAAGTTTTTTCTAACAAATGAAATAAAATAAATGAGCTGATTAAAATTATTAATCAGCTCATCTAAAATGTAACTTTATAAAAAGGTTGTAATTTTTAAGAGATTTCCTCGTACCTCGGAAGGAATAAAGGCGTTATTTCTTCTGTTTTTCTTCATCAAACAAATCTACTTTTCGCAACCATTTGGTTTTCTTGTCAAATAATAAAATATCTATCAATAAGAATAGTAATCCGATAGCTACAAACCATTGAAATTGGTCTTTATAATCGGAGAATTGTTTTGTTTCGAATTCGCTTTTTTCAGCATTAGCAATAATATCAGCAATCACTGTTACGGGTTTTTCTGTAATGTTACCATCTATGTAACTGCCATTTGCAGCATCTGCAATGCCTTGTAGAACATCTGGCATGCGTTTGGTGAGTACAGTTTCTCCTTTATTGTCTTTTTTGTAGCCAATCATAGTACCGTTTACTTGTATAGGAATTGGACTTCCATTTTCTAAACCTACACCAATTGTGTAAATCTTTACCCCCTCTTCGGTTAATGTTTGGGCTACTTGTTTTGTTTCTTCTTGATGATCTTCACCATCAGAAATAATAATTAAAAAACGGTTTGTTTGTTCGTCATTATTATAATAAGTTTTTGCTAATTCTAGAGCTCCATTGATGTCTGTACCTTGACTAGAAACCATATCTGGATTCGCATTTTGTAAAAACATGTTTGCAGCCGCATGATCTGTGGTTATTGGTAAAAGCGGGTATGCATTTCCTGCATAAATAATAATACCAACTCTATCAGAACCTAATTTATCAATAGTTTTAGAGATAATTTGTTTTGCTTTTTCTAGTCTGTTTGGCGCAATATCTTCTGCCAGCATACTTTTAGAAACATCTAAGGCAAATACAATATCTACACCTTCTCTTTTTACGGTTTGCAATTTGGTTCCCATTTTAGGGTTTACTAACGCAATTACTAAAAAAGTAATTCCTAAAAGTAAAAATACCAGTTTTAAAACAGATTTAAAAGTGGATGAATTTGGAGCTAAATTTTGAAGTAAATTTAAGTCAGCAAATTTTTTTTGTGTTCTTTTTTTCCACCATAAAACCAACAAGAAAACAGCAATCATTGCTGGAATGATTATGAGCAGGGAAAAATAAACGGGTTCTTCTATTTTGTACATTGTTTTTAATGTGTAATCGTGTAATTGTTTATTTGTTTAACTGTGCTTTGCGTAGAGCATTTAACATGTTAGATATTTTGTAAATTTTCTTACGCAAGTCATTATAAATTTCTTCGTTTATAAATTGAAGTTTATGACATAAAATTATATGATTTAAAACTTCCATAGTTGAACTAAATGCTATTGTTGAAAAATGTGCTTTGTCTTTATTTGTAATTCTAGATGTGCCTTCTGCTATATTTGCTGAAATTGAATTTGAAGCTCTTTTTAATTGACTTGTAATTCCGTATTTTTCATCAGTAGGAAAGTTTTTGGTAACACTATAAACTTCAACAGAGAGATCTATAGCTTCTTGCCAAACCTTCAGCTTTTCAAATGAAAATATATACATCTTTTTTACATTTACACGATTAAACAATTCAACAGTTAAACATGCTTTAAATAAACGATTTAAATAACGTGTTTCTCAACAAAAATTCTAACAACAAGAATCCTAATCCTAAAAAGATAAAAATTCTATATTTTTCTTGATAATTGTAATACTTAAATTCTTCTATCTTCGTTTTTTCAAGCTTGTCAATTTCGTCATAAATTTCTTTTAAAGACTCATTATCTGTAGCTCTAAAATATTTACCTTGGGTTTCTGTAGCTATTTCTTTTAATAAATCTTCATCAATTTCTACGGGCAACTTTCTAAATTGTAATTTTCCTGTTCTAGGGTCTTTACTGTAAGGAAAATCTGCCATTCCATTAGTTCCTAATCCTATTGTGTAGGTTTTAATTTCTAGTTCTTTTGCAAGTTCTGTAGCTGTTCTTGGGTCTATGTTACCAGTGTTATTTACACCGTCTGTTAATAAGATAATAACCTTACTTTTTGCGGTGCTTTCTTTTAACCTGTTTACAGCAGAACCTAATCCCATTCCAATAGCTGTTCCGCCTTCTAATTGTCCCCATTGAAGTTCGGAAATGGTTCGTTTTACAATCCCTTTGTCGCTTGTAATAGGTGTTTGTGTAAAGCTTTCTCCTGCATACACAACAATTCCTATTCTATCGTTTGGTCTTCTATCTACAAAATCTATGGCTACTTTTTTAAGCGCTTCTAATCTGTTAGGTTTTAGGTCTTTTGCCAACATACTTGCAGAAACATCAATTGCCATTACAATGTCTATCCCTTTATTGCTTTTTGTTTTTTTACTGACAGAAACATTTCTCGGTCTTGCTAAAGCAACAATAATTGCTACTAAAGCTAATATTCTTAAAAGATATAAAAGTGGTTTTAATTTTGATAAAAGCGAGTCTGTTTTAAACCCCTTTATACTTGGCATTGTTAATACTGCAGCATCTTTTTTGCGCATAAAAAAATGCCATACTGCTACTAGTGGAATTACAATTAGCAACCACAAAAACTCCGGATTATGAAACTCAAAATTACTCCAATTCATCATTCTCTTCAATAATTGGTTTAGGTTTTAAATTACTCACAATATCCTGAGCATCTTTTCTATCTTCTTCTATTTCTAAAGCTAAAGGTTTCGATTTTGCAAATTTCACCAAATCAGCTTCTCTTAACAAATCTCTTAACTTTTTAATAGTATCTTCTGATGTTTGTATGGTTTCTGCATCTTTAAAGTCTTTTAGCATATCTAAAACCTCATCAGTTGTTTTTTCTAAAGCAGGTACTTTTAATTCTCGCTCTATATAACCACGTACAATTTCTGTTAATTCAGAATAATATTCTTTTACCTTATTGTTTTGCCACAATAATTTTTCGTCTAATTCATTTAACTTTAAAATAGCTTCGTCATAAGGAGGCATTGCTTTATAAGTATCTTCCTCTATTTCTTCTTTTCTTTTTCTGATGACAAACCAATAAATCCAGAAACCGATAATAGCTAATGCTGCTAAAAGTATATATATGTATACTTTAAAATCATCAAAAGTATATGGTTCACTTTTAATAGATTTTATAGGAAACTTTTTTACTTTAGTTGTGTCAATAGCTATGGTGGCTACATTTACCAATAAAGAGTCTGTTAAAAAAGCTTGATTTTTTACAAATATTTGTTGTTGCGGAATGTAAAATGCACCACTATCAAAACCAGTTAAAATATACTTTCTTATTAAGGAGTTTTTTATAGTGTCTACTTGAGTAGAATCTATAATTTCTAAACCTTTTAATTGTAATTTGGGCATGATCACATTCTGAGTGTCATCAACAGTAATTTTTAAATTGAATTGTTCACCAATTCTAATATTAGTGGTGTCAATTTCTGCTTTTACCTTTGATTCTTGTGCAAAACCTATGGTTGAAACGAATAGTAGTATGTAGAATAGTTGTTTTTTCATTTTTAAGGGTAACTGCGTTACTATCTTCCTTTATGTTTAAAATAACCTAATAATTTTTTTACGTAGTTTTCATCAACTCTTGTGTTAACAGTACCTGCGCCACTCCTTTTAAACATGTTTAAATAATAATCAGACAAACGTAAGGCATTTGCTTTGTAGCTAGTTCTTACAGATTTTGATGCAGTGTTTACTAATTGTACATCGCTAGTTTCTGAGTCTAACATTGGTACCATTCCTAAATTAGGAATTTCTTCATCGTGTTTATCAAAAACTCTTATTCCTGTTAAATCGTGTTTTTTAGCCGCAATTTTTAATGTTTTTTCATAATCATCATCCATAAAATCTGACAACATAAAAACAATCGCTCTTTTTTTCATCACACTAGATAAAAACTTTAAAGCGGCAGCAATATTGGTTTTTTTACTTTTTGGTTTAAATTCTATTAGTTCTCTAATGATTCTTAAAACGTGACTTTTCCCTTTTTTAGGAGGAATAAAAAGTTCTACATCATCAGAAAATAAAATTAAACCTACTTTATCGTTATTCTGAGTGGCAGAAAAGGCCAATGTTGCAGCAATTTCTGTAACGGTATCTTTCTTAAACTGCGTTGATGTTCCAAATAATTCAGAACCAGAAACATCTACCAAAAGCATCATGGTTAACTCTCGTTCTTCTTCAAAAACTTTTATATAAGGTTCATTGTAACGCGCAGTAACATTCCAGTCGATTGCTCTAACATCATCGCCAAATTGGTATTGTCTTACTTCAGAAAAAGTCATACCGCGTCCTTTGAAAGATGAATGGTATTCACCTCCAAAAATATCATTAGACAAACGCTTTGTCTTAATTTCTATTTTACGAACTTTTTTAAGTATCTCCTTAGTTTGCAACGTGTAATTGTTTAATTGTTGAAGCGTGTAATTGAATCGGTTTTTTTAAACATGAGTAAGCAACTGCCAACTGCAACTGTTTTTACTGCCAACTATCTATGGTACTTCAATCTCATTAATAATTGAATTGATAATGTCTACAGAGGTTACATTTTCTGCTTCTGCTTCATAGGTAATTCCTATTCTGTGACGTAAAATATCAAAAACAACTGCTCTAACATCTTCTGGTATTACATACCCTCTTCTTTTGATAAAAGCATAACATTTTGCTGCTTTAGCAAGGTTGATACTTCCCCTTGGGGATGCTCCGAAACTAATTAAATCTTTTAATTGCGGTAAATTATATTTTTCTGGATAACGCGTTGCAAAGATGATATCAAGAATGTATTTCTCAATTTTTTCATCCATATACACTTCATTAGCCACTTCTCTTGCTCTAATAATTTGTTCTACAGAAACTACAGGATTTACTTTAGAAAATCCGCCAGATAAATTCTGACGCATAATAATTTGTTCGTCTTGTAATTTTGGGTAGTCAATAACAACCTTTAGCATAAAACGATCTACTTGTGCTTCTGGTAAAGGATATGTTCCTTCTTGTTCTACAGGGTTTTGAGTTGCCATTACTAAGAAAGGTTCGTCTAACTTAAAAGTAGTGTCTCCAATAGTAATTTGGCGCTCTTGCATTGCTTCTAACAAAGCAGATTGCACTTTTGCAGGTGCTCTGTTAATCTCATCTGCTAACACAAAATTTGCGAAAATTGGACCTTTTTTGATCTCAAAATTGTTTTCTTTCATGTTGTAAATCATGGTTCCAACAACATCTGCAGGTAATAAATCTGGTGTAAACTGAACTCTACTAAAAGAGGCTTGTACCGCTTTAGACAATGTATTAATTGCTAAGGTTTTTGCCAATCCAGGAACCCCTTCTAGCAAAATATGACCGTTTCCAATCAATCCAATTAACAAACTTTCTATCATTTGTTTTTGGCCAACAATTACTTTATTCATTTCTAAAGTAAGAATGTCTATAAAGGCACTTTCTCTTTCTATTTTTTCATTAATAGCTCTTACATCTACATCCATTGTAATATTGTGTTAGGTGTTATTTTTTACAGGAACAAAGCTACAATAATAACAAAATTATTGTTGTTAAAAGAAGGTTAAAGATGTCTATTTTTTTAATTTATAAAAAGAGTTATAGTATAAAGAAATTGTTAAAATATTGGATTTTTAGTTTAAAAAGGCGATATTTAGAGATAATAACTTTAAAAATACTTTAATATGAAAGAAAATTACTTATTAAAAAACGTAGTGATCACTTTGTTATTTATGTTGCCTTTGGCTATGGTAGCACAAACTATAAAGGGTAAAGTTACAGATTCATCTGGTGGTGGTTTGCCATATGTAAATGTTATTGAAAAAGGAACAACCAACGGATCGGTTACAGATATTAATGGAGAGTTTTCTGTTACTGTAGAAAGTTTACCTATTAAATTGGTAGTTTCCTCTATGGGATATGCTTCTAAAGAGGTAAATGTTACAAATACCTCTTATTTAACAATTTTGGTAAATGAAGATAATTCTTTAGAAGAAGTTGTTGTAATAGGTTCTAGAAACCCTAATAGAACTGCTATAGATTCTCCGGTTCCAATAGATATTGTAGATATGAAAGAGTTGGCTGCATCTTCTCCACAAGTAAATTTAAATCAGATTTTAAATTTTGTAGCTCCGTCATTTACGTCTAATACACAAACAATTTCTGATGGTACAGATCATATAGATCCAGCATCTTTAAGAGGTTTAGGACCAGATCAGGTTTTGGTATTAATAAATGGTAAAAGAAGGCATACTTCTTCTCTAATAAATATTAATGGAACTTTTGGTAGAGGTTCTGTTGGTACAGATTTAAACGCCATACCTGCAGCATCTATAAAACGAATTGAAGTTTTACGTGATGGAGCAGCGGCACAATATGGTTCTGATGCTATTGCGGGTGTTATTAACATCGTTTTAAATGAAAGCGTAAATGAATTAGCTTTAGTAGTAACTACTGGTGCTAATTTTAGTAAAAATGCCAATGGACAAACGGGAGGTGTAGACGGACAAACTACCAATATTAGTGCAAACTATGGATTGCCAATTGGTGATAAAGGTGGGTTCATTAACTTTACAGGAGATTTTGATGTAAGAGAAGCTTACAACAGAATGAAAGATTGGGAAGGAACAATCTTTAATTTATATAATACCGTTGAAAGATTTGCAAATGATGATGGTTATGATTTAACCAAATTATTAGATAATGATGTTAGTGATGTTATACAATATGCAAATCAGGCTGGTATTAATTTAAATGGAGCTACCACAAAGACACAATTACAAGGTATTTTATCAGGAGATAATACAACTGCAGAATTAGCAGCAAGAGGTTTAGAAAGTAAAGACTTTAACATGAGAGTTGGGCAGTCTAAAGTACGTGGAGGTAGATTTTTTGCCAACTTTAAATTACCTCTAGATGATAATGGTACAGAATTATATTCCTTTGCTGGTTTAGGGTCTAGAGATGGTAATTCTGCGGGTTTTTATAGATTGCCAAACCAAAGTAGAACATACACACCTGCTTACATTAATGGTTTTTTACCAGAAATTAATTCTACTATTTCAGACAAATCTTTAGCAGTGGGAATTAAAGGTAAGATTGGAGAATGGAATGTAGATTTTTCAAATACATATGGTAGAAATGCTTTCGATTATATGATTGGTAATACATTTAATGCATCTCAAGGAAATGCTTCTCCAACAGTTTTTGATGCTGGTGGTTTTGCTTTTGCTCAAAATACCGTAAACTTAGATTTAAATAAGTTTTATAAAAACACTTTTCAAGGTTTAGGTGTCGCTTTTGGTGCAGAATATCGTTTAGAAAATTATGAAATTACTGCCGGAGAAGAAGCTTCTTATACTCAGTATACAGCAGTAGGTGAGGCAATTACCTTATCATCTCAAACGCCTTTATTAGACTTTTTTGATGCAGCAAGACCAGGTGGTTCGCAAGTTTTTCCAGGTTTTAGTCCTAGTAATGAGTTGTCTAGAGGTAGAAGTAGTATTGCTGGTTATTTAGATTTAGATGCAGATTTTTCTGATGCTATTTCGTTAAATTTCGCAACACGTTTTGAAGATTATTCGGATTTTGGTTCTACCATAAATTTTAAATTAGCAACTTTAATTAAAGCTTCGGATAATTTTAGAATTAGAGCTTCTTTTAATACTGGTTTTAGAGCACCTTCTTTACATCAATTAAATTTTAATTCTACGTCAACTATTTTTGATCAGAATGGAGATCCACAAGAAGTAGGTACTTTTTCTAATGATAGTAGAGCAGCTCAATTATTAGGTATTCCTCAGTTAAAAGAAGAGACTTCTACCAGTTTTAGTGCAGGTTTTACTGCAAAATTACCAGAAGCTAATATTACTTTAACTTTAGATGGTTATGTTGTTAATATTGATGACAGAGTGGTTTATACAGGTCAGTTTGCAGGTCCTGGTACTGGCACAGAATTAGATAATTTATTAGCACAAGCAAATGCTTCTGCAGCGTCTTTCTTCGCAAATGCAATAGATACACAATCTAAAGGAGTAGATTTTGTAATTACGCATAAAGCAGATATTGGAGCTAATTCTAGATTAAAAACAGATTTATCTGCAACTTTATCTAAAACAGAACAAGTAGGAGATATTAATGCATCTACGGTTTTAGAAAATGCAGGCTTAGTAAGTACTTATTTTCCTGAAGATAGTAGAGTGTATTTAGAAGAAGCAGTGCCAAGAACGAAGTTAAATTTAACAAATAGTTTTACAACAGGTAAATTTAATATCTTTTTACGAAATGTATATTTTGGTGAAGTAACAGAGGCTACAACAGTGGTTGCAAACCAACAGGTATTCAGTTCTAAGGTGGTTACAGATTTATCCTTGGGATATAAAGCTACAGATGCTTTAACGTTAACAATTGGTGCTAATAACTTGTTTGATATTTATCCAGATATGGCAGAAGCTTCTTTTGGTAACAGAAGTGATGGTCGTTTCGATTGGTCTAGAAGAGCACAACAATTTGGTATTGGCGGTAGATTTCTATTTGCAAGAGTAAGTTTTAACTTAAAATAAATGAATTATTTTTATATTTAAAAAGCGGCAACTTGCCGCTTTTTTTATGTTTATTATTTTATAAAAGTATTTAAACTAAATCAGTGAAGATTTATTTTTATGCTTTTAATAATTTAAAATCTTTATCAAACTCACCATAAGTAAAATACTGAATCCAGTCTCCAAGGTTTACATATTTACTGTTTTCTTGTAGCTCTATTTCTAAAGGAAGGTGTCGGTGTCCAAAAACAAAATAATCGTAATGTTGTTGGGTTAGTTTTTCTTTGCAATACAATACCAACCACTCGTTTTCATCACCTAAATATTTTGCATCATCATCACCAGAAATCAACTTGTTTTTTACAGACATATAATGCCCTAAACGTACACCAATATCTGGATGCAACCATCTAAACATCCATTTGAATAATGGAAATGTAAATACTTTTTTCATGCGTTTGTACCCATGATCTCCAGGACCTAAACCATCTCCATGACCAATTAAAAACTTTTTATTGTTGATTAAAAACTCTTGTGGTTCATTATAAACGGGGATATTCAGTTCTTTTTGGAAATAATCGTTCATCCATAAATCATGATTTCCGATAAAAAAGTAAATTGGAATTCCAGAATCTTTTATTTCTGCTAATTTCCCTAGAACTCGCACAAATCCTTTAGGAACTACGGTTTTGTATTCGAACCAAAAATCGAATAAATCTCCTAATAAAAAAATGGCTTCGGCGTCTTTTTTAACTTCGTCTAACCAAGCTACAAACTTTTTTTCTCGAGGAAAACTAGCTTCTGGAGTTGGTGCTCCAAAATGTTGGTCGGAAGCAAAATAGACTTTTTTATTTTCTGATGTTGTTATAGAAATCAAAAGATGAATTTTTTATATCGGTAAAAATAGAAAAACTAATTTATAAACGGGTGAAAGGCTTTAAAAAGGTTGGGTACTAATTTTATTTAAAAAAAAGAAAAACATCTAGATACAATTTTGTGGTACCACTGTTATGAGACTTCTCAATATTTCGAAGTGACAAGCTTTGTGTTTTTTGCGTTCAGTTTTGTTTCCATCCAGTTTTGTCATTTCGACCTTTTTGGGAGAAATCACATATAGTTTGGTTGTTGTTGTTGTTGTGGTAACACTGTTATGAGATTTTTCCTATTATAGAAATGATAAAACTGTATTTTACCCTTTCCGCTTAACAAATCTTTAAAAAATATAAGCTATCAGTTCGAGTGGAATTTCTTTTTCAGAAATTTTGTATAGAGAGCACTTTAATCAAAAAGTTACTCTTTAATAATTTTTTTATACAAGTTTCCTGTATCCGTAAAAACTTTAATAAAATAAATACCATCACTTAGTAAACTAAGATTGATTTGTTTTTTATCAGAAGTAAGAATTTCTTTACCAAGTGTGTTATAGAGAATCACATTTTTGAACGTGATATTTTTTGAGGTTTCAATAGTTAAAATATCATTTACAGGATTCGGAAATAAAGAAATATTTTTAGATACAAAAAGATTGTTTTCAATACCTAAAGTAACATTGTTGTTTTTAGAAATTAAATCAGCATCTGGATCAAAATCTATTGAATTTACTGTGAAAGTAACGTTTTCTACAAAAGTTTGTCCGTTTGTGGTGTTGTTTAAAATGATATCTAAAACTTCTCCGTTTGTTCCGTTTAAACGAACGAGAACATTGGCTTCAAAAAAAGAAACAGAAGGATCACTCTGAGTTTGATTCAATGTTATATTTATGGTGTTTGTTGTTGGTTGATGCCAGTTTAGATGGTAAGTTGGATACCCTTGATTGTAAATCCAATCGTTAAAAAACTCATCTAAATCTAAGCCACTTGCAGTTTCTAAATGTGCTATTAAATCTGGAGTTTTCGCATAATGATATGCCAAATTTGGGTCTGAAATGTAGTTTTTTAAAGCCTCAAAAAAGTGAGTATCTCTCAATTTTTTACGCAACATGTGTAAAACCATTGCGCCTTTATTATAAGATAATCTACTATTAAATATTCTGCCAACGCTTGTGGTATCTGCATCCGTAAGGTACACAGCACCATTTGTAGATGAGGTTACAGAGCTAATTGTAGAATTTCTCCAACTTTTAAAAGAAGCATCTCCATCTAAGTGTTCTATGGTTAAACCAGATAAATAAGTAGCAAAACCTTCATTTAGCCAAATATCTTTCCAGCTTCCGCAGGTAACTTTATTTCCAAACCATTGGTGCGCTAATTCATGCGCAATTAATCCACGGTTAAAATTTCCCATAAAAGAAACGGTTGTGTGCTCCATTCCGCCGCCCCAACCAAACTGGGCGTGACCGTATTTTTCATTTTTATAAGGATAATCACCAAACAAATCAATAAAATGTTCCATAATATCAACCGTGACTAAAGTGCTGTTTTGAGCTGAGGTTAAACTTTCTGGATACACATAATTTACAATCGGAAAATTATTATCATTGTGAGAAACATCATGCGAATAGGTTTCATAATCGGTCACTGCAATGGCAATTAAATAAGCGGGAATAGGATATTCGTGTTTAAAATGTGTGGTTTTAAAGCCTAAATTAGTCGTTGTGCTCTGCTCTAATCCGTTGGAAACGGAAACATATTGTTCAGGAGCAGTGATATATACGTCAATCGTATCAATTTTATCATTCAAATCTTGCTTACAAGGCCACCAACCTAAAGCGCCATAAGGTTCAGAAAGTGTCCAAAGTACCGGAGTATTTGCTGTTCCGTGTGTGTTTACTTCAAAAGAGCCAAAACCGTTACTTGTTGGATTTCCATTGTAATCTATTATAACTGATGTTGAGTTTCCTTGGTTTAAAGTCGCTTGAAGCGTAATTACCAATTCGTCATTTGAGTTTTGAGAAAAGGTTACTGCATTTCCGTTTTGAGTTATCGAAGTCACCGTCATAGTATCATCTAAATCAAAAGTAACGGTAGATAAATTGTTTAAAGCGGTAAAAGTAGTGGTTACTTTACCAGAAATAGCTGCCACAGCAGGATCTACAGAAAACTCTAGTTTATGGTAGGTAATATCGTAATTTGAAGTATTAGGATTTGCCTTAAAATGAATTTTTGTAGCAGCCGATTTTGCTTCAGATTCTGCAATTTCTATGATTTCTTGAGCAGTTATATTTGAAATATGGAGTAGAATAAAAAAGCAAACAATACTAAAACGAATCATAATTCTTAGGCTTAGAATTTAAAAGTACTGTTTAAAATCTAAAATAAAAAATATAGGTGTTAAAGTAATTCTGTCATTTTTTAGAATGTACCTATCTTTGCAACATGTTAGAAGATAAAAATACACAAAAGACGTCGTTGGCCGAACTAGGTGAGTTTGGTTTGATCAATCATATTACACAATATTTTAAAGTGCAAAATTCATCTACGATAAAAGCTATTGGAGATGATGCTGCGGTTTTAGATGTTTCGGATAAACAAACTTTGGTTACTACTGATTTGTTGATAGAAGGGGTGCATTTCGATTTAAGTTATATGCCATTAAAGCATTTAGGATATAAGGCTGTAATGGTAAATTTATCTGATGTGTATGCGATGAATGGAGTTGCAGAACAGATTACGGTTTCTATTGCGGTTTCGAATAGGTTTCCGCTAGAAGCAATTGAAGAATTGTATGCCGGAATTCAGTTGGCTTGTGAAAGCTATAATGTAGATTTAGTTGGTGGAGACACTACTTCATCTACCAAAGGAATCTTAATTTCTGTTACCGCAATTGGTAAAGCAGAAAAAGAAGACGTTGTCTATAGAGATGGCGCTAAAGAAACCGATTTAATTGTGGTTTCTGGAGATTTAGGTGCTGCTTATTTAGGATTACAAGTTTTAGAAAGAGAAAAACAGGTTTTTAAAGTTGATCCAAATAATCAGCCAGATTTAGATAATTACACATACTTAATTCAGCGTCAGTTAAAGCCAGAAGCTCGTAAAGATATTCCTGGTTTATTAAAAGAAATGGAAATTAAACCAACTTCTATGATTGATATTTCTGATGGACTTTCATCGGAACTTTTTCATATTTGTACGCAGAGTAAAGTAGGTTGTAAAATATACGAAGATAAATTGCCATTAGACCCGCAAGTAATTTCTGCTTGTGAAGAGTTTGAGTTAGATTCTACCATGGTTGCTTTAAGTGGTGGTGAAGATTACGAATTGTTATTTACTGTGCCAATTGCAGATTTTGATAAAATAAAAGGAAATCCTCATTTTTCTATTATTGGTCATATTACTGCAGAAAACCAAGGATTGAACTTGGTTACAAGAGCTAGCCAAGAAATTGAGTTGAAAGCTCAAGGTTGGAATGCTTTGAAGAATGAATAAATACAGTGATGATATTTTATAATAAAAAAGGCGAAAAATTTTAAATTTTTCGCCTTTTTTTATGAGATTCGTTTAACGTGTTTGTGCGTGGTTAAGCAACTAAGTTAGCAAACTTTTACGAACCCGTGAATATTCCGCAGGAATATTCGCAAGTAGTGAAGAACAAAGCAATTAATTATACACTGTGTTATATGCTGTTTAATCAGTAGTTTATTCAATTTCACAGATATCATAACATAATTTTTTTCCACAAGTACAACTTTCAATCTAATTTGGCTCTTAAAAATTAATAGAATCTTTTACTATAATTAGCACAAATTCTATTTTATTACAATTTACCTTGTCTTTCTTTTAAAAGAAAAAATCAGAAAACCTAACAACAGTATTGCGCCAACAATTAAATAATATTTTAAATAACTACTAGTTTCTGTGGTGATATTAAAAGATGAAGTAGTCTTGTCTGTAATTGCTTCTTCCTTTTTTCCGTCTTTGTTTAAGTACCAATGATAATTTTTTTGAGAGTTACTCTGTTCAAACATCATGGTGTTTGAAACTTTACTAATATCTGAACCCTCGAATATTAATGTGTAACGTGTGGCATGGTTATGTTCTTCATTATTCTTTTCAAGAATAACTTTTAATAAATGTAATTGTTTGTCTTTTGTGTCAAAAATTTTTAACTTCTCTTTGGTGTAACGTAAAAATATGTCATTAATATCTTCTATTGTTTTAGCATTATTATAATTAGAATCGAATGCAATTAAGGCATTTCGAATACTCCATGAAAATTCAGCATGAATTATAGTTTGAGTACCTTCTGTTGTAATATCAAAATAAGCTATATCAGAATCATGTGCATACGTAAAAGGTATACACATGATAAAGAATAAACATGATAAATATAATTTATACATATTTGATTCGTTTTTTAAGATTTTTTTTAATTCCCTGGCCCTTGTTGGAAGTCATCAGAAGGTGTTCCTCTAAAGTATCTTGGGATACTTGGAAAAGAATCACCATCAGTCAATATATAATAAAATGTACCATCAGGAAACTCAGGAGTTACACCAGTTCTTCCATTAGCCTCATCAAGAGTTCCAAGCCCATCAACATACTCGTAATCTGCAGAATATGCACCATTGTACTCAGAACAAGGTGCCGATTCACCATCTCCAGGTCTATCGCCTGTTAACAATTCATAACTTGAGGTCATTTCTATAACAGCAGAGCTACTATCATCAGCATCAGTATATGCGTATTTATAATAAATAGGATATCCATCAGCTGCCCATCCAACTTGTACCATCTCAGTTCCGTCTGCATCTGCAACTAAATCATATAATGTTGGTGTACCATGATGATGATATTTACCAGTAGGTTGAACATGTGAGTAGTTACAGTCTAAACCTATAGGAACATTTAATGCTTCTAAATTCCAATCCCAATTTACATCAGGATCCATAACTCCAAGATCACTATGTGGCCAAGGTTCAGCTGCAATAGGGTCTAATTCTACACCGTCTAACAAGATACCAAAAATATATTCAGGACCATTATCGCCCTCTAGCGAAGTTAAATTTCCTGTAAGTAAAGGATCTGTTGTTATTGTATAAGTTTCATTCTGTTCGGTAATATCTGCATTAATGAAGGTCCCTACTAAATGATCAGGAATACTATTAGATGTGATAACTCTATCAGATCCATTAATACTAATTGTTACAGAGGGTGTAAGATCTAATTCAGTATCACAAACTCCACTTCCTTCTGCCAATTCTTGTTGAACACATTCTGAAGTGTCAGTTTCCTCATCTGTATCCGAGTCATCATCAGAACTACAAGATACCATACCTAAAGATATCACAAATAATGTTAAGAACGAGGTAATAAAGTGCATTGATATTAGTTTACTTTTCATAAGTTTATTTTTTAATTATACATATTATTTTTTTAGATGTCCTTTCTTTAAAAGAACTTGAGCAAGTTACTTGTTTTTTTACATTTTATGTGTTTTTCGTTTTAAAATAGCATATAACTATATTGATATCGAGCGTTTTAATGTTTTAAATCAGAAGTTAAACGAAGTTAGTTTATTTTTTTTAGAAAGTCAAGGGTGTTTTTTTGAAAAAGGTTTGTTTAACTTTAATGTATATGGTAAGTTGTGTTTATGTAAGAAGATTTTCTGAAGGGAAATTAGAAGTTAGCAAACGAGCAACAAACATAGATTTAGTTAAGCAAGTAATTTTTTATAAACTGTGTTGAAAAATATTTCATCAGATTATTATGTTTAATACTTTATCCTTTAAAAACAGATTCCCCTCTTTTATTAACTGAATTTCTCTTATACATTCATTAATAATAGCATACTTTTTATTTAATAAGTATCCATTTACAAAAATGTCGTTTGATTCTTTTAATCCAAAAAAAGTATTTAAATCTTTCTGAGTTTTAATATTAAATTTTAATGCTGTTTCTAATTTTATGATTCCCCCATTTTTTAATTCAGGGTTCAGTAGTTCTTGTCTCATCAATTCAGCCGAAAATATTTTTTTTGAACCTAATTTAGCATCTTCTGAAAAATCAGCAGTTGCTAAATTTTCTTGAGGGATGTTTTTTAAAATAGATGGATTTCCAATTATTTCATTATTTATTAAGACAATTACTGTTCTCTCCGACGCAATTACGTTCTTTTTATTATGCTCTGATTGTTTGTTTTCTTCGCCTTGTGCATTCATTGAAAGTCCAAGCGAAATGAATAAAATAGAGATAAAAAGAGTTTTCATAATTTTCGTTTTTTAAAACTAAAATGATAAGGTGAGTTTTAATACGGAATCAAGTTCAGTTCAATTTCATTTTATCATGAAGTTAAACGAAGTTAGCTGTTTTTTTTGAGAAATGCGTAACTATCTAGCAAAGAAATAATAGTAGAAATTTTAAAAAAAATCTATTCGTATTTTAATTTAAGTGCTTTTCTTTTATCTTGATCTGATAATTTTTTTTGTTCCCAATAAGGCTCATTACTAGTTGCCTTTAGTTTCGCTGTTGTGGTTAAACCAGTTCCATCAAATTCTGTAAAACCTAAAATTTTGTACGGAAACTCTTTTTCTACATCAATGGTAAGAGTTCTATTAATATTTAGATACTTTATCTTATAAGTAAGTGTTTTTTCTGATGTTGTTTTACTAATTTCAGCTTTCTCTACGTCCATTTTTTTGTAGTTAAAACGACTGTAAATAGTAGAAGGAATCAAATTGATTTCTCCTTCTGGTAATTGACCTTTTGCAATACGAATTTTAGTAAACAATGCTTCTTCTAAAAAGGTAGCATTAATTGTTTTCTCTTCGTCTCCGTCAGCTTCAAAATAAGAGAATTGTTTAAAATTGTATTTGTCATCAGCAAGGTTTAATTGCGTAAAAGTATGTCCGCACCATTCTTGTATACTTGTGGAAGCTTTTAAAGTAAAAGGATAGTTTTGAGTATCAATAGGTGTAAAAGTAGAGGTGACAATAGAATAATCGTAAATACCGGTATTAAATTTACGAACATGATTCAATTTCATAACAGAAACGTTGTCAGTTCCTGCTTTTTGCGGATTGTCTAATTTTACTTGTTTACTAACAGAAAAAGGTTCTGTAACAAAAACCAAAACAACTTCTCCGTCTCGTATTTCGCCATATCTAGCCTGTTTTAAGGTGTAGCTGCTTAATTCTGCTTTTCCAGAATACCAATACTGATTAAATTGTTCACTTTTTGGAATAGGAGTGTTTTCTTTTTTTGTAGTTGCTTGAGGTGCTGTTTTGGTTTGACCGGATTGGCATCCTATAAAAGAAAAAAGGACTAGGTATAAAAGGGTTGTTTTAGTATTCATTACGTTTTGTGTTTAATTAGCTGATAACAAATCAGTCGTAATTTAAAAACAAAATTTACAAAACGTATGTATCGTTATTTTTTTTCTGCTAAAAGTTTCTGTAAGTATTCATTTTGTTTTTCTAAAAGCTCGTTGGTTTTGTGCATTAACTCAATATTTTTAGGAGTCACCACCGCTTTGTTTTTTGGGTCGTCTGCTTTCTTTTTCATTGCATTCATTGCTTTTACAATGATAAAAACGGTAAAAGCAATGATTAGAAAATCGATACTAGCTTCAAATAATTTACCATAACCAATGGCAATTTCATCAACTGTAATTTTTTCTTTAACAAGTACCGCTTCTCTTAGAATAATTTTCTTGTTTTCCCATTTTGCACCTTGGGTCATAAAAGACAAAGGAGGCATAAAAACCTCTTTTACCAATACGCTTATAACTTTATTAAAGGCAGCGCCAATAATAACCCCAATAGCAATATCTATCATGTTACCTTTTACAGCAAACTCTTTAAAATCTTCAATTAATTTAAACTTCATCTTTAATTTCTTTATAAGACCATTAAATTACAACCTCTAATGTCTGAGTTATCAAAACGACCAATGATTTCGAAAGTACCGTTTTGGTGTACTTTGCCTAAATCTTGTGTAGCAATAAAAGCACAAGAATTATAATTGGCTAAATCAATTACATTAATGCCGCCTGTTTTTTCTACTTGTTGTATGGTTAAAGCATCTTCTGTATCTCTTGTTAAAATTTTCATCCAGGGTGGTGTGTCAAAAACACCGTTTCCGTTAGAATATCCTTGACTTAATAATTCTGTCATTCCGTATTCTGAGTGAATTTCAGAAACTCCAAATCCGCTTTGTAAAAGCTGATGCAATTCAGCTCTAATCAATTCTCTTCTTCGTCCTTTCATACCACCAGTTTCCATGATAATGGTATTTTTTAGGTTGAATTGTTGCATTTCTATCAAATCTAACAAAGCAAAAGAAACTCCGATTAAGAGCGTTTTTTGTCCTTTTTTGTCTAATTCTACTAGTTTTTTTGCTAATTCTTCAATGTTATCTAAATAAAATCCACTTTCAGTATTATTAGATTTCTGAATTAAATCATCAACCATATACACCAAAGAAGAACCATTTCTTTCTAAATAATTTGGCAATAAAGCCAACACAACATAGTCTTCTATGTTGCCATAAAAATGTGCAAATCCTTTTAAGTAACTTTCTTTGTAGAGGTTAATATCTGTTACAAAATGCTTGCTTGTAATGCTACCTGTTGTGCCAGAACTAGTAAAAGTTTCTTGAATCTCTTCTGTAGAAGAAAGTACTTCTCTACTCTTAAAAAACTGAATAGGTAAAAACGGAATTTCTTCAACCTTAGTAACATCTGAAGGATGAATGTATAATAAATCACAAAAAGAACGATATACTTTATTGTTTTTAAATTGATGTTTAAAAACAGCTAAAGCAGCTTGCTTAAAATCTTCTTGGTTTTGGATGTTAAAAATATTGTTTTGCATAAATTCGAAAAAATGCCCACAACACTTTTGTTGTAGTTCTTATAATTATTATTCCCTTGTTTGTTGTAAAATAGATTTACTAAAATGGGGATTTACATAAAGAATCTTTGCTAAAAAACTTTATGCTACAAAAATAGAATTATTTAACGCAACCTTTTATAAGTTTTTGCATCTTATAATAAAAGAGCCAAATAATGAAGTTAAAAAGTATCATTTTAGTCGTTTTTATGTTGATTATTTCTTGTGAGAAAAATAACCTTCATATAAATGAAAAAACAATAATGATTGCTTCAGCAAAAGTAAATTGTGTTGGTGTAGCCCCTCAAAAATGTTTGTTAACTAAAGAAGAAGGAGCAGAAGATTGGGGATACTTTTACTCTTCTATTACTGGTTTTAATTATGAAGAAGGTTTTGAATATGAAGTTCTAATTTCTGAAAAGAATATAGAAAATCCGCCACAAGATGCATCATCAAAAGAATATACGCTGATAAAAGTAATATCTAAGGTTGAAAAAATATCAAAAAATTTACCAGAATGAAACTGAAAAAACAGCTTTTCATTACCATTCAAGCATTTTCGAAGTGTTCTAAAACAGCAGAAATTATCTAATAGACCAATAATGATGTTGGTTTTAATGAATATTTATCAGGCTTAAAAATTGAGGATAATGGATTGGCTTAAAAAAAACTAAAAATGATAAAAAAAATAATTGTTTTCCTTTTTCTAGTTTCATTGTTTTCTTGCGAAGACAATGAGGTAATAATAGATTCTAATAATTTATTAATAGGTACTTGGTTAGATCCTGTTTACGAAGGTGAAATGACTACGTTTAAAAGAGGTAACTCTTTACCAAGTGATGCATACGGAATTTCATTTAATAAAAGTGGTGATTTTATAGAACGTACTTCTGGTTGGTGTGGTACACCGCCTTTATCTTTTTTTAATATTGAAGGAACTTTTGAGCAAGAAAGTACACTAGTTAGCATTTCTACAGAAAGCTATCCTACAAATTATGCATGGAGAATTGTTGAACTCACAGGACAGGAATTGGTTGTAAAAAGAGAATTGACAGCTAAAGAAACTGAACATAGAAGTTTAATGGATTTATTTAATGAAATTCAAGAGTTGTCTAGCAGTATTTCTTGCTCAGACGCTACAAATTGGTTGTTTACCACTTACGGTTCAAAAGCTTGTGGAGGTTCGCAAGGATATATAGCCTACTCATCTAAAATAGATACAAATGATTTTTTAAATAAAATAGAAACATACACACAAGCAGAAAAAACATTTAACGTTAAATGGGGCATAATTTCAGATTGTTCTATAGCAAGTGTTCCTGTTTCTGTTGAATGTGAAAACGGATTACCAACACTTAAATATTAACTTAACACATTAAAAAAATGAAAAAAATTAGTTTACTTTTATTAGCATTATTTGTCTTTGCTTCTTGTTTAAACCACGATGATGTACCAAATTATAAATTTGAGTTTATGGCAATAGATGAAGCGATTACTCCAGACAGTTTTACATTTGGAGAGTCCGATACTATCACTATAAAATATTCTTTCCCAAACGATTGTTATTCTTTTGAACAAATTTATTATGAGACTAAAGATTCTACGAGAACTGTTGCAGTAACGGCAATGGTTTTATTAGATGAAGAATGTACAGAAGAAATTGTACAAGAAGAAAAGAAGTTTGTTGTTACAGCGTCTCAAACAGAAGACTATATTTTTAAGTTCTTTAAAGGAACTGATAGTGAGGGCGAAAATATTTTTGAGGAAGTAATAGTTCCTGTAAATTAGTACCATCAAACTAGAAGAACTCATACAAGAATGCTGTAAGCAGAAAATGGCAGCACAATCAACAGTTTATCAGCTTTATGCTGATAAGCTGTTTGCAGTTTGTTTAAAATATTCGAGTAATTATCAAGATGCAGAAGATAATTTACAAGATAGTTTTATGATTATTTTCGAAAAAATAAAACAATATAACCATAAAGGTTCTTTTGAAGGTTGGTTAAAACGTGTAACTGTAAATACTGTTTTGCAAAAATATAGAGTAAAGTCTCCTTTGAAAAATGTAAGTGATTTTTCTGATGAATTAGAAACAGAAGAAGAGTTTAATATAGAAGATACTGCTTTTAATGTGGATGTGTTGTTGGGTTTTATTCAGCAATTACCAGATCAATACAGACTGGTTTTTAATTTATATGTTTTAGACGATTATGCTCATAAAGATATTGCAGAAATGTTAGGGATTTCTGTTGGAACATCAAAATCGAACCTGTCTAGAGCAAGAAAAATTTTGAAAGATCAATTAGAAATGCATCAAAAAACAACAGTAAATGATTAACTAATGAAGAATAAGAATTTAGATAAATTGTTTCAAGATCAGCTTAAAAATTTGGAGGTAACTCCAGATAAAAAAGTTTGGGGCAATATAGAATCTAAGCTTAAAAAGAAGAAAAGAAGGGTAGTACCTCTTTGGTGGTTTGCAGGTGGAGCAGCAGCGATGTTACTTTTAGGAATGTTACTCTTTCCTGTCTCTACAAACGAAACAGATTTTATGAAAATCGATTCTAAAACGATTGTAACAGAGAGTACCGAAAATGAAGTAGAAAAAAATGACCTGCCAAAAATAGATTCACTTATTCAAAATACAAAAATTGAAGAAAAGATACTAGTTGCAAATAAAAAAACGAAAGAAAATATAAAAAAGGATATAGAAAAACCTCGTTTTCAAAAGAAGTTCGTTCGTGATAAAAACGTTGTGGAAAAAACTTTGTTAGCTAATAATACAGCTAAGGAGATGTTAGTTTCTGTGAACGATAAAAAGATAGATGTAAATAAAAATAAGGAGGTTTTTACTGAAGAGAAAGAGAAAATAGTAGAGAATGTAGCTGTAGAAAAAGAATTGCCTAACAAGAAGGTCGATTTAAATAAATTTATAAAAGACAAGGATAGTATTTTTTCTATTAAACATTTAAAGCATAAATGGTCTATTGCACCTGTTTTTGCAGTTTTAAATTCTAATTCATTTTCAAATTCATCTCCTGTAAATAGAAGTTTATCAAACTCCACAAAAGGTAAGAGTTCTTTTTCTTATGGTTTTCAAATAGGCTACCAAATCAATAAAAAATGGAGCATTCAATCTGGTGTGCATTTGCAAGAAATGAGTTTTGTGAACAATCAGGTAACAGCTGTTTCTTCAATTTCTAAAAGCACATCACCTGTTGCATTTAATAGTGGTGTTTCTCTATCTTTTAATACAGCTCCCGTACAAACTTCAGATTTTGATAACAGTGCATTGATAAGTAGAACGAGTTTAAATGGAGATTTGAATCAAATATTTGGTTATATTGAAGTCCCTATAGAAGTGAAATATAATTTTTTAACTGTTAAAAATTTCAATACACAGGTGGTTGCTGGGTTCAGTTCTTTGTTTTTAAATAAAAATGAAGTTAATTTTAGTTCTCAATTTTTTACTAATTCGGGTAGTGCTAACAATTTAAATAATATTAACTTTAGTGGGAATCTAGGTTTTGATTTTAATTATTTTTTAAATAATAAATGGTCTTTAAATTTAAACCCCATGTTTAAAGCTCAGTTAGATACTTTTAGTGAGAATTCCAATGGTTTTTCTCCTTTCAATTTTGGCATATATTCAGGTATTAAATATACATTTTAACGATGTTTATGGTAGTTCTATCGAAATTAAAAAAGAATTACTAATGCATTATATTAAATTTGATTTTTTAAAAGAAAATAAGATGACATTTTTAGCAATTACATATAGAACTTTAAGCGGAACGAAAGAAGTTATAGAAACATTAGAAAGAAAAGCTACACAATGGGTTGTTTATAAGGATGAAAAACCTGCTTATTTTGTAGATTTTTACGATTTAGAAAAAGAATCTAATGCTATGATGAATAGCTTAGTTTTATGTACCAAAAGATCTATCCGGGAGGTTTTAGAAATTATTAATAAAAAGAATAATATAAACTTATCTGTACCTATAATTTCTAGATTAGGGTATAAAAAGATTGTAAAATCTAAAAAGATAGAACTAGATTTAGGACCAATTCCAGAAGAATGGTTGGCTTATTCTTTGTAAATTTTTACAATTAATTCATCTTTATCATTCATAGAAGCTCTGTACATTCCTGCAGTATTAAACTCAAAAGACATATTTCCGTTTTTATCTAAAGCAATAACACCACCCGTTCCTCCAAGTTTAGTCAGTTTGTTTTGTATAACGTCTGTAGTTGCTTCTTTTAAAGATTTATTTTGATATTCCATCTGTGCAGAAATATCATAAGCAACTTGGCTTCTAATAAAATATTCTCCCCAACCTGTAGAAGAAACACCACAAGTTAAATTATTTGCATACGTACCAGAACCAATAATTGGTGCGTCTCCAATTCTTCCCCAACGTTTATTTGTCATTCCTCCAGTAGAAGTTCCTGCAGCTATATTTCCACTTTTATCCAAAGCTACACAACCCACAGTACCAAATTTTGCATTTTTAATATCAGCATCATAAAAAGCGGCTTTTTTATCATCATGATCTAACGCTGTTTTATTCTTATTTTTTATTTTTTGAAGCGATTGAAAACGTCTTTCTGTATAAAAGTAACTTGGATCTACAATTTCTAATCCTTTTTCTTCAGCAAAAATAGAAGCTCCTTTTCCAGAAAGCATTACGTGATCAGAATCTGTCATAATTTTTACAGCCAATTCAATAGGGCTTTTTACATTAGTTACCCCAGCAACTGCACCAGCATTTAATGTTTTTCCATCCATAAAAGAAGCATCCAATTCATTGGTTTCTTCATGTGTAAAAACAGCTCCTTTTCCTGCATTAAATAATGGAGATTCTTCCATAACTTGTATGGTTTTAATAACTGCTTCTTGGCTTGTTCCTCCGTTTTTAAGAATTGTATGTCCTACTTTAATAGCTTCTTCTAATTTTGCTTTGTAAGCTGCTTCTTTTTCATCAGATAAATTTTTCTTTAAAATAGTTCCTGCTCCACCATGAATAATAATTGCAAATTCATGTTTTTTTGTAGTAGCTGTTTTTTCTTCTGGCGATGTTATTTCTTTTTTACATCCAAAAGAAATTAATAATAACAGGGTAATAAAAAAGGATTTCATCATAATTTGTGTTTAAAATAAAACAATTGCTATTGTTTTTGTTTAATTTACTTTTGTTTGAAATTATTTGTAAATTGTCATTCGAATGTAAACAACAAAAACGGAATAGCAAAATGACAGACTTTGGAATTAAAGAAGCTTTACAAAAACTAGGTTTAAAAGCTATAAATAATGGTACTTCTATAGGATCTAATAATTTTTCTAATGGTGAGTTAATAGAAAGTTACTCTCCTGTTGATGGAAAATTAATAGGAAAAGTAAAATCTACATCAAAAGAAGACTACGAAAAAGTGATGGAAACTGCTACAAAATCTTTTTTATCATTTAGAAATATGCCTGCTCCACAAAGAGGAGAAATTGTACGTCAGTTTGGTAATAAATTAAGAGATTTAAAAGAACCTTTAGGAAAATTAGTTTCTTATGAAATGGGAAAATCTCTACAAGAAGGTTACGGAGAAGTGCAAGAAATGATTGATATCTGCGATTTTGCTGTTGGTTTGTCTCGTCAATTAAACGGACAAACAATTCCGTCTGAAAGACCAGGACACGTTATGAGAGAACAATGGCATCCAATAGGTGTTGTTGGTATAATTTCTGCATTTAATTTTCCAGTTGCTGTTTGGGCTTGGAACACCTCTTTAGCGTGGATTTGTGGTGATGTTTGTGTTTGGAAAGGATCTGAAAAAGCACCTTTATGTACCGTTGCTTGTCAGAATATTATTGCAGATGTTTTAAAGAAAAATAATTTACCGGAAGGAATTTCTTCCATTATAAATGGCGATTATAAAGTAGGAGAGATGATGACTACAGATACTCGTATTCCTCTAGTTTCTGCAACAGGTTCTACCAGAATGGGAAGAATTGTAGGAGCAACGGTTGCCCAACGTTTTGGAAAATCATTATTAGAATTAGGCGGAAACAATGCCATTATTATTACGCCTACGGCGGATTTAAAAGTAGTGGTACCTGGTGCTGTTTTTGGTGCTGTTGGTACTTGCGGACAACGTTGTACATCTACTAGAAGATTAATTATTCACGAATCGGTGTATGATAAAGTAAGAGATGCCATTGTTGGTGCTTACAAACAAATTAAAATTGGAAATCCTTTAGATGAAACCAATCATGTTGGTCCGTTAATAGACAAAGGTGCTGTAAACACTTATTTAGCTGCAATTGAAAAAGCAAAAGCAGAAGGAGGAACTGTTTTAGTAGAAGGTGGTGTTTTAGAAGGCGAAGGATATGAATCTGGATGTTACGTAAAACCAGCAATTATAGAAGCAGAAAATCATTTTGAAATTGTTCAGCATGAAACTTTTGCACCTATTTTATATCTAATGAAATATGCTGGAGAAGTAGAAAATGCTATTGAAAAACAAAATGGAGTTGCGCAAGGTTTATCATCAGCAATTATGACGAATGAGCTAAAAGAAGCAGAGAAATTTTTATCTTATGCTGGTTCAGATTGTGGTATAGCAAACGTAAATATTGGTACTTCTGGAGCAGAAATTGGTGGTGCTTTTGGTGGTGAAAAAGAAACTGGTGGCGGTAGAGAATCTGGTTCTGATGCTTGGAAAGTGTATATGCGTAGACAAACAAATACCATTAATTATTCCGATGAATTGCCTTTGGCACAAGGAATTAAATTCGATTTATAAAAAAATAGATTTACATTTATAAAAAAAAACAATTCTCATAAATTTATGAGAATTGTTTTTTTTTATTTAATATTTAAAATGCCATTTTCTAACTCAATTGCAATATTTCCGTTAGAAATAATATTTTCTTTTGGTTTCTTTTCAAGAATTTTTGTGAGTTTCTCTTCTTTAGAATTACCAAAAGTAGTTTTAGTACCATCCATATTTAAAACGGTATTGAAACCAAAAACTTTTACAGAATAATTACTTTCTTTTACTTTGTATACATTTAATTCAGAATATTTTCCTTCAAAATTAAAATCAGCAAAACTTTCACTAAAATTATATAAATGTACTTTACTTGTAAAATCTTTAAATGAAACTTTTTTGCCTATTTCACCAATCTGAATTTTTGAGGTTTCCGTTATTAACATTGCATTAGAAAATGACCCGATTCTTACTTTGTAGATGTCTTTTAAATCATAATTTCCTCCTGATATAGCTTCTGCTTGAAAAATTCCACTCATCAATTTAAATGAGTTATTCTCATTGTTGATGCCTTTAAATTTATAATAAGTTTTGAATGAACTTACATCTAGATGCGTATTAACATTATATGTGAAATCTATTCTAGAATGAAGTGCTTTAATTTTAATTTTTACATTTTTTGGTGTTTTGATTATAAAATCTTGTTTAAATTTTCGTGGTGATTTTCCGTAATTTTTATATGGGTTTTCTAACTTAAGTTTCTTAAAATAATCATTAGAATCTGTACCCAAACTAAAGTCGATTTCTTTTACTATAGAATCTTTTGATTTATAGTAAAATTCATTTGCTCTCCTCTTTTTAAAAAAACCTCTAATATGTTCTTTGTAAGTTTCTATATCAACATCTAAAGAATGTAATTCCCCAAGGTACATTGAGTTTTTTATCTCTAATTTTATTTTGTTATTAGTTTTTGAAGATTTGGCTTTAAGTCCTTTAAAAACTTTATATTGAATATCTTCTGAATCTTTATCAAAAAGAATTGAATAATCAAGATAAACTTTATGATCATTAGATTCTTCAAATACAATTGATGCATTGTCAATATCAATCTCTAATATGGTGTTTTTGTCAATTTCGTAACTTTCTTTTAAGACTAATTCTTTTGTTTGTGAAAAAGAAAAATGGATGCTTATTAGAAATAAAATACTATATATATATGGTTTCATTACTTGTATTTTTTTGATTTAACTCATTAATATGTTCTTTAATATCTCTGATTAATTGCAAACGTCTTTGCAAATTATCTATTAAAGATTCTAAAACATTTATATTGTTTGGAAACTCCTTTAATTGAGTAGTTATTTTTTTATAATCAGTATCAGACTCTTTTAATTTCTCTTTATATTTTCTAATTAAAACAGTATCCTTTGCTATATCAATAAAAGCATTCCATTCTTTATTTATATTGATTAAATATTCATTTTCTATTCCTTCAAATTGAATTTCAAGTGCAGTTTTTTCGGGTTTGGAATTCGTATTCTGGAAAAAATACCCACAGAAAAGAAGGAATAAAATTGATGCTGCAATTTTTAAGAAATAATAAGATCTCCTTTTATTCTTACTATTTTTCACTCCGTCTAATTTTTTTATAAAATCTGTACGATGACCTTTTGGTAACTCTTTTTTGAGTTGCTCTTTATTTTTAAATAAATCTCTTATATCATGTTCCATAATTCTAAGTTTTTAGAAGATTTCTAAGTTCTAATTTTCCTCTTCTTAATTGTGTTCTTGATGTTTTAATCGGAATTTTTAAAATTTCTGAAATCTCTGAATGATCATAACCTTCCAATAAATATAATTTAACAACCAATTGATACTTAGTTTTTAGATTTTCAATTGCATCAATAATTTCTATTCTATCAATTTTTACATCAAAATTCCAATCGTTATCATCTAAAACTTCCAAAGGATAATTTTCTAAAGAAACCGTTTCTATACTTTTCTTTTTTAATTTATCAATACAAGTATTAATAACAATTCTTTTTAACCAAGAACCAAAACTGGTGTCTTCTTTAAAAGTATCTAAACTTAAAAAGGCTTTAAGAAAAGCATCTTGCATAGCGTCTTTTGCTTCCTCTTCGTTTTTTAGATATCTATAGGATATAAAAAACATAGCTTCAGAAAACAGGTCGTAAAGCTTTATTTGAGCTTTTTGACTTCCTCTTTTACTGTTTTTAATTAAAAGATTTAATTCTTTAGACATTCAATTTGGTTAGTTCTATTATTAAAAACGATAAAGAAATACATAAGTTTCAGTTTTTTCTATTTTTTCTAAAATTATGTTTACTTCGAATTTAATGCGTTTAGATTAATTATAACCAAGTAACTCGTATAAAATGAAAAGAGAAAACAGAAGAAGAATGAGTCCGGGTGTTGGTTATATTGGATCTGGTAATAAAACTTCCTTTTTTACTAGAAAAAATAAAGTTTCTTTTGATAAAATAAAATCCATTTATGGAGATGAAATGGAAAGGTTAAAATCTAAAAAAAAGTCAATATAAGTTTTATAAAAACTAAATGAATCAGAAAAACTTAAAATTCGGAAGCGAGTTAAAGCACAAATTCAAAAAGAACAAATTGTAAATTTAATCATAGGAATTATTGCTATATAATTTATTTTTGGGATTCTTTACTTAATCTTAAATTAAACTATCTTTAGATTCTTAAGTTTAAAGAGCGTAAAATTAGCACATATACAATATTTATATAATAAGATTGGTTTTGAAACTTCTCCAGAAGAATTGACTCGTTTATTAACAAAGAGTTAAAAAAGATAATTATATTCTCTATTATGGTCTACAGAACGAATACTATTTTTAATCAAAAAAAATAAATTGATATATTGAAAAATATTCCAAATATAGCCTTTCAAGGTAAAGATCGTAAAAGTGTTTTTGAGCTTTTAAACTTATCAGATTTATTTGAAAGGTTAGATAATATTGAGGATCATGAGCCAAGGCAACCACATAGAATTTCGTTTTTTGCCTTGCTAATTGTTACAAAGGGTACTGGTACTCATCAAATAGATTTAAAGGATTATAAGGTTGAAGAGGGTACGGTTCTTAAAATAGCGAAAGGGCAAGTACATTCTTTTCAAAGAAATGCAACATACCAAGGTTTTTTAATAATTTTTACAGAAGAGTTTCTGATGAATTATTTCTCTAAATCTTCTATTAATTTAATTTCTAATTTATACAATTACCATTTATCTTCTCCTGTTTTTAAAAATAAAATAGACAATGAGATTCTAATACATCAACTGCAATCGGAAATTGCACTAGAGAATAGTTTTGCACATCGTAATATTATGGCGGCGTTTCTAGATTTGTATTTATTAAAGTTAGAACGTAAATCTCCTGATAATTACATTCCAAAAAATAAGTCGAAACAGTTTTATACTTTTGATCAGTTTAAAAGCTTGGTAGAGACTAATTTTACAAACACTAGAAATGTAAAAGACTACGCAAATTTATTATTTATTACTACCAAAACTTTAAATATTGCCGTAAAAGAATTTACTTTAAACACGGCTAAAAATTTTATAGATGATTATGTTATCTTAGAAATAAAGCGAGATATGATGAGTACCAACAAAAGCTTAAAAGAAATTGCATTTGATACTGGCTTTGATGAGGTTACTAATTTTACAAAGTTTTTTAAAAAGAAAATGAAGGTAAGTCCGAAAGAATTTAAGAATCAACAGTTTTTTTAATTCCTAGATTTACCATTATTACCGGAAGATTTACCTTTCTCATAAAAGAGTTTTATAGCAACTTTGTATTAAATTTAAAACTCAATAAAAATGAAAGCAAAATTAATTACTTTATTATGTCTTGCACTATTTACAGTAGGACTTGGTTTTTCACAAAACGAAACAACAACAGAAAACAACTTCCAGTTTGAACAAGCAGAACACCTTTTAGACGGGTATTCTTTTAATTTTCAATATCAAAACGGTGCTGGTTTGCATATGGAGTTTAATGATGGAAAAGCAAAGTACCAATGGGTTGCTGGACCAAATAAGGGAAACGGAAACGAAGACATTCCGTACAGATCAACAAAACTTGGAAACGATATGTATTTAGTGAATTGGCACGAAATAGGTTTAAAAGACTATTTAACCATTGTTTTTGATTTTGACAAAATGCTAATGCACAGTTCTATTATAGTGGGTTATCAAAATAAACCAGAAAGAACTTTGAGAACAGTGTTTACAAGTGGTATTATAGATCATTTAAAAAGACCTTAATAAGTTTTATAATAATAGAAGTAATTACTACTTATCAATTCAATATATCTAATCTGATAAATTCCTTATAGTGTTTATCAGATTTTTTTTTGCGTTATAGAAATCCAATTAATTTATAAGAGGTTCATATTTACCGTTTTTAGGCTTCTTTTGATAAAAACAATTGTATTTACCATTATTCAATATGCTTGTGCTTAACTTTCATAAGCAAACAATTATTTATGTTGATAATGCAAATATGTCAGCATCTAAAGTGTTTTCAAAAGTAATTGCTGAAACCGATAAATATGAATTAGAGTCTAAATTTGAAGAGAAAGTAGTCTTAATATCAATGAATAAATAATAATAGATTTCTCATATTTACCATAAAGGACCCTAGATTTACCTTTTATAATAAGAAGATAATTAGACCTTTGTAAATTATAAAACAAATAATATGAGTCAAGTAGGAATTTGCCCAACATGTGGCAGCAAATCAAAAATAAAAGAAAAAGAAGGAAATACTATTTATACGGCAGTACAAGATGATGAAGCCTTCAAAAAAATAGGTCAGATTAAAAAAGCTATGGAGAAATTTAAGCTAAAAGCAGAAACTTTAGAAAAAGAATTAGCTATTTTAAAAGCAAATCTATAATACCATGAATATAGAGCAAAATAAAAAAAATGCAATTGCTTTTTACAAAATGGCTTATGAAGGAAACCCTACAAAGGCTGTTGCGTTATATGTAGGTGAAAAATATATCCAACACAACCCAATGGTAGGAGATGGACAACAGGAGTTTATTGATTATTTTGATAGAATGCAAAAGGAATTTCCGGTAAAAACGATTGAGTTTGTAAGAGCAATATCCGAAAGAGATTTGGTTGCCTTACATACCTATCAAGAATGGCCAGACAACGATAATTATGTGACCATGGATTTTTTTAGGTTCGATAAAAATGGTAAAATTATAGAACACTGGGACAGCATTCAACAAGTACCAAAAGAAGCTTTGAACAATAATACCATGTACAAATAATGAAAGTAATAAAAAAGAATTACGGTTGGGTAATTGTTGCTATTCTAGCGCTATTACCAATGCTTGTTATCATCAATATGTTTGATGTAGATCTGTCCAACGGATTTTCTCTTTCGTTGATAGAAGGCAAAGGAGCTGACGGAAAAACCACTTTAGAAATGTTGTATCATGTTTCTGGTGAGTTTGCCATCCGTTGGATGACGGCTGTATTAACGTTAACTCCGGTTTTTATCATTTTTGGTGTAATGAACCTTTTTGTACGTCAGGCAATGGGAATTGCAACAGCTGTTTGGAGTTTTCTGCATTTTATTATTTTTATTTGGGCAGAAGGTTTTTTAGAAACCTTTACACAAGTTAATTATGTAGCTGGTTTTGTTGCTATTTTAATTTTAATTCCGTTGTTTTTTACTTCTAACAGAAAGTCTATGAAGTTCCTAAAATCGAACTGGAAAAAATTACAAAGTTATGCGTATGCAGCTATTTTCTTAAGCGTATTACACGTGGCTATTTTAGATAAAACATGGCTTATTTATGCAATAGTTGTTGGTCTCGGTTTTATGATAAGAATTCCTTTTATCAAAAATAAATTCATAGAAAGAAGAAAACGAAAAATACTAAAATCTTAAATTAAGATGGGATTATTAGAAAACATAATCAAAAAGGTCGTTTTAGAAGCTGCTATTATTGAACATAAGGAGAAAATTTCAGCATCAGTTTATAAAATCAGGTTGAAAAGTGAAAGTATAAAAAAAGCAGATTTTAAACCTGGCTATTTTTTACGTTTAGGAATCGGAATTGGTAATGATAATTTATCAATGAAAGATAAAGTACGTAGCTATAGTGTTTGGGACATAAACCAAACCGAAGGCTACTTAGATATTGCCATTGCAACCGATAGCAAAGGTATTGGATCGCAATGGGTGGCTAATTGTTTAGTAGGAGAGACTGTCTATTTTAAATGGAAAAAAGGAAACTTTTTATTAGACGAAACTGCAGAAAGCTATTTAATGATTGGAGATTTATCTGCCTTATCACATTTATACATTCTAAACAGAAACTTACCGAATAATAAGCAAGTAGAAAGTATACTATATAGTGAGAGCCAAAGTGCTTTTTTTGATGATATAGATGATTCTAAACCATTTAATAGGTATTATTTAAAGCAAAATCCAATAAACGAAATTTTAAAAAAGGTAAAAAAAATTACACCTAAATTAAAAGAAAATAAAATTGTTTATATTGCAGGAGACAGTAGAGTTTGTGTGGCATTAAATAAATATTTTAGAAATGAACTAAACTGGAGTACGAAACAAATTAAAACAAAACCATTTTGGAATCCTGATAAAAAAGGATTGGAATAAAGCTATAAAAACCTAAATGAGATTAGCAGAAAAATACAAACAAGTAAGATTGCAAACGACCACTTTTTGTAATCATCTAAATATAGAAGATTATGCTATTCAGGTAGTGCTATTTGCTAGCCCCCCCAAATGGCATTTAGCACATACTACTTGGTTTTTTGAAACTTTTATTTTAAAAGAATACATAGCGGATTACACCGAATTTAATGCGGATTTCAACTTTCTTTTTAATAGTTATTACAACAATGTTGGTACTAGAATATTACAAGCAAATAGAGGTAATATGTCTCGACCAAGTACCAATGAAATCTATGAATACCGTGCGTATGTAGATGCTAAAATGAATGCTTTTTTAAATGATCTTTCCGATGAAAAAATAATTGATTTGGTAACATTGGGTTTAAATCACGAACAACAACATCAAGAATTATTAGTAACTGATGTGAAATATATGTTTGGGCACAATCCTATTTTTCCAGTTTTTAATAATGAGTATAATCTAGTTAAAGATAAAAATACTGCAACAAAAAGCATACAAATGCCTGCCGGAATTTATGAAATAGGACACCAAGGAACAGATTTTTGTTATGATAATGAATTGGGAGTTCATAAAGTATATCTAGATGATTTTGAAATTAATAATCATTTGGTAACCAATGGAGAGTTTATAGATTTTATGGATTCTGGCGCCTATACAGATTTTAATCTTTGGTTAGATGAGGGGTGGTCTTGGGTAAATAAAAAAAATATTAATTCTCCTTTGTATTGGCATAAAATTGATGGAGAATGGCATTCTTATACACTTGCAGGTTTGCAAAAAGTGGATACAGCTGCTATTTTAAGTCATATTAATTATTACGAAGCCAATGCTTTTGCAGAATGGAAAGGAATGCGACTACCAACCGAATTTGAATGGGAAATTGCAGCCCAAAAATTAGATTGGGGAAAACGTTGGGAATGGACAAATAGCGCCTACTTGCCTTACCCAAGATTTAAAAAAGAAAATGGAGCGGTTGGAGAATACAACGGAAAATTTATGAGCAATAAAATGGTGTTGAGAGGCGCTTCGGTAGCAACTTCTCAAGATCATAGTAGACCAACATATCGTAACTTTTTTAACCCTACCGAAAGATGGCAATTTACAGGAATTAGACTAGCAAAATAATAATATGATTGAAATCGTTAAGAACAAAGATAAAAAAGGGAGTACAATCAATTTAGAAATCAATGAAACATTTAGAAACGATATTGAAAAAGGACTCCTGAGCAATCCAAAAACGCTTTCTTCAAAATATTTTTATGATAAAAAAGGCGATGCACTTTTTGTAGAAATAATGAATTTGCCTGAGTATTATTTAACACGCAGCGAACTAGATATATTCAAAAATAAAACAAAAGATTTAATAGATAGTTTTAATATGAAAGTCGATTCTTATTTTGAATTGATAGAATTAGGTGCTGGAGATGGATTAAAAACAAAAGAACTATTAAAAAGTTTAACAACGCAAAATTATAATTTTGAATATTTTCCAATAGATATTTCTTCGAATGCTTTGCGTCAATTGAAAGAGGATTTAAATACTGAAATACCAAACTTGTCTGTAAAAACGCAACAAGGAGATTATTTTGAAGTTTTAGATTCCTTAAAAAAGAGCAAACAGCCAAAAATCATCTTGTTTTTGGGTTCTAATATTGGGAATATGAGCGATAAACAGGCTGCAAAATTTTTCTCTAAATTAGGTGCAAATTTAAATCTGGGTGATAAATTATTGTTAGGCGTAGATTTGATAAAATCGAAAGAAATTGTGCTTCCAGCTTATGATGACAGCAAAGGAATAACTGCTGCATTTAACTTGAATTTATTAGATAGAATCAATAATGAATTAGGTGGTGATTTTAACCTTAATCAGTTTCAGCATCAGCCAGAATATGATGAAAAAGAAGGTATTGCAAAGAGTTATATTGTAAGTACAGAAAATCAAATAGTGACCATTAAGTCTATAGGCACATCTTTTAGTTTTACCAAAGGTGAAAAAATTCATACAGAAATATCTAGAAAATATAATGATGAATTGATTCAACAAATTATAGCGAATACAGATTTTAGTATCGACACTAAAATTATGGATAGCAAAGCCTATTTTGCAGATTATATTTTAACTAGAAATTAAAAATGATTAAAACGCAACTTGCCATATTAGGATTGGGAAGCAGATCTACTTTATATTATTTAGAGCAACTAAATAAGGTATACAATGTTAAAAAAGGAGGGTATAGTACTTGTCCGTTTTTTTTGTTAAATACAGATTTTGATACCATAAATCCGCTTTTACCAAATACTTCATTGCAATTAGATACTATTTTACAAAGTTATTTAGATCAAATGGAAGCCTTAGAAGTTACGGAAATATTAATTCCCAATATTACATTGCATGAAACGATAGATCGGTTAGAATTTCAAAAAAACATCTTACATCCGTTGCCTTTATCAGTTTTAAAAATGAAAGAAATTGATGCTAAGAAAGTCGTGATTTTTGGTTCTTTACATTCCATGCAGTCCAGTTATATTCGTTCTTATTTACAATTAAATTCTATTGAAATTCTGCTTCCAAGTTCAGAAGATATGATATTTATAGATGAGGTTAGAAAACACATTTATAATACTACGGAAACCAAAGAAATCATCAATAAGTACCATCAATTGATTAAAAAATATAGAGAAAATTATCCTGTAGTTCTTGGTTGTACGGAGTTGTCAATCATAAAACCTACAGACCAAATAAATATTATAGATATGGCGCAACTTCAAATTGAAGCAGCAGTAAAAAACATCTTATAAAAGCTAATTTTTACCATTTTTAGTCGAAGTTGTATCTGTCCGAAAAAAAGTAACATTCAGATATTTGTAGTCTAAAATAAAACGGATTAAAAAGATATTATGAAAATAGCAGTAACATCAGCAAGCGGAAAATTAGGAGCTTCCATTGTAAAACATTTAATTAAAGCGATAGGAAAAGAAAATGTAATAGGAATTGCTCGTACGCCCGAAAAGGCAGCTTATTTAGATGTAGAAATAAGAAAAGGAGATTATAACAACCGAGAAGATTTTGAGAAGGCGTTGCAAGGAGTAGATGCTGTTCTTTTAGTTTCTGGAATGGATGATCCTCAAAAAAGAATTATACAACATAGAAATGTAATTGAAGCTGCAAAAAGTAACAGCGTTCAAAAAATTGTGTACACAAGTATTGTAGGTGCAGAAGAAAACAATGCATTTAGTCCTATTGTGCAAACAAATAGACAAACAGAGAAAGACATTATCAATTCTGGTTTGGATTGGGTTATTGGAAGAAACGGTATTTATATTGAACCCGATTTAGAATATATTGATACCTATGTAAAAGAAGGCGCAATTAGAAATTGTGCAGGAGAAGGTAAATGTATGTATACAAGCAGAGAAGAGTTAGGTTTTGCATATTCAAAAATGCTTTTAGAAGAAAAACATAATGGTAATACCTACAATTTAGTTGGAGAAGCAATTACCCAAAGTGAATTAGCATCCTTAATAAACCAAGTTTATGACACTAATTTAACCTACAATTCTGTTTCTTTTGATGCTTATGCCGCTGAACGAAAAGGAGCATTGGGAGATTTTATAGGAACTGTAATTGCTGGAATTTACGAAGGCATAAAAGGAGGCGAAAATGAGGTTCCTTCAGGTTTTGAAAAAGCGACTGGCAGATTGCATCAATCTCCTTTAGAAATGATAAAAAGGTTTAAAAAAAATCTCAAAATCAATCTTTGAGAATACTAGAATTTAAACTTATAATTATAGCACAAAACCTAGAATAATATATTTGTAAGAGCTTGTTTTTTCATATCCTTAGAATTATATGCTTTAAATTAAACTATCTTTAGTTTTTATTGTCTTAAGTTTATGAAATCAGCACATATACAACATTTATATAACAGGGTTGGTTTTGGTATTTCACCAAAAGAATTGGCTCGTTTATCTAAGAAAAGTAAAAAAAACGTAGTTAACGAATTATTTATTTCATCAAAGAAAACAACTGTTTTATCTGTAGATACTTCTTTTTTAAAAGGTATTTCTTTTAAAGATTCCAAGGATAAAAACAAACGTAAAGAACTTCAAAAAATTAGTAGAAAAAAAGTACAAGAGCTTTCTACAGCTTGGTTTGAACGCTTAAATAATCCATCAGAAATTTTACGTGAAAAAATGACCTTGTTTTGGGCGAATCATTTTGTGTGTGAAAACAAAAACATTTTATATGTAGAGAGTTACAATAATATGTTGCGAAAAAATGCTTTGGGTGATTTTAGAAATTTCACAAAAGCAGTTTCTAAAGAAGCCGCAATGATTTCTTATTTAAACAACAAACAGAACAAGAAAAAAAGTCCGAATGAGAATTTTGCACGTGAATTAATGGAGCTTTTTACGTTGGGGCAAGACAATTATACAGAACAAGATATAAAAGAGTCTGCAAGATCATTTACAGGATATAGTTATGATTTTAAAGGACAATTCAACTTTAAAAAAGGACAACATGATGTTGGAGAAAAGACATTTTTTGGTAAATCGGGCCATTTTAAGGGTGATGACATTATAGATCTGATTGTAGAAAAAGAACAATGTGCACGTTTTATATCAGAAAAAATTTACACCTATTTTGTCAATGAAAACACTAATAAAAACCATGTAGATGAAATGGTAGAGGTGTTCTATAAAGATTATAATATAGAAAATTTAATGCGTTTTGTTTTGCTTTCTAATTGGTTTTATGCTGATGAAAATATTGGAAACAAAATAAAATCGCCTATTGAGTTTTTAGTTGGTATAAACACAGTTGTACCTTATAAAATAGAGAAACCGAAACAAGTTTTATTATTACAACGCTTATTAGGACAAAAACTATTGAGTCCGCCAAATGTTGCTGGTTGGAAAACCGGTAGAAATTGGATTGACAGTAATACCATTGTTACCCGTTTGCGTTTGCCTTCTGTATTATTAAACAATGCAGAAATTGCATATTCAGAAATTGGTGATGAAGAAGCTATGATTACCGATTTTAAGAAAAGAAAATTGCGTAAAAAAGCTTTTATAAAAGTTTCTGCCGATTGGAATTCTTTTGAAGAAAATTATAAAAAGGAATCTAATAAGGAACTTGTACATCAAATTATTACATCAAAAATTAATAGTGGAACTGAAGAAATGTTAGAAAGAAATCAGCAACTTTCTAAAAGAGATTTTGTTGTGCAATTAATGAGTTTACCTGAATATCAACTTTGCTAATTTTTTGAGATTATGAAACGTAGAGATTTTTTAAAACAAACAACTTTTGCTTCAGGAATGTTTTTTGTGCCTCAATTTTTAAAGGCTTTTGAACAACTTCCTATTAAAACACTTAGCCATAAAAAAGTAGTAATTATTCAATTAAAAGGAGGGAACGATGGCTTAAATACGGTAGTTCCTTTTCAAAACGATATTTATTATCAACAACGAAATAATATCGCCATAAAACAAAATGATGTCTTTAAAATTTCTGATGAGGTTGGGCTCCACAAAAGCCTACAACCTTTACAAGATTTATATAACAAAGGTTTTGTAAGTATTATAAATAATGTAGGGTATCCAAACCCTAATTTATCACATTTTAGATCTACAGATATTTGGCAAACAGCTAGTGATAGTAATGAGTATTTACAAAATGGTTGGGTAGGTCGTTATTTAGATTACACCAAAGGAAATCCATATGCTGCTATTGAAGTTGATGAAAGTTTTTCCTTAATGATGAAAGGGAATACACAAAACGGATTGGCAATTACAGACCCAAAAATGTTTTATAATTCTATGCGTGCACCATTTTTTAACAATGTGGTAACCAATTATAATGATGCGCATTTAAGCGAACATAATTTAGGCTATTTGTACAATACTATGATTGATGCAAAATCATCTGCAAAACACATTTACGAAAAAAGCAACACCAGAAGTAGGACTGCAGAATACCCTAAAAATATCTTTGGAAAACAGCTTAATACTATTTCTCAATTTATAAATTCTGGTTTAGAAACACAAGTATATTATGCAGGTTTAAGTGGTTTTGATACACACGCAAACCAAGCAGGAACACAAGAAAGATTGTTAAAGGTCTATGCAGAAAGTATGGAAGTGTTTATAAATGATTTACAAAAAAACAACACATTTGATGATGTGTTAATTCTTACTTTTTCTGAGTTTGGTAGACGTGTAAAACAAAACGAATCTAAAGGAACAGATCACGGAACAGCTAACAATGTTTTTGTGATGGGAAAAAACTTAAAGAAACAAGGTTTGTATAATAATTTACCTAATTTGGGTGATTTAGATAAAAATGGAAACCTTAATTATGAAATAGATTTTAGAGAAATTTATGCAACAATTTTAGACAAATGGTTGCAAGTAGATGATGTTGCTATTTTGAACAAATCATTTTCTAAATTAAATTTTGTTTAATACTTCTCATATCCAAGATACATTTAGATTCAACTTTTATAGGAATATATCTTGTTTTTAGGGATTAAAATTAAGCTATGCATGTAAATTTGGAAAGTCGAAAACTTAAAGTTATCTTTGATAATTAATCAATATTTTATTTTAATACTGCAATGAAATCAATAAAAAGAAAATATCTACAAGGATTTTATGAGACGCTTGTCCATGGCTTTGTTTGTGCTTCTTTTTCTTTTGCAATGTATAGAAAACGTAAAATTATCTTTGTGTCTTAATTAGGCATTTCGAGTGTGCCTACACAGCTCTATTTCATTATTTCTTATAGAAGATATTCAAAATAACAAATTGAATGGCTTTACTCGCATATGTAATAATGTGTCAATTTAGAGTTTACGATACTGTTTTTTTATATATAAATTTAAAATGATAATATCATGGCTGTATTGAGAAAAAAGCTCACAAAAGCAGAATTAAACGAGAAAAAACAAGAGAAAATTTTAAAGAAATTAGAAGATAAAAAAATGAAGAAACGGAAGTCTAGAAAGTAACCTATAAATTTAAATATCCCTTTACAAGAAGAGGTTGTCTTAAAAGTATTAAACTTGTCTTACTGACAAAAAAAACTTTTTTAGACAACCTCTTTTTATTTAATGATATTGCACTTTTCTAATTACACGCATTGCTTCTTTATACTTTATGTACGTTGTTTTATCTTTTAAATCTTTTAGGTACGTTTTTACCTTCTTTAACTGTTTGGAAACGTCTACATAACCGTGTAAATAACAGATTAAATAATTGGTTGGTAAACGTAATACATCCACACCTTCAATTACAGAAAGAGGTATGTTGTTTTCAATTTTTTTTACAATAGCATTGCAGTCATTGTAAATGTGATGTATAATGTTTATATCAAATTTTGGAGGAACAAACAAAAACTCTTTTACAATATCATGCTGCCCGTTTTCTTTAAAATTGATAATTGTTTTCTCTAATGGATACAATTCTTCTTGCTTTTCTAATCCTAAGTAGATGTATTCAGTTATAATGAAAGATTGCTGATTATAACTAATTTGAACGTCATCTAAAGCAGAAAAAAACAACTTTACTTGCTCGCTAATTAATTCGATATCTACCCTAGAAAAGTAAACTTCATCGTTTATAAGCTTTTTTTCTCCTGCCCAACACAGTACAAATTGCTCATTAAAAACTTTATATTGGGGGTTGTAGGCTGATTTATGATTGTTGATGAAATCGAAAACACCATCTAAGGTTAATTCTATATTATTACGCGCATTTTTTTCGATAGCCTCAACAATATCTTTATTGGTGTTTCGCAATTCAAAATTTCCGGAAGAAGGTATAGAGTTACTTCCTCTTCTATAAAAAGTAGTTCCTTTTCTATATTTCCAAGTATTCTTTAAAAGTGATGTAATTTTATTATTCGGATGAATAGTAACCAAACCAATAACTTTATGACGCTGTAAGCTAGGAAAAGGAACATTTTCATATTCAATTTTTGGAGGGTTTTTTAAATAAGCATTCACTAAATTCTGAATCTTGCTATCATCATAAAAATCGACACCAATAATTTTGTTTTCTTCATCTTCAACACCAATAACGATGTAAGAATTATTTTCTGGATTGGAATTAGAAAGGGCACAAATATGTTTTAAAAACTTTGCTTTTCCATCTTTTGCACTTAATGACAATTTTTGCTTTTTATCATAAAAACTATTCTCATCGTTGTGAGAAAGTAGGTTTTTGATTAAAAGTCTTTTGTTTATCATTTTATGGCATTTCTTCTCCTTGGCTAGCTTCTAAAAGTAGAAACCAATCTTGTAGTTCTATATTAATTTCTAAAGCTTTATTCGCGTTTAAAATTCGTTCTTTATTAGTGGTTCCAATCACTGGAGATAATTTTGAAGGATGTTTTAAAATCCACGCTAATAATAACACATCTTCAGAAACAGTATATTTTGCGACTAATGTTTTTAAAACTGCTTTTACTCTTTCTGTTTTTGTAGTTTTTTCTCTATAAACACTTCCTAAAGGACTCCAACACATTGGCTGCATATTTTTTTGTAGCATTTGATCTAAACTGCCATTTTGCATTGCATTATGTTGTGTTAAAGAAAATTCTATCTGATTTACAGAAACAGGAATTTTATCAGCAATTAAATCAACCTGAGAAGGCGTAAAGTTTGAAACTCCAAAATTGATTATTTTACCACTTTTTTGCAATTCAGTAATGGCTTCTGCAATTTCGTCAGGTTGCATAAGCGGACTTGGTCTGTGCAGTAAAAAAGTATCAAGATAATCCGTTTTTAAGTTTTTTAAAGTAGATTCTACACTCCAAATAATATATTCTTTCGAATAATTATAATGTTTTAATTTATTGTTTCGAGCTTCTCCAACAAGTTGGATACCACATTTAGATATTAATTGAATTTCTTCACGTGGAATGCCAGTTTCTACAAATGCTTTTCCAAATTCAGCTTCTGTAGAATAATCACCATAAATATCTGCATGATCAAAAGTTGCATAGCCGTTTTCTACGCAGAATTGAATCATATCAATTTGTTCTTTAGTAGAAAATTGTTTTCCCCATTTTCCCCAAGACATGCATCCGATTATAATTTCTGATTTTGGCATTTTAATCTCTATTCAAAATTGTTGGTGATGCTTGTGCTGTAGGATACACTACTAAATCTTCTATATTAACATGATACGGTCTAGAAATTACAAAATAAATAATATCTGCAATATCATCTGCTTGTAAAGCTTTATAACCTGCATACACAGATTTTGCCTTTTTTATATCACCTTTAAAACGAACATCTGAAAACTCAGTTTCTACTGCCCCAGGATGAATTGCAGAAACACGAATGTTATGTTTGTTTAAATCGATTCTCATTGCCTTATTTAAAGCATCTACAGCGTGTTTAGAAGCGCAATATACATTTCCGTTAGGATAAACATCTTTTGCCGCTATAGAGCCAATATTTACAATAAAACCATTGTTTCTATCTGTCATCTGCGGAATGATTGCTTTGGAAACGTATAACAAACCTTTTACGTTAATATCTAACATAGCATCCCAATCATCTATATCGCCATCTTGTATGCTAGATAAACCATGTGCATTCCCTGCATTATTGATTAAAATATCAACTTGTTTAAAGTTTTCGGGTAATGAATTTATGGCTGTTGCAACTTCTTCTCTTTTAGAAACATCAAACTGTAAAGTGGTTACTTCTGTAAGTTTACTTAAAGTTTCTTTAAGTTCTGATAATCGTTCTGCTCTTCTCCCGCAAAGAATTAAACGGATGTTATTTTTTGCGAAAATTTCTGCGGTTGCTTTTCCAATTCCAGACGTAGCTCCGGTTATAAATGCTGTTTGTTTCATTTGTCTTTTTTCTATTATTCCTGCGATAGCAGTAATCTAATTTATTCCGTGAAATTGTTTTATAAAATTAAGAAAACATATTTTGATAGTCAGAATTTTAGGGTTTAATTTTCATCAAATTATAAACAAAGAAAAAACCGTCCTCCACAGGACGGTTTATCTTTCAATTGGTAACTACTCCAATCAAAAATCAACTAACCAAACTTTATTTTAAATTTCTTCTTTCTTTTGTTTCTCTTATTATCTTAGTACGTTTTCTACCATCATTCCTTACAATATCTTTTGCACTTGTTTTAGAATTTTCACTTTTCTTAAATTCTAAATAACCTCTTCCAGAAAACTCGTAAGTTTTTCCAGATTCATAATTATAAAGTGCTATCGTTCCATCATTAATAACGTCCAACTCAAACTCTTCTGTATCTCCGTCATCATAATATAATGTTAAATCCTTTATATCCTCAAATCCATTGATATCAAAGATTTCATATGCACCAACGTAATCCCAATAGATTTTATCAATTTGTGTGCCAGAAGGATCTTGAGAGCTATAAAATGTTGTTATATTTTCGGGGGTAAAAGCTAAATAATTTTCATTATCAAAGGCATCTGTTAAGCCTCCTTTTGTACTTACTTTCTCCCAACCAATATATTCTTGTAAAAAGTATTCTATGTTTTCGTAAAATAATTTATCATAGTCAAATTGATTTACCTGATACCCAATTAAGTAGTAGCTTACATTTTGTCTGTAGTTGTATAATTTTATTTCATTGTTAGAAAGTACAGTAACTTCAAAGTCGTTTGCACCGTCTATATCATGATCAGTTTCTAAGATACCATTATACGTATTGTAAGTTCCAACATCAATTCCAAATTCATTTCCGGTTCTTCCAATATCTACAATATTATTGTTTGCGTATAAAATTCCGTTTATAAATGATAAAGTAAATGCTCTTGAAACATAAGGTATGTCTCCACTTCCTGTTGTTCTATGATAATCTACATACCATAAGTCATAATCTGTGACTACTTGTTCTAAAGAAATGTCATAATTATCGTCAACTCTAGAGCAAGAACTTAATAGTGTTCCGGTAATGATTATTGTTATAAGTAGTTTTATTGATTTCATAAGCTTGAATTTTACTGTTATGCTTATGTAATTTCAAAATACGTGCCAAAAATAAAAACCACTCATAATTGAGTAGTTTTTAAGGAATGTTTTTTCTGTTTATTGTATTTGTTGAGTAAGTTTAGTATCCCTCTCTTTAATCTCTTTTATTTTATAATATTTTGTTTCCCCATTTAGTTGATAGGAGAGAACTGCTTCCTTTTTTGATAATTCAAAAGGTATCTTTTCTTGTATGGGAATTTTATTTTTAAATTCTTTTTTAGGATCTAAATGAAGTGTAATATCTAAGTTTTTACTCTTTGAAGTTGTATAGTTTGCTATAATAAGAGATGCTTCTTTAATTTCGACTTTTGTTGCCTTGTTTCTAAAGTATAAAGAATCAAACGTAATATTCGATTTTTCTTTTAATTGAATTTGAACATTAATACCATGAATTCCTGGTTGTTCTCCAGTCCAAGTCATATAGTTTGCCGAATCAATTATAAAAGAAGTATTCTTTTGAAATTTTGTACTTCCGCATTGCGAAAAACTTAAGATAAGTAACAAAATAGATAAAGTTTTCATAATTCTTATTTTTATAATAGAAATCAAACGATATGCCAAGGTATAAAAAAAAGAGCTTATCAATTTTGATAAGCTCTTTTTTTTATAAGTTTCTGCTTTTGCAGGATAATTAAAATGTCTGATTATTTAATGCTTCCGCACTTTTAAATAATTTGACTTCACAAAAGTTTCGTCTAATTGTTTAATGCTTCCGCACCACCAACAATTTCTAAAATTTCGTTGGTAATTGCTGCCTGACGTGCTTTGTTATAAGTTAACAATAAATCGTCTCTTAAATCTGTTGCGTTGTCTGTTGCTTTGTGCATTGCAGTCATACGAGCACCGTGTTCTGATGCAAAACTATCTCTAAGTGCTTTATATAACTGAGTCTTTAAAGATTTAGGTATTAAAGCTTCAACAATTTGTAATTTAGATGGTTCGTAAATATAATCAGAGCTTACTGCTTCTTTATCACCACCTTCAATAGGTTTAATTGGTAAAAATTGTTCTACTTGCGGAATTTGAGTTGCAGCATTCTTAAATTGATTATAAATAAGTTCAATTTTATCGTATGTACCCTCAGCAAATAGACTCATTAACTTTTCAGCAATTACAGCTACGTTGTCAAAAGTTAAATCGTCGTAAATTTCATTATTAGATTCTGCAATGTTATATTGTTTAGATAAAACATCTCCACCTTTTTTACCAACGGTAAATAGGTCTACATCAACATTACTGTATTTTTCTTTTACAGTTCTAATAACTGTTTTTGTAATTGATGAGTTAAAACCACCACACAAACCTCTGTTAGAAGTTACAACAACTAATAAAACTTTAGAAACCTCTCTTTGATTTGAATACACTCCACCAGCATTACTATCTAAAGTTGCACTTAAATTTTGCAACAATTCAGTTAGTTTAGATGAATATGGACGCATTGCCGTAATTGCATCTTGTGCTTTTTTTAACTTTGCAGCAGATACCATTTTCATGGCAGATGTAATCTGCATTGTAGATTTAATAGAGGTAATTCTATTACGTATTTCTTTTAAGTTTGCCATTTCTCAAGTTATGAGTTATGAGTGTTAAGTTATGAGTTTTTGATAATTGCTACCAAAATACGTATTAACTCTTCACACTTATTATTCAATTCAGCTGGTACTTTTCTACCTGTTGATTCTAAAATTTCTAACCAATATTTGGTTTCATCAGCTTCTTTTAAAGCAATACCAAATTTGTATTTAAAATCTTTTTTACTAACTCCTCTTTGTGCTTCTCTTGTATTGGCTCCAATACTTGTTCCGCTTCTTATTAATTGAGATGCTAATTCAAAATCTTTATTTTCTTTAAGAGTATCACAATATTTAACTATTTCGCAAGCAAACTGAAAGCTTTTAACTCTTATAGGGCTTTCAGTTAACTTACTCATAATTCATCGCTCTAAACTCTTAACTAGTCTTTATTCAAAATGAGTAGAAATTTCTTTAGCTGCTGCTTCTAAAACAGCAATTGTTTCTGGTGTTAATTTACCAGACTTCAAGGTATCTAAAGTATCTCTATGTTTTGAGTTTAAGTAATCGATATAATCTTTCTCGAATTTCTTAACTTGGTCTACAGGAACATCTTTTAATAAGTTCTTAGAACCTGCATAGATAATTGCAACTTGATCTTCTACAGAGAAAGGATCATTTTGAGCTTGCTTTAAAATTTCAACATTACGTTGTCCTTTAGAAATTACACTCATTGTAGCTGCATCTAAATCAGAACCAAACTTTGCAAACGCTTCTAATTCACGGTATTGAGCTTGATCTAATTTTAAAGTACCAGATACTTTTTTCATTGCTTTAATCTGTGCGTTACCACCAACACGAGATACAGAAATACCTACGTTAATTGCTGGACGAACACCAGAGTTAAATAAATCTCCATCTAAGAAAATTTGTCCATCTGTAATCGAAATTACGTTTGTTGGAATATATGCTGAAACGTCTCCTGCTTGAGTTTCAATAATTGGTAATGCAGTTAAAGAACCTCCACCTTTTACAATTCCTTTTAAAGAATTTGGTAAATCGTTCATTTCACTAGCAATTTTATCATCATTGATTAATTTTGCAGCACGTTCTAATAACCTAGAGTGTAAGTAAAATACATCACCAGGATATGCCTCACGTCCTGGAGGTCTTCTTAATAATAAAGAAATCTCACGGTATGCAACTGCTTGTTTAGATAAATCATCAAAAACAATTAAAGCTGGTCTACCAGTATCTCTAAAAAATTCTCCAATTGCAGCTCCAGCAAATGGTGCATATACTTGCATTGCTGCAGGATCTGATGCATTTGCTGCTACGATTGTAGTATAAGCCATTGCGCCTTTTTCTTCTAACATGTTTGCAATTGCTGCAACAGTAGAAGCTTTTTGACCAATAGCTACATATATACAATATACTGGCTCACCAGCATCGTAAAATTCTTTTTGATTTAAAATAGTATCAATAGCAACGGTAGATTTACCAGTTTGTCTATCTCCAATGATTAACTCACGTTGTCCACGTCCAACAGGAATCATTGCATCAATAGATTTAATACCAGTTTGTAATGGCTCAGTTACTGGCTCTCTATAAATAACTCCAGGAGCTCTACGCTCTAAAGGCATTTGATAAGTTTTACCTGTAATAGGTCCTTTACCATCAATAGGGTTACCTAAAGTATCTACAACACGTCCAACAACGCCTTCACCTGCTTGTAAAGAGGCAATACGTTCTGTACGTTTAACGTTAGATCCTTCTCTAATAGAAGTTGATGCTCCTAATAAAACAACACCTACATTGTCTTCTTCTAAGTTTAATACAATACCTTCTAATCCATTATCGAATTCTACTAATTCACCATATTGAACGTTAGAAAGACCGTAAACACGAGCAATTCCATCTCCTACTTGTAAAACAGTACCTACTTCGTTTAAAGTAGCTTTTGCTTCAAAATTTGTTAACTGTTGCTTTAAAATTGCTGATACTTCAGCTGGTTTGATACTTGCCATCTTTTATAATTTGATGTATAATTAAATTTTTGGAATAAAATGACTGTTGTCAAATTCCTTTTTCAATTCGTATAAATAATTAGAGATACTTGCATCATACTGCACATCTCCCACACGTAAAATAAATCCTCCTAAAATAGCCGGATTAACTACGTTCTCTATATTAGCTTTGTCTCCTGTTATGGCTACGATTTTAGCTAAAACTTTCTTTTCTATTTCTTCTGTTAAAGGAACTGCTGTAGTTACCTTTGCTACTTTTATATTCTTATCAAAATCATAAATAATAGCATATTGCTTTGCAATACTAAGAAGCATGGAAATTCTTTTATTATCTTGTAATAAATGAAATAAGCCAAGTGTAATATTGTTTACTTTACCTTCAAACAAAGCTTTTAAAACTTTTGTTTTTTCAGATGGTTTAACAATAGGGCTTTTTAGCATTACTTCAAAAGTTTCATTTTCAGAAATTGTACTAACAATAAATAACATATCGTCATTTACGGCAGTTTCTTCTTTTGAATCTTTAGCAAGATTTAAAATTGCTTTTGCATAACGTATTGCTGCTCTTGCGTTTTTCATGCTTAAATTAGTTTAAAGTAACATCTTTTAAAAGTCCTTCAACTAATTCTAGCTGATCTTTTTTATTAGATAATTCTTTCTTAATTACTGATTCTGCGATACCAATAGATAATTCGGCAACGTTTTTCTTTATTTCTGCTAAAGCTGCTTGCTTTTCTTGTTGAATTGAAGCTTGTGCTTTTTCAATTAAACTAGTAGTAACTTCTTTTGCATCTTCTTTAGCTTCTGCTATCATATTATCTCTAATATCTCTAGCTTCTTTCATCATTGCTTCTCTTTCTGCTCTAGCTTCTTTTACTAATTTTTCGTTATCAGCTTGTAAGTTTTGCATTTCTTTACGTGCATTTTCTGCAGCTTCTAATGCATCTTCTATACCTGTTTCTCTTTCTTCTAAAGAGTTTAGAATTGGCTTCCAAGCAAATTTTTTCATCAAAATTAATAAGATAATTAAGATTACTACTTGCATTGCAAATAAGCCTGGTGAAAAGTCGTTTAATAAAGTTTCCATTCTATTTACTAATTATATTGTTCTTTGTTTAATTTAAAAACACTTTCTGTAACCAACCGTTACAGAAATGTGTTTTCGTTTTTTTTTGAGAAAATTATTTCCCTAAGATTAATGCACCAAATGCTAATCCTTCTAATAAGGCACCAATGATGATCATTGCGGTTTGAATTTTACCAGCTGCTTCAGGTTGACGAGCAATACTTTCCATTGCTTTTCCACCGATTTGACCTAATCCAAGTCCTCCTCCGATTACGATTAATCCTGCTCCAATTAAATTGTACATACTAATTGATTTTTAAATATATTAATTAAACAAATTCTAATACTCTCTTTTGATACTTGGTTTGCACCAAGGTTTTAGTGATGGTCATGTTCTTCAACAGCCATTCCAATAAATAATGATGATAACATTGTAAAAATATATGCTTGTAAAAAGGCTACCAATAATTCAATAACCATTATAAATAAAGCCAATGCTAAAGACATTCCTGTAGATGCTACAGGTCCGAATGCTTCTTTCATTGTTACCATTAATGCAATTAAACTCATTACAATAAAGTGACCCGCAGTAATGTTTGCGAATAAACGTACAAGTAAAGAAAATGGTTTAATTAAAATAAAACCAGCTAATTCTATAACGGCTAATATAGGTCTTAAAATATAAGGTACACCTGGCATCCATAATGTATGCATCCAAAAATCTTTGGTACCATTTACTAAATAGATTACCATTGTAAATAATGCCAATGCTAATGTTACTGCAATTTGACCCGTAACGTTAAATCCAAATGGAGTTAAACCTAATAAGTTTAAGATCCAGATAAAGAAAAATACGGTTAATAAAAAGCCTGTAAATTTTTTATATTTTTTCTCACCAATGTTTGGTCTTGCAATTTCGTCTCTAACGTATAAAACTAAAGGCTCTAAAACACGACTAAATCCTTTTGGTATTTGTCTTGATTTATATTGTTTTGCTAATCTAGAGAATCCTAAGAACATTAAAAATCCTGCAAATAAAATACCTACAACAGATTTAGTGATAGAAAAGTCTAAAACTCTGCTAGCGTTTGTAGCATGATGAGCATCGTCAAAAGAAACTGTTGCAGCTCCGTTTTCTAGTTCGTAAATTTTACTGTGTATTTTTGCGAATTTTAAGCCGTTTTTTTCTACAATTACATGTCCATCGTCATTATGATGAAATGCTGATGACATAAAAGTAACTAAACCTTCTGTAGTCCAAACAATAACAGGAAGGGGAAAACCTACATGTTTTCTTTCATTTGCATCATTAGTGTAAGAGTAAAATGCGAAATCGTGAGAATCTTTAAGGTGATGCTCTATATAAGCTTTTACCTCTTCTTTGGTATTTACTTGTCCTCCGTCGTTTTGGTCGTCGGTCTTTTTACCTGATTCAAATGCGAAACTTGTAGTTGTAATAAGAGCTATTACAGCTATTGTAAGAAATTTGATTGTTTTTTGTGCAACACCCATTTTTAAAATACGCTTTCTAAATTTGCGGCAAAGGTATGTAATTATTCAAATACTTACACTCTTTTTTTTAGCTATTTTATTTTATTGTTTTTTGTTCAGTATTTTAGCTACAAAAAATGCATCTGTTGATAAAAAAATAAGGGTTGGAATTAGCAACGATAATTTTTCTGAAACCGTGAGTGTTTCCTTTAAAAATAGGGTGTCGTAGAAGGCTAATTTAAACAGTATTAGTTTAATAAGAATAGCGGCAAGATATATGTAACTTAATTTTTTTTTGAATTTATCAACAAAAGAGAATGCAACAAAATTAGTACAAACCAATACAGAGAAACCAACGTTAAATTCGTATATTTCTACTAGTTTAAAATGTAATATTACCTGGTTTTTTTCTATCAAAAAACTATGAATACCATAACTGATAGCAAAAAGTAAAACTAAGGCAATGCAATACGTGATGACAATTCTAATCATTAATTTTATTGGCTTGTTTTATCAAAGAATAGGTGGCTACAAAGATGGCGAATAATGTAATAGCTTCTGTTAAGAAAGCAGTGTTAAATTTTAGGTCTAACCATTTCCCTAATAATGAACCTAAATAAATAGTTAAGCCCATTTGTAAACCCGCACCAGAGAGTCTTATTGCTTTATTAAGCGGTTTTTTCTGATCTGTTTTTTTTGTCATTACTAGAATTTAATTCTTTTACGGCTCCTTTCATAGTACAGGTTGCGTTAAATGTAGCACCTGGCTCTACAGATAGTTTTCCGATTATTACCTCTCCAGAAATATTTGCTTTCGTTTTTATGGTTAGTGTATTTAATACCAAAAGGTTTCCAGAATATTTACCTTCTATATCCGCATTGGTACACTCTACCTTTCCTTTTACAAAACCATCGGCACCTATAATAACTCGTCCTTTTGTCACTAATGTTCCCTCTAATGTTCCATCAATTCTAAAATCACCATCAGATTTTATGTCGCCAACAATTTTTGTGTTTTTAGCAAGAACATTTCTTTCCATAATTTTTTTATTTTGTGGTTTTTTACTTTTATTACTAAACATATTACTTACTTAATTGTTTTACTATTTCTTTTGCTTTCTTTCCTTCTTCTGTATTTCCGTAGCTAACAGCTACAAAGTCCATTGCAATTTTATAAGTTTCTATATCTTGGTATTTTCCTATAGCGTAAGCTCTTAATAGCTCGAATTTTGGCAATAATTTTGAGTCTTGTAATGTTGGAAGTATTTCGTTTATTTTGGCTTCGGTTTCTTCAAACTTATCTTTTTTATATAAATAATAGATTTCTTTATAAGTCTCTTCTATTTCATTTATAGAAACAGCTTCTTCAAGAGGTTTATTAGGATTTCTTATTATTTGTGCAAACTTAGTGGAAGGGTAGTCTGTTAGAATAATGTTTTTATGTTGATTTGTTTTTATAGCACTACCTAACTCATTATAAATTTGATATAAATGCCAGTTAATTGGTAAAACTAATTCTTTGCTAGGGTTTAGACTGTTTACTCTTTCTAATCTATCTAAGGCTAGTTTAGTGTCTTTAAATTGCTCTTTATAAATAACACCTAATTCGTATAAAGCTACATTTCTGTTAATCTTTAAAGAGTCTATTTTTTCTTTTTCTGACGGAATCGTTTCTAAGTAACTTGCTAAATCGTAACGTAAATTTTTTGTATTTATTACCAAAGAGTCTTTGTCTGTGTTGTTAGTAGCTGTTCTGCCCGACCGTCTCCAATTATCTTCTAAAGCTCTATTTCCCCAGATTTTTGCAAATTCTGTTTTACCAAAACTTATCGATTGAGAATTGTAGAAATACCATTTTCCTTTATTATTAGATTTTAATTGATTTCCGCCAAATGTATCTCCAAAGGCTTGCTGATTTAGCTTTAACTGAGCTGCTTCTTCATCTTTCTTTTTTAAATCGTCTATGTATTTTTGAAAAAATGCCTCTTGCTCTGGTTTAGAAAGTGCAACAATGCTTAAAATACTATCATTTTTAGCAACAATGTTTTCAAAATTAATTAAAGAAGCTAAGTTTTTGTGCTTTCTTTTAATACGTCTAAATCTTAGGTTTAAAGTATCTGCTGCAATGTTTATAATACTATCATAATAAGAACTTGCTACGATGTATTCTGAATTTTTATAATTGATGTTTCCTAGTTTTTCGTAGGTAAATGTTTTCTGTTTTACATTGTCAGATTCTGCTCTAAGAGATTTATTATAATAGTCTACAGCTAAACTTAAACTATCGTTTTGCTCGTGTAAATAACCAGCCTGATAATATAATTCATCTAAATAAGGTCTGTTTTCTCTTTCTTCAATTAGGTCTTGAATTTTTTCTAAAATAGCTGTGGAAGTAGAATCACTAGTAGAGTTTTTAGCCAATTCTATATGGGCGTGCATTTTGTATTTGTAGGGCGCTTTTCTAAAATCGATAATTCTCTGAAATGCAAGTGATGCAGAGTCTTTTTTATTTTCTGAACTATAAATCTGACCTAAAACAAACAGATTTCTAGCACCTTGGTTTCTATTATTTAGTGTTTCTGTAGCTTTATTTAGATACTTTTTAGCGTTATCTATACTGTCAGATTTTATATAAGCCATTGCTAAAGCGGTATACCCTTGTTCTCTAGTTATTTCTGGTAAATCTACTTCTAGTGTGTCTTTTACTTGAAGAAGTAATTTTAGAGATTCAATAGCAAACTCTTCATTATCATTTCTAATATTTGCTTTTGCTCTCCAAATTTTGGTTTCAGCAATTAAATTAGCATCCGGATACGTAGCAATAACATAATTAAATGCTTCTATGGCAGGTATAAAACGTTGTTCATAATAACGGGCTTTTCCTAATAATAGATACGCATCATCAATTTGTCTGTTGCGCTCTACGTCTTTAATGTTCATTCCATGTTTTTGGATTGCTTTTACAGCTTTTTCTTCTGCAATTCCAAAAGGAGTACTCGCTTTTTCTTCTTCGTTTCCATCATCATTAAATCCAGCACCCATACCTGTATTAAAGTTTGGGATGTTAATTTTATCTTCTTCAAACTTAATTGGTTCTATAGGTATTTGTGTAAACCAATCATCTTTATAGCCTTCATTAATGCCTTCAATTCCTTTGTTAAAAGCTTCTTTACCATTAAAAAGTACATTGTACTTGGTATTTAAGGTATGCCAGTTTCTGCTTATTACAGTATCTTTTCTTGTACTACAAGAGTTTAGAACTGAAAATGCGGCAATTACTAAAACTATTTTTTTGGTGGTTTTCACGCAGATATATCTTAATTAAACAACTAATTTTAAAAGTAAGAAACTCTTATTTAAACTAAAATCTATGGATAATAGTATAAATTGATGCGTAAAAATAGTAATAAAATAAGAATACTAAGCTTCTACAGAAAAATAGCTTTCTAATTCCTCTAAAGTTTCTGTAGATGTTTCTATGTCTTTTACCACATTCCCCTTGTCTAAAACTACTATACGCTCACAAACTTCGGTTACATGTGTTAAATCGTGGCTAGAAATTAAGACAGTAATATCTCTGTTTTCGGTTAATTTTTTAATAATCGTTTTTAATCTTATTTGTGTAGTTGGATCTAAATTAGCAAAAGGTTCGTCTAGAATTACTACTTTCGGATTTCCCATTAATGCAGCAACAATTCCAGCTTTTTTCTGATTTCCTTTACTTAAATCTCTCAGGTATTTTTTCTTTCCTATAATTTCTCCGTTAAAGAAATCATCAAACTGAGTTAGAAAAGATTTTACATCTGCTTTGTTCATGCCACGTAAATCTCCAATAAAATCGAAGTATTCTTCAGCGGTTAAATAACCAATTAAAAAAGATTCATCTATAAAAGAACCTGTAAATTTTTTCCAGTCCTCACTTTGGTTTACAACAATTTTATGGTTTGTAATACTCCCTGTTGTAGGTCTAATTAAATCTAAAAGTATATTAAACAAAGTAGTTTTTCCTGCTCCGTTGTTACCAACCAAACCAAAACTTTGTCCAGTAGGAATTTCTATTGAAGCTACATTTAAAACTTCTGTTTTTCCGTATTTTTTAGTAATTGTATCTATTGTAATCATTTTGATGTTAAATTTAAGGTTGATCTATTACGATTGCTTAAAACCGTGAAGTGTTTTGTATTTATTTTGCTGGTACTTTTCTTCTATCAAATTCATTAATCTGTTTTTTGATAAAAATGAAATAACACCAACACCTGCAATAACAATTACCGCTGTATTAAAACCGAAAAAGTGATTAACAATAGCGTAAATTATCATTGGTAAAATTAAAACAGGAATCATAACTAAAAATTGCGCTGCACTTGTGCCTTGTGTATTACCAAAGCCACTAGCATTTAAATCTATTCTTTTTTTATTAAACGCTCCCATGTATAGCATTACTAATGGTGTAAAACCTAGGTTAAAGAAAAAACCTGCAACAATTAAAAGGTATTTGTCAAAACCAAAATAGATGTACGGTGTAGATAAGACAAATAAAATAATGGTCATAACTACCATTAAAAACCATTTAGAATCTAAAAATTTTCGATAAGAAAAGTTTTGAGTCATTAACATTCTATAATGTTCACTATCCCATGCTGGTACAAATTGTCCGTAATTCATGGCAAAACCACCCGTTAAAAAAATGCAACCATATAATTGCCATATTTCTGAATCTTTGTATGTTTTTACAGTGAAGAATACTAAGCCAATTAGTAAAAATAAAAAAGACATTAAAAATACTGTTCTTGTTCTTTTATTTCGCCAAATTAATCGAATATCATTTTTAATAAAAGGAGCAACATCACCTAGTTTATCGATCATAGATAAATCTGCAGTTTTTACTTCTTCCTCTTTTTGTTTTATGGCTCCATCTAAATATATAATATTAGATAGTTGTTTAAAGTTTAAATAGTATAATATTATTGATAATATTAACCCGATAGAGGCAAGTAAAGGGTTTTTATAAATAGTATAAAATACATCTCCAAAAAAATGAGTCATATCAAATATTTGATACTTAAAAGATATCCAGATACTTGTTATAGATATAATTATAACTCCCAGCGCAATATTATTTTTATTAATTAAGAAATTTATAAAATTTACGCAGATAGTAATTGTCAGCATAAAAAAAGTCCAAGCTAATACACCTGTAAAATTATATCCTTTAGAAATTAAGATAAAAGCAAAAGGTATGTAGAGTGTTAAAGCACTGAAATTAAAAAAAGAGAAAATAGATTTGGTTAAAATATAGTTTACAAGTTTTTTCTTTTTTATTGATAAGATAAGCATTGGCTTTATATCCATTACAGGAATTTTCTGCATTAAATAACGGAAAAGCAAATCTGAGATTATGAAGAAAATTATAAATTTATTCGCCATAATAAAAGGGTCATTGTTAGGGAATTCTTTTTTAAGAAAGAAATAGGCTCCAACCCCAACAGAAAGAAATCCAAGAAGCATCCAAATTGCCAAAAATCCCATTAATATTTTTATAGAAACGCTTTTCCCTAAAGAAGCAGAACGTGTAAATTGTTTCCATTCTAGCTTTAAAAAATGTGAAATCATAAGTTTGGTTAATTAAGTTGATTGATAATAAGTAGTTTAGAAATGGATTTTGTTACATATTATTTACCATTTTATATTCTGGATAGGTTTCTTGTAGCAATTCTTCTGCTTTTTGCGGAATTAAAAAACCGGTTACATAAAATAAAAGAACAACTACCGTCAACGAAAATGAAATCAGTAATAACCAATGGTTTTCCATAGAATTAAAGGATACTCTAAAAGCATTCATGGAATTAAAAACATTGATAAATAAAAGGCCAGAAAAACTATTTCTTGCTCCGGTGATCATTTCTTCCAATAAAAATATTTTCTCTTTTTTTATAGTTTTTATTTTATGACTTTTTCTAGCAATCGTTTGTTTCCTTAAATCGAAAACTACTAAAATAAATAATAAGCTTAATAAAATATATTTAGCATATGGCATTTTAAGAATACAGAAAAACAATAAAAAAACGCCTAATGTTGTTACTAGTTTAGGAAAAGAGAACCACTCTCTAAAAAAACGCCACATTATTCTTAAATAACGTTTATTCATCTGTTTTTGTTTGGCTTCAATAACATCCATAAAACCAAAAACACCAAATTTTTTAAAGGATTTATCTCGTGCTTGCTCAAAAGTTAAAAGTGGCTGCGTCACCCAAATTTCTTCAATATCATTTGCCAAATGATCTACCAATTCACTTTGTACATCATAATGATACACATAGTGTTTTCTGGTAAATTTAAAAAGTTCATCAATTTGATTTTCTGTTAGTTTCATGACAATAGTTCTTTACGCATTTTTTCTACTTTAGCAATTGCTTTTTGGTAAACTTTGAATCCAATAGAGGTAGCAATAAAATAAATTGGTATTAAAAGGATGGTAAATAATTTCTGACTATTTTGTGTAGTATATTTTAGAAGCTGTATTGGTAAATTCAACATCATAAAAGCAAATGAAAAATAGAAAATACCATAATTCAGATGGATTGATTTCCCATATTTTTTAGACCAAATTTTTATAGAATAAAAAAGAAAAAAAAGCATTGGCAAAAGAAATAAAACTAAACTTATCCTTTTAAAAGTAGTGTAGTTTATATTGTTAGAAACAATATAATATATCATAACAAAACATAAAAGAAAGCCAAGGTTTTTGAAAGATTTAAAAAAGTTAACAAATCCTTGAAAAAACAATTTTCTATACTCTTTATTCACATTTTTTAAAGCGTCTTTATCTGAACCATCTAAACCTCCACCATTAAAATTCTCTTTCCAGCCTAAAGTAACAAATGCAGTCTGTACTTTTTCTTTAAATTCATATTCAGAATTTTCTGGAGTTAAATTTTTCTCTATATCAGAAACCACATGGTCTAACATTTCTATTCTAATGTCCCAATATTTTACACCTTCATTTTCTAAACGATTTTCTATATATTGTATTTGTTCTTTAGTGAGTTCCATAGCTAAACAATTACATTTGAATATTGTTCTCTAACCATTTTTTTATGCTGATAAAAAACAACTTCACCAGACCAATAAAACAATAATAATAGCACAAAAACAGCTAATTGAATATTGTTATGATTAGGATTTAAAAAACTCTGTTCGCTTCTAGAGTTGGAAATTACATTAAAACTTATAAAAATAAAATTTAGTAGTTGTAAGAAGCTATTCGTTTTGTTTAAAACCAAAAAACGTGTTTTATGTTGTTTTTTATTTTTCTTGTTTTGATAGAAAATACGAACAATAAGAATAATTAGAAAGATGTATGTGCAGAAGAAAAAATCTTGTTTATCCTCAAACAAATTCATCAACAAAAACAGCGCATAAAAAAACGATATGGTGATTATTATTTTAGGAAGTTTAAAAAAAGTAACCAAATGTTTAAAAGAGTGTTTATAAAACTGCTTATGAACCGATTTTGTTTTCTCTTTTAAAAGCCTTTTAAAACCATTATCAGTAAAATTTCTATGAATATTTTCAATTTCTTTTTTGAAATCTAAATCAGGGTTTTTATCTAATTTTTGCTCTAAAATATGAGCAAAATGATCTACAATTTCTGTTCTAACATCATAAAACTTTATTCCACAAGAAAAGATATAATTGTCTATTTGTAAAAGTTGTTCTTTTGATAACTCCATTGTTATATAATTTTATATTTATTGATGGTTTCTTTATGTTTTTTGTAGAAATAATGGCAGATATAAGTTACTGCAAAACCGGCACTTTGAAAACCAATTAAAAAAGGAATAAAACTTCCGTCATCATTAAAAAGGTTTCCCATAAATAAAGGAAGAATTAAAAAAACAGTACTAACATATTGTGTTTTTAAAACATAACTGTAGGTTGTTTTTATTTTTGTTCTTATGTTCTTAATAATGATATATAGCAAGTAAATTAGGCAAATAATAGAAGTAGCAAAGAAAAGTTGGTTTAAAAAAACAGTATTACTTTTAGAAAATACTATATTAAAATTGGTAAAAATAACAATTGGTAAAAAATACGCAGTTAAATATAAAAAGTAAAAAGGCTTAAATATTTGTGCGGCTTTTTTAACTACAATTTTAGATTCGTGATATTGTAAACCAAAAAAGAAACTAGACGAATCTTTAAAATGTTTATCCCATTTTAAAACAGTAATTTTAAAAGCATTTTCAAAAGAATACTCTTTATCCATAAAACTTTCTATATCAGAAATCATATGATCTAAAATTTCAACTTTTAAATCTATAAAATCGAAGCTTTTTTTATCAAGATAATTCTCTACTAATTGTATTTGTTCGTTTGTTAATTCCATAATTATGAAATTTTATATTTTTTAATAGCTTCTTTGTGTTTTTTGTAGAAAAGGAAATAACTAAAGGTCATAAAGATAAAAGAGCAGAACATACCAACACTAATTCCATTTAACACTTTTAACCTTGTAAAAAACATTAGAAGAACTATTAAACCTGTTACCGCTCCTAAACCTTGCGATTTCAGTATAAAGCCATACGTAGTTTTTATTTTATTGTTTTTGGTTAGTAGCAAGAACATAAAGGACACAAAACTTACTATTAGAATTCCTTTAAGAATTATAAAAAAATTAAATTCAGTGGGGTTTTGAATTTTGAAATTAAAATGAGTTAATAATATAAAAGGCAGAAAATAAGAGGTAAATAAAAGCACGTATTGTTTCCAATAGACTTTTTTTGCTTTTTGAATAACCAGTTTTGGCGCAGAGAATCCAAGTCCAAAAAACATACTCGTTGTTTCTTTTAATTGTGGATTCCATTTCTCCGTAACGTTATAAAAGACGGTTTCAAAATCAAGATTTTCTTTTGTCATTTTTGTTTCAATATCAGAAACAATATGATCTAAAACTTCAAAACGAACATCAATATAAGTGATGTTTTTTTTATCTAAATAATGTTCTACTCTTTGTAGTTGTTGTGTTGTTAATTCCATAGCGCTAGTTTAACAAGTGTTTGTATTTTTCTAGAATGATTTTTCTTTTTTCTCTAATTACAATAAAAGCAGAAATAGCATAAATTATAGTGAAAGAAGCGTAAAAAGTAAATGAAAAACTATTGGACATTATAAAGTTGTCAAAACCAAAACTACTTGGTAATTGAACCATTATATATGGTAACCAAATATCAGTGCTCAAATATTTTATTTCATCAAGTTTTTTAAATTCCTTTTTGTTAATCACTCCAAAGATTATAGATGCAAGAAAAATTAATAATTGAATAATAGCTAAAGATCCCCAAGACCATTTTTCAACTAAGTTTTCATTTAGAAAATAAAAAATAATTAATGTAGAAAATGTAATTGGTAGTAATTTAATATCTGTCAAAAAACTATAGAATTGTTTCCAAGTTTGCTTTCCATAGCTTTTTTGATGAGTATTTGCTTTATCAAAAATAAACTGTTTAATAAAACCTAATTCATTAGACAAATACTGAGATAAATTGCCGTTTTCTGTCGTTTTCTCAAAGTCAGAAACCAAATGATCTACCAATTCAATTCTAGTTTCATCAGTAATACTTGGGTATTTTCTTAACAAATAATCTTCTAAAAAAGCCAATTGCTTTTCTGTTATTTCATAGCGTGTTTCCATATTACTCCAAACTAAATTTAGGATTCACCAATTGTTGCATCGTTTTTAAAAACTCTTGCATTTCTTCTAACTTGTTAGCAGTTTCTTTGGTGCCACTTTCGGTAAGCTTATAATATTTTCTAAGCCGGTTACCAACTTTTGCAACTTCAACGTCTAATAAACCATCGGCTTCTAGTTTGTGCAATGCAGGATACAAAGCACCTTCGGTAATTTTTAATTCACCTTTGGTCAATTCTTTTACGTGTTGGGTGATTTCATAACCATACATTTTATCGTTACTTGCTAACAACTTTAAAATAATGGTTTGTAAAGACCCTTTATATAACTTCTGATTTCCCATGTTTAAAAAATGTGTAATCGTGTAATTGTTTATATGTTTAATTGTCATTGCGAGTTTACGAAGCAATCTTATCATTAAAAGCAGATTGATTTGTTCTTCGTTGTGACGATTTCTTAAATACAAATATATACATAATTTTCTTATACATAGAATTCTTATGTATAGTTTTTTTAAGGTAAAAAAATCCTGAAAAATTAATCTTCAGGATTTTTATAATAATTTTTATAAGGTATTTTACTTTTCTACTTTTAACACCTCTGCAATAATGCGTTCTAATTCTGCTTTTGGTAAAGCTCCGTTTGCCATTTGTGGTTCTCCTTCTGCAGGACAAAATAACATAGAAGGTATACTTCTAATTCCGAATGCTGCAGATAATTCTTGTTCAGCTTCGGTGTCTATTTTGTAAATATCAATTTTACCTTCGTATTCTTCAGATAAAACCTCTAAAACAGGTGCTATAGCTTTACATGGTCCGCACCAATCTGCATAAAAATCTATTAATGCTGGTTTGTCTCCTTTAAATTTCCATTCTTGGCTTTCTTCAAAATTAAAAACCTTTTCTAAGAAAGTTTCTTTTGTTAAGTTTTCTGTCATAATATTTTAATTTGCTTCCGATAAAGTCGGAAATATGTAATCTATTTTCACAAAAGTAGTCGTTTTTATACTTGATAAATTACAAATTGAAGCTTCAAAAGTTAAAAATGGTAAAATAGCGGTGTATAAATTAAATATTCTTAATTTTGATAGTTATACCAAGTAAACATCAAAATGACTGATTAAATTCATTTCTTTTTCCTTACTAATTCAATATAAAATAGAATCGTAGCTAAGGCTATGATTAGATTTTATATCTCTTGTTAAGAAAAAATAACTTAAATTTATCATCAATCATTTTAAAATTTATTTAGTATTACCAAATTCTTTGAACTCATGAAAAATAAATTAATCATTCCTATTTTATTTGCAAGTGCAATTTTTGTTTCTTGTAACAAAGAAATTAAACAAAAAAACACCGATTTGAAATACCCAGAAACCACTAAAAAACCAGTAATAGATTCACTTTTTGGAACCGCTGTTGTAGATAATTATAGATGGTTAGAAGATGATAGAAGTAAAGAAACCGAAGCTTGGGTAAAAGCAGAAAACGAGGTTACTTTCGATTACTTAAACAAGATTCCGTACAGAGAACAATTAAAGGAACGTTTGTCTGAATTATGGAATTATGAAAAAGTAGGTACCCCTTTTATAGAAGGCGATTACACGTATTTCTCTAAAAATAATGGATTGCAAAATCAGAGTGTTATATACAGAACCAAAGGAGATTCTGAACCAGAAGTTTTCTTAGACCCAAATAATTTTTCTGATGACGGAACTACTTCTTTAGGCTCGTTAAGTTTTACTAAAGATGGGTCAATTGCTGCCTATGCAATTTCTGAAGGAGGTTCTGATTGGCGTAAAATTATTATAATGGATGCCGAGTCTAAAACGATTAAAGAAGACACCTTAGTAGATGTAAAATTCTCAGGAATCTCATGGTATAAAAACGAAGGTTTTTATTATTCTAGTTACGATAAACCTGAGGGAAGTGAGTTGTCTGCAAAAACCGACCAACACAAATTGTATTATCATCAATTAGGAACATCTCAAAAAGATGATGTTGTGGTTTTTGGTGAAAAGGCATCAGAAAAACACCGTTATGTTGGTGGAAATGTTTCTGAAGATAATGAATACCTTTTTATCTCTGCAAGTGTATCAACATCTGGTAATAAGTTGTTTTTTAAAGAGCTGTCTAAACCAAATAGTCCTTTGGTAACTATTTTAGATCATACAGACAGTGATACCTATCCGATAGAAAATATTGGAAGTAAAGTGTATTTGGTAACAAACTTAAACGCGCCAAATAAAAAGGTAGTAACTGTTGATGTAACAAATCCAACATCAGAAAACTGGAAGGATTTTATTCCGGAAACAGAAAATGTATTGAGTTTAAATTCTGGCGCAGGTTATTTCTTTGCAACGTATATGGTAGATGCCGTTTCTAAAGTATTGCAATACGATTTTGATGGAAAATTAATTAGAGAAGTAAAATTACCAGGAATTGGAACTGCCGGTGGTTTTGGAGGAAAAACAGCAGCGAAAGAATTGTATTTTTCTTTTACCAATTACAGTACGCCAGGTTCATCATACAAATTTAACCCAGAAGACGGAACGTATGAATCTTATTGGAAGCCTTCAATAGCTTTTAATGCGGATGCATATACAAGTAAACAAGTTTTTTATACCTCTAAAGACGGAACAAAAGTTCCGATGATTATCACGCATAAAAAAGGAGTGGAGTTAAATGGTAAGAATCCGACTATCTTATACGGTTACGGTGGGTTTAATATCAGTTTAACGCCTTCATTTAGTATTGCAAACGCAGTTTGGATGGAACAAGGTGGTGTGTATGCCGTTCCTAATTTACGTGGTGGAGGAGAATATGGTAAAAAATGGCACGATGCAGGTACGCAACTAAAAAAACAAAATGTGTTTGATGATTTTATTGCAGCTGCAGAATACTTAATTTCAGAAAAATATACATCTTCAGAATTTTTAGCAATTTCTGGACGTTCTAATGGCGGACTTTTAGTTGGTGCAACTATGACGCAAAGACCAGATTTAATGAAAGTTGCTTTGCCTGGTGTTGGTGTTTTAGATATGTTGCGTTACCATACATTTACGGCTGGTGCAGGATGGGCGTATGATTATGGTACTGCAGATGACAGTAAAGAAATGTTTGAGTATTTAAAAGCCTATTCGCCAGTACATAATGTAAAAAAAGGTGTAGAATATCCAGCAACAATAGTAACTACTGGAGATCATGATGATAGAGTTGTGCCAGCACATAGTTTTAAATTTGCTGCAGAATTGCAAGCAAAACACAAAGGAGAAAATCCAGTTTTAATTAGAATAGAAACCAATGCAGGCCATGGTGCCGGAACTCCGGTTGCAAAAACCATTGAGCAATATGCAGATATTTTTGGTTTTACATTATTCAATATGGGGTTTGAGCAGTTACCAAATCCGATATCGGTTAAAATTAAATCTTAGTTTATAAAACTAGATTGATAAAAGAGGTCGTCTAAAAAGTAAGTTTTTTGTTAACTTGAATTTATTTCAGGTTCTTATGAAAATTGAATTTCAGTAAGTTGAGATACTGAAACAAGTTCAGTATGACAAGATTTAATCCGTTTTAGTCTGCCTCTTTTGTTGTTTAGCAATATAATTGCATAAATACTTAGCGTCTTTTTTTACGCCTCCCAAAGTTGCAGAACCTCTTGTGTAGAGCCATGGCAAACCAATAAAATACAAACCTTTCATGTCGCTAACACCTCTGTAGTTTTTAGGATATTGGTTTTCATTTAATTGGATGTTTTCAATCCAATTAAAGTTAGGTTTAAAACCGGTTGCCCAAACAATATTTTTAATATCGTTTACTTTTTGTTTTTCAAAAATGATGGTGTCGTTATTTGCATCTAAAGTTCTACCAACACAAGTAATATTTTCTTTTTTAAATAAAGTTTTTACATCTGTACCAATAACTGGCTGACCGCTGTTACTTAGTTTTTTTCCGATAAAAGAATATTTATTCGCTGTTAAAAAACCGACTTTACTAAACCACCACCAAAGTGTTTTTCCTAAAAGTTCTTGCGGTAGCGAAACAATATCTGTCTTACCAGAAAAGTAAACCTTTTTCTTTGCTTTAGAAATTTCATTTAAAATTTGTACGCCAGAATCTCCTGCGCCAACTACCAAAGTTGCACCTTCTTGTAATTGATCTGGACTTTTATAATGTTCACTATGAATCTGTAAAATATCTTTGGATATTTTTTTATGACAACTCGGTGTAAAAGGCTTGTGAAACGGACCAGTAGCAATAATTACATTTTTTGCTTCAAAAGTTTTGTTTTCACTTTTTAAAATGAAAATACCATCCACTTTTTTTAAAGAATTTACGCGTTGGTTAAATTCAATGGGAATATTAAACTTAAAGACATACGCTTTTAAATAATCAGCAACTTCATATTTGTTAGCATAATGTCCTTTTTTATAAGGAAATTCCATTCCCGGTAAACTATTGAATTCAGAAGGCGTAAATAATTTTAGAGAATCCCATCTTTTTAACCAAGGTTCGCCGGTTTCTTTATTTGCATCAACAATTAAAAAATTAGCATTTTGTTTGGCCAAATGATACGCAATTGCAAGTCCAGATTGTCCTGCTCCTATAATTATATAATCCTTCATAAATAGTTTTATCTCTACAAAACTACTATAATTAAAAATGCTACAAGAAGAATATCGATTTAGTTAAACAGATTTTTTAATAAAAAACGGTAAATATTATGCGTTCTTAAATTTTCTTTTTTTTGATAAATATCTAAATCAGTAAAAAATAAATCTTAAAATATGTAACAATATGCTATTTTTGTTACTAATCAAATAATTAAACTCAACAAAAATCAGATAATAATGAAGATAATTAAAAATGTTTTTTTTGTTTCAGCTATTGCCTCTTTAGGTTTAGTAGCTTGTAAACAAGACAGCCCAAAAGAAGAAAAAGCACCTGGTATTGCTTTAGAAAACATGGATACAACTGTAAAACCTACAGATGATTTCTTTAGACACGTAAACGGAACTTGGTTAGATAAAACCGAAATTCCAGACGATCAAACCTCTTGGGGTGGTTTAATCAATTACGTAAAAAAACAGATGCAGATGTTTTAACTATTTTAAACAAAGCAATTGAAGAAAGTAATTTTCCTAAAATAAAAGATGCTAAAGGAAATGAAATTGATTCAGATCAAGAAAAAGCAGTAAACTATTACCAAACAATAATGGATACTGTAGCTAGAAATGCACAAGGGAAAGCACCTGTAATGCCTTATTTAGCTAAAGTAGATGAAATTAAGACAAAGAAAGATGTAGAAACGTATTTAACAAATATGGCGCCTTATGGTGGTGGAGGTTTTTACGGTTTTGGTGTTTATAACGATTTAAAAAATAGTAGCCAATACGCAGGTTATATGGGCGGTGGTTCTTTAGGTTTATCTAGAGATTACTATGTTGATGCTAAAGTAAAAGACAAATTAGAAAAATACGAAATTTTTGTAGCAAAAATGTTGCAAGAATTTGGTGATGATGAAGCTTCAGCTAAAAAGAATGCAGCAGCAATTGTTGCTTTAGAAACTAGTTTGGCAACACCAATGATGTCTAAAGAAGAAAGCAGAGATATTCGTAAAATCTACAATCCAATGACGATTGCAGAATTACAAAAATTGTCTCCTTCAATAGATTGGCAAGCGCATTTAGATGGTATTGGAGTAACAGATTTAGAAACAGTTATTGTTACAGATCCTGGATATTTTAAAGCTTTTAGCGATGTTTTTGCAAAAGCATCTGTAGCAGATCTTAAATTATTATTACGTTGGAATACTATAAATAGCTCTCTAGGTTCTTTATCTACAGATTTAGAAACTGCAAATTGGGAGTTCTATTCTAAAGAAATGCGTGGAGCTAAAAAACAACGTGCAAGAGATGAGCGTGCTTTAGGTAGCTTAAATGGTGCAATTGGTGAAGCTTTAGGTAAATTGTATGTAGAAAAAATGTTTCCACCAGAAGCAAAGGTAAAAGCGAAAGAAATGATTGATAATGTAATGCTTGGTTTCGAAGCAAGAATTGCACAATTACCTTGGATGAGTGAAGTTACTAAAGAAAAAGCGTTAGAAAAATTACATAAATTAACGGTTAAAATAGCCTACCCAGATGTTTGGAAAGACTATTCTGAATTACAAGTTAAAGGTTTAGAAAATGGTGGTTCTTATTTCGAGAATGCTATTAATGTAACCAAATGGAACTACAATAAAGAAATGGCAAAATTAGGTAGCGAAGTAGACAGAACAGAATGGGGAATGTCTCCTCAAACTGTAAATGCGTACTTTAATCCTGTAAATAATGAAATCGTTTTTCCAGCAGCAATTTTACAACCTCCTTTTTATGATTATAAAGCAGATGAAGCTGTAAATTATGGTGGAATTGGAGCTGTTATCGGTCATGAAATTTCTCATAGTTTCGATGATTCTGGTGCTCGTTTTGATGGTGATGGAAACCTGAATAACTGGTGGACAGAAGATGATTCTGTAAAGTTTAAAGAAATTGGCGGGCAATTAATCAAGCAATATTCAGATATTATTGCCATAGATTCTATGCACTTAAATGGAGAATATACTTTAGGAGAAAATATTGGAGATTTAGGTGGTGTACAAGCGGCTTACGAAGGTTTACATATTTTCTTACAAAAGAATGGTAGACCAGCAGATATTGATGGTTACACACCAGAACAACGTTTTTTCCTTTCTTGGGGAACAATTTGGAGAACAAAAATGCGTGATGAAGCTTTAAAAAACTTAATCATGACAAACACACACTCTCCTGGAATGTACAGAGCGTATATGCCTCTTAAAAACGTAGATGCTTTTTACGAAGCGTTCGATGTTAAAGAAGGTGATAAAATGTATTTAAAACCAGAAGAAAGAGTAAGAATCTGGTAAGGTCGCAGACCTTTTTTGTATGATTTTTTTGTGAATACATACCTAAGAACAACATTAAAACCGATGCGAAAGTGTCGGTTTTTTTTGGGCGTTACCACAAGGGTCGCGCTTTCACTACTCGCTTTTTTTTCGTACCTTAAAAAAGAGCTCAGACAAACCGTTCAATCGCTAACGCGGGGTTTGTTAGTGTCATTTTAATTTAAATTTTTCACTAAGAAGTATTGAGAAGTCTCATGTTAACAACCACATAAAATTCAACTTTTTTACATGGTTTCAAAATCTATGTTAGGGTTTGTTAATAATTCTTATTTTTGTAAGATGCTAAAAGTAGATAACGTTTCATTTTCTTACCATAAAAAAAAAATAATATTAAACGATTTTAATTTCACTTTACAGCAAGGAGAACACCTTTGCGTAATGGGGGAAAGTGGTTGTGGGAAATCGACACTTTTAAAAGCTATTTACGGATTAGTAGACTTAAATAAAGGAAAAATATTTTGGAAAGAGGAACAAATTTTCGGTCCAAAGAAACATCTTGTTCCCGGTTTCGAAAACTTTAAATATGTAGCTCAAGACTTCGATTTAATGCCTTACATTTCTGTATCAGAAAACATTAAAAAATTCTTGTCGAGGTTTTATCCAGAAGAAAGTGAATTACGTACCCAAGAATTATTAGAAGTCATTCAAATGAAGTCTTTTGAGAACACAATGGTTAAAAACCTAAGTGGCGGACAAAAACAACGTGTTGCTATTGCAAGAGCATTGGCAAAAGAACCTGAATTATTGTTGTTAGATGAACCATTCGGACAAATAGATAATTTTAAAAAGAACTCTTTACGTAGAAATTTATTCAGTTATTTAAAAGAAAAAAATATTGCTTGTATTATTGCTACACACGATAAAAATGATGCACTTTCCTTTGCAGACAAACTTATTATTATCAAAGACAATAAAATAATAGCAAACAATGCTCCGAAAGAGATTTACAACAACCCAACAGGAAAATACGTTGCCGCTTTGTTTGATGATGTCAACGAAATTACCATCAATAATAAAACAGTTTTAGTATATCCACATCAAATAAAAGTAGTAGAAAACTCTAATTTAAAAGCAATTGTTTTAAATTCTTATTTTAAAGGTTCTTATTTGTTAATTGAAGCTGAATTTAATGGGCAAAATGTGTTTTTTAATCATGATTCTATTTTGGATAGAGGTGCTAACATTTATCTGAAATTTTTGTAGTTCTACCACTTTTGTAAATGTGAAAATTACAAGCTATAACTGGTTTACAAGGAGTACTGAGTTTTATTTTTTTATTGTTTCCGGCACTCGTTAAAAACGAGCGCTAGCGATTAAGTCCTCTAAAATGATGTGCTCTCACAAGCTGGTGCTCGTTTGTAACGAGTACCCACAAGGCTTTTTTATCTTCGTTCACACTATTATCTTTAGTTTTTTAACCTAAAAAACCAGTTTCATCTATTTCTAAAACGGTATGGTCATCTTGAAAATTTCTTGCACTAGAATATTTCCAATCGATTGAGTTTGTTACAAAACCAAGCTCAATAGGGTTGTTGTGAATATAATCTATTTTTTGCTTGATTACTTTTTCGCTCCACAATTCTATTGGTTTATTGTGATGTTGCCAAAATTGATATTTAGTTACATTCGCTTTCTCTTTCCCTGCTTTTTCAAATAACCAAAGTAACAACTCTTTTCTACTTTCCTGTGGATTGTTCTTTATAGCTTCAATTATTTTTTTTGCGGTATGTTTTTTTAAGTCTCGTAGCAGCTCCATAGGTTGCTCATTAGAGGATCTAAATAATAGGTGTACATGACTAGGCATAAAACAATAAGCATACAGTTCCATACCTTTTTTCGCTCTACAAAAATCGATGCTTTTTGCTAATACATCAAAATATACTTGCCTTGTAAAGATTTCTATCCAGTATACAGTAGCAAAACTTACAAAATATAAAGCAGATTTGTTGTGAAACTTATATTTTCGACTCATAGCTTTTCAAAAATACAAAAAAATAATTTTGAATGTTCTCATTGTTGCTGGCACTCGTTAAAAACGAGCGCTAGCGATAAAGTCCTCTAAAATGATGTGCTCTCACAAGTTGGTGCTCGTTTGTAACGAGTACACGTTATAATTTTTTTATTGTTTAAAAACCAAAATAAATTACTCTACCTTAAAACTTGTTTTTTCTTCACCAATTTTAACGGTATATTTTCCTTTAGGTAAATAATATTCATCGTTATTTCCTTTTTCAATTTCAGATTTTTTATTAGCTTTCTTAAAGCCTTTCAATCCTTTTTTAGAAAAAGAAACATCATAAACAACTTTGTTATATCCTTTGTCTGCAGTAATAGAAATTGAATTTACCTTTACGTTTCCAGAGAAAATATCTAACGTTATTTTTTTATCAACATTTACATAAAAAGGAATTTTAACTTCTGGTGTACTTGCTTTTCTCCATTGACTTCTAGAGCTTCCCCATCTTTTACTTTTTTTAATATTATCTACATTAAAAAGCGCAATAGGCTTTGCTAAAACGCTATCATTCATTTTTTGTATTGCGGTAATATTGGTTTTATATAAACTACGTCCGTGTGTTGCAACAATTAAATCTTTTGCTGTTGGTTGAATCACTAAATCATGTACAGCAACATTGGGTAATTCTTTACTAAAAGCATTCCAAGAAGTTCCGTTGTTAAAAGAAACATAGAGCCCGTTATCTGTACCTAAATACAATATGTTTTCGTTCTCTGTATCTTCTTTAATTACGTTTACAGAAGAGGTAGGGATTGTGTTTCCAATATTTGTCCAAGTTTGTCCGTAATCATCAGACATGTACACATAAGGTGTAAAATCATCAAAACGGTAGCCGTTTAAAGTTGCATATACACGCTCCTTTTTAAATTTTGAAGCAATCACTCTAGAAACCCATAAATCTTTTGGAAGGTTGTCAGAAATTTTTATCCAGTTTCCGCCACCGTTTCTAGAAACATATATAAAACCATCGTCTGAACCTGTATAAATTAACCCAAATTGAAACGGACTTTCAGAAATAGAAGTTAAGGTTCCGTAAGCAACATTTCCTTCTTTTCCGCCGTTTGTTAAATCATCTGAAATTGTTTCCCAAGTATCACCTTGGTTTAAAGATCTGTGTAATTTATTTCCTCCTAAATATAAAATATCTTGGTTGTGCTTAGATAAATGAATTGGAGTTTGCCAGTTAAATCTGTAAGGTTTTGCGCCTTTTTCTGGTTTTGGTTGAATGTATATATTTTCTTCAGTTTCTAAATTAATACGGTAATAATTACCAAATTGATATCCTGTATACACAATATTATGGTTTCTGTTGTCTACCTGAACATGCATTCCGTCTCCACCCATAATTGACTTAAAAGGATTTTGTCCAGATTGATGCCATGCTTTATCAATTTTTGCATTATGTGGACCAAACCAAACACCATTGTCTTGCAAACCGCCGTAAACATTATAGTTTTTTTCATTATCTACATTTACAGAATAAAATTGCCCAACGGCAGCATTGTTTAATTTTATCCAGCTTTCTCCATCATCATAAGAAATATTTAAACCACCATCATTTCCTTCTACTAAATGGCCTGGTTTTTTAGGATTTACCCACAATGCTTGATGATCTGAATGTACATTTTCTCTACTGATGGAAGAGAATGTTTTTCCGCCATCTTTAGATTTTATAATGCCAATACCTAAAACATAAATGCTGTTTTCATCTTGTAAATTCACTCTAATTTCTCCAAAATAATACCCGTAAGAACTGTTGACTCCGTCTAAATATTCAGTGTGTGTTTTTTTCCATGAAGTTCCTCCATTAGTTGTTTTAAAAACTTCGGCACCAATTACAGGTTCTTCAAAAGCTATTGCCATTTCATCGTCTAAAAAAGCCATTAGTTCCTTTGGCTTTAAACCTCCTGGTCTTAACAATTGTTTTGCGTTTTCAGCTCTAAATTTTTCTCTAAAACCATACTCTTTTAAATAGTTGTCTAAAGTTTTATTTCTAAGTGCTAAAACATCTGCAGATGATAAATTCTCGAATTGCTCTTTTGTTAAATTGTAAGCAGTCGTTTTCTTTTTCGCTTCTCTTCTATATTGGCTGTCATGCAGAGCATATACAGTGTTAGCATTAAAAACGGCTAATCCAATTCTACCAACACCATCTCCAGTAGGAAAACCACTATTATCAGCAATTTTTGTCCAAGAAGTACCTGCATCGGTACTTTTGTAAATAGCAGAATTTTTTCCGTTTCCAACAAAATTCCATGCTTTGCGTTCTCTTTCCCAAGAAGCAGCATACATAACATTGAAGTTTTCTGGAGCAACATCAACATCTATAATACCGGTGTCTTCATTAATAAATAAGGTTTTATTCCATGTTTTTCCTCCATCTGTAGTTTTAAAAATTCCTCTTTCTTCATTTGAAGAGTATAAATGTCCAATAGCACCAACAATAACTTCATCAGAATTATTTGGGTTAATCAAAATTCGACCAACATGATGAGAATCTGGTAACCCAACATTTTGCCAAGTTTCGCCTTTATCTGTAGATTTTAAAATTCCAATTCCGGCATAAGAAGAGCGTGAAGAATTATTTTCTCCTGTACCTACCCAAATGGTTCCAGTTTTCCAATCTACGGCAATATCACCAATATTTTGGGTTGGAGCATTGTCTAAAACAGGTGTAAGCGTTGTTCCGTTGTTGTTTGTATACCAAAGTCCTCCAGAAGCATACCCTACATAAAATTCGGTTGTATTGTTTGGGTTTACATCCATATCTACCACACGACCACTCATTACTGTGGGGCCAATATTGGTAAATTCAACATTTTTTACCAAAGAAGAGTTCATCATTTGAGACTTTTTCTCTAAGGATTGTTGAGTGATATCTGAACTTGTTACTGTTTGTGCAATTAAAAATCCTGAAAGAAAGAGTGTTGCAAAAGTGAAAATAGACTTCATAAAAAGTAAGGTTTGTTTTAAGGTGATGAAATTACTACATGTAAAATCAATATCAAAAAAATTAACATAAAAAGGAATTTTAAGAAAAATTCAACTTCAATTTTAAACAACGTATCTTTGTAGGCTGAAACAACTACATAAAGTTGCATTCAAAAAAGTATTTTTATGACATTTAAAGATTTAGGTTTATCTGCTGCATTAGTAAAAGCAGTTGAAGAAAAAGGATATACCAAACCATCCCCAATACAAGAAAAAGCAATTCCACATATTTTAGAAGGTAAAGATATTTTAGCTTCTGCACAAACAGGAACAGGGAAAACAGCTGGTTTTACATTACCAGTTTTACAACATTTAGCTGAAACAAAGCATCCAAAATATAGACCTTTAAGAGCGTTAGTGTTAACGCCTACAAGAGAATTAGCGGCGCAAGTACACGATAATGTAAGAGAGTATAGTAAATATGTAAACATAAAATCTGCTGTAATTTTTGGTGGAGTGAATGCAAAACCACAAATAGCAACCCTAAGAAGTGGTGTAGATATTTTGGTAGCAACACCAGGTAGATTATTAGATTTACACAGTCAGAAAGCGGTTTCTTTTAACAGAATTGATGTTTTAATTTTAGACGAAGCAGACAGAATGTTAGATATGGGTTTTGCAAGAGACTTAAATAAACTGATTAGTTTTATGCCTGCAAAGCGTCAGAATTTGATGTTTTCGGCAACTTTTTCTGCTGATATTAAAAAATTAGCGTCAGGTATTTTAAATAATCCTGTCTCTGTAGAAGCAGAGCCACAGAATTCTACGGCTAAAAAAGTAACTCATAATGTTTATAAAGTTGATAAAGGCCAAAAAACAGAGTTTACGATTAAGTTGATAAAAGACGGAAATTGGAACCAAGTTTTAATCTTTACAAGAACAAAGCATGGTGCTAATAAATTAACCGAGAAATTGATAAAAGCAGGTATTTCTGCAGCAGCAATTCATGGAAATAAGAGTCAGGGTGCAAGAACTAAAGCGTTAAGAAACTTTAAAGACAACACCATTAAGGCATTAGTTGCTACAGATATTGCAGCACGTGGTTTAGATATTCCTTTATTGCCTCATGTTATTAACTTTGAGTTACCAAATGTACCAGAAGATTATGTGCATAGAATTGGTAGAACGGGTAGAGCAGGAGCAGCTGGAGAAGCAATTTCTTTAGTTTGTAGTGAAGAAACTGAGTACCAAAACGAAATTGAAAAATTACTAAAAGAGAAATTAAACACTTCTATTGTAGAAGGCTTCGAACCTACAGATACCGCAGCTCCTAAAAGAGCGGCAACACAAAGTAAAGGATCTTTTGGTAAGAAAACTAGATCTTCTAATGGAGGATCTTCTCAAGGAGACAAACCAAAAAATAAACCTCATTTTAAAGGAAATAAACCAGCAGGTTCTACTTCTGGAAGAGGAAGAACTGGAGCACCAAAAAAGAAACGTTTTAGAGATTAATTTTTCTAATTTACACGAATTTTATTGTCCTACAAGGTTGTTAACCTTGTAGGATTTTTATTTTTAGAGAAGCATTAATGTATTTTACTTCTGTACAATACCATTCGATTTGTCATTTCGAAATGAGCTTTTTTAGTGATTTATAAATCTTCTACACAGTTTGTATTTTCGACCTTTTGGGAGAAATCACATGAAGTTTGTTAGGCATTGTGGTATCACTGTTATGTGATTTCTCAATACTTCGAAATGACAATTGTTGGGATCTATTTTGCGTTAGGGAGTACTCATCCTTTTTTATTATTGTTGAAATCGTGAATGTTTTGCATTTGTAATGGCATCCTTTTTGATTTTTTTGCAAAAAGATATAATCTTTCGACTTTTCTCAAGATAAATTACAAGCCCGTTCGAATGCCAAAAAAAATAAATATAAGGGGTGTTTTTAGTTTTTGAATATAGAGTCAAATTTAATAAGTAAACTTGTTATAAGAGATTTTTATATTTTATGAGTGTTGAATTTGTAGCCACCGAAATATTGCTACCTTTGTATTTCAATATAAATTCATCAGTATGAAATACGATAAAATAGACTCAAAATTATTTATAAAAAATCGAAAAAACTTTGCTGCTGCAATGAAGCCAAATAGTTTGGCTATTTTTAATTCTAATGACATTTATCCAATTAGTGCAGATAGTACAATGCCTTTTGAGCAACACAGAGATATCTTATATTTAAGTGGTGTAGATCAAGAGGAAAGTGTATTATTTTTGTTTCCTGATTGCCCTAATGAAGCTTACAGAGAAATATTATTTGTTAGAGAAACTAACGATCATATTGCGGTCTGGGAAGGAGCAAAATTAACAAAAGAAGCTGCTTTTGAAACAAGTGGAATTAAAACAGTTTTCTGGTTGCAAGATTTAGAGAAGGTATTGTTTGAACTTTCTACTTATGCAGATACTTTTTACATTAACACAAACGAACATTATAGAGCAAATGTAGAAACGGAAACTCGTGAAGATCGTTTTACAAAGTGGTTATTGGCAAAATATCCTGCACATTCAGTTGCTAAAAGCAGCCCTATTTTACATAAATTACGTGCTGTTAAAGACCAAATTGAATTGGATTTAATGCAACATGCTTGTAATATTACTGAAAAAGGTTTTCGTAGAATTTTATCTTTTATTAAACCTGGTGTTTGGGAATATGAAATTGAGGCAGAATTGTTGCATGAGTTTGTAAGAAATAGATCTAAAGGGTTTGCTTACACACCAATTATTGCTAGTGGTAATAATGCAAATGTTTTGCACTATGTAGAAAATAATAAAGAATGTAAAGCTGGTGATTTAATTTTGTTTGATATTGCTGCTGAATATGGAAATTATAAAAGTGATTTGTCTAGAACTGTACCCGTTTCGGGGAAGTTTACAGACCGACAAAAAGCCGTTTATAATGCTGTAAACTATGTTAAGAAGGAAGCTACAAAATTATTGGTTCCAGGAACATTATGGAAAGAATATCATGTAGAAGTTGGTGATATTATGACTTCTGAATTATTAAAATTAGGTTTATTAGACAAGGCAGATGTAAAGAATGCTCCTAAAGATTGGCCTGCGTATAAGAAATACTTTATGCATGGTACAAGTCATCATATTGGTTTAGATACGCATGATTATGGTTTATTACACAAACCAATGGAAGCAAATATGGTGTTTACAGTAGAACCAGGAATTTACATTCCAGAAGAAGGTTTTGGTATTCGCTTAGAAGATGATGTCGTTGTTCAAGAAAAAGGAGAACCGTTTAATTTAATGGGAAATATACCTATTGAAGCAGATGAAATTGAAGATATAATGCAAAGTTAATTCTTTGAAATAAATATTTAAAAGCGAGTTTTACGACTCGCTTTTTTTATACTCTAAACTTCGTGTTATTGCCCAACAAATTCAGAATCACTTAATGTTGTTAGAAATGAAATAAGGTTCTCTTTTTCGTTTTCTGTAAGTGGAATTCTATTTCCATTATCTTTTAAAATTGGATCTAAATTATCGGCATCTAAAACACCATTGTCTAAATAATCTAAGACTTCTTTTAACGTAGCAAATTGACCAAAACTTCCATAAGGAGCAGTATATTCTATGTTACGTAAAGAAGGTACTCTAAAACGCATATAATCATCTATTTCTCCAGTAACTCTAGAGCGTCCGCCTTCTTCTGAATCAGGATTAATAGGGAAGCCAATGTTTCTAAAACTTTGGTCTGTAAACAATTCGGAACTATGGCAACTTGCACATTTGTCTTGAAAAGTTTGATATCCTTGTGCTTCTTCATCGGTATATTCTTCTCCCTCTTGTCTCTTTACTTTATCATATTTACTATTGGCAGAAATTAATGTATATTCAAACTGACCAATACTATTATAAATTCTATCGGCAGTAATTTCTTTATCACCAAAAGCATTGTAAAATAAATTTAGATATTCTTCATCATTTTCAATTTTGCCAATAACCTCTAAAATAGAAGAATCCATTTCTACGAAAGTAATAATAGGAACTAACGGTTGGTTTTCTAAAACCAGTTTATTGCCATCCCAATTATAAAATTGCATAAATGCCATATTTTGGATAGGAGGTGCGTTACGTAGCCCTATTCTACCTTTTATACCAATTCCTTTTTCGTTATGATCTGCAAAAGCATTTTCTTGCATATGACAACTAGAACAAGAAATTGTATTATCTGCACTTAACCTCTTTTCATTAAATAATTTTTTACCTAATTCAACTCCATATTTTGTAGGAACGTTGGCATAAAATGAAGTATTTAATTCTGGGAAATTTACCGGAATACTTATTTTTATTTCTGGGTTGTCAAAAATAAAAGGCTCATAAACATCTTCTTTAGTACAAGATGAAATTAGCTGTATGATAAAGAAACTCAGTAGTATTTTTTTCATTTTCAATATTTAAAAAGAGAAAATAGAGCTGTCGTAAGTAAAATTTAAGACAGCTCTATTTTTAGGTTTAGTTTTCTACACTTTCTACAGAGAACATTCCTTTAATGTCTGTACCTCCATTACCTCCAATATTATCTACAAATTTCATCATTTCTGTAGCTGTATGAGCACTTGGCGTAGCATTGTTTGTAATATCTGCCGTAGAAACTAATGTTATAGTATTACTTTCTCCGCTTAAAAATTTATCAAAATCTGCTTTAATTTTAATTGTTGGTGCATTATTACCAACAACTGCAGATGTAGAAAGATCTAATGTAATATCTCTATAAGCATCAACACCTTGTGTGTAAGTGCTTTCTTCTCCGCTTGTACCTTCAACAGTACTTCCAGAGTGAAAAGATAATTCATTGTTTTCTGTACCATAAAAACCTTCAATTTTTGTAAAACGGTAACCTGTTCCCCATTCCCAATGCATTTCTGTATCATTTGCTCCTGCTGCTGCATAAAAATTAGGGAATTGTTCTTCATTTAAAGTATTTAATTCAGATTTTACTCCTAATCCAAATTTTATCTGCGTGTATTCATCCGAAGGAATATCTGTTAAAACATATTGTAAAGTTGCTGTTTTAGATTGATCTATAATAGTTGCTCCTTCATCTAAATTATTTACGTTATAAGGAAACTCATTACCCTCTACATCTATAAGACGAATGTTGCTAATTACATATTTTAGTTCTTCAAAATGATGTGTTTGATTTTCTGAAGAAGTATTTATTGTTGCTTCTGCAGATGTTGCATCTCCTAAAACAATTGTTGTTGCTCCAAATGTATTATTAAACTCTAATGTTACATCGTTTGCCACAGGAATACCATCTTCACTACAAGAAATTATTGATAATGATACTAATGATGCTAAAAGGTACTTCTTTAAATTTTTCATTGTTTTTTAAATTTGTAATTATTAATTGATTGTGTTTTTTTAAAAATTGATTTTTAAAGACGTAAAAATGTTACGTCCCATTCTGGGGATGTTTCCCCAATCTGCGTAGGTGCTGTAATATTCGTTAAACAGGTTTTCCGCACCTACTTGAAAAACTGTTTTGTAATTATTAATGTAAAAAGTATAATCTGCAGAAATATTAAAATTTTTGTAGGATGGAGTTTCGTCTTCTCCGTATTCTGGACTGTAATTATTTTGTTTGAAATCACCATTTAGTGCTGTTCCAAAACCGAAATTTTTATGAGAAAAATGTAATGAAGTTTGGTAACTTAACGGACGGATAAATGGTAAGTTATTTTGATTATCATCTAAACCTCTCGCATACGTCAGTGTTCCTTTCCAATGCAAGTTTTCCAAAATATTGTACTTGGTATTTAGTGAAAAATTGAACAATGTTGCATAATCTAAAGAGGTGTATCCTTTTACACCTACAGATTGATAATTCATTGGACTCCCCAAACTTAAAATTCTTCCTATAATATAATTTTGAATATAGAAATAGTTTACTTTGGCTTGCACACTCAATTTTTCATTTTTAAAACCAGCACTTGCATTGGTTTCATAAGAAATTTCATTCTTTAAATCTGGATTTCCGATGTAATCGTAACGATCGAAACTATTATAAATATAATATCCATAACCTTCAGAAACAGAAGGCGCTCTGTGCCCATAACCACCACCAACAGAAAAGTTAAAATCTCCAATATTTAAATTATAACTTGTATGTAAATTTGGTAAAAACCTTGTTTTTTCTTGTGGTGTTCCTGGGTGAAAAATCCAATTGAATTCTGCGTATTTAGAATAATTGTAGTTGACACCTAGAGAGCCTCCAAAACTTAGTTGACTTGCATCAGAAATATCCCATAAATTATTCATAGAAAGTCCTGCATAAGTTGTGGTAACCCATGGCCAGCTATAAGCAAACATGGTTCTTTCGCTTCTGTCTTGCGGATACATTCGCATTTCTGCAATCGATAAATTATTGTAGGCATTTAATTGCACTTCAGATGATAAATTGTCTTTTTGAAGATTTATTTTAGATACCAAACCATACGTTGTACTCCAACCAGGCATATCCATGTGAACCAAATTTTCTGGTCTTGTAGTATCATCCATATAATGTTCCACAGCATTAAAATACACTTTGGTATCCCAAACTTTTACAATTCCTTTTTCAAAAAATTGCTTGTATGCAACCGATGTAATTAATGCTCTAGACAAAGACAAATCCATTGGTAATGCTGGGAAACCAACATTCTTAGCTCTATCAAAAATTGCATCTACTCTTAGAGATGATAAATCACTCGTTTTGTAGGCAACTCCTAAAGAAGCATTCAGTTTTTCGAACTGAGAATGCTGTACTTCGTCATTATTACCGTCAGTATAATTTTCTGCTTTTCTGTTAGAGATACTTCCATCTATTACTAAGTTTTCAGAAGAATAAGAGGCGTTTGCAAGGTTAAAAAACTGTTTGTTATTAAACTCGAATCCTGTTTGGTAGGCACCTTTGTAATTCTCCCCAATTGTAAATGCGGTACTTTTCCTTTTCAAATCGATGCTACCAGCTACTGTTGCTCCGTGCAAACTACCCTCTTGTCCTGATTTTATATCAATATCAGATAAATTATTACTTTCTACATAAGACGTTACCGGATCCATTTTATCGGTACAAGCGCCAAAAACGTGCATACCATCTATGGTAATTATAGAACGTTCTGTACTCATATTATTAAGTAGAGGTTCCCATGCATAGGCACCACGCTTAATAAAACTGATATTGTCTGAAGAAGCTAAAAATTCATCAACAGAAACTGCCATTTTCATGTCTGTTTCTATTTTCTTTTTTTTAGCCGCTATAATTATTACTTCATCTAAGATGCCTCCTAAACTATCTTTTTTTTTCTCAACAGTTTGTGCATTTGCCAAGGTTGCTAATAATAGGATGGCTATTGTTATTGCTTTCATATTTTTAAAATAAGATATCAATATGAAGTTCACCTCTTTCTCCTTCTACTCCAGGAGTAAATTCGGTAGAAACTTCGTTTCCTTTTATTATTTGTTTATTTTCATCTTTTAAAATGAGGTTCAACGTCCAGTTCCCTGTCATGGTATAATTTACTACTCCATGGTACAAACCATCGCTTTCTTGGGATAAATCTTCATTATAAAGTGATGAATGATTTCCCATAGAAGGTTCTGGCATTCTTGGATCTAATAACAAGGTGTGATTTTCTACAGCTGAATACGAAAATTGCGTAACATCAGGAAATTCTCCTGCCGCATTAGCTGGCTTGTTGTATTTGTAAATACCAGCAACCAAATCGTTTTGTGCCACACGCGGACTTTGAGGTGCAACTAAAGCAATAAAATACTGCTCGTTATCATTGCCTGTAAAAGCCGTCATGTTTAGGTTCATATTTGTTTGCGCTTCTACAGTGATAACTTTATCGATAGATTGAGTTTCATTATTATCTGTAAAATCGATATACAACTGCCAATCTACTGTAGAGCTACTCTCATTTGTAAACACAACATATCCTTTGTAATACCCTTCCGTAGCATTGTATGTTAGGTCATATTCGTGCGGACAAGAAGATTTGTTTCCATTTGCATCGGTCATAATTGGCAAAAAGGTAATTTGTGAACTCTCTATACTTTCACCGGTTTTTAAGCTGATGACTTTTAGATGAACTTCATTATAACCTTTATATAAAGTACCATTTAAAGCTTCTATGCTAATGTTATAATCCTCATTATTTATGGTAGTTACTTCTTCGAATTCAATATATTCTGTTGTTTCTACAATTAATTCTGCTTCGTAATCTGTTTTATCTAGCGTACAAGAAGTTATTACAATAGAAATTGCAATTACAATTATCTGTAAATGTTTCATTATTTTAGGACTGTTTTATTAAAAAACTGTTGAAAAAATAGTAGCAGCAAAAGGTGAACAATTATTCGTTTTTAAGAAAGTATATTGCACATTATCAGCTAAACACAATTGCTATAATTGCATTTTTACTACTAAAAAGAAATCGTTAGGAAACGCGCTTACCAAACACCGCGTAAAAAGCTTTTGTTAAAAAAAAACTTAACTGTGCGTTGTTTTTTACTATTAATTATTTCTAATTGATAGCACATAATTAGAAGCCTAATTAAATTAATTAAGCACCAATTATTTGGTGTTGGTGTATTACGTTTCTTAGTATGAAGAAATTAAACGAGTGGTGGGTGAAAAACAACATCCGTATAATGGAATTTATAGGTGTTATTATATGAAGTACTTATTTTAAATTTTTCGTCTTTAGACAAAATAACGGAATCATTATGAGTTGTTTCTTGAAAATAAACGATAGAAATTTCTACTTTAAAAGATTGGTTTTTTTCATTACCATTTTCAGAATCTCCTGCCTTCACAATCTGTTTTGCTAAATGACATTTTCCGTTACACTGTAACTCTGGAGTTTCTATGTTTTCACAAAGTTCATTTTTAATATAATCGTAAAAAGCAGCATATTCCAATAATGGAAGCAAGGGCTTAGAAAGCAAGAATAACGATAAAAAGATTGCTGCTATTTTCACAATGCAAATATCTTGTTTTTTTATAAAACTTCCTAAGGTTAATAATCTTATAAAAAATGGGTTATATTTTTAGTTTTTTATCGCTGCAATCTGCCTGTGGTGTTTCCTTCTAGAATACTCATTACTTCTTTTTCATTTGCGTAATTAATATCACCTAAATAGGTATGTTTAATGGCACACGCTGCGCTACCAAATTCCATAGCTTTATAGTCATCAAATTTTTGTAGACCATGAATTATTCCGGCAGCAAAAGCATCACCAGTACCAATTCTGTCTACAATATGCGTAATGTCTAAATCTTGAGTTTCTTTAAATTCTTTACCATTCCACATCCTCGCTCTAATTTTATGCCAAGAAGAATTGATAGAAGTTCTTATTTTATCAAATACTTTTTCTATGGTAGGATACTTCTCCATTAACTGTTTACTAGCTTCAATAAAATCGTCGTTAGAATAAGAGAAATTAGTTTCTAAAAGTTCATTTATTTCATTTACACCACCAATAAAAACGGTAGAATAATTCACTAATTCAGATAGAACTTCTTTTGGAGTGCCTCCCCATTTCCATAAACCACTTCTGTAGGTAGGATCCACAGAAATTCCCATACCTTTTTTTTGGGCAAGGATTAATCCTTCTTTTAAAGTTTCATAACCACCTTTACAAAGTGCAGGAGTGATACCTGTCCAATGAAACCATTTTCCTTTTTTTAAAGATTTTTCCCAATCTACCATTTCTGGTTGAATTTCAGAAAAAGAAGAGTGAGATCTATTATAAGAAATAGAACTCGGTCTCATAACAGCACCAACTTCTAAAAAATAAACACCTAAAGGTCTGCTAGAGCGAACAATTGCAGAAGTACTAACGTCAAATTTTCTTAGAAAAGAAATAGCGGTATCACCTATAAAATCATCAGAAACACATGAAATATGTTTTACATCTTGTCCAAAATTGGCTACAGAAATACCAACATTTAATTCTGTACCACCAAAATAAAATTCTACTTGGTTAGATTGAATAAATTTTTTGTTTCCTGAAGGCGAAATTCGCATTAAAACCTCTCCAAATGTAATTATCTGATTCATAATAAAAATGTTTATAAGGTAAATATACCTCATAAAAATTTATTAAAAAAGTGTTTTACACGGAATTAAATGAATGAAATTATAAAGATGTAATAAAACGGATTGTTTGGTTGTTAAACATTTCTGGCTGTTCTACATTTACCACATGACCGCAATTTTCAATTACAAAAAGTGATGCTGTAACATGTTTAGAAACAATGTTTTTTATAGAAGGTAAAAACAAATGATCTTCGGCTCCCATTACATATAATGTAGGGATTTTAATATCTTTTGTTCTAAAAAAACGTAATAAAGGGTTTATTTCTGATGTTAATTTAAACCAACGTAAAAATTCTTTTTGATATAATTTTTTAGCTTCGTTTACAAATAGTAATCGAGAGTTTTTATGATTTTTCTTTGGCATAATAATAAAGGCAAAGAGCTTGTAAAGCATCATATAAGGTACTACAGATTTAAAGATATTACCGACTTTCATTAATACTTGAGAGCGGAAATTCATTTTTATAATAGCACCACCCATAATCATGCTTTTTACCATTTCTGGTCTTTTTTCTGCAAGATTTCTAATTAAAATAGTACCTAAAGAAATACCAATAAAATGAGATTTTTTAATTTTTAAATAATCAATCACTTCAACAATATCTGCCGTAATAGAATCGAAAGTATATTTTGCTTTAAACGTATCTTTTAGTGTTGGTTTGCTATCTCCATGACCACGTAAATCTAAGATTAAAACGTTAAAATGTTTTCTAAAGTCTCTTACTTGTTTAAACCAAATAGAACTACTTCCTCCGGCTCCATGAACAAAAGTAACCCATTCTTTAGAGGTTGTATGCGGATATGAATAGTAGTTTAGCAAATAGTTGTTTTTGATATCTATTAAAAATTGAAGTGCAAAAATAAGACTTTTAATTTTGATGTAATTTTTAGTACTTTTTTAAGCGATATTATTTATAATTAATTTAAAATAGCACTACTAAAAATAAATGTATTTCATATTTTTTTGAATTTTCGTAGATTGCGTAGATGGATAAAGAAAAGAAGGTTAGCACTAAGAAAAAGAAATTTAATTACGACGAAGAATTAAAAATATTGCACACAGAATTGGTGCACATGCAAGAGTGGGTTAAAAGCCAAGGTTTAAAAGTAGTCGTTCTTTTTGAAGGAAGAGATGCTTCTGGTAAAGGAGGAACTATAAAACGTTTTACAGAGCCTTTAAACCCTAGAATTTGTAAAGTGGTTGCATTGGGTGTGCCTACAGAAAAAGAAAAATCACAATGGTATTTTCAGCGTTACGTGCAATATTTACCGGCTGCAGGAGAAATTGTGTTGTTTGATAGAAGTTGGTACAATAGAGCAGGAGTAGAGAAGGTAATGGGCTTTTGTACAAATGATGAATATGATGAGTTTTTACGTTCTTGTCCAGAATTTGAACGTATGTTAGTAAGATCTGGCATTATTGTTTTAAAATATTGGTTTTCTGTTAGTGATGAAGAGCAAGAAAGACGTTTTAAAAACCGTATTTCTAATCCTTTAAAACGTTGGAAATTTAGTCCGATGGATTTACAATCTCGTTCGCGATGGTTAGAGTATTCTGAAGCAAAAGATAAAATGTTTGCCCATACAGATACAAAGCAAGTGCCTTGGTTTGTCGTAAATTCTGATAACAAAAAGAAAGCGAGACTAAATTGTATCAGCCATATGTTAAGTAAGATTCCTTATGAAAAAATGGATATAAAACCAATTGAACTTCCGCCTTTACCAGACAGTAAAGCCTATGTAAGACCACCAATGGATTACCAAACTTTTGTGCCAGAAAAATTTTAGTTTATTAATGCAAAAAAGGCGAGCATTTCTGCTCGCCAATCACTACTTGAATTAAGAAAATTATTCTACGATTAAAGTATATTGTGGTGTTGGGTTTAAAGGACAGAAATAAACATATTCACCTTTTTTAAGCGTTACTTCTTTAGAGCTTTCTTTGGTGTTGTTTTTTACTTGTGCAGTAACATACGCGTTTTTTATGTGTGCTTTTACATCTGCTTTAGGTGCTAAAACAAAACCAACATTATGACCTACATTGTTGTTTGCTACTTCAAAAACATACGTTCCTTCAGATAATGTAAGTTGTTTCTGAGTAAACTCACCCTTGGTTTGTTCTAAAGAAACTGTTTTTACATCTTGTGCATTTGTATTAAATGCGAAACCTAAAACGATTACTAAAATTGCGATTACTTTTTTCATGATTGTTGTGTATTACTAATTATTATTATTAAAATTGATTATTTATTAAATTGTTGCTACTTCTAAAGTTTGTGCTACAGGAAAATCTACGGCAACATCTGTTGTTTTATGAAAGTAGTTGGTAATGGTAATTTCTCCTATTAAGATAATTGCATCTGCCAAGTTTCCTTTTGTATATCCTGCTGCGTATAAGTTTTCTATTGCTTCTGTTGTTGCAGCTCCTCTGTTTAGAGATACACTTCTAGAAAATTTTGCTAAAGCATCTAATTTTGCGTCAAAAGAAGCTTCACCAGCTCTTAATTCTAAAATTTGAGGTTCTGTAAAACCATTCATTTTACCAATTGCTGTGTGTGCAGATAAACAATACACACATTCGTTTACTTGACTTACTGCTAAGTTGATTACCTCTTTTTCTTTTGCAGAAAAACTTGTTTTTCCTTGCCCTATTGCTAAAAAGTTACCTAATGCAGTTTCACTGTGTGCAAATGCTGCGTATAAGTTTGGTACAAAACCCAATCCTTTTTCTAATTGGTTAAAAATTGCTTGGTTATTTTCTGATACTTCGTTTTTTGTTGGTACGTTAAATGTGCTCATAATTTTATTTTAAATTGTTTTATTATTAATATTTTGTTCTCCTTTTATATTATGCTTTGCATTCGCAAAGTTGTTGTGTTTGGTGTTGCTCGTCGTATGTTTGGTATCCCCAACAGTTTGGGCATTGTGCGTTTTCTATTGTTTTCATATTGTTGTTTTTTTAATTGTTACTGTTTGACTCTGCAAAGATGCAACCGATAGTAGCTTCAAAAATTGGACAAAAGTTCCTTTGCTTTGGACTCGTTAAAAAGTTGTCTATTTTTTGATGGTTGTAGTCCTTATTTTAAGTTGTCTATTTTACTTCTTAAACTACTTTCTGTAATTAAACCTGTATGTCTGTCAGCAGGTGCTCCGTCTATAAAGAAGATTAATGTTGGTATATTTCTTACATTAAACTTAGCTGCTAATTCTGGGTATTCATCTACATTTACTTTTTTAATGGTGATGTTGTCCTGTAATTCGTCTGCTAATTTGTTGATGGTTGGTAATAAAGTTTGACAAGGTCCACACCAGTCTGCGTAAAAATCTAATAATACATTACTGTTGTTTTCTATAACATTGTTAAAGTCTGTTTTTTCTAATTGAATTTCCATTTTTTCTTATTTTTAGTTGCTGCTTACGCAGGATTTATATCTTGTTGTTGTGTTGTTATTGTTACACACTGCAAAGATGCAACCGAGATAGAGGTTTAAAAATGGACAAAAGTTCCTACTGTTTGGACAAGACAAAAAAGTTAGCAAAAATGCACGCGTGAAGGATAGAGCAAGTTGTTTGAGCTCTTTTAAAGTTTGATAAAACTTTAAAAAGCGAGTTGCGAAAGCCTAACCTGATAAGGGCACTCCCAAGAAAATTAAAAAATGTTGAGTGAAGCTAGAACATAAACCACAAGCTTGTCATTTCGACAATAGGAGAAATCTCATAACAGTGATAACACAACGCCAACCAAACTTTATGATATTTCTTCCAAAATTTCGAAATGACAAAACTGAAAGAAAAAAACTAAATGAACCCTTTTAATCAGTCTTTAAGAGGGGTTTTATAGTGAAGCTGAGGTAAAATATAAACAGTTAATATTCTTTTTTAAATTGAAGTGGAGATTTTTCGACACCCTTTGTAAAAAAGCGCGTAAAATAGGCAGGATCGTTAAAACCAAGCTCGAAAGCAATTTCTTTTACTGTTTTATCGGTGTAAATTAATTGACGTTTTGCTTCTAATAAAATGCGGTTTTTAATAAAGTCTGAAGGCGTTTTTGCACCCAGTTTCTGAAAGTGTTTGCTAATAGATTTTGGCGAAAGTCCTAATCTGTTTGCATAGTCTGTTACAGTATGCATGGTTTTAAAATTCTGCTCTACCAATAAGCTAAAATCTTTAAAAAGACGAGTTTCGGTGTCTTCTTTAATAACGAGGTTTTCTTTTTTTACACGAACAGAAGAAATGATAAATTGCTTTAAATAAGATTGCAACATATCGTACTGTGCGGTTTCGTTTTGCTGAAACTCTTCGATTAAACTTTCTAAAATAAAGTTGAGTTTTTGGGTGTCTTTTTTACAAGGTTTTACAAATGGAGTTTCATAAATATTGTTGAACAGAATTCCGTTACACGCCACTTCTGTATCGTGGGTTTGTATGCAGTAAAAATCTCTTACAAAGGTAAGTTTGTAGGCGGTTTTTATTTGTTCGGAATCTACTGTAAATACTTGTCCGGGTGATAAAAAGAACAACACATTGTCGTTAAATGTATAGCTTTCAAAATCGATATTGTAGGTTCCGCTTCCTTCTTGAATCCAATAAATAGAATAGGCGTTTTGTTGCACAGAATGATCTATGGTACACGCTTTTTCGAATTGAACTGTACTTACAGAAAAGGTTTCTTTAAAGGAATATTTTACAATGTCTTGAACTGCCATATTTTGTTGTTGTGGTTTGTTGGTCGTGTATTTAGTTGAAATCTTGCAATGAAATTAGTTTGCTTCTAAATTTAATTTAAGCTACATTTAACTAACGTTGAATATAGGTTATTAAAACGATATGTATTCAGAGTAACATTTTAAGTCAGCTAAAAAAAATATGAAAAAGGAACAAGAATTTATTATTACTTCAACGAACAATATTGAAGGAGGAGATATATCCAAATACTTAGGAGTTATTAATAACAATGTAGTGGTAGGAACTAATTTGTTTTCTGATATTGGAGCATCACTTTTAGATATTTTTGGTGGAACTTCAAGTTCATATCAAAATAAGTTAAAAAATATTTATGAAACTTCTATTCAGAATTTAAAAATTAAAGCTCGAAATCTTGGTGCAAATGCTATTCTAGGTTTATCAATTGATTTTGATGAGATTTCTGGCGGAAACAAATCAATGTTTATGATTTCGGTTTCTGGAACAGCTGTCTTTGTAGATTATTTAAATAATAATTTAAAAAAAGAATTTATAAAAAAAGATTCTATATCAAATGAATTGCTGAAAAACGAACTTCTAAAACGGGAAGTTTTAGATAGTATTCAAAATAATAAAACTCTTTCTCAGGAGGAGTGGTATTTTCTTCAACAGAACCCAAACTTAATTATATCAGAAAAATTATTAGATAATTTTTTAAAGGAGTATGGAAGTTCAATATCAATGGATAGCGACAAAGGAAAAGTTTTAATTAGTAATATTACAAACTATTTTAGAGCATTAGATAAGGAAGTTTCAATAAACCTTCTTTTTGATAAATTGCCTGAAAACCCAACGCAAGTTTTAAATTTACTAAAAAAGAATAATTTATTCTCGCCAACAAAAGTTTTAAACCTGATTAATAAAGGAGAATTTGGAATAGCTATCATTTGTTTAAATATTGATAAAGAAAATTATTTAGAGAATGATTTAATTGAAATGAATAAAATAGTTGAGTCTTTTGATAATCTTGAAAATACAGGAGAGATAAAAACTTCGAAAAGTTTATTAGGAAAAGATAAAGAAAAATTTATTTGTAAAAATGGTCATACAAACGATATTGAATCAGAATTTTGCGAAACTTTGAATTGTTTACAAAACATAAAAGGGTTAACAAAAAACCAAGTAGGAGAAGTTGAAATTTTCAGGACTAAAGTAGAGGTTTTAAGTTACCTATTTAAGCAGGATTAAGTTAATTCTTCCTCTTCAAATTCAAACCAACAAAAACCAACAAAAAGTAAAATTCCACAACGTAAATATTAGCTTCTTTTGTTATCATTCTTTAGATTAAAATAAATGAATTTATTGACTTACATCAAATAGTTTTACTTGAGACAGCCTTAATTTTACAGTCGAAAAAATAAATAGATTTTAAGATGGTACTTACAGAATTAGATACATTACAAAGGTTTGGTAAAGACAGTAAAGAACGGTTAGAAAAAGCATTATTACACCTTAAAAATGGAAATGGAATTATCTTAATGGATGATGAAGATAGAGAAAATGAAGGTGATTTAGTATTCTCTGCACACCATATGACAAATAATCAAATGGCATTGATGATTAGAAAATGTAGTGGTATTGTTTGTCTTTGTTTGCCGAATGAAAAAGCAGATACATTAGGGTTACCTTATATGGTAAAAGAAAATACAAGTAGCTACCAAACACCTTTTACAATTTCAATTGAGGCAAGAAAAGGTGTTACTACAGGAGTTTCAGCTAAAGATAGATTAACTACAATAAAAGCTGCGAGTAAAGAAAATGCGAATAGCAACGATTTAGCAAAACCTGGGCATATTTTTCCTTTAAGAGCAAAAGATAATGGGGTTTTGGATAGAAAAGGTCATACAGAAGGAAGCGTAGATTTAATGAAATTAGCAGGTTTAAAGCCAGAAGCAGTACTGTGTGAATTAATGAATGACGACGGAACAATGGCAAAAATTGACACGATTTCAGAATTTGCGATTGAACACAATTTGATGGTGTTAACAATACAAGATATTATTCATTATCGTAAATTTGTAAGAGACTACAAATAGATGATAAATAATATTGAACTGATTAACTTCATAAAAAAGAATATACATATTGATGATGAAGATTTAAAAATCGTGTTGTCTTATTTTAAAACAATTAAAAAAAAGAAAAATGACATTTTACTTTCAAATGGTAAAAATAGTCAGGCTAGTTATTTCGTGAAAAAAGGGTGTTTAAGATTATTTTACATCAATGAAGAGGGGAAAGATGTAACGCGTTATATTGCTTTTGAAAATCAGTTTGCGACAGAATTGGTTAGTTTTATAACCAAAGAACCTGCGCAAGAAACCATTCAGGTTGTTGAAAATAGTGAACTTCTATACATCACGCACGATGATTTTAGACATCTTATGACTATTGTTCCTAAATGGAAAGATTTTTATAGTATCTATTTAGAAAAGGCATATGTAAATAATTCTAAGAGATTGATCTCATTTACGACACTAGATGCATCAGAGCGATACAAGCAATTATTCAAGATAAACCCAAACATTGTTAAGCGTTTACCAAACAAAATTGTAGCTTCTTACATCAATATATCACAAGAAACATTGAGTAGAATAAAATCTAAAATTTGATTATAAAACACGATCAAAACATGAATTTATGATGTCTTGCATTCGCATATTTTGTTTTGTGATTAGTTGACTTTAAAAAGTGGACAACAATTAATGTCAGCAAATAGTTATAAAAACTCTCTTAAAATAAAAAGGGGTAAATGAATACATCATTTCCCCTTTTACAATTCATAGCAATTTTTAATTTCCCTTTTCAAAAGACTTAACTATAATAACAATAATATACTATGTAAAAAAAATAATTTTAAATAAAGAATACGCGATACTTTTGCGTATTCTTTATTCTAATAAAATTTATATCCCCCAATATAAATTTCATAATTATTTTTATTTTAAATAACTCTATCTTCTAAAAACCAGTATTTAAATACCTTTAACTCTCATAAAAGTAACATGTACTTTTCCTTTTTCATTCGTTGGATTAGAAAACATAGTACTAATTGAAACAGACAAAGCATAACCAATATATTCGCTTTTCACATTCATAGAATGTTTAAATTTTAACGATTGGCATATGTAGATTTCAATCTTCAAAAATAGAATTGTCAAAAAGACAAACAAAGTCTATTTGAGGAAAGTTAAAAAAATCTAAAAAAAATTACTTGTAGTATTTTACAATAGATTGTAGATGTTCTTTAAAATTATCTACCACAGATTTTGGTGAAATAATTTTAATCCATTGGTTAAACTTTAGCATCTCCATGATAAACTCGTAATTTGGTTTGAGTTCAACTTCAATCGTTCCCCAAATATCAGGATCAGCGTAATCTAACGCATCTGAATTCCATTTTACAGGTTCAACCACAAGACGTTGACTAGCATGTATTGGTTTGCTTATCAGATACTTTAAATGATGATTGGCAACTTGTAATATGATTTTCTCTACTTTTGTTTCATCATTTAAAATACCAATTGCATCTTTAAAATAAATATTATGATCAAAAGGAATTGCTTCTAACATTTTTCTTTTAAAGATTCTAATTTCTTGTAAACGTTTATCTAAACAAAATGACGTGATTTTAGCATCTATAGGGCAATACGCAAGCAAATACCAAGCTTTATCTTTTTCTTTTAAATGTAAAGGTTGGAAGGCTTTTTTACTAATTTCTTCAAAATAATTATCATCATACCAACCTTTGTAACTTATATGAATTACATACTTGTTTTCTATGGCATTAATTAGCCCTAACAAATCTAACTTACTATTTAATGAAGATTTTTCTGTAGTTACACAAGAATGATTTTCAGATGCTTTTTTACTTATTAATAAGTGCTCGCATCTATTAAAAATATCTGTAATTTCTTCGGATACATTACCGCTTTTAACAAAATAGCCATAACCTCTTTTTAATGAAATATGAACGCCAAACTCATTTTTAATAAATTGCAAATCTCTATGAACCGTTTTTGGACTGTTAGAATTTAATTTACTCAAAAATTCATTTTCAATAAATTCTGATTGTTTATCCTGTAGTTTTTGTTGAAGTTCTTTATGCGTTACATATAAATCATTATCCACACCAAAGGCTTTTGGATTTGTAATAATTTTTAAGATATAGTAGCGCCTTAGAAATTCTGGAGACATTTTAATAATTTAGGCTACAAGATTACAAAAAAAGTTTAATCTTTATACATTCAATTCTATATTAGATACCTGTGCTTTTTAGTAAACAAGATTTTCTTAATACAAAGTGGTTTATTGCCGAAAAATTGATTCAGTTACTTGTTGGTATCTTTATTATTCCTAAAATTTTTAATTCACTTGGTGTTTTAAATATTGGGAAACTTAAGTTTGCTGAAACATTTATTGCCTTTTTTGCACCTGTATTATTTTTAGGCTTATCTGCAATTTGTATTCGAGAGATCATTTTTAATCCGAAAAAAACAAAAGAAATTTTAGTAACTGCGTTCTACTTGCGCCTTTTTAGCTGGATTTTATTTTTCCTTGGACTTTTAATTTACAATTACTTTTATAATAGTAACGAACTATTTTGGCTCTACTTTTTAATTGGTTTTAGTTATTTTATAAGGATTACAGATGTTTTCGAATATTATTTTTATGCTATTAAAAAAACGAATTATATTTTTATAAGTAAAATTTCAAGCTTATTTTGTATTGTTTTATTACAATATTATGGAGTTGAAAATCAACTTGGAATTCAATATTTTGCATCACTTTTAATTATTGATTTCTTATTGCAAGGAATTATTTACGGCTTTATTTTTATTACTAAAACCTCTATCAAACTTAAAAATAAATATTTTTCTATATTGATGGCAAAATATTTATTAAAAAACTCTTATCCTTTAATACTTTCAAATTTATTAGTATCTCTCTATATTTCTATTGATGATTTTATTTTAAAATACTATTTTGGTGATGCTGCAATAGGTCTTTTTGCTACTATTGATTTTCTAGTCATTGCTCTTACCTGGAGTATTGGTTTTTCAATAATTAATGCATTATATCCTTCTTTGGCAGAATCTTATAAAACGGATATCAATATATATCAGAAAAAAATAAGTGCTTTGTATAAATACATGCTATTATTAGGGGGTCTAATAGGATTATTTTATACATTTTTTGGAACCTCTATTTTAAGCACTTTTTTTAATGAAAGCTATATTTCTATCGCTACTCCTCTAAAGATATTTAGCTGGTCGCCAATATTCATTTTTCTAGGAATGGTTTTTGAAAAACACCTCATCAATAGTAATCAACTTAAAAAAAATGTATACCGATTTATTGTAGGCTGTTTTATAAATTTAACTTTAGGCCTTCTTTTAATTCCTTCTTACAGAATAATGGGAGCCGCAATTTCTATGCTTTTTAGTCATTTTATTACTAATTTAGGGTTTATAATTTTTGATGGTAAAAATAGAAACCATTTAAAATTTATTTTTCTTAAATAAGATTAAAACAAATCATAGTTTACTAAAAATAAACAATCTAACTAGTCTTCTAATAAATCAAAGCCGTTTCCAACAAGTATTAATTTATTCATTTGTTTTATTTGTAATTAAATTCAACAAAACAAAAACTACCAAAGCAGGCAACACCCAACCCAAACTGTGTTCTGCAAGCGGAATAAAACTTTTAATGCCGGTTAAGTTTTCTCTAGGAATGATAAAACCTAAGAAATCCGGAATACTAAAGATAAAAGTTACAATTACAACACCTCTAAAAACCAATTTAGAAGCATATTTTTCTGGTACCACATTTAGTAAAATCAGCATAATGGTTATTGGGTAGACAAACATTAACGCAGGCACGGCAACATCAATAATAAAACCAACATTGTAGCTTCCAACAATAATTCCAACAATGGAAGCAATTGCAGCCGTAATAACATATGCCGTTTTAGAATTGTTGCAAATTCCTTTTATATAATCTGCAGTTCCGGTAACAATACCAACTGCTGTTGTAAAACAAGCTAAAGCAACCAATACACTTAAAAAAGTAGTACCTAAATTACCTAAGGTTTTAGTACTTAAACCAGATAAAATTTCAATTCTGGTAGCATCTTCTGTAAACGTAGCACTGAATAAAGATCCGCTTAAAATTAAACCTCCGTAAATTAATAACAAACCAATCCCAGATATATACCCCGCTTTTCTAATTAATGTTCTTTTCTCTAAAAAAGTTGTGTGATTGCTGTAATCTAAAGAAATAATAATTACGGCTCCAACCACAACACCTGCAATGGCATCAAAAGTTTGATATCCTTCTAAAATTCCGTCTACAAAAGGGTTTTTAAAGGATGATGGATTTACGGTTCTTGGAGAAGTAAAAAAGGCAATCGAAATAATGACCAATAAAATTATTACAATAATTGGCGTTAAGAATTTACCAATTAAACTAATTATTTTAGAGCGATTTACCGCAAAAATAAACACTAAAACAAAGTAAACAATACTTGTTAAAATAGATGGTGAATCAAAAAAAGGTTGAATTGCCATTTCATGAGTAACCGCAGCAGTTCTTGGTGACGGAATTGCCGCCGCTATAATGTATATTAAAAAACAAAAAATAGTACTAAAAACAGGTGACACTTTCTTACCAAAATCGTACAAAGTTCCTTGTAATCTTGCGTGCGCAAAAATGGCAAAAATAGGAATAATGATGGCTGTTAAGATAAAACCTAAAACAACAATCCACCAATCTGATCCAGATTTAACACCTAAAGTTGGTGGTAAAATTAAATTTCCAGCCCCAAAAAAGAGTGAAAATAATGCAAAACCTGCAATCCAAATATCTCTTGTTTTGTTCAATTTAGTTTACTTTTTTAAAGTTTAAATGATTAAAGTCGAAACTAAAATCTGTAATTGGTGCAATAAATTTCATGGTTGCTCCTGTGGTATTTCCTTTTTCATCAAAAGAAAATTGTACAAAAACATCTGCATCATAACTTCTATTGTTCCATTTTGCAACGTAGGTTGTTTGGTTGTATGGCAATAATTCTCCAAATAAAGTAGCAGAGCGTTCACATTTTATACTGTAAGAATTTCCATCATTAGAAATGGTCATATTACCAAACCAAGCATCATTATAAGTACCCACAATTTGTGAAGGTCTTGGCAAGCTTTTATCTGCTTTCGCTACTGCAACTTTATTATAAACACTTGCTTTTATACTGTCGTTGTATTTTAAATACTTGGTATTATTAGTTCCTAGTTTTTCGATCCAGTTTCTATTTTCATAACCTAAATAAGTGTCTTTTACCGTATTTGTAATGGTGTTAAAAGCACTTCCGTTCATTTGGTTTGTTAATACGATAATCGCCAAATCTAAATCTGGTATCATAGTAAACTGAGTAACGGTACCCAATAAACCACCAGTATGATACACTTGTTTGTGTCCGCCTTTAACATCGGTTACAAACCAACCCAAACCATAGCCTTTAAAGTTAGAATTATAAGAATCATCTTTAGAAACTTTTAAAGGAGTTTGTAATTGCCAAAGTTCATGAAATTGAGCTTCACTTAGCAAGCGCTCTCCGTTTTTGGTAACAGCATCATTCATTAAAAAATTTGCCCAAGTTAACATGTCGTTTACGTTACTCATAATTCCACCAGCTGGGTTTGCAGTATCGCTCCAATCATGCGGAATTTGAATTACTTTTTCTTCTGTTCTTGTGTGTGCATCAATAATATTTGTTCTGTTAGTAACTCTATTGTAAGATGCTTTACTGTTGTTCATACCAACGGGTTTCATAATCTTAGTTTCAATAAACTCTTCCCAAGTAAGTCCGCTAACACGTTTTAAAACCTCTCCTGCAACAATAAACATATTGTTGTTATATTTAAAATCGGTTCTAAATTTACTCGATGGTTTTAAATATTTTACATTTTTAATGATGTCCTCTGTGGTAAAATTATTGTTTTCAGGAAAAAACATTAAATCTCCAGACCCTAAATCTAAACCACTTCTGTGTGTAACTAAATCTCGAACTGTAATATTTTGGCTAATCCAAGCATCGTACATTTCAAATTCCGGAATGTGTTTACGTACTTTATCATCCCAATTTAATTTCCCAGCATCTACCATCATCGCCAAAGCAAAACAAGTAAATCCCTTACTATTAGACGCAATACCAACCAAGGTGTTTTCATTCATGTCTTTTTTGTTGGTTAAAGAACGAACTCCGTGACCTTTTGCGTAGACTATTTTTCCATCTTTTAAAATTCCGACAGAAATACCAGGAACGTCAAAAGTTTTTAAGGTTTCTTCTATTAAATTATCGAGTTGTTTCTCGTTAATTTGTGCGTTTAAGGTTAATGAAATAAGGAAAAGAGAGAGTAGTATTGCTTTTTTAAGAAACATAGAATAAAGTTGTTGAATTTACTCCAAATATAGTAAATAGTTTTACGATGTTTTAGATTTCTAAAAACGAATCAAACACTATATTTGTTTCTATGATTTTAGTCTACAAAAACGCTAATATTTTTTATACAGATCAAGGGAAAGGATCTGTTGTTGTTCTCATACATGGTTTTTTAGAGAATTCCACTATGTGGGATAAAATTGTACCTGAACTCACTAAAAGAAACAGAATAATTACCATTGATTTATTAGGGCATGGGAAGTCTGATTGTTTGGGTTATGTACATTCTATGGAGTTGTTTTCAGAGACTATAGAAGCTGTTTTAAAACACTTAAAAATCAGAAAATTTATTTTGGTTGGCCATTCTCTTGGAGGCTATATTTCTTTGGTTATTTCCAAAATGAATCCTTCTAAAATAAAGGGCTTGTGCTTATTAAACTCAACTTCTGAAAAAGATTCTGAAGAACGGATTAAAATAAGAACAAGAGCAAATAAAATGGTGCAGAATAATTTTGAAATCATGGTAAGAATGTCGATTTCAAATTTATTTAATCAAGAAAATTTATTGAAATTTAAAGAAGAAATAGAAGTGGTAAAAAAAGAAGCTATGCAGACTTCTTTACAGGGTTATGTTGCTGCGAATGAGGGAATGAAAAATCGCTTAAATACCAATGCTGTTTTAGCTGAAAATAATTTTAAAAAATTGATAATTGTTGGTGAGAAAGATCTTGTTTTAGATTTAGAAACTTCTATAGTGGAGGCTAAAAAGACAGATACCGAACTTATTATTTTTCCTGACGGACATATGAGTCATATTGAAAATACTCCAGAACTAATTATTACTTTAAAAAAATTCATAAAAGCCTGTATATCTTAATTTTTATTTGTAATTTCTCGAAAATTTCAGCGACTATGTAGAAAATACAATCGATGAAACACATAATTACACTTTTAGTTCTTATAATTTCCACTTCACTATATGCTCAAGATTACAATACCAAAAAAGGTTTTGTTGCAGAGGGGTATGATGTGGTTTCTTATTTTAACAACACCGCAGTAAAAGGAGATAAAAGATTTGTTGCAGATTACGATGGTGTGCAATTTAAGTTTTCATCAAAAGAGAATTTAGAAATTTTTAATACATCACCTAAAAAATACGTTCCTGCTTATGGAGGATATTGTGCATATGCAATTGGAGCAAAAGGAGAGAAGGTTTCTATAGATCCGGAAACATTTGAGATTAGAGATGGAAAATTATATCTATTCTACAATTCTTGGGGAATAAATACGTTAGAGTTATGGAAGGAAGAAGGTGCTGAAGATTTAAAAATAAAAGCAGACAAAAACTGGTTGAAAATTAATAAAAAATGATGATTGAAAGCAATGTCGGGGGATTTTGTGAATGTTGTAAAAAAAAGAGCTGATTCAATCAGCTCTTTTTTATATTTACCCCTTATGTAATTTCGAAACTTCTTTAGATTATTCATTATTAGTGCTTATATCTACTCGATATTAAAACAATCTTTAATCTCAGAAATATTCGAATGAGCTTTATAATTTACTCAACTACTAATAAATAATATGTTTTTTTACCACGTTGTAACAACACATATTTATTTGCAATTAAATCTTGTTTAGTAATAGAATAATCTTCTTTTATTTTTTCTTTATTTACCGAAATTGCATTTTCTTTTAAAGCTCTTCTTGCATCTCCATTAGATTTTAAGAAATTTGTTTTAGCAGCCAAAGCACCAATCATATCTAAACCTTCCTCAATATCAGTCGTAGATACTGTTGCTTGTGGTACTCCATCAAAGACATCTAAAAACGTTTGTTCATCTAAAGACTTTAAATCAGAAGCAGTAGATTTCCCGAATAAAATATTAGAAGCTTTTAAAGCATTTTCATAAGCTTCTTTACCATGTGTTAAAATAGTAACTTCTTCCCCTAATTTTTTCTGTAACAAACGTAAATGCGGATTTTCTTTGTGCTCAGCAATTAAGTTTTCTACAGTTTCTTTGTCTAAAAATGTAAACTTTTTAATAAAGTTCTCTGCATCTTCATCCGAAGAATTTAACCAATATTGATAATATTTATAAGGTGAAGTTCTGTCTGTATTTAACCAAACATTTCCACCTTCTGTTTTACCAAATTTGGTTCCGTCTGCTTTTGTTACTAAAGGAACCGTAATTGCATACGCTTTTCCTTGTGCTTTTCTACGAATTAATTCTGTACCTGTGGTAATATTTCCCCACTGATCAGAACCACCCATTTGCAGTCTACAATTTTTTTCTTGGTATAAATGATAAAAATCGTATCCTTGAAATAATTGGTAGGTGAATTCTGTAAAACTCATACCAACTGAAGATTCAGAACTCAAACGTTTCTTTACAGAATCTTTAGCCATCATGTAGTTTACAGTAATATGTTTTCCTGTATCTCTTACAAAATCGATTAATGAAATATCTTTCATCCAATCGTAATTGTTAACCAATTCTGCTTTGTTTTCTGCGGTAGCATCAAAATCTAAAAAACGTTCTAAATTTTCTCTAACTCCGGCTATATTTTTAGCTAATGTTGCTTCGTCTAACAAATTACGTTCAGCAGATTTTCCAGAAGGATCACCAACCATACCAGTAGCTCCACCAATTAAAGCAATAGGATTATGACCTGCATTTTGAAAGTGTTTCAAAATAAATATTTGCACCAAACTACCAATATGTAGTGAGTCTGCAGTTGGATCAAAACCAATATAACCAGCAGTTTTATTTTTTAATAAATAGTCTTCAGTGTCTGGCATAATATCATGCAATAATCCACGCCAGCGTAATTCTTCAACAAAATTTGTCATTATAAGTCTAAATTAATTCAATTCAAAATACGAATGCCAAATTCAGCTTGTTTAAGTTTTGTGTCTTGATCGTTTAAATTATCAATCTGGACAAGCTCAATTTGACATCTTATAGCAATTATTTATTTGCTATTTTTCATTATGCAAAGATAAACTTATCAATGAAAATATCATAAATTCGCGTTATGATTTTAGTTACTGGAGGAACAGGTTTGGTTGGCGCACATTTATTGTATCATTTGGTTAAGAATGATGAAAAAATACGTGCTATTTACCGTTCTGAAGAAAGAATTAAAAAAGTAAAAGAAGTCTTTTCTTTTTATACGGATGATGTTGAGGACTTAATTTCTAAAATAGAATGGTTTAAAGCAGATATTACAGATGTTCCTGCTATGATTCCTGCTTTTATTGAAATTGAAAAAATATATCACTGCGCAGCATTTATTTCCTTTAATCCGAAAGATTATAGGGAAATGCGTAAAGTAAATATACATGGAACAGCGATTATTGTAAACCTTGCCATTGATGCAAATGTTCATAAAATTTGTTTTGTAGGTTCTATTGCTTCTGTGGGAGATTCTCTAAAAGGTGGTCTTATCACCGAAGAGAATGAATGGAACCCAGAATCTGATAATAGTGGATATTCGATAACGAAATTTGGGGGAGAAATGGAAATTTGGCGTGCAAGCCAAGAAGGAGTAGATGTAGTTATAGTAAACCCAGGTATTATTTTAGGGAGTGGTTTTTTTACAGCGGGTTCTGGTAAAATGTTTACACAGGTTTATAACGGTTTTAGCTATTATACAGAAGGAATTACTGGTTTTGTAGGTGTAAAAGATGTGGTTGCAGCAATGATTAAATTGATGAATTCTAGCATTAAAAATGAACGTTTTATTTTAGTTGCAGAGAATAAATCTTTTAAAGAAATTTTCTTTTCTATCGCAGATGCTTTCGGTAAAAAAAGACCAACAAATAATATTAAGCCTTGGCAAACTGCTATTTTTTGGAGAGTTTCTTGGGTGTTGTCTCTATTTTCAAGAAAAGCACCATTGTTGAGCAAGTATTCAGCAAGAAGTGCACATTCAATATCTAAATACTCCTCAGAAAAAATTGAAAAAACAATACCTTTTCAATTTGAGAAAATTGATACTGTTATTAAAGAGGTATCTCAGAAATACGTTAAATCTTTATCTGAAATTCCTCCAAATTAGGATCTAAAATCTTTTCTTCCTTTCTTATAGAATCTAATTTTTTTAACTTTTTTCCAACTTTTTTAATAGAGTCTCTTCTAATAGAGTCTTTTCGTGAGCTTATTTTATTGTAAAAATCCTTTTTATCTTCTAAGTTTTTTTTAACATCGGTAATCATTTCCTCATATAAATCTATTTTAGAGGTATAGTATAAGTTGCTATTTTGAAAACGTAGGCTATCAATTTTATACTTATCATATATAAAAGCCATGTAATTTACTTTCTTTTGCTCGTTTTTGTTTTGTATAAATTTTGCAGAAGAAGCAATCATCATATCCCCAAGTAATAAAGTCATTGTATCTCTAGGGATGAGGTCTTCTGGTTCTTTAAAAATAGTGTTACTTGTACAAGATGCCAAGAAAAGAAAAACAAAAAAATAACTTAAATTTTTCATATTAACGATTAAAAGTAAGGCGTTTTCCTTTAATATTATCATTAAAGACACCATTATTATAAATTAAATTTCCGTTTACAAAAGTATGTGTAATGGTTGATGAAAACGTAGTGCCTTCAAAAGGAGACCAACCACATTTGTATAAAATATTGTCTTTAGAAATAGTTTGTGGTTTGTTGGTATCAATTAAAACGATATCTGCAAAATACCCTTCTTTTATAAAGCCTCGTTTTTCAATTTGAAATAATTTTGCCGGATTATGGCTCATTTTTTCAACTAATTTTTCAATAGGAATTACTCCTTCTTTTACTTTTTCTAAAAGCGCAATAACTGCATGTTGCACTAAAGGTCCACCACTTGGTGCTTTCGTATACACATTTGTTTTTTCTTCTAAAGTATGCGGAGCGTGGTCTGTAGCTAAAACATCAATTCTATCATCTAACAAGGCTTCCCATAAACCAAGTCTGTCTTTTTCTGTTTTTACTGCCGGATTCCATTTAATATGGGTTCCTTTTTCTTCATAATCTTTATCTGAAAACCATAAGTGATGCACACAAACTTCTGCAGTAATTTGTTTTTCTTCCAAAGGAATATCGTTTCTAAAAAGTTCGGTTTCTTTAGCGGTTGAAACATGAAAAATATGCAATCTTGCACCCGTTTTCTTAGCCAACTCAATTGCTTTAGAAGATGATAAATAACAAGCTTCTTCACTTCTAATAATCGGATGGTATTTTACGGGAATATCATCTCCGTATTTATCAACAAACTCTTGTGTGTTTTTTCTGATAGTTGCTTCATCTTCACAATGTACAGAAATAATCATTTTTGTTGATGAGAAAATTTTCTCTAGAATTTCTTCATTATCAACCAACATATTTCCAGTAGAAGAACCTAAGAATAATTTAATTCCGGCTACTTTTTTAGGATCTGTTTTTAATAATTCGTCTAAATTATCGTTTGTTCCACCAAACATAAAAGAATAATTAGCGTAAGAATCGTTTGCTGCTATTATAAATTTATCTTCCAATAAATCTTGTGTTGTAGCTTGTGGTACCGTGTTTGGCATTTCTATAAAAGTAGTAATTCCGCCAGCAACGGCAGCTCTACTTTCTGTAGCAATATTTGCTTTATGTGTTAAACCAGGTTCTCTAAAATGTACTTGATCATCTATAAAACCAGGAATTAAAAACTTCTCTTCTGCATCAATAACTTCAAGATCTCCAGTTGTTTTTATGTCTGATGAAATTTCTTTTATAATTCCGTTTTCAATGAGAACATCCCCTAAAAAAGTTTTGTTTTCATTTACGATTCTTGCGTTTTTTATTAAAGTTGATTTCACCATTTTTTATAATTGTTTTTACTGAAAATACTTTGCTGATTTTTGCAAAGTTAGTAAAGTTTTTAATTGTTTTTTTACTATTCCTATCTATTAAATACTCATTTTCATGTTCACTAAGATTTTTGTAAAACCAAAGCGTTCATAAGATTTTATTGCTGCAGAATTATTGCTATAAACATCCAATCTTAATTCTTTTAAATCTTTTTTTATTGCCCAATCTTTTAAAGACTCTAAAATTAAATTACTAATCTTGTTTCCTCTAAAAGCTGGTTTTACAAATATAAAACCAATATAACCATGTTTTGGATTTTTGTGATAATGTTTAGAGTTTTCTATTCTTAGGTAACCAGAAGCAACTAATTGATTGTTAGAAGTAGCAACAATAAAATAAATGTCTTCATTAGAAATTAATTCGGGTATATTATAATAAGACAATTTACCATCACCTAAAAAAGGATCTAAAGGTCTTTCTGCAGCAACAACACCTTGTTCAAACTCCAGTAATGTCTCTAAATCTTTTAAATTCGCAGTTCTAATAGAAATTTTATTCATAAACTTTTTTTGGTAATCCTTTTAATCTCATTTTTATCACACCAAATAAAGCTTCAGAAATAATGTTTCCACTCATTTTAGAAGTTCCTAATGTTCTATCAGTAAAAACTACAGATACTTCTTTTATATTAAAACCGTGTTTCCATGCTTTAAATTTCATTTCTATTTGAAAAGCGTAGCCAATAAATTTTATTTTGTCTAATGCTATGGTTTCGAGTACATTTCTTTTCCAACAAACAAAACCTGCTGTAGTGTCGCAAACCGGAATTCTAGTAATAAAGCGGACGTATTTAGAAGCAAAATAAGAAAGTAGAACCCGCTTCATAGGCCAGTTCACAACATTTACACCTTGTGAATATCTAGAGCCAATAGAAACATCTGCCCCCTTTTTTTTACAAGCTTTATACAAGTGAATTAAATCTTTTGGATTGTGAGAAAAGTCGGCATCCATTTCAATAATATAGTCATATTTTTTAGCAATGGCCCATTTAAAACCATGTATATAAGCAGTACCTAAACCACTTTTGCCGATTCTTCTTTCTAAAAAAAGCTGATTTGGGAATTCTAAAATTAAGTTTTCTACTATTTCTGAGGTTCCATCAGGAGAATTGTCGTCTACAACTAAAATATGAAATTCTTGCTTTTGATTAAAAGTGGCTCTAATAATAGCTTCTATATTTTCTTTTTCGTTATAAGTAGGTATTATGACTAACGCATCTGACATAAATAAAATTTCATGTGGTAAGTAGACAAATATACATTATTTAATTACTAATTTTGTGTTAATCTTACCAAAACAAAAATAGGTGCAAGCAATAGAAAGAGTAGTAATAGATAACAGTTGGATTACCATATTATTGGTATGCTTGTTTGCCTGTGTTTTCCTTTTAAGAGGGTTAAGTGTTGTAAGGTTAAGAGGTACTGTATCTTCTTTGTTTAATGAAAGTTTTATCGAATCTGAAATAGAAGAAAATACTTCTTTTTTTAACCCTTTTAAAAATGTCATTTTTATTTTTTCGATTACAGTTCTTGCTTTATTAACCTATAAAATCTATTTGTATTATAATTCTTCTGTAGAACAAGGTTTTTATATTTTTCTGCAGATTTTTGGAGTTGTTTTTTCATATTTAACGATTAAAAGGCTATTAGAATTCTTGCTTTCTGTAGTTTTTAAGATTGATAAAAAGCTAGATTTCTTTTTAGTTTCTAAGTCCGTCTATTTATATTCTGTTTCTTTTTTTCTACTTATAGCTATTGTTTTAGTGGAATACTCACAGTTAGACACCCCTTTTTTAGTCTATTTTTCGGCACTTTTATTTTCTATTCGATTTATATTTCATGCGGTAATTAATAAAAAGCTGGTTTTTAGCGAGTTGTTTTATTTTATTTTGTACCTTTGCGCGGTCGAAATAGCACCGCTATTTGTACTGTTTAGATTGCTGTTTTAACTAGAAAAAAGAAGCATATGAAAGTGAAAACGATCTTAGTATCGCAACCAGAACCAAAGACTGAAACTTCCCCTTATTTTGACTTGTCTGATAAACAAAAAGTAAAGATAGATTTTAGACCATTTATTCATGTAGAAGGTATATCTGTCAAAGAAGTAAGAGGAGAAAAAGTTGATTTACATAATTTTACAGCTATTATTTTAACAAGTAGAAATGCCGTAGATCATTTTTTTAGAATTGCAGAAGAAATGCGCTTTAAAGTGCCAGATTCAATGAAGTACTTTTGTCAGTCGGAGGCAGTAGCTTATTACTTACAGAAATATGTGGTATATAGAAAGCGTAAAATTTATGTTGGTCCTAGATCATTTCTAGAATTAACAAAATTAATTAAGAAACATAAGACGGAAAAGTTTTTATTGCCAAGTTCAGATAAATTAAAACCTTTAATTCCAGAAGAATTAGATAAATTAGGAATAAACTGGAAACGATTAGATTTATATAGAACAGTCGTTAGTGATTTGTCTGATTTAGAAGATGTATTTTATGATGTTTTGGTGTTCTTTAGCCCATCAGGAATAGAATCTCTTTTAAAGAATTTCCCTAATTTTCAGCAAAAAGAAACAAGAATTGCTGCTTTTGGTAATTCTACAGTAAAAGCTGTAACAGATGCTGGTTTTAAGTGTGATATCACGGCACCGTCACCAGAAACACCTTCTATGACAATGGCTTTAGATAAATACATAAAATTAGCAAATAAGAAGTAATATTTCTTATAGCTCTATAAATTACATAAAAAAAAACCAAGCATAATTGCTTGGTTTTTTTTATGATTCTTTTTTAGTTATAAATTTAATTATTTTTTTAAAGTAACTGTTCTATCAACACTATTAAAAGGTCCAGGAATTAAATTTCCTTCTGCATCTATTAATTCTAATTTTATAGAAACTTTTCCTTTTGGTAAACCTTTAATTACCTGTGGTGCCCATTCTGTGATTATAAATTCTTTCTCATTAATAGTTGCACGAACTTTAGTACCATTTTCTGAAAGTTGTGTATTTAATACGAAAAAATCTAGTAATAGATTCTCTGTATCTTTTCCAGAATATTCTCCTTTTGGGCGACTATAAATAAGTGTTGGTGCATTTATATCTAAATTGTTATCGTCTTTAGTGTCTTCTCCGACAATTAATTTTTTAACAACTACAGCATTTTCGTTTTTAACAGATTCATGATAAGATCTACTTAAAAAAGCCACTAAATGATGCACTCCATTAGGCATATCTTTTTTAAATGTTGGTTCGTAATGTGCAGAATATGGCTCGTTATTCAAAATAAAATGAATATGTTGTCCTTTTGCTGAATTTGCTAAAAGCGCTGTGTCTTTACTTTGTGTTAATGCACCTAATTCGTAATTATTTACTTCAAAATTAAAAGCAGTTTCACCAACAGTTTTTATTACCGTATCACTTGGTGTTGTCATTTTAAGCGAAGCTGTAGCGTATTCCGGTGAGTTTTCTAATTTTTCTAAGGTAATTTCTGTAATTTTTTCAGGAGTATCGTTCACTTTTTCCTTTTTAGTCTCTTTACAGCCTACAAGTGTTATTAAAGTTAAACAGATAATACTTAATATTCTTAATTTCGTCTTTCTTAATTTCATCTTTGTTGTTTTAAGTTAATGACATTTAGTTATAAAGTCCAAATATCAAAACTTTTTAAGGTTAATAATATAACAATAGCATTATATATGAACTCAATCCATAAAAGAAATGATTTTTAATTTTAGAAGCTATTTCCTGCTTTCACTACTCGCTTTTTTTGTAAAAAAAACAAAAAAGAGCTCAAACATACCGTTCAATCAGGGCTAAACTTGTTTGCTTTCTTTTAGATTAATAGGTGTTTTTTCCTTTTTTTATAATTAGAAAAAACACCTACTTTATTAAATATTCACTTGCCTAAAAGAAGAGATTTTACTTCAACTAGCATTTTTATATCGGAATAATGCTAAATAATTAATAACTATAAGTACAAAACCTAGAGCAACAATAACTCCTGAATGCATTAAGTTTATAATAATTAAATCTTTACTAGCTCCTGATAGTATAGAATACCAAAGTAGGGGACAGAATATCCCAATCAATATAATATCTCGTCCTGTTTTTATCCCTTTCTTTAATGTTTCAATTTTGGTGTTATTTTTCTTTTTATCTTTTTTTTTACCTTGTAGAGTTTTAATACATTTTTTCCCCATTATTGAATAAGGACATGCTTTTATTATTTTTTTTATAAATTTTATCATAACTAAAAGAAGAAATAAAATATAAAACCACCTACTATAGCCATTAACATCACAGACAAAACAAAGGCTATTATGGCTTTCGTTTTTAACATAGAAGAAATTATTGCTATTTCTGGTAAACTAGCTCCTGTTCCTCCTATAATCAATGCCATTGCAGCTCCCATGCTCATTCCTTTAACAATAAGAGCATTTAAAATAGGTATAGCCATTTCAATTCTTAAGTATAGAGGAATACCAACAGTTGCTGCTATGGGAATGGCAAGTGGACTATCATTTCCTAAATACTTTTCTACCCATGCGTCTGGTACAAAAACAGCAGAAACAGCACTAATAAGTGCACCAACTAAAACATAAGGAAAGATTCGTTTAAATAATGCCCATGCAAAAGTAAGCGCTTCTTTTAGTCTAGGGTTAGTTGTATTTGTTTGGTTGCAAGAAGTCTTTGAATACGTTTCTGATTGATTGTTAGAATTGCAGTCTTGTGTATTTATAGGTTGAGGAGTACAAGTTGAAGAGAGGGTAGAAGGGGTTAAGTTAATTCTTTTTACCTCGTTTTTTAATGAAGTTTTACCAGCAAGTGTTCCAATTAAAACAGCTCCAATAAAAACAATTAAAAAGTATACCAAAGCAACTTCCCACCCGAAAACACCAAAAATAAAACCAACTACAACAAAATTAGCCAATGGTGCGGCGAGTAAAAATGAAAAAACCATTGAAAAAGGAGCTCCCATTTCTATCATTCCCATAGACACCGGAACCATTGATGCGCTACAAAATGGAGTTGGAATGCCTATTAAAGCTCCCATTAAACCGCCATATTTTCCTGTTTTAGATAGTTTCTTTTGAAGTTTTTCTTGAGGGATAAATGCTCTTATTAAGCCAGTAAATATAGATACTAAGGCAATAATAAATATTAAGACTACACCTACGTGTATAAATTCTTCTAGAGCTAAATTAAATTTTTCATTCATGATATTTGTTTTATTAAAATTAATTATATGTGAAAAAACACATATGTTGTTATAAAAAAAGGTTAAGTATTATTTGTTGTTTTCTATTTTTCGCGTTTATCTAGTAGTGTTTTACATTTAGTTAATTCTTTTTTCATATCTTTTTCTGGTATTGCGCTAATTGTTTTTTGCATTAAAAGTCTAAATTCATTATTGGTTGAAGTTAAATAGTAAAACACCCATTTTCCTTCTTTTACCTCTTCTATTAGTTGGGCGTCTTTTAATATTCTTAAGTGGCGAGATATATTGTATTGACGCTCTTCTAAGACTTCTACAATTTCTGAAACGCAAATTTTTTCATCAATATTAGTAAGCAACCAAACAATTTTTAATCTTGTCTCATCTGACAAGGCTTTTAGTATTTTGGTGTATTTATCCATGCTTTTATTTTTTATATATGTGTAAAAACACATATGATTGACGGATGCAAATGTATATTATTTTTTCAAATATTAAAACTTATTTTTTTTATTAAAAAATAATGGCAAATTAGAGTAAGGAGTAAAATTATATTTTTGTAAAAAGCATCTACATTTTAAAATTTAAATAGAATTCACATGCTATAAGTAGTTTAACTTTAAGTGAATTTATTTTAATAATTTATTACCTACAATTCTTAAAATATAGAATTTATTCTATGCAAACAAAGTAGCAAAAGCTTCTTCAATCTTACCAACCAAAACCAACCTAATACCATGATTTTTAGAAGAAATCTTATTGTATTTAGAAGCTACAAGAGTTTTATAGCCTAATTTTTCTGCTTCTGTAATTCTTTGGTCAATTTTAGAAACAGGTCTTATTTCTCCTGCCAAACCAACTTCTGCAGCAAAACATACATTTGGGTTAATTGCAACATCTTGGTTAGATGATAAAATGGCGGCTACAACGGCTAAGTCAATTGCAGGATCATCTACATTTATTCCTCCTGTAATATTTAAAAAGACATCTTTTGCACCTAATTTAAAGCCAGCTCTTTTTTCTAGAACCGCTAAAATCATATTTAATCTTTTTAAATTATAACCAGTTGTAGAACGTTGTGGAGTTCCGTAAACAGCTGTAGAAACCAAGGCTTGAATTTCTATCATTAAAGGTCTAATCCCTTCTAAAGTACTTGCAATTGCAGTTCCGCTTAAGTCTGCATCCTTTTTAGAAATTAAAATTTCAGACGGATTAGAGATTTCTCTCAATCCGTTAGAAAGCATTTCATAAATTCCTAACTCTGATGTAGAACCAAATCTGTTTTTCTGACTTCTTAAAATTCTGTAGGTATGATTTCTGTCGCCTTCAAATTGTAAAACAACATCTACCATGTGCTCTAAAATTTTTGGTCCCGCAATGTTTCCGTCTTTGTTTATGTGACCAATTAATAAAACTGGAGTCGCAGTTTCTTTGGCGTATTTTATGAGTTCTGCAGCAGTTTCTCTAATTTGAGAAATGCTACCAGGAGAAGCTTCTATAGAACTTGTATGTAATGTTTGTATAGAATCTATTACCAAAACATCTGGCATTGTTTCTTCTATATTTTTAAAGATGTTTTGGGTGTTGGTTTCCGTTAAAATTAAACAGTTAGAATTATTTGCTTCTAACCTTTCGGCTCTCATTTTTATTTGAGACTGACTTTCTTCTCCAGAAACATATAGTACTTTCTGACTTATATTTAAGGCAACTTGCAATAATAAAGTCGATTTTCCAATTCCAGGTTCACCACCTAAAAGTGTTACAGAGCCTTTTACCAATCCGCCTCCTAAAACCGTGTCTAATTCGTTGTTATTGGTAACAATTCTTTCTTCTGGGTTTAACTGAATGTCTGCAACTTTTAAAGGTTTGTTTACGGTTTGTTTTGCAGTTGTAGATTGTTTCCAAACGCGTTTTTCTTCTTTCTGTATTACTTCTTCTACAATGGTATTCCATTCTTTACAAGCACCACATTGTCCTACCCACTTTGCGTGTTGGGTTCCACAGTTCTGACAGAAAAAAGTAGTTTTGGTTTTAGTCATTTGAAAAAAGTTTACAATTTTTTTGAGGAACAAAGTTACAAAGTTTATAAGCTTATTGGTTTTAAAAAAAAAATAAAAAAAAAATAAAAAAAAAATAAAAAAAAAATAATAAAAAAATAATAAAAAAAGAAATATCAAAAAGCTAACAAACAGTTGCGTTAGTGATTGAACGACTTGTTTGAGCTCTTTTTCTTTTGCTGTTTTCTTAGCAAAAGAAAAAAGCGAGTAGTGAAAGCGCGACCTTTTTTAGGGAACGCCCAAAAATAATGTAGACTAAAGAATAGTTTAAAGTTACGTTAAAAATTAGTTCTTACAAGGGATATTTCTTATGTTGCCGTCTTTCATTTACAACAAATAAAAAAGTGAATTATGTTTAAAAAACTTATAGGAATAGAGCCTTTAGAGTTAATTGAGTCGGTTAATATAAAATTAGAGTCTTTAACAGAAAACCTACTATTATACACAGACAGACCAACAACAGACGATGAGATTGTAGCGCGTATTGGTGATGCAGATGGTGTTTTATTAAGTTATACTACTACATTAACAAAAGAAATTTTAGAGCGTTGTCCGAACATAAAATATATAGGTATGTGCTGTTCGTTGTATGCGCCAGAAAGTGCTAATGTAGATATTAACTATGCAAATTCTCGTGGTATTACCGTTACTGGTGTGCGTGATTATGGAGATGAGGGAGTTGTAGAATATGTAATTAGTGAGTTGGTAAGATGTTTACATGGTTTTGGAACTACTTCTGATGGTAAACCAAGAAATGCTTGGGGTGGAATTCCAAGAGAGATTACAGGATTAAAAGTAGGGATTGTAGGTTTGGGTAAATCTGGTGGTATGGTTGCGGATGCACTTCACTTTTTAGGTGCAGAAATCACTTATTTTGCTAGAAGCGAAAAACAAGATGCTAAAGCAAAAGGCTATGAGTTTTTACCGTTAGAAGAACTAATGAAAACAAATGAAGTTGTGATTGCTTGTTTAAATAAAAACATAGTTTTATTGCATGAAAACGAGTTTATTAAATTTGGAAATCATAAAATATTATTCAATACAGGGTTATCACCTGCTTGGGATGCTGAGCCTTTTAATAAGTGGCTAGCAGCAGGTGACAATGCCGTATACTGTGATACTCTTGGCGCTTTAGGTGATAAAGAGCTTTTAAATAATCCTAAAGTTAATTGCTTAGAAGTTTCTACGGGTAGAACACAACAAGCGTTTGTTAGATTAAGTGAAAAGGTATTAGCTAACTTAATAGCTTATTTTAAAAAGCAATAGGCGAAGTAATATTTCGCAATGTATTAACAATACTCCAGCCAGCAATTTTTGCCGTTTGACTATAAATGTTTAAAACAGCATGAATTTCCTGGCTTTTTATTTCTATACGATGATTATCGCCAACAAATTCTGGGATAGTTTTAATAGAAACTTTTACGTTTTCTGGCCCAGTTGATGCCAATGCAGCTGCTACAGAAACGTTTACTTGTCTTGGGAAAAGTGCGATGGCTTCTACGGCAGTGCCTTTAAAAGATGTATGTTCTTGCGTTTCTATAACAGGATTATAAACGGGGCTATTTCTCATGGCTCTTGGCGATTTTGTAGACTCGAAAGTCACTTCGCTTTCCTCCATTAAAGAGACGGTTCTTAGTACATCGAATCCTCCAACGGCTCCTGATGCAATATGAACTCGTGTACCATATTCTGAAGCTGTTTTTTTAACCTCTTCGTAAAAATCGGCATCTGCAAGACCTCCTATGGAGATTGTTACTATTGATGTTCCGTTTTTTAAGGTTGGTAAAGCTAATTCTTTTAAAGAGTCTGGAGAAGATGCTTCAACAAGATAGTCTGGTTTTAGCATTAATAATTCTTCTAGAGAATGACATGCAGTACAGGTGTATCCTCTATCTATATTGTTAATATGATTTGAAAAAACCTCGGCCTTATTGAATGTTCTAGAGTATGTACCGATAATTTGAAAATCTGGCAACAAGCCTTTATCTAAAGCTTGTACAACGATGCTTGCAAGTCCGCCGCAACCTACAATTGCTAATGTTTTTTTTCCCATAACGGCAAACATATTCCTTTTTTACAGTATAGGCAATTATAAAAAGTTATTCAAAAGTTAAATGAAAAGGGTTTTGTAAATAGCTATTTACAAGACCCTTTTTTCTAAAATTTTTACGTTAGCGATTGAATATTTTAACAAGCTCAAGGCAGGCTCATTGTTTGATCTTTTTTCTTTTGCTGATTTTTTAGCAAAAGAAAAAAGCGAGTAGTGAAAGCGTAACCTTTTTAGGAATGCTTAAAAGTTATTTATTCTTATTGTAAATTGGTAATGCAAAAAATGCTAAACCTCCAAAAATGATAATCATTGCTGTTTGTGCGGTCCACATAATCCAACCAAAAGCGGTTGCAGGTTCTGTAGGTACATCAAACAACGCCAAGGCACCAGCTACAGCAATTGGGTATAATCCAATTCCGCCATTTGTTGCCGCAATGGAGAAACCACCGGCAATAAATCCTATTAATATTCCGCCAAACGGAACGTGTAATCCTTCAATTGCAGGAATTGTTGCCCAAAACATGGCAACGTACATTACCCAAATAAATACGGTATGAAAAATAAATGCCCATTTATTTTTCATTTTAAAAATACTAGTAACACCTTCTAACAAACCAGCAACAAAGGTTTTAATTTTTAGTAAAAACCCAGATTTTGCTTTCTTTATAAATGATGTTAAAATGTAAAAACCAAGAATAAGAACCGTTAAGCCAATAATGATTTTTGTAGGATTAAAGTTTTTAGTTAAGAGGTCGTAGATAAAATCGAATTGAACAAAAAGTGTTACTGCAACTATAGAAAGCATCATGATTAAATCTGCAATACGTTCGGCTACAATAGTTCCAAATCCTTTTTCGAAAGGAATTTTCTCGTAGTTTGCCATTACAGTTGCTCTAGAAATTTCTCCAGCTCTTGGTATGGCTAAGTTTACTAAATAACCTACTAAAACAGCTAAAACACTATTTGTGTATTTGGGTTTAAAACCCAAAGGTTCTAACATGAATTTCCATCTATAAGCTCTAGAAAGGTGACTCAAAATTCCGAAAAATAGACCAAGGACAATCCAACCATATTTTGCGTCTTTAAAATATCCTATTAGAACATCTAAAGAGATTTTAGAGAGAGAGTACCATACTAAAAAACCTCCCAAAACGAGAGGTAGTATAGTTTTTAATATTTTTTTGATATTCAAACCTATGTAAGTGTATTGTCTTTTTCGTTAGGGAAAACTAAAGATGGTTTAAAGCTTTTTGCCTCTTCAAAATCCATGAATCCGTAAACGATTAGAATTAAAACGTCATTAACAGCAACTTTTCTTGCTGCGGCTCCGTTTAAGGTGATTTCTCCACTTCCACGAGGTCCAGGAATAGCGTATGTTTCTAAACGCTCGCCATTATTATTGTTTACAATTTGAACGCGTTCGCCTTCAATAATGTTGGCCGCATCCATTAAATCTTCATCAATGGTAATGCTTCCTATATAATTTAAATCTGCACCTGTAACTTTTACACGGTGGATTTTTGATTTTACAACTTGTACTAACATGGGGCAAAAATACTATTTTTTTTGATTACTACTATTTTAATCGAATGTTGTCTATCAATCGTATTTCTCCTGCATAAACTGCAATAAAAGCACGGTTTTTATTGTTAGATTCTTTGTTTTTTATGGTTTCTAATGATTTTTCATCAGCAATTGTAAAATACTCTAATTCTAATAAAGGGTGTTCTTTAAACTGATTTTCTACCCACTCAGTTACGGTTACAGCATTTTCTATGCCAAATTTATTTTTAACTTTTTTAAGAGTTTTGTATATAAAAGGTGCTGCCTCTCTATGTTCATTAGATAATCTAGCGTTTCTAGAACTCATTGCCAAACCATCTGCTTCTCTAAAAATGGGGCATCCTTTTATTTTTACAGGAAGTCTGTTTTTTCTAACCATTTTTTTGATAATCTGTAACTGCTGAAAATCCTTTTGACCAAAATAAGCTCTATTAGGTGTTACAATTTCGAAAAGGGTTTTTACGATGGTACCAACACCATCAAAATGCCCTGTTCTAAACTTGCCTTCCATTTGGTGTTCTAGTCCGTCAAAATCAAATTTTTCTGAGGCTATGTTTTCTGCATAGATTTCTTCTACAGAAGGCAAAAATAATACATCACAAGAAACACTTTCTAGTAATTTAGTATCGTTTTCTATGGTTTTTGGGTATTTAATTAAGTCTTCTTGGTTATCAAACTGGGTTGGATTTACAAAAATACTTACTACAACTAGATCGTTTTTTTCGATTGCTTTTTTAATTAAAGATAAATGACCTTCGTGTAATGCGCCCATTGTTGGCACAAAACCTATGGTTTTATTATCCTCTTTTTTAGAGGTTAAATATGTATTTATTTCTTGTTTACTGTTAAAAATTTTCATCTTCAAAAATTAAGTAGAGTCTGCAAACTTACCAATTTAACACGATATTAGCATAAAAATTTGTATTTTTGCGCTTCTTATAAAAGAGTTTGATTTAATGAAGGACAAGAGAATATTATTTGTTTCATCTGAAGTAGTTCCATACTTACCCGAAACAGAGTTATCATCTACAGCCTTTAATGTTGCAAAAAACGCACATTCTAAAGGAGTACAAACAAGAATTTTCATGCCAAGATATGGCGTAATTAACGAGCGAAGACATCAGCTACACGAAGTAATTCGTTTATCTGGTATGAATCTAGTAGTTAATGATATGGATATGCCATTAATTATAAAAGTTGCTTCTATTCCTAAAGAAAGAATGCAAGTATATTTTATAGATAATGAAGAATATTTTAAACGAAAAGCCGTTTTTACAGATGAAGATGATGATTTGTTTGAGGATAATGATGAGCGCGCTATTTTCTTTGCAAAAGGAGTTATAGAAACTGTGAAAAAATTAAACTGGGCACCAGATATTATTCATGTTCATGGATGGATGGCTTCTCTTTTACCTCTTTATTTAAAAGAGTTTTATAAAGAAGAACCTTTGTTTACCGAAAGTAAAATTATAACGTCTTTATATAACAACCCTTTTGAGGGAACGTTAGATGAATCTTTAGCTGATAAAGTGAAATTTGATAATATTTGTGACGAGAAAATTGCTACAATTAAAACACCAAACTTTACAAACATATTAAAAAGTGCGATAGAAAATTCTGACGCAATTATACATGGTAGTGAAGATATTTCAGAAGAATTGACTTCTTTTATAGAAGGTAAAGATATTCCAGTTTTAGAATATCAATCTGAAGATTTAAAGGAAAGTTATTTAAATTTTTATGCTGATTTAATTTCAGCTAATTAATTATTTTATAAAGTGAGGAGATTTTTTGAGAAGAGCACATTTATTGTAGCTTTAGTATTCGTATTTACAGCTGTTATTTCTTGTGAAAAAGATTTTACAGATATTAAGTCTAGTATTATTAGTAATACAAAGTTTGATACAGATACCTTAACTGTTAAAGGAATTGTTATAGAAAATAGCCCTATTACAAGTGTTACTTCTGATAATATTTCTGCAGAGCCAGGTTTATATCTACTAGGTGTTCATACTGGTGCAAATGGTGATTACGAAAAAATAGAAGCTTCTATAGTTTCTCAACTAGCTTTAAGTACAGGTTTACAAGTAATAGATGATGCCAATATTTACGGTTCTGATACTATTGTGGTTACTACAATAGATACTGCATTTGTAAAATTACCATATCAAGTAACTTTTAATAATGATGGTACAGCGTATGAGTTAGATTCAATTATAGGGGATCAAACTAAAGCGTTTAATTTAAATATTTATGAAACAAGTACTTATTTAAGTATATTAAATCCTACAGAGCCTTCAAAATTGAATAGTTATCAATCTAATGATGTGTTTGATAAAAAAGTAACTGAGTTGAATGCTACTTCAGATTTTAAATTTTTACCGAGCTTAACAGACTCAATTGTAGTTAAAAGATGGTTAAGTGATGAAACAGTAGCTAAGCAAGATACTATAAAATATTTTAATTCTACATCTGCTACAATACCAGTACCTTTTGCAGCGATCCCTTTAAAAGAAGATAAAATTAAAGAATTATTCCTAGATAAATATGAATCATCAGATTTTGATTCTCAGGCTGCGTTTAATGACTATTTTAGAGGACTTATTCTAGAAGCTACAGGAGACGAAGGATCTTTAGTTTCTTTTAATTTTAATGCTACGGTTAAGCCATCACTAGAAGTTTATTATACAAACACAGTTGTTGCTGGAGGAGTTATTATAGATACAATTTACAAAAATGATAGTTTTTTACTATCTGGTGTAAGAGCAAGTACTTATAAGATGGATGATAAAGTATATCCTTCAGATAAAATTGTATTACAAGGAGCGGCAGGAAGTGAAGCTAAAATAAACCTTTTTGGAGCAGATACAGATGGTAATGGAGTTGCTGATAAAATAGAAGAATTAAGAGCTAGAAATCTGTTGATAAATGATGCTTCTTTAACCTTTTATATTAATCAATCTATAGATACAACAGCTGTTCCTTATCAGTTATTTTTGTATAAGAGTGATGAAAATGTACCGCCTGTTTACAGTCAAATAAAAGATGTTTATTCTGAGGGAGCCGCTGTTTTTGGAGGTTTGTTGCAAAGAGACTCTAATGGAAAGAAAGAGAAGTACACTTTTAGAATTACAGATTATATTTCAGACTTATTAAGTGGTGAAACAAATTATTCTCCAACACTAAGGCTTAAAGTAATTAACGCTACAGACTTACTAACAGTTACAGATACTATATTTAAGAATTATAATTGGAATCCGAAGGCAGTAACTCTTTATAATCATGAAGCTATAAATGAAGATAAAAAGGTAGAGTTAAAGATTTCATATTCAGAGAAAAAGGATTAAAAAAACTAACTAAAAGAAAATTTTATGTGTGGAATTACTGGATATATTGGCTTTAGGGATGCTTACCCGATAGTTGTAAATGGACTTAAAAGATTAGAGTACAGAGGGTATGATAGTTCTGGGATAATGATGTATGATGGAAAAGAAATACATCTTTCTAAAACCAAAGGAAAAGTTTCTGATTTAGAAGCTATAACTGATAATGACGAAAAAAGAAAAAAAGGAAATATAGGAATTGGCCATACACGTTGGGCTACTCATGGGGTGCCAAATGATGTAAATTCGCATCCACATGTTTCTCAGTCTGGTGAATTAGTTATTGTACACAACGGTATTATTGAAAACTACGATACTTTAAAAAAAGAGCTAATATCTAGAGGCTATGTTTTTAAAAGTGATACAGATACAGAGGTTTTAGTTAACCTAATAGAAGAAGTAAAAAAGAAAGAAGGTTGTAAATTGGGGCAAGCAGTTCAATTAGCACTAACAAGTGTTGTAGGTGCTTATGCAATTGCTGTTTTTGATAAAACAAAACCAAATGAGTTAGTTATTGCTCGTTTAGGAAGTCCTATTGCAATTGGGGTAGGAAAAAATAATAGTGAATTTTTTGTTGCTTCTGATGCATCTCCTTTTATAGAATATACTAAGGATGCTATTTATTTAGAGGATGAAGAATTAGCAGTTGTTAAAATTGGTAAAGACATTAAAGTTCGTAAGATTAAAGACGACTCTATGGTTGATACTAATATTCAGAAATTAAAACTGAGCTTAGATCAAATTGAAAAAGGTGGTTATGAGCATTTCATGTTAAAAGAAATTCATGAGCAACCTAAAGCTATCATAGATACTTATAGAGGTAGAATGTTACCTAATGAAGGACTTATTAAAATGTCTGGTATAGATGACAATTTAAATAAATTTTTAAATGCTCATAGAATTATAATTATTGCCTGTGGTACTTCTTGGCATGCTGGTTTAGTTGGTGAGTATTTAATAGAAGATATGGCGCGTATACCTGTTGAGGTTGAATACGCATCAGAGTTTAGATATAGAAACCCTATAATTACACCAAATGATGTGGTTATTGCAATTTCTCAATCTGGAGAAACTGCAGATACCTTAGCAGCTATTAAATTAGCAAAATCTAAGGGAGCTTTTGTATTTGGTATTTGTAATGTAGTAGGTTCTTCTATTGCAAGAGAAACACACGCAGGAGCTTATACGCATGCTGGTCCAGAAATTGGAGTAGCTTCAACAAAAGCATTTACAACTCAAATTACGGTACTTACATTAATTTCTTTAAAGTTAGCAAAGGCAAAAGGAACAATGTCAGACTCTGCTTTTAGAATGTATTTGCAGAAAATGGAATTAATTCCGGCTAAAATAGAGGCACTTTTAAAGATTGATGAAAAGGTAAAAGAAATAGCTGATGTTTATAAAGATGCAAAAAACTGTTTGTATTTAGGTAGAGGTTTTAACTTTCCGGTAGCATTAGAAGGCGCTTTAAAATTAAAAGAAATTTCTTATATACATGCAGAAGGATATCCTGCAGCAGAAATGAAACATGGTCCAATTGCTTTAATTGATGAGAACATGCCAATTTTTGTTATTGCAACCAATAAAGGTCATTACGAAAAAGTAGTGAGTAATATTCAAGAAATTAAATCGAGGTCTGGTAAAATTATTGCAATTGTAACAGAAGGAGATACACAGGTTAGAGATATAGCAGATCATGTTATAGAAATTCCTGAAACAGAAGAAGCGTTAACACCGTTATTAACTACAATTCCTTTTCAATTACTATCTTATCACGTTGCGGTAATGTTAGGTAAGAATGTAGATCAACCAAGAAATTTAGCAAAATCGGTTACGGTAGAGTAATTTTTCTTATATTTTATCAAATAAAAAAACCCAGCTTATAGCTGGGTTTTTTTATTTGATAAAAGTAATATATTACTCTTAAATTTTGTGATTAGTTAAATATCAACATTGTATATTGATATGTAAAAAAAAAATATACTTACCTTAGTCCTTAAAATATTTAATGTAGTATATAAAATAGAAAAGATTTTCATTTTATTATGTCTATATAATTATCCCTATAACTATGAATTATAGTCAAATAGCCCTTTTGTTTATGCAGGGCACTTTAGTTGCTTTGGTAATTCTTTTTTTATTTCACCTTAGAAAACAGTTGGGTATTGGAGTCATGTTTGCATGCCTGGGATTATTTCAATTTGTACAATTATTTTTATATAATACGGTTTCTGTTTCAATTACAGATAATTTCTTTATTTCTCCAGGCTCTGTTGTTTATTTTACGGCATCTCTCTTTGTAATACTTATGGTATATATAAAAGAAGATGCTAGTGAAACAAAAAAACTAATTTATGCGCTGTTTATAGTAAATATAGTAATGACAATTCTTGTGCAAGCATTAAACTTAAATTTTAACAATACATCAATACAAGGAACTTTTAATGCATCTGTAAACCTTTTCGATATAAGTTTAAGAGAATTATTTATTGGAACAGTGGTATTGTTTTTAGATGCTTTTTTAATTATACTTTTATTCGAATATATATCTAAAAAAGTAGAATGTTTATTCTTACGCATTTGTATTACCATGTTAATTGTTGTAAGTTTTGATACATTATTCTTTGTAACCCTTAATTTTTGGGGAATAGATAATTTAAAGTCAATTATCATATCAGGACTTATATCTAAAGGGATTTTTACAGTCTTTTATAGTGTACTTCTTTATCTTTATTTAAGGTTTTTTGATTTAAACAAGCAGTTAACAGGTGTTTTTAAAATAAAAGACGTCTTTGAGCCACTAACTTACAAGCAGAAATTTGAATCTGCAGAAAAAGTAATTGAAGAAACTACAGAGATGTATCGTATACTAACTGATCACTCAAATGATTTAATCTTTTTACAAGAACCAGATGGTGGTTTTAAATATATTAGCCCCTCTATAAAAAATATATTAGGCTACGAACAATTAGATTTAGTAGGTAAAAAAGGTTTTAGTATTGTTCATAAAGAAGATCTTAAGTTTTTAAACGAAGTAATATCAAACAAGTTGATTAGTAAAGGTGTTATGTCTGAAGCTGTTCCTGTTAGAGTTCATCATAAAGAAGGTCATTTTGTTTGGTTAGAGTTTTTGTCATCTGCTGTTTATGAAGGAGGTGAAATTAGTTACTTTGTTACCTCTGCTAGAGATATTACACAGAGAGTTTTATCAAAGAAGAAACTTCAAGATTCTTTAGAAGAATTAGAAAAAAAGGAACACTCTTTAGAGGGAGCTAGTAAAGTTGCTAAAATAGGATATTGGGAATATGATATTAAAACAGATACTTTCACTTGGTCTGATTATATGTATACTATTTATGGAATGGATCCCGTAAATGGAGTTCCTTCTAAAAAAGAACTGCTCTCTCTATACGATGAAGAATCACAAGAAAAAATACTACAGGCTCTAAAAGATGTTGCTGTAAAAGGAGTTTCTTGTGATGTAGAGTTAAGGTTTGTCAACAAACAAAATGAAGTTGTTTGGGAGCGCACTGTAGCTCAATCTATTTACAATCAAAAAAATGAAGTTGTAGGTAGAATAGGTATTATGCAGGATATTACAGCCTTTAAAAAAGCCCAATTTGAAGGAGAACTTTCAAAAGAAAAGATTCAATCTTCTCTAGAGCTTTTAGAGAAAAAGGATTATGCCTTGAATGAAGTTAGTAGAATGGCGAAAATTGGTTATTGGGAGTATGATAACGAACAGGTTAATATTATCTGGTCTGATTATCATTATGAAATTTTTGGATTTGATCCTAAAAAAGGAATTCCTCCACGAGAAAAAATTGTAGCACTTTTTGATGAAGAATCTCAAAGAAAGATTGTGCAAGTAAATCTAGAGTTGAATTTAAATGGAACGCCTTATGATGTTGAATTAAAGTTAACTAATAAAAAAAAGGAAGAAATTTGGGTACGCAATATAGTGCAACCTGTATTCGATAAACAAAATAAAGTTATTGGAAGAAGGGGGCTTCTACAGAATATTACAACTTCTAAAAAAGCCCAATTAGCCTTAGAGCTTTCTAATGAAAAGATTCAAATTTCTTTAGAGTTACTAGAGAAAAAGGACTACTCCTTAAATGAGTCTAGTAATTTGGCTAAAATAGGATATTGGGATTATATTGCAGCAACAGATACATATACATGGTCCGATTATATTTATCATATTTATGGATTAGACCCAAATGAAGGAATTCCACCATATGAAGAAGTAGTAAAGGTTTGTGATAAAGAGTCGATAGATAAATTATTAGCAGCCACTGTAGAACTGAATACACATGGTACGCCTTATAATGTTGTTTTAAAATTAATTAATAAAAATAAAGAAGAAGTTTGGGTAAGAAATGTAGCTAAGCCTATATATAACAAACAAAATGAAATTATTGGCAGAAGAGGTGTGTTGCAAAATATCTCTGAATGGAAAAAAGCACAAGCTGAATTAGAATTGTCTAAGGAAAAGATACAATCTTCGTTACATCTTTTAGAAAAGAGAGATCACTCTTTAACTGAGTCAAGCAGGATTGCTAAAATAGGACATTGGGAGTATGATATAGCAACTGATGCTTTTGTTTGGTCTGATTATGTGTATGAAATTTATGGTTTAGACCCAAGTGAAAGTATTCCGTCTCGCAAGGATATGGTTGCTTTCTACGATAAAGATTCTCAGTTAAAATTAGCAAAATCTACTGTAGACCTTAGTTTAAAAGGCACTCTTTATGATATTGAATTGAAATTAATAAATAAAAAAAATAAAGAGTTATGGGTAAGACAAGTGGTTCACCTTATTTATAACGATAAAAATGAAATTATTGGAAGAAGAGGTGTAGTACATAATATTACAGCCGCTAAAAATGCTCAAATAGAATTAGAGATTTCTAAAGATGAGATTCAGAGGTCTTTAGAGTTGTTGGAAAGCAGTGAGTTCTCTAAGAATGAAGCTAGTAAAATGGCTAAAATAGGGTATATAGAGTATGACATTGCAACTGAAACTTTTACTTGGTCGGAATATACATATCATATTTTTGGAATTGATATAAAACAACCAGTACCCTCACGTAGAGAAATAGCAGAATTTTTTGATAAGGAATCTAATGAAAAAATGAGGGATGCTAGCTTAAAACTCGATACTGAGGGCATTTCTTTTGATATTGAGTTGAAGTTGACAAACCTAAGAAAGGAAGAAGTTTGGATTAGAATTGCAGTTGAACCGGTTTACAATCAACAAAATAAAATTATTAAAAGAAGAGGTGTTTTACAAGATATTACAGCTTCTAAAAATGTTCAACTAGAACTAGAAATTTCTAAAGAAAATGTTCAGAATTCCCTAGAACTGTCAAGAAAAAGTAAGTTTGCTATGGGGGAGGCTAGTAAAGTGGCTAAAATAGGGTATTGGGAGCATGACCTGTTAACAGATATTGTTGTGTGGTCTGAATACGTGTATCATATTTTTGGATTAAATCCAAAAAATGGAATTCTATCAAAGGTAGAGTTTTTAGAAAGTATGACTATAGAATCGCAAGAAAAGTTTGTACAAGCAACTACAGCACTTACTACTAAAGGTGTTTCTTACGATCTAGAGTTGAAATTTAATAATATAAAAGATGAAGTGGTTTGGTTAAGGAATGTGGCGCAACCTGTTTATAATGAAAAGAATGAAATTGTTGGTAAAAGAGGTGTTTTGCAGAATATTACAGGTTCTAAGGAAGCGCAACAGGAATTAGAGCTATCTAAAGAAAAGATGGAAAATGCTCTAAAACTTTTAGAGAAAAAGGAATATTCCTTGAGAAAAGCAAGTGAAATAGCTAAAATAGGCTACCAAGAATATGATAATGCAACGGATACTTTTATATGGTCTGATTATGTTTATGATATTTTAAGGTTTGATATAAAAAAAGGGATTCCATCACGTGAAGATGTTATTGCAATTTTTGATGATGAATCTGTCGAGAAATATACGAAAGCAACTCAAGAACTAATTAAAAATGGGACTCCTTTAGATTGTGAATTGAGGCTTGTTACCAATGATAAAGAAGAAGTTTGGATAAGAAATTTTGGTCAGCCTGTTTATAATAAACATAATGAAATAATAGGAAGAAGGGGAGTTTTGCAAGACATTACTGCGTCTAAAAAAGCACAGTTTGAGTTAGAGGTTTCTAAGAAAAATATTCAAACCTCTTTAGAATTGTTAGAAAAAAGTGAGTATTCTAAGAACGAGGCTAGTAATTTGGCTAAAATAGGGTATTTGGAATATGATAATGATACGGGGTCTTTTGTTTGGTCTGAGTTTCTATTTCATATTTTTGGATTGGATTCAAAAGACCCAGTGCCTTCATTAAAAGATATTATTAATTTTTTAGATAAAGAGTCACAAAAAAAGATGAAACAAGTGACTTTAAATCTTGAGCAGCATGGTATTCCTTATGATATTGAACTTAGGTTAATTAATAAAAAGAAAGAAGAGGTTTGGGGTAGAATGATAGTTCAACCTTTATTTAATGAGCAAAAAGAGGTTATTGGTAGAAGAGGTGTTTTTCAAGATATTACCGAGAGAAAACAAATAGAACACGAAAATTTAATAATAACCGAAAGGTATAGAAATCTTTTTGATAACGCTACGATTTCCGTTTGGAATGGAGATTTATCTGGAGTGATAAAACAATTAGAAGAACTTAAAAAGCTTCAAATACTTGATTTTAGAGTTTATTTAGAGCAACATCCTGAGGTTTTTGTTTCGATACTTAAAAAAGTAGTCATAAACAAAGTGAATAAAGCTACTGTAAAACTTTTTAAAGCAAAAAGTGAAAAAGAGTTTTTAGATGGAAAAATGGAAAACACATTTGGTACAGGTGCGCATAAAGTGTTTGCCGAATTTATAATTTCAATATGGAATAAGGAGAAAACATTTACATCCGAAGTAAATTATAAAACTTTTAAAGGGGATGAGTTTACGGCCCTAATTTCAATTCCAATTCCTCTAAATTTGGAACAGCAAAAAACAGTTCCTGTTAGTATACAGAGTATACAAAATATAAAAGATGCTGAATCTGAAAAAAGAGAATCTTTAAATAGGTTAAAAGAAGCACAAGAGTTAGCCCAAGTTGGTAGTTGGTCGTTTGACTTTTCAACAAAAAAATCAGAATGGTCTGATGAAACGTTTCGTATTTGGGGTTTTGATTTAAATAAACCAACACCAGAGCAAGTAGATATCTTAAATAGAATTCATAAAGATGATCTTGATTATTTTGAAAATGCAGCATCTTTAGTTTACACTAAAGGAATACCTTATGATATTGAGTTTAGAATTTGTTTACCAAATAATGTAGAAAAAACTATAAGGTCTATATGTAAGCCTATATTCGGAGAAAATAAGGAGGTAGTTAGTTTAAAAGGAACCAACCAAGATATTACAGCTCAAAAAGAGGCAAGAAGTGAAATCGAGAAAGCAGAAGAGATGTACCGTATATTAACGGATAACTCTAATGATTTAATCTGTTTGCATGAAGTTGATAGTACCTTTAAATATATTAGTCCTTCTATACATAACTTATTAGGTTATGAGCAATCAGAGCTTTTAGGGAGAAAAGTGTTTGGCATTGTTCATAAAGAAGATATTGAGCCTTTATTAAAAGTAATGTCTGAAAGAACATCTAGTAATATGTATACTGATGCATTTAGTTGTAGAGTGTTGCATAAAGAAGGTCATTACGTTTGGTTAGAGTTTTTATCCTCTCCAGTTTATAAAGATAATATGATTAATTCCTATATTTCATCAGCAAGAGATATTACGCAATGGGTACTGGCGAAACAAGAGATAGAAGTATACCAATCATCACTTCAGAAATTAACAACAGAAATGACGTTAATAGAAGAAAAACAGAAAAAAGAAATTGCAACAAACATACATGATCATCTAAGTCAGTCTTTAGTAATCTCAAAAATGAAAATTAATGAGTTGAAAAAAAGACCTCAATTAAAATTGATTGATGAGGATTTAAAATTTATTGAAACTCATATTTCTGAAGCTTTAGAAAATAGTCGAAAAATTACGTATGAACTTTCTCCTCCGGTATTATATCAATTAGGTATTATTGAAGCGCTAAGTTGGTTGTTTGATAATGTAGAGACTACGCATAAGATTGCTTGTGTAGTTAATACTAATGTAGATAATATTAATCTAGATGAAGTAAAATCTATTTTACTATATAGAAGCATACAAGAAGTGTTAACCAATGCTATCAAATATGCAGATGCATCTTTGATAACTTTAGACCTTGATAAGAATGAGTTAGGGTTAGATATTTTTATTACAGATAATGGTGTTGGTTTTAATACAGCAATATTGAGTAATCTTCACAATCATTCAGGTTCAGGTTTTGGTTTGTTTACGGTTCAGGAACGAATTAAAAATATTCAAGGGAAATTTACAATAAAATCAAAAATAAATATGGGTACAACTGTTAAAATTTTTATACCTTTATCTAAATGAGTTATTTAAAAGATATTAAAATTGTATTAGTAGATGATCATAAGCTATTAAGAGATGGTTTAAGAAACATTATAGAGCAGAGGTCTAATATGCACATAATTGGGGAAGCTTCCGATGGTAGAGAGGCTATAAAAATATGTCCAAAACTTTTGCCAAACGTTGTTGTTATGGATGTTGCTATGCCTGGTTTAAATGGTATAGAAGCAACAAGGCAGATTCATAAAAACAATCCAGAAATAAAGATAATTGGTCTTTCTATGCATTCTAGCAAGCAGTTTATACAGAGTATGTTTAAAGCTGGTGCCTTTGCTTACTTGTTAAAAGATGGAGATTCAGATGAATTGATTACAGCAATATGCACTGTAATGCAAAATAAAAAATATCTTTCAAATGATATTAATCAAGAGTTTCTTTTGGTATTAAAAGAGCCTAAAGGAATAGAAAAGACACAATTAAGCTCTAGGGAGAAAGAAGTATTACAGTTAATTGCAGAAGGACGTTCTTCTAAAGAAATAGGAGAAATCTTATTTTTAAGTCCTAAAACGGTTGATGTACATCGAAATAACATTATGAAAAAATTAGATTTATTCACTATTCCTGAATTAACAAAATATGCCATTCAAGAAGGGTTAACTTCATTGGGAATTTAATAGATCCATACTTTTTTATATAGCTGTTAAATTAAAATGATAAGCACTTTGCTTATGAAAATATCTGTAAAAACTATTTACCTTGCCTTTTAATTAAGATACCCAACCTTATATTGAAAGCAGCATTTCATAATTTACTGATAGTAGAAGACAACCCTTTTATAGGTAGAAATATTTTTGATGCCGCTAAGCAAATTGATAGTATAAGAGATATTTGCTTGACAAAATCTTTACATGAAGCAATTTCTATTTTTAACAAAACTAATTTTGATGTAATAATACTCGATTTGAAGTTGCCTGATGGTAATGGGATAGAGTTGTTAAGAATGCTTCAGAAAGATAAAAAGGATACTAAAGTCTTTGTTTTTTCTATAAGTACAGAGCTAAGAAAGACGTGTTTTAAATACGGAGCGTTTGCCTTTTTTGATAAAGCTAAAGATTTTGATGAATTAGTTGAGGCAATAAAGATAGCCTAACTATTAGGCTGCTAATCTTTAAAAAATTTAATTCCAAAAAAAAGATATTATTGATTTTACAAAGTTTTTATAATAACAAAAAGCTAAACTTTAAGGGGGGAGTTTAGCTTTTTTATTAATATAATTGGGGGACTAATATATTAATCAATTATTAAAATAGTGGGGGAAGATATTTTAATAAAATATTTTTTTAGTAAGATTTAATTTATTTGATTATCAACCATGTACTTGTTTTTATACTACAAATATATATAACATTGTAAGGTTGTTCAATAGGTGAATTTCTTATTTTTTATAATTAGGTATAAAAAAGCAGGTTTTGGTGATATACAAATCATAAGAGATTGCTTATAAGTATTATAGGTTGCTGCTACTGTGTCGATTTTGAGTAAAAAAAGAAAACCCAACTTTAAAGTTGGGTTTTCTTTTTATTTATGTTCTAACTTCAAATGTTATTGGTATGCTGTAGCTAACACCTACAGGGTTACCTCTTTGTTTACCTGGAGTCATTGTAGGTAAAGCATTAATAATTTCTACTACTTCTTTTTCTAATCGAGGGTGTGGTCCTCTTGCTTTAACATTTGCTATTTTCCCTTTTTTATTAATTGTAAAAATTACAAACAATTTCTTTTTACCTGGGTCTAAGCCTAATTCAGATGCTAGATTAATATCAAATCTTTTACCAAAAAATTCTGTAACTTTTTTTGTAAAACAGTCTTTTAGTGCTTTATTGTTTCCTTTACAACCAGGGTAAACTGGCACGTTTTCTATTAATACAAAAGGAATGTCTTCTACCACTTCTTCTACCTCTTCAATTTCAACAATATCATCGGTATTTACAACGACACCTACTGTTTCGTCTGTTTCTGTAGATTCAATTACTGTTTCTTCAATTTCCTTTTCATCTTCTACTACTGTAATTTGCTCTACAATAGGTGGAGGTGTGTTTTTTGGTGGAGGTATTACTTCTTGCATTTCAATGATAGGAATATCTTCTTTCATATCATCAATCATGTTTGCTTGTCCTAAGCTTTTTAGGTCATTCCTTTCATAAGTTTTGTGCTCAATTAAAGTATAAGTAATAAATAAGGCTAATACTAACCCTATTTGTAAGAAAATTTTACTGTAATTTTCTAACTGTTGTTTTGGGTTTTTTTTAATGTCCATTTTGAAATCCTTTAAAAATGTATAATTTTAACTTCGTTATTTAAAAATAGCTTTCTAGATTATCAAATTCTTTTAAATTCGATTTTCTATTGTAAAATTAATAATTTAAATGGCTTTAAAATATGATTTCCATCATACTTTGTCATGTACTTTGGTGGGTGTATTATTGTTCCAAATTGTAAGAATATCTGAAGCAACACTTGCGCCACTTCCTGCAGCAATTGCAAATTGACTTCTGCAACCAGAGATGGTGCCACAACAGTATAAACCGTCTTTTATAAGGTGATTTTTATTTTTAAGTTGAATTCTATCTTTTACTGGATTAGCTCTTTGATGAGGTTCTATAAAAGAGTCTAGCCCTTCTATTGTAAAAGGTTTAGAGTAATTTAAAGCAAGAATTGCAACCTTAGTAAAATGGATAGTATAGTTGGTTGTTATTTGATATCCATTTTCTGCAGTTAAAATAGAGATAACTTTTTCACTTTCTATTTGTTGTACATGAGGGTATAAGGTAGAAAGCTGTTTTTTACCTTCAAGTAATATGTCTTTCCCTAAAGTTTTAGCAGGTATGCCTAATACATTATTAAATAAGGCATCTTGCAGGTGAGAAGCTCTCTGATGGCTGATAATTCCAATAGTTTTACCAGCTGCAAAAGCTTTGTCTTTTGCAGAACCTAATACCAATGCACATTGCAGTGCAGAAGCTCCACCACCAATAATTAAAACATCAAAATTCATTTATACAAATAGAACTTTAATATTTGCTGCAAATAATTTTACAGAAATAGCTAATAAAATTACACCAAATATTTTTCTAATTATTTGAATTCCAATAGGGCCAATCATGCGCTCTATTCTAGAAGAGGTTTTTAAGACAATGTAAATTAAAATAATATTTGCTAATACTGCAATTATAATATTTTCTAAAAAAAACTCAGATCTTAAAGAAAGTAAGGTTGTTAAACTTCCTGGACCAGCAATTAAAGGAAAAGCTAATGGAAATACGGAAGCTGTAATTGCATTTACATCATCTTCATTGTCTTTGTAAAGCGTAATTCCTAAAATCATTTCTAAAGCAATAAAAAAAAGTATAAAAGCACCTGCAACGGCAAATGAATGTACGTCAATACCAATTAGTTTTAGTAAACTTTGTCCTAAAAACAAAAAAACAATCATAATTACACCCGCAATAATAGCTGCTTTTTCTGATTGGATATGGCCTGCTTTCTTTCTTAAATCTATAATAATAGGGATGTTACCAATAACATCTATAACTGCAAACAAAACCATAAAGGCTGTAAAAGCTTCTTTAAAATTAAAATTCATAATTTTTTATATTTTTTTGTAAAATTAGATAACTTAGTTTAGGAAAACGCAAAGTTATAGAAAAAAATAACACTATTTTTGCGATATGTTTCAACTTGGAAAAACTATAGTTTCAGAAGATATTATCGAAAAAGATTTTGTTTGCAATTTATCTGCTTGTAAAGGCGCCTGCTGTGTAGATGGTGACGCCGGAGCTCCTTTAGATGAGGAAGAAACCAAAATTTTAGAAAGAATATATCCTAAAGTAAAACCTTTTTTAAGAAAAGAAGGAATTGCTGTTATTGAAGAACAAGGTACTTGGGTTACCAGTGAGTGGGGAGAATTAGAAACTCCTTTAATTAATGGTGCAGATTGTGCTTATGTTATTTTTGATGAAAAAAAGACAGCACTTTGTGCAATAGAAGAAGCGTATAACCAAGGAGAAATAGATTGGAAAAAACCAGTTTCTTGTCATTTATATCCTATTAGAATAAAAGAATACAGTGAGTTTTCTGCTGTAAATTATGATAAATGGGAAATTTGTGATGATGCATGTTCTTTAGGAAAAGAATTACAAGTACCTATTTACAAGTTTGTAAAACAAGCCTTGATAAGGAAATTTGGACAGGATTGGTATGATGAATTAGAGGTTATAGCTGCAAAACATTTAGAAAAATAAGTAAATTTTTATATCACATATAAATAGAAGTAAAAAGCATCAAAGAAATTTGATGCTTTTTTTATGGCACGTTAATTGTTTTAACAAAGTTTTAACATTTAAAAACTTTTTAATTATGAGAAACACCAAAAAATTACCAAGAAAACAATTAGAGAAATTCTCTAATATTTTTACACAGTTAGGGTTGGTATTAGTGCTCTTTATTATCTTTATAACGTTAGAGCACCAAACCGAAGAGAAAATAGTTGCAGATTTTGAAACTACTAAAAGAGAAGTCGTTTATGTAGCACCAGATACAGATGTCATTTTTACAAAAGAGCCTAAGGTTATTCCTAAAATAGAGATTATAAAAGCAGTACCAATTATTTTAGATGAGGTTGTAAAAGGTGATAATAATATCATTGAAAATATTATCGACAATGTTACAGTAGAAGATCCAGTTTTAATAGATATAGAAAATGTTGTAGAAGTTAATGTTAAAGAGAAATTTGTAGAAGATGTAGATTTTATCAACATACAAAATGCACCCATTTTTAAAGGATGTGATAATTTATCGAAAGAAGAAAATAAGGTTTGTTTTGAGAAAAAAATGAAACAGTTTGTACAGCGTAATTTTGATGTGGAATTGGCAAATGAAATAGGTTTAGGCACTGGTAAACATAAAATATATACTCAGTTTGTTATAGATGATAAAGGAGAAATAGTTGATGTTAAAATAAGGACTGCATATAAAACATTAGAAAAAGAGGCTTTAAGAGTTATTAAGAAGTTACCAAAATTTAAACCAGGTATACAAAATAGTAAAACTGTTAAAGTAAGGTATAACTTGCCCATTGCTTTTAGTTTAGAATAAAATGAAACCCAACCAAAAGGTTGGGTTTTATGTTGAAAATATTTTATTATTTGTTATTTTAGCAAGATGAAAATCAGTCAATATTTAGACGCTACTTACTTAAAAACAGCAAGTCAAGCGAATCTTACGGAAGAAGAAAATAAACAAAACGTTATTCATTTAATTCAAGAAGCTATTTTGTACGATTATAAATTAATTATGATTCGTGCTAAATACATTCCTTTAGCTAAGGAAATGCTTCAAGAGGCAAATAAAAGTATTCTTATTGGAACTGTAATTGGTTTTCATGAAGGAACTTATACTACTCAAGAAAAATTAGAAGAAGCACAAGAAGCTATTAATTTAGGGGCAGATGAGTTAGATTTTGTTGTGAATTACGAAGCCTTTAAAAGAGGTGAATTACAATTGGTTACCAATGAAATTACAAAAGGGATTGCACTTGCTTTGGAACATAACAAAGTAATAAAATGGATAATTGAAGTTGCTGCCTTAACAAACAAAGAAATAATTGTAATTTCGCGCTTAATTAAAAATATTGTTTTTACTGATTTTGGTGAAGAAAATGCAGAGAATGTTTTTGTGAAATCATCAACAGGTTTTTTTAAAACAGAAAACAATTTGCCTAACGGAGCAACGTTAGAAACAATGAAGTTAATTGCAGAAAATGCAAAACCATTAAAAATAAAAGCAGCAGGCGGCGTAAGAGATTATGAAATGGCTGTAAAAATGGTTAATTTAGGAGTAGATAGAATTGGTACATCATCTTCTAAAGAGATTGTAAATAAAGAACAAAACAGTAATTCAGGATATTAATTTTGATAGAATATTTTGCACATGAAACGGCTGTAATAGATAACGATTGCAGTATCGGAAAAGATACCAGAATTTGGCATTTTAGTCATATTATGTCTCATTGTGTTATTGGTGAACAATGTAATATTGGTCAGAATGTAGTGGTTTCTCCAGAAGTAGTTTTGGGTAAAAATGTAAAAGTGCAAAATAACGTATCTATTTACACGGGAGTAATTTGCGAAGACGATGTCTTTTTAGGACCTTCTATGGTTTTTACAAATGTAATCAATCCACGGAGTGCTATCAAAAGAAAAAATGAATACCAACAAACTTTAGTAAAAAAAGGAGCAAGTATTGGGGCAAATGCTACTATTATTTGTGGAAATACTATTGGTGAATACGCACTTATTGGAGCGGGAGCAGTAGTAACCAAAGAAGTTTTACCTTTTGCACTTATAGTTGGTAATCCATCCAAACAAATTGGTTGGGTTAGTGAATACGGACATCGATTAGAGTTTAATAAAAACGGAATTGCAGTCTGTAAAGAAAGTAAAGAACAATATCAATTAAAAAATAATACCATTATAAAGTTATAGGATGATAAAAAAATACATATTTCTAGTTTTATTATTTCCCTCAATATATTTTGCTCAAGAAGAAAAGTACCCCGTTTTTGATGCTTGTAAAGATGTAGAAGTTCAATCTTTAAAAGATTGTTTCTATGCCCAAACAAGAGAACTGTTTTTTGCAGAGTTTGAAACACCGGCAATTGCAAAAGAAGAAGGTTTTGTTGGTTCTGCCAATACTATTTTTGCTGTTACAGCAGAAGGGGAGTTCAAATTAATATATGTAGACACGCCTTTCGATGAAATTAGAGACGAAGTAAAGAGAGCTTTTAAGGTGTTTTCGAAAATTACACCTGCTTGGTATAATGACCATGCAATAGAAATGAAATTCGAGCTTCCAATTAAATTTCCTTTAACGAATGATAGTGATGTTATTGTAGACAATACTACATTAGAAATTAAAAAAGAAAGCTTAATAGATGTTGTCGCAAAAAAGAGAATTGCAGACTCTACTTTTTTAGAACATAGTAGTAAACTAAACATACCTTTTACACATAGAAGCTATGTAGATTATGAATTTGCGTTGCACAAAGCAAAAGGAACGCACACCGCGTCTAAACCTTATACGTATGATGATATAAAGCCATATTACGATTTAACTAAAGAAAAAAAGAAATTTTTAAAACCAAATAAAGAAACTTGGTTAGGTAAAAAGGTCTGGAATGAGCATTTGGTACAAGTAAAAAAAGACGATTATTGGCTTACGGTAGATTTGCTGTTTGATGTTCAAATGGGAAAAGACAATTCTGATGTAGATTACACCTTTAATAATTCTAGAATTGTAAATGTAAATGGAGAAATTGGAAACAACTTTTCATTTTCTACTACTTATGCAGAAAGTCAAGGTAGGTTTGCAGAATATGTAAATAGCTTTGTAACAAATAATGCAGCCAATGTAAGACCCCAAAATTCCGAAGGTTTAGTTCCTGGAAGGGGGAAGACAAAAGGATTTAAAGAGGATTCACACGATTACCCTGTTGCAGAAGGCTATTTGGCATATACACCAAATAAATACATGCAGTTTCAGTTTGGAAACGGTAAAAACTTTATAGGAGATGGATATAGATCTTTTATTTTGTCTGATGTTTCTTCTCCAACTACTTATTTAAAAATGAAATTAGATATTTGGAAAATACAATACACTAATATTTGGATGTGGAATACAGAACCATCTTTAAGTTCAGTATCAGATCCTAATGAACATGCAAGAAAATATGTCGCAGCTCATTATTTAAGTGTGAATGTTACAGATAAATTAAATTTAGGCTTTTTTGAAACTGCAATTTCTGCCGGAGAGAATGGAATGGATGCTGGTTTCTTAAACCCACTTATATTTTATAGGTCTTTAGAATTTAATAGAGGTGAAGATTCTGGAAACGCAATTATTGGTTTAACAGGAAAATATAAGCTAAATAATAATGTCTCTTTATATTCTCAATTAGTAATTGATGAGTTTTCTGTAGGGAACTTTAGTGACATGAGCGATTGGAAACATAAATTCGCATATCAATTAGGTGTAAAATACTTTGATGCTTTTAAAGTAGAAAATTTATTTTTACAGTTAGAGTACAATCGTGCGCGTCCTTATACCTTTGCACATAAATCACCAATATTAAATTACGGTAATTACAGTCAGCCTCTTGGGCATTTGTGGGGTGCTAACTTTTGGGAAGCAATTGCTATTGCTAGATATAAAAAAGATAGATGGAGTGGTAGCGCAAAAATTATTGTAGGTAAAAAGGGATTCGATTTAGAAGATCAGGCAATAAGTTATGGTGGTGATATTTATCAATCTTATAACGATAGATTGTCAGATACGGGTATAGAGCTTGCACAAGGTAATGCTGCAAATGTCTTTATTGCAGACGTACAAGCCAATTATTTAATAAATCCTTCTACGAATACGAATCTATTTGCGGGTTTATCTTACAGAAACTTCTCTTCAGATTCAGATTTAACAAGTTATCCATCTGGTTCTAATGTTTGGTTTTCAGTAGGGGTTAGAGCCGATTTGTTTAATTGGTATTTCGATTTTTAAATTTTAATATTTTTTTAAGAAAAACATAAGAGTATTATACATACATTTGCAGTGTGATTTTTAATTAAGTCACACTTTTTCTTTTTCATAGCAATTTTCCCACTCAATTTATTGAGTGGGTTTTTTATTTATAGTTAAAACCCAACTAAAAGGATGGTAAAGTCATAATTATCAAATATCTTTGCAAACTATTTTTATAGAATGGAATCAACAGTAATTACAGACAATAAAATATCTATGCAAGCTATAATTTCAGACTTTAAACAACTTACAAAAGTTGGTTTGTCATTAAGTGTTGTATTTTCTTCCGTTGCCGGTTATTTATTGGCTATAGATGTTGTAAATTATTTTACGCTTTTAATGTTAGCCATTGGAGGTTTTTTTATGGTTGGTGCATCAAATGCATTTAATCAAATCATAGAAAAAGATACAGACCTTATTATGAAACGTACGCAAAATAGACCTTTACCAACCGGTAGAATGTCTGTTAATGTTGCGCTTACAATTGCAATTCTATTTACAATATCTGGGTTGTCAATATTATATAGTATCAACGCTAAAACAGCTTTGTTTGGTGCTATTTCCATATTTTTATATACAAGTGTTTATACACCTTTAAAACCAGTAACACCTTTATCTGTTTTTGTTGGTGCCATTCCGGGAGCCATTCCTTTTATGTTAGGTTGGGTAGCTGCTACCAATGAATTTGGTATGGAAGCAGGTTTTTTGTTTATGATTCAGTTTTTCTGGCAGTTTCCACATTTTTGGGCTATTGGTTGGTTACAACATGAAGAGTATAAAAAAGCAGGTTTTAATATGTTGCCAATGGGGCAAAAAAATAAAGGAGCCGTAAAACAGATTATTTTTTACACAGTAATAATGATATTGGTATCGATTTCTCCAGTTTTAAAATTATCTGGAGCATTTTACATTCACCCAATAACAGCTGTAATTGTTGCTCTTTTAGGAGTATATATGTTATATTTTGGTGTTAAGTTGCATAAAAGTGAAGATAACGTTGATGCTAGAAAATTAATGTTGTCTAGTGTTTTATATATTACAGTAGTGCAAATTGTATACGTAGTTGATAAATTTTTACATTAATAATGGTAAGAGAACAGAGAATAGAAGAAGAATTAGTGATTGCTAAGAAAAAGACTGCAAAACCTATGTTATGGATTTCCATGATTAGTATGGTTATGTTTTTTGCAGGACTAACAAGTGCTTATGTAATAAGTATGGAAAGAGATGATTGGGTTACTTTTAACTTACCGGAATCATTTTATATCAGTACATTTTTAATTATTGCAAGTAGTATTACGCTTTTTTTCTCACAAAAATTCTTAAAAAATGATAAAAGACAACTCTCTTTAGTGATGATTGTTGTTACTTTATTGTTAGGGATAGGGTTTATTTGGCAACAATATGTAGGCTTTAATCAGTTAAAAAGTGTAGGGTTATTTTTTACAGGACCAGAGAGTACTGTATCAACATCTTTTATAATAGGAATTACATTTATGCATATTTTACACCTGTTGGCAGGTGTTCTAGTGCTTTTGGTTGTTATTTATAATCATTTTAAATACAAATACAAATCAGACAATATGCTTGGGTTTGAACTAGGTGCAATCTTTTGGCATTTTGTAGATATACTATGGATTTATCTATTTTTCTTTTTCTATTTTATTAGGTGATGAAAAATAGTTATTTTTGGCAAACTAACTAAGAATTAATTAACAGAGATTATTATATGGAAGCAAATATTGCTATACCTACAGATGGTAAAGATACTTGGAATGGTGGTACACAAAAACCACTAGGAGCAAGTTATGGTAAAATGATGATGTGGTTTTTTATCGTTTCTGATGCTTTAACCTTTTCAGGGTTTTTAGCCGCTTACGGTTTAACACGATTTAAATTTATGGATTCTTGGCCTATCGCCGATGAAGTGTTTACACATTTTCCTGGTTTACATGGTGTACATGCACCAATGTATTATGTTGCATTAATGACCTTTATTCTTATTATATCTTCTGTAACAATGGTTTTAGCCGTTGATGCAGGTCATCAAATGAAACAAAAAAGAGTAGCTTGGTACATGTTTGCCACTATTATTTTTGGAATAATTTTTATCGGTTCTCAAGCTTGGGAATGGAAAAACTTTATTAATGGTACTTATGGTGCTGTAAAAACAACAGATGGTAGACTTTTACAATTTGCAACACAGGATGGTGTTGATGCCGATGGAGAACCAATATTTCATCAAATAGCATTGTCTGATTTTGTTGTAGGAGAAAGAACAGACGGAAGAGTCTTACACGAAAGAGAAAACGGATTGTGGTTTGAGAAAGAAGAAGCGATTGCTACGTATTCTGTTGCTCAAATTCAGGAATCATACAAATCAAATCCAGACGTATTAATTCGTTCAGAATTGATTGACCCAGCAACAAAACAAAAGATTATCCTTTCTAGAGAAGAAGGAATGGCGCAATTAGCCAAAACAAAAATGGTTGTTGAAGGAGCTAACCTAAAAGTTAATGAATATGGAAACACAAGTTTTGCAGATTTCTTTTTCTTTATCACAGGTTTTCACGGATTTCACGTACTTTCTGGAATTATCATTAATATCATTATTTTCTTTAACGTAGTACTAGGTACTTACGAGCGTAGAGGACATTATGAAATGGTAGAGAAAGTAGGATTGTATTGGCACTTTGTAGATTTAGTTTGGGTATTTGTATTCACATTCTTCTACTTAGTATAAAAAAAATAAAGACCTCTAGGCATTGCCTAAAAGTTCTAATTAAATTGTCTTTCCTGTGAAAGTAGGAATCTAAAATAAGATTAAAAATGGCACACGCACACGAATCAAACACAAAAAGAATCTGGATAGTTTTAGTACTATTAACACTTATAACTACTGTAGAGGTTGTATTAGGTATTATAAAACCAGCATCTTTACACCTTACTAGTATTTTAGGTACAAGTCCTTTAAACTGGATATTTATCATTTTAACATTAGTAAAGGCTTATTACATTGCATGGGCATTTATGCACTTAGAAGCAGAAAATAAATGGTTAAGACGTTCTGTAGTTTGGACCTCTGTTTTCTTAATTTGTTATTTATTAACACTTTTTTTAATAGAAGGTAATTATTTACATAGCGTTTTAGCACCACTTGTAAAATGGTAATTTAAAAATTTAAAAAGGTGGTTTTAACCACCTTTTTTTATATACAAAATATAGGTTCTTATAATCTAAGACTAACAATAAAATATCTAGAATTTCTTTATTACCAATTAAGACTTAGAAAGAACTTACCTGGGGTGATAAAAAAAAAACTTTACGCTTTTTGCGGTTAATTTATAATTCTTAACAATGATGAAACTTACTAAAAAAAGAGTTGTTTTATTTTTACTTTTTATTTTCCCATTAATTTGTTTTTTAATTTTATCAACCGGAACAAATAATTTTAGCAAACTACCTGTTGTTACAAGCAATGTTGTAGATATTTCTACGTTAGATTCATCAAACACATTTAAAGGCAAGATTTCTGTTGTTTGTTTTCTAGGAAACGATATGGATTCTAATAAGGGGGGATTCTTTAATTTGAATGAGAAAATTTATAAGAAATTTATAGAATATAATCAATTTCAAATCATTGCTGTTTATCCAGAAGGAAAAGAGAATGAGGTAGCTGTTCTAAAAAAAGAAATAGGTGCTTTTACCGATATGGTAAAATGGAAATTTACAGCAGGCTCTAAAGAACAAATTAAAGCATTACACGCTGGGTTTAATTCAAATGATAAATTATCTAACTTGTATACATCTAATGTTTTTTTGATTGATAAAAATGGAGATCTAAGAGGTAGAGTGAAAGATGCAGATAGTGTTGATGGAAAATTATTTGGCTATAATATGAATTCAGTTTCTGTGTTAAACGCAAAATTAAAAGATGATGTATTGGTACTTTATTACGAGTATTATGCCGCTTTTAAGGAAAATAATAAGAACAAAGCAGATAGAAAAGAAGTAGGGTTATGAACAAAAAGTATTCTTATATAGGTGTTTCATTTATTATTCTTTTATTCGGAATTTATGTTGTTAGAAACTTAGATAGCAGAATAAACGACAATGATCTTGTGCAAGAAGATAGATTGAATAAGGTTGATAAAAAAGGAACAAGCAAAAATGACTTATACACATTTAACAAAGTTCCGGATTTTGAGTTTATAGATCAAAACGGAACAACTATTAGCAATAAAGATTATGAAGGCAAGGTGTATGTTGTAGAATTTTTCTTTTCTACTTGTCCAACCATTTGTCCTCTAATGAATAAGAAAATGGTAACAATTCAAGATAAATTTGCTTCTAATAGTAATTTTGGAATAGCTTCTTTTTCTATAACACCAGACATTGATACTCCAGAAGTTTTAAAGGAATATGCTAAAGTGAATCAGATTACACATAAAAACTGGCACTTATTAACGGGTAAAGGGGAAGAGGTAGTGTATGATTTAGCTAATAAAGGTTTTAAACTGTTTGCAGGTAAAGGTGCTGAAGAACATGGTGGTTTTGAACATTCTGGCTTATTTGCTTTGGTAGATAAAGAAGGAAATATTAGATCTAGAAAAGACGAGTACGGTAATCCTATTATGTATTACAGAGCTTTGTCTGAACAAGGTTTTGCAGATCAGGTTAAAGAATTAAAAGAAGATATTAAAATTTTGTTGAATGAGTAATTTAGCACAAGAAAAAAAGTATAAGAAAATTATAACTGGTTTATCCATTTTAATTCCTATAGCTGTTGCAGCTTTGTTTGGTGTTAATCTAAAAGATTTAGGTTTTAATGTAGAACCGTTAACATTTTTACCTCCAATTTATGCCTCTATCAATGGCGTTACAGCTGTTCTTTTAATAGCTGCAGTTATTGCAGTTAAAAAAGGAAATATAAAATTACATGAGCAACTTAATACGGTTGCAATAGCATGTTCTCTTATTTTTCTTTTGCTTTATATTGGATATCATATGAGTTCAAATTCTACATCTTTTGGAGGAGAAGGGATTATAAAATACGTTTATTATTTTATTTTATTCACGCATATTATTTTATCAATAATTGTAATTCCTTTTGTACTCACAACTTATATGAGAGCAAAATTGGGTAATTTTCCACAACATAAAAAAATAGCAAAATTTACATTTCCTTTATGGTTGTATGTTGCTGTTACTGGTGTAATTGTCTATTTAATGATATCTCCTTACTATGTATAAAAAAAGAGTTTTAGTATTGTTTTTGATGATTTTTTTTACATCGAAAATTTCATTTTCTCAATGTGCAATGTGTAAAGCTGTTGTAGAAAATGGAGATAGTTCTATGGCAGAAGGTATTAATAATGGAATAACCTATTTAATGGTATTTCCCTATCTTTTAGTAGGTCTTTTGCTTTTTGTAATTTATAGATATAAAAGGATAAATGAGAAATAGGATTATAAGTGTTTTTTTTTGTAACAAATTTTACTTTTAGTCGTCTTATTTTTAACTTCAAAAGAAAAGTTATTCTTTTGTAATTACAATTTATATTATATCAACTAAAAAATAATACGTTTTGAAAACTAAATTGATCCTATTTGTAGCTTTTTTAACCACTATTACTACCTTTTCTCAGAAACAATGGACACTTAAAGAATGTGTAGATCAAGCTTTAGAGAAAAATATTTCTATCCAACAAAATAAATTAAGCTTAGAGCTAGCTAAAAAAGATGTTGCTATTGCTAAGGGAAATTTTTTACCAAACTTAAACCTTTCTACTGGAGGAAGATTTAATGCAGGTTTATCTTCAGATGAAAATGGAGTATTAAAAAACACAAATAATTTTTCATCTAGTTTAAGTTTATCTGGTGGTGGAATTATTTTTAATGGTTTTAGAAATACGAACACTTATAAACAAGCTCAGTTAGGTGTAAAGTCTAGTTTGTTAGATTTAAAGAAGATAGAAAATGATATTTCTTTATTTGTTGTAAATGGTTATTTAAATATATTATTTGCTAAAGAAAATTTAAGTTCTGGTAAAGTGCAGTATGAGATTAGTAAAAAACAAATTGAAGCTGCAGAGAGTAGATTTAATTCTGGAGTTATTGCTAAAGGAGATCTTTTAAACGCGCAATCTACAGCTGCTACGGACTTACAGAATGTTATTGCTCAAGAAAATGCGTTAGACTTAGCTTTGTTAAATTTAGCGCAACTATTACAAGTACCGGTTCAAAATTTCGATATTACTTCTATAGATGTTGGTACCCCTACATCAACTTTATTATTTAAAAATTCTGATGACGTATATGAAAAATCATTAGAGGAAATGCCAGAAATAGAAAGAGCTAAATTGGCAATAGAAAATGCAGATTTAAATATTGATATTTCTAAAGGAGCTTTTTTACCTACTTTATCGTATTCTGTTAGTTCTGGTAATTCTTATTATCATCAGTTTAATAACTTGTTACCAAATCAAACGAACTCTTCTTTTTTCACCCAGTTTGAAGATAGGTTACAACACGGATTAGGTGTTTCTCTTAGTATTCCTATTTTTAACAGATTTCAGACAAAAAATAGTGTCGCTAAATCGATGATTAATAAAGAGATTTCTGAAACTCAATTAGAAAGTGAAAAATTAAATTTAAAGCAAACGATAGAACAATCTTTTTTAGATGTTAAGTCTGCATTAAAAACCTACGAAGCTTCAAACATTTCTTTAGAAGCACAAAAAGAAGCTTTTAAAAATGCACAAGAACGTTATAATTACGGAACCATTACTTTGTTTGATTTTGATCAAGTAAGAACCCGTTTGGTAAATGCAGAAGCTACCATGATACGTTCTAAATATGATTATGTTTTTAAAACGAAAGTATTACAATTCTATTCTGGAGAATTGATTCTAGAATAAATAAAATAAAGATTCCTTATGAAGCCTCGCACATTTGCGAGGTTTTCTTTTTTCTATAACTTATATTTGCATAAAAATAGAACAATTGGCAATTATCCTTAACATAGAAACCGCAACCAAGAACTGCTCTGTAAGTCTTGCAAAAGACGGAAAAGTTATAGCAATAAAAGAATTGAATAATGGTAATTATTCTCATGCAGAAGTATTACACCCTTTTATTTTAGATGTATTAAATGAAGTAAATATTACTTCTACTGAAATAGACGCTGTAGCCGTTAGTAAAGGACCGGGGTCTTATACTGGCCTTAGAATTGGAGTTTCTGCCGCAAAAGGGCTTTGTTTTGCTTTTGATAAGCCTTTAATTTCTATTAAAACATTAGAATCTTTAGCACATGCTACTTCTTTAGAGAAAGGCATTATTATACCGATGTTAGATGCTAGAAGAATGGAGGTTTATGCTGCTGTTTTTAATGAAAAATATGAACAAATTAGAGATATTAAAGCAGAGATAATTGATGAAAATTCTTTTTCTGATTATTTAGAAATAAATACCGTTTACTTTTTAGGTGATGGAGCGCATAAATGTAAAGAAATAATTACCCATAAAAATGCAGTTTTTATTGATGATATGTTCCCTTCTGCTAAAGAAATGGCAAAATTATCTTATGATAAGTACAAAAAAAACGACATCGAAGATGTCGCTTATTTTGAACCATTTTACTTAAAAGATTTTGTGGTTATTCCTGAAAAGAAAAAGAAACCAACCTTTTAAAATATTATTCGTTTTTGTTGATGTTTACTCTGTGTGGATAAGGAATATCGATTCCGGCTTCATCTAGAGCTTCTTTTACCTGTTCCATAACTTCAAACTTAACTGTCCAGTAGTCTTCTTTTTTTACCCAACCTCTAGTAAAGAAATTGATAGAACTGTCTCCTAATTCAGATAAATTAACTGCAGCAGCAGGAGTTTTTAAAATTAATGGATGGTTGTTTAGAATGCCATAAAGAAGATCTTTTGTTTTCTTAATATCAGAATCATACCCTACACCAAATGTAAAATCTACACGACGAGTAGCTTCTGTACTATAGTTAACAATATTACCATTAGATAACGTTCCATTAGGAATTATAATTTCTTTATTATCTGTAGTGTTTAGTTTCGTTGTAAAGATCTCAATCTGCTTTACAGTTCCGCTTTCACCTTGTGCTTCAATAAAATCACCTAGTTTAAAAGGTTTAAAAATCATAATTAAAACACCTCCAGCAAAATTAGCAAGAGATCCCTGTAGTGCTAAACCAACAGCTAAACCTGCCGCTGCTATAATTGCTGCAAAAGAGGTTGTTTCTACTCCTAGTTTAGAAATAACAACTATTATTAATAATATTTTTAGTACCCAACCAAGTAAATTACTTAAAAAAGTTTGAAGAGTAGTGTCAATACCACCCTTATTCATTGCCTTTTTAGCACCTTTAACAATTAGTTTTATAACTAATAAACCAATAATTAAAATAGCTAGTGCTACTAATACTTTAGGCGTATATTCAATAATTAATTTTTCTAAATACTCTAAATATTTTTTCATTTTTTATCTTCTGTTTATAAATTAAATGCAAAAATAGAGGTTTCTTATTGAACAAGAAAAAGTTTAACTATAATATTAAAAGTGAAATAATGCCTAGTGCTGCTGGTATTGTTTGTATTGTATTCATTCTGTTGTATTAAGTAAATCGATTTAATTTGATGAGAAAAAATTTAGAGTAGGGTGTTTTATCTTTTAATTTACTTTGAATGTGATTTTTAAGTTTACTATAAATTCAGTAATCTCATCATTATTTACAACAGCACTTTGCGATTTTAAAAAAATAGATCTTATATTTTTTACTGATTTAAAGGCTTCTTCCCAACTTTTTTAAGAAATAGCTAATACTTAGATAACCTTCATAACTGCCATCATCTTTGTTTTAAATTTATATATAGTAAAGGTGATGTTTTTATTCTTAAAACCCCAATGTTAAATTAATGTTACCAAAAGGTTGCTTAATTGTAATTTTTCATGTATATTTGAACATGTAATGTAACAATAAAAAATTATCGTCATGAAAAATATACTAACACTTATAGTTCTTTGTGTAGCAACAATAGGATACGCACAAGATAGAGAAACAACTTATACCATAGAGGGAGATTTAGTGAAAGCTACTTATTATTACGAAGATGGTTCTATTAGTACTGAAGGGTACTTTAAAGATAAAAAATTAACAGGTCAATGGACTCGTTTTGATAAAAACGGAAACAAAACTCAAATAGCCAAATACAATGATGGCAAAAAAGTAGGAAAGTGGTTTGTTTGGAATGATGAATCTTTAAAGGAAATTAATTATAGTAACAATGCAATTGTTAGCGTAAATTTATGGAAACATGAAGCTAAATTAGCTGCTAATAAATAATTTTTATTTTTGTTTAGCCAATTAACGGGCTATTGAAACTCCAAAAAAGTAATTTTTTGGAGTTTTTTTATGGACTAACTACACTTGGTTATTTATTAAAACGTTTTCGGTTCTAAATTAGAACTGTTTTAATATACTTTGTTAGTTTTAAATATAAGAATGGAGTATCTACTATTATTTTTTATTCCAGTTTCTTTAATGAGATTGTTATGCTAAGTATCTTTACATCAGGTTATTTTAAGTACTTTCTGAACCAGTTTATTACTTTTTTATTCCTAATATTACGGTGAGTATTTAATCCATGGTCGCCATTTTCAACAATTTGAAAGTCAAACTCCTTATTCAGTCTTTTCATTTCTTTAATCATCAGTTCTGCATTTATAGGCTTTACTTTCCAATCATCAGATCCATGTAAAATAAGCGTTGGTTCATTGATCTCATTTACCCATTTTATTGGAGACCTATAGTCATACTCCTTTTTAAAATTGATAGTGTCACCAATTAATTCTTTTAATACTTTTTCATACATTTCTGGACGAGTATCAAAATCAAGTCTTAGATCTGTTGGGGCACCAACAACTGCAATGGCTTTAATTTCATCGGTTAATCTCGAAATTTGGTATGCATTTAGACCTCCTCTAGATATTCCGAATACTCCAATATTTTGATTAGAATATTTGAGGGATTTATTGATTTCAATAAGTTTAAGGATATCATTTAAATCTTTTCCTCCAAATTCATCTTTTCCTTCACTGTGCATATTTCCTCTTAATTGAGAAGACAGTACTATAAAACCATTTGATGATAAGTATTGTTGATATATTAAACTTTTAGTCGTAAAAGTACCAAAATCTCTATTACCTCCTCTGTTATAAATTATGGTAGGATATTTCTGTAAATCTTTTGGTTTTGTTAGAAAACCAGTTATTTCAAGACCATCTGATTTGTAACGTATTTTATAAGTTTCAGTAGGTAATTTAAAATCGTTATTTGTTTTAATCAGATATTGGTAGTCTATTAAAGGTGAGAAGTTTTCTTTTTTTTTAATTTCTTGTTTACAACTAGATAAAAGTAGAGTTGAAAATATTAATATTAAGTAAGTTTTCATATTTAATTTGCTATAATTTATGAATATTAAAAAATATTATAAGACATTTAAAAAGTTTAAAGCATAAAAAAAACGTCTAGAGTTTTAACTCTAAACGTTTTTTTATATAATGTATTATAAATTACTCTACAATTAAAGTAAAAGGAATACTATATTTTACTCCTACTGGCTTACCTCTTTGTCTACCTGGTTTCATTTTAGGTAATTGTTTCATTACGCTAATAACTTCACTTTTAATTTTTGGGTGTGGAGCTCTTGCATTAACATCAACAATATTACCGTTTTTATCAATTTTGAAACCGATAAATACTCTTTTTCTACCAGAAGATAATCCTAATTCGTTTGGTAAATTTGCATCAAACTTTCTAGAGAAGTGCTTTTGTACCATTTTACTAAAACAAGCTTTTAACTCGTTTTTACTTCCTTTACATCCAGGAAATACAGGTACATCTTCAATAATCATAAAACTTACATCTTCTACAACTTCTTCAACTTCTTGAATTTCTACAATTTCTTCAACCTCTACAGCTTCGGTTTCATCTGTTTCAGTAGATTCGATTACAGTTTCTTCAACTTCTTCTTCATCCTCTACAATTTCTATTTTTTCTGGTGCTGGAGGTGGTGGAGTTTTTGGTTTAATAGGTTCTATTTTTTCAGTAATAACTGTTTCTTCTTCCATATCAGCATTCATGCTCACTGTACCTAAGTCTCCAATAACTTTATCATAAGTTTTGTTTTCTATAGCTGCGTAAGTTACAAATAGTGCTAAAACCAAACCTATTTGCATAAAAATTTTACTGTAATTTTCTAAATTTGATTTCGGGTTTTTTTTAATTTCCATTGTAAAGAGTTTTTAATAGTTCGCTAATTTAATTAAATTATTGGTTTATATACAAGTCTTAGTATGAATTAACTGTAATTTTTTTCAAAATTTGATTAAAAATAATAAAACCTAAGAGAATACCTACTGTATTTGCTATTGCATCTTTATAATCTCCTGTTCTATATGTAGTTAATGTCTGTTGTAAAACTTCAATAATTATGCCAAAAAAAATACAACAAATAACAATCACATATTTTAGAGTTGGTTTTCTATAAAAAGAGAATAACCAAGTTACAGAAAGTGTAAAGTAGGCAATAAGATGATATATTTTATCAACGTTATTGATACCAGTTTCTATCTTAGGCATTCTCCTTAAACTCAAATAAGCAATTGTAATTGTTATGAATATCGCAATGATAAAAAGGTTATCCTTCAATAAGCTCTTGATACGCTGCAGCATCCAATAAATCATTTATTTGTGAACTATCTGATATTTTAATTTTAATCATCCAACCTTTTCCATAAGGGTCTGAGTTTACCAATTCTGGCTCCTCTTCTAATTCTTCATTAAATTCTATTACTTCTCCTGATAAAGGCATAAATAAGTCTGAAACTGTTTTAACAGCTTCTACAGAGCCAAAAACGTCTCCTTCTTCTACAGTATCGTCTAAAGTATCTACATCTACATAAACGATGTCTCCTAATTCTCCTTGTGCAAATTCTGTAATTCCTACAGTTGCTACGTCTCCTTCAACCTTAATCCACTCGTGGTCTTTAGTATACTTTAATTCTAATGGTAAATTCATTTTTTTAAATAGTTTTTGTTGTTATGTTTAATTTCCTCCTAAGTTATAAATAATATTAAATCCTCCATTAATCGCTTGTCTAGGAAAAGTGGTAGAGATTGCATATCTAGATGTTTGATGGTTGTAATAGAATGATGCGGTTAAACTATTACTTAATCTATAATCTGCGGTAAATTTAATAGAAAAAAGTTTTTGTCCACCACTAATTTGATCATTATCTTCATCTACAGATCTAATTTGTGTAATATTATCTCTTAAAGACACATCTGCTCTTAAATTGACATCTCCTTTTAGTGTTTGTTTCTTTCCTGTAAAACGTGTATTGAATTTTACGTCTTCAAAAACATATCCCATTCCAAATATAAATTCTGTTCCAGAAATATCTGTTAAGGTGCTGTTGTTAAAATTCATAGTAAGCGTTCTGTCACTTTTTATTTCTCCTCTTAAAGAAAATGAGTTTCTCATTTTCATATCTAGTTTAATTAGTGGAGAAAATTCATCTACTAAAGTAACTGCAGATACTAATAATTCTGATTCATAATTGTTGGCAGCATTTATGTTTGCGTACGGGTTATTGGCATCATACTGTAAGTTATTGGTAAAACTAGATACAGTGTAAGAAGATCTATAACCATGTGAAACTACAAAATTACTAAAGTTTTTCTTGAAGAAATTAAACTTCATTAAACCATTGTAACGCAATGTCCAATTAGGGATAGGAATATCTCTAAAAAGACCGGTATTTACTTTATCTGGACTTTTACCAGAATAAGCAGCTACAAATGCAGGTAATAAAACTTGCTGACTATTGGTTCCAAAACCACTTGCAGGTACTAAATTTTCTGTAGCTAATCTGTTTGAAATTATACTTCTATAATCTCTTAAATTCTGAAATAAAACATCTCCGTCTGTAAATGCAGTAGAAATCATAGAGTAACTGGTACTAAAGTTTCCTGTTTCAAAGAAAGGGGTATTTTCAAATTCATTGCTGCCAGATACAAGGTCTAGTTGCTGAGAGAGATCTCTTGTTTGTATTTTATTACCTCTAACATCTATATTTAAATCCTTAATTGGCTTTAATGTAAATGTGTAATCTAATTTATTGTAATGTGTTTTGCTGTAAGTTTTACTATAATATTCTTCTCCATTGTTTCGAGACACAAACCAACCTTGTTCTAAAGCTTTATTTCTAATATCTACTTGGCTACCAAAAGCAAAAGAAGTAGGAGCACCTCCTAAAAAACCAACATCTTCTGTATACCCTGGTAATAATTGACCATTGTTTTCTGAATAACTTATCTTCCCTTGTTTTACCGAAGTTAGAACATCGTAAGTACCTTTTAAGATCTTTTTACCGATAGATAATTTTTTGTTTTGCTTAACTCTACCAGGAGTTCTTGGTAAACCAGTACCTTGATCTCCTTTTGCACTTTTACGTTGATTTTTAGTCAATAATAATTTTTCGAAACCAAGCCCTTTGTAAAAAGCATCAAAATTAATAGTGGTATTTAAATTGTGTGTATTTGCATTTTGTATCGTGTTTCCTATTAAGTTTACAGAAGGGACATCAACACCATTAACGTCTATCGTATTTTGAGGAGCTGCTTGCCAGTCAAAATCTGCAGTATATGCATAGTCTGCTTTTATAAACTTTAAAAAAGGAATTTTATCGATAGGTAAATTATACGTTCCGTTTAATGCTTGATGGTAATGATTTGCTCTTCCGGTATTAAAAAAGTCATCAAAAACCTGTATTTCATCATTGCTACCAAAAGTATCGTAAATATAACTGTTGGTTGCATTAAAGTTTACTTGTAACGATTTTGTTAAATCGAAACCGATGGTATAATCCCAATCGAATAAAAATCTACGTTGTTTTAATTCTGGTTGAGCCGATAAACCTGAAACTAAATTTCTAGATTGTTGTTCGTTATAATTTCTGTTGATACTAGAATTAATTGCAAAAGTTTTAGGGATTGGGTTAAAATTAAAGTCTTTTATAAGCTGCCAATATTTATTTCTAAAAATAGAATCATTATTTTTAAATGGTTCAAATGGTTTAGAATCGAAACTAAAATTATAAGATGCAGAAGCTCTTACACTTTCGTTAATACGTTTTTTAATGTTGTAATTTCGTTGATATTCTTTGTTATGAGCATAAGAAACAGCTACGTTTTCTACATCATAAAACTTAGGTTTTTTTGTAGAATTAGGGTTTCTATTCTTCTTAACGTTTGTAAAGCTAATGCTTGTTCTTTTGGTATAATCTCTAGAAAACTCACTATTTTCATTTTCACCTAAAGCATCTGCTAATTCTACGTCTTGAAACTGAGGGTCGTATTTTGGATCTATATAAAGTTCACCAATACTATAACTCATTGGCAATTGAATTCCCCATTTTTTAGGAGTTAATACTTTACCTAAATTTATAGTAGTAGCAACATCATATTGTTTTGTTTCATCTAAACTACGTTGTCCTACTCTGTCTTCTACATTACCAAAACCAACGGTAGACATACTACCAGATAAAGATACATTTGCTACATCTGCAAAATTTGCATCTGCATTTAGTACAGCTGCCCATCCACCTTCATTATCAAAACCAGAAGAACGCAACTCATTAAACCAAACCTCACCACTAATTGGAGTTGTTGTTTTGTTTTTTACTCCTAAAACAATTGTTTTTAATTCTGCTAAAGTTGGGTTTCCTTTTACTGAAATTGTATAAGGTATTTCGGCATCTTGCTCAATAGATGTATAGATGTCTGTAATGGCAACACCAGCTCTGTCTCTTTCTAATTTTACCAATCCAAAAGTTTCTAGAAAAGCATCTAAATTATTTGCTTCTGGCCAAATATCTAAAGCAGAAGTACCATTTTGAGATACTTTTAAAGGGAGTTCTATTTGATAAAAGTTATCATCTAAATCTGTACCTAATCTTATAACTGCAGAAAAATCATCATCATTAATGGCAAGTGCTCCTTCATTTTTTTGAAGGTGCATAAACATTTTTAAATTTTTAAATCGTCTTAAATCAATGCTTATGTTTTTATAAATGGCTCTGGTTTCGTTTGCAGGTAAATTATTTACTTTTAATGTTACAGATTGTTCATTTTGTAATTGTACGCTTGTACTACCTTGTAATTGCTCTCTTTCTATTCCTGGAGGCTGAATGTAGCTTCCTTCATTTTGCTCTATACTTACAACACCAACTTCAAAATCTTTTAATTCATTTTCATCTAAATCTTCTGGTGTAGAAATAGATTCGTCTAATGTTTTTGTATAACGTCTCCAGTCTCCACGTACCAAATCTAACTCTCCAAAACGAAGTACTACTGGTATTTTAAAACTAGTTAAAAACATTCTAACAAAACGAATACTATTAAAGTCTGAAATACCATTTACAGGTGTTCCGCTTCTAATAGGTACTCTAAATTGATACCAAGTTGTTGTTTGGTTTGCTCCGTTTTCTAAAGTTACATCTGTTGTTTTTTTATCAACAATAAAATTCTTTCCAACAACCAAATCATTTCTATTCATAGAAACTTTATACTCGTAATAACTTTCTACGGTATTCATGGTCTGATCTTTATTAATATCTTCTACATCTGGGTAGGTTGTAGATGAAGTAGGGTAGCTTTCTGTAGATTGATTTAAGGTTGGAGAATTTCCTTGTGTATTGTTGTAATCTTTGTACCTAGTAATTATAGAAGCACGATTTGCGTCTAACTCACTACCTCTAAAATATTGAAAATTATCTGATGCAGGATCATTAGGGTTTAATTTACTAAAGTTAGGAAGAGTTGTACTGTACTTCGCAAATTCTTCAGCATCATTTAAACCATTATATCCAAGATCTTGGTTTGCTCTAGATTCATCATTTTCATCAAAAGCATAAATTATAGATGAGTTTGTTGGTACTTTTCCCCAAGTTGTTTCTGCGGTATTTATTTCTCCACCAGTTTCTGGTAAACCGTTTTCAAACATTTTACGACTATCTTTTAAGATGTCTTCAGAAACATTACCTAAGTTTATGTATAAATCTCCAATTTGGTTTGATGGATCTTCCGGATTCATGCCTATAGGTAAACCTTCTGTCTCGGTAATAGAATAATTTTCATAAGGATCCATTACCCAAAACTGTACATATTCAACATTTGCTTGATCAAAATTGTTGGTTGTTAAAGCTCTCATAACTCCCGCCCATCTATTTTGTGGGTCAGAGAAAGTTCCGTCTGCTTTTACATTAATACCAGTATCAAAATTATAAGAACCTCTTTCAGATGGAAAATAAGCTAAATCTAAAGTTCTTATTACTGAGTTCTGTGTAATATCTAACTGCACATTAGGGAATAATTCCCTATAATTAATCTGTCTTGTTTCTGCTCTAGAAAGTTCTGCTGCATTAATATTTGATGGTGTATCTCCAGCTCCGTAGAAAATTTGGTCTACATTATACCATGCCAATTTTCCTCTTTGGTAATTGTAAGATAAATCTTCTTGATCTCCATTAAAACCTGTGAAAAATTTTGGAGTACTTGCCTCATGCCAATCTAATGGTGATAAGATACTAATTGGTATTTGAGAAGCTTCAAAATCATCTATATAAGAAGTTGCAGTACCTGCTACATCAATACCACTTGGCGTTCCTGGAAGCAAATATGCCATATCTGCCCTAACCGATAAATTAGAAGGTACATCTGTGTCTACAAAAGGTAATTTATTTGCCAATTTTGTAAAATAAGGAACCTCTGTAGTGTAATCTATATTTGCCCCAAACATGGTATTGTTTATTGGGTCTGAACCAAAATTAACTTTTGGAGTAATAGGTCTTTCATTTACATTTAAAATGGTGGCACCAATAATAAATTTATCTGAAAACTTATGTTCAACATCAACCCCCATAAAGGTTTTACGTTGTTGATTAAACACCGCGTTGTTTTCTGTAGAAACACTAATTGGAGTTCCAGAAGCTTGCAAGCCAGTGTCTATAATTTGCACACGACCCAATTGATAATCTACCACATAATCTACACCTTCTACCAATTGTCTACCTCCTGCAGTTACTGTAACCGATCCTCTTGGTACGTTAAATGCTCCAATTGGTATTCCTCCAGAATTTTCTGATTTAAAATATCCTTTTAAGAAATACTTGTCTTTATTTTGATAGTTGTTTTGTGCGTTTATTTTGGTGTTTAAATAAAGTTCTTTAAATAAATAATTGTTATCTACCGTTTCATCTAAACCAACATCATTGGTGTTTTGTTGAACTAAATCATTACCAAAAGGTTCAGGTTCTGGGAAAAAGATAAATCCGTTTTGAGAATTTACGGTAATACCTTCTACATAATCAAAATATCCGTCTGGAGTTCTATATTGACTTTGGTCTAATTGGTCTAACTTAAAAACCTGTATTAATGGTAGGTTAGGTATGCCTGCTGTATTTGCATTTTGTAAAACATTAGAAGAAATACCTGTTTGGTCATCTCTGTATTGAATTTCGAAATAGAAACCATCTTGAGATAAAGGAAAAGTACCTAATGCATACACGTTCTTCATCATTAAACGCCATGTAGGAAAAGATTCTGTAATAGTAGCACCATTAACAACTCTCTCTCTGTTAGTTTTTAAGATTTCACTACGTAATAATTTTACAGCTAGAGTTTGTGGAGCTTGAATACCATCGTTAGAAAATTCACCTACTTTAAAAGAAGTTTTTGTACTTCCAGAAACGCCACCTGCAATTGTATATTCATAAGCAACCGCTAAAACTTCACCATCGTTTAACCTTCTATTTAAAGAAATAAAACCTAATTGAGAGTTTAACGTAAACTCACTAGTGTTCAATTTTCTTGCATTTTCTAATACAGAATAGTCTGTGCCCTCACTCATGTTGTAAGGTTGTAAAGTACTATTTACGGTAGAAATATTTCTAATACCACTAGTTGTAGTTAGTAAATTAGATAAATTATTCGATTCGTTTGTTGGGATATTTCCACCTGTAGTTGTTGGCGGACTTGTTGGCTGTACTTCTCCTGTTTGATTTACCAAAACATCCGTATTAGATTCTCCTATATCTGCTAGAGCTACAATACTTCTATAATCTTCTGTACTAGAGCTTGTATTGGTAATCCAAACTTCTGCTCTTGTAATACTAACCTGACTGTTAATTAAAGGATAGTTTTTAAGAGAGTTTGCGTAGTTGTCTATAAAATATTGTGATAAGAAAAAGTGACGATCATTATCATAATCCGTAGCCTTTAATTGAAATTCTTGTATAGAAGCACCACCTTCTGCAACAGTTGTGGTACTTTCTGAGTTTTGTTGAGAGAAAACAGCGGTTATATTGGTGTTCCCAAATTTTAATTGTGTTTTTACCCCAAAAAGACTTTGAGCTCCGTTTATTAAAGAGTTTTTAATAGGCATAGAAACATTACCTGCTTCTATTCCTTGTAAAATATCATCTTCTGTTGGCTCGTACCCAATTTTCACTAAATTCTGAAAATCGAAAGTAGATTGTGTGTCGTAATTTGCTGTGAAATCTAAACGTGTACCTACTTGTGCACGAATACTTGCATTAATTTGTTGATCAAAATCAAACGTAAAACTACTTCTGTTTTCTTCGGATAATTGTGGGTTTTCTGTATTCTGATAAATAAAACCGAGCTTTAAATTTAAGCTTCCAGTAGGTGTTACTTTAATTTCACTCCCTCCAAAAATAGTTTTAAATAAGTCAGATTTTACATAATATGTTGGTAGTAGATCTTTTTGAGCTTCTTTAGATCCTTTTTTGTTAGAGTTCGTAGCACTTACTTTGTCTTTGTAATATTGCGTCATATCTCGTTTTAAACGATAATCTGCGTATTCTCTTTGTGTAAGATAAATGGGGGTTTTGGTGTAGTAATCGCCTATTTTTTCGAAAATTACATACCTGTTTAAATCTTTATCAAAAATAATTTCTTTCTCTGCCAGATAATCTAAAAATAAACCACCAGTTTGCTCTTTTTTAAAGTTATATCTTAAGTCTAGAGTGTCTTTTTTTACTGTTATGGAATCTGTATCCTTATCTGTTTGCGCATAAGAGGTGTTTGCTATGAAAGCAAAAGCAAGAAATAAAAATATTTTTTTCAAAAAATTTTTCAAAATTCTTATAAATTTTTTAAGGCTAGTTTTATTAAGTTTTCTACGGTAGCTTCCGGGTTTTCTTTTAAAATTGTTGAGATCACTTTCTCTGATTGCTTTTTATTAAACCCTAAAACTTCTAAAGCAGATAACGCTTCATCCTTGTTGGTATTGCTTGTAAAAGTAGAAACTTCATCAATATTAAAGGTTTTTAAAATTTTATCCTTTAAATCTACAATAACTCTTTGTGCTGTTTTTGCACCGATTCCTTTTACAGATTGTATGAGTGGTACATTTTCTGATGCAATAGCATGTTGTATTTCTTCTGATGTCATAGATGACAACATTGTTCTTGCAATACTTGGTCCAACACCTGAAACAGAAATTAACAACTTAAAAACTTCTCTCTCTGTTTTTGTAAAAAAACCAAAAAGGGTGTGTGCGTCTTCTCTTATTGATAAATGTGTGTATAAAACAACAGCTTCATCATCGGGTAAACTAGAGAAAGTATTTAGAGAAATATGTAATAAATAACCAACTCCATTGCAATCTACAACAACTTCTGTTGGGTTTTTTTCTACCAACCTTCCTCTAACTTGTGTAATCATATATTTCTTTTTATAAGCCTCTAAAGTAAGAATTTATTTTAGGTTAGGTGTGAGCGCAATTTATATTTTATAAATCATAGAGATTAGATTTTAAATGATAACAAATAAATGTCTAATCTCTATTTTATTTAAACTCGATTCTTACATCAAATTAACCTTAAGCTAGATATTATTAAATTTTACTTCTTTTTTCTTTTTCTTGAGCATCTACAGCAGCCAATGCAGCCATGTTTACCATTTCATCTACACTAGAGCCTAATTGTAAAATATGTACAGGTTTACTTAATCCTAAAATTATTGGACCAATAGATTCTGCGTGGTTTAATTGTTTCATTAACTTATAAGTAATGTTTGCAGACTCTAAATTAGGGAATATTAAAACATTTACTTTTTTACCATTTAGTTTCGAAAACGGAAATTCTTTTGCTAACATTTCTGGATTTAAAGCAAAATCTGCTTGTAATTCTCCATCAATAATAGTGTCTGGAAAGTGTCTGTGTAGGTAAGAAACAGCTTCGGTTATCTTTTTAGAAGTTTCTGAACTTGAAGATCCAAAGTTAGAAAAAGAAACCATTGCCATGTTTGGTTTCATACCAAACATTTTTACAAAATTACCAGTCATTTGTGAAATTTTCACCAATTCTTTTGCCGTAGGATTTATGTTAATTGTAGTATCTGCTAAAAATAACGGACCTTGTTTGGTTAACATTAAGTTGGTTGCAGCAATTTTAGTAATTCCTTTGTCTTTTTCAATAAGTTCTAAAATTGGTTTTAAAACAGTTGGGTAAGGTCTAGAATATCCTGTAATTAATGCATCTGCTTCTTCTTCATTCACCATCATTGCAGCAAAATAATTACGTTCTCGCATTAATTTTGTTGCTTCAGATAAAGTACGTCCTTTACGTCTTCTATTTTTCCAATAAATTTTTCCAAAACGCTCTCTACGTTCTGCTTCTTCATCGGTTTTTGGATCTATAATTGGTACAATTGCAGTAAATCCTATTTCTGCTTTTAAAGCTAAGATTACTTCTTTTCTTCCTAATAATATTGGATCCCCAATTTTTTCATCATGTACTCTTTGTGCAGCTTTTAAAACATCTATATGGTCTGCTTCTGCAAACACAATGCGTTTTCTATTACTTTTTGCTCTATTGTGTAAAAGTCTAATCTCTTTATTTCCAGAACCAGAACGCTCCATTAATTCTTCTCTATATTTATCCCAATCTTCAATTGGTTGTAGAGCAACACCAGAATCCATCGCAGCTTTTGCAATTGCTGGTGGAATTTCATAAATTAATCTTGGGTCAAATGGTTTTGGAATAATGTATTCTCTTCCGTACGCCAAACTTACTTCATCATAAACAATGTTTACTTGTTCTGGTACCGATTTTTTAGCTAAATCGGCTAAAGCATGAACGGCTGCCATTTTCATTTCCTCATTAATTTTAGTAGCTCTAACATCTAAAGCTCCTCTAAAAATAAATGGAAATCCAAGTACATTATTCACTTGGTTAGGATGGTCAGATCTTCCCGTAGCCATTATAATATCTTTTCTTGTAGCAACTGCTAAATCGTAGTCTATTTCGGCCACAGGGTTTGCCATTGCAAAAACAATAGGGTCTTTAGCCATGGTTAAAAGCATCTGTGGAGTAACTACATTTCCTTTCGATAAACCAATAAATACATCAGCATCATGCATTGCTTCATCTAGAGTGTGTAAATCTCTGTCGGTTGCAAATTCGGCTTTTTGAGAAGTAAGGTTGTCTCTATCGCTTCTAATAACACCTTTACTATCGCACATTACTACGTTTTCTTTCTTTACACCTAGTTTTAAATATAAAAGGGTACAAGAAATTGCCGCAGCTCCAGCTCCGTTAACTACAATTTTTACTTTACTAATATCTTTATTGGTAATGTCAATCGCATTTTTTAAGGCCGCAGCAGAAATAATTGCTGTTCCGTGTTGGTCATCGTGCATTACCGGAATATCTAATTCCTCTTTTAATCGTCTTTCAATTTCAAAAGCTTCTGGTGCTTTTATATCTTCTAAGTTAATTCCACCAAAAGTAGGTGCAATTGCTTTTACAGTTTGTATAAAAAGTTCTACATCTGTTGCATCTACTTCAATGTCAAAAACATCGATATCTGCAAATATTTTAAAAAGTAATCCTTTACCTTCCATTACAGGTTTAGAGGCATCTGGACCAATATCTCCCAAACCTAAAACGGCAGTTCCGTTAGATATTACTGCTACTAAATTTCCTTTAGCAGTATATTTATAAGCATTGTTTTTGTCTTTTTCAATTTCTAAACAAGGCTCAGCAACACCTGGTGAGTATGCCAAAGCTAAGTCGTGTTGAGTGGCATATTTTTTAGTAGGAACCACTTCTATTTTTCCTGGTTTTGGTTTTGCGTGATATAATAAAGCTTCGTGTCTTTTTCTAGAATCGCTCATATAATAAGTCTTTGCTTGTTTAAGCTTACAAAGATATGATTTTCAGTGAAAGAGAAGATTAATTTTCAAATCTTTTGATAGGTGTCAATTTTTATAAAATTAGGTCTTTTATTTTTTTAAACACCTTTAAGTTAGGGCACTATTTTTTGTTGTTTAACAAATTTTAAAGATTTAGGTCGATCATAAAGTTTATGTTTGTTCTTATCAACACAACCAAACTATGAAAAAATATACTTTTCTTCTATTTTTCTGCTTATCAATATCTGTCTTAGCACAAGTAAAAGGAAACATTACAGATACAAATAATACACCTTTATCATTTGTTAGTATTTATTTGGATGAAACTGTTACAGGAACAACTTCTAATGATGACGGAACATATGTTTTAAGCATTACCAAAAAAGGAAAACATACTATTGTTTTTCAAATTTTAGGCTATACAACGTTAAAAAAAGAAATAAATATTACATCTTTTCCTTTTGAATTAAATGTTCAATTAGAAGAAGAAAACGTACAATTAGCAGAAATTTCTATCTCTACAAAAGACAATCCTGCAAATAGAATTATTAGAAACACAATAGCAAGTAAAGATAAAAATACAGATAAGTATGCAAAGTATACAGCTAAATTTTACTCTAGAGGTTTGTATAAAATTAAAGATGCTCCAGAGAAGTTTTTAGGTAAAAATTTGGGCGATTTTGGCGGAGCATTAGATTCTACAAGAAGCGGAATTATTTATCTTTCTGAAACGGTTTCTGAAATTCATTTTCAGAAAAACCCGAAAAAGTTTAAAGAAAAAATTATTGCTTCTAAAGTAAGCGGAACAGATAATGGTATTAGTTTTAATAGGGCAGAAGATGCGAATATTAATTTTTATGATAATAGTGTTACTTTTGGTAGCGATTTAATTTCGCCAATATCTACAAATGCTTTTGGTTATTATAATTTTAAGTTAGAAGGATCTTTTTATGATACAAATGGCAAACTCATCAATAAAATAAAATTGCTTCCTAAGCGTAAAAATGATCGTGTTTTTAATGGTTTTTTATATATTGTAGAAGATGATTGGGCAATTTATGGCGCAGATGTTTCTGTTACCGGAGCTCAAGTAAACATACCCATTGTAGATGTTTTAAATTTAAAACAAAACTATAATTATTCAGAAGCAAACGATGCTTGGGTGCTAATTAGTCAGAGTATAGATTTTAAAGTAGATGCCTTAGGTTTTAATTTTGATGGCCGCTTTTCATCAGCATATTCTGCATATAATTTTACACCAAAATATAACGAAGACACGTTTACTAATGAGGTTTTATCGTTTGAGAAACAAGCAACTGAAAAAGATACCTTGTATTGGAATGCCTTAAGACCTGTACCTTTAACGAATGAAGAAACTGATGATTATAAATTTAAGGACAGTTTAAAGGTGGTAAGAAAATCTAAAAAATATTTAGATTCTGTAAATAAAAAACAAAACAAGTTTAACTTACTCTCTTCCATAACTGGTTATACGTATAAAAACTCTTTTGAAAAATGGGCTATTTCTTATAATGGTTTAATTAATGACTTTAACTTTAATACAGTACAGGGTTTTAATGTTTCTTTAGGAGGTAGTTATTTTAAAGAGCAAAATGATACAGGAAAATGGTGGAATGTAGGTGGAAAGGTAAATTATGGTTTTTCGGACAAACGCATAAGGCCCACTTTCTTTTTAACTAAAAATTGGAATGATATTTCTAGACCTAGAATGACCATTTCTGGAGGGGTTACAACTGCTCAATTTAATGGTAGGAACCCTTTAATGAAATTAAATAACACCGTTAGTTCTTTGATGAGGAGGTTAAATTATTTAAGAATTTACGAAAAGGAGTTTGCTAAAATTAATTATTCAGAAGAAATTGTAAATGGAATTTACCTAGCTACATCATTTGAATACGCGAATAGAAAACCACTTTTTAATACCACGGACTACTCTTTTGCAGGGCAAGATAAAAACGGAGGTTACAAGCCTAATAATCCTTCAGATGTAATTGAAGTGTTTAAAGAGCATGAAATTGCTATTTTAAATGTAGGTGCTACTTTTGTATTCGGACAAAAATATTTGTCTTATCCGGATAGAAAAGAAAACATAGACAGTGAGAAATATCCATCATTGAATGTTAATTATACCAAACGCTTTGGAGCTTCTAATTCTGAGTTAAATTCAGATGTATTTACAGCAAATTTAACACAAGATATTAATGCAGGAAATTATGGTGAATTTTCTTATAATCTTAGAGGAGGTGTGTTTCTTAAAAAGAAAGACATCGCTTTTATGGACTTTTTACAAGCCAACGGAAACCAATTACTTTTTCCGTTAGACCGTGAGTTAAGTAGCTTTGGTTTGTTAGAATATTATAAATTTTATACCAATGATAAATATGCAGAAGCACATATTCAGCATGATTTTAAAGGTGCTGTTTTAGGGAAGATTCCGTTGTTAAATAAATTAAATCTTCATTTAGTTGGTGGAGCAAAAACCTTAGTGATGGCAGATAAAAAACCGTATACAGAATACTCTATTGGTTTAGATAATATAGGCTTTGGTAAATGGCGTTTTTTAAGAGTAGATTATGTAAAATCTTTTCACGCTGGAATTAAAAACGATGGTTTATTGCTTCGATTGAGTATGTTTTAATATTTTTGATACATGAAAATTCAAGTACTTTTTTTCGGAATAACCACAGATTTAGTAGGTTCATCAGCTTTAGAACTTAATATAGCTGACGTTGCTACTGTTGCAGATTTTAAAAACTCTTTAAAAGGAAAGTATCAGCAGTTAGAAAAGTTGAACTCTTATGCAATTGCTGTTAATGAAAGTTATGCAACGGATGATTTTCTTCTAAAAGAGAATGACGTTGTTGCTGTAATTCCGCCAGTTAGCGGAGGGTAAAAAAAAGCTTGTTTTTATCCTTAAGGAAAGAAACAAGCTAATGTAATTTTATAAAAGAGTACTAGCGGTTATTTTTTAAAATACTTTTTATCAACATAAAAAGTACCAAAAGGAATCACAGAAGCAATTAAAACCATCCCTAAAGTTTTATTGTTCCAATTCATTTCTTTCTTGATAACTATAGCCAATACTACATACAACATAAAAAGAATTCCATGAGGCATTCCTAACATTTTTACGTAAGAAGGGTCATCTTGTAAATATTTTATAGGTGTTGCAATAAATAATAATAATAGGTAAGAAACTCCTTCTAAAATACTTACAATTCTAAATATATTTTTCATAAAGATAATTTTTGTCAAGGCAACATATGTTTGTAATCTGTATTGATTATTATAACTTTTTAATGTACAGAAAACCCCTTGTAATTTCGATTCGTTTATTTTTGCGAAAATACAATTTTGTTTTCCTATTTTTGTTTAACAATGAAAAGAACTTCAATAAAAATTACTTCAGATAAATTAGATTTACAAGAGTGTTATCGTTTTGTAGAAGATGCTTCTTGTGGTGGAATTTCTGCTTTTATAGGAACTGTAAGAAATGATACTCAAGGAAAAGAAGTTATGCAATTAGACTTTTCTACCTATAAGCCAATGGCGATTAAAGAAATGCAAAAAATTGCAGATTTGGCTTTAGAGAAATTCGATATTAAAAAAATTGCCATTCACCATGCAGAAGGAATGTTGCAAATTGGAGAAGTTCCTGTAATTATAACTACGTCTTCTAAGCATAGAAAAGCCGCTTTTGAAGCTTGTGAATTTGCAATTGACACTTTAAAAGAAACGGTTCCTATTTGGAAAAAAGAATATTTTTCAGACGGAGAGGTTTGGGTGAACGCGCATCCTTAATTTTCGGTTCTTAGTTTCAATCTTAATGCTGGTGCAAGCGTCTCGCTCGTATCTTTTCTTAAAACATTGTTGAGTAAGTTTGTGTAGGTTACTCCACATTTTATTGGTGTTTGCACGAGCGATACGCTCGCGCTATCGGCTAGTAGGGGTTGTCTGTAAATGAGTTTCAAAGTTTTAAAAAACGATGTTTTCTGTGTTGCTATGTAGTCAATTTTCTGTTATCAAGTGAGAAGCTGGAAACTGAGACTGAATACTGTTTACTTAACCGGTTTACTTTGCAACCATAAATAATATTGTAGTCCAAATAAAATAGCACCTGCCAATAAATGTGTTGCTTGCGTACCTAAAGGAAATTCTGCATAATACATTAACATTCCGGTAATGGTTTCTAAAAAGATTAATGCAACTACCCAATTTACCAGTTTGTATCCTAGGTTTTTAGCCTGATTTATGTAAAATAAAACAAAGTTTATCAATACAATTGCAATGGTAAAAGACCTGTGAAAATAGAATTTAAAACTCGGATTCATTAAACTGTAATCTTTGTTTTCGAAACCATAAAGCTTTACTTGTTCGTCTATAAATTGCCTTACTTGAGTTCCCATTGCTATTTGAATTAAAGAAAATACGGCAGAAATAATAAGTAATTTACTAAATAGTGAATTGTAATTGTAGGTTTTCTTTTTGTCTGAAGTAATAAATTTTAGTTGTAATAAAAGCGCGATAATAATTAAACCAATAACCATGTGAATAGTTATTATAGAAGGTTTTAAATTTGTGTCTACTACTGTTTTTCCTAACCAAGCTTCTACCAACATTAGAAAGAAAGCAGTATAAGCAAGTATTGGAATTCTCTTATCTGTTTTCCAGTATTTTGTAGCTCCGTAGATTAAGAATAAGAAAACAAAACCTGCTAAAACAGAAGATAGTCTGTTAATGTACTCTGTCCAGGTATGGTATTTGTTAAAATTTGCGTAATCGTGTTTTGTATAAGTAGCCCAATTGCTTTTATTAAATTGGTCTGTTGTTTTTATATCGTGCTCTGCAACAAATAAAGCTTCGTCTTTAATGATGATAAAACCTTTTTTAAATTCAGAATTTGGTTTCCAAGTAATTTGTTCTTCCGCTGTAGGCGGAATATAATACCCAAAACATTTTGGCCAATCAGGACATCCCATTCCTGATCCGGTCATTCTAACAACAGAGCCTGCTAAAAAAATTAAGTAGACAGATATAATGGCAATTTGTACAGTTTTTGTGAAGCTACTTTTCATTATAAATAAAAGTTTTTACAAAAATAAGGCAAAAAAAATTCGTTTAAAATAAATTAAACGACTTGTTCTTATAAAAAAGAAAATACTTGCCAATAAGTTTTTAAAACAGCTCCGTTTTTTAAATAATTATACTCAATTAGTTAAAATGATCCTTTACTTTTTATAAAGGGGGCGTTTTGTGAAAAAAAAATAAGACAAAAAAAAAGCCGCTTAAAAAATTAAGCGACTTGTTCTTTTCAAAAAATTTAAAATTATAGAACTCTAACGTCTACTGCATTTAAACCTTTTCTACCTTCTTTAAGGTCGAACTCTACTGCGTCACCTTCTCTAATTTCGTCAATTAATCCTGATACATGTACAAAGTACTCTGTGTTTGAATCATCTTCTGTTACAAATCCAAATCCTTTAGATTCGTTGAAGAATTTTACTGTCCCTTTTTTCAAAATAATATAATATAAATGTTAATAATACTGCAAATATAAGATTATATTAATTGATATTACTAAAATGCGGTTTTAAATAATTGTTTTCTTTTTGTAAGTACAACGTAACAGATTGTAAGTAAAAAAAAAGTAAATAATTGTTACAAAAATTATTTAATAGAGGTCTTTTAAGAAACTCAATACCGATAGTAGTTACAGCGATTTTGTATTGATAATTGTATGGTTATGAGATTTTTAAAAAATCATTTTTTTAGCGTGAAATTTCGGAAAACTGTTAATTTGTTAAAAACTTCAAGGGTTTTGTGAATAAGTATAACTTTTATTTTGGAGCAAAAAATCCAATCTTTGTTAACACTAAAAATAACAATTAAACACCCTTCATTTACCTTGGAAATTACGCATATTATAAAAAGAGACTCAGAAACAACCACATTTGAGTTAGAGAAAATTATTAATGCTATAGAAAAAGCAATGCTTACCGTTAACAATGGTTCTAGAAATGATGCTATTGCTATATCAAATATTGTACATGGTACATTATTAGAAAGAAGGTTAAATGAACCAGATTATATTCCTACAGTAGAGCAGGTACAAGATATAGTAGAGTATAAATTAATGGACAGTCCTTTTCATGACGTTGCAAAGGCATACATATTATATAGAGACGAACAAACTAGAAGTAGAAAACCAAATATTTTTGAGAAGAGGATTAACTTAAAACCTTATGATTATCCTGCTTTAGGAGAATATGTAGATGCAATTAGACATTCTTATTGGATTCATACAGAGTTTAATTATACGAGTGATATTCAGGATTTTAAAACCTCTCTTACCGAGGTAGAAAAAAATGCAATAAAAAATACCATGTTGGCAATTTCTCAAATAGAGGTTGCTGTTAAAACTTTTTGGGGAGACATTTATAAAAAGATGCCAAAGCCAGAAATTGGTTCTGTAGGTGCAACTTTTTCTGAAAGTGAAGTGCGTCATCATGATGCGTATTCTCATTTATTAGAGATTTTAGGGTTAAATAATGAGTTTAAAAACTTAAAGAAAAACCCTGTTATAATGAAACGTGTTAACTATTTAGAAGGCGCGTTAAAGAATGTAAATAGTGAAGACAATCAAGAATTTTCTGAGTCTATTATATTGTTCTCTTTATTTATAGAGCACGTATCTTTATTCTCTCAGTTTTTGATTATCATGGCTTTTAACAAGCATAAAAATGTACTAAAAGGAATTTCTAATGTGGTAGAAGCTACTTCTAAAGAAGAGCAGATTCATGGAGATTTTGGTATCGATTTAATAAAAATTATAAAAGAAGAAAATCCAGATTGGTTTAGTGAAGAGCATAATTTATTGGTTCAAGAAACTTGTAAAGAAGCGTTTCTTTCTGAAAGTAAATTAATCGATTGGATTTTTGAAAAAGGAGAATTAGACTTTCTACCTAAAGATGTAATTAATGAATTTATTAAAAATAGATTTAATAATTCTTTAGAAAGTATTGGAATTGCAAAAGTATTTGAGGTAGATCAAAAATTATTAGCAGAAACAGATTGGTTTGATGATGAAATTATTGGAACCAAACATGGTGATTTCTTTGTAAAAAGATCAATCAACTATAGTAAAAGAACAAAAAGTATAACTAGCGACGACTTATTTTAAATTATGAACTTGAACGAAACAAAAACAACAGAACTTACAGAACACGAACAGTTAATTCAAGTTAGAAACGCTGCTAGGAAAGAAATGCTTAAAGGTAAAGATCAACCAGAAATTACATGGCTAACAGAAAATAGTCGTAAATTTTTACAGTCTGGTTATTTAACAGGAGATACCACACCAGAAGAAAGAATACGTGAAATTGCAGATAATGCAGAACGTATTTTAAAAATGGATGGTTTTTCTGATAAGTTTTACAAATATATGGCTGAAGGGTATTACTCTTTAGCATCGCCAATTTGGTCTAACTTTGGAAAGAAAAGAGGTTTGCCAATTAGCTGTTTTGGATCGCATGTAGCAGACGATATGGGAGATATTTTGTTCTCTCAATCAGAAGTTGGTATGATGTCTAAATTAGGAGGAGGAACTTCTGGTTACTTTGGTAAGTTACGTAAAAGAGGTGCCGATGTAAAAAACAACGGTTCATCTTCTGGTTCTGTACACATTATGCAGTTGTTCGAAAAAATGGTAGATGTTGTAAGTCAAGGTTCTGTAAGACGTGGACGTTTTTCTCCATATTTACCAGTAGATCACCCGGATATTAAAGAATTTTTAGAAATAGGAACAGAAGGAAACCCAATTCAAGAATTAACGCATGGTGTTACCGTTGGTGACGAATGGATGCAAGCAATGATTGATGGTGATGTAGAAAAAAGAGGTATTTGGGCAAAAATATTACAAAGAAGAGGAGAAATTGGGTATCCATATATTCTTTTTAGAGACAATGCAAATAATGGAACGGTAGATGTTTATAAGGACAAAAACCACGAAATTTATGCGAGTAACTTGTGTACAGAAATCATGTTACCTTCTAATGAAGATTGGTCTTTTGTATGTTGTTTATCATCTGTAAACTTATTACATTATGATAAGTGGAAAGATACAGATGCAGTAGAAACACTTACGTATTTCTTAGATGCAGTAATGCAAGAGTTTATCACTAAGTTAGAAGTATACAAAGATTCATCTGACAGAGACGATCAGTTTACGTTCCGTTTTATGGAGAAAGCGTATAAATTTGCTAAAGAAAACAGAGCTTTAGGTTTAGGTGCTTTAGGATGGCACTCTTTATTACAATCTAAAATGCATGCTTTTGACAGTGCAGAAGCATATGCTTTAAACAGTGAAATCTTTAAGGTGATTAAAGAAAAATCTTATAAAGCATCAGAAGAAATGGCTAAGTTGTATGGTGAGCCAGAAGTATTAAAAGGATACGGAAGACGTAACACCACTTTAAATGCAATTGCACCAACAACATCATCTGCATTTATATTAGGACAAGTATCTCAAGGAATTGAGCCAATTTGGTCTAACATCTATGTAAAAGATATTGCAAAAATTAAAACAACAATTAAGAATCCAATTTTAGAAGCATTATTGGAAGAAAAAGGACATAATACATCAGATATTTGGAAAAGTATTAGAGATAATGATGGTTCTGTACAACATTTAAGCGTTTTAACTGAAGCAGAAAAAGAGGTGTTTAAAACCTATTCAGAAATCGATCAAAATGTAATTGTATATCAGGCAGCTAATAGACAAAATCATATAGATCAAGGGCAGTCAATTAATATTATGGTACATCCTGATATGCCAATTAAAGAAGTGAATTCAGTTTATATTAATGCTTGGAAATTAGGTGTAAAATCTATGTATTACCAACACAGTATGAATGCTGCACAGAAATTTAAGCAAAAGAAAGAATGTGCTAGTTGCGAAGGGTAATTAGTAAGAAAATAAATTAGGAGAGAAGTCGAAAGGCTTCTCTTTTTAAGCTATTTATAGCTTGGAGTTTATCTTGAGCGCAGTAGAAAGGCACTCACTTTTTTTGTCAGAAAAAGGCAAAAAAGAGCTCAAACAACTGCTTCAAACCTGTTTGTGTGCTATTATTTGATATTGAACTGATATAAGAAGGAGTAATGAGTTAAAATAAAACTCGTAAGAGGTTTTAAAAGTCAAAGTCAATAGAATCTTGTAAATGTGATAAAAGTTTATATATGTAGCTAAAATTACTTTAAAATACAGTTTTATATACTTGTTGAGGTTTGGTAAAAGTAAATTTAGTACTACAGAAGTCCATTTGTTTTAATAAACGGCAATATAAGTGCAAATGCTTTACTGAATTATTGTAATCTGAAAAAAGAATCAGTTTTATAAAACAAGATGTAATTATATAAAAAAAGAGAAGCCTAAAAGCTTCTCTTTTTTTATAAATAAGATTTTAAATACTTATTAAAGTTTAATAAAGTCTTTAACTGGTGCAAATCTTAAAATAAGATAACCAATTATCGCAGAAATAAGCGAGCCTAAAAGAATACCTATTTTTGCAGAGCTAATAAACTCTGGTGATGTTGAAAATGCCAAACCAGCAATAAAAATAGCCATAGTAAATCCAATACCAGCAATAAATGAAACTCCTAAAATTTGTATAAAGTGAATGTCTGCAGGTATTTGAATTAAATTTAATTTTTTTGCAACCAATATAACTAGTGGTATACCTAGTCCCTTACCTAATACTAAACAGAGTATAATATGGAAGACTAAAGCCATATCTATATGAACAGAACTATCTATTAACACACCTGCATTGGCTAGTGCAAAAACAGGAATTATAAAATAAGCAGACCAATTGTGTAAGTTATGTTCTAAATGCTGTAAAGGAGATTGAAACTTTTTACTCCAATGGGTTAAGTTATCTACTAATTTTAATTGTTGATTAGATAATATAGGTTCCTTTAATACAGGTGCAGTTTTAATGCTATTGTAAATACCTTCTAATTGAGAAAGAAAAGTAGTTGTTTTTATTTCTTGTCTAATTGGTACAGAAAATGCAATTAAAATACCAGCAACAGTAGGGTGTACTCCAGATTTTAAGAACAATACCCAAACGATAATACCCACAAAAATCATCACAAATTTAGAGTAATACCCTCTATTTGTTAATACATACAATAGTGCTATTAATCCTAAACCTATTAATAATAATGCAACTTCAATAGATTCACTGTAAAAAACAGCAATCACTAAAACAGCTTCAATATCATCTACAATTGCAAAAGCAGTTAAAAATATTTTTAAACTAAGAGGTATACGTTTTCCTAAGGTGTTTAATACAGCTAAAGAAAAAGCAATATCTGTTGCCATAGGAATTCCCCAACCTTTAAAGGTTTCTGGATTTTGGTTTAAAAGCATAAATAAACCAACAGGAATAAGTGCTCCACCAACAGCTCCAAATAATGGGAAAGCTAATTTTTTAACTGTGTTTAATTCTCCAATTAAAATTTCACGTTTTATTTCTAATCCAATTAAGAAAAAGAAAATAGCCATTAAACCATCATTAATCCAAAATAAAACAGATTTTTTCAATTCAAAATTTTCTCCAGAAAAACCAACTTTATATTCTAAGATAGAAGAGTAACTTTCATGAAGAGGTGAGTTTGCCCAAAATAAAGCAACTAAAGTACATATTAGTAACAGGATTCCGCTAAAACTTTCAATTTTTACAAACTTTTGAAACGGGGTAATAAATAATTTTTTTATCATGAATAATAGCTTAATTTATAAATTTGATAATTGAATGGATACGCATCTTTTTTTAATTCATGTAAACAGCTTCAAAAACTGCTAAAGGCGCTCTCTTACCAACATTTAAAGATAATCTATTATTTTTAATAGTATAATTATCTGTTGAATTAATTGCTTTTAATAATTTAGATTCATCAGTATTATTACAAAACATTCTTGTTGAAATAACTTTTGTGAATTTAATTTTATTGCCTTTCTCTAAAATATACTCGCCATTAATTGAATTACAACCTGCAAACCCGCTAAATCTATTGTCCTTTGTTTTTAAGGTGATAGCTATTTCTCGTTTTTGGTTGTCTTCCATTTTAATTTCATTTCCATATAAAGTTTTAAGTTTCCAATATTTTTCTGTAATAGTGTCGTCTTGGTTTGTTACACTTGTTGACTTACAGTTTGTTATGGTAGGTAAAATTAGAATAAGAAATAATATTTTAGTTTTCATTAAAAAATTTTCATAAAAATAAGTTAAGTTGAGAACATTTTAAACTTTTTTACATTAAATTTCTCTTAATTTTTTGATAAAAAAATGTTTTTTTAATCAGAACATCACCTCAAAATAATAGTTTGTATTTTTACCAATTAAACTTTATTATTTAAATAAATGAACTGGGAACAATTACTTTCTTTAAAACGTTTTGGCGATACACAAAAACGCCCAAGAGCAACTCAAGATGAAACTCGTCTGGGTTTTGATGTAGATTTTGATAGAATTATTTTTTCATCTGCTTTTAGGAGTTTACAAGACAAAACACAAGTAATACCTTTATCAGAAACAGATTTTGTACACACACGATTAACACATAGTTTAGAAGTGTCTGTTGTTGGAAGAACTTTGGGTAGAAGAGTAGGTAAGGTGTTGTTAGAACGTTATCCAAAATTAGAGGAATTAGGGTATACCTTTAACGATTTTGGAGCTATTGTTGGAACCGCTTCTTTAATGCATGATATTGGAAACCCTCCTTTCGGGCATTCTGGAGAAAAAGCCATAGGCGAGTATTTTAAAACAGGTAATGGTTTAAAATATAAAGATCTATTGTCTGATAAAGAATATCAAGATTTAATAGATTTTGAAGGGAATGCAAACGGATTTAAAATCTTAACAGAATCTAGAGAAGGAATTTCTGGTGGTTTGCGTTTAAGCTATGCTACATTGGGGGCTTTTTTAAAATATCCAAAAGAGAGTCTGCCAAAGAAACCAACAAATCATATTGTAGATAAAAAGTATGGTTTTTTTCAATCTGAAAAAGAAGCTTTTTTAGAAATTGTAGAAGATTTAGGGATGAAACAAAAATCTAATTCGGCAATTTCATTTTACAGGCATCCATTGGCTTATTTAGTAGAAGCTGCAGATGATATTTGTTATACAATTATCGATTTTGAAGACGGAATTAATTTAGGCTTAATTGAAGAAGAGTTTGCTCTAGAATACATGATTAAGTTGGTGAAAGATACCATTGACATTAAAAAATATCATTCTTTACAACATAAAACAGACAGAATAAGTTACTTAAGAGCTTTGGCAATTGGGGTGTTAATTAATGAAGCCGTTGCTATTTTCTTAGCAAATGAAGAAGCTATTTTAAACGGAACTTTTGAGAGGTCTTTATTAGATAGATGTAAATATGAAGCGCAAATAAAAGACATTATTAAATTAAGTGTTGCAAAAATATATAAAAGCAAAGACGTTGTAGAAAAAGAAATTGCTGGTTATAGAATTATTGCCGATTTATTAGATGTTTTTGTAACAGCTTTAAATAATAAGTTTGATGGTAAAGAATCTAATTTTGATGATTTAGTATTGAATCTATTACCAGAAGAATATCAAACAGAATCAACTAGTTTGTATCAAAGAATTATGCAAGTATGCAGTTATGTTTCTAGAATGTCTGATAGTTATGCGATTAGAACACATAAAAAATTAAAAGGAAATATTATTTAAGAATCAATATCTCAGATATAAAAAAGACGCTATGTAGCGTCTTTTTTATGTTAATAGATTAAACGTACTAGCTAATTTTTCTGCATCTAAACCAAGTGCATGTTGCAGTTTTAAAACATTTCCATGCTCAATAAAATCGTCGGGTATTCCTATCGTTTTTATTTTATGGTGATAATTATTTTCTGATGCGAATTCTAAAACAGCGCTTCCAAAACCACCTTTTATCGTTCCGTCTTCAATAGTTACAATGTTTTGATGTTTATCAAAAATACGATGTAATAAATTTTCATCTAAAGGTTTTACAAAACGCATATCGTAATGAGAAAAGTGATCTAGATTTTCTACTAATTCCAAAGCCTCAGAAACATTTTTAGAAATTGTACCAATAGATAAAATAGCAGTCCTATTTCCTTCCTGTAAACAAACCCCTTTTCCGATTGCTATTTTTTCAAAAGGTTTTTTCCAATCGATAATTGCTCCTGTTCCTCTTGGGTATCGAATAGCAATAGGTTTTTTTAATCCTAATTGTGCGGTGTATAAAATATTACGCAATTCAATTTCATTTCTTGGAGCAAAAACGATCAAATTCGGAATTAAACGTAAATACGCTAAATCGAATACTCCATGATGTGTTGCTCCATCTTCGCCAACCAAACCAGCTCTGTCTAAACAAAAAACAACTGGTAAGTTTTGCAAAGCAACATCATGAATTACTTGATCGTATGCACGTTGTAAAAAAGTAGAGTAAATATTACAAAACGGAATTAAACCTTGCGTAGCCATACCTGCCGCTAAGGTTACAGCGTGTTGTTCTGCAATACCAACATCAAAAGTTCTCTTTGGGTGCTTTTCTAACATGAATTTTAGAGAACCTCCCGTTAACATCGCTGGAGTTATACCAACAATTTTATCATTTTTATCAGCTAATTCTACCACTGTTTTACCAAAAACATCTTGATATTTTGTGTATAAGCTTTTTGCTATTTTTAATCGCTCACCAGAAATTTTATCAAATTTACCAGGTGCATGATAGGTTACTTGGTCTTCTTCAGCTTTCTGTAAACCTTTTCCTTTTGTAGTAATTACATGTAAAAACTTTGGGCCTTTTACATCTTTTAAACGTTTTAATTCTGATAATACCTTTGGTAAATCATGTCCGTCAATAGGACCCGAATAATCAAAATTTAAAGCTTTTATAATATTGTTTTGCGCCGCAAGTCTTTTATCGGTTTTAACCTTTGTTAGATACTCTTTTAAAGCACCAACGGAAGGGTCAATACCAATAGCGTTGTCATTTAAAATAATTAATAAATTGGCCTTAGAAACTCCTGCGTGGTTTAAGGCTTCAAAAGCCATTCCGCTTGCAATAGAAGCATCTCCAATAACAGCAATGTGGTGTTTTTCTGTATCTCCTTTTATGTTAGAGGCAATTGCCATCCCTAAAGCTGCAGAAATAGAAGTAGAGGAGTGCCCTACACCAAAAGCATCGTATTCACTTTCTTTTCTTGATGGAAAACCTGCAATTCCACCCAACTGTCTGTTGGTGTGAAAAACATCTTTTCTGCCTGTTAATATTTTATGTCCGTATGCTTGATGCCCAACATCCCAAACCAATAAGTCATTTGGGGTATCAAATAGATAGTGCAAAGCAATCGTTAACTCTACAACGCCTAAACTGGCGCCTAAATGTCCTTCTTTGGTTGCTACAATATCAATAATAAAATCCCTCAATTCTTTTGCAAGTTGAGGTAATTGATCTTGATTTAATTTTCGTAAATCTTCTGGGTTTACTATGTGGTCTAACAAATTCTTCATTCAAACGTAAAAATACAACATCAAATACTGTGTGCGTAAAACGGGCAGTTAATAAATACAAATCTATCGTAAATATTTTACTTAATTTTGATATTTATAATCAACATACATGATACAACCTTTTGATGATACCTATTTTATGAAAAAAGCCTTACAAGAGGCAGAATCTGCTTTTGATAAAGGCGAAGTGCCTGTAGGTGCAATTATTGTTTTTAAAGATCAAATTATTGCTAGAGCACACAATTTAACGGAAACATTGAACGACGTAACGGCGCATGCGGAAATGCAAGCATTTACAGCTGCTGCTGATTTTTTAGGAGGAAAATATTTAAAAGATTGTGTATTATATGTAACGCTAGAGCCTTGCCAGATGTGTGCAGGTGCAAGTTATTGGGCACAAATTGGTAAAATTGTTTATGGAGCAACAGAACCAGATAGAGGTTTTGTAAATTTAAAAACTACACTACATCCAAAGACAAAAGTTGTTAGTGGAATTTTAGAAAACGAATGTTCTCAGTTATTAAAGCGATTCTTTATTGAAAAACGGAATCTAAATTAATTATGGAATTGTTAAACTTTTTGTAAATAAATCTTAAAAATTTGTGAGATAATTTGTTTTAGAGAAACTTTACGTCAACTAATTCAAATTATTTTACTTCATGAAAAAATTCTTACTTTTATTCTTGCCATTTATTGTTGTTTCAACAATTTCTGCACAAGAAACTCCAACCCCTAATTACCGAGCTGCTGCTAAGTATTCACCAACAAATTTGGCAAAAATGGTACACTCTACATCTGTAAGTCCACATTGGTTAAAAAAAGGAAATCGTTTTTGGTATGCTTATAAAACATCAGAAGGTGCCAATTATTATTTAGTGGATGCAGATAAAAAATCTAAAAAGGCACTTTTCGATAATGTAAAGATGGCAAAGTGGTTAACAGAAATCACTAAAGATCCATACGACGCAAAACACTTACCTCGTTTTAGTTTTAAATTTAACGAAGCAGAAGATGCTATTCGTTTTAGAGTAACATCAACAGAAGAAGTTGAAGTTATTGATGATAAAAAAGAAGAAAAGAAAGAGGAGGGAAAAGACTCTACTTCAACAAAAAAAACAAAGTCTAAAAAACCGACAAAACCTAAAATGGAGAAAAAAGTCTACCATTTAGAGTATAAATTAGGTGGAAATGGCTTGACGATTATTGATACCATTAAGAAAGAAAAAGAAGATTGGAAAAAGTGGGCAAACATTGCACCAGATAGTTCTATTGTCTTGTATTCTAAAAACTACAACTTGTATTGGATGGATAAAATAAACTTTAAAAAGTTTATTAAAGACGAAAAAGATAGTACAGTTGTAGAAAACCAATGGACAAAAGATGGTGAAGAAAACTATGCTTACGGACGTGGATCTAGAGGAGATAATGTAGATAAAGAAAAAAATAAAGACAAAAGAAACGGTGTTGGAGGAATCTGGTCTCACGATTCTAAAAAGTTTGTTTTTCAAAAATCTGACTCAAGACATATTAAAGATTTATGGGTAATTAATTCTACAGGTAAAAAAAGACCAACGTTAGAAACCTATAAATATCACATGCCAGGTGAACAAGAATATTATAAATCAGAATTATTAATTTTTGATATTCCTTCTAAAACACATGTAAAAGTACCTTTAGATACCATTAAACAGCAAAGTATTTCTGTTTTTAGAGCACCAAGAAAACAATCTAGTAGAGATGATGAATTTAGACCAACTTTATTGCTTTCTAAAAAAGGAAAAGTATATTTCAGTGTAATCTCTAGAGATCGTAAAAAGTATGATATTAATGTAGCCGATATTAATACGGGAGAATACAAAACTTTAATTGAAGAGCGTTTTAATACCTATATAGAGTCTCGTCCGTTAATTTTATTAAATGATGAAAAAGAAATGTTGCATTGGGCAGAACGAGATGGTTGGGCACATTTTTATTTATATGATACAGACGGAAACTTAAAAAATCAAGTTACAGAAGGCGATTACCATGTGGCTAGTTTTGAAGGTTTAGACGAAAAAAGCAACACGTTATATTTTTCTGCAAACGGCGTAAATAAAGAACAAGATCCTTACTATGCACATTCTTATAAAATCAATTTAGATGGTACAGGAATGAAAAACTTAAACCCTGGAGATTTTACAACTAGCACAAGTATGTCTGACTCTAACAAATACTTTATAAGCAACTTTTCTAGAGTAAATACCGTACCAAAATCGGAACTTAGAAATGCAAACGGACGTAAAGTAATGGATTTAGAAACTGCTGATTTATCGCAACTATTTGCATCAGGATACAAGTTTCCAGAAACCTTTAAAGTAAAGGCAGACGATGGAATTACCGATATTTATGGGGTTATGTATAAACCATTTGATATGGACTCTACGAAAGTTTATCCTTTGTTGGAGTATGTTTATCCTGGGCCACAGACAGAAGCAGTAAATAAATCTTTTTCTTATTCTATGGACCGAGTAGATAGAATGGCACAAGTTGGTTTTATCGTAATTACCTTAGGAAACAGAGGTGGGCATCCAGACAGATCTAAATGGTATCATAATTATGGTTACGGAAATTTACGTGATTATGGTTTGGCTGATAAAAAGTATGTAGCACAACAATTGGCAAACAAACACAGTTATATTGATATTGAAAAAGTAGGGATTTATGGTCATTCTGGTGGTGGATTTATGTCTACAGCAGCTATGTTAGTCTATCCAGATTTCTTTAAAGCAGCAGTTTCATCTGCAGGAAATCATGATAATAATGTGTACAATTCTTGGTGGAGTGAAACACATCATGGTGTAAAGGAAGAAATTGATGCAAAAGGGAAAAGTTCTTATAAATATAAGATTGATACAAATCCATCTTTGGCAAATAACTTAAAAGGACATTTAATGTTGATTCATGGTGATATGGATAATAACGTAAATCCTGCCGGAACGATTAGAATGGCAAACGAATTAATTAAAGCAAATAAACGTTTTAAATTTATGGTTATGCCAGGACAAAGACATGGTTTTGGTAGCATGACTGAATATTCTTTTTGGTTAAGAGCAGATCATTTTAGTAAATATTTATTAGGTAAAGAAGCTACCGATGCTGATATTATGTATATGAACTTAGACAAACCAATGAATAGGTAAATTATTCAATGTCAGTTCGAGCGAAGTCAAGAACTTAAAAGTAAAAACTCCGAATGAAAATTCGGAGTTTTTTTATGCTTTAGAGTATCTAAAATTATTTTGTTTGCTATTATCTATTTCGTAAAAAGAATATTACTTCTTTCTGAAATTCCGTTTTCACTAAATGCTTCTATGGTAAAATAATACGGTGTATCTCTGTCTAAAGAACGCATAAAATGTTCTGTCGTATCGTAGACTTGCCATGATTGATATAATTTATCTTTCGCAATTCCCCAACGGATATTATAACCCTGAGCACCTTCTACAGCTTCCCAAGAAAAAGATACATCTCTACGATCTGCTTCTCTTTTTACTTTGAATCCTGTAACTCCTGTTGGCTTATCTTCAAGTCCTAATCCAAAGACTCTAAACTCAGACATTGCAAAGTTTGCTCCAGGTACTTTTACATTGTTGTAACGTACAAATTTTGCTTTTACAGCTTCATCTAATACAATGTAAGCATTTGGCGTATCCCTTTCGCTTGTACTTCTATCAACAACCGTTTGCCAGTTAATACCATCCATAGAAGTCTCAATAGTAAATTGATGCTTTAATCCTTCGGTACGTGTGTAAATCCCTGATTCATGGTCATGGAAATTTAATTGAAAAGCATTGATATTTCCAGGTTTTAACATTTCAATGGTTAACCATTGTTTATCATCATTGGCTTCTGCAACCCAAAATGTTTTAGGGTTTTCATCTGTTAATACTTTAGAAATTATTTGACCATCAGTATTCTTTTCTAAAGGTAATTCTGTTACTTCTACTGCATCGTCATCTGACGTAAATTTCTTTATCTGCATTAAGGAAGAAGAGACGGTAGCAGCTCCTTTATAAGACAATAACATCCAACCATTGTGCTCTCCTGCTTTTGTAGTATGATTCGCTCCAAAACGCGGATAATCGCCATATGATGTGTTACTATACATTAATCCATCGGCATCAAAATAAGTAGGAAACATACTTAAACGACGTTCCCATTGCGAATTAGAAGCAAGTGCCATTGTTGCAAAGTGCCAATATTGTCCATTGGTTTGCTTCACCGTTATTCCGTGTCCAGCACCATTTGTAAATCCGCCTGGTTTAAAGCTCATCGGGTTGTTTTTCATGTATTTAAATGGGCCTAATGGGGTGTCTCCAATATAAACTCCATCTGCATACACATTAAATTGTGTGCCAGGTGCTGCGTATTGTAAATAATATTTTCCGTTGTGTTTAGTCATAGAAGCACCTTCCATATAACCTTCTTTTAAAGTTGGGTGAAAGTTATTTTCTCCAAAACGTTCCCATCCGTATTTTTCCTCATCGAGGTTAAATAGTTCTTTACGAACACCTGTTTCTAAAAAACGATCATCTTTATTCAACTTTTTAACCTTTAGCGGATTAACATTAGAAGAGCCCCAGTACAAATAGGTTTGTCCGTCATCATCTATAAATAATTCCGAATCTTGAATGTCTGTAGATATAGAGGCAGTTGGTGTCCATTTTCCTCCTTTCGGATCATCTGTGTAAAGAATACTTCCATAACCTGCAGGATTACCAGCAAAATACACCAATGAATCCTTGTAATTAAAAGCTGTAGGTGCGTTACTACCTTCAAAAAACCATTGTTCTGGTTTAATAAAATTCCAGTTTATTAAATCGGTAGAATGCCAATAGCCAAAAGAACGTGTTACAAACATGTAATACTCTCCTTTAAACTCTATAACTGCAGGATCTGCACCAGAACGGTAAGATTTATTTTGCGTTGAATTATACACCATATAGGTATAATCAATATCTAATGGGTTGATATAGGTTTCAAGCCTTTTTTTTATTTCTGATACATTCTTGGTGTCAGAAGCTTCTGATACATTCTGATTTTTTTCATTATTACAAGAAAAAAGTAATACTAAAGTGAATAAAAAAAGTAGTTTTTTCATGATTTATAATTTAGTGTCTTTTTCGGTTAGTGGATTATAATACGTATTGTATTTAGAAGCTATCAAAATATTCTACGCAAGATTTATATTTTTATTTTCTCTTCTGAAAATTTCATTCTAAATGACTAACCTAAGATTGTATTACAATCAGACAAGTAAAAACCACACAAAATAATAAGAATAGGGAGAAACTTAAAAATTATGTGTGGCATAAAATTGTTATTATTTAATTGTGATGTTTTTATTTAGTCAATTCAAATTCTTTCATCATTTTGGTATCTGAATTTGTTCCTACAAAAACCTGAAACTGTCCTGGTTCTGCTACAAAATCTAATTCTGAATTATAGAATTTTAAATCTTCAACAGAAATTTTGAAGCTTATATTTTGAGTTTCTCCTTTCTTAATTTCTACTTTTTGAAAACCTTTTAATTCTTTTACAGGTCGTGTTACCGAACCAACAAGATCTCTTATATATAACTGAACAACTTCTTTTCCGTCGTAATCACCAGAATTAGTAACCTCTACAGAAACATTAATTTCGCCGTCCATGTTTATAGAAGATGTATCTAATTTTAAGTTTTCATAATCAAACGTAGTGTAGCTTAATCCATAACCAAAAGGATACAAAGGCTCGTTACGAACGTCGATATAGTTACTTTTAAATTTCTCAAAGTTACCCTCTGTATTTCCAAGAGGTCTTCCTGTATTTTTATGATTGTAAAATAATGGTACTTGACCTACATTTCTTGGAAAAGTAGCTGTTAATTTTCCTGAAGGATTTACGTCTCCAAATAATACATCAGAAATTGCTAAACCAGCTTCACTACCAGGAAACCACGCGTTAATTATAGCAGGTACATTTTTATTTTCTTCTACTAAAACTAAAGGTCTTCCGGTAAACAATACTAAAACAACAGGTTTTCCTGTTTTTAACAAAGCATTTAATAAGTCTTTTTGGACTTGAGGAATACCAAGGTCTGTTCTACTACTGCTTTCTCCACTTAATTCAGCAGATTCTCCAATAGTTGCAACAATAACATCTGACTTCGCTGCAATTTTAAGCGCTTCATCTAACAATTGTTTGTCTGTACGTCCATCTCTTGGAATCCCTTTTCCAAACATAGTGGCACGTTGTTCTAATTCTAAGTCATAATCGATGTTACTTCCTTTTGCGTATAGCATAGTTGCTTTATCTCCAATAACTTCTTTTAATCCATCAAAAACAGAGTTTGATTTTTCTTGATCTGTAGCTACACTCCAAGTTCCAGCCATATTGTTAGCTGCTTTTGCTAATGGGCCAATTAAAGCGATTGTTCCAGATTTTTTAAGCGGAAGTAATTGATCTTCATTTTTCAGCAATACCATAGATTCAGCAGAAACTTTACGTGCGAACGCTTTGTTTTCTGGTGTAAAAATTTCTGTTTTAGCTCTATCAAGATCGCAATATTTATAAGGATCGTCAAATAAGCCTAATTGATATTTTGCTGTTAACATACGTTTTACTGCAGTGTCAATTTCATCCATTGTTACCTTACCATTCTCATAAGACTCTTTTAACGTTTTTACAAAAGCAGCTGGAATAGAAGGAGAATCTCCTGCCATATCCATATCTACACCTGCTTTTAATGCTTGTTCAGAAACTTGATATTTATCTCCAACACCATGTGCTATCATTTCATAAATACCTGTATAATCTGTTACAACAAAACCATTAAAACCCCAATCATCTCTTAATAAATCTGTAAGTAACCACTTATTTCCTGTAGCAGGAATTCCGTCTACTTCGTTAAATGAAGCCATTACAGACCCCACTCCAGCATCTACAGCTGCTTTGTAAGGTGCTAAGTATTCATTATACATTCTAATACGGCTCATGTCTACTGTATTGTAATCTCTACCTGCTTCTGAAGCTCCGTAAAGTGCAAAGTGTTTTACACAAGCCATTAATGTGTTATTTGCTGATAAATCATCAGATTGGTATCCATTTACCATGGCTACAGCAATTTTGCTTCCTAGGTAAGGATCTTCTCCATTTCCTTCAGAAACGCGTCCCCAACGTGGATCTCTAGAAATATCAACCATCGGAGAGAACGTCCAGTTAATTCCGTCTGCACTCGCTTCAGTTGCTGCTACTCTAGCCGTTTTTTCAATCATTTCCATATCCCAAGAACTAGAAAGACCTAGAGGAATTGGAAATGTTGTTTTGTAACCATGAATCACGTCCATTCCAAAAATTAGAGGAATTCCTAATCTACTTTGTTCTACAGCAATTTTTTGAACTTCATAAATTTTTTCAGCTGTTTTAATATTGAATAACCCACCAACTTTACCTTCTTTTATACGTTCTCCTACATCAGTTCCTTTTGCTGTTCCTGTTGTAATATCTCCAGAAGTTGGTAAATTAAGTTGCCCTATTTTTTCATCTAAGGTCATTAGTTCTAAAATTGAATCTATTTTAGACTCGAATTGATTGTCTGCTATTTTAGAACTTGTTCTTGTATTATTGTTAGAATTACAGCTCGAAAATAGGATTGCTATAATTAGAATACCTGTTATTTTTAGAATAGATTGTTTTTTCATTTTTTTTATTTTGAATTAGAGAAAAGCCATGTTAATAATTTGGGTTCTGCTAAAGCAGGATCCCAGCTGTTGTGATTTGCAAAATCATAGAGTGTAAATCTTGGATATCCACCATTTTTAAGAATTGCAGACACCATATTTACTGATAAATTCGGGTCTACAACATCATCTTTTGCTCCATGAAAAACCCATAATGGTATAGATTTGGCGTATGCTGATACCGTTTTTGGATGTCCGCCTCCGCAAATAGGAATAGCTGCTGCGAACATTTCTGGTTTTCTATAGATAATTTCGAAGGTTCCCATACCTCCCATAGATAACCCCATTACATAAATTTGGTTGGTTTTTACATATGGTTTTTCTACCATTTCATCCATTAAATTCATTACCAAGCTCATTGCCTTGGTTGGTGATTTCTTGTACTTGTATTTAAATGTAATTGGTTTTGTGGTACGATCTGCTTTTAATTTTGCCCAATAATCATTTTCTGGACATTGCGGAAAAATAACGATTGCAGGAAATGAATTTCTTGTGGCTTCATTTAAAAATAAATCGCTTCCATTAGCCAATTGTTTTTCATTATCGTCACCGCGTTCACCTGCACCGTGTAAAAATAATACTACCGGATAAGATTTGTCTTCAGAAAAATCTTTAGGTAATAACATTCTAAATTGTAGCGTATCTTTATGAACAACATGTGTTTTTTTTAGGAATACATTTTCTGACTTTTTTAATTGCTGAGCGCTGATTAAAAAAGACATTACAAAAATTAAAAAGAGTGTTATTATAAGCGTTTTTAACTTCATTATTTAAATTGTTAATAGGTGAAACCAAGTGCATCTAAACCATTTTGTACATCGTTATTTTTCATAAATAAGTGCCATAATAAACCTGTTCTGTAATTTTCTATCATTACAGGAATAGGACCTTGATCTATTGCAAGATATTTTTCTATGTACCAATTATTTTCAAGACTAAAAGCATCATAAGGCCCGTATTTACCAACAAGATTATCGTGATTCATATAAATGTTTCTTAAAACATTCATGCTTTCTTTTGGTGTGTATGGAAATGATGATAATGCAGCAGTTGGTGAAATTACACCTAGATCATCACCTGGTCTATGTCCATGATAACCATCTATGGAATAGCTAGAAGTTAAACCCCAAAGATCCTCTCCGTACCCTTTAAAATTTAGTGGATTATCGACTGCATATTTGTAATGAATTTTAGCTTGATTTTGTGTTAGTGTCCAGTAATTTGCATACTGATCTGATAAGTTTCTAGGATCTAAACCTAAGTAGGAGTAATGTGCCCAAAATAAAGGTCCTACCAAATCTGTGTCATTATAAAAATAGTTTAAAACGATGTTTTCATCATAATACGTTTTATTAGAAACAATAGCACCATTTTTTGCCCATCCTTGTTCATAAACAGATTTTTTAATTGGGTGTGTTGGTGATGCTGCAGCAAGCACATACATAATTAAACATTCGTTATAACCTTTAACAGGTAGGTTCATATCCCAACCATATTCTGGCGACCAATGCCAGTATAAAACATCTTCTCCGTTTTTGGTGTACCAGTCCCATTCTACAGTTCTGTATAGATTATCTATTTTAGAAACCAATTCTTTTTCCTGTACAGTATTGCTATCAAAATATTCAGAAACCGTTAATAGGCCTTGGATTAAAAAAGCTGTTTCAACTAAATCTCCACCATTATCTTTTTCGCTAAAAGGTTGTACTTTTCCTGTTTCACCGTTAATCCAATGTGGCCAAGCACCATGAAAACGATCTGCTTTATCTAAAAAATCTACTATTTTTTGAAAACGTAGAAGTGCTGCTTCTCTCGATATAAATCCTCTTTCAATTCCTACTAAAATAGCCATCAATCCAAAACCACTTCCTCCTGTAGTTACGGTAGTTTTAGGCGATTCAAGATACACATTATCCATATGTATTCTTTCGAGTGCTAAACCTGAATTAGGTTCTGCTCCTTCCCAAAAATAATTTATGGTTTGCTCTTGAATACGATCTAAAAGTGCATCATCAGAAATTAAGGTATCCTCTACAACGATATCTGTAGTAGTTTCTTCTTTTTGCTTATTACAACCAAATAGAGCTAGTGATAGTATACTTATTAATAGAAAATTACGCATATATAACATGTTCTTAAATGATAGGTTAAATTTCAGCCATACTTAAATGTTAAGCATAGCTGAAATTTTAGATTACTCCCATCCTGGATTTTGTGTCATTCCTGGAGTTTGTATTAATTGATTGTAAGGAATTGGAAACAATTCGTGTTTACCAACAACAAATGTTTTACCATCTGCAGCCATTGCTTCTTTTGCTTGACCTGTTCTAACAATATCAAACCAACGATCGTGTTCCATCGCTAATTCTAAGTGTCTTTCTTTCCATATTTGTGCTACTGTTGGATTGCTAATGGTAGGTAAGTTTACTCTGCTTCTTACTAAATTAAGAGGTGTTGCAGCGTCTTGACCAATATATGTTGCAGCTTCTGCTTTTATCAATAGAATTTCTGCATAACGAAGTATTCGTATGTTTTTATCTCCATCGTCTGATCCTGTAGAGGCACTAGAATATGCTTTTTCATTATACCTAGGGTTCTCAACTTCAAAAACTTCACGACCATCCCATAGTGTTTCACCTTCAAAAATAATAGAAGCATTCATTCTAATTAGGTCACCTTCTGCTTCGAACGCTTTTACAAGAGTTTCAGATGGGTTATTATATCCCCATCCCCAACCGTCAGCACCTCTGGCACCTTGAGTTTGTGAGTATTGTTGTACACCATGAGCTATAGATTCTCCTCTACCTTGCACTTCAAAAATAGATTCGATACCATTTTCTGTGGAAGCTCTCCATAATTCTTCATAATTTGGATGTAAACCATATTCTCCAGAATTAATAACATTTTCTGCCATGTCATATGCTTTTTGCCACTCTTTTTCATAAAGGTAAACTTTAGATAAAAGTGCTTGCGCAGCTCCTTTAGATGCGCGACCTAAGTCTTCTGAAGCATACTTACTCTTAAGAGGTAGTTTTTCTATAGCGTCTAATAAATCTGCTTCTATATAATCGTATACATCTGCTACAGGTTGTCTTTCAACTAAATCTACATCTTGTAATGGTACAGCTCCAAAAGATCTTACTAACCAAAAATAATTTAAAGCTCTTAAAAACTTCGCTTCACCTACTAATCTGTTTTTTAAGTTTTCATCTGTTAGGCCATAATTTTCTGTATAATCTATAGCAATAGATGCTCTGTTTATAGATTTATACCAATTTTGCCACATAGAAAGAATTGAACCTGCACTACTTGTAAAGGTTAAGGCATCTAATACGTCTTTATCCGCACCAGTATCGGTAGAAGAACTACCTTTATCTGAATTGTCAGATATAATTTCTGTGATTCCAAGATAAGAAAAAGCATAATCCCATTCGGTTAACATACCGTAGGCACCATTTACCATTTCTTTAGGTGTTACTGTTTCAGTATCGTCTTGCTCTAAACGATCTTTACTATCAACATTTAAATAATCTTCACTACAAGAAACAGTAGTGAAAAGCAGTCCTATAGCAAATAGAATCTGTATATTTTTAATATTATTTTTCATGATAATTATTTTTTAAAATTTTATAAATCGATGTTTACACCAAATAAGAAGGTTTTAGTGTTTGGGTATGCAGAAAGTTCTATTCCTGCTGCTCCACTTGCTCCTGCTGAACCAGATGAACCAACTATTTCTGGAGTAAAACCAGAATACTTAGTAAACATAAATGGGTTTTTAGCAGTTGCATAAACTCTAATTCTAGAAACTTGATTCATTAGCACTGGTAAAGTATAACCAATGGTAATATTGTTGATTCTTAAATAATCTCCATCTTCTAAATAATAACTTGATGCATAAGAGTCTTTATCCGCTCCTGGGTTTACATTGGTAGATCCTTCGCCTGTCCATCTATTTGCAAAAGTATCATACGCTATGTTTTCACCTCCGTCTATGCTAGTTCCTTTTAAACCGTTATAAATTTTATTTCCTCCAGCTCCAAAAGCATCAACGGCCAAGTCAAAACTTTTATAATTTAAACCTACATTAAATCCGAAGTTATAAGTAGGGATGTAAGAACCGAAGAATTTTTTATCATTATCATCAATAACACCATCGTTATTTTGATCTTTATAACGTAAATGTCCTGGAGATGGAGTACCGTAATGTGCATTGTTATTTATTTCATCTTGGTTTTGCCAAACACCATCTGCTTCGTACATCCACCAAGCATAAATAGGTTGCCCTTCTTGTAATTTTTTTGTGATTTGACCGTTCGATAAACTACCTCCGGTTTGGCCACCATATGCTGATTTTACATTCTCAACGTTATTTTTATTATCAGAAAAGACAAAACCTAGGTTGTATGATAAGTCTTCGGTGATATTATCTCTCCAATTAAATTCTATTTCAAAACCTTTGTTTAGTACTTCTGCACCATGATCATAATAATTGGTTCCTTCACCAGAAGTGTAAACAGGAGTTACGTTTAAAATAGCATTTTCCGTGTTTCTGTTGTAGTAGTTAAAACTACCAGATAACCTTGAGCTATACGCCTGAAAATCTAAACCAACGTTTGTTTCTTTAGTGATTTCCCAAGAAATAGGGTAGATAGAAGCACCTAAAGCTGCACCGTACACTAAATCTTGATTTGCTCCAAATACGTAATTTACATTACTACTTCCGGTAGCGGTTGAATAAGTTGACACATTAAAAGGAACATCTGAATTTCCTAATTTACCCCAACCTACTCTCATTTTTAAGAAATTTAAATTTTCTATATCACTTAAAAATGATTCTTTAGTTAATACCCAACCTGCACTAAAAGAAGGGAAGTTTCCAAAATATTCTGTATTGTTATCATTATTGAATGTGCTTATACCATCTCTACGAATATTTGCTTGAAGAAAGTATTTTTCATTGAAATTATATTGCAACCTTCCATAATACGATAATTGATTTGTAGGCGTAGAGGAACTTTGTTGTGAAGTTTGTTCATAATCTTCAGAAGCAAAGTTGATGTTCCAGTATTGTTCTTTTTGTGGTACATCATAAGCAAGTTGATAGGTGTTAAACGTATTATTTTTACTTCCTTTTGTAAGACCTGCTACAACATTAATGCTGTGATTGCCTATTATTTTGTCGAAAGTTAAATAATTATCCCAGTTGTATCTATAGCTTTCAGATCTGCTAAAAGATAAGTTATTATCTGCATATGCTGTAGTTGTTGGGTTTGCTTCTTTTAATGCATTAAAATCAGCCTCATTTTGCCCTGTATTTGTTGTTAAGTATTGAGACTTGATATCATTAAAAGATCTTGATTTGTAGTACGATTTAGTACCTCCAAAACGAGAGTTGGCTTTTAAAGAACCTGTTATCTTAACCTCTAAATCAAAAGACCCTTGTAAATCTGTAGTTTCGTCTTTTTGATTGTTATAATATACGGTTGCCAAAGGGTTACCTATAGAGTTTAAACGGCTGTTACCTTGGTAACCAACAACTCCTGTATTCGTATTCCAGTTAGATTGACCAAAAGCGCCATTATCATAGTACGCTGGTACTAGTGGAGACTGTCTGTATGCTTCATTAAAGGCATTAAAAGGTTTTGGAGTTCCTTTTGAAATTGCAGCACTAAAGCTTTGTGTTAATTTTACCGTGTTTTCAAAAAGATTAAAGGTATTGTTAGATCTTAACGTATTTCTGGTTAAGTTTTGATCTTTTAAAAGTCCATCCTCATTGTAATTATTTAAGCTAAAGAAATAATTTGTATGTTCATTAGCTCCTGAAATAGAAACATTATTACTATTAGATAATCTAACGTCTGTTAACTCATCATACCAATCTGTATTATATGCTTGGTTTGATGATAATAAATCTGTAGATCCTAAAGATGTACGAACCTCATTAAAGTAAGTAATGTACTCTGAAGCATCTGCCATTTTTACTGGGTTAAGCGTACTTGTTGCTCCGTAGTAAGAACTTAATGAAACTTTGGCTTTTCCATTCTTCCCTTTTTTGGTTGTAATAAATATAACACCGTTTGCAGCATCCATACCATAAATAGCAGCTGAGGCAGCATCTTTCATAACATCCATTGTTTCAATATCAGAAGGGTTTATGTTACTGATACCGCTAACTTGTATACCATCTACAATATAAAGAGGTGTTGTGCCAGATGCAGCAGTACCTAGTCCTCTTATCATTACTACAGGGTCACTACCAGGTGCATTGGTGTTAATAATATTTACACCAGACAATTTTCCTTGTATAGATTGTGTTGCGTTTGCCGCTGGTTGTTTTAATAGGTCGTCTGATTTAATACTAGAAACAGCACCTGTAAGATCTGATCTTTTTTGGGTACCATAACCAATAACTACAATCTCATCTAGAGATTCTACGTCATCTTCCAATGAAATATCAATAACATTCTCATTATTTACAGTTACCGTAATTTTTTTAAAGCCAATGTAGCTAAATGTTAATTGTTCTCCTTTATTAACGGTAAGAGTGTACTTTCCATCAAAATCGGTTGAGACTCCGTTGCTTGTTCCTGCTACAGCAACGCTTACTCCTGGTAAAGGAGTACCTCCATTTTTACTTGTTACAATACCATTTATTTCCATTTCTTGTGCAAAAGCACCTAATGAAAAAAATAGTATTAATAATAGACTAATCTTTGTTTTCATATTAGTGTTATTAATTATTAAATATTCAGTTTATTCGGTAGACTAAATTATAAACTATTATTAAATAAATTAAAAAGAGCTTTACATTTTAAATACGTCACCAAATGAACCAAATGTTAAAAATCATTAACAAATCGGGGTTGACGTACTTTGTTGCCCTAAATAAAACGTTGTAGTTGAAGGTGATTTTAATAAATGACGTATATATGACGTAGTTATTAATTGTGTATTAGGTAAAAAAACAAGTTCATTATTTGATATTTAACAAATAATCAGTGATAGAAATGTCATTTTCTAAATTTAACTTCTTTTTTAACCTATATCTATGCGTTTCTACACCCCTATGAGAGATATTCATTAAAGGTGCAATTTCTTTTGAAGAAAGATTCATTTTGATGTAAGCACATATCTTTAAATCCTTTGGAGTAAGCTTTGGATGTTTGGTTTTTAAGGTTTCGAAAAACTCATCATGAACTTGACTGAAATTATTTTCAAAAACGGCCCATTCATCTTTAAGTACAATAGAATTATCTAATTTTTTTAACAATTTTTTAAAGTTGTACTGACTATTAAATCCTTCTTTATGCCCCATCAGATCTTTTTTAATTTCCTCAAGGATTTCATTTTTCTTCACTAAAGCCATCGCATTATTAGCTAACTGTTTACTTTTAAGCTTAATTTCTTTTTGCAAAGATTCATTTTTAAACTCCACAATTTGTTTTTCGTTTTCTAACGTCTTTTCGCGTAGTAATTTTTCTTGCTCTTTCTGATATTTGATTTTTATAAGACGCTGTTCTTTTGCTATTTTTTTATTTTGCAAAACATATAACAGTGCAATAATTAAAAGTGCAATAATTGCGTATAGCAAGAATCCAAAAGTATCTCTATACCAGGGTGGTAATACATCTATATGTAAACTTTGAACAGTTGATACATTTCCAGAATTCCCTTTTGCTCTAAAGGAAATTGTATATTCTCCGTCTTTAAGGTTAGAGAACTCTATTTTATCGTTTTCTGCTTTGTACCAAAAATTACCTGTGTTAGATATTTTGTATTCAAAATAATGATTTACAGATTTTGATGACGACAGCGCTACCGTAATATTTTCATTAAAATTAAAACGGACTTCATTGTTCTTAATCTTAGATAGGTTAATAGGAATTCCATCTACAGATATAACTTCTATTTTTGGCTTTTGTAAACTATAATTAGAGGCTGTGGTGTTATTAATCATCATAAAACCATTGTCTAAATTTAAAGCATAAGCAGAATCATTTATTTTAGATACATTTTCGTAACCTATAATATACCTGTTTTTTAATTGATCATCACTTAAAATGAGTAGTTCGTCATTATTAGAGAAGGATTTAAAATTAATAAAGCCATGATTGTTTTTTAGAGCAAAAAGATTCGTGTTATCTTCAGATATAATATAACTATGCTTTCCTAACTTATTATTAAGTAGTTTATAAGGAATAATAGAATCTAAAATAGGTTCATACTTCTGCCAACCTTCACTTGTTTTAAAACTAATATTGTTCTTAATATTATAAACCCTTATATTGTAATTAGAGCTAATACCTTTTTTTTCATAATTTTCTACACTACGTATGGTTTCATAATCTTCATCAAACTGAATCTTATAAACGCCTTTGGTTTCATGTGCAACCCAAGCTGTGTAATCATTTTCAAATACTAAAAAGCGAGAAGGTATTAGGGCTTTGTCAAATTGTTTTACAGTCCACTCTCCATTTTTCTTTTCAAATTTTACCAATCCAGAATAGGTACCTTGAATATAGGTGTCTTTTCTTTCTGGAACTTTCTTTATCGTCCATCCCCCAGTAAAATTAGAGATCTTTTTAAAAGTATTTGTATCTACTAAAAAAGTTCCTTCATTATGACCACAAAAAAGTTCATCACCTATAATTGTTAAATCCCAAACCTGACCTTGCGAACCTTCTATAAACACTAATTGATCATTAGCATCAAGCTTAAAAAGACCAGTATTGGTACCGATATAAATAACATCTTTATATTCAATAATATCATAAACAGCACCCAGTTTCCCAGAAACATCATTAAAGAAATAGTTACTACTACTTAGTTCTATATGAGCAATTCCATTGTCTAACCCCAACCAAAGGTTGTCTGAATCATCAAGCGCTTGACCTAAAACAGTATTGTTTAATAAACCATTCTCTTTACTGATATGAAATTTTAAGTTTCCTAAATGATCTGTTAAGAAAACGCCGTCTTTTATAGTTCCAAAAACCATTTCTCCGTTTCTTAAAATAGAAAAATCATTAAGTTGATGTAGTTTAATGGCTGCATTTATCTCAAAACCGGTAGGAACAAGTTTTCCTTTCTTTAGAAAAAAACTTCCTTTTAGAGAGGTCATCAACAGAAGTTTATCTTCATATTTGTTGATAGATATAATCTTAGTATCTAAAAGCAGGTCATTAGAATAGAAAGGTGTTAGTTTTTTGTCTTTAAGTAAAAAAACACCTCCATTTAAAGTACTTACATATAAATCATCGTCAATAACACTAAGCGAAATAAGTATTGAATCGGATTTTAATTGTGTAATACTCTTATAGTCATATATATAGATATTTAAGAAAGAACGAAAAATTATTTTGTCTTTATACTTTACAATACTCCATATTTCTTCATTAGGAGAAATTTTGTTAAGAATAGTATCACTTAATGATTGGTATTTAAGGATTCCGAAATGATCTCTTTCCCAAAAACCAAATTCTTCGAACGAGCCCGTGTAAATGATATCATTTACAGCTAAAACTGATCGAACGGTTGTTTTATTAGGTAATTGATATAATTTCCAAACTAACGCATTATATTCTAATAAGCCACTATTATTAGCAACATATACTTTGCCGTTTTTAGATCTTGTAATATCCCAATTTTGGTTACCAGCTTTGTATTCTGCTAGCGTATAGTTTTTTAGACTAGGAGAAAATTGAGCATTTACGGCTGTTATAGATAAATAAAAGAAAAGTATGCTTAAAATTTTTAAATGTTTTGTCATTACGATTCGTTAACTGATTTGATGTGTTTTTAAGACGTATTAAAAGTACTGTTTTTAATCTTTTTGATACTCTAAAATATCTGCAGGTTGGCAATCTAATGCTTTGCAAATTGCCTCTAAAGTAGAAAAACGGATTGCTTTTGCTTTTCCTGATTTTAAAACAGATAAATTGGCTGTTGTAATACCAATAGTTTCTGCCAATTCCTTGCTTCGCATTTTACGTTTGGCAAGCATTACGTCTAAGTTTACGATGATTGCCATATTATATTGTTAAATCGTTTTCTTGTTTTTGATTCTTTGCAACTTTAAATATTTCACTTAAAACTAAAAAAAACAAGCCCAAGCATATAATTACTAAATGCTGATTTAACCCGAATTCTAAGGTTACTTTTTGTTGAAAATACACTTTACTAATCATAGAAATTGTGAGTGAAATAATTCCTGAAATAAATAATAGATTTCCTGATTTTTTGAAGGATGAAATAACGGTTTCTTCAAATATTTTTACTCTTACAAAGTGGTTTAGTACTTTCTTGAAGAAATACAAAGCAGCAACAATTAATAAATAATTTAGTGCAGAAACAACAAGAAGTGTTTTTGAGAATAGTGTATCGGTATTAAGACCTATTGAGTTTATTTTTATGTTTAAATCACCTAGATCTACAAAGAAAACAGCAATAGAAAAGCCGATAATTACCAAAACTATTGGCATAGAAAATATCCAAAGTAAATCTACAATGGCTTTTAAAATATTAATTTTACGCATCGCTTATATTGTTAAATCGTTTTCCCGCTGTAATAAATTTCCTTCTTTAAAAATTTCCGCCAATATAAATGCAATAAGCATAAATATTAAAGGTGTAAAATTTAGAGAGAAATTAGTCATTCCTCCTTGCTGAAAACGAAGCTTAAAATAACTTGAGAGTAAGAAAATAATAAAAAGATATTTCCCTATTTTTCTAAAGGAGCGAACGTTGTTTTTTTGAAAGGTATTCAGGTTTTTAACAGATTGCATTATTTTTTGAAATTCTGTAATCAATAAAAACATAAAAAATAAGACAGCACTAAATTTAAGATAATTAATAAATAAGGATGTTTTTGTTATTTTATTTAAAGCATATACTTCTTTATCATCTCCTGAATTACTGATTTTCCATCTATTAGATTTACTTATCTGTAAACCTGAGACTTTGAATTCAATATTACCTTTTTTATATGATTCTGGAGAAATTTGAAGGTGTATGAAGATTGTTGTTAATCCTATAAATGCTATTATAATAAAGATTCGAATACTTTTACAAACAATAACTGCAATATTTAATAGTTTATTTTTTTTCATGACTTCACATATTTGACATTGCAAATATATAAAAATTATCGAAAAACAATAATAAAATATTTAAAAAAGGTAATTTTATACTTTTTTGATAACACTTGTTACAATTCCCCAAATCATAAAATCATTCTCTTCTGTGATTTTTATAATAGGATAATTAGGGTTTTCCGGTTGCAACCAAACTTCGTTTTTTTCTACACGTAAACGCTTTACAGTAAAATCGCCATCTAAAAAACAAACAGCAATTTTATTATTGGCAGGTTCTAAACTTCTATCAATAACTAGCAAATCGTTATCATCTAAACCTGCATCAATCATAGACTGTCCTTTTACTTTTGCAAAAAAAGTAGCGTCTTTGTTGTGGATTAATTCATCATCTAAAGAAATTCTAGTTTCTCTAAAATCATCTGCAGGAGAAGGAAAACCGGCAGAAATACCAACATCTACCAAAACAGCTCCGTTTCCAGAAGAAGCTTTAGGTGTAAAAAAAGTAAGGTTTTTAGTTCCGTTCATAATGTTTGCAAATTATAACTTTTCTTTAAATGTTAGGGGTATTATTTTGCAATTAAAATACGGTCTTACAATTATTGCAAATACGTCTTGTTTTTTCGAAAAATGGGAATAACATATAGAATATATTTCTCCTCGCAAGGGGAGCAATTAGTATTTGTGTAGCATTACAATTCGGACAAAAAAGATCATTTCCATTTTCATCCTTTTGATAAACTCTAATCTCATTGTAAATAGTTGCAGCTTTTTCAAAATCATCTTTATGAACCAACAATTTTACACCCCCAATTGCATTACTCACTAAAGGATCGGTATCTATGGTTTTCTCATCCATTAATAAGGTTTTGAAACCTTCGGAATCTAATTTAGACTTTGTTATATGCGCTTCTGTAGAATATTCAAAAACGGCTAAAATTTTGTAATTATCATTCATGAAAATATTATTTATTATCAAATTAAAGGTTAAAACCTTATAATTATGAGATTTCTCCTCGTTCCTCGTTCGGAATGACAAACTGAATTTAAAAAGAATTTTATCCTTTTATTAAAAATTATGGAGTTTTAATTCATAGTGTTTATTTAACAATCAAAATATCGTTAATATTTGTGGTAAATCTAGCGGATAATCGTTCTTGACGCATTTTCCAAGTGCGGTTTAAATCTTGATTTCCTAATTTAATTTTGTCTGCCTTAAATTTACGATTTAATTTGTCTATTGCAGACATTAACGGTTTGTGTTTTGGATTTTCGCTTGAAAATAAATCCAATTGAAAATTATCATTAGGTACTAAACCCGTAACAATTACACCTGCTCTTTTGTATTTAACACCAGTTTTAAATATAGTTTTTACAGCTTCTACTGCTGCGTTGGCAATGGTTAACGTCGAATCTGTAGGAAAGGAGAAAACAACTGTAGTACTTTCTCTATGTTGTTCAAATTCTTTTTTATGCCGATCGCTAGAAAGTTGCACAATAAGCATGTGGCAACTAGATTTCTGATTCCTTAATTTCTCTGCACAACTAGCTGCAAAGGTAGAGATGCGCTCTTTTATATTGTCAATATCAGAATACGTGTATTCAAAACTACGTGTGGTAGCAATCATTTTTTTTGATGAAACTTCTTCTAACGGAATTTTAGAAATGCCTTGTAGGTCTTTTTGCAAACGCCATGCTACAATAGAAAATTCTTTTAAAACCCAATCGCTAGAAAGTTGTGTAAAATCGTATGCCGTAATGCAACCTTTTGCTTCCAATCTTTTTTTTAAACGACTTCCGATTCCCCAAACATTGCCAATTTTTGTCCATTTTAAGGCTTTGATTCTTTTTTCATCAGAATCTATAATACAAACTCCTTTCGATTGTTTGATGTTAGAACGCGCAATTTTATTGGCAACTTTAGTCAATGCTTTGGTTGGCGCAATTCCAACGCAAGTTGGTATACCTGTCCATTTTAAAATACGACTTCTCATTTTTGTAGCGTATTCTTGTAGGTCATAATTTTCAAATCCTTTTAATTGTAAAAAAGATTCATCAATAGAATAGACTTCAACATCCGGAGAAAAATCTGCCAAAATATTCATTACTCTAGCACTCATATCTCCATATAATGGATAATTAGAAGACAAAACAGTAATATTATTTGTTTTACAAAAGGCATCCCATTTAAAAATAGGCGCACCAAAAGGCAGTTGTAATTTCTTAGCTTCATCGCTCATAGAAATGACACAACCATCGTTATTGCTTAAAATAGCAACGGGTTTTCCTTGCAAGTTCGGGTTAAAAACCCGCTCGCAAGAAGCGTAAAAATTATTACAATCTACTAGTGCAAACATGCCATAAAAGTACCTAAAAATAGTAGGCAAAATAGCGTTGTTAATATCTTAATCTGTTAAAAAATAAAATTACACTTTGTCATGCTGAACTAGTTTAAGCATCTTATTAGGATGATTATTATAATTAAGAGAATCTGAAATAAATTCAGATTGACAAAATTTTATTTTAAAATCAAGTTCTTATAAGCACTTTTCATTTTTTTTATTACAATCTCTATTTCTTCTAAAGCTAAATGGCCAAAACCAAAACGAATGGCACAGGTATTTTTATCTTGATACAGAATGGTTTTTGGTAAAAATAAATCGTTTTTTTCGGCTTCTTCAGCTAGTTTTACTAATGATATTTGGTTTTGAAACTGAATCCAAATAGCCAATCCACCAGAAGGTATTTTCCATTTTGCGATTTCAAAAAAATGTTGCGTTAAAAGTTGGGATAAACAATCGCGTCTTTGTTTATATATGACGATGTTTTTTTTCATCAAACGAGAAATTTCACCTTCATAAATCAATTCAGATAACATTTGTTGCTGTATTAAATCGCCTTGTTCGTCGAGCAATTGTAGGTAATTTTTAGCTTCAGAAATTAAGTTTTCTGGTGCGATTACAAATCCTGTTTGAAAACTTGGAAATAAAGATTGCCCTAATTTCCCGAGATAAATAACCATTCCGTCTCCGTCGGCGCTTGCCATTGGTAACATAGCAGAACCTGTAAACTGAAAATCGTAGTCGTAATCATCTTCAATAATTGCAAAACCAAATTCTTTTGCCAATTGTAACAAAGCCAAACGACGTTCTGCACTTAAAGTTACTGTTGTTGGGTAATCTCTATGCGTGCAGATATAAATACATCGAATACTTTTTTTTATAAAATGTTTTCTAATATAATCTACATCCAGTCCATCTGCATCTACTGGAATTGTTTTTATGGTTGCACCTGCTTGCTGAAAAATCATATTAGCAGCATAGTTGCTCAAATTTCCTACTAAAACTACATCGTTTTGTTTTATCAATAGTTGAGAAACAATGTACAAACTCATTTCTGTACTGCGCGTACTTATTAAATTGTTTGGGTTTATGTGAAAACCTCTTGTTGCGTTTAAGTAATTGCAAAGTTGGGTTTCAAATAAAGAATGGAGAGATTGATTAGGGCTATTCCATTTTTTTATTATTGTTTTACGTTTCATCGCAGCGCTGTACCACCTAGAAAATTCATGAACAGGATGCAAACGTAAATCTGGTTTTCCGTCATTTATAGTGTATTGTACTTTTGATAATTGAACTGTAGATGCTAAGTGAAATGATTTTTGAAACGGAAATCCAGTTGTTTTAGCTGTTTTATATGCTTCATTTATTTTTTGAGAAGACGCTTTTATTTTTACTGTTTTTAATGATGGTTCGATAACAAATGTACCCTTATTAGGGATGATTTCTACCCAATCTTGTGAAGCCAATTCTTCGTAAATTGCAACTGCGGTATTTCTGTGGATTTTTAAAGTCTGACTTAAAACACGGGTTCCGGGTAAAAGAGTGCCTTTTGAGATATATCCACGTTGTATTGCATTTATAATTTGCTGAGCAACTTGTACGTACACAGGTTGAGGTATGGATTTATCAAAATTGATTAATTGTTCAAATAAAGTATTAACCGGACTATCTTTCATTTTAAAACTGGACTATTTTAATCGTCCGGAAAGTTACGAGTTTTGCATCAGATTAAAATCACTAATTATGAAAATTAAAATTACCTTAATAATTGCATCATTTTTTGCAGCCTTTCAAGTACAAGGACAATCTGATCCTATAAAAAGAGATACTTTAAAAGAGGTTGTTATTACTTCTACGAGAATAGATTTGCCTTTTAAAGAAAATTCGAGAACCATAAATGTTATTTCATCTGAAGTAATAAAAAACAGTGCCGCTACAACTGTTGCAGATTTATTACAACAAGTTGCGGGTGTAGATATTAGAAAAAGAGGAACTGCTGGTAGTCAGGCAGACTTGTATATTAGAGGAGGAGGTTTCGATCAAACCTTATTATTGGTTGATGGAATTAAAATGGATGATTCTCAAACTGGACATCATACCTTAAATGCCGCTTTACCTATTGAATTTATTGAAAGAATAGAAATTATAAAAGGTCCTGCTGCTCGAGTTTTCGGTCAGAATGCATTTACGGGAGCCATAAACATTGTTACTAAAAAGAAGTTAACAAGTAAAGCAAGTATAAATATAGAAGCAGGTTCTTTTGGTCAATTTAATAGCTCTGTAACCTTTGGAGAAGAATATGAGAATACTTCTTTTATGGCACATGTTGGTTCCTTAACATCTGATGGTTATAGAACAAATTCTGATTATGAAAATAAGAGTTATGTGTTAAAGGGAATTTTTAATAAAAAGAAACAACCTATTGAGGTTTTAGCCACTTTTTTCGATAAAAAATATGGCGCAGAGAATTTTTATACAACAAATCCAGATTGGCATGAGTATGAAGAAACTCAGAACAGTGTAATAGGAGTTTCTACAGTTTTTAGAACTGAAAAATTTAAGATTACACCAAGAGTTTATTGGAGAAGAGGGCAAGATATTTTCTTATTAAAAAGAGATGATCCTAGTTTTTTTAGAAATTTACATATTACCAATAAGGTTGGTGTAGAAACGAATGCTTCATATACTTCTAATTTAGGAATTACTGGTTTTGGAATAGATGTTTCTAGAGTTTCTATAAGTAGTAATAATTTAGGAAAGAGAGATAGAACGATGGCTAATTTATTTTTAGAACACCGTTTTAAATTAGCTAATGACAAATTAGATATTACTCCGGGAGTTGCAGTTACTTATTTTTCTGATTTTAAATTTCATGCGTTTCCAGGAGTCGATATTGGATATCAGTTTTCAGAAAACTTAAAAGCTTATGGTAATTTAGGAGTTACCTATAGAATACCTACTTATACAGATTTATATTATAATGATCCTGGAACTATTGGAAATGAGAACCTAGAACCAGAAGAAGCATTTGCGCAAGAAATAGGATTAAAATATAACACAGGGAAATTTACTTCTTCTGTAGCAATATTTAATAGAGATGCTACTAATTTAATAGACTTTATTAGACCAAATGCAACGGAACCTAAATATACAGCAACTAATATAGCAGAAGTAAATACGCAAGGTTTTGAGGTAAATGCTGATTATCGTTTTAATATAAAAGAGTACAAACAAACCCTTTCTATTGGTTATACTTTTTTAGAGGATGATATTTTAGAACAGAATAAAGATTTATCTCGATACTCACTAAATACCTTAAAGCATCATTTTACAACACGTTTTTCATCAAGATTATTTAAAAATGTAAGTCAGAATATTATTTACAAACATGCAGAACGTACTGTTGGTACAAGTTATAATGTTTGGGATGCTTCTGTAATTGTAGATTTTAATAAATTTAGTTTTACAGTTACTGCAAATAATATTTTTGATGCAGAATATATAGAATCTGGTTTTGTACCAATGCCACCAAGTAATGTGTTATTTGGTTTGCGTTATAGTTACTAAATAATAAAAAATAGATATTTGTAAAAAGCCTTGATAAATTTTATCAAGGCTTTTTTTTAATTTTCTGAAGTACATTTTAATGTTTAAGTAAGATTTAATAATTATTCAGATTATCCTGCAAGGTTTCTTTTAACCATGTAAGTCTATTCTATTAGTAGGTCTATTTTCCACCTTTGGTGGATATGTTACGTTAACTTCATAAATCTGTTTCTAATGTTTGAAATAGGTATTTATTAATTCTAAAATTTTTATTTTAAAATATTTTCATAAATCTGTAACAAAACAAGGTTTATGAGTACTAATAGTAGCAGCTCAATACTACTTATCTCATTTATTACTTTAACAATTAAAGTTTAAAATCAACTTAAAAAGAGCGCTCTTAAAAGTTGATCTGAATCAAATGGTATCGTGCTTTATAATGATGGAATAAACCTCTTTATTCAGTCAAAAACATTTATCTTTAATCTCTTTTAAAACAAACTGCTATGATGGAATGGTTTCAAGAATTAACTACTTTCGAAAAGACCTATTGGGTAATTACCGGGATTTCTACATTTATGTTTTTGTTGGTTTTAATAACCACAATAATTGGTGCAGAAACAGATGATATTGGTGATGTAGATGCCGAAATTGATGCAGATACTGGAGCCGGATTTCAGTTTTTTACCTTAAAAAACTTAGTTGCTTTTTTCACTATTTTCGGATGGAGTGGAATTGCAAGTATGGATGCAGGAAACGCAACAGGAACTACCATTATTATTTCTATATTTTCTGGTTTGTTGATGATGTTTGTAATGGCAGCATTATTTTATTACATCAGTAAATTATCTTCTAGCGGAACCTTAAAAATGAAAAATGCCTTAAACTCTATTGGTGAAGTCTATTTAACAGTAGGTGCAAATAGATCTAAAACAGGTAAAATTCAGATAAAAATTCAGGGAGCTTTAAGAGAATTAGAAGCATTAACGGATTATAATGAAGATTTAAAACAGGGAAAGATAATTAAAGTAATAGAAGTAACAAATAACGGAATATTAATAATAGAACCTCAAAATTAAAAAAAAAGCTATGTTAAACTTTATGGTATTACAAGCCAGTCAATTTGCTGGATTAATCGGAATCGGAATTGCAATTCTCTTCGTTTTTATATTGCTAATAGCAATGGTAAAACGTTATAAGAGATGTCCTTCAGACCGTATTTTGGTTGTTTATGGAAAAGTGGGTGGAGGAGAATCTGCTAAATGTATTCATGGTGGAGCCGCATTTATATTTCCAGTTATTCAAGATTATCAATTTTTAGATTTAACACCTATTTCTATAGAAGTAAATTTGGTAAATGCACTTTCTAAGCAAAATATTCGTGTTAATGTACCTTCGAGATTTACAATTGGGGTTTCTACAGAACCAGGAATCATGCAAAATGCAGCAGAAAGATTGTTAGGTTTAGACCAAGATAGCATTCAAGATTTAGCACAAGAAATTATTTTTGGTCAGCTACGTTTGGTGGTAGCATCGATGGATATTGAAGAAATTAACAACGACCGTGATAAATTTTTAACTAATATTTCTCAATCTGTAGAAACAGAGTTAAAGAAAGTAGGTTTAAAATTAATCAACGTAAATATTACAGATATTGTTGATGAATCTGGTTATATAGAAGCTTTAGGTAAAGAAGCAGCTGCACATGCAATTAACGCGGCACGTAAATCGGTTGCAGAAAAAAATAGAGATGGTTCTATTGGTGAGGCAAACGCGGTACAAGATGAAAGAACACAAGTTGCAGCAGCAAATGCACAAGCAGTAGCTGGAGAAAATACAGCAAAAATTAATGTAGCAAATTCAGACTCTTTAAGAAGACAAAGAGAAGCCGAAGCAGAACGTACTGCAATTGCATCAGAAAAAGTACAAACAGCAAACGCGTTAAAAGAATCTTATGCTGCAGAGCAAGAAGCAGAGGTTGCAAGAGCGGAAAGAGAGCGTTCTTCTCAATTAGCAGATATTATTGTACCTGCAGAAATAGACAAACGTAAAGTAGAAATAGACGCAGAAGCAAGAGCAGAAAACATTAGAAGAATTGCAAGAGGTGAAGCCGATGCAATTTTATTTAAAGCACAAGCGGAAGCCCAAGGTTTGTTTGAGGTTTTAACAAAACAAGCACAAGGTTTAGATCAAATAGTGAAAGCTGCTGGAAACGATTCTCAAAATGCAGCCTTATTATTAATTGCTGATAAGTTGCCGGAATTAGTGAAAATACAAGCCGAAGCTATTAAAAATATAAAAATTGATAAAGTTACTGTTTGGGAAAACGGAGGAGGAGCAGATGGAAAAACATCAACCTCTAACTTTATTTCTGGAATGTATAAAGCGGTACCACCTTTACAGGAAATGTTTAATATGGCAGGTATGGAGTTGCCAAGTTATTTAAAAGGAAAAGATATCCCTACTGGGTTACCTGCAGAGGTTATTGATACTAAAGGTAACTAGTTTATAAACATACAAGTTTTAACGGAAGCCATCATTTATTTTTTAAATGATGGCTTTTTTGATATATAATTTTTGGTAGAATAATTAAAACGTTGATTTTTAAACAGGTATTAATACGGGGTAAATACATTGCTTGTATTTAGTAAATTGCGGTTTAAAATAAATATCCCCTAGCTTATGAAATCTTGTCCGAAATGTAAATCTGAATCTAGACACAGAATGATGAGAAAAGGAATTGTAAAGATTATCCCAGGAACAAGAGGTTATGCTTGTGATAATTGTAATACACAGTATGCTTGGTTTTCATTTATCAATCGTACTTTTAAGGTGTAGCAAAAAAAAAGCCATTCTAAAGGTGTAAAATCTTATTATACAGAATTTATTTCTGTGTCTCTGTTTGCTTAAAATCACTGTTTATAAGAATCGGATATCAATTTAGGTTACCAAAACTTTCTTCTTATTTAAGCTTTCTTTTTGTATCCTAATTTTAGTATATAAATCAGTTAATTTAGAATAGAATTATCTTACTGTAACTTGCTAAATTTCAGAGGTAAACCAAACCAATTTAATTATGAAAGCTTGCCCAAAATGTAAATCTACATCTAACCACAGAATGAGGAGGGGTGCATTTGTTAAATTAATACCAGGTACTAAGGCTTATGCTTGCGATAGGTGCAATACACAGTACACTTGGTTTTCTTTTATCAATCGTTCTTTTAAGGTATAAAAAAAGCCTCGCTTTTATAAAAGTGAGGCTTTTTAATGTCTTTTATTTTGTTTAGTTAAACAACCTAAAGATATCATTTCCGTTTGCAAAAAGTAATAAAGCTATTAAAAGAATAAAGCCTGTTACTTGTGCATATTCTAAAAATTTATCTCCTGGTTTTTTACCAGTTATCATTTCCCAAAGGGTAAAAACAACGTGACCACCGTCTAAAGCAGGTATTGGTAAAAGGTTCATAAATCCTAACATAATAGATAAGAATGCGGTTATGTTCCAGAAAGATTCTGCGCTCCATTCCGATGGAAAAATGCTTCCTATAGAAATAAATCCACCTAATCCTTTATAAGCTCCAGTGCTTGGGTTAAAGATCTTCTTTAATTGTTTAATGTAGTCTGTAAGTGTTTTTACAGATTTGTTCCACCCTGCAGGAATTGCTTCTGCAAAAGTGTATTCGATATTTGCCAAATCGTAGTAGCCAAGTCTTTCTAAGTCTTTAGAAGGTAATAAGCCAAAACCAACGCCTAATTTACCTTCATTGGTAACTTTTACAGCGATATCTTTTGTTTCGTTTTCTCTTTTTATAGTAACAGAAATATCCTGATTTTTAAACTTATTTAATTCAACCTGAGCTTCATCAAAATACTTTATTGCATTTCCATTAATGGCAACAACAATATCTTTCGCTTTTAAATCAGCATTTTTATTTGGTGAATCTTCAGAAACACTCGTAATAGCAAAAGGATATCTAGGTAGTAAAATTACACCAGCATCTTTACCTCTGTCTACTAATTGAGAGATAAAATCTTCTGGAATTACTTTGTCAATAACTTGTCCTTTTCTTTCAATTTGAAAATTATTACCGTTTACAAACCCTAAAGTTAGTTCGTTAAATTTTTTAATTTTTTCTCCATCAATAGTTAAAACTTTATCTCCAGTTTGTAAACCTAAGTTCATCGCTAAAGAATCTTGTACCCAAACACCGTCTTTTACATTTTCGTTTGGTAAAAAGTTTTCGCCATAAGCATACATTAACATAATGTAGATAAAAATACCTAAAACAAAGTTTACAAAAACTCCACCCAACATTATAATTAGACGTTGCCATGCCGGTTTAGAACGAAATTCCCAAGGTTGCGGTGGTAAAGCCATTTGCTCAGTATCCATACTTTCATCTATCATTCCAGATATTTTTACATATCCACCTAGAGGAATCCAACCAATACCGTAAACAGTATCACCAATTTTTTTCTTAAAAATAGAGAATTTATAATCAAAGAATAAGTAGAATTTTTCTACTCTGGTTTTAAACAATTTTGCAGGGATAAAGTGCCCTAACTCGTGCAATACAATCAATAAAGATAAACTTAAAATAAATTGTGATGCTTTTATTAATATTTCCATTCAGCGTTAAATCATAGTTAAAATAGTCGCAAATGTACGTTTTTAAAGGTAGTTGCAAAAGAACAAATTGAGGTACCTTTTTAATTTAACAAAGATTTTGGAAACTATTCCCTTTTGTTTTTTTCTCTAAGGTTTTATTAAGTCGTAAATTTGTTGTCACAAAATTATCTTATGGAGTTTAAAAAGTCTATTCCTCTACTTATCTTTTTTGCGGTGTTTTCTGCAATTTCACTTACAGTTTATTATCATTTATTAAAAGTAGATAAACACCTTAAAATATACAATCCTATTGATGTAAACCCGAGATTGGTAGACGATAGTATGGTGCATATTCAAAACAACCATACCATTGCCGATTTTAAACTAACCAATCAAAATGGGGAAACGGTAACCAATAGTAATTATAAAGATAAAATTTATATAGCAGATTTCTTTTTTACTCGTTGCCAAACAATTTGTATTGCCATGGCTTATAATATGGGAGAGTTGCAAGAGTTTTATAAAAAGGATGATGATATTATGTTTTTATCGCATTCTGTTACGCCAGTTATGGATAGCGTTTCTGTTTTAAAAGAATATGCGGATAGAAAAGGGGTTATTGATGGAAAATGGAATGTTACTACAGGTTCTAAAAAGCACATTTATGAGTTGGCTCGAAAAAGTTATTTTGCAGTTTTAGATGAAGGGAATGGTGATGAAAGTGATTTTATACACACAGAACAATTTGTTTTAGTTGATAAAGACAGACGAATTCGGGGGTATTATGATGGGACGGAGAAAGAAGATATGGAGAAACTTAAAAATGATATTGTTTTGTTAAAAGAAGAATATGCTTCTGAATAACTTGTTTAGAATCATTCTAAATGATTATATTTGCCTTCCAAATAAAATTCATTGAGCACAATAGCTACATTACGTAAGGGAGAGATAGGATATATTTCTGAAGAGTCTTTAGATTTTATTCCTTTAAAATTGTTAGAAATGGGCTGTCTACCAGGAGCTGAGGTTCAGTTAGTTCAAATAGCGCCCTTAAAAGACCCTTTGTATATTTGCGTAAACGGTAGTCACTTGGCAATAAGAATAGAAACAGCTTCTAAAATTCGAATCCTTAAAGCGCATTTATAATGTCTAAAAATGATATAAAGGTTGCTTTAATAGGGAACCCAAATACCGGAAAAACATCACTATTCAATCAACTTACAGGTTTAAATCAGAAAGTTGGAAATTACCCAGGAATTACTGTTGATAAAAAAAATGGTGTTAGTAAACTATCTGCTACTCAGAATGCAATTATTACAGATTTACCAGGTACATATAGTATAAATCCTACTTCTTTAGACGAGAGTATTGTTTTAAAAACCTTGTTAAAAAAGGATATTAAGGAATCTCCAGATGTTATTTTGGTGGTTGCAGATGTAGAGAATTTAAAAAGAAACTTACTGCTTTTTTCTCAGATTAAAGATTTAGAAATTCCAACAGTTTTGGCAATCAATATGGTTGATCAAATGAATAGAAAGGGAATTACTATCGATTTATCTTTATTAAAAAAAGAGTTAAATACAGAGGTAGTTTTAATTAGTGCAAGAAAAAATGAAGGAATAGATGATGTAAAAGCTGCAATTATTCGTTGCCACGTTGCTGCAAAAGCTTCTCCTTTATGTGGAATCAATCATCAAATTGATCCAGATTATTTTGATAAGTTAAAAGAAATTAGCCCTAAATATTCTTTGTATGAATTATGGTTGATGGTAACGCAGAATAACTATCCAGATTCCATATCAATAGAAGAAAAACAAAAACTCCTTAACTTTAAAAAAGACGTTTCTAAGTTAAAGAAATATCAACATAAAGAAACTATTTATCGTTATCAAGAAATTAATAAAATACTTAAAAAGACCTATATAGTAGATAAAACCAAAGCCAAAGACCTTCGTGGTAGGCTAGATAGGGTTTTTACACATAAGGTTTTTGGTTACTTTTTCTTTGTGTTTTTATTATTGATTATCTTTCAATCTGTTTTCGATTGGGCTTCAGTACCTATGGATTTTATAGATACTAGTTTTGCTCAAATTGCAGATTTTGCAAAAAGTAATCTGCCAAATGGGGTGCTTACAGACCTGTTAACAGAGGGAATAATACCCGGAATTGGAGGTGTTATTATATTTATTCCACAAATTGCCATTCTATTTTTATTTATTTCGGTTTTAGAAGAAACGGGGTATATGAGTCGTGTGGTGTTTTTAATGGATAAAATTATGCGTCGATTTGGTATGAATGGTAAAAGTGTAATTCCGTTAATTTCTGGCACTGCTTGTGCAATTCCTGCAATTATGGCAACTAGAACAATTGCTAGTTGGAAAGAGCGATTGATTACTATTTTGGTAGTGCCGTTTACCACCTGTTCTGCGCGTTTACCCGTATATGCTATTTTAATCTCTTTAATTATACCTGATACAAAAATCTTCGGATTCTTAAATTTACAAGGTGTAGTTTTGTTATTGTTATACGGATTGGGGTTTGCAACAGCAGTAATAGCAGCTTATATATTACATAAGACGTTAAAGATAAAATCGAAGTCGTTTTTTGTGGTAGAAATGCCAAATTATAAATTACCATCTGTTAAAAATGTTTTTTATGAGGTGGTTGAAAAGACAAAATCGTTTGTTTTAGAAGCGGGAAAAATCATTTTAGCTTTGTCTATCGTTTTATGGTTTTTAGCATCAAACGGACCAGCTTCTTTTGAGAACGCAGAGAAAAATACGATTGAAAATGTTGCTAACCAGAGTTTATCAGATCAGGAATTACAGCAAAAAATAGCATCTGTAAAGTTAGAGAATTCTTATATTGGTATTCTTGGGAAAACAATAGAGCCCTCTATTAGACCTTTAGGGTATGATTGGAAAATAGGAATTGCTTTAATTACATCTTTTGCTGCACGAGAAGTTTTTGTAGGTACGCTGGCAACCATTTATAGTGTAGAAGCAGATGATGAAAATACATCTACGATTAAAGAAAAGATGAGGTCAGAAATAAACCCAGATACCGGTGGTAAAAGATTTAATTTCCCTGTGGGAATGTCTTTAATGGTTTTTTATGCCTTTGCAATGCAGTGTATGGCAACGTTAGCTATTGTAAAGCGTGAAACGAAAACTTGGAAATGGCCATTAATCCAATTGTTCGGAATGGGCTTAATGGCATATGTTGCTTCATTTATAACCTATCAAATTTTAAGTTAATGCAAGAAATTATAGCATATATATTAGTTGTTCTAGCCGTAGCTTTTTTATTAAGAAAATATGTTTTTCCTTCTAAAAAAAAGAAAGGTTGTAGTGATGGTTGTGGTTGTTAATTTACTTTTTATAACCATTTAAGATATTTATTTTACTGCACATCTTCATGAAATGAGGGATGTCAATTTGTGTCTGCTTAATTCCTTTTATTGCCTCTTCATTATGTTTAACATGAAATTAGTAAAATAACATTGTAAGATTTTTTATTTTTGATGACTGATCTTTATATCACCTCATAAATTATAAAAATGAAAAAAACAATTCTATTATTTGCCATTATTGTACTCTCAATTCTTTCATCGACAGATACTTTCTCTCAAAAATTTCCAAGATTAGATGTGAGTCCTTTAGATGTTGCTGCCTACCCAAGTGATTGGAGAAATTCCGATAAGTTAGTAAGAGTTATTTACGGAAGACCACAATTAAAAGGAAGAGCATTGTCTTCTTTGGCTGAGGTTTCAGATAAAGGTGTTTGGAGAACTGGTGCTAATGAAGCTTCTGAAATTACTTTTTTTAAGGATGTTTTATTTGGAGGAGAAAGCGTAAAAGCAGGTACATATACTTTGTTTTCGGTTCCTGGTAATAAAGAATGGTCGCTGATTCTTAGTAGTGTTAGAAACGTATGGGGGCATTATACTTACGATGAAAAAGATGATGTTGTTAGGGTTTCTGGTGTAGTTTCTGAGTCAGAAAAAAGTATTGAAGCTTTTTCAATTGTCTTTAATGAAGTTGAAGATAACACAGTTACCATGCATTTAGGTTGGGGTAATACGGTAGTTTCCGTTTCTTTGGAAGAGAAAGTAGACTTAGAAGAATAGGTTTTTCTTGATAAAGTCTTGGTATAGGTTTTACTACTTACTTTAGGTTGAGGTGTTTGTTTTAGTGTAAAACCTACTTAAAAATGTAATATTAAAAAGCTTCATTATTTTGTTTTCTTTTCAGATGGCAAAATAATGAAGCTTTTTAATTGCTTCTAATGTGTTTTCTGTATTAATTACTTACCCATTGGGATCACAATAATTCCAGAGAATTTTTCTTGAAATTTTATTAGATCTTTATCAGCCTCTAATTTTGTTTTGTAATTACCTACTTGTACTTTCCATTCTGGGGCGTAATAAACTAGTTTCGAGAAATTTCCGGGAAATTCTGCTTTAAAACGAGCCATAAACTGTCTTGCTTTTTGCTCGCTTCCGTTATAAAGTTGAATTCTGTACCCAAAGCCAAAAGTGCTATTGAAACTTCTTTTTTTAGAAACAATATCCTTTATTTCTGCAGATTCATTTGTGCTATTTTGTGAGAAAGAATTGTAACTAGTTGCTAATAAAACAATCAAAAACGAGAGTGTTGTTAATTTACTTTTCATGCTTAATTTTATTTTGTACAAAAATAACGACTAGTTTAGGAATAAATTAGATTAAACGCTTATTTAGAATAATTATAAATTATGTTTTACATTCTTTTAGCTTTTCAAACCTTAGGAAGAAGTATTACTTTTGTCAAACGGAAAAAAATGACTTTTGTCATTTTATATTAGATATTTTTAATCAAAGTTTAAATATGAAAAGTGTAGAACTGCACAATAGACTAACCACATTACTTCTTAAAAGTATTACTTTTCTCCTAATTTTTGCATTCAGTGTATCTGCTTATTCACAAGAGGTAGATGAGGTACGCCAAAAAGAAGGGAAAAAATTATTTAAATCGTTATGTGCTTCTTGTCACAAGTTAGATAAGAAATTAATTGGACCAGCTTTGGCTGGTGTCGAGGAGAGAAGAGAAAATGATTGGTTACATTCTTGGATTAAAAATAATGCAGAATTAAGAGCAACTGGAGATTCAGATGCGAATGCAATTTTTGACGAGTACAATGGAGCTGCAATGTCTGCTTTCCCTCAGTTAACTGATCAGAATGTAGATGATATTTTATATTATACCACTGTAGGTGAGCTTAAAAAAGTAGGTGAAGTGGCGGCAGGTGATGCTTCTGCAAATGTTTCTTCTGCAGGTGCTCCAGGTTGGTTAATATATGTGCTGTCTGCTGCTATTATTGTTGCTTTTTTAATGATTGCTAGTTTGTTAAAGCAGGTAAGTGAATTAAAAGGTGATACTGTTCCGGGAGAAGATTCAAATCTTAAAAGAGATTTACATGAGCTTTGGGCAGGTATAATGAAAAATACTTTCTTAAAAGTTTTAACTACTATATTTTTAGTGTTAATTGGTATTTATGTGTTATTTGGATTCTTATTTAAAGTAGGGGTAGATGAAGGGTATCAACCAATTCAGCCAATTGCATTTTCACATAAAATACATGCAGGAGATAATAAGATAGATTGTCAATATTGTCACTCTTCGGCAAAACATAGTAAAACATCTGGTATTCCATCAGTAAATGTTTGTATGAATTGTCACTTAAATATTTCTGAAGTTGCAGATGATACTGTTGTAGAATTAGGAGATGGAAGTGTTCTTGGAAAAGAAGAATTAGATCTTGAAATTGCAAAGGTTTATACAGCCGCTGGTTGGGATGCAGATAACTTAGAGTATACAGGTGAAACTGCTCCGATTAAATGGGTGAGAGTTCATAATTTACCAGATTTTGTTTATTATAATCACTCACAACACGTAACAGTTGCAGGAATCGATTGTCAAAAATGTCATGGACCTGTAGAGGAAATGGATGAATTGTATCAGCACGCTCCATTAACAATGGGTTGGTGTATAGATTGTCATAAAGACACTAAAGTGGATTTAAAAGGTAATGATTATTACAAGAAAATTCATGAAGATTTGGCAAAGAAATACAATGTAGATCAAGTTACCATTTCACAGTTAGGTGGTAAAGAGTGTGGTAAATGTCACTACTAATTAAAAAGAATTAAAAATTAAAAGATTACAAAACTGGGTGTTTTCTAGTTTGAATCTTTCAATCATTAAATAAAAAGTATAAATGGCTTCAGACAAAAAATACTGGCAAAGTGTTGAGGAACTTAAAGGTAGTTCTATTGTTGAAACGTTAAGTAAAAACGAATTTGTGGAAGAGCTTCCGTCAGATGAGTTTTTAGGTGATAAAGAAACTTTAGAGAATTCTTCTACTTCACGTAGAGACTTTTTAAAATATGTTGGTTTTACTACAGCTGCAGCTTCATTAGCAGCTTGTCAGGGACCCGTTAGAAAGGCTATTCCTTATGTTGTAAAACCAGACGATATCATTGCTGGTATTGCAGATTGGTACGCAACTTCAATGGCAGATGGTTATGATTTTGCAAATGTGTTGGTAAAAACACGCGAAGGGCGCCCTATTCAAATTATGCCTAATAAAGAAGCGGACGGAACAACAAGTGCGAGAGTACAAGCTTCTGTTTTATCTTTATATGATGAAAAATTACGTTTAAAAGAGCCTCAAGATAAAGAAGCTTTTTTAACTTGGGCAGATGCTGATTCTAAAATTGGTGCAAAATTAAACGAATTAAAAGAAGCAAATAAACCTGTTGTATTATTAACAGGTACAATGGCAAGTCCATCTACGGATAAAGTTATTGAAGGCTTTATTGCAGCAAACCCAAATGTAAAACATGTTGTTTATGATGCAGTTTCAGAATCTGGAGCGGCAGATGCTTTTATGGCAATGTACGGTAAGCGTGTATTACCAAATTATCATTTAGAAAATGCAAAAACAATTGTTTCTTTTGGTGCTGATTTTCTTGGAGATTTCCACGGAGGTTTAGAGAAGAAATACATTGCTGGTAGAAAACCAGAAAAAGGATATATGTCTTACCATGTACAGGTAGAGAGTAATATGTCTTTAACAGGTGCTAATGCTGATAAAAGAGTGGTTGTAAAACCATCTGATCAGGTATTTGCATTGTTAAACTTATACAACGCTATTAAAGGAGCAAATGTTCCTTCTAAAGCAACTTCTGTAGATGCAACTATTAAAAAATTAGCTTCAGATTTAAAGAAAGCTGGTTCTAAAGGTGTTGTCTTAACAGGGTTGAATGATAAAAATGCACAATTAATTTCATTAGCAATTAATAAAGCATTAAATAGTGAAATTATTGATACAAAAAATACGCTAAACATCCGTAAAGGAAATGATGCTGAAGTTGCTCAATTAGTTTCAGATATGAAAGCTGGTAAAGTATCAGGATTAATTGCATACAATGTAGATCCTGTGTATTCATTATCAAATGCATCAGATTTTTCTGAAGGATTAGGTAAACTAGAAATTTCAGTAGCATTGTCTACAGAACATAACAGTACTACTACTTTAATGGATTATGCATTGCCAACTCCACACTTTTTGGAGTCTTGGGGAGATGCACAGTTCGATTCTGTAACGTATGGTTTAATGCAGCCAACAATTCAACCATTATTTAATACACGTCAGGTTCAAGATACGTTATTAAAATGGTCTGGAGATACTACAAAATATTACGATTATTTAAAAACATATGCAGTTACCAATGTTTTAGGTGGTGCTTCATGGAACAAAGCTTTACATAATGGTTTTTTCAAAAAAGACCTTTCTTTAGAAGAAGAGGGAGAAGTTTTTGAATCTACTGTTGTAATTTCTGATATTGCATCAAAATTAGCAAGTTCAGCGAAGAAAGCTTCTGGTTTTGAATTAAACCTATATACTAAAACAGGTTTAGGAGACGGTAAACAAGCAAACAATCCTTGGTTACAAGAATTTCCAGACCCTATTACAAGAGCTTCTTGGGATAATTACTTAATGATGTCTATGGCAGATGCCAGAGAATTAGGTTTTTCTAATCCTGTAAAAGATAACGGTGCTATTAATGGTGATTATGCCAAAGTATCTGTTAATGGTGTTGATGTTGTTGTTCCGGTAATGGTACAACCAGGTCAGGCTATTGGTTCTGTTGGTTTAGCTTTAGGTTACGGTAAAACTTTTGGCTTAAAAGAAGAAATGAAAGTTGGTGTTAATGGATATCCATTATACATTAACGGAAACAATATTCAGTACGGAGTTACAATAGAAAAAGTATCTGGGACCCATAAATTTGCTTGTACACAAGTACAAAAAACAATTGCAGGGCGTCATGATATTTTAAAAGTAGCTTCTTTAAAAGAGGTAGTAAGTAGTGTAGATCCAAAACATTCTTGGAACAAGCCTGCTTTTGTATCTTATGATCATCAAGAAGTTGAAGCAAAATCTATAGATTTATGGGAAGAGCACAACAGAGAAGTTGGTCATCACTTTAACTTATCAATAGATTTATCATCTTGTACAGGTTGTGGTGCGTGTGTTATAGCATGTCATGCAGAAAATAATGTACCAGTTGTAGGTAAAAATGAGGTTAGAGTTGGTAGAGATATGCACTGGTTGCGTATCGATAGATATTACTCTTCTGAAGTTGCAACAAGAGAAGAAGCGAAGGCAATGGGCTTAAGCGGTGGAGACTTGTATAAAGCTATAGAAACTGAAGCAGAAAATCCAGAGGTTACTTTTCAACCAATGATGTGTCAGCACTGTAATCATGCTCCTTGTGAGACTGTTTGTCCAGTTGCAGCAACATCTCATGGTCGCCAAGGTCAAAACCAAATGGCATATAACAGATGTGTTGGTACAAGATATTGTGCAAACAACTGTCCTTATAGAGTTCGTCGTTTTAACTGGTTCCAGTATTCTAATAACAAAGAGTTTGACTTCAATATGAATAATGACTACGGTAAAATGGTGTTAAACCCAGATGTTGTAGTTCGTTCTAGAGGGGTTATGGAGAAATGTTCTATGTGTATTCAAATGACACAAGCTACAATTCTAAAAGCTAAAAAAGAAGGAAGAGCTGTTAATACAGATGAGTTTGAAACAGCTTGTTCATCAGCTTGTACAACAGGTGCTATGGTTTTTGGAGACATTAATAACGAAAAAGACGAAGTAGCAGTATTAGCAGAAGACAAGAGAGCTTATCACGTATTAGATTACTTACAAACGAAACCGAATGTAGTATATCAAGTGAAAGTTAGAAATACAAACGAAGCGTAAGAAAATTTTAAATTGAAAACTCAAAGTTAAAGGACTTTGAAAGTTTAAAAACTATAATTAAACTAAGTAATAAAAATATGTCTCATTACGAAGCACCCATAAGGGAACCTTTAGTACTAGGTGATAAAAGTTATCACGATATTACAGAAGACATTGCAAAACCTATTGAAGGAGTTGCAAATAAAAATTGGTACATAGCATTTTATATCTCTTTGGCTGCAACGCTTTGGGGATTTGGATGTATTTTTTATACCATAGGTACTGGTATTGGAGTTTGGGGATTGAACAAGAACATTGGTTGGGCTTGGGATATTACAAACTTTGTATGGTGGGTTGGTATCGGTCACGCAGGAACACTAATTTCTGCAGTACTTTTATTATTCCGTCAAAAATGGAGAATGGCTATTAACCGTTCTGCAGAAGCAATGACAATTTTTGCCGTTTTTCAAGCAGGATTGTTTCCATTGATTCACATGGGTAGACCTTGGAATGGGTATTGGGTATTGCCAATGCCAAATCAATTTGGTTCGTTATGGGTAAACTTTAACTCACCATTATTATGGGATGTTTTTGCAATATCAACTTATTTATCTGTATCATTAGTTTTTTGGTGGACAGGTTTATTACCAGATTTTGCAATGATTAGAGATAGAGCTGTGAAGCCTTTCCAAAAGAAAATATATGCTTTATTATCATTCGGTTGGTCTGGTAGAGCAAAAGACTGGCAACGTTTTGAAGAAGTATCTTTGGTACTTGCAGGTTTAGCAACACCATTAGTACTTTCTGTACATACAATTGTATCTATGGATTTTGCTACTTCTATTAACCCAGGTTGGCACTCAACTATTTTCCCTCCTTATTTCGTAGCAGGAGCAATCTTTTCTGGATTTGCAATGGTACAAACGTTATTAGGAATTATGAGAAAGGTTACTAATTTAGAAGATTACATTACACGTATGCACATTGAGTATATGAATATTGTAATTATCTTAACAGGTGGTATTGTAGCTGTAGCGTATGCAACAGAGTTCTTTATTGCTTGGTATACAGGTTCACCTTATGAGAACTATACATATTTATCTGTAGGTGCTGCAACTGGTCCTTATGCTTGGGCATTCTGGTCACTAATAATATTTAATATTATTACACCACAGTTATTATGGATTAAGAAATTTAGAAGAAGTTTTGTAATTACTTTTATTATTTCTATTGCAATTAACATTGGTATGTGGTTTGAGCGTTTCGATATTATTGCAATTGTATTAAGTAAAGGTCATTTACCATCTACATGGTGGCGTTTTGAACCTACGTTTGTAGATGTTGGTATTTTTGTGGGAACTATAGGTTTCTTTGGTGTATTATTCTTATTATACGCAAGAACATTCCCGGTAATTGCACAAGCGGAAGTAAAAACTATTTTAAAATCTTCTGGAGAGTTTTACAAGAAGAGAAGAGAACAAGGTATACCAACTAAACCAGCTATTAATGTAGCAAACGTAGCAGGTACAACTGATAAATCTAATAAAGAATAATTATGGAATCATCAAAAGTTATTCACGCATTTTATAATGATGACGAAGTTCTAATGGACGCAGTGAAAGCTGTTAAAGCAGAACATCTTCACATAGAGGAAGTATTTTGTCCTTTTCCTGTTCATGGATTAGACAAAGCAATGGGATTAGCACCAACAAGATTAGCAATTACTGCATTTTTATATGGAATTACAGGATTAGCATTTGCTATTTGGATGACTAATTACATGATGATTCAAGATTGGCCACAAGATATTGGTGGTAAGCCAAATTTTTCTTGGTGGGCAAACATGCCTGCGTTTGTGCCAATTATGTTTGAATTAACAGTGTTTTTTGCAGCCCACTTAATGGTAATTACTTTTTATATGAGAAGTAGATTATGGCCATTTAAAGAAGCTGAGAATCCAGATCCAAGAACTACAGATGATCATTTTTTAATGGAAATCCCTGTAAATAACAACGAAGCTAAAATTATTGATTTATTAGCTAGTACAGGAGCTGTAGAAATTAATGTAGTAGACAAGCACTAATATATAGAAAATGAAGAATTTTAAATTAATTATCGCTTTATTTACGCTTACAAGTATCATTTCTTGTAATGATAAAACTAAGCCCCAATTACAATTTATGCCAGATATGTATGTATCTGTGCCTTATGATGTAAATGGAGCCAATGGTCTTAATGGAGAACCTGTAAATAGTAAACCTGTTGCAGGAACAATTGCAAGAGGCGGACATGCTACTTATGATATCCCTAATACAAATGAAGGATATGAATTGTCTAAACTTACGGTTACTAATCCTTTAGAAACTACAGAAGAAAGTTTGGCAAATGGAAAAGCAATGTACGAGATCTATTGTGCAACTTGTCATGGAAAAGCAGGAGATGGTAATGGAGTTTTATCTCAAAGAGATAAATTTTCTGGTATCCCTAATTATAAAGATAGAGATATTAACACAGGGAGTATTTATCATGTAATTATGCACGGTAAAAACTTAATGGGTTCACATGCATCTCAAACAACGTATACAGAGCGTTGGCAAATAGTACAGTACGTAGAAAAATTACGTTCAGAATTATAATTTCAATAAGAAAGAATACGAAAAAGATATGTATCAATTCTCAGGTAAATTAAAAACATTCTCATTAGCACTAATACTTATTGGTTTAGTGGGAATTGGTTATGGTTTTTATTCAGCTCCTAAAACAGTTGAAGAAGCTAAAGAAGTTATTGCACAACAGGCTTCACATGGTGATAGTCATGCTACTTCTCATGAAGAGGTAAGTGCTGATGGGCATAAAAGTGAAGCACATGGTGAAAGCCATGGTTCAGTAGATGGATCTCATGATGACGCACATGCTGAACATGTTTTACATCAGTTAAAAAATAAACCATGGTCTGCAGTATATGTAGCATTGTTTTTCTTTTTGGGAATTACTTTATTGGTATTAGCTTTTTATGCAATTCAAAGAGTTGCGCAAGCGGGTTGGTCTATTCTTTTGTTTAGGGTAATGGAAGCAATTACTGCTAACTTAGTACCAACTTCAATTGTAATGGTTCTTATAGTAATTTCGGCTGTAATGCATTGGAATCATATGTTCCCGTGGATGGCAGAAGGAGTATTTGATCCTACAAGTCCTAATTACGATCCTATTGTAGATGGTAAATCTTGGTGGATAAACGTTCCTGGTTGGGCTATTAGAAGTATTGTTTATTTAGCTTTATGGAATGCATACAGATGGTTTATCCGTAGAAATTCTATAAAAGAAGATACTGCAAATGATGGAGGAAAAACGTATAAATTGAGTTATAATGCTTCTGTAGGTTTTATTTTCGTATTTATGATCACTGAAACAATGATGTCTTGGGATTGGATTATGGGATTAGACCCACACTGGTTCTCTACATTATTCGGTTGGTATGTTTTATCTAGTTTATTAGTAAGTGCATTAACGGTAATTGCTTTAGTTACAATATATTTACGTTCTAAAGGAGCTTTACCTGGTGTAAACGATAGTCACATTCATGATTTAGCAAAATATATGTTTGGTTTTTCTATCTTTTGGACATACTTATGGTTTTCTCAATTTATGTTAATCTGGTATGCAGATATTCCAGAGGAAACTACTTATTTTGCAATGAGATTTAATGAGTATAACTTTCCTTTCTTAGCAATGGTAGTAATGAACTTTGCTTTTCCTGTATTGTTATTATTAAATAGTGACTTTAAAAGTATTCCTTGGTTTATCGTTATTGGAGGTGTTGCAATTCTTTGTGGTCATTATATTGATATATTTGTAATGGTTATGCCAGGTACTGTTGGTGATCAATGGTCTTTCGGTATCCCTGAAATTGGTGCAATATTGTTCTTCATAGGAGTCTTTATATATGCTACTTTTAGTTCTTTTGCAAAAGCAAGTGCTATACCAACTGGTAATCCTTTCTTAGGAGAAAGTAAACATTACCACTATTATAATATTGAACACAGAGGTGAAGGTTCAGGAGATCATCATTAATAAATAATTTGAATTAAAATAATTAAGACGAGATAAATATGCTAGCTCTATTTTATATTTTTATAGCTGTTGCAATCGGTGTAAGTTTTTGGCAAATAACCAGAATATTAAACTTAAGAAGCGTAATCGCTACTGATAAAGACAACGCAACCCAAGGTAGAAATGCCATTTACTTTATGGTTTTTTTATATGCAATGATGATTTATTGTTTAATCTTCATGAATGTTGTAATGTTACCAGAATCTGCTTCTTATGAAGGAGAACATGATGATAACCTTTTTGATATTACATTTTGGTTAATTGGTATTGTTCAATTTTTAATGCAATTCTTAATTTTCTATTTTACTTTTAAGTATAAAGGTGAAAAAGGAAAGAAAGCAAAATTCTATTCAGACAGTCATAAATTAGAGGCTATTTGGACCATTACTCCAGCTGTTGTTTTAGTTGTTCTAATTGGTTATGGATTATGGCAATGGAATAACATCATGGATTTATCCGACTTAGAAGATCCTGTAGTAATAGAGGTTTATGCTCAGCAGTTTAGATGGGATGCTCGTTATGCAGGTGAAGATAATACGTTAGGTTTAGGAAACGTAAACTATATTAAAGGTATGAACACTATAGGTGTTGATATGGATGATAAAAATGCTTTAGATGATAAACAAGTAACTGAATTGTATTTACCTAAAGGTAGAAAAGTTCATTTCAAGTTTCGTTCTCAAGATGTTTTGCATTCAGCTTATATGCCTCACTTTAGAGCGCAAATGAACTGTGTACCAGGTATGGTAACTGAATTTGGTTTTACTCCAAAATATACTACTGCAGAGATGAGACAACAATCTGAGGTTGTAGAGAAAACTGCAGGAATCAATAAAATAAGAAAAGCTAACGGAGAAGATCCTTATGAGTTTGATTATTTATTGTTATGTAATAAAATTTGTGGAGCTTCTCACTATAACATGCAAATGAAAATTACAGTTGTAGAGCAAGAAGAATATGACAAATGGATTGCAGAGCAGCCAACATTATCATCAGTATTAAATAATAATAATTAAAAGACACTACAAATAAATAAGATTATGTCAGAACATCATCATAAAGAAACATTTGTAACAAAATATATTTTTAGCCAAGATCATAAAATGATTTCTAAGCAGTTCTTAGTAACTGGTATGTTTATGGGAATTATTGGGGTATTTATGTCTATGTTATTTCGTATGCAAATTGCATGGCCAGAAAAATCATTTTCTTTAATTGAAGCATTTTTAGGAGATCACCAAACAGACGGTGTAATGAATCCGGATATGTACTTAGCTTTGGTAACAATACACGGTACTATAATGGTATTCTTTGTATTAACGGCTGGTTTAAGTGGTACATTTTCTAACTTGTTAATACCATTGCAAATTGGAGCTAGAGATATGGCTTCTGGTTTTTTAAACATGGTGTCTTATTGGATGTTCTTTGTTTCATGTATCATCATGGTTTGCTCTTTGTTTGTTGAAGCTGGTCCAGCAGCAGCAGGATGGACAATCTATCCTCCATTAAGTGCTTTACCACAAGCAATTCCAGGTTCTGGAATGGGTATGACGTTATGGTTAGTTTCTATGGCTATTTTTATTGCATCTTCTTTAATAGGATCTTTAAATTATATAGCAACAGTTTTTAACTTAAGAACTGTGGGAATGAAAATGACGAGATTGCCTTTAACAATTTGGGCATTCTTTGTAACTGCCATTATTGGTGTAGTTTCTTTCCCTGTATTATTGTCTGCTGCTTTATTATTGATCTTTGATAGAAGTTTTGGTACTTCTTTCTATTTATCAGATATTTTTATTGCTGGTGAAGTTTTACATTATCAAGGGGGGTCTCCTGTATTATTCGAGCACTTATTTTGGTTCTTAGGTCACCCTGAGGTATATATTGTAATCTTACCTGCCATGGGTATTGTTTCAGAAATTTTAGCCATTAATTCACGTAAACCTATTTTTGGTTACCGTGCAATGATTGGTTCTATTATAGCAATTGCTTTTTTATCTACAATTGTTTGGGGACACCATATGTTTGTATCAGGTATGAATCCTTTCTTAGGGTCTGTATTTACATTTACAACGTTACTAATTGCAATTCCATCTGCAGTAAAATCATTTAACTGGTTAACGACATTATGGAAAGGTAATCTTCAATTAAATCCTGCCATGTTATTCTCTATCGGATTGGTTTCTACATTCGTTACAGGAGGTTTAACAGGTATTGTTTTAGGAGATTCAGCTTTAGATATTAATGTTCATGATACGTACTTTGTTGTAGCGCATTTCCACTTAGTTATGGGTGTTTCTGCTATTTTTGGAATGTTTGCTGGTGTGTATCACTGGTTTCCTAAAATGTATGGTAGAATGATGAATAAAACATTAGGATATTGGCATTTCTGGTTAAGCATCATTTGTGCTTATGGAGTTTTCTGGCCAATGCACTTTATTGGTTTAGCAGGTTTACCAAGAAGATATTATTCTAACACAGCATTTCCTATGTTCGATGATTTATCTGATATTAATATAGTAATTACATTGTTTGCCTTAGTTGGTGGTTTTGCTCAAATATTTTTTATTGCAAACTTCTTTATCTCTATTTATAGAGGTCAAAAAGCAACAATGAATCCTTGGAATGCAACTACTTTAGAATGGACAACTCCTGTAGATCATGTACACGGAAACTGGCCAGGGAAATTACCAGAAGTTCATAGATGGGCGTATGATTATAGTAAGCGTGTAGATCCAGAAGATGATGATAGTGCATATTTACATGGAGAAGACTTTGTGTTACAAACAGTGCCTTTATTAGAAGGAGAAGAACCTTCTTAGAAAATAAAATACATCATTTTGTTTTAAATGATATTTAAGATATAAAACCAGTGAATTTATTCACTGGTTTTTTGTTTTTATTAGTATTTATAGTATTCGTTATAAAGTGTTGTTGTTGGGGGGCTCTGGTGAATTAATTGAGAAAGTATATATGCAGAAATGCATAACGACTTTAGTAGAACAAGTTATTATTAGCTGTTTTAGAGCTTATGAAAGCTAACTAATGCGCTGTTTTTACTTTATAATAAATTCCTTTATTGATCAGAATAATATGTCTTTAAAAGAGCTGTTTTAAGACTTTTAAATAGTAGTATTTTTTTGCATACAAATTAATTGTAGTACCCGATTTAATTATTGCTTTGTTACAAAATAGTTTTCGTAATTGATAGTAAACTAAAGTAAGTCTATTGATATAACTGTAAAGTATGATTCTTTGGGGTATAGCTGTAATTGAATAAACGACGGTTTTAACTGATAAAATTATCTATTTTATCATTAGGTATAAACCCTTTTAAGATTAAAAAAACACCACAGATAATTAATATAATTCCCATTATTCTCTTTAGTCTATAAATTACTAAAGGAGTCATTTTACTTTTTAATTGTTTTGCTAAAAGTATTTTACCAAGATCTGTAATTGCATACCCTAAAATTATGGTAGCAAAATACCAAAATATACTGTTAGAATTCATGTTTAAAGTAGGTCCAATTACCAATACGGTACCCAACCAAAATGCTAACACGCCAATATTTATAAAGTTTAAAAAGTAACCTTTAAAAAACAGTTTTATATAGTTGTTTTTAACAGGTACGACTATGGTTTCTGCAGATGCTAAAGCTTCTTTTTTGTTTTGTTTGTCAAAATAAGTTATTAAACCGTATACAATAAGTACTAGGCCACCAATAAAAAAGAGTCTAGGGTCATCTTTAATTTTTTCTAAAAAAGATCTACTTCCAAAATATGCCATACATATAAAAGTAACATCTCCTAAAAGAACACCAAGATCGAACGCAATGGCTGCTCTAGCTCCTTTTAAAATACTGGTTTGAATAAGCATAAAAAAAACAGGCCCTATCATAAAAGCCATGAAAAAACCTATTAAAAAAGCATTTTTAAAGTCGTAAATATCCATTGGATAAAGGTAATTGTTTAATTAGGATTTACCAATTATGAGTTTTTATAATTGGCTTAGTAATGTATCAAGTTTAAGTGAAATAATATTGTCAGTTTTATGTTTTAATATTATGAAATTCCTCTCTACGTTCCTTGTAATACGTTTGTGAATTTGTTATGAGGTTTTTTAATACTTTAAAGCCTGGTTCTTACGATATTTAATAGAGATAACTGCACTTGCGTTAGGGATTGCAGTGACATCCTTTTTGCTTTTTAGTAAAAAGATATAGCGGAAAGCCCGCTCGAACGCCAAAAAAAAGTGGTATTTATAGAGGTTGATACCTACAAGGCTTTTGGAACCTTGCAGGACAACTATATATTTTTAAACATCATCAAAATCTATTGAAATTTTTGAAGTTGTAGGGTATGCCTGACAGGCTAAAACCAATCCTTCTTCAATTTCGCTATCTGTTAAAATGGAATTCTTAACCATAATAGCATTTCCTTCTGTAACCTTACACATACAGGTGCTACAAACTCCTCCTTGGCAAGAATATGGAGCATCTAAATTGTTACGTAAACTGGCCGATAATAGATCGTCAGTTTGGTTCATAGTAAAGGTTGTTTCCTCATCATCTAGCATTACAATAACTTCTGTAGTACCTTCTTTTATCTCCGCTACAGCCTCTTCGTCTATAGAAGTTGTAAATAATTCAAAATGAATATTCTCTTTAGCAAAACCACGTTCTGTAAGTGTTGCGGAAACTTCATCAATCATACTTTCTGGTCCACATAAAAAAGCAGCATCAAAAGAAGTATTTTTATAACTATTGTTAATGTAGAAATTAGTGTGTGCTTTGTCTATTCGACCAAATAAAGAACCTTCTAGCTGTTCTCTACTACAAATGTAGTGTAGGTTAAAACGATCTGGATTTGCTTCTTTTAAAACATCTAATTCTTCTTTAAAAATAGTATCTGCAACTGTTTTGTTACCATAAATTAATGTAAAAGTAGACGAAACTTCGTTTTCTAATACATCTTTAACCATAGATAGAATTGGTGTTATACCAGATCCTGCAGCAAAAGCGATGTAGTTTTTATTAGGTTTTGTTTCTAGGGTAAACAGACCTTCAGGTTCAGAAATTTCAATAAAATTACCTTCTTTTAATTCTGTAGTTGCATACGTAGAAAAAGTACCATTTTCTACTGCTTTAATAGCTACTTTTAAATAAGAATCGCTAGGAGAAGAACAAATAGAATAGGCTCTTCTAACTTCTTTACCGTTAATCGTTTTTTTAAGTGTTAAGTATTGCCCTGCATGAAAAGCAAACTTAGACTTTAAATTACCGGGTATTTTAAATACAAGAGAAACCGCATCTGCGGTTTCTCTAATCACTTCGTGTATATTTATTTTATGAAATGTTGCCATTAAAAATGTTTATTTTATACCAAATTATTTGCAATTAAATATTCGGCAATTTGTATTGTGTTTGTAGCTGCACCTTTACGTAAGTTGTCTGCAACGATCCACAAATTTAAGGTATTTTCTTGAGATTCATCCCTTCTAATTCGTCCAACAAAAACTTCATCCTTATCATGTGCATTTATTGCCATCGGATATACGTTGTTAGCCAAGTCATCCTCTACAATTACTCCAGGAGTTTCACTTAATATTTTTCTAACTTCCGCTAAATCAAAGGCATTTTCAAACTGAACGTTTACAGCTTCAGAATGTCCCCCCGCAGTAGGTATTCTAACCGCAGTTGCAGTAACAGAAAAAGAATCATCACGCAAAATTTTCTTAGGTTCTTTTACCAATTTCATTTCCTCTTTTGTGTATCCGTTTTCTAAGAAAACATCACAATGTGGAATTGCATTTCTACCAATTTTATGAGGATATGCCATTTCGCCATCTATACCAGCCTCTTCATTATCTAATTGCTGTACCGCTTTAACGCCAGAACCAGAAACAGATTGATATGTAGAAATAACCACACGTTTCATTTTATACTTTAAATGTAACGGAGATAAAACTGCTACTAACTGAATTGTAGAACAGTTAGGGTTTGCAATAATTTTGTCGTCTTTTGTTAAAACGTCTCCATTAATTTCTGGAACCACTAATTTTTTTGTTGGGTCCATTCTCCAAGCAGAAGAGTTATCGATAACTGTTGTACCAACTTCAGCAAATTTAGGCGCCCATTCTAGAGAAGTGTCTCCACCTGCAGAAAACAAAGCAACATCTGGCTTCAATTTTACAGCATCCTCTAAAGTAACTATGGTATATTCTTTCCCTTTATATGATAATTTTTTTCCAGCAGATCTTGCAGAAGCTACAGGAATTAATTCCGTTATTGGTAAGTTACGCTCTTCTAAAACTTTTAACATTACTGTGCCCACCATTCCAGTTGCACCTACTACAGCTATTTTCATCGCCTAAAAATTTAATATTATATTGAGTTGCAAATATCCTAAAAATAATAATTATATAAATCACTTAACCCCTTATAAATCAACCAAAGTTTAAAATTGAATCACAAATTTTTCTAATGTTTAAATTTAAACAGTTTGTGGTAATTTTTAAATAATAGGATCTTTATTTTTTTGAAGCTATTTCCTGCTTTCCGTTATATCTTTTTTATGAAAAATAAAAAAGGATGTCACTTCAATCAGGGCTAATTTTGTTTGCTAGCTTTTTTAAGACCTAGCAAAGTCTCTCAAATCCATGATAAAAATCATAAAATCTCTTTCTAAAATCAGTAACTTTGCAGCTTATAAAAAAAAAACTGAAACAAGTTCAGTTTAAAACGTTAACCTAATTAGTATAGCATGCAACTGTACAATAAGTTAAGCGCAATAGAACGCGCTGCATTAATAGACGAAGCTGGCAAAGACCGCTTAACAATTTCTTTTTATCAATATTTTAAGATAGAAAACCCACAATTATTTAGAGATAAATTATTTTTAGAATGGAATGAACTCGATGTTTTAGGTCGAATCTATGTTTCATACGAAGGTATCAACGCTCAATTATCTGTTCCATCAGAAAACTTTTATGCCCTAAAAGACCAATTAGACAGTATTTCTTTTTTAAAGGATATTCGTTTAAATGTTGCTATAGAGCACGATAATAAATCTTTTTTAAAGCTAAAAGTAAAAGTTAGAAACAAAATTGTTGCTGATGGTTTAAATGATGCAACTTTTGATGTAACAGCAAAAGGAGTGCATTTAAATGCAGCAGAATTCAACGAAATGTTAGCAAATCCAGATACGGTTTGTGTAGATATGCGTAATCATTACGAGAGTGAAATTGGTCATTTTGATGGTGCTGTAACTCCAGATGTAGATACCTTTAGAGATTCTTTAGATATTATAGAAGAAGATTTAAAAGACAATAAAGAAGACAAAAACTTGTTGATGTATTGTACTGGCGGAATTCGTTGTGAAAAAGCATCTGCGTATTACAAACACAAAGGATTTAAAAATGTTTTTCAGTTAGAAGGCGGAATTATAGAATACACACGTCAGGTAAAAGAAGAGGGCATCGAGAATAAATTTATCGGTAAAAACTTTGTGTTCGATCATAGAAGAGCAGAACGTATTACAGATGATGTAGTTTCTAACTGTCACCAATGCGGTAAAGCGTGTGATGAGCATACAAATTGTGCTAATGAAGCATGTCATTTATTGTTTATTCAATGTGATGAATGTGCAGAAAGAACAGAAAACACCTGTTCTGCAGATTGCCAAGAAATAATTCAGTTGTCTTTTGAGGAGCAAAAGGAATTAAGAAAAGGAAAAGGAAATAGCAATAAGATCTTTAAGAAAGGTCGTTCTGAAGCTTTAAAATTTAAAAAGTAAAGTCATGCAAAAAATCGAATTAATGGCGCCAGCCGGTAATTTTGAATCTATGCAAGCTGCTTTAGATAATGGTTGCGATTCTATTTATTTTGGAGTAGAGCAGCTTAATATGCGAGCAAGAGCTTCTGTTAATTTTACTTTAGATGATTTAGAAGAGATTTCTAAAAGATGTTCAGAAAAAAATGTGAGAACCTATCTTACATTAAATACTATAGTTTACGACCATGATTTATCAATAGTAAAAACATTGATAAAACGTGCAAAAGAAGCAAATATTACTGCGGTAATTGCCATGGATCAAGCAGTGATTTCTATGGCGAGAGAACAACAAATGGAAGTCCATATTTCTACGCAAATTAATATTACAAATATAGAAACTGTAAAGTTTTATGCACTTTTTGCTGATACAATTGTCTTAAGTAGAGAGTTGAGTTTACGACAAGTAAAAAAGATTACAGAAGCAATTGAGAAAGATCAAATAAAAGGACCTTCAGGCAGATTGGTTGAAGTTGAAATTTTTGGTCATGGTGCTTTGTGTATGGCAGTTTCAGGTAAATGTTATATGAGTTTGCATTCGCATAATTCATCAGCAAATAGAGGTGCTTGCAAACAAAATTGTAGAAAAAAATATACGGTTATCGATCAGGAAACTGGTTTTGAAATGGAGTTAGATAATGAGTATATAATGTCTCCTAAAGATTTATGTACGATTGACTTTTTAGACCAAGTTGCAGATGCCGGAATTAAAGTTTTAAAGATTGAAGGTAGAGGAAGAGCGCCAGAATATGTAGCTAAAGTAATTAAATGTTACAGAGATGCAATTGATAGTTTGGCAAACGGAACCTACGACAAGGAAAAAGTAATTTCTTGGATGCAAGAACTAGAAAAAGTCTACAATCGTGGTTTTTGGAATGGCTATTATTTAGGTCAGAAATTGGGAGAATGGAGTAAAGAATCTGGTTCTCATGCAACACAAAAGAAAGTTTATTTAGGGAAAGGAGAACATTATTTTGATAAAGCTAAAATTGGTCAATTTAAAATTGACGCGTATGATGTTGCTTTGGGAGATACCATTTTAATTACAGGTCCAACCACCGGAGCACAAGAAATGGAAGTTAAGCAAATGTTTGTGAATGATGTTGCAGCCGAAAAAGCAACTAAAGGAGACGAAGTTACCATGAAATTAGATTTCAAAATAAGAAGATCAGACAAGTTGTACAAGATTGTAAAAACTGAATTTGCACAAAACTAATGGTGGTAATTACATTACAAAGAAACAAATGTATTGGTTGTAATTATTGTGTAGAAGTTGCTCCAAGTCAGTTTCAGATGTCTAAAAAAGACGGAAAATCGGTATTGTTACATTCCATAGAAAAGAAAGGTTTTTTCACTATAAAATCTTTTGATGAATCTATTTTTTATCCTTCTTTAGAAGCAAAAAAAGCGTGTCCTGTAAAAATTATTGAAGTAAAGCAAGTTTAAGAATTACATAAGTTTTAAAATAAAGTCCTCATCTATTGAGGGCTTTTTTTTGTTAAAAAAAGAGGTTTTTATACGAATACTAATTAAACCCATGCAAATACTAAACGGATGAGGGAGCAAACAATTTTTCAGACTACATTTGAAGTATCAATAAATTAAAAAGTAGTTTTGTTAACTTTCATAAACCTATTTTTTCATTCTTTGAGAATGCGTATATTTACGAATTAGTGAAGATGAGGCGGTATGTTAGTATCTGTCTGATAATCAATTTATGAACCAAGAGGTTTTTAGGTTTTATAGCGATGTTTTTAGTGGATTTGCTGCTAATAATAAACTTTAAAGACTATCAACTATAAAAATATATATACTTACATGGCATGTGGAAGTTGTGGTACAACAGAAAATGGAGTACCAAAAGGTTGCAAGAGTAATGGTAATTGTGGGTCAGGAACCTGCGGAAGTGGTAGTAATAAACTAGCCGTTTTTGATTGGTTGTCTAATATGACGTTACCAAGCGGACAAGAAAGATTTAATATTTTTGAAGTCCGTTTTAAAAACGGAAGAAAGCATTTTTATACAAATCCAGATAATTTACCCATCACTATGGGAGATATTGTGGCGGTAGAAGGTGCTCCAGGACATGATATTGGTACAGTTTCTTTGGCAGGAGAGTTGGTAAAAGTGCAAATGAAAAAACGCAAAATTACCGCAGATCATGAAGATGTAAAGAAAATTTACAGAAAAGCGAGTCAGAGAGATATAGATATTTGGCAAGAGGCAAGAGGCAAAGAAGAAGAAACGCAAAGAAAAGGAAGGGAAATTCTAGGACGTTTAGGTTTGCAAATGAAATTGTCTGATGTAGAATATCAAGGTGATGGAAATAAAGCTACGTTCTATTATACGGCAGATACAAGAGTAGATTTTAGACAGTTAATTAGAGATTTGGCAAGTGCATTTTCTATTCGTGTAGAAATGAAGCAAGTAGGTGCAAGACAAGAAGCTGCCCGTTTAGGAGGTGTTGGTTCTTGTGGTAGAGAGTTATGTTGTTCTACTTGGTTAACAGATTTTAGAAAAGTAACAACATCTGCGGCACGTTATCAACAATTATCTTTAAATCCTTTAAAGTTAGCAGGACAATGTGGTAAACTAAAGTGTTGTTTAAATTTTGAATTAGACACGTATTTAGATGCTTTAAAATCATTTCCGAAACAAGATTTAGTACTAAAAACAGAAAAGGGAGATGCCGTATTTGTAAAGATGGATATTTTTAAAAATCATCTTTGGTATACCTACAAAGAAGAGCGTTTTAAATGGTTTAGACTTACATTAGAACAAGTTTTAGAAATAATAGCGCTTAATAAAAATAATGAAAAATCTATTTCGTTAGAAGAATATGAAGCAGATGTAGAAATTCCTGTTAAAGTAGATTTCGAAGATGCTGTAGGGCAAGATAGTTTAACGCGTTTTGATACTCCTAAAACAAGCAATCGTAAGAGAAGAAATAAGAAAAAACCGGCTGCAGTTGCTAATAATAATACTAAGCCAAGGACAAGGTCTAACCCAAATCAAAAACCAAATCCTAACCAAAAGGCAACAACCAGTCAAAAGCCGAACCCAAATCAGAAAAGAAAGCCACAAGCTAAGAAACAACCAAATACAAACCCAAATCAGAAGCCTAAAGCCAAACTGAATCCGAATGCGAATCCGAATCAAAAGGCTAAACCAAATGCTCAGCCAAAACCAAGGCCGCAAAGAAAACCAAGACCGAAACCTCAAGGTGATGTAAAGAAACCAGAAGGAGAAGCTAAGGATATAAAAAAGCCAGAAGGTGAAGTTAAAAAAGTAAATAAGCCAAGGAGAAATAATAGAAACCGTAAAAATAATAACCCTAAAAATGATAACAATTCTGAAAAGTAATCCTTTTTTAATTGTTTTAGGATCTCTTTTATTGCTGTTTTCTTGTGATGATAAATCAGATTTTAATCTATATAAATCAATAGACAATGAAGGTTGGAAAGCGAATGAGAAAATATTTTTTGAGTTTGATGTAAAAGACACTATTTCTCCAAAAAATCTATTTATCAATATTAGAAATAATAATGAGTATGCTTATAGTAATTTGTATCTTATTACAGAGCTTGTTTTTCCTAATGAAACAAAGGTTGTAGATACTTTACAATACGAAATGGCAGATAAAACAGGGCGTTTTTTAGGTGTTGGTTTTACAGAGATTAAAGAAAATAAATTATTTTATAAAGAAAAAAAGGCATTTCCAGTTTCTGGAAATTATACATTTAATGTGCGCCATGCAATGCGTAAAAATGGAGAAGTAAAGGCAATTGAATTTTTAAAAGGAATTCAGGATGTTGGCTTTAGCATAGAAAATTAAAATAGAAATGACACAGAAGAAAACGACAGATTTTAAAAAATATATTAAATGGTTTTGGTTGCTAGTTCTAGGTGGATTTGCATCAATATTATTATTGTTTTTAATTGCTTCTTGGGGTGGTTTAGGAAAATTACCAACGTTTGAAGAGTTAGAAAATCCAGAAAATAACTTAGCAACAGAAATTATTTCTTCAGATGGTAAAACATTGGGTAAATATGCTACAGAAAATAGAACACCTATTAAGTTTACTGATTTACCAGATAATTTAATAAAAGCATTAGTAGCAACGGAAGATGAACGTTTTTTTGAGCATTCTGGTATTGATTTTAAAGGAACTGCAAGAGCTATCTTAAAACCAGGAAGTGGAGGTGCTAGTACAATTACACAGCAATTAGCAAAAATGTTATTTACTGGTAGAGCTTCTAGAAATATCTTTTTAAGAGTTGGCCAAAAAGTAAAAGAATGGGTGGTTGCTACAAAATTAGAAAGACAATATACCAAAAACGAAATTCTTACAATGTACTTAAATAAGTACGATTTTATAAACCAGGCAGTTGGTATTCGTTCTGCAGCTCGTATTTATTTTGGTAAAGAACCAAAAGAATTAGAGGTGCAAGAATCTGCAATGTTGGTTGGTATGTTAAAAAATGCATCATTATTTAATCCTTTAAGAAGAGCAGAACGTGTAAAAAATCGTAGGAACGTTGTGTTAAAACAAATGAACCGTAGCGAATTTATTTCAGAACAAGAAAAAGACTCTTTACAAGCATTAGATTTAGGTTTAGATATTCATAAAGAAGGACATAGTGATGGTTCTGCAACTTATTTTAGAACGTATTTACAGAAATATTTAAGAAAATGGGTAGAGGAAAACCCAAAACCAAATGGAGAAGAATATAATATTTTTAGAGACGGTTTAAAGATTTATGTAACTATAGATTCTAGAATGCAAAAATATGCAGAAGAAGCTATTGAAGAACATATGTCTAACTTACAGTCTTACTTTTTTACAGAACAAAAAAGAAACAAAACAGCACCTTTTTATGATATAAAAGAATCTGAAATTAACAGAATTTTAGAAAGAGCTAAGAAAAACTCGGATAGATATAAGCGGTTAAAAATTGCAGGAAAATCTAATAAGTATATTGATGAAGTTTTCAAAACAAAAACGGAAATGAGTGTTTTTTCTTGGAAAGGTGATATTGATACTATTATGTCTCCAATGGATTCTGTAAGATATTATAAATACTTTTTACGTGCTGGATTGTTGTCTATAGAGCCACAATCTGGTCATATTAAAGCTTGGGTAGGAGGAGTTAATAACAAGCATTTTAAATATGATGCTGTTGCACAACAAAAAAGGCAAGTAGGTTCTACCTTTAAACCATTTGTATATGCTGCTGCAATTAATCAATTAAAATTATCTCCTTGCGATGAATTTCCAAACATACCATATACAATTCCAAAAGGAAAATATGGAATACCAAAAGCATGGACACCAGAAAATGCGAGTAAAAAGTATGGAGGAATGTTAAGCCTAAAAGATGGTTTAGCTGGTTCTGTAAATACAATGTCTGCGAGATTAATAGATATGGTTGGTCCAGAAAATGTAGTGCGTTTAGCAAAATCTGCTGGTATAGAAAGTGATATTCCTGCAAATCCTTCTATTGCATTAGGAGCCGTAGATTTATCATTATTAGAAATGGTAAGTGCCTATGCTACTTTTGCAAATCAAGGTTTACGAGTTGCACCAATGATTTTAACAAGAATTGAAGATAAAAACGGAACTGTTTTAGAAGAATTTACACCAGAAACGAAAGAGGTTTTAAGCGAAGAATCTGCTTATGTTGTGTTAGATTTATTAAAAGGAGTTACCCAATCTGGTTCTGGTGTTCGTTTACGTTTACCTTGGAAAAAAGCCGATTATATTACAGGTCATCCTTATAAATTTACAAATCCTATTGCAGGTAAAACAGGTACCACTCAAAATCAATCAGATGGTTGGTTTATGGGGATTGTACCTAATTTAGCAACAGGTGTTTGGACAGGTGGAGAAGATAGAGCAACTCATTTTGCAGGTATTGCAAAAGGACAAGGTGCTACAATGGCTTTACCTTCTTGGGCGTTATATATGCAAAAAGTATATGCAGATGAAACGTTAAATGTGAGTAAGAAAGATTTTGAAAAACCAGAGAACTTATCAATCAATATTGATTGTAATGATACATCTGGTGATGAGGATACTCCTATAGATGAAGATACCGATTTTTAGTATAGAAAGAGTCTCCTAAGTTTTTAGGGGATTCTTTATTTCAATAAATTCTTTATTTTGTGCTAAATTTATTTTTTAGTAAATTACAAGAATGTCACTTCGCGCATAGTCGGGAAGCTCTAAAACAGGAACATTATGATCAATAAAAAGGTAAAAAACGTAGAAGATGCTTTAAAAGGCGTTAAAAATGGAATGACTTTTATGTTGGGTGGTTTTGGTTTATGTGGAATCCCAGAAAATGCAATTTCAGAACTTGTAAAACTAAATGTTAGAAATGTTACTTGTATTTCTAATAATGCAGGTGTAGATGATTTTGGTTTAGGCTTATTGCTTCAAAATAAGCAAATCAAAAAAATGATTTCTTCTTATGTAGGAGAAAATGATGAGTTTGAACGCCAAATGTTATCTGGAGAGTTAGAAGTAGAATTAACTCCACAAGGAACATTAGCTGAAAAATGTAGAGCTGCACAAGCTGGTTTTCCTGCATTTTATACGCCTGCAGGTTACGGAACAGAAGTTGCAGAAGGAAAAGAAACCAGAGAGTTTGATGGTAAAATGTATGTTTTGGAGCCTGCTTTTAAAGCGGATTTTGCCTTTGTAAAAGCTTGGAAAGGAGATGCAGCAGGTAATTTAATTTTTAAAGGAACTTCTAGAAATTTTAATCCGAATATGTGCGGTGCCGCAACAATTACTGTGGCTGAAGTAGAAGAATTGGTAGAGGTTGGAGAATTGGACCCAAACAATATTCATATTCCCGGAATATTTGTACAACGTATTTTTCAAGGTAAAGATTATGAGAAAAGAATTGAACAAAGAACGGTGCGTAATCGCGAATAATTATTCGTTTGTTATTCTTGACGTAGACAAGAATCGATACTGTATTAATTTAAAATTAATGATAGTTTTCTGTTTTTACAGGAATGACATGAGGTTAAATTAATACTTTTTCTAATTATCAAATCTATTAATCATCAAATTAATAATATGTTAGACAAAATAGGAATTGCAAAGCGAATCGCACAAGAAGTTCAAAACGGATTTTATGTGAACTTGGGTATTGGTATTCCAACCTTGGTTGCAAATTACGTCCGTGAAGGTATAGAGGTTGAGTTTCAAAGTGAAAATGGTGTTCTAGGAATGGGACCTTTTCCTTTTGAAGGTGAAGAAGATGCAGATATTATAAATGCAGGGAAACAAACGATAACAACGATGCCTGGAGCAAGTTTTTTCGATTCTTCTATGAGTTTTGCAATGATTCGTGGTAAGCATGTAGATTTAACTATTCTAGGAGCAATGGAAGTTGCAGAAAATGGTGATATTGCCAACTGGAAAATTCCAGGAAAAATGGTAAAAGGAATGGGAGGCGCAATGGATTTAGTTGCTTCTGCAGAAAATATTATTGTTGCCATGATGCACACCAATAAACGTGGTGAGTCTAAAATTTTAAAGAAATGTTCTTTGCCTTTAACGGGAGTTGGTTGTGTAACAAAAATAGTAACAAACTTAGCATTTCTAGAAGTAAGAGATAACGTGTTTCACTTGTTAGAAAGAGCTCCTGGTGTTTCTGTAGAAGATATTCAGAAAGCAACAGAAGGAACATTGGTAGTTAATGGGGAAATACCAGAAATGAAGTTTTAAAATGAATTTATTTAAGAAAACATATTGGATTATTTATCCAATTCTTATTGTTGTATTTATGTTCATTTTTGATCAATTGTATACAATGGATAACTTCCTTTTAAAAGGGGGTATTTGTGCCGTTTTAGCATTTATAATATCGCCAAGAAAAAGATTAATTCTAACTGAAGCAGGAAAGAAAAAGCAGATTACTTGGGTATTTTTAAAGGATCCAATAGTGCTAGAGCAATAAATTAAAAATAAGAGTGTTTTCCTTTATCAGGAAATTAAAAAGCATACATGAAGATAATATCATACAACGTAAACGGCATTAGAGCCGCATTAAAAAAAGGATTTTTAGATTGGTTAGAAGCCGCAAATCCAGATGTAATTTGCATACAAGAAACCAAGGCACATAAAGAACAATTAGATCTTACCGATTTTGAAAATGCAGGTTACCCATATCATTATTGGTTTTCTGCACAGAAAAAAGGATACTCTTCTGTAGCTATTTTTTGTAAAGAAAAACCAAATCATATTGAGTATGGAACCGGAATTGAATCTATGGATTTTGAAGGTAGAAATTTACGTGTAGACTTCGATGGTGTTTCTGTAATGAGCTTGTATTTACCTTCTGGTACTAATTCTGAAAGGTTAGACTTTAAGTTTAAATACATGGATGAATTTCAAGAATACATCAATAATTTAAAACTAGAAATTCCGAATTTAGTAATCTGTGGAGATTATAATATTTGTCATGAAGAAATTGATATTCACAACCCAAAAATGAAAAATGTTTCTGGCTTTTTACCCGTAGAAAGAACTTGGATTGGCGAATTTATTAAGAACGGGTTTATAGATAGTTTTCGTTTTTTAAATCAAGAAAAACAAGAATATTCTTGGTGGAGTTACAGAGCAAATTCTAGGGCAAATAATAAAGGTTGGCGTTTAGATTATGCGATGGTTTCAGAACCTTTAAAAGAAAAAATTTCTAGAGCCTATATTTTACCAGAAGCAAAACATTCAGACCATTGCCCAATTGCAGTAGAACTTGACATTTAAAACAAAACATGAATAAACTAATTATATTCCTCCTATTTACTAGTACTATTTTTTCACAAATAAAAAAAGATACTTTATTTATAACCAAAGGCACCTTAAAAGAGCCTGTTAGAAAAAGTTTTTTTTCTGATGCAGATTTAGATGCAATTGATAGCTTATTAGTTGATGATAAATTTAATTCGGCTTTAGTAGATTCGTTAAGTTATGTAATAAATGATATAGATATTATTGGAAACACAAGCACTGTTTTAACAACAGATTTATTAAAATTACGTCTTACTGCTTTAAATAATAAAACGCCTTTTAATTTAGCATTTAATCCTTCTTTAGAACAAGTAATTAATAGTTATTTATTGCATCGTAAAAGATACTATCCTGCTTTAATGGCAAAAGCAAAATACTATTTTCCAATGTTCGAGCAATATTTAGATCAATATGATATTCCTTTAGAAATGAAATATTTGGCTATTGTAGAGTCTGCTTTAAGACCAAAAATTAAATCTGGAGCTGGAGCAACAGGTTTGTGGCAATTTATGTATGGCACAGGAGTGGAGTTCGATTTAAAAGTGAGTTCTTATGTAGATGAGCGCCAAGATCCCGTAAAAGCAACAATTGCTGCTTGTAAATATTTAAGTCAGTTATTTACTGTTTTTGGTGATTGGGATTTAGCTTTAGCAGCTTACAATTCTGGGCCTGGAAATGTAAGAAAAGCTATTAAGCGTTCTGGAGGATATACAAATTATTGGAATATAAGACCTTATTTGCCAAGAGAAACCGCAAGTTATGTACCTGCTTTTTATGCAACGATGTATATTTTTGAATATGCAAATGAACATAATATTTATTCTGAACTTCCACAATTTTTTAATTTTCAGACAGATACAATTCATGTTAAAAGAACCATTAGTTTCGATCAAATTTCAGAGAAGATAGCTATTGATGAAGAGGTGTTGTCTGAGTTAAACCCGTCTTATAAATTGGATATTATTCCGTTTGTAGAAGATAAAAATTATGCTTTAATATTACCAAGTAACAAGATTATTGAGTTTTTAGATAAGGAAAAAGAAATTTATGCTTTGGCAGATACAGATGATGCGCAGAGAGAAAAACCTTTACCTAAGTATTTCGAAATGGACCAACGTATACGTTACAGAGTAGTTAATGGAGATTTTTTAGGTAAAATAGCAAATAAATTTGGAGTTCGGGTAAGTGACTTAAAACGTTGGAATAGTTTAAAAACAAGCCGATTAAAAATAGGGCAAAGATTGTCTGTTTATCCTAAAAAAATAGGGAAATAGTCTCTGTTTAGAGAAATAATAAAGTAGTAAAACCGAACAGGAAAAATACATTGTTAACTAGCTGTAAAGTATTTCTGATAAACATTTTTGTTTTTCTTAGAAATACTTTAAAAGTGGAACAGTATTTGGAGTGTTAAACTTTTAGAAGTAAGAACCAACTTTATAACATAAAAATAACTAAACTCATGAAAAAAATATTTACGTTGCTTGCATTTACAGTTTTATTTACCTCATGTGGTGGAGGTAACGATAAAATTACTTTACGATCATCTGTTGGTAAAGTAAACAAAGTAATGGTAGTTACTAAAGCTAGTGATTGGGCTGGTGATATTGGTAAAGAAATAAGAAATTCTTTTGGAGAATTGATGGTTGGTTTGCCACAACCAGAGCCTCTTTTATCTGTTTCTCAAGTGGCTCCAAATGGTTTTGGAAAGATGATGCAAGCTGGTAGAAATATTCTGGTTATAGGTGTTGCCGATGAAGAAAAATATTTTGTTAGAACCAATGTTTATGCAGATCCACAAACTATTGTTTATGTGTATGCTAAAGACAAAGAAGGTGTTGTAAACTTGTTTAAAAAACATCATGAAGAAATTATTAAAACCTTTATAGCTTCGGATGTTAAAATGCTTCAAAATTTGTTTGCAAAAAACAAATTGGATGATTCTCAATTTAAAACACTTCAAAATTTAGGGATTTCATTAACCATCAATAATAAATTTAACACCGTAGATGATACGGGAGATTTTTTATGGTTGCGTCAGCATTTATCAAGCGGAATTGCAAAAACAGGAAGTAATAATATTTTAGTGTATTCTGTTCCTTTAGAAGATGAAACACAAGTATCTGATAGTATTGTAGCCGTTAGAAATAGAATTGGTAAGAAATATATACCAGGTTCAGACCCAGAAACCATGCATATGATTACAGAAAAAGCATATACTCCTTTTACTTTTGATGCTGTTATAGATGGTAAAAAAGCCTATGAAACTCGTGGTAAGTGGGAAGTTAAAAATGATTTTATGGCAGGTCCATTTTTAAACTATACGGTGGTGGATAAAAAGAACAACCGATTAATTATTTTTGAAGGTTTCACGTATGCACCTTCTGTTAACAAAAGAGCATTTTTGTTTGAGTTAGAAGCAACTGCAAAATCTATGAAGATCAAATAAAAGGACTTTATAAAGTCTTATTGAAGCCGAAAGCATTTGTTTTCGGCTTTTTTTATGGAATAAATTTCTAATTTCAGATTAGCTATATTTGGTATTCAACCAAAAACTTTTAATCATGCAAACGAATATTTACATCTTTTTTATAGCTGCTTTAATTCCTTTAGTTATCGGTTTTATCTGGTATGGTCCCTTATTTGGAAATACTTGGATGAAAGAAATGGGATTTACCAAAGAATCTTTAGCTAACAAGAACATGGTATTAACGTTTATACTCTGTTATATATTTAGTTTTTTTATAGCTTTCATTTTACAATCTCTTGTAATTCATCAAGGTGGTGTTTTCTCTACAATGTTAGTATCTGGTTCAACAGAACTAGAAGGTGAAGCGCTTGTTTATTTTGAAGATTTTATGACTAAGTATGGAAATAATTATAGAACCTTTAAACACGGTTTATTACATGGTATTTTAACGGGACTGTTTTTTGTATTACCTATTTTATCAATTATAGCAATGTTTGAAAGGAAATCTGTAAAATACGTTGCTATTAATGCTGGTTATTGGATAGTAACTTTGGCATTTATGGGAGGTATTATATGTGAATGGGCATAGAGTAAACCATATCTAAAAAATAAAACCACGCATTTAGCGTGGTTTTTATATTGGTAAAATAGGTTTAGTAACCAATTTTTGACCTTACTCTTTTTAGAACTCCGTTTGCAACTACAGTTGCTTTTTCTGCTCCAATTTTTAAAGCCTCATCAAGTTCATGCTTATTTTCCATATAATGATTGTAGCGGTCTCTTATTGGTGAAAATTGTTCAAGAATCAATTCATATAAAGCTTGTTTTGCGTGTCCGTAGCCATAATTACCACCTTCGTAATTTGCTCTCATTGTTGCAATCTGCTCATCAGAAGCTAATAACTTATAGAGTCCAAAAACATTATCTGTATCTGGGTTTTTAGGATCTTCTAACCCTAAACTATCTGTTTTAATAGACATTATTTGTTTTCTTAACTTCTTGTCTGGTAAGAAAATATTGATAATGTTATTTCTAGATTTACTCATTTTTTCACCATCAATTCCAGGAACTAATTTTGTGTTTTTTTGAATTTCTGCTTGAGGCGGAACCAATGTTTCGCCGACAATATTGTTAAATCTATTGGCTACATCACGGGTCATTTCTAAATGTTGTAACTGATCTTTACCAACAGGTACAACTTCTGCATCATACAATAAAATATCTGCAGCCATTAACATTGGGTAGGTAAATAAACCTGCATTTACATCACCTAATCTATCAGCTTTATCTTTAAATCCGTGTGCTAAAGTTAGTCTTTGATATGGAAAAAAACAGCTTAAATACCAAGTCAATTCTGTAGTTTGTGGTATGTCGCTTTGTCTGTAAAATATGGTTTTATTAATGTCTAATCCACAAGCAAGCCAAGTAGCAGCAACACTGTACGTGTTTTCTCTTAATTCTTTTCCATCTTTAATTTGGGTTAAAGAATGCATATCTGCAATAAATATAAAAGATTCATTTCCTGGACTATTTGCCATTTTTATTGCTGGTAAAATAGCCCCTAATAAATTTCCTAAATGTGGAGTTCCTGTACTTTGTACACCTGTTAAAATTCTAGACATTATATTGTTTTTATCTTTTTTTTGATGGAGAGCTTCTCATTACTCTCTGCAATTACAAAAATAAGGTTTTGTTTAAGAAAACCTATCAAACAAAAGAATATTAGTATTTTTGTTTGATAGTAGAATTTAGGAGAGTAACTTTATTCTTTTTAAGTGATTACTATTTTAAATCATCTAGCAACTTTTATTGATTCTATGAAGTACCTTAAGGTTCCTTTTCTTTTAATTTGGCGTTTGTGGTTTTACCTTTTAATGATCATAACTATTTTAGTGATGTCCCCACTTTTGTTGTTATTCACTTTTAAAGAAGCGCATTATCATATTTTTTGGAGAATTGCTAGAGTTTTATCTAAAATTCTAATTTACGGGATGGGTTTTCGTTTAAATGTACAATTTGATGAAGAATTAGAACCGAATAAAAGTTATATGTTTTGCCCAAACCATACTTCTTTAATGGATCCTTTTGTTTTGATTGCCATCAGTAAAAACCCTATTGTATTTGTTGGTAAGCAAGAGTTGGTTAAAATACCTGTTTTTGGTTTTTTCTATAAACGAGTGGTGATTATGGTAGATAGAAATAATCCCGAAAGTAGAAGAAGAGTTTTTAGCATGGCTAAAAAAAGATTGCAAAACGGCGTAAGTATGGCTATTTTTCCAGAAGGATTAGTACCGGAAGAAGATGTGATTTTGGCACCATTTAAAAAAGGAGCTTTTAGTTTAGCAATAGAGTTTGAGATACCAATTGTACCACAAGTTTATTACGATTGTAAACGTTTGTTTTCTTGGGATATTTTTAAAGGAGGTATGGGAGTTTTTAGAGTACGCCAGCATAAATTTATTTCTACTAAAGGGTTGTCTTTAAAAGATAGAGATCAATTAAAAGATAAGACATTTGATGTGATTTACAACGATTTGGCAAATGATAAAAAGTATATGAAAGATACAAATAGCACAAAATGAGTGTAAAATTAAATCCAGGATATTCCGAAACAGAAGAACGCTTAAACGTTTTGTCTCATGGTTTAGGTTTGCTTGCAAGTGTAATTGTTTTTCCTTTTTTAATAGTAAAAGCAACCAACTATGCTAACTTTTGGGATATTGCTAGTTTTGTTATTTATGGGGTGAGTTTAATTGTTTTATATGCAGCATCTACATTTTATCATGCAGCTAAAAATCCGAAGAAAAGAAGACGGTTAAATATTTTTGATCATGCCGCTATTTATGCTTTAATTGCTGGGAGTTATACTCCTTTTTGTTTGGTCGCTTTAAATTCTGACTTAGGTTGGTATATGTTTATTGCGGTTTGGATTTTTGCCTTAACAGGTATTATTTTAAAGCTATTTTTTACAGGAAGGTTCGATAAAATTTCTACAGCAATGTATCTTTTAATGGGCTGGCAAGTGGTATTTTTTATAAAACCTTTAATGGTTGCTTTACCAAGTTTTAATTTAAACTTATTAATTGGCGGAGGAGTTTTTTACACCATTGGGGCTATTTTATATTCCATCAAAAAGATACCTTATAACCACGCCATTTTTCACGTATTTGTTTTATTAGGCAGTATCAGTCATTTTATAGGAATTTACTACTTGTAATTTTTAAACCCAATCTTTAAAAGGATGTTTACTAATGCTAGAATTATAGTATTTTACATCTCCAGTAACTTCTTGGTCTAGCCAATTTGGTTTTGTAAAAGTTTCAGTTTCTGAGTTTAATTCTACTTCTGCAACTGTTAAACCTTGGTTGTCGCCATAAAATTCATCCACTTCAAAAGTGTGATCACCAACTTTAATTAAATATCTTGTTTTATCAATTACACTAGGTTCACATAATAAAAGTAAACTTTCGGCTTCCGATTTGTCAATTTCTTTTTCCCATTCAAAACGAGTTGTTCCTGTTGCGTTAGATTTTCCTTTAATAGTCATAAAAGCTTTTTCATCTGCAATTCTAACTCTTACAGTTCTGTTTTTATCAGAATTTAAATAGCCTTGTTTAATGCTTTTTTGAGCAAAACTTTCACGTTTAAAATCGTCGTTTTTTACTAAAAATTTTCTTTCTATTTCTAAACTCATAAAATGGATGTTTTTTACCGTAACTTAGGTATTGTAATAAATAATGTTATTTTTTATTCTGATAAATGCCAAATACAAAATCAGACTGATTTTCTTTTAGATATTTGTCTTCTAGGGCAAAAAGCTTGTCCAAAACTTGCTCCTTTTCGGTATCTAATTCATAGAAATGATGAGAAATATCTCTAAGCGTGCTCATCAATAAATTATTTCCGTAAGGTCTTTCTACAAGCGTGGTATAATGTTTATGGATAGACGGAATAATACTTTCTGAATCAATACATTCAGAAGGGTCTGCCATGATCATTCTAAGCACACCAACGCCTCTGTATTTGTTTTTATGAAGGTTACTTTTAAATTGTGTTCTAAATTTCTTAGGAATAGATTTTAACGCTTCATTGATTGCTGTTATTTGTGTTTTAGAAAACTGATGCCTTGTAGTTCCTACAAATTCATTAATTATAAGTAATCCATCTGGTTTTAATACTTTTTGTACTCTGCCAGATAATAAAGATTCTATTTTATCAAAATGATGTAAAGAAGCTTTAAAGAATATAACATCAAAATCATTTTTATTAAACTCAAAATCATCAATGTTCTTAGCAATAAATTTAATGTTTGTTACGCCATTTTTCGCTGCTTTTTTCGCTGCAATCTGAAGTAAATTGTCAGCAATATCTAAACAAACAACTTCTTTAAAAATGGTGTTGTTTTTGGCCAATTCAATTTCTGGATTGCAAATACCAGAACCTAAAGAAAGAAGCCTTAGGTTGGTTTTGTCTTTCAAAAAATCATCCGTAATAAAACTAATATAATCTACATTTTTATCACCAGAAATTAAAAAATTCCATCGTTCTACAACCTTAGGAATAGACCAAAAATTAGAAGAAATAAAGGAAGAGTTATCAAAAGCACTTTTTGTTCTAACTTCTTTGTTAAACGTAAATTTAGAAAAGAAAAACTTGCTACCTCGTTGTATTGCTTTAAAATACGTGTCTATAAAATCATCTAAAGTAATCAGTTTCATATCCTGTTTTAACAATCGTCACAAAAATACTTTTTTAAAACAAACTGTCATCCTCAATAAGTATTCTTTTTAGTTAGATTATATATTACAAATTAGAATAAATCTTAGAAATAGGGTTAAAAAGTGTACTAATACTAGCATGTTTACGTTTAATGATAAAAAAGAAATATCTTTGGGATATTAAACTTAAATGATGAAAAAATTCTTTATACTTTCTATCTTATTTTTCTCAGTATCATTTTCCGCTCAGACAGATTATAGTACTTCTTGGGAGGACTTTTACTCTTACAACAATGTAAAAGATTTTGTAAAGGTAGATGATGTAATTTATGCCTTATCAGACAATGCTGTTTTTACGTACAACGTGGGTACTAAAGAGATTGAAAAACTATCTTCTGTACAAGGCTTGTCTGGAGAAACTACAAGTTCTATTCATTATAATAGTGGTTTTAAAAGGTTGGTAATTGGTTATGAAAACGGATTGGTAGAAGTTGTAGATGAAGATGGTTTAATAACCATTTCTTCAGATATTGTTAGTTTTAATCAATCTGGAGAAAAAAGTATCAATGATATTACAGAGTATAATGGCAAATTGTATTTGTCTACTCCATTTGCTATTGTAGTGTATGATATTGACAGGTTAGAGTTTGGTGATACCTATTTTATTGGTAAAGAATCTAGTGCTATAGGAATTAATACAACAACTGTTTTAAATGATGTAATTTATGCAGCTACTGAAGACGGAATTTATACGGCAGATACAAATAATACATCTTTAATAGACTTTAATAATTGGAATCAGCAATTTAGTGGCAATAATTTTAAGGAATTAGTAACGTTTAATAATAATGTATTTGCAATTTCTGGATCGAAATTATATGAAATAAATGGAAGTGTTTTAAATGAAATAAGAGATTTTTCTCAACCAATTATTTCTATTAAAAGTTCATCTTCCTTTTTGACAGCTACTTTAGGTCAAAATTCTGTAATTATAGATACTTCTTTAAACACTGTTTTTCAATTTACCACAACAGGAAATTTCAATTTTACTTTAAACAATTCTTTTTTTGAAGATGATACCATTTTTTTAGTAACCACAGAGTTTGGTTTATTACAAAGACATAAAGATAACGATGATTATGTAGAAATCCATCCAGAAGGACCTTTAGAAAATGATGTGTTTTCAATAGCGGCAAGCAATAACAATGTTTGGGTTGTTTATGGTGGTTATACAGATGTTTATGGACCTATTGGAAATAGAATAGGTGTTATTAGCCATTTTAACGGTAAAGAAATTGATGGAGTAAAATGGAAAAATATAAATTTAAATTCAGATGCTCCTTTTTCAGATTTAAACCACATTACAATCGATCCAAATGTAGAAAATAGAGTTTATGTTAGTTCTTTTGGAGATACAAACGTAACATCAGATACTAATAAAAATGCTACAGGAGGTTTATTAGTGATAGAAAACGATGAACTTAAAACCTTTTATAATCATTTAAATAGTCCGTTAGCAGATATTGAAGCAGCCGACCCAAACAGGGTAACGGTAAGGGTTAGTGGTACTATTTTCGACCCTGAAGGAAACTTATGGGTAACAAATGTTTTGGTCGATAGTGAGTTAAAAAAACTTTCTACAAGTGGCAATTGGACTAGTTTTGATATGCGATCTGTAGAAACAGATGCTAGTAGAGCAGGTATAAGTGAAATTGCTATTGATAGAAATAACAGTCTTTGGTATGGATCTAGAGGAAACGGTGTATATGTATTTAATGAGAGCGGAGCTAGAAAAAAGGCATTAATTGCAACGCCTAATTTAGGGAATCTTCCGGATGTAAATGTACAATCTGTAGTTGTAGATGGTAGCAATAGAGTTTGGATTGGTACTAGATCTGGTTTGGTTATGTATAACAATGCATCAGGTGTTTTTGATGATGCTACACCAAATGCAAATGCGGTAGTTATCAACGGAAACGAGGAGGGTTTTGGAGAAAGACTTTTGGGGGATCAACGTGTTAATAGCATTGTGGTAGATGGCGCAGACAATAAGTGGTTTGGTACAGATAATGGTGGTGTAATTTATACCAATCCAAACGGACAAACAACCTTAGCCAATTTTAGTATGGACAATTCGCCATTACCATCTAATAAAATTGTAAAAATAGCTGTAGATAATAGTACTGGTAAAGTTTATTTTGCAACCAATAAAGGTATTGTAGTTTATAATAGTAAAGTGGCACCTTTCGGTGATGTTATTCCAGATATTTATGCATACCCAAACCCTGCATTAAAAAATCATGAAACGGTTACTATTGATGGTAGAAACGGTACACATTTACCAAAAGGAACTAATGTAAAAATAATTGATGTTGCCGGTAACTTAGTATATGAAACCAATGTGGTAGAAGGGCAGGAATTACAAGGGGGAAAAGTGGTTTGGAATAAAAAAAATCTTGCAGGTACTAATGTAGCTTCTGGTATTTATATTGTATTATTATCTAATGATGATGCAACGGAAACAGCTGTTACTAAAATTGCAATTGTAAACTAAAATGGCTGTTGTAACTACAAAAGCAATTGTTTTAAGTGCTTTAAAATTTGGAGACTCAAGCCTAATTGTAAAATGTTTTACAGAAGAAGAAGGGGTAAAGTCTTATTTAATTAGAGGTATTTTAAAAGCTAAAAAAGGAGGATTAAAAGCAGCTTATTTTCAGCCATTAACGCAGCTAACAATTGTTGCAAGCCACAATAATAAAGGGACTTTAAATTCTATTAAAGAAGTTCAGGTTTCATACCCTTATCAAACTATTTATAGAGATATTGTTAAGCAATCTGTGGTGTTGTTTTTATCTGAAGTATTGTCTTATGCAATAAAAGAAGAGGAAAAGAATGAAGGGCTTTACGAGTATTTAGAATCGGGACTTATTTGGTTAGATTTACATGATAAAATTGCAAATTTTCACTTGTTATTTTTACTGAATTTAACCCGTTTTCTAGGTTTTTATCCAGATTTGTCTGATGCTGATAAATTGGGATTTGATTTAAGTGAGGGGGTCTTCTCTGATTTAACCTCTCAAAAAAACCTTATTTCTGGTAACTATTATTACCAATTCAAAAAGCTATTAGGAATTACTTTTGATGAAATAGAAAATGTATCTTTTGGTAAACAAGAAAGACAGATCGTTTTAAAAATTATAATTCAGTACTTCGAACTCCATTTAGATGGGTTTAGGAAGCCAAAATCACTCCAAATTTTAGAAACAGTTTTTAGTTGATACATCAAAATACCGACTAAAAAAGACTTAAGACCGCTTTGCTAAAAAACGCAAGAAACAAGACTTTTCAATATCCAATTTAATAATTCAATTCTTTAAATTATAATTTCTGTCTAAATAAATTGAACTTTATAAAGTTAACTGAAGCATAAGGTGTTTTTATTGAAGGTTAATTTTGATAGGTCTTTAAAAAGGTTTTTTAGATTGAAAAATTTCTAATTTTTCTTCTTTTTACCTTCCTCAGTAAAATTATCGTTTAATGCTCTTTCTGTTTTTATAACACTAACTAAAATAGATAATAGCACTAAAACCATTGGTTGCCAAGTTAATTCTATAGTAGCAAAGTTTACAAGAGCTAAGGCACCTAAAAAAGAAATACCAGAGTAGATTAAAAAACTTTTATTAAAATTAGCATTCGCAAAATCCCATATTTCTTGATTTAGCATTGCTTTTGGTGTTTTGTAACCATAAATTCCATTCACTTTTTTTGGAGGGAATTTCCAAAAAAGAATACTTATTAAAAATAATAACCCGTTTGTGGTAAATATATATATCAAAGTTTCACTCATAATTCTAATTTTTTAATTTTGCTATTGCCTACTTTTTCATAGGTCTTAACAATCCTTCTTGCGCTACAGAGGCAATTAATTTACCATCTCTTGTAAAAATATTTCCTTTAGATAAACCTCTAGCACCAAAAGCATTTGGAGATTCTACAGAGTACAACATCCAATCATCAAAATCGAAATCTCTAAAAAACCACATAGAATGATCTAAACTTGCGGTTTGAGTGTTTCCAAAATTGTAATTACTCGCATTTGGGTTAAATGCGGCATTTAGTATGTTGTAATCAGAAATATAGGAAAGAATTTCTTGTTTTGTTCTAAAAGCCATTTCTTGCTTTTCACCTTTTAAGCGAAACCAAACTTGCTCGTTTGGTGGTAAGTTTTCTGGTTGTAATGGGTTTGGTATTCTTACGGGTTTAAATTCTATAGGTCTTTCTATACTTAAAAAGTATTTCATGGATTTTGGTAAAAAATCACCAAACTTTTTTAACATATCATCCCAACTCAATAATTTTTCTGGTTGTTTTATAGTTGCATCAAACGTTGCCTGGTGCTCAAAACCATCTTCTTCTTTATGAAATGAAGCTGCTAGAATAAAAATAGTTTTTTCATTTTGACTTGCAGTAACTCTTCTTGTAGAAAAACTACCTCCATTTCTTACTTCTTGTACATGATAATTAATAGGAATTGTTAAATCTCCAGCCTCTAAAAAATAAGAATGTAAAGAATGTAAAAAACGATTTTCTGGTATGGTTTTATAAGCCGCATTTACCGCTTGTGCTATAACTTGTCCGCCAAAAACATTTGGACTACCAATGGTTACGCTGTTTCCGCTAAAATTATGGTTACCTAAATCTTCTAAATTTAAAAGTGAAATTAATTCTTTAGTGTTTTTCATGCTTAGTTTCTAAAGTTTTAAATGGAAATTTTTGTTGAAATGGAGTTGGTTGAACTCTTTGCAAAAATAACTTTAAAATTTTGTTTTTAATAGTTTTCTGATGACGAAGATACATGGTTAAATCTTGAGGGACTGCTCCAACAGAACTTTTTATTTCACTAGCAGTTCTTCCAAAATTAATGGTTTTTAATTTTTTATCGATGGCAATTTCTATATAATCATACAACATTCTTTGGTAAATAGCATGCTCTCTATTTAATTGATAATCTATACCTACAAAATGGGCATCTAAAGATTCTTGGTTGATAATTCCAGATACAAATCCAACAAGTTTATCATCTAAACAATAAGATTTTAAAATGTAATTTTCTCCAAACAGTTTTTTAAAATTCCTGTAAGTTTCTAAATTAAAAACACCTAAATTAAAACCTGCATTCGAGGCAACTTTTTCATACAGTATAGTCATTTCTGGCAACATTTTATCAATGTTTTCTAAAGTGACATCTTTAATTTTAATTGCGACGCTCTGTTTAAAAGCTTTTTTAGCTTTTACCCTAAATTTGGTTTTCATAGCAGCCAAATAATCATCAAAATTTTGCCAATTTTCATGGAGTTGAAGTTTCATGTTTGGTTCTACAGAAAACGGATGATAACTAAATTTTTTTAAAGTGTTTGTTATGGGTAAGGATTCCTTTGTAAAATCTTTTATAAGAAATGCATCAATTTGTTTCTTTAGTTTTTTATCAGAATTTACAAAGTGATTTATACTTTCTGCTAATTCTTTTATAATGGCTTTTTTATCTTGATTTTGCTTTATAAAAATACCATGCTCTCCACTCACAAAAGGACTCCCGCAGATAAGCAGTTGTAGCGGTTTTTTACCAGGAAACACATGAAGTTTTTTTCCAATAGTTTTTAAAATTTCGAAATCATTTTTTATAGAATTTAGTTCAAAATTAATTATTGTTAAACTGGCAAAAGCCGTTGGTATATTTTTTTGATCTACCAAAACAATATATGAAAAGGTAATTTCTGGATGATTTTTTTCGATATACTTTAAAAAATAAGGATGAAAATAACTGTTTTTTGTACAGTCTAAAGCCTCCCATATTTGGGAAGGAATTTCATCAATAGAAGAGAAAAATTTTGCAGTATTTGTATTGGCGCAACAAATCAAATTAATTATATAGTTTTAATTTTCTAAAAGAGCTTTGTTAATGCGCAAAGTTCCGTTTTCTTTGGTGAAAATATTCCTTTTTCTAAGGTAAATTTAGGTATTAACAATTTAAAACTGTCATCGGATTATTTTCAGCATTAAAAAACAGCCCATTTTAAGATTTTTAATTCCTAAAAGGATGGTGCCTAAAAATTACACTCTAATTTATTTTTTTTACCGGTAAGTAATAAGTCGTAATACAAGGGTAACTGCTTACTAATTGGTCTAGAATATTTAATTTTTAACTCAATAATTAAAAATTATAACGTTTCTTTAACATTCTTACTTGTAAACTATTTAAAGTTCTGAACGTCTTAAAAGTATATTTGCAAAAATACAATACTTTATAAGCATAAATTAAAAGTACAACTAACTAATTATGAGAAAAATTATTCTAGCAATCCTAGGTATTTTAACAATCGTAGGTGCTATCTTATTAGGCAATTACCTTATTGATAAAAACCAAAAACCAAAACCAACATTTGAAAGACAAATAAAAACTGTTTTTGTAGAAAATGTAAGTAATAAAAATATTCCTATTGTTTTAACTGCAAGCGGAAACTTAATTGCAAAAAATAAAATAGAAATTTACTCTGAAGTTTCTGGAGTTTTAAAAGTATCTAATAAGTTATTTAAGGCAGGTACAAAATATAACCGTGGTGAAACTTTATTAGGTATAAATAGCGATGAGTTTTACGCAAGCTTACAGTCTCAGAAAAGTAACTTGTATAATTTAATTACGGCTATTTTACCAGATTTACGTTTAGATTACCCAGTTGAATTTAAGAATTGGGAAAATTATTTACAAGGTTTTGATATGAACAAATCAACGCCAAAATTACCCGAATTCTCATCAGATAAAGAAAAGTATTTTATTTCTGGACGAGGAATTTTAACAGCATATTATAATGTTAAAAACCTAGAAGTACGTTTGTCTAAACATCAAATTAGAGCTCCTTTTTCTGGTGTTTTAACAGAAGCTTTAGTTAGCCCTGGAACTTTAGTTAGAGTTGGTCAGAAATTAGGCGAGTTTATAGATCCTAAAATATATGAAATGGAAGTTTCTGTAAATTCAGAATATGCAGACTTATTAAAAGTTGGTAATTCTGTTGACTTATCTAATTTAGAAAAAACAAAAAAATACACAGGAAAAGTGGTTCGTGTTAATGGAAAAGTAGACCAAGTAACACAAACAATAAAAGCATATGTAGATGTAATACATGCCGATTTAAAAGAAGGTATGTTTTTAGAAGCAGACTTAGTTGCAAAATCTGAAATTGATGCTATCGAAATTTCTAGAAAATTACTAGTAGACAACCAATCTGTTTATACAATTAAAAACGATAGTATTTTAACGTTAACAAATATTCAACCAGTTTATTTTGGTAGCGAAAAAGTGGTGATTAAAGGTTTAGAGAATAATCAAAAAATATTAACACAAGTATTGCCAGGTGCTTTTGACGGTATGATTGTAAAAATTAATAAACAGTAATTAGATGAAAAAAATAATTACATATTTTATTAAATATCCTGTTGCTGTTAATGTCTTTATTATTGCATTTGTAGCTTTTGGTTTAGTGGGCGCTATTACAATGAAATCGTCTTTCTTTCCGTTGACAGACTCTGAATTAATAAACATATCTTTAGCATACCCTGGAGCTTCTCCTGCAGAAATGGAAGAAGGTGTTGTCCTTAAAATTGAAGATAATTTAAAAGGAATTGTTGGCGTAGAACGTGTAACTTCTGTTTCTAGCGAAAACTCTGCAACGGTAAATATAGAGGTAGAAAAAGGGAAAGATATAGATGTTGTTTTAACAGATGTAAAAAATGCGGTAGATAGAGTTCCGTCTTTTCCTTCTGGTATGGAACCTGCCGTAATTGCAAAAGTAGAAAATATTAGACCAACCATCAGTTTTACGATTAGTGGAGACGATATTTCGCTAGGTTCTTTAAAGCAATATGCTAGAAATATAGAAAATGATATTAGAGGGATTGAAGGAATTTCTCAAGTATCTCTCTCTGGATTTCCAGACGAAGAAATTGAAATCGCTGTAAAAGAAAATGATTTACGTGCGTATAATTTGTCTTTTACAGATGTAGCAACGGCTATTCAAAACTCTAATCTTTTAATAACTGGAGGTAATATTAAAACTGCCCAAGAAGATTATTTAATTAGAGCAAGTAACCGTTCTTATTATGGTGTAGAGTTACAAAACCTTATAGTTAGAACGGAAACAAACGGACATATAATTCGCCTAAAAGATATTGCAGAGGTTAAAGATACTTGGTCAGAAACTCCAGATAGATTATATTACAATGGTAATTTAGCAATTGATATTTCTATAAGTAATACAAACAATGAAGATTTACTTTCTTCTGCGGATAAAATTAAAGAATACATTCACAAATTTAATCAGCAAAACCAAAATATTCATTTAGATATTACAGATGATAGAAGTGTAACTTTACAAGGTAGAACCAGACTTTTAATAGAAAACGGAGTGGTAGGTATTTTACTTGTGCTCTTCTTTTTAGCATTGTTTTTAAATTTGCGTTTGGCAATTTGGGTGGCCTTTGGTTTGCCTATTTCATTTTTCGGGATGTTTATTTTAGCAGCACAATTTGATGTTACTATAAATATCTTATCACTGTTTGGGATGATTATTGTTATTGGTATTTTGGTGGATGATGGAATTGTAATTGGAGAAAATATTTATCATCATTACTATGATTTAGGTAAATCTAAAATTCAAGCAGCCATAGATGGTACAATGGAAGTAATTCCGCCAATTGTTTCGGCAATACTAACCACTATTATTGCTTTTTCAACCTTGTTTTTTGTAGATGGAAGAATCGGTAATTTCTTTAGTGAAGTTTCTACTGTTGTACTTTTAACATTAACAGTTTCTTTAATTGAAGCCTTAATTATTTTACCAGCACATATTGCACATTCTAAAGCTTTAGACAGAAAAAGACTAGAAAATGGTGAGGTAAAAAAGAAGAATGCAATTGATGCATTTTTTAATAAAATAAACAGGTTTGCAGACGGAGGGTTAACAAAAATAAATGAAAAACTATACGTACCTTTTTTAAAGTTTTCTTTAAAAAATAAGGTGTTTGCTTTTTCAATGCCTATTGCGTTGTTAATTTTTAGTATAACATCTATTGGTGGCGGAATTGTAAGAACATCTTTTTTTCCTTCTATTGCAAGTGATAAAATACAAGTAACCTTAAAAATGCCCCAAGGTACAAACGAACAAATTACGGATTCTATAATTTCTAAAATTGAAGAAAAAGTTTGGTTGATAAATAAAGAATATACAGCAAAACAATCCGGAAACGAGCAAGTTGTACAAAATATCATAAAAAGAGTTGGTCCCGGTAGTGCGAATGCTACTTTAAATATCAATTTATTAGCAGGAGAAAGTAGAGAGTTTTCATCACCAGAAATAACAAATTCTATTAGAGAAAAAGTAGGAAAAGTGTACGGTGTAGAAAGTTTAATTTTTGGTTCTGGTGGTAATTTTGGAGGAAGTCCAGTTGCAGTTTCTTTATTAGGAAATAATATTGAAGAGTTAAAAGCCGCAAAAGCAGAATTAAAACTAGAGTTAGAAAATAATCCTTTATTAAAAGATATTTCCGATAATGATCCTGCTGGAATTAAAGAGGTAAGCATTACTTTAAAAGACAATGCATATGTTTTAGGCTTAAATTTACAATCTGTAATGGCGCAAATTCGTAATGGTTTCTTTGGATTTCAAGCACAGCGTTTTCAAAGAGGACAAGACGAAATTAAAGTCTGGGTGCGTTATAATAGAAAAGATAGATCTTCTATTAAAAACTTAGATGATATGCAAATTGTAGCTCCAAACGGAACAAGAATTTCGTTTTCAGAAATTGGAAATTATCAAATTAAAAGAGGAGATATTGTTATAAATCATTTAAATGGAAAAAGAGAAATTCAAGTTTCTGCAGATTTGAAAGATCCAAAAGAAAGTGCAACTGAAATTTTAGATGATATTAAAACACGTGTAATGCCGTTAATAATTTCTAAATATCATTCTGTATCTCCTCTTTACGAAGGTCAGAATAGAGAGGCCCAAAAAACCATAGATTCTTTAGAATGGTTAAAGTGGATTATTTTAGGCTTAATTTATATTGTAATAGCGTTTACATTTCGTTCTTACAGTCAGCCACTATTATTACTTATAATGATTCCTTTTAGTATGATTGGGGTTGTTTTAGGGCATTATATTCACGATTTTCCAATCAACATTTTATCTTGGTTGGGTATTATTGCACTAGTAGGTATTATGGTAAATGATGGTTTAGTTTTAATAGGGAAATTTAATAGTTATTTAAAAGAAGGAATGTTGTTTGATGACGCTTTAGTTTTGGCTGGTCAATCTCGTTTTAGAGCAATTTTCTTAACTTCTTTAACCACAGTAGCTGGTTTAGCCCCTTTAATGTTAGAAAAAAGTAGACAGGCACAATTTTTAATTCCGATGGCAATTTCTATTTCTTACGGAATAGCAATTGCAACCATTTTAACCTTGGTAATGTTACCATTATTATTGTCTGTTTCTAATTCTGTAAAAGTTGGACTTAAATGGCTAAAAACAGGAGATAAAGTAAATAAAGAAGAGGTAGAAAGAGCTGTTATAGAATCTAAATTCGACGAACATGAAGATCATTAGAAATACCATATTAATAGTCGGGTTTTTATCGACTTTACAAGGAATCTCGCAAGAGATTTTAAGCAAAAAAGAAGCACTAGAAATTACCTTAGAAAATAACTTCGGAATTAAAATTGCGAACAATAATTTAGAAGTTGCAAAAAACAATAAAAGTATTTATAATACTGGTTTTTTGCCAACGGCAACGGTTTCTTCGGGAGCAAATTATAGCAATAATAATCAAACCAACACACCACAAACGGGCGCAGCAACATCTACTACAGGTGCTGTAACTAAGTCTTATAACGCAAGTATTGGTTTAAATTATATTCTTTTTGATGGATTGGGAAGAAAATACAATTATCAGCAATTAAAAGAAACCTATAATTTAACCGAATTACAAGCTAGAGAAACGATCGAAAACACCTATTTACAATTGTTTACCTCATACTTTCAAATTGCAAGGTTATCAGAAAATAAGACAAATTTAGACGAGGCATTGTCTATTTCTAAACAACGTTTACTGCGTGCAAAATATCAATACGAATACGGGCAATCAACTAAGTTAGAGTTGTTAAATGCAGAGGTAGATGTAAATAATGATAGCATTACATTAATAAGTGCTAAACAGCAATTAAGCAATGCCAAACGTGGTTTAAACATTATTTTAGGAATTGAAAAAGCAGTAACTTATAATGTTGAAACGGAGGTTAGTTTTAATAAAATGATGAATTTAGAAGAGCTCCAGCAAAAAACAATTGCTAATAATTCTACCCTTAAACAAAATGAAAAAAACATTGCTATTAGCGAGTTTAACATTAAAGTAAATAAGGCTAATTATTTACCTTCTTTAGCTTTAAATACATCTTATGGTTGGAACCAGAATGATAACGAAAACCTTGCCAATGCCTTTCAGCCAAAATCTACATCATCTAACGGATTAAATGCAGGTTTAAGTTTGTCTTGGAATTTGTTTGATGGTGGAAGTACAAAAACTAATGTTGCAAATGCTAAAATTGCTTTAGAAAATCAGCAAATATTATTAGAACAACAAAAAGTAACCATCAATAATAATCTGAAAAATACTTGGGAGAATTATCAAAACCAATTATTTATTTTATCAGCACAAGAAAAAAATGTATCAACTACACAGAATAATTTTGATAGAAGTACAGAGCGTTATAAATTGGGACAAATAACATCTATAGAATTTAGGCAAGCACAAATTAATTTACTAAATTCTAAAACAGCTTTTAACAATGCTAAATTTGATGCAAAATTAATTGAATTACAACTTTTACAATTAAGTGGAGATATTTTAAATGTCAATTTTTAAAAACTGATTTTGGTCATATTTTAAAGTAACTTAATGTTTTATTTTTGAGTTTAAAATTAGATGAATATGAGCTTTTTAAATATACCACAAGTTTCTTGGGTAAATGGTACCATTATGATAGGCATTTTTGCATTGGTTGTTGTTGGCCTAGTTGTAGCCGTTTACTTATTAATGAGCACAGATAAAAAAGCCAAATAATTTTATTTCCCCCCTAATATTAATAAAAGCCTAAGTTTATCTTGGGCTTTTGTTGTTGCAATAAACTAGAATATACTTTATTTTTACAATAGGTTTCACTATTTTTATAGGTGAAAAATAAAGTATAATGACAAGTAATTTAGAGATTAATTTTGGTTACCTTTTTGAGGAAGATTTAATTTTAGAAATAGAAAAATTAGGCGTTTCTAAAAGCTTTAAAGAAGATACAACTATTATAGAAGTTGGAGATTATATTAAATCGATGCCTTTATTAATTTCTGGAGCCATTAAAATTCTTAGAGAAGATGAAAAAGGAGATGAGATTGTTTTATACTATTTAGAAAAAGGAGATACTTGTGCCATGACACTTTCTTGCTGTATGGGGCAAACAAAGAGTAAGATTAGAGCGGTAGCAGAAACAAATGTTGAATTAATTATGTTGCCAAAAGAAAAAATGGCAGAATGGTTAGGGAAATATAAAACTTGGCAATCTTATATTTTACAAACATATCATAACAGAATGGATGAGCTTTTAGAAGCTTTAGATACTATTGCTTTTCTAAAAATGGACGAACGCCTTTTTAAATATCTTAAAGATAAGGCAATGGTTACCCATAATGATGTTTTAAATGTTACCCATAAACAAATTTCTGAAGATTTACATACTTCTAGAGTTGTAATTTCTAGATTACTTAAAAAGTTAGAAAATGAAAGTAAAATTCAATTATTTAGAAATAGTATTAAGGTTTTAGAACTGTAACATTAGTTACTGTGTAATTTAAAGTGGTGTCTTATTTTTGTAATAAAAATAATGAAATCTCTTATATCAATCGTCGTAATTGTCTTGTTTTTTGGTTGTAAAGATTCTAAAAAAAACACTTATTCTAAGAAAAACGGTGTCTTAGAAACTCAAGAACATGCCGGTAAAAAGTTACTAGAAACAAACTGTTATGTTTGCCACAACCCAACAACCATAGAAGATAATAGAATAGCACCACCAATGATTGCTATAAAAAAGCGTTACTTAATGAGTAATAGCTCTAAAGAAGCATTTATTAAGTCAATACAAGATTTTGTTAAAAATCCAACGGAAGAAAATGCTAAAATGTATGGGGCTGTAAAACGTTTTGGAGTAATGCCAAAACAAGTTTTTCCTGAAGAAACGATCAAAGAAATTGCAGATTATATGTTTGAGTTTGATATTGAAAAACCAGAAGGGTTTGACGAACATTATAATCAACAACATGGAAACGGAGGCGGTAATGGAAAACGAATGCAAAGGCAACAGCAAGGTCAAGGTACTAATTTAAAAAAACTATCTTACAGTGAAAAAGGATTGAAGTATGCATTAGCTACCAAAAGTGTTTTGGGTAAAAACTTAATGGGGACAATTCAAAAAAAAGGAACTCTGGCAGCATTAAATTTTTGTAATGTGCAAGCTTTTCCTTTAACAGATAGTATGTCTGTTGTATATAAAGCAACCATAAAAAGAGTCTCTGACAAACCAAGAAATATTAAAAATGTTGCAAACACTTTAGAAAAAGGTTATATTAATATTTTTAAAGAAGAGGCTAAAGCAAATAAAGAGTCAGAACCCATTGTTGTTGAATCTGCAGAAAATGTTAAGTTTTATTACCCAATTAAAACAAATAGTATGTGTTTGCAATGTCATGGTACACCAACTTCAGATATTAAAAGCACTACATTAGCCCAAATAGACAAGTTTTATCCAAAGGATTTGGCGATTGGATATAGTGAAAATCAAGTGAGAGGAATTTGGAGTATTACATTTAATAAATAATCATATAAAGTTCTTAGGCATGAGCAATTTTTCAGAAATTATAAATCAAGATAAACCTGTTTTAGTAGATTTTTTCGCAGAATGGTGTGGACCTTGTAAAACCATGAGTCCAATTTTAAAAGAAGTAAAAGATGTATTAGGTGATGCAGTTTCTATTGTTAAAATAGATGTTGATAAAAACCAATCGTTAGCTGCAAAATATGAAGTTAGAGGTGTACCAACCTTAATTTTATACAAGTCTGGCAAACAAGTTTGGAGGCAATCTGGTGCAGTACCTAAAAACCAGTTAATCACTATTATAAATAACAGTGGTAAGTAGTAATTTAATACTAGGTTGATTAGAAATAGTTTTCCAAAAAGGACGTTTTTGTCAATCTAAATTGATTTCAAGTTCTTATAAAGGTAGAACTTAATTAAGTTGATGTTTTGAAAAAGTTAAGTTTTTTAAACCTTTTTTAGACAGCTTCTTTTATTTAGAAATACAATCTAAACTATAAAAACCACCACAATTTTCGGTTCTCTTTTTAGAGAATTGGGTAATTAAATATGCTGTTGTAATTAAGTTTCTTAGCTCGCATAAATCTATAGAAAGTTCAGAATGGTCATAAAGGCGTTTGTTGTCTTCATAAAGTACTTTTAAACGCTTTTCTGCCCGAAGCAAACGCTCGTTAGAACGTACGATACCTACATAATTAGTCATAATAGTTTTTACTTCATTTCTATCATGTGTAATTAATACTTTTTCCATGTTTTTAATAACACCATTATCATTCCAAACAGGTATGTCTTTTGGTGTTTTGGCTTTATTGTATTTTTTAGAAACACTTAAAAAGGCATTATGAGCATATACCAAGCCTTCTAATAAAGAGTTAGAAGCCAATCTATTTCCACCATGTAAACCTGTTCTTGTAACTTCTCCACAAGCATATAATTTCTTGATAGATGTTTTTGCTTTTTTGTTCACATTTACACCACCACAAATGTAATGAGACGCTGGCACTACAGGAATATAGTCTTTGGTTACATCAATATTTAAAGATGCACATTTTTCTGTTATATTAGGAAAATGCTCTTTAAATTTTACCATGTCTAAATTAGTGCAATCTAAATATACATGAGGCTTTCCACTCTTTTTTAATTCATTATCAATGGCTCTTGCAACAATATCTCTAGAGGCTAATTCTTCTCTTTCATCATATTTATGCATAAAAAAATCACCATTGTAATTTCTTAGTTTTGCACCAAATCCTCGCACAGCTTCGGATATTAAAAAGGCAGGATATTCGCCTGGGTTGTACAACGCTGTTGGATGAAACTGTATAAATTCCATTTCAGAAATTTCTGCCTTTGCCCGGTATGCAATTCCTATTCCATCTCCAGTTGCTACAGTAGGGTTTGTAGTAGTTTCATAAACTTGCCCATTTCCTCCAGATGCTAAAAGTGTAAACTTGCTTACAAAGGTTTTTACTTTATCTTCTTTAATATCTAAAACATAAGCACCATAACAAGAAATTTTGCCATTTCGCTTTGTTTTAGTCTTTTTAGTTTGATGTTCTGTAATTAAATCTATCGCGTAATGATAGGTAAGAAATTCTATATTTGGTTGTGCATTTACTTGTGCTAATAAAGCACGTTCAATTTCTGCACCTGTAATATCTGTATGATGTAAAATTCTGTTTTGAGAATGTCCGCCTTCTCTACCTAAATCATAATTTCCTTTTTCGTTTTTATCAAACTTTGTTCCCCAATCTATTAATTCTTGTAATCTTTCTGGAGCATCTCTAACAACCATTTTAACAACCTCTTCGTCACATAAACCATCACCTGCAATTAAAGTGTCTTCTATATGTTGTTTAAAGGTATCAACAGTTTTATTATAAACGGTAGCAATACCACCTTGGGCGTATTTTGTGTTAGATTCGCTTTGTTTGTCTTTAGTAACAATAACAACTTTAGCGTCTTTGTGTTCTAGAGCAACTTTTAAAGCAAAAGTTAATCCAGAAACTCCAGAACCGATTATTAAAAAATCGGTAGAGATTATGTTTTTATCAGGTAACATTTTAAGGCGTTATTTAGAAAGTTCTAGCATTCTGTTGATAGGAATTATTGCTTTTTCGCATAATTCTGCTTCTACTTCTATATTTGGTAATTCGTGTTTTAAACATAAATACAATTTTTGCATTGTATTCATTTTCATATAAGCACATTCGCTACAAGCACAAGTATTATCTTCTTTTGCTGGAGCAGGAATTATTTCCTTATCAGGATTTTCTTGTAACATCTGAAACAAAATTCCGGCTTCTGTAGCAACAATAAATTTCTTTTTATCGCTATTTTTTACATGGTTTAAAAGACCAGAAGTAGAACCAATATATTTGGCTACTTTAAGCATGTGTGCTTCAGATTCTGGATGCGCAATTAATTCTGCATCTGGGTGTTCTTGATATAAGTCAATCAGTTTTTCCATAGAAAAAGCTTCATGAACCATACAAGCGCCATCCCAAAGTAACATATCTCTTCCTGTTTCTTTATTTAAGTAAGCTCCTAAATTTCTATCCGGAGCAAAAATAATAGGTTGGTCTTGTGGTATAGAATCAATAATCTTTCTAGCGTTAGAAGAGGTACAAACGTAATCGCTTAAAGCTTTTATTTCTGCAGAGCAATTTATATACGTAACAACTAAGTGATCTGGGTGTTTCTTTTTAAATTCTGAAAATTGTTCTGGCGGACAAGAATCTGCCAAAGAACAACCAGCTAATAAGTCTGGTAATAAAACTTTTTTAGTAGGGTTTAATATTTTTGCGGTTTCTGCCATAAAATGAACTCCTGCAAAAACAATAATGTCTGCATCTGTTTTAGCAGCTTGTTGTGCTAAAGCCAAACTATCACCAACAAAGTCTGCAATTTCTTGAATTTCATCTATTTGATAATAATGCGCTAAGATAACTGCATTCTTCTCCTTTTTTAGTTTCAAAATCTCCTCAACATAATCAATATTAGGAGTTTCAATATCTAAAAATCCTTTTTTGTTGAGGTTTTTTTTTGCACTAACTAAAGTTTTCATAAAAAGTGTTTATTATTAACTACGTTGCAAATATAAACTCTATTTTGTTGGTAGGAAAATGATTGTCATCATTCTGTTAAATTATGATTATAATAAGCTAAAATATGAACTTATCTGAAGATTTTTGGGAAAACAAGTATCAAACAAACAAAATTGGTTGGGATTTAGGAGCTGTTTCTCCTCCTTTAAAAACATATTTTGATCAATTAACGAACAAAGACTTAAAAATTTTAATTCCAGGCGGTGGAAATTCTTACGAAGCAGAATATCTTTTTAACAACGGTTTTACCAATGTTTATGTAATAGATTTAGCTAAAAGTGCTTTGGTAAATATTAAAAATAGGGTTCCAGGCTTTCCGGAATCACAATTAATATTGGGTGATTTTTTTGAATTAGATCAAACTTTTGATTTGATCATTGAACAAACTTTTTTCTGTGCAATACATCCTGATTTAAGAGAAAAGTATGCGTTAAAAATGAACCATTTGTTAGGTGAAAAAGGGAAGTTAGTAGGATTGCTTTTTGATGCAAAATTAAATGATCACCATCCACCTTTTGGTGGAAGTAAAGAAGAGTATATTACGTACTTTGATTCCTATTTTAATCTAGATATTTTTACAACATGTTATAATTCTTATCCAAACAGACAAAAAATGGAATTGTTTGTGAAGTTTGTAAAGAAATAATAAAACAACAATCTAAAAAGTGTATTTTGGGAAATATGAATTTATTTTAGATTTTCTAAAAATACTCTAAATTCATCTGTGTTGTAATTGGCCATTCCCTCATGTGTTAATACAATATTTCCGTCACTATCAATGATATAAGTTGTTGGTAAGGCAGATGATTGTAACATTGTAGGTAAATTACTAGCAAGCGTATAAATTGGTAAATTATAATCTTTTCGTTTATTAAAAGCCTTTGCAGTTTCAAAATCTTTATCGAAAGACAAGAGGATAAAAGCAACATCATTACCCATTTCTTTATGTAATTTACTGATACTTGGCATTTCAGCAATACAAGGAGGACACCAGGTTGCCCAATAATTTAGAAATATTACTTTATCTTTTAAGTCTGCTAAAGAAATAATTTTACCATGTCTATCTATCAACTTTATATTTAAATCAGCCTTTGTGTATTTAGAAATAGTTTTAGAGTTTTTTTTGTTTGTGATTTCCTTTACATCAGGGTTCATTATGCCAGTAGCCAATACGCCTCGTTGTGCAAAACCAATTACTTCTGTATGCAAACCTGTAGCGTAAAGCGTAATAAGTATTAATACAAAAACTCCGTTCTGAATCCACGTTTTCTTGGTGTTTTTATTTTTTTTCATTTTAATATTTTTTAATAAAACTTATTTCTTTCTCACTATAATTTATACTGAATATTTTACCTTTACAAGGCATACAAACATAAATAAAATAAGGCCTAACAGACGTACCTCTTGTAGCCAATCATGTTAAAGTAATATTAAATATTAGAGGCTTCTATGTGTTCTTGTTTTCTTAAATTTACCAATGTAAAAATATGGGTTTAGCTACTTATGTTACATAGGGAACGTATGGTAATGTATATTTTTGTAGATCTTAATAAATATAACAAGTATTTTTAATATGGAAGACATGCTCTTTTATGATAGGTTGCAGTTTGCATTTACTATCACCTTTCACTATATATTTCCGCAATTAACAATGGGACTTTCATTATTGATAGTCTATTATAAATGGAAATATCTAAGAAATAACAATGAACAATATAACAATGCTGCAAAATTTTTGATGAAGATTTTTGCAATTAACTTTACAATGGGTGTTATTACAGGGATTCCAATGGAATTTCAATTTGGTACCAATTGGGCAAAATTTTCTGAGCTTACAGGTGGAATTATTGGTCAGACTTTAGCCATGGAAGGGATGTTTTCTTTCTTTTTAGAATCGTCCTTTTTAGCACTCTTTATTTTTGGTGAAAAATTAATGGGACAAAAACTCCATTTCTTAACAGGCTTTTTGGTGTTTTTAGGTTCTTGGGCAAGTGGTTGGTTTATTCTTGCTACTAATGCTTGGATGCAGCATCCGGTAGGTTATGAGATTTTAGAAAACGGAAAATTTGTATTAGAAAATTTCTCTGCTCTTTTTACCAATCCTTGGTTGTTACCTGCTTTTTTACACAATCAAATGGCATCTGTGGTAACCTCATCTTTTGTGGTAGCCAGTATTGGTGCTTTTTATATTTTAAGAAAAAAACAAGTTGAATACGGAAAATTATTCTTAAAAACCGGTATAATTTTCGGATTAGTTTCTAGCCTTTTAGTGGCTTTCCCTACTGGAGATTGGAATGCTAAAAATGTTGCAAAATATCAACCAGCGGCTTTTGCTGCCATGGAAGGGATTTTTGAAACAGAAGAAGCTGGAGCAGAAATTGTGTTGATTGGACAGCCAAATATGGTCGAAAAAAAATTAGACAATAAAATTGCAGTTCCTAATATCTTAAGTTTTTTAACCCATCAAGATTGGAACAAGCAAATTCCAGGAATGGATCAATTTAAAAAAGAAGAATTACCAGATAATATTCCGGCGCTGTATTATTCGTATCACATAATGGTTGGTTTAGGTACTATATTTATTGGGGTTATGGCTTTGGCACTTTTCTTTTTATGGCGAAAAAAACTATATACTTTTAAACCATTGCTTTGGTTTATTATGTTTTTGGTTCCGTTTCCATACATTGCTAACCTTACGGGTTGGTACACGGCAGAATTGGGGAGACAACCTTATTTAGTCTACGGATTGCTAAAAACAAGCGATGGTGTTTCGCCAACCGTATCCTCTGGGAACACCTTATTTACCTTATTAGGTTTTGTTGCTTTATACATGCTATTAGGACTATTATTTTTAGTTTTAGTAGGTAAAACGATTAACGAAGGTCCTAAACTTCAAAAACATTAAACGATGGAAATATTTTGGTACATTATAATAGCAACTGTTTTAGGAATCTTTTTTGTTTTAGACGGATATGATTTCGGAACAGGAATTATTCATTTATTTTTTGCTAAAAAAGAAAAGGATAAAGAAGTAATTACAAAATCTGCAGGTTTATTTTGGGATTCTAATGAGGTTTGGTTAGTAGCTGCAGGAGGAATGCTTTTTATGGCTTTTCCTACGTTTTATGCTTCTGTATTTAGCGGATTCTACTTGCCCTTAATCATCGTTTTATGGTTGATTATTTTTAGAGCAATTGGACTTGAATTTAGAAGTCAATTTAAATATCAGATGTGGAAAGATATTTGGGATGTTTCTTTTGGAGTTTCTAGTTTATTACTGGCCTTATTTTTTGGGATTGCTCTAGGGAATATTGTGAGAGGTGTAAATTTAGGTGGCGTAGAAAACGGAGTTTCTGTGTATGAAGGACATTATTTTTTCTTACCACTTTGGGATAGTAGTTTTAGTCCTCTAACAGAACATCCAGGAGTTATCGATTGGTTTACTATTATTATAGGTTTAATTTCTGTAGTTACTTTGGCAATACACGGCGCTAACTGGATAATTTTAAAAACAAATTCGTCTATCAATTTAAAATTGAAAGGTGTTATTTTTAAGTTGAATATTGTTTTAACAATTCTTACCATTTTTTCGGTAGCAGTTTGGCAAATTGTAAATCCAGACTCTTTAAATAATTTTGTAGATAAACCTTATTTATTAGTATTCCCGATGCTGTATTTTACGGGATTAGTTGGTTTATTTTTTATCAAAAAAATTAAAAAAGATGTACATGCCTTTTGGCTATCAACTTTATTAATATTAGGAGGAATCACCTCTTCTTTGGCTTCTTTATTTCCTGTTATTTTGCCTTCTATTAATGATGTTCACGAGCCACTTACTATATACAATACTGCGGCACCAGAATATGGTTTGTCTGTGGCATTTATTTGGGGTATTATTGGTATTATCTTGGTTGTAATTTACGCAATTATCCAAAAAAGATTAAAGGGTGGTAAAGTTGATAAAATGGATTACGGCCATTAGTCTAAATCTAATATTATGACAGAAACATTAATTTCTTTACAGAGTATTTTATTAGGAATAATTGGAGCGATAGGTTTTGGTATGCTGTTTAAAAAATATTCATTTGGTATTGTAGGCAATACAATAGCAGGCGTTTTTGGTAGTGTTTTTTTTATTAAATCATTTGGGAGATTAGGCTTTAATCCGCAATCGATAATGCAAAACGAAGCATTTAATGGAGTACTTTTTAGCATAAATTGTATCGTCTCACTTTTAGGAGGAATATTAGGGTTAATTGTTCTTAAGCTGATAAAAAATAGGTTAAATAAATAATAAGAGATTATATTTTTACACAATTATCAACCACTTGGTGATGATAAAAAAAGAGAAGTTAGACTTTAGAAACTTTAAAAGTTTATTTTTTTAAATCTCATTAAATAATTTGGTTAGAATATGCAATGTTAACTTAGTTTTTAGGCTGAGTAATTATTAATATCTTGCAATTAGAGAAAATCGATGAATACAAATAATCGTATGTAGATTACTTTATTTTAATAAACAGGATTTAAGAAATGTCAAAAACTAAAAAATTCGGCACATTTGCAGGTGTTTTTACACCATCATTACTTACCATTTTAGGTGTAATTATGTATATGCGTTTGGGTTGGGTAGTTGGAAACGCAGGTTTGTTAGGTGCCATTTTAATTATTGTAATTGCACATGTTATTTCTATTTCAACGGGTCTTAGTGTGTCTTCTGTTGCCACTGATAAAAAAATTGGAGCAGGCGGAATTTACTACGTCCTTTCTAGAAGTATGGGCGTTCCAATTGGTGGTTCAATTGGTATTGCCTTGTATGTGGGGACTGCTTTTTCCATTGCATTATATTTAATAGGTTTTGCAGAAAGCTTTAATAGTTATTTAGGCTTCGGAATGGAGATAAATGATTTTAGAATTACAGGTACTATTGCCTTATTTTTACTTACTGCTTTGGCTTTAATAAGCACCTCTGTAGCTTTAAAATCTCAGTATTTTATTTTGGCAGCCATTGTATTATCAATTGTTTCCATCTTTTTTGGGTCACACAACTTTACACCACAAACGGTATCTATGTTTTCTACGGAAGGATCGGTTCCTTTAGAAGTTGTTTTTGCCATATTTTTCCCTGCAGTTACTGGTTTTACTGCCGGAATAGCAATGAGTGGAGATTTAAAAGATCCTAAAAACTCTATACCTAAAGGTACTTTACTTGCTATTGGAGTTGGTTTAATTGTGTATTTAGTATTGGCTGTTTTTATTGCGTACACAATTGATTCTGATGTTTTAAAATCAGATTATAATATTTTAATGAAAATAGCCTTTTTTGCTCCTGCCGTAATTGCTGGTGTTTGGGGAGCAACATTGTCATCCGCTTTAGGCGGAATTTTAGGTGGTCCAAGAATTTTACAAGCCATGTCTTTAGATAAAGTTACACCTCGCTTTTTTGCAAAGGGAAGAGGTGAAAATAATGAGCCAGTAAATGCATTATTATTGGTGTTTTTAATAGCTGAAGCCGGAATTTTAATAGGTGAATTAGATGTTATTGCTCGTGTGGTTTCTATGTTTTATTTAACTGCTTATGGTTTTATTAATCTTTCTTATTTTTTAGAAAGTTGGGCAAATCCAGATTTTCAACCCACTTTTAAAATTAAAAGGTGGATTGGGTTAGTGGGTGTTGTGGCTTGTTTTGGAGTGATGTTTAAATTAGACATGATTGCTATGATTGGGGCTTTAGCTGTAATTGGAGGATTGTATTTTATGTTGCAACGAAAGGAAGTAAAAATTAATTCTACAGATATCTGGAAAAGCGTTTGGGAAAATGTGGTGAATAAAGGCTTGATGAAGATTGATACAAAACATGATATTGATACTAATTGGAACCCAAATATTATTCTTTTTAGCGGTAGCAGTGAGCATCAAGGATATTTATTAGAATTAAGTAAAGCCGTTTCTGGTAAAACTGGCGTGGTTACTAACTTTAAGTTGATTATAGACAAAGAGAATAAAATTCCTTTAAAAAAAAGAGATCAGGTTGTTAGAGAAGACATCTATAATGAGTTAGGTATTTTTGCTAGACAAGTAAAAGTTGATAATTTATATAAAGGAATTACCAATATTGCTACTACTTTTGGCTTTTCTGGGGTAGAACCGAATACGATTATGATGGGATGGCCAAAAGGGTTAGAAGGCTCTTCGGAATATGCAGAAATGACGGAAACTTTGCTTTATTTAGATTATAACTTATTGTATTTAGATTTTGATAGAAAGTCGAAATTTGGAAGGTATAAAACAATAGATTTATGGTGGCGAGAAACCGATAGTAAGAATGCTGAAATGATGCTAAATATTGCTCGTTTTATTATTGCTGCTCCAAAATGGAATCAAACTTCTATTCGTGTTTTATTTGTAGATAATAATAATGTGAATCCGGCTGCTATTCATGCAAAAATATCTGAATTAGTAGAAGACCTTAGAGTGCTAGTAGAAATTGTAATTGTAGAAAATGTTATAGATCAAACCTCTTTTTATGATTTAATAAAACAATACTCTAAATCTACAGATTTAACAATTATTGGAATTCCTAATTATAAAATTGAAAAACAAACTCAATTTATTCTTAAAACAAACGACTTGTTCGAGACTATTGGCTCTACTTTATTAGTTAAAGCAGCCAATAACTTTAATGTGCTAGATTTAGATTTTGTAGAGGATTAATAGTTAGTTTAGGTGTTTTTTTAGTAAGTTTTATTTTTTTTAAAAGTTATTTAAGTTCTTATATTTACCTTCTTGAGAAGTGTTAAAATCTGTTAGTTTGCTAGGTAAATAACCATAAATCTTTTTAAATGCAACTGTAAAGTGTTGTGCATGTTTGTAGCCTACTTTATACGCCGCTTCTGTTACATTGTAATTTTTTTCTAGGATTAATTCTTTTGCTTTTTCCATTCTAATATTAGTTATATACTTAAAAATTGTGGTATCATATATTACTTTAAAATCATGTTTAAGTTTAGATGTATTTACTCCTATTGTTGCAGCTAATTCAGTAATTGTTAAAGATTTTTCTAGATTTATATGTATGTATTCACTTATTTTTAGAATATTCTTATAATCTTCTATAGGTAAAAGGCTATTTTCTTCTTCGTAATTATTTTCATTAGTTTTGGCTAATAACTGTATTAATAATTCGTTGATTTTTGCTTCTAAATATGCTTTTTTTAAATCATCAGGATACTTACAATTAACAATTTGATGAATGTGGCTTTTTAATTCAATTGATATAGGTTTACTTTTTTCCCATAATAAAAAGGCTGTTTTATTAGAGATGGCTGTACCTATTTTGTGTAGTATTTGTTTAAAATTAGTACCAATAATATCTTTTAGATATTGTTCTGTAAAAAGTATTTCTAAGGTTTTTCTCCTTTTTGTTTTATAATTTAAAGTACCATTAACTTCTGGTAAGTAAAATAAATTATAATGCGCATTTGGAATAAAAATTTCTGTTTGCGATGAATTTAAAGGTACATAATGGCTATGACCTTCTATTTCAAATTGTAATTTATATAAAGGAAAATCATGCTGTACCTCTATATTATATTCTTTTGTTTTAAGATCTCTTATTATAATTCTTAAACCATTAATACAAATTTCTGTTTGTGTTCCTTTTATACTATTGTTATTTATTTCAGTTGTTTTTTCTGTATAATTTGATGTTTTAAAATTTTTTTGAAATGATTTTACTAATATGTTTTTATCAAAAATAGAACTTTTTAGTGTTGTTTTCATTTCTTCTTTTCTCGTTGATTAAAAAACCTTTTGCGTTATAGTAATAGATTTTTACTTATCTAAATTTGCGCAAAAATAAAACATTATTAATAATTAGTCTAAATAAGAACAGTAAAAAATTAAGGTATCTAATTTTATATTAAGAATACACTTTCATTTTTAAATCTTAAAAAATAAAAATCAATTAATATTATGCAAATATCAAAAATTCTAAAAACAATTATTGCGTTGTTTTTAATAAGCTCAACCTATGCTCAACAAAGCACAGGCAGTGTTTCAGGTAAAGTAATAACATCAGATGGAAACCCAGCATCTTTTATAAATGTAATTATTAAGTCGACTAAATTTGGTACTACTACAAATTTTGATGGAAAATATTCTTTAAAAAATATTCCTTACGGAGATTATACTTTAGAGTTTTCATTAATAGGAATGCACAGTAAAAGCATTCAAATTCAAGTAAATTCTCTAGAAACTAAAATAAATGATGTTCAGTTAGATGAAAATCAAGAGCAATTAAATGAAGTTGTAATTATTGCAGAACGTTTAAATCAATTTGCACATAAGGAATCTGAATATGTTGCAAAGGTTCCGTTAAAGAATAGTAACAATCCACAATCTTATTCAGTAGTAACAAATGCGTTGTTAAAAGAACAAGTAAATACAGATTTAGCTTCTGCTTTTAAAAGTATTACTGGCGGAGGTTATGTACAATCTAATGATGGTAATGTGAGTGTGTTTTTAAGAGGTTTTAGATCTGACGTACATTTAAGAAATGGCGGAATTGCTTGGGTAAAGGCTCCAATTGATCCTCAAAATATAGAAAGAATAGAACTGATAAAAGGACCTGCTTCTTTATTTTATGGAGCTAATGTTAATAATATTGCCAACTTTGGTGGTGTTGTAAATAAAGTAACAAAACAAGCTTATAATGGCGAAAAATTAGATTTAGGTTACATCGCAGGAAGTTTCGATTTAAATAGAGCAACCATAGATTATAACACAGTTTTAAACAAAGAAGAAAGTGTTTTCTTTAGGTTTAATGGAGCTTATAATAATGAAGCTAGTTTTCAAGACCAAGGAATTATAAAAGAGTTTATGTTGGCGCCTTCTTTAACTTTTGAGTTGTCAGACAAATTAACAATTAAAGCAAATCTAGAATACAACCAAAGTAAACGTAATTTAAATTTTGCAAGAGGTGTATCTGGAGCATTAATTTCTGATACTGTAAATTCTTGGGATGATTTAAACTGGGACTTTAATACCAATTATGGTACCAATGAAATGGCTGGTTATTTTTCTTCTTTAGTATCTCAAATAAACATGAATTATAAATTATCTGATACTTGGACATCAAAAACTAACTTTACAAAAGCAAGTTCATTTACAGATGCTAATTATTTAAGAGTAGTAATGGGAGATGCAACAACTGTTAATAGATTTTACTTACAATTAGACCCAAGAGAAACTCAAAATACACATATTCAACAAGACTTTTTAAATGTTGTAGAAGGTAATAAAGTTGATAATAAATTTGTTACAGGTATTAGTTATTTAAATAATTTAGATGACACACAACGTACCGGAGTTTGGAATGCAATTGATGCTGTAGATACTACAAACCCTGTAATTACAGGTTTAACAAACGACCAATTTGAAACAAATATAGCTGATGGAACAAAAAATAAAACAATTACTAAATTTCAAACTTTAGGGTTTTATGCTTTTGATGCCATAACCATAAACAAACAATTAACGCTTACAGGAGGGTTACGTTTCGATCGTTTTATGTCTAGTAACACAGTATCTAATGGAGTAGAAGGAACTAACGGATACAATCAAAATGCATTAAGCACAAAATTAGGTATCGCTTATAATCCATTTGATGATAAAGCATCATTATTTGTAAATTATATGGACGGATTAAACAATAATGCACCTTCAGATAACGGAAATGGAGAAATTATTACTTGGGATCCAGAAAGAGCAAAACAATTTGAAGTTGGTACAAAACTAGATTTCTTTAATGGTAAATTATTAAGTACAATTAGTTATTACAACATTAATATTGATAACGATATTATTGTAGATGAAAACGGAATTAGCTCTCAAACAGGAGAAACATTGAGTAAAGGTTTTGAAATTGATTTAATTGCAAATCCATTACCTGGTTTAAATATTGTTGCAGGGTATACTAAAAACAATGCTACTTTAGAAAAAGTAAGTTTTGGTAATGAAGCTGTTTTAGGAAACAGTTTAAGTTATACGCCAGAAACAGTTTGGGACTTTTGGTTAAGTTACCAAGCTTTAAAAGGAAGTGCAAAAGGTTTGGGCTTTGGAGTAGGAGCTAATCATATGAGCGAAATTTATAACAGTACAACTAATAACTTTGGTTCAGAAGCTTATACAACGGTAGATGCTACTGTATTTTACAAAAAAGACAATTATAAAGTAAGTTTTAAGGCAGATAATATTTTTGATAAAGAATATTACAATGGTTACGGAATACCCCAAAAACCTTTTAACTTTAGATTAGGTCTTACGTATAGTTTGTTTTAATTATTATTAAATGTTGAAAAGAGAGCGTTGTTGTTTGTGCGTTCTCTTTTCTGTTTTAAAATATCATAGATATGAGAAATATAATTGTTTTTACTTTTTGTTTGATGTCTTTTTTATCTCAAGCTCAAAAAATTGAGATTGGAGAGGTAAAAACCATACAATCTAAAATATTAGATGAAGAAAGAGAATATTTGGTGTCTTTACCAGAAAATTATTCAAATAAGAATTTTGCCAATCAAAAATACCCCGTTATTTATCTTTTAGACGGAGAAAAATTTTTTAATGTTACCACAGGTATTGTTCAAAAGTTATCTGATGGATATTATCCATTAATGCCAGAATGTATTATTGTGGCAATAAAAAACACGAATAGATCTAGAGATTTAACGCCTACAAAAGTTACGAGTTTATCTTATGAAAATGGAGGTTCTAAGAAATTTGAGTCTTTTATTACAGAAGAATTAATTACTAAAGTTAATCAGACTTATAGAACATTAGATTATAAAATTCTTATAGGGCATTCATTTGGTGGCTTGTTTGCGTTTAATACCTTGTTAAAAAATCCTTCAGAATTTAATGCTTATTTAATTATAGATCCAAGTTTATGGTGGGATGATAATGTACTTGTAAAAAAGTTGGAAAGTAATTTAGAAACAATAGATTTTAAAGGAAGTTCTCTGTTTTTTGCAAATGCAAATTCTAAAGGAAATCAAAAAGAACCTAGCAAACAACATTTTGCTCATTTTGAAGCTAAAAAGAATGCACTTGAATTAATGGAAATTACTACACCTAAAAATTTAAATTATCACGTTAAATTTTATAAAGATGAAGATCACGGAAGTGTTGTATTGCCATCATTAATTGATGGATTAAGAACGATATTTAATGGTTTTAGAATAAATGTAAAAGAGCTTGTAAAAAATCCTTCAATATTAGAAACACAATATAATTTGTTGTCAAAAAATATAGGTTTTAATCTAAAACCTCAAGGAGCTTATATAGACAGAGTCGTAGATTTAGCTATAAAATTAAAAGAAAAAGAGAATGCGATAATTTTAAATACAATCCATCAAAAACAAGATCCAGATAATGTTTATTTAAAAGATAAACTAGATTAACAGTCTAGATAAATAAAGAAAAATAGTTGAGTTCAATTAAAAAATATAAAGATGAAATTAATCAATAAAATTTTAATAATAGCAATCTTAACAATTGTTGTTGGTTGTAGTGAAAAAGAAAGTAAAGGCAGGTTTAATTATCCAATGATAAAATCTAAAATTGCATTGACAGAAGAACAAACTACAAAGTTTGATAAAATTACAACGGAGTATACAGAAAAAGCAAAACAAGCTTGGTTAGATGCTAACGGAAATAAAGAAGCTGCTTTGGCTGCACAAAAAATAGTTTTTGCAGAACAAGATGCTAAAATAAAAGCGTTTATAGAGGACAAACAATACGCAACTTATTTTACAGAAGTAAACATAGAACGTGGCGGAAGAGAAAAATACAATATGTCTTTAATTAAGAAAGAATTGGATTTAGATAGTTTGCAATCTGTAAAATACGATGCAGCAAATGAAACTTTTTTTACAGTTTTAAGAGATAATCACGATAATTATCATGGAAAACTTGATGTTTATATGCAGTATCATAAAGAAATTGATGTAAGTAGAAGAGCTGCTTTTAAAAAGATGATGACAGAAGAACAGTTTGACACATATTTAAAATTGGTTGACGAATATAAGGTTGGTAAAATCGAAGAATAATCGTTTTTAGAAATTTTTAAAGACAATATATGATCAAATATTTACTTCGCAAAAGAAGAAAAAAAGAATCTTTATTTAAGTATATCATGTCCGTGCTGCATTTGTGGCTCGGACTTTTATCGTCTGTGATAATTTTTATTGTTTGTCTTTCTGGAAGTATTTATGCGTTTAAAACACAAATAGAAAACCTTATAGATAGTGATGTTGTTTATATAAAATCAAATAATAGTTCTAAAATAGCGATTGATACTATTTTAAATAATTTCGAAAATCAGTTTGGTGGCGCAACCAATATTACTGTTTTTAAGGAAAATAATAAAAGTATTTTAGTTTCATCATTTAGTAGGAATAATATTGGAGTTTCTGCATATTACAATCCTATTTCTGGTGAATTATTAGGTACTAAAAATCAAAATTCAATAGCCTTTTTTGATTTTATTTTAGAAGTCCATAGGTTTTTGTTGGCTGGTGATGTTGGTAAATTTATAAACGGAGTGGCTGTTTTAATGTTTATTTTCTTACTCTTTTCTGGCTTTATAATCTGGTTGCCAAAAAGGATAAATCAACTTAAAAAAAGTTTAAAAATAAAGCTTGATGCCAAGTTTTATCGTGTAAATTACGATTTGCATAGAGTTTTAGGGTTTTATTCTATTTTGTTACTTTTTTTTATTTCAGTTACCGGTTTGTATGTTTCTTTTCATTGGGTAAAAAATGTTGTAATTGTCGGTTTGGGCGGAGATTCTATTGTAATATCAGATACCAATATTGCTTTAAAAGCATCTTTATCAAGTTCTTTTAATGTTTTGTTTGATGATTTATCAACAAAAGAAAATACGGTTATAAAGCAAAAAAGTGATTTACAAACGTTGCTTATAAAAACAGATAGTGTTTTAAAATATAACGGAACAAAAGTAATTCAACTAGCAAATGAAAATACTAAAAGCATCAATATTAATAAAATGAATACTGATAACTTGTTGCATTTTTATGTTCCGGATAAAATAGAATTTTCAATTGATGGTAAAGTTAGAAAACAAGAACTATTTACAAATTTACCATTACACGAACAATTTAAGTTAATTGCAAAACCATTACATACAGGCGAAATTATGGGTTTGCCAAGCATTATTATTTATTTTCTGATTAGTTTAGTTGGATGCTCGTTACCAATAACAGGTTTTATTATTTGGTTTAAAAAAATCAGCAAAAATAATGTGTAATGTCCTTTTTCATAGGTTTTAATCACTTGCAGGTGGGTTTAAAAGAGTGTGATTTCTTTAAGAAAAGGCGTTATATAAATTCGGAAGAAATAATTTTAACTCCCATATCAACCATTTCTTTTTTAATTTTCTTAAAACCTTCATTGTCTAGTGCTTCGGAAGCATCTTCAATAAAAAAGCAGTTAAAACCTTCTTTAACAGCATCACGAATGGAATAATAAACACAAATATCTGCCGCTAAACCACAGATATAAAGCTCAGTAGTTCCTTTTTCTTTTAAATAGCCAGCTAATCCTGTAGATTTTAGGTGTCCATTATCATAAAAGGCACTATAGCTATCAATTTCCTTATTAGTCCCTTTTCTAAAAATAGTTTCACATTTTAATGTATTTAGTTTAGGATGTAATTCGGCTCCTTTAGATCCTTGTAAACAATGATTTGGCCATAAGGTTTGCGAGATTCCTTTAATTTCAATTATATCAAAAGGAGATAAGCCTTTATGGTTCGAAGCAAAACTGATATGATCTTCTGGGTGCCAATCTTGGGTAGCAATCACCAAATCAAATTTAGGTTGTATCTCATTGATAATTGAAACTATTTTATCTCCATTAGGAACAGGAAGCGATCCAGTTGGCATAAAGTCATTTTGTACATCTATTATAAGAAGTGTTTTCATAAGTCATTTTTTTAGTTGAAATTTATATATAATCATGCTAGAAATGATAACCTTAAAAGGATTCTGTTTAGAATTTATGTTCATTAACTAATTTATCGCGATCTTGTTTTAATTTTAAACTAAGTCCTATTTTATAAATATGCGGATTTTGAAAACGTTTGTATTCATTAGGAAGTTGTGCTAAACGAGATTGAGAATATTCAGCAATTTCAGAAACAGATCTAGAAGGAGCTATTTTTTTTCCATTCTCCATAACTTTCTCAAGTAAGGCTTCCTGCTTAAAAGTTTCTAAATTTAATCCTTTTGTAGCATCAAAAGGATGTTCTATTTTTGCTACTTCCCCTTCTTTATATAAAGTTACAGCATCAGCGCCATAAAACATGTTTTTATCATCTAACATTCTATATACCTGCTTTTTGTAAGGTAGCGATACTTTTATAATATTTTCAGAAAGTTTAATTCTTGGTTCTCCATCATACTCTGATAATTTATAAACACCATCTAGAGCAGCGTCTGGGCTCCCTGTAACTAAATTAGTTCCAACACCAAAAATATCGATAGGGGCTTCTTGCTCTTTAAGACTTTTTATAACATATTCATCCAACTGATTAGAGGCTACAATTTTTACATAACTTAAATTGGCTTCGTCTAGAATTTCTCTCGTTTTTTTAGATAAATATGCCAAATCACCACTATCTAAACGGACTCCAAGTAGTTTTTCTCCTCTAGCTTCCATTTCTTTGGCTACCGTAATTGCTTTTGGTAATCCACTTTTTAAAGTATTGTAGGTATCTATTAAAAGTACACATCCTTTAGGTCGTATTCTTGCAAAATCTCGAAATGCTTGTATTTCTTCTTTATAACTCTGAATGAATGAGTGCGCCATTGTACCCGTAGATGGAATATTATAATCTTTAGCAGCAACTACATTACTTGTACTATCAAAACCACCAATTATAGCGGCTCTAGAGGCATAATATCCTCCAGTAGCATGAGCACGACGTAAACCCATATCTAATAGAACTTCCTCTTTTGCACTATATCTAATTCTGCTTGCTTTTGTTGCTATTAAGGTCTGAAAATTAAGAATGTTTAGTAAAAAAGTTTCTATAATCTGTGCTTCAATAATATTAGCTTCTACTTGTAAAATAGGACGATTAGGGAAAACAACATCACCTTCCTTACTTGAAAAAATAGTTCCTTTAAAACTAAAATTCTTTAAGTATTCTAAAAAATCATTTTCAAATCCATGCTGTTTTAAATATTCAATATCAGAAGTAGAGAATTTAAAAGTTTCCAAAACATTTAACACATCTTCTAATCCTGCAAAAATAGAATAGCCACCATTAAAAGGATTGTGGCGATAATAATAATCAAACACTGCTTGTCCATCTGGTTTCGTCTTAAAATAGACTTGAGCCATAGTAAGTTGATAAAGGTCTGTATAAGCTGCTGTAATATTCATGCCGATTTAGTTTTAAAATGTGAAGGTATTTAAAAAAATATATATTATTCCTAAGCCTTCAGAAAAAAAACGTATTCCTTTATTTTAAACATTTCCAAAACTCCGATAATTGCTTTTAGCTATAAAGTTTTTATAATAGTTTATTCTATAACCATTCATAATTCTATTTGTAATAGTGATCCGTATGTTTCGTAGAAATAAGTATGCAACTATAGCGAACTATCATTCTTTGCTAGGTAACTTATGTTACTGACTTGAGAAATTATCCAGTGTACATTTGCCTCAGATAATTAAAGAATACATGAAAAATACAATATACATAACCATATTTTGCTTATTTACAGTTACTTTGCTTGTAGATGCACAAGAGATAAAACCAATTTCAAAAGCAGAAATCTTAGTCAAAGTTGTAGAAAATAATAGAACCATTCAAATTTCTAAAGAAGAGTTTAATGCTTCAAAAGCAGATTATAGACAAACCAATGCTGTGTTTTTACCAAATATTACAGCAAGTCATACGGGTATTTCTACAACAAATCCTTTAATGTCTTTTGGATCTAAGTTAAATCAGGAAATATTAACCTCTGCAGATTTTAATCCTACTTTGTTAAATGATCCAACAACTACTAGAAATTTTGCAACGAAGATAGAAATTCAGCAACCATTAATTAATTTAGATGGCTTTTATCAACGTAAAGCTGCCAAAACTAAAATGGAAGCGATGTCTTTAAAAACGGAAAGAACGCAAGATTATTTAGCCTTCGAAGTAGAAAAAGCATACATGCAATTACAATTAGCGTACAAAGCAGTAGCTGTTTTAGAAAAAGCATTAGAAGCAGCAAAGGCGAATAAACAAATGGCAGACAATAGTTTTAAGCAAGGTTTTTTACAGCAAGCTGATGTTTTAAATGTAGAGATAAGAGTTACAGAAGTTAAAAACCAGTTACAAACAGCAAAAAGTAATGTACAAAATGCTTCTAATTATTTATCATTTTTAATGAATGATGAAAGCGATGTGGTGTATCAACCCACAGAAAGTTTAGCTGTTTCTAGTCTTAACATTGGTAACAAAATAATTTCTGAAAATAGAGCAGATATCAAAGCCATGCAATTGGCGTCTAAAGGTTATGAAGCAATGAATAAAGCTGATAAAATGGCTTTTTTACCGCGTTTAAATGCCTTTGGTAGTTATGAAATGTATGATAACAAAGTATTCCAGGGTGAAGCAAACGGATATTTAATTGGCGCACAATTAAGTTGGGATATTTTTCAGGGTTCTAAACGTTTTGGGAAAGCTCAAAAAAGTAAAGCTGAGTTAGAAAAATCGAAGTTAGAATATACGCAATACGTTTCTAAAAGTAACTTAGAGTTGAATAAAGTAAAGCGCCAGTTGGTTGATGCAAAAAACAGATTAGAGTTAACGGATTTAGCAGTACAACAATCAGAAGAATCTTTAAGAATTAGAAAAAACAGATTTAAAGAAGGTTTAGAAAAAACGTCCGATTTACTAATGGCGGAAACTCAATTTGCACAGAAACAATTAGAATATTATCAGACAATTTTCGAATATAATTTTACACAAACTTATTTAGAGTTTTTAACCAAGCAATAGAAATAGTTGGCAGTAATTAGTCGCCGTTTTCAGTAAAAAAATAAAACCAATACAAATGAAAAAATACATATACATAATAGCAATATTTACAACATCATTATTAATAACGAGTTGTGGCAGTGAAGAAAAAAAAGCAGCAGTAGATACTACACCAGTAATTGCTGTAAAAGTTAGTAAAGTTGCTGTAAATAGCAACACACCGTTTTTGTCTGTAAGCGGAAAAATTGAGGCAACTAATAGTGCAGATTTAAGTACTCGAATGATGGGGTACGTTAAAAATGTGCATGTAAATGTTGGCGACAAAGTTAGAAAAGGTCAGTTGTTAGTTTCTATTAACAATACAGATTTACAAGCAAAAAAAGGACAAGTAAACGCAGGTATTACACAGGCTAAAACGGCTTTTACAAATGCAGAGAAAAATTACAATCGTTTTAAAAATTTGTATGAAAGTAAAAGTGTTACTCAGAAAGAAATGGATGACATGACTGCTAATTACCAAATGGCAAAAGCAGGTTTAGAATCTGCCAATCAAATGAAAAACGAAATTAATGCACAGTTTGCATATTCTAATATTACGGCTCCTTTTAGTGGTGTTATTACTAGTAAAAATATTGAAGTAGGAGATATGGCAAATCCAGGGATGCCTTTAATTAGTTTAGAAGCTCCTGATGAGTTTGAAGTAATTGCGATGGTTCCTGAAACAGAGATCTCACAAATTAAAAAAGGAACAACTGTAAATATTTTGGTGAAATCTATGGATAAAACACTAAAAGGAAAAGTTACGGAAGTAAGTACTTCTGCTAAAAATACAGGAGGACAGTATTTAGTGAAAATTAATTTAGATAAAACAGAGGTGTCTATTTTATCTGGAATGTTTGCTACGGTACAGTTTCCGGTAGAGAGAAAAACAGCATCAGAATTGGTTTTAATTCCTACGGATGCAATTGTTACCAATGGTCAATTATCTGGCGTTTATACAGTAAGTGAAACTAATACTGCTATGTTACGTTGGTTGCGTTTAGGAAGAACTTATGGAAACAATGTTGCCGTTTTATCTGGTTTAAATGCTGATGAATCTTATATAGTTTCTGCGGAAGGAAAATTATTCAACGGAGCTAAGATAAGTATTCAGTAAACAGTTTTCAGTCACAATTACAAGTCTGAATTATAATAGTAATCAAGAATTATCGCGTTAAGGATAGAAATGAAAATCCTTTTTTTGCTGCCATATATGGCAAAAAAAGATTGTAACGGATAGCCTGTTAAAACGCCCAAAATATTAATAATATGAAAGAAGGTTTAGCTGGAAAAATTGCAAAAGTCTTTATTGGATCAAAATTAACCGTATTGCTAATGATCGTTTTTATGGTGGTTGGTGTGTACGCATCTTTTTTGATTCCGAGAGAAGAAGAGCCGCAAATTGATGTGCCTATGGCAGATATTTTTGTGGGATATCCAGGTGCGAGTCCTACAGAAGTAGAATCGCGCGTGGTAAAACCTTTAGAAAAATTAATCTCGAATATTAAGGGTGTAGAGTATGTGTATTCTACGTCTATGAACGAGAAAGCAATGGTAATTGTGCAGTTTTATGTGGGCGAAGATATTGAGCGTTCTTTTGTAAAGTTATACAATGAAATTAACAAGCACATGGATCAAATGCCTGCTGGTGTTACGTTTCCGTTGGTTAAAACGCGTGCTATTGATGATGTGCCAATGTTGGGTTTAACGTTGTGGAGTGAAAACTATAGCGATTATCAATTAAGCCAAATGGCGCAAGAGTTAGAATCGGAAATTAAGAAGGTAAATGATGTTTCTATTACGCATAAAATTGGTGGTAGAAACCGTCAGTTACGTGTGGTTTTAGACAAAGATAAATTGGCTGCAAGCGGATTGGATTTCTTATCAGTTTCTGAAATGATAAAAGCCAATAATACACAATTAAGTGCAGGTAGTTTTGATAAAAGTGATACAGAATTTTTAGTAAAAACGGGTAAGTTTTTAGCTTCTGCTGCAGATGTTGAAAATTTAGTGGTTGGCGTACAACAGAATAGACCAATCTACTTAAAACAAATTGCTAATATTGTTGATGGACCAGAAATTCCACAGAATTATGTGTCTTTAGGTTTCGGAAAAGCGAGTGAAAAAGCCAATACTTATAAATCTGAATATCCGGCAGTAACTATTTCTGTTGCTAAAAGAAAAGGAGCCGATGCTATGAAAATTGCTGAGGTTATTTTAACAAAAGTAAATCATTTACGTACAACTTTAATTCCGGATGATGTACATGTAGAAATTACTAGAAATTACGGAGAAACCGCTTCTCATAAAGTATCTGAATTGTTGTGGCACCTTATTGGTTCTATCTTTGCCGTTACTTTGGTTGTAATGTTGGCAATGGGCTGGCGTGGTGGTTTGGTGGTGTTTTTATCCGTGCCAATTACGTTTGCGTTAACGTTGTTGAGTTATTATATGATGGATTATACGTTAAACAGAATTACGTTGTTTGCGTTGGTTTTTGTAACAGGTATTGTGGTGGATGATTCCATAATTATTGCAGAAAATATGCACAGGCATTTTAAGATGAAACGTCTGCCGTTTAAACAAGCTGCTTTATATGCAATTAATGAAGTTGGAAATCCAACCATTTTAGCAACATTTACAGTAATTGCTTCTGTTTTACCAATGGCTTTTGTGTCTGGATTAATGGGGCCTTATATGGCGCCAATGCCAATTGGAGCATCAATTGCAATGATTTTATCATTATTTGTTGCGTTGACAATTACACCTTATTTGGGATATATTTTTCTAAGAGAAAAAGATAAAAAAGGCGGTGTAGAGAAAGTAGAAAAACCTTTAGAAGAAACTTTTATATATAGAATTTATAGCAAATTTGAAAGACCTTTATTGGAAAACGGAATGAAACGTTGGTTGTTTCTGGGTGGAACATTTGTGGTTTTAATGGCTACAATGGTATTATTTTTCACCAATTCTGTGGCTGTAAAAATGTTGCCTTTTGATAATAAAAACGAGTTTCAGGTAGTAATAGATATGCCAGAAGGAACTACTTTAGAAAGAACAGGAGTTGTTGCTCAAGAAATTTCTCAGTATTTAGCAACAAGACCAGAAGTGGTGAATTATCAGAATTATATTGGTACTTCTGCACCGATTACTTTTAATGGTTTGGTACGTCATTACGATTTACGTGGAGGTTCTAATATGGCAGATATTCAGGTGAATTTGGTTGATAAAGGCGAACGTGAAATTCAGAGTCATGGAATTGCAAAGTTGTTAAGGACAGAAATACAACGAATTGCAGCAAAATACAATGCAAATGTGAAGTTGGTAGAAGTACCACCAGGACCTCCAGTATTATCTACTATTGTTGCTGAGGTTTATGGACCCGATTATAATGAGCAAATTAAGATAGCAAATAGTGTTCAGAATATTTTAAAGAACACAGAAGATGTGGTAGATATTGATTGGATGGTAGAAGATGACCAAACAGAGTATCAATTTGAAATTAATAAAGAAAAGGCAATGTTGTATGGCGTTGTTCCGCAGCAAATTGCGTACACCATGAATATGGCTTTGTCTAACCGTGCAATTACTACTTTGTATGATGAAAATGCAGTAAATCAAATTGGCTTAGTTTTAACTTTGGATGAAAAAGAAAAATCTACAATTTCTGATATTTCTCAATTAAAAGTAAAATCGAAACAGGGGAATATGGTTCCTATTGCAGATTTGGTTGAAATTAAAGAGACGATTGCTGCAAAAAGTATTTATAGAAAAAACCAAAAACGTGTGGTTTATGTATTGGCAGATATGGCAGGAGAATTAGAAAGTCCGGCATATGCTATTTTAGGAATGGAGGAAAAATTGAAAGAAATAAAAGTTCCTGTAGGGTATAAGTTGGATGAAATGTATTTGGGACAACCAGATTTTGAAGATAATTACACTGTGAAATGGGATGGAGAATGGCAAATTACTTTAGAGGTTTTTAGAGATTTAGGAATTGCATTTTTGGGAGCTATCATCTTAATTTATATTTTAATTGTTGGATGGTTTCAAAACTTTAAAGCACCAATTGTAATGATGGTTGCAATTCCGTTATCATTAATAGGAATTATTTTAGGACACTGGATTATGGGTGCCTTTTTTACAGCAACATCATTTATTGGAATGATTGCACTAGCAGGAATTATGGTTCGGAATTCTGTTTTATTGATAGATTTTATCAACTTAAGAACAGATGAAGGAATTCCTTTAAAACAAGCTTGTATTGAAGCAGGAGCAGTAAGAACAACTCCAATTTTATTAACCGCAGGAACCGTTGTTATTGGAGCATTTGTAATTTTGTTTGACCCTATTTTTCAAGGACTAGCAATATCTTTAATGGGAGGAACGATTGTTTCTACGGTATTAACATTGTTAGTTGTGCCACTTGTTTATAATATGATAGAAAAGAAGAATTATAAATAGTAATTAATTCTCTCGCAGATTGCGCAGATTCTCGCAGAAGAGTTCCATAAAAATCTGCGATTATCCGTGAGATCTACGGGAAGTAAAAAAGAAAAAATTCATGAAATTAGTAATTGTTACAGCTGTAGAAGAATTTCAAAAGGAGGTTTTAAAAATCTTCAAGAAAGCAAATATTGAAAACTTTAGTAGTTCAGATATTGATGGTCATAAAAATGTACCTCAATTATTAAAGGCTTCTAGTTGGTTTTCTTCAGAGAAGAACGGTAATGAATCTATTATGTTTTTCTCTTTTACAGAAGCAGAAAAAATAGATGGTTTATTTGTGTTCATAGAAGATTTTAATAAAAATATAGAAACAAATAATCCTTTAAAAGCAATTGTTTTACCAATAGAAAGGTTTATATAAATTTAAGAAAGATAAAGAATGTTAAATAAATATTTTAGAGTTATAGTAGGAGTAATGGTTTTATTAAGTGTGGTGCTTTCTGTTTATGTAAGTCCTAATTGGATGTGGTTTACCGTATTTATTGGTGTAAACTTAATTCAGTCTGCTTTTACCAAATGGTGTTTATTAGAAACCATTCTAGTGAAATTAGGCGTTAAAAAATAAAATTGGATTTAAAATAGAGACTTATTCGATAATTTTTTCTGGTTGTTTTAAAAGATATTTTATTGAATAAGCTCTTGTAAAGTGTGCTCCATAGAAGAGAATTAAACTAGTGTAAGAAACCCATAGCATTACTAATATTATAGAGCCAGCGGCACCATAGGTAGAACCTGGTTCTACTTCGCTAAAGTATATTGCAAGTAAATATTTACCAACAACAAAAAGAATTGAGGTTAACAAAGCACCAATTCTAACAGCTCTCCATGGTACATTTGCATTTGGTAGAATTTTAAACATCGCTGCAAAAACAAAATAAATAGAAGCTAAGGAGATAAAAATATCTAACGTGAAAATGGAATTTACTAATTCATTAGAAATAATATTTTTTAAATTTTCTCCAAAAGTACTAAGTAGTGATGTTAAAACGAGACTTATTAGTAGTAAGAAAACAATAATTAAGATAAAACCAAAACTTTTTAATCTTACAAAAACAGTTTCTAAAACACCATTTTTAAATCTAGGTTTAGCATCCCAAATGGTGTCTAAAATATTTTGTATTTGAAAAAATACACCTGTAGAACCATATAGTAAAGTTGCAATACCAATGATGGTAGTAAATAATGACGTTTTTTTATTTCCATCATTAACCATCATTCCTTTTATTGTTTCTGCCGTTTCGGCACCAATAGCGTTAGATATTTCGTTTAAAATTTGTCCTTCTACTATTTCTTTCCCCCAAATAGAACCAACAAGGTTAAATATAATAATTAGTAGTGCAGGTAAAGAGAGTATTGCGTAATAAGCAATAATTGCAGCTTTATTAAAGGGGTCATCTTTAAACCAGGCTTTTGCACTTGTTAACAATAACTCAGGTAAATGTGTTAGTTTAAATTTTTTTCTTTCTGTATTTTCTTTTTTATCTGTCATACATAGCAAAATTACAGAATAATTATAGATCTATAATTATTTTTTAGATGTGTATTTTGTTACTTTTAAAGTTCTTAGTAAAAGAAAAGTATTAAGATTTATACTTTATCCTCTATATCTTCTTTCTCTTGATGGTTCAAACTTTTTACCTGCTCCTCCTAAACTATTAAATTTCCAGGTAAAGGTTAACATTGCGTATTGTTTTAAAACAGTACTAGAAGAATCTTGAATATAATCTTCTGTAGCGACTCTTCTTGCATTTGTATTCTGATTTAAAATATCATATACTTTAATACCAACTGCTCCTTGATCTTTTAAGATTGAATAACGTAAAGTTGTATTCCAAAACCAAGCACTTTTTTGAAATCCGTCTGCAATATTTGGATTATAGTTATAGTTAACATCGTTTCTCCATTCTAACTTTTTTGGTAAAAATGTTGAGGTGCTTATTAAAACATCATGACTTGTAAAGTTTTTATCACTAAAACTATCTATATCGTAAGTGTTTTTGTTAAATGAAACAGAATAAGATGGTCTAATTTCAAACACATCATCCCACATAAAATCAAAACCAATTCTTGGAGAAATTGACGTTGCTTTACTAGAGTATTGTACACCATTGTTAAAGTTAATGTTTTTATTAAGGTTTCCAAAAACCGTAAATTCTGATTTTAAACTACCAAAATCTTCCCATTTTTTGGTTACACTATAACTTCCACCACCTTGTAGGCTATAAAAACCATCTACGTTAGTATAAGAAGTTTCTCTAATAAGTGTGTTTTGATCTACTATAGTGTTTGCTACGACTCTATCATTTGTTATAGTAGCGTTACCAAAAGCCCAAAAACCAGTTCTTTCTTGCCAATTAAAATTGGATACTCCAAAACGAATACTATGTGTTTTAGTAGGATCTAATTCTGGATTACCAGTTACAATATTTAAAGGATTAGATTCATCTCTAAATGGTTGTAATTGAGATAAAGAAGGTGTTCCGTTTCTAAAGTTATATCTAAGACGATAGCTACTGGTTCTGTTTTTTCTAAAACGAAGCCCTAATCCGTATTCTAAGTTATTAAATTCCCTTTCTAAATTGGTTTCTGGCCTTAAAAAATCTGTGTTTTTTAAAGTTCTGTTTACGTAAGCAATATCTGCAGAAGTAGACCATTTTTCATTTCGGAAAGATAATTTTGCACGTGGTTTTTTAACATTGTCTTGATATTCGAAATCGGTACTTAATAAGCTACTGAAATCTGTGTAATCGTTGGTGTTTTGATCCAAGTTAAACGTACTTCTTATTTTTGTTGTTTTTGTGTTTGAATATTCATAACCAACATCAAAAAATAATAGTCTTGATATTATTGGAAAACGATACGTAACCTCACTTCCAATTTCCGTTTTGTCTGTATTTCCATCGGAATATTGGTCTCTAAGTATTTGATTAGGTGTATCACCATAAATATTAGTTTCAGATTTTACTAAATCTTCTGTTTCAGATTTATCAATATTTGCTGTCAATTCTACTCTTAAAAAAGCACCTCTACTGCCAAACATTTTGGTTAAATTTACTTCATTATTAAAATTTTTGCTATTAGAATCTGCAATTGAGTTAGAGTTAGAATCGTTTGTTAGCGCATTACTGTTATTAAAACTTTCTGAATTACTTGTATATGTGTTTTTGTTAATATCTGCATTAAAATCAGATTCTATGTCAATTCTAAAAGTACTGTCAATTTCAATTTCAAAATCTACACTTGCATCATGGCTGTCACTTTCATTAAAAGAAGTGTTGTAAGAATTTGTAGAAAAGCTTGTTCCGTCGGCTAAGAATGTTTCTCTGTTACTTGTTGTTTTATTGTCGGATTCACTATTTTTATAGAAGTAATCACTAGAAAGTTCAAACATTTTACCAAAAGCATTTATGTAATTTAAACCATAGTTGTTAGAAGTAACAATACCTTGTCCGCCTCCAAAGCTTCTGTTATTTCCACCAAATTGCAATCTTTGATTTCCAAAACTAAAACCAGGAGAGTTTATATTATTACCACCGGCTAAAAGTCCTATTCGTTCGCTTCCTTTAAAACGAGTTGCCATACCTGCATATTCATATCTTCCGTCTGTACCAATTCCTGCAGCAGTTTTACCAAAATACCCTTTATTATTTTCTTTTTTAATAGTCAGGTTTATCGTTTTATTTTCTCCATCAGAATCTTCACCTGCAAATGCTTGTGCATTGGTTTTTGTATCTGAAATTTGTATTTTTTCAATAATATCTTTGGTAAGGTTTCTGGTTGTAATGGTTGGGTCGTTTCCAAAGAAAGGCTTTCCGTTAACAAGTATTTTATTCACAGATTTTCCGTTTACCGTTATTGCTCCTTCATCATCGACTTCTACTCCAGGTAGTTTTTTTAATAAATCTTCTACATTGGCATCTTTCTTTGTTTTAAAAGACTTTACATTAAATTCTACGGTATCTTTTTTTATGGTGATGGGAGCACTTGATCTAATAACAACAGCATCTAATGCATTAGCTAGTTCTAAGTTTAAATTACCAACATGCTGGTTTTTTGTATTAATTATTTTTGTGTACGGTTTATAACCAATATATGAAACTACTAATTTTATTTGGCTATCTGCTGTTTTACCTTCAACATTAAAATAACCTTTAGCGTCGGTTATTGTATAAGAAATAATACTGCTGTCTTTTAAACGTTCTGCATGTACGGTTGCAGATTCTAGCAATTCATTGTCTTCTAGTGATGTTATTGTACCAGTAATTTTAAATTCTTTAGTTTGAGAATAGGTGATACAAGTAAAAATTAAGCAGATGAGTAAAAGAACTTTCTTCATTATTATTGGTTGATTAAATGAGGTGTGGACAAGTGAAACTAAATAAAGAAGCAAAGGTTTAATTAAAGAATTGATAAATACGGGTTTTTAACAAAACTTTAGGGTTTGGGTGGTGTGCTCTTTTTTCTCTTTTTTTAAAAATTGTAAACCTAATTTATAAGGGTAAAACGTTGAAGATGATGTGATAAAAACTTGGTAGGTATGGGAAATTAGTAATTTTATCGTTTTGTTATATTTATTTATTCTAAATAAAGACTATATTTGTCACATAATTATTTAAGATGATTGTTTTTTATACTGAGAGTAAGCCCGTAGTTTCTATGTTAAATACATCCGTATGTGATAGTGTTTGTTCGTCTAGTTGCATAAAACCAAAAAGTAGCTGTTGTAATAAGTATAAAAAAAAGGGCATCAACTGTAAGCGATGCCCTCATATTTTGCTAAAAGCTTCTTAGCTTAATTTTGTTGTTATCCTTTTCTATATAAAGGATCTGTACCAATTGTCCCCATTAAACCTTCTAAATATTCATTAGAAATTACATGTTTGTATTGTCGTTTTAAGTTTTCTAATCGTGTATTAATATCCATTTCTGAAGCAATAGAATTGTTATAAGGGTTTGCAATAAAGTCTTCAGAATATTTTATTTGATTATCATAAAAAGCAATGTCTTTTTGCTGTTTTAATTGTAATCTCTCTTTGTACCAATCGCTGTTAATCACGTACTCCCTTTCAAATAATTTACGTAATTCTGGATCACTAATGTCTTTACCTTCATAATTACCGTATGCCATAATGTGTAATAATACCTTTAATGGTGGAATAGCAGCACTTATGCTTCCATCTTCAAAATAGTTTAAAGCTACTTTTTGCTGTGCTTCAGTAATATTTTTAATTCCATCTACAAAATCTTCTAAACCTTGTAATTCTGGTTTTAGCATTCTTTCGCTAAAAACAGCTGTAGGTTCATCAAAAATTCTATTTAGACATCTGTAAGAAAAAGTTTTTGTAATTCTGTATCCTAATCTACTCGCTAAAATAGTTTCTCCTTCGTATTCAAAATCATTAATTTTTTCTAAAGAACCATTTTTAATTAATTCTTTAGGATCTCTGTCTTTAGGTTCTAATCTTGCCCAAATTTCAGGAATTAATAAACTGACATCATGATCTATTTTATTTTCTGCACCTACATAACCTGCAGCGGTGCTAAATCCGTTAGATTCTGTTAAGATATGAGACAACAACGCATTGTTTAGATCTGTTGTTGGTGTAAGCATGTTAAATGGTGCTTTTGTTAAAGCTCCTTCTGTACCAGCTCCAGTAGTAGATGGAGATTTCCCTGTTAAACTACAGATAAAGTCCATAAATAATTCTGGTGTTTCTTGGTAGTGAATTGGGTTGTACACTGCTAAAGGTCTTATTCCGGCTGCTTTATCAACAGGATTATTTCTTCTACCGGGTAAAACAGCATTAACAACATGATATACAGGTTCGTTTAAGTTTATTTTTCTAACCAAACGAACACCAATATCCGCTAAGTAAGTTTCTTCAGTTTCTACAACATTTTTACATGGCTCTAAATAACGCGGGTTTTTGGTAGGTTCACCATTTACAATTCTTGTATGAGAAGGCAATGCAAAAAACTGTTCTTTTTTATCACTTTTAACAATACTTTCAATAAAATCTTTAACTGGTTGTGTGTATTTATCAAAGTTGATAGTGTCTTCGTATAAAGCAATAGCGTCTTCTTTCTTTAATAATTCGTAGTTGGTTAAAAAACGGCCGTTTGTTACTAAATCTAATTCGGCAGCTTTATCGTAACCTCTTACTACCGCTTCATCTGGTCTCTGAAAAAGGTGTGCCTCGCAATTGGTTAATAGCTTTAAACTTTTATTAGTGAATTCTGGGTTTAAGTTTTTTAATTGATTTCTAGGTATGGTAATAGAAGCTGTTATATCGTCTTCTGTTTGTACTTTTTCTGAAGGAGAAAAATCTGAACGTAATTTGTTTAACATCCAATTTCCTTGTTCATTAAAACCAATACGAACATAACTACCAACAACAGGTGTGTTATTGTATAGTAAACTCGTTCCTTTTTTTCCGTTGATAATTTCAACAGACATATACTCTTTCCAATTTAAAGTTCCGTGTGCTTGTCTGTATAACCTTTTTACAAAAAGGACTAAAGAACGAATGTGTACCGGAATTTCTTCTAAAAATTGATTGAACTCATCTGAATTATGTTTCGACGGAATTAATAGTTTAACAGCAGAACTTAACGTTCTTTTTTCACTTAAAAAAGATCTAGAAATTGGTCTGTTTGGATCTTTTACTTTCCATCGATTAGAATAAACATACTCTATAATTTCGTCTGCTTTTTTAAAGTCTTCTTCTATATTATGAATGTTAAAAGTACTATACGTAATAGCATTTTGCATTGGTTTAGATATCTCAGATTTACCACCACCAGAAACTGTACATGGTTTATGGCAAAAAACACCTTCTGCAAATGTTTCTATAATTCTCCATAAATCGATGGATTTATGTTTTTCTAATTTTAATTTACTTCCCGTAGGGTGTATGTAAGTTTTGTAAGGAGACAATGTTAATTTCTGCTCTTTACTTTTATGCATCCAAGTAATGCTGTTGGTATTAGTGTTTATGTATGCAAACTCTGGAATGTAAACAATATTTGGGTATTTTTTATCTACCGCATAGTTTTCTGGTTTTACCTCTATGGTATCTCCTAAAAGTTGTTTTACACCTTCAAAAGTATGCTTAAAGTTATAAAACTCAGATTGCACTTTACCATCTACGGTATCGCCCATAACTCTTCTAGCAAATGCAATGGCACCACCTGCATGTTCTTCCTCTACCAAACCAAATAGGTTGGCAGAATAACTAATTTGAGTTTTTATTTCTTTTTTAGAATAACCGTAATAATTATCTGCAATTAGGGTAACTACAACACCTCTATCATCTCTACAGGTAATTTTAAAAGCACCACCTTCATTATAAAGTTCCTCTTCATTTTCCCAACACATGCCGTCTTTTTTCTGACGTTCTGTAGCATCATTAAAATGAGGTAAGCCAACATCTTTCTTTTTTAATTCTTTTAATTGTGGCGCTAGAACAATACAGCCAGTATGTCCTGTCCAATGTTCTGTATCTAAAGCAGCATCATTTTGTGCTAAATTATGGTCTCCGGCATTGCCGAAAATAGACTCTACAAAATCTAAATTACTTACTAAGTTTCCTGGTACAAAAAAGCGAACTTCTAATGATTTTTCTGAGATTACTCCTTTTACTTCCGGACAAACCACAGGTCTTAAAAGTGATGAAACCATTACTTTTGCTTGGTTTTCTTGATTAGAAGTAAATGGAAGTGTTTTTAAATTATCCGAAGGATTAAAAGCTGAATGTAATAAATGCGCAAAAGTTTCTTGCGGAACTTCTTTTTTATCTAATGGTACAGGTAAGCTACCTTCTACAATATGAAAAGTTCCCTTAGTTGTTCTTTTATCGTTTAAAGGGTTGTTTAAAATACCTTGTTTTATTCTGCTAGTAGTAACTAAATTACTTTTAAAAGAATCACCATCTGGAGGTAAACTAAGTTCTCTTGCTTGTCCTTTTTTAGTTAATACCAATGTGCTGTTTGGTATTACAAGAGATTTATTAATAGAGACTTCTTTTAAATAATCATTAATAAATGCTTGTATTCTTGAATCTACAGGAGAAAGATGGTTCGATAATAATCTCGATCTTTGTTTGATGCTTTTAATAAGACTGCTAGTTAATTCCTCAAATTTTGGATCTAAAAATTGAATAGAATTTTCTGGTTTGTCTTTAAAAGTAGGTTGTCCTAATGAAGCTAATTGTAGGTTAATAAACTGAATAATGTCATTTCTAGTTTCTTGCATAATGATATTTTTAAACTCTTATAAAAATACCATAAATTTTTCATTGCTAAGTTACTGATACATTAAGTATTTAACTCTTGTTAAAAATAAATCGTTTTATTGATTTTTGTCTTAATTTCAACATTTGTTAAACGTTTAACTAAATGTTAAAAAACTACTTAAAAGCACTTAAACCTGTTACGTCTAAACCTGTAATTAATAAGTGTATGTCATGAGTACCTTCATAGGTAATTACACTTTCCAGATTCATCATGTGTCGCATTATAGAATATTCTCCAGTAATGCCCATTCCGCCTAACATTTGTCTAGCTTCTCTTGCAATATGAATAGCCATGTCTACGTTATTTCTTTTTGCCATAGAAATCTGAGCGGAAGTTGCTTTTCCTTCATTTTTTAAAGTACCCAATCTCCATGCTAATAATTGTGCTTTGGTGATTTCAGTAATCATTTCAGCTAATTTTTTTTGTTGTAGTTGAAATTGACCAATCGGTTTGCCAAACTGTTCGCGTTCTTTACAATAACGTAAGGCGGTATCGTAACAATCCATTGCAGCACCAATTGCGCCCCAAGCAATTCCGAATCTTGCAGAATCTAAACAACCTAAAGGTGCTCCTAATCCAGATTTATTAGGCAATAAATTTTCTTTAGGCACTTTTACATTATCAAAAATAAGTTCTCCTGTTGCAGATGCACGCAAAGACCATTTATTATGTGTGGTAGGCGTAGTAAAACCTTCCATTCCGCGTTCTACCAATAAACCATGAATTCTACCTTCTTCATTTTTTGCCCAAACCACTGCAACTTGAGCAAAAGGAGCGTTAGAAATCCACATTTTTGCACCATTTAAAAGATAATGATCTCCCATATCTTTAAACTTGGTTTCCATTCCGCTAGGGTTAGAACCATGGTTTGGTTCTGTTAATCCAAAACAGCCCATCCACTCGCCAGAAGCTAACTTTGGTAAATACTTTTTACGTTGTGCTTCATTTCCATATTTATAAATAGGATACATTACTAATGAAGATTGTACAGAAGCAGTAGAACGAACTCCAGAATCTCCACGTTCAATTTCTTGCATAATCAATCCGTAAGAAATTTGATCTAATCCTGCACCACCATATGCTGAAGGAATGTAAGGGCCAAAAGCACCAATTTCTGCCAAACCACTAATAATTTGAGTTGGAAATTCTGCTTTCTGAGCATACTCTTCAATAATAGGAGAAACGTCTCGTTTTACCCATTCTCGAGCTGCAGTTCTTACTAGTTTGTGTTCTTCGGATAATAAATCATCTAGATTATAATAATCTGGCGCTTGAAAAAGATCTTGTTTCATAAGTTTACATCTAAAAATGGATTCGAATTTAATCTTATTTTTTGAACAATATGTGTGTTTTTAAACAAATATATTGATTGTTGTTTAATATTTATGTTTTCATTTATCAGAAATGAAACTTTAATAAAGCAATAAATATGAAAGTTAAAGATACAAAATCTATAAAAAGTAGATGATTTCTATTAAGTTTGTATGCATGAAGCATACCTTAGGAAAAGAAGAGCGTTTAAAAAGTAAAAAGCTCATAGAAAAACTTTATGTAGAGAGAAATTCTGTGAAGGCGTATCCTCTTAGAATGATTTATTTACAAACAGATCATACCTCAGAATTCCCAGCTCAAGTGGGAGTTTCTGTTCCTAAACGTAATTTTAAACTGGCTGTAGACAGAAATAGAATTAAGCGGTTAATGCGAGAATCTTATCGTTTGCAAAAAGAAATTGTCTACAATAATTTAGAGCAACCTTATGTTTTTATGATTTCGTATATTGGGAAAGATAAATGTACTTATGACGAGATATTCTTAAAAATGGAAAAATTACTAACTCGGTTTGTTAGTGAAGTAAAAAATAAAAAAAATGAAGAGGTTTAAGTTTTCAAAAAATACAATTATTGTTCTTTTAGTAGGAACAATCTTTTTATCGTTTGCATTTAAATCGAAATTCTTTGAGGTTGCAAAGCAAATTGAAATTTACAATACATTATTTAAAGAGTTAAATATGTATTATGTAGATGAAATTAACCCTGCAGAATTAACAAATAGCGCTATTAAAAATACGCTTAAAGATTTAGATCCTTATACCAATTTTTACAATGAGCAAGATGTAGAAAATGCAAAAATCTTAAGAGAAGGAGAGTATGGCGGTATTGGAGTTTCTGTTTATTATATAAAACAAGGAATTCAGATTAAAGAAATTTTTAAGGGATATTCGGCAGATAAAGCAGGTTTAAAACCTGGAGATATTATTGTTTCTATTGATGGCCAATCTGTAAAAGATATGGAAAGTGAGCAACTTTCTATGTTGATAAAAGGAACACCAAATAGTACTTTTTCTGCAGAGATAGAAAGACAAGGGAAAAGGATTCAGAAAGAAATAATTAGGGATAAAGTGGTTATAAATCCAGTGCCTTTTTCTGAAATGATTGATGAAGAAACGGGGTATATTGTATTAACACGCTTTAATGAAAAAGCGTCATCCGAAGTAAAAAAAGCATTTAGAAAATTAAAGAAGGCAGGTATGAAGCAACTGGTTTTCGATTTAAGAGGAAATCCAGGAGGTTCTTTGTTAGAATCTATAAATATTGCTAATTTCTTTTTACCAAAAGGAGAGGTAATTGTTTCTACAAAAGCAAAAGTTAAAAAATGGAGCAATACGTATAAAAGCACTAATGATCCTTTAGACTTAGAAATACCGATTGTAGTTTTAGTAAATGGACGTTCTGCTTCGGCATCAGAAATTGTAAGTGGTTCTTTGCAAGATTATGATAGGGCGGTAATTATGGGGCAGCGTTCTTTTGGAAAAGGATTGGTACAGCGTTATAGAAAATTGACATACGGTACCCAATTAAAATTAACAATTTCTAAGTATTATACACCAAGTGGTCGATGTATTCAGGAGTTAGATTATGCTAATAGAGATAAAAACGGAAAAGTTCCTAAATTTTCTGATTCAGGAATCAATGAGTTTAAAACGGCAAACGGAAGAAAAGTATATGATGGAGGTGGTGTTTTACCAGATGTAGTTATTAAAACATCAGAAAAAACGGAAGCAACTGAGATGATCTTAAACTCTAAAGTTATTTTTAATTTTTCTGTAAACTATTATTATCAGCATCCATCAATAGAAAGTGCTCTTAATTTTGAATTTAAAGAGGCTGATTTTAATAAGTTTACTAATTATTTAGAGTTAGATACCACATTTGTTACCAGGCAAGAAGCTTTGTTTAAAGAAGCATATAAAGCTATAACAGTAAATAATATTTCTAATGAATATGAGAAAATTAAAAAAAAATTATTTAAAAATAAAGTAGATGAAATCACTAAGAATAAGGATATTCTTAAAATAGTTCTTGAAGAAGAAATTCTAAATAAATACTATTTTGATGAGGGTGTATATAATCATAAATTAAAGAATGATTTGGTTATAAGAGAAGCGGTTAACGTATTAAAGAACCAAGAAAAATATAAGCAAATTTTATCCGCTAAATAATTTTATATTTGAAAATTAAAATTGAAAATGACAAAAATAAATAAAACAGATAGAACTAGAGCTCACGAGTCTACAAATGCAATAGAAAAATTATATATTTCTATGCGTCATTTATTTAGTAGAGGTTTTTACAAACCAATGGGTATTTCTGGAGAAACTTTACGTAAATCTTTACTTTTATTAAGACCAGAAATTTATGGTTCAATTGCAGAAGAAAGAATTGAGTTAAGCGGGTTAATATATGTAATAGAAAGGCTTCCGAGAGGAATTGAAGAATGCCAATTTATAAACTTAACTGCAGATGAAGGCTATAGTAGTTCTCATTTCGAAAGCATAATTCCGCCTAAAAGAAGAAGGAATTGTTATAGAATAGACAAAGACCAAATGAATATAGAAATTACACGTGGTCGTTCTGAAATTTATGATATTCTTACACACTTAACTTTTTTATTTATAGAATCTCACAAAATTCAAAAAAGAGTAACAATAAACGAAGGAACAGATTTTATTAGAGAATGGAAATATTTAGAAGATATTGTTATTTATAATAAACAAATTACCGACCAAGAAAGAGAGGTTGCTATTGCGCATTTAAGTAATATTTTAGGAAGAACTTTTGAGGAAGTAATAGATATTCATAAAGCATTTGCAACATCAGAAAAAAAAGATCGTTTTTTTCACTTAATTTATTGGTTAGGTAAATTAGCAATCAATGAAGTTTTAGAGAATAAGAAGAGAAAAGTTACTTTTAGCTCTGTTTTAATTGAAGAAATCGGACATCACATTTATGGTGATATTTGGGCAAATAATATTAAAAAGGTACTAAAAGAAAATAGTCTGCTTAAAAGACCAATTCATATTATTAGTGCCAACATGCACAGTGTATTAAACTCTATTTATGCCAAAGGTGCGTTGCCAAAAGAAGCCGAAGAGCATGAAGGTTTTGGGCTGTTTCAGTTATTAAGTAATTCTGATAGTAAGCCTTTGCAAAAAGCGGTTAAAGAATATGCATCAGAAAATGGATTGATCTATATTAAAGATACTTCTGGTACAAATATTAACGTTCAAGTAATAGATACAGAAAAAATTAATTTTGAAGATTCTCCGTATGAAAAAGTAAATTCTGTAAATAAGAAGCCTGTTATAATTGTAATGGATTATGCTTTTGGTGAGCAAGCTTACGAAACTATGGATGAGCTTTTAAAACCTTATAAAAATACGAAGAAGAAAAATCATTTAGATGTAAAATCTGTTTCTATAATGGGTAAAGCAGGTATTTTAGAAGGTGGTAAAGGAGATATTATGATTCCTACTGCGCATATTTTTGAAGGTACTGCAGATAATTATCCATTTAAAAATGAGTTGTCTAAAGAAGATTTAGAAGGTTTTGGTGTAGAAGTTTTTGATGGTTCTATGATTTCTGTTTTAGGAACTTCATTACAGAATAAAGATTTGTTACAGTTTTTCCATGACTCTACATGGAATGTTATTGGTTTAGAAATGGAAGGTGCTCATTATCAAAAAGCAATACAATCTGCCTCTAAAATTAGAGGAAATATTTCTAAAAACGTAAAAGTAAGATATGCATATTATGCATCGGATAATCCGCTAGAAACAGGAGCAACATTAGCTTCTGGAGGTTTAGGGATGACAGGTGTTACACCAACATATGCGATTACACAAAAAATATTAGAACAAATTTTTTAAGAGTCTAAGACTAAAATATTATATCAAAAAAGAATGTCAACAAATCAAAAAAATAACGAAGAAGAAATAGATTTAGGTTCATTATTTGTACTTATCGGTAAAGGTTTTTCTAAGTTTTTTAATTTTATTGGAAGTATTTTTAAAGGAATTTTTAATTTTTTAATCATAATTTTAATCTTCTTTAAACAACACTTTATTAAGATTGCAATTGCAGCATTGGTAGGAGTTGTAGCAGGGGTTTTTTTGGAGGTGAAAAAGAAAGATCTTTATGGATCTGATTTACTTGTAAAACCGAATTTTGAAAGTACAAGGCAATTATATAATAATATAAATTATTATAATGACCTTGTAAGACAGAAAAAGACGGCAGATTTAGCTGAAATATTTAATCTAGACGAATCAACAGCTGCAAGTTTTAAGAAGTTTACAATCACTTCCATTGAAACTGAAAATGATATTATTGATTCTTACAATAAATTTATTTTGGCAGTAGATACAACTACTGTAAAGAGTTATAAATATGAGCAGTTTAAAAAAGCCTTCTCAAATTATGATTATAAAATTCATGAAATTCACGTAGTTTCAGAAAAAAACGACGTTTTTAATAATCTAGGAGATGTTATTATTTCTTCCGTAGTAAAGAATAAATATTTTAACAGATTAAAAGAGTTAAGTAATGAAAACCTAAATAGAACAGATTCTTTATTACGTCAAAATTTAGGTCAGGTAGATTCTTTAAGGAAGGTTTACATGCAGGTAATGGTTGAAGAGGCAAAAAAACAAAGTAACGGAACAAATATAGACTTAGGAGGTGTTAAGAGCACAACAAAAGAGTTAGAACTTTTTGAAACGAATAGAAGAATTAATGCAGAGTTAAGGGATGTTGTTAATGATAGATCTGAAGAATATGAGGTGATTAATGTAATTTCTAATTTTCAGGCGGTAGGATATAAAGTAAGTGGTGTTACGCAAAATTACGCCTTTTTATTAGCTATTTTAGGTGCGGGTCTTATGTTTTTATTTTTAATGATAAAACAATTAAATACATTTCTAAATAACTACAAAAAATAAATAATGCAAACAATTCTTATAACAGGTGGAGCGGGGTTTATAGGCTCTAATTTTATACCTTATTTTTTAAACGAACATAAAAATTACAAAGTAGTAAACTTAGATTTACTTACGTATGCAGGAGACCTTTCTAACTTATCTGAAATAGAAGATAATGAAAGGTATACTTTTGTAAAAGGAGATATTTGTGATAGAGATTTGGTAGAAAATCTTTTTAATCAATATAAATTTACGGGTGTTATTCATTTTGCAGCAGAATCTCATGTAGATAATTCTATTAAAAACCCTGATGCATTTGTTAGAACAAACGTCTTTGGAACTTTTAATTTACTAGATGTAGCTAAAAAATATTGGATGGAAAGTCCGAATGTATTTATAGAAGGTTTTGAAAATTCAAGATTCTTACATGTTTCTACAGATGAGGTATATGGTACTTTAGGAGAAACAGGTTTGTTTACAGAAGAAACTCCTTATGCACCAAATAGCCCTTATAGTGCTTCTAAAGCATCATCAGATTTTATGGTGAGAAGTTACTTTCATACGTTTGGGATGAATGTTGTAACCACCAATTGTTCTAACAATTATGGGCCAAAACAACATGACGAAAAACTGATTCCTACAATTATAAGAAAAGCAATTTCTGAGGAAAATATTCCCATTTATGGTGATGGAAAAAATATAAGAGACTGGTTGTACGTATTAGACCATTGTACTGGAATAGCGCTTGCTTTTAAAGAAGGTAAATTAGGGGAAACCTACAATATTGGTGGTAAAAATGAACGAAATAATTTATATATAGCAAATGCTATTTGTGAAATTTTAGACGAAGAAAAACCAAAAGAAAAATCGTACAAAGAACAAATTAGTTTTGTAGAAGACAGAGCGGGTCATGATTTTAGATATGCAATTGATGCATCAAAAATAGAAAATAAATTAAACTGGAAAGCTCAAGAAAATTTTGAGACGGGTATTAGAAAAACCATTCAGTGGTATTTAGAAAAATATAGTTAGATATGAAAGGAATAGTTTTAGCAGGAGGTTCTGGTACAAGATTACACCCACTTACATTGGCAGTAAGTAAACAGTTAATGCCAGTGTATGATAAACCGATGATTTACTACCCTCTTTCCACTTTAATTTCTGCAGGAATAAGAGAGATCTTAATTATTTCTACACCGCAAGATTTACCCTTGTTTAAAAAGCTTTTAGGAAATGGAAATCAAATTGGTTGTAGTTTTGAGTATGAAGTGCAAGCAGAACCAAATGGTTTGGCAGAAGCCTTTATTATAGGTGAAAAATTTATAGGCAAAGATAAAGTTGCCTTAATTTTAGGAGATAATATCTTTTATGGTTCAGGGTTGTCTAATTTGTTAAAAGCAAATAATAATCCAGATGGAGGTATTGTGTATGCATACCATGTAAATGATCCTGAAAGATATGGTGTGGTAGAATTTGATGACAATCAGAAAGCAATTTCAATAGAAGAAAAACCAGAAAAACCAAAGTCTAATTATGCGGTTCCTGGTATTTATTTTTATGATAATGAGGTTGTAAAAATTGCTAAAAATATAAAGCCAAGTAAAAGAGGAGAGTTAGAAATAACAGAAGTTAACAATGTGTATTTAAAAAAAGGGAAACTATCTGTAGAAATTTTAGATAGAGGAACTGCTTGGTTAGATACAGGTACTTTTGACTCTTTAATGCAAGCAGGTCAATTTGTACAAGTAATTGAAGAAAGACAAGGCTTAAAAGTTGGTTCTATAGAAGAAGCTGCTTACAGAGCTGGTTTTATAACAAAAAAAGAAATGATAGAAATAACAAAGCCTTTGTTAAAAAGCGGTTATTCTAATAATTTATTAAAAATATAATGAAAGTTACAGAAACAAGTTTAAAAGGATGTTATGTTATAGAACCTCTTTTTTTTAAAGATAATAGAGGTTGTTTTTTATTAGAATATAATAAAAAAGAGTTTGAAGAAAAAACGGGATTTAAAGGAGATTTTGTTCTAGGAAATCAATCTACATCTCAATATGGAGTTGTAAGGGGGTTGCATTTACAAAGAGGAGAATTTGCACAAGCAAAATTAGTACGAGTTGTAAAAGGTAAAATTTTAGATGTTGCCGTTGATGCTAGAAAAGGTTCTGAAACTCTTGGAAAGGTATTTTCAGTAGAATTATCGGAAGAAAATAATAAGCAATTACTTGTTCCAAGAGGTTTTTTACATGGCTTTTCTGTTTTAGAAGATGATACAATTGTGTCTTATAAATGTGATAATTATTATCAACCAGAAGCAGAAGATGGTGTTTTATTTAATGATAAAGATTTAGATATTGATTGGGGTATACCTTTAGGTGAAATTACATTGTCTGAGAAGGATACTAAGTTAAAAACGTTTAAAGAGTTTATAAAAGTAACAAAATAGAAAGGTTTATAATTGTAATATAAGAAGCTAACTATAAATAATTTCTAAAACTAAAATCTATGATTCCTAAAATTATACATTCAATTTGGGTTGGTGGTAAAGAAAAACCTAAATTGGTAAAACAATGTGAGAAGTCTTGGGAAAAATATTGTGGGAATTATGAATTTATCGAATGGAATGAGGATAACTTTGATTTTAATAAAGCACCTTTATTTGTAAATGAAGCTTATCAAAAAAAAAAGTGGGCTTTTGTTTCGGATTATATAAGACTTTGGGTGCTTTATAACTATGGAGGAGTTTACCTTGATTCTGATATGGAGCTACTAAAAAATATTGATGACTTCTTGGTTAATAAAAGTTTTACTGGGTTTGAGGATGATGTTTCTGTACAAAGCAGTATAATAGGTAGTGTGAAAAATAACGATTTAATAAAAGAGTTATTAAGTTATTATGATGATAAATCGTTTATTTTAGAAGACGGATTAAATACAATTACGAATGTAGAAATAATATCAAGTATTTTAAATAAAAAAGGACTTATAAAAAATAACAAAGAACAATTAATTCTTGATAATTTAAGAATTTATCCAAGTGATTTTTTCTGTCCCAAAAGCTTTACAAATGGTAAAATTGTAATCAGTAGAAATACTTTTGGAATTCATCACTTTAATATGTCTTGGATTAGTCCTGCAAAAAAAATATCCATTAAACTAGGACAGTTTTATAGAAGAATTCTTAATAAAAATGTTTAAAAATATTTTCAAAATATTATCATCGCATATTATTGTTAAGTCTTTGGGACTTGCCAATATAGCTGTTGTATTAATTTTTTTATCGATTAGAGACTTTGGTGAGTATAGTTATTCTCTCCTTCTATTGCATTTAGGAGCAATAATTATAGATCCTTTTTTATCTTCTTATTTAGTTGATTTTAAAACATATAGTTATAAGAAGTTTAATTTTGGAATTTTATTTTTATCCATTTTATTAGCGCCTCTTTTTTTTTATATAATTTCACATTTAAATCCTAAGTTAAATTTATATCTGTTTTTTTTATTTATAACAACATTTATAATTGGTACATCTTTAAAATCATATTTAAATGTTAAAGAAAGGTATTATAATTATGGTATTGTTGATGTAGTTAGGCAAGTAAGTATTTTTGGTACAACCATTCTTTTCTTTTATGTTTTAGACTCTAATAATTATTTAGAGTTACTAGAAATCAACTACTTAGTTTCGTTTTTAGCCATGGTGTTTTTAGGTGTTCTTTTTGTAAAGAAAAGAGAGGTAGAGTTTAGTATTACTTTTGATAAATTAAAAACTTTATTATTTAGGTCTAAGTTTTTAATTTTTTACACTGCTTTAATTCCTTTTATTTCTTTTATTGATTCTTATTTTGTAGATGCATATTTGTCTGAAAAAAGCTTAGGTATTTACTCTTTTTCTTTAAAAGTTTATAATATTTCATTAATGTTAGTTGTGCCAATTTTTACGGTTTTAAACATCAAACAAATAGAAATTGCCAAAAATGATGATTATATACTATTTGTTAAAAAAAGTTTTAAAAAGGTCTTGTTATTTTCTTTTGCTCTTTTTTTAATTGCAATTCTTTTTAATTTTATCATTACACATTATATTTACAAAGAATATATTATTTCTTTTTGGAATACTAACATTTTAATGTTGGGTGCCTTTATTACGTATGTAACATTGCCATTTTCTTTTTTAATTGCTTACAGAAAGTATAAGTATTTATTTTCTTTAGGTGTATTAGCTATTTTATTTAATATTATTGTCAATTATTTTTTTATTGAGAAATACGGAATGCGTATAGCTGCTTTTTCAACCTTTTTATCTCAATTAATCATTAACCTAGGATCGGCTATTCTTTCATATATTTTGTTAAATAAAAAGAATGAGAATTAGTTTAAAAGAAGTATATACATTTTTATTTTTTCTAGGGATTTTCTTTATTCCCTTTAATTCGTATGTGGGTATTTCTTTTTTAGGAGAATACAGAAAGGATGGTGCAATTGTTTTATTTCTACTAGCATCGATGTTCTTTTTTTTAGATTCTTTTTTTAAAAAGAATCTAAAAATACCAGTAAAAAACCTTTTTTTTCAGTTTTTAATCCTCTTTGTAGGCTGGTTATTTATTTCTACGTTATTAAATTTCACTTCAATTTATGAGAATTACTTAAAACATACATCTGGGTTTAATCGGTTTTTTAGACAATTTTTAGCGCTCTCAATAGCTTTAATCTTATTTGTTACTGCCTATAACATTTTTAGTAACTATAAATTGAAAACAATATTTCTTCGATTAAGAAAAATACTTTTGTATTCCTTTGTTTTTATTTCGTTTTATTCCTTTATAGAAATTTTAATTTTAGTTTTTAATCTATCTTTTTTAAAAAGTTTTTTTCAACTATTTGATTATTTCCCTTTTACAGAAACAAGTTTAGATTTTAATTTTAAAAGAATTTCTTCTGTTGCTTATGAACCTCCTTTTTTAGCAATTTATTTGATTACAGTAGGTGGGTGGATGTTTAGTTATATTTTAACTTCAAAAGGAGTAAAAAAATACATACCAACTATAGTTGTTTTTATATTAACTTTTTTTTCAGGATCTAGAACAGCGTTAATTGTTGTGATATTTCAATTTATATTTTTTATAGGGGTTGTATTTTCAATTAATATTAAATTTCAGAAAGTTATACAGAGGTTTTTGCTTTTATTTAGTGCATTAATTATTTTGTTGTTTGTTTTTAATGGCAAAAAAGTAGCAGAGGCAGTTGAAACTAAATTAAGTACACTTAATTTTAAAAAAAACCTAACAAAAAGTATTTCTAATAGATCTAGGTTTGGTATTCAATACACATCATTATTAGTATTTGAAGAGAACCCCATTGTTGGTGTTGGTTTTGGCCAACAAGCTTATCATTTAAAAGATAAATATCCTAAATGGGCTACTCATAATAATTATGAGTTTAAGGAATATTATTTAAATGATAAAGATACATCCTTTCCTCCAGGCTTCAATCTTTATACTAGATTGTTAGCCGAAACAGGAATCATAGGAGTTTTAATTTTTGTGTCATTTATTTTTTTAATTATGCGACAATGTAAAAAGCTAATTAAAAGCAGAAATGACATAGAAAAAATAGTACCTATTGTATTACTTATTTCATTTATTGGGTTTTCAATAAATTGGTTGCAATTTGATAGTTTTAGAATTTATGGATTTTGGATTTGTTTAGCGTTATTAATATTGCAAATTCAACAGAAAAAAATAGAAAATGAATAGAGTTATTTTGTTAATTCCCCATTTTAACAACCCAATTGGGCTTTATAAATCTTTAAAGTCAATAAACAAAGAGGAATTCTTAGATGTCATTATTGTAGATGATGGGAGTGCCATTAAATTTGATGAAAACACGGTTAGATCTTCTTATTTAGCTAATGGAGAAGTTTATTTTGAATACCTTCCAGAGAATAAAGGGATCGAAATTGCTTTAAATAAAGGCTTAGAGTTTATTTTGAAGAAAGAATACGAGTTCACAGCGAGATTAGATTGTGGAGATGTTTGTATAGAAGAAAGGTTTAAAATACAAGAATCATTTTTAGATTTTAATAAAGAGATTGTGTTAGTTGGCAGTAACGTAGAATTTGTAGATTTAAAGGGAAATTTGGTCTATACTTTAAAAGTGCCAGAAAAAGATAAACTTATTAGAAAAAAGATGTTTATTAACGCCATGCATATTCATCCAACCATTATGTTTAGAAATAGTATTTTAGATACTATTGGTTTATATCCTGTTAACTATAAGGCAGCAGAAGATTATGCGTTTTTTTTTAATGTAACAAATAACTTTAAAGTTGCTAATATTAATAAGGTTTTAGTAAAATGTGAGATAAATCCAAAAGGAATTTCTACACTTTTAAGAAAGAAACAAGCAAAAAATAGAGTAGTCTTGATACTAAATAACTTTTATTTAGGTTTATATCCTATATATGGTTTGTTAAGAAGCTGTCTGCTCTACATTTTACCATTATCTCTTTTAATTAAATTAAAAAGTATTATTAAGAATTGATAGTAAAAAAAATAGATAATTTATTTGATATTGTTTTTTCAGTATTATTATTATCATTGCCAATATCAGTGGCAATCCCAAACATATTATTAGGAGTTCTTTTTTTAATTTTCTTATTCAAAAAAGACAAAGTTATATTGTCTAATACATATAGTAAGTTAGTAGTTATATATGTTTTATATATTATTTTTAAGGCAACCTTCTTTAATACCTTCCTAGAAAATTTTAATATATATAAGCAGTTGCTTGTTATTCTTGCTTTAAGTTTTTTATTTTTTAATGTTAAAAATGTAACTTTAGTTATAAAAGGATACATTTTAGGTGTTTCTTTTGCGATTATACTTTCTTTTTTTAAAATTTTAAAATTTTATCTTTCTTTTAAAGCCTTGCCTTTTGGTAACACTGCAGAAGTGCAAGATTTAATTTTAATTCATAGACCTTATTTTGGTTTTATGTGTTTAATTGCAATTGTTTTAATAGACATATTGTTTCTTAAACTTAAATTAAAAGCAGAAAAAATAACTTATTTAGTGCTAGCTTTTTTAATTGCTGTTTTTCTTTATGTTATTGTTGCTAGATTGGCATTATTCTTATTGGTCATTTATTTGGTCATAAGAAGTATAACTTATCTTAAGTTTTCAAGGACTAAGTCAGTTTTAGGATTCATTACCATTGTAGTTCTAATCACGATTTTTTTTTCAAAGAATAAAAATTTGAAAGATAGATTACATATAGAAAATTCTTATAGCCAGACAATTAAAGTATTAAAAAACCAAGAGCCAAGGTTTGTTATTTGGGATTGTGTTTTTAACCAAATTAATGATTCGAAATTTAATTTTTATTTTGGTCATAATAATCGAAATACTATTCAGGATAATTTAAATAAGTGTTATAAGGATAATATAGATAATATTTCTAAAAGAGATTATTATCTAAAAACTGCGTTTAATACTCATAATCAATTTTTAGATATTTTCTTAGAAGGAGGTATTGTTGGTTTAACATTAATGTTATCAATTTTATTTTTTTCTTTGTATACATTTAAAGATAGTTTTAATTCGATATTTGTTATATGTTCCTTTGTACTTTTTTTAATGGTAGAGAATTTATTTCATAGGCAATTGGGTGTATATTTATTTGGTGTTTTTATACCTTTATTTCATAAAATTACGAAAGAAAAAAAATGAAAATAGAAAAAAAAATATTAGTGATGGATTGGTTAGATGCCTATGCAGGGTCAGAACAGGTTGTAAAATATTTACATCAAAAATACAATTTTGATAAAGTTTATGTTTTAATAAATATAATGCCAAAAGAAAATTTAAAAAAAATATTTGGTAATAAAGTGATTCCTATAGAAACGACTTTTTTAAAAATATTTGGGAGTAAGTTTAGAGCAGCATTACCTCTTTTTCCTTTTTTCTTAAAACAATTAAAAGTTAAAGAAGAAAATGCACTTATTATAAGTGTTACACATTCTGTTGTAAAAGGAATAAGTTATAAAAAAAGTAGCAAACATATTTCTTATTTAGTAGCAAGAAATTTAAAATATGTTTGGGAAGAAAAAGAATTGTATTTTAAAGGCATAAAAAAAATAGGTTCTTTTATTATACCTTCAATGAGAAGGTTTGATATAAGAATGTCTAAAAAACCTACAGTAATAATATCTGTTTCCGATTTTGTATCTAATTGGGCAATAGATAAGTATAAAAGAAAAGTATATACTATTAATCCACCAGTAAATGTGGATGATTTTGAGTATTGTGAAGAAAAAGAAGATTTTTATGTATCTGTAGGTAGATTAGAGCCTTACAAAAGATATGATTTATTAATAGATGCATTTAATAAGAATGGAAAAAAATTAGTTATTATTGGAGACGGTTCCTTAATGAAAGAATTTAAAGATAAAGCAAATAAAAATATTGAGTTTAAAGGATATTTATTCCCAGAAGAATCTAAGCAATTATTAAAAAAAGCAAAAGCTTTTGTTTTTTGTGGTAAAGAAGATTTTGGAATAGCGCTTTTAGAACCACAGGTTTGTGGTACACCAGTAATTGCTTATGGATCTGGGGGGGCTTTAGATACAGTATTAGAAAATAAAACGGGAATATTCTTTAGAGAACAAACTGTAGCATCATTAACCGATGCGATTAATAAATTTGAAAGTATTAAGTTTAACTGCAAATCTATAAGAGAACATTCGTTAGGTTTTTCAATAGACAATTTTAAAAATAAATTTCATAAAAAAGTAATTGAAACCTTAGAATTAGATTAGATGAAAAAACGCTTTTCCTATTTAATAAGACCACTTCAAATATTTGTAGACCTACTTATTATCAACGTTATTGTTTATTTAATATATGATAAAGCATTTTTAAATGTTTACTTTCTATCATACATATCTGTTTTTTGGCTTGTTACAACTTATTTATTTGGGTTCTATAATGTATATAGGTATACAGGTTTACTAAGAGTTTCTACACTTTTAGGAAAACAATTTCTCCTTTTTATTCTAGGTTATTTTGCTTATTTCGGTTTCTTTAGAGAAGGAGAGGTTGTTAATAATCAGTTTTTAATTTTAATTTCTATAATTTTAAGTGTTTCTTTAGTAAAATTTTTGTGGCTTCTATTGTTAAAGAAATACAGGTCTCTTGGGAATAACTTTAGAACGACGATTGTAGTTGGTTTTGATGATTCTTCAAAAAATATTATTAAACTTTTTAAAAGTAAATCTAACTTAGGATATAGATATTTAGGCTTTTTCTCGGATAAAAAGTATAAGAATAGTGAATGTTTAGGAGATTTAGAAAGTGTGTTTAAATATGTAACAGATAATTTTGTAGATCAAATTTACTGCTCTTTGTCATCATTAAATGAAGATCAAATAAAAAAAATAAACAAGTTTGCAATTGATAAGGACATTGTTTTAAAACTGATACCAAACTCAAGTGAATTGTATAGTAAAAATCAGAGTGTAGAATATTATGACGATGCATTAATGGTTTTAAATGTAAATAAACTGCCCTTTGAGTTTGCGGAAAACTTTTACATTAAAAGAGTATTTGATGTCTTCTTTTCTTTATTCGTAATCATTTTTCTGTTATCATGGTTATTACCTATTTTATGGTTTTTAATCAAATTAGAATCTAAAGGACCTTTAATTTTTAAACAAGGAAGGGAAGGTATAAACGGAGAAGAATTTATATGTTACAAATTTAGATCTATGCAAATAAATGATTTATCAGATAAAATACATGCTACAAAAAATGATGCCAGAGTAACAAAGATTGGAGCGTTTTTACGCAAAACAAGTATGGATGAATTACCTCAGTTTTTTAATGTATTAGTTGGTGATATGAGTGTAGTTGGACCCAGACCACATTTAGAAAGTTTGTCTTTAGAGTATCAAAAAGATGTAGATGATTATTTAAAAAGACATATTGTAAAACCAGGAATTACTGGTTTAGCCCAAGTAAGTGGGTATAGAGGAGAAATAAAAAGAAGAACAGATATTAAAAATAGAGTAAGGTTAGATATTTTTTATATAGAAAATTGGTCATTTTTTTTAGATATCAAAATTATTTTACAGACCATTCTTAATGTTTTTAAAGGAGAAGAAAAGGCGTATTAGATGACAGGAAATGTTACACTTACAGCTACAATTGTTCTTTACAATGAAAATCTATCATCATTAAAAAAAACGATTGACTCTTTTTTAAAAATAAATTTAGATAAGAAACTTTTTTTAATTGATAATTCGCCTTCAAATACGTTACAGAAACACTTTGTTTCTTCTGAAATTGAATATATTTTTGTTGGAAAAAATATAGGTTTCGGTCGTGCTCATAATTTAGTTTTAGATAAAGTCAACTCTCAATTTCATCTGGTTTTAAATCCTGATGTAGAGTTTGATTCTCTAATTATTCCTATTCTAATTAGTAAATTAGAAGAAGAAAAAGATGTTTCTTTTATAACACCAAAAGTTATTTATCCAAATAAAGAAAAACAATACGTTTGTAGAAAACATCCAACTTTTTTTGATTTGATAAATAGAAAACTAAAGATCTCTAAAAATCAAATTTTAAAAAACGAGTATAGAAATAAAGATTTATCAAAACCATTTTATCCAGAATTTATTCATGGTTGTTTTATGCTTTTTAAAGCAGCCGATTTTAAAAATCTAAAAGGGTTCGATGAACGTTATTTCTTATATATGGAAGATGCTGATATTTGTAGAAAAATAGATGATTCAGGAAAAAAGAAACTATATTATCCAAACATAGAAATTACTCATCAACATCAAAAAGGTTCATCAAAAAATATTAAATTATTTTTTTATCACCTAGCATCCGCAATTAAATATTTTTTAAAATGGAGTTTTAGTTAAAATTAAACAATTATTAAAATTCATATTTCTAAAATGTCTTTCCCACGAAAGTGGAAATCCAAAGAATTTAAAATATATTTGCAATAACAACAACACAACAAACAATGAATGTACTTATTTTAGGTTCTGGAGGTAGAGAACACGCTTTTGCTATAAAATTATTAGAAAGTAAAAAAATCAATAAACTTTTTGTAGCTCCAGGAAATGCAGGAACAGATAAAATAGCCACTAATATTAATATCGATGCTACAGATTTTGAAGCGGTTAAAAAGGTTACATTAGAAAACAACATTAAAATGGTTGTTGTTGGTCCAGAAGTACCTTTGGTAGCTGGAGTTCACGATTTCTTTTTGGCAGACGAAGAGTTAAAAAATATTCCAGTAATCGGGCCTAAAAAAGACGGTGCTTTATTAGAAGGATCTAAAGATTTTTCTAAACAATTCATGCAAAAACATGGTGTTCCTACAGCACGTTACGAGTCTTTTACTAAAGATAATTTACAAGAAGGTTTTGCTTTTCTAGAAACTTTAGAGCCGCCTTATGTTTTAAAAGCAGATGGTTTAGCTGCAGGAAAAGGAGTGTTAATTTTAAACTCTTTAGAAGAAGCAAAAACCGAATTAGAAGAAATGGTTTCTAATGGGAAATTTGGAGATGCATCTACAACCGTAGTTATCGAAGAGTTTTTAAAAGGAATAGAATTATCTGTCTTTGTGTTAACAGACGGAAAAAGTTATAAAATTTTACCTTCAGCTAAAGATTATAAAAGAATTGGCGAAGGAGATGCAGGTTTAAATACTGGTGGAATGGGTGCAATTTCTCCCGTACCGTTTGCAGATAAAGCATTTTTAGATAAAGTAGAAGAGTTGGTTGTAAAACCTACCATTGCAGGTTTACAGAAAGACGGAATCGATTATAGAGGTTTTATCTTTATTGGATTGATGAATGATAACGGAAACCCTTCTGTGGTTGAGTATAACGTTAGAATGGGAGATCCGGAAACGGAAGTTGTTTTGCCTAGAATTGAGTCAGATTTATTTGAATTGTTCGAAGGAGTGGCAGATCAGAACTTAAGCGAAAAATCGTTTTCTGTAACCGATAAAACGGCAACTACAGTTATGTTGGTTTCTGGCGGATATCCAGAAGCTTATGAAAAAAACAAAGAAATTACAGGTTACGATACTGTAGAAGATTCTTTCGTTTTTCATGCAGGAACTACCATTAAAGATGGCAAAGTTGTTACAAGTGGAGGTAGAGTTATCGCGGTAACCTCTTTTGGAGACACCATTGAAGAGGCTTTAGAAAAGAGTTATAAAAGTATCGATAAGATTCATTTCGATAAAATGAATTACAGAAAAGACATTGGTTTCGATTTAGTATAGCGCTATTTTTATTTGGGCGTTTTAATAGGCTTTTCATTGTATCTTTTTTTCAGAAAAAGAAAAAAAGGATGCCATTTCAATCCTTAACGCACTTGTTTAAAATCAACTGTTTTATCCGAGTTTTTTAGTGATTATTAACAAATGAAAGCTACCCAAAATAAAATAATTGTAGCTCCTTTAAATTGGGGCTTAGGTCATGCAACGCGTTGTGTGCCAATTATAAATGCATTGTTAGAAAACAATTTTACACCAATAATTGCATCAGACGGAAATGCTTTAACCTTTTTAAGAAAAGAATTTCCTAGTTTAGAATATATAGAAATCCCAGCTTATAACATTTCTTACCATAGAAATTTAAAGTTGGGATTACTTTTGCAAATACCTCAGGTTTTAAAAGCAGTTAGAGAAGAGCATAAAATTATCAATGATTTTATACTTAAAAACACAGACGTTGTTGGTGTAATATCAGATAACAGATTTGGAGTAAGAAGTTCATTAGTTCCTTCTGTTTATATTACCCATCAAATAAATGTTTTATCTGGCAGCACTACTTTTTTTACTTCCTATTTTCATCAAAAAATAATCAAAAAGTTTAATGAGTGTTGGATTCCTGATAATAACGGCTCTCAGTTTTCAGGAAAATTATCATCAACCAAAAATAATATCAACTTAAAATTTATTGGAGTATTAAGTCGTTTTAAAAAGCAAGCATCAGCTCAAAATATTGATATTTTAATCATTTTTTCTGGTCCAGAACCCAATAGAACCCTTTTAGAAAATAAATTGATATCAGCTTTTAAAAATGACTCTAGAAATATTGTTTTTGTTTTGGGTAAAGTAGAAGCAACTCAAAAAAAATGGACTTTAAAAAATAGTACGTTTTACAATTATTTATTATCAGAAGAACTTCAAAAATTAATCAATTCGAGTAAAATTGTTATTTGCAGATCTGGTTATTCCTCTATAATGGATTTGGCTGTTTTAGATAAAAAAGTGTTTTTTATTCCTACAGAAAATCAACCAGAACAAGAGTATTTAGCTTCATTTTTAGAAAGAAAAAAGTTAGCTCCTTTTTCAAATATGAAAGATTTTGTAAAAGAAGATATTTCTAAAATAGAAAATTATAAAGGTTTAAAAACTACTGAAACAATCTTAGATTCAGGTTTATTTAGGCTTTTCGAGCGTAAAAGAAAACTCTGACCCTTCACCATAAGTGCTTTTTAATAAAATGGTTTCGTTGTGTGCTTCTATAATGTGTTTTACAATAGACAAACCTAAACCAGAACCGCCTTGTTCTCTAGATCTACTTTGGTCTACTCGGTAGAACCTTTCAAAAAGTCTAGAAAGATGTTGTGGTTTAATTCCTTCTCCATTATCTATTGTTTTAACAATAAACTTAGCTTCATTATAACTTTCTATAGCAACTATAGTAGTTCCGTTTGGTTTACCGTATTTAATAGAGTTTACAATTAAGTTGATTAAAACTTGTTCAATTTTTTCTGCATCTCCTTTTACAAATACAGGAAATTCATGAATTCTGTCAAATTTTAATGTAATGTTTCTTTTTTTTGCTCTCATTTCAAACATATCAAAAACATTTTGAACCAATTCTAAAATGTTAAAGACATCCTTATTTAATTTCATACCGTCATTCTCTAATTTAGCAATCATGTCTAAATCTTTAATAACGGCAACCAACCTTTCGACTCCTTTATTAGCTCTCTCAAGATATTTTGTTCTAATTTCTTTGTCGTTTACGGCTCCTTCAATTAAGGTTAAAATATAGCCTTGTACTGTAAATAAAGGTGTTTTAAGTTCGTGAGCAACGTTTCCTAAAAAATCTCTTCTAAAAGAATCTCTCTCAGTTAAACTTTTTATCTCTAGTCTTTTACCTTCTACGAATCTTTGCATTCTTTTAGAAAGTTTATCAATATCTGTAGTTACGGAATCTCTTCGTAAATCGTTTACGTCTAAGATAGAAACATCTTCGTATATTTTTTTAAGGCGTCTGTATATAAAGTGCTCTGTTCTATACTGAATGATAAAAAAGGAAATTACATAAAGAATTACAATAGAAAAAAGGACAGAACCAATACCAATATGCTTAGAAAAAAAACAATAGGATAATGCTGCGATTACAACTGTAAGCAGTGTTAAATATAAGGCAGACCAAAGTGCGTAAGAATATGTTTTTTTAATTTTCATTAGGGCAATTTTAATGCTCTGCGCCTTCTAAAACAAACTTATAGCCAACTCCTTTTACTGTTTTAAAGTGGTCATCACCAATTTTTTCACGTAGTTTTCTAATGTGTACGTCAATAGTTCTACCGCCTACAACAACTTCGTTTCCCCAAACAGTATCTAAAATAACTTCTCTTTTAAAAACTTTACCGGGTTTAGAGGTTAACAAAGAAAATAATTCGAATTCTTTTCTAGGAAGAGATATTCTTTTACCAGCTTTATAAACTACATATTCATCTCTATCAATGACAATATCACCTATTTTAAAAGTTTCTTCGCTATCTTTTTTGGTTTTTAGTCTTCGTAATAGAGATTTTACTTTACTTATTAAAACTTTAGGTTTAATAGGTTTTGTAATATAATCATCTGCACCGGCTTCAAAACCAGCTAATTGAGAGTAGTCTTCGCCTCTTGCTGTTAAAAATGCAATAACAACGTTTTCTAATGATTTTACTTTTCTGATTTTTTCGCAAGCTTCTATTCCGTCCATTTCTGGCATCATAATATCTAATAAAATTAGATGTGGAATATTCTTTTTAGCAGCTTTAACAGCTTCTATTCCATTTGTTGCAGTAAATATCTGATAGCCTTCATTTTTTAAATTATAGCCAACAATTTCTATAATATCTGGCTCATCATCAACCAATAAAATTTTAATCTCACTTTTGTTCATAAATAGATTTAAACTATGCAACACCAAAAATAGTAATAATAATAATATTAAGGCCGCTCCTTAACAATCATTTAATCTCAATGTAATCTATTAACGTTAATATAACGTTGATTTTATTATTAATAAAAATTCAGTGTTTCGTCTTTTTTATTGAATTAACGATAACTTAATTGAGTTTATGGTTGTTTTATCTTAATTATCTATATTTTTGTGGATATAAATCTAAAATAATTAACACATGAAAAAAAATTACATTTTTACTTTATTACTTACACTTTGTTTAACCGGAGTTTCTTTTGGACAAGAAATGTTATTAAACGGAGGTTTTGAAAATTGGGATGATGATACTTCGCCAACAAGTTGGACAAAAGCGGAAAGTATAACCAAAGAAGCTACAGAAATACATGGAGGTTCTTTTTCTGCCAAACATGTTGGTGGAACTAAAGATTTAGGACAAACAATTACAGGGATTACAGCAGGAGCTGTTTATACAATTACACTTTGGTATAAAGTATCTGTTGAAACAGATGGAACGGATATTCGTATTTGGTCTTATTGGAAAGATGCTGAGAACGAAAGTGTTTTAGATGACTTAACAAATGATATTATAAGAGGAGGAGATGCTTCGAATGGTTACTTTACTAATAACGTTGGTACTTGGACTAAATATGAAGCTACTGTAACTGCTCCAGTAGGTGCTGTGGATTTTTATTTTGAACTAAGAACATATAAAGGTGCTACGGTTTATTGGGATGACTTATCATTTGTAAAAAACGCTACTGCTTCTTTATCTAAAAATTCAATAGAAGGTTTTACAACGTATCCGAACCCTATTACAAATAAAAATTTCACAATTTCTAGTAATAGCTCAGACACTAAAGAAGTATCTCTTTTTAGCGTAATTGGTAAAAGAGTATTTTCAACTTCTTTTTCTGGTTTAAAGAAAAATTTAGATGTTTCTGCAATTAATTCTGGAGTCTACATTTTAAAAGTTACAGAAACTGGTAAAACTGCCACAAAAAAATTAGTGATTAGATAACTTCTAAACGCGTTTTTATTTTATTAAGCTCCGAATTTATTTCGGAGCTTTTTTATTTTCACTATCTTTAGTAATGAAAAAGAAAAACGTATTGCTATGAATTTACCTATCAACTTAAATGATGTCCTTTTTTTGGATATTGAAACGGTTCCTGAATATGAAAATTGGGGACAACTAGCTGAAGAAACACAAGAACTTTACAATAAGAAAACCCAATATCAACGTAAGGAAGAAGTTTCTGCAGAAATATTTTACGAAAGAGCTGGTATTTGGGCAGAATTTGGTAAAATTGTTTGTATTTCTGTTGGTTACTTTGTAGATGTTGAAAAGAAAAAACAATTGCGCTTAACGTCTTTTTATGGTGATGATGAACATCAACTTTTAACGGAGTTTAAAGCATTGTTAAATCTACATTTTAATAAGAAAAACAATGTTTTATGTGCGCATAATGGTAAGGAATTTGATTTCCCTTTTATCGCTAGAAGAATGATTGTACATCAAATTGAATTGCCGAGTAAATTAAACTTGTTCGGAAAAAAACCGTGGGAAGTTCCGCATTTAGATACTTTAGAACTATGGAAGTTTGGAGACTATAAACATTATACTTCTTTAAAATTATTAACGTCTATTTTAGGAATACCATCTCCAAAAGATGATATTGATGGGAGTGAAGTGGCAAAATTGTATTACCAAGAAAAAGATATACAAAGAATTGTAACGTATTGTGAAAAAGACACCGTTGCAGTTGCCCAAATTTTATTGCGCTTTAATAACCAAGAATTGTTAAGAGCAGAAGATATTGTGAGTGTTTAGTTATTTTACATATAATATAAATCCACAGGGAAACTCTGAGGTCCAAAAATGAAATTCCCATAGAAAATTTGTTTATTTTCTATGGGAATTTTTAAGTTTTTCTTGGTGATACTCTAATAAAATAACTTTTCAAAACTATTTTTTTTAAAAAAAACTCAGCGAACCTCTGTACAACAACTTTTAGTCTTCTAATTTCATAGAAAGCTCTAACCAGCGCTCTTCTTTTTGTTCTAAATTTGTGATTGTTTCTTGTAGTTCTTCAGATTTTTTAGCAATATCGTCAGCAGCAATTTCAACATTTAAGAACTCTTTTTCTATAGTTGCTTTTCTTCTTTGAAGTCTTTCAATATCTCCTTCCAAAGCACCAAACTCTCTTTTTTCATCAAAAGTTAAGGTGTTTTTATTTGATTTTTTTTCAGTCTTTTTCTCTTCTTTTGCTTCTATAGGTTTTGCAGTAGCTTCTGTTAATGCAGAACCATCATCATATGCTCTAAAATCTGAGTAATTTCCTGGGAAATTTTCAACAACACCTTCACCTCTAAAAACAAATAATGCATCTACAATTTTATCCATAAAATAACGGTCGTGAGAAACCACTAAGAGGTTTCCTGGAAAGTCTAATAAGAAACTTTCTAATACATTTAATGTTACAACATCTAAATCGTTTGTTGGCTCATCTAAAATTAAGAAATTCGGATTCTGAATTAAAACAGCACATAAGTACAAACGTTTTTGCTCTCCTCCAGATAGTTTTTCAACAAAATCATATTGTTTCTTTTTATCAAACAAAAAACGTTCTAATAATTGTGATGCAGAAATTTTTCTTCCTTTAGATAAAGGGATAAATTCACCGAATTCTTTAACAACCTCAATTACTTTTTGTCCTTCTTTTATTTCAATTCCTGCTTGCGTGTAATAACCATATTTTACAGTTTCACCCAAAATAACTTTACCTGAATCTACGGGGGCAGTTTCTGTAATAATATTTAAAAAAGAAGATTTTCCTGTTCCGTTTTTACCAATAATTCCTACACGTTCTCCACGTTTAAAAATATATTCGAAATTGTCTAGAATCTTTTTCTCTCCAAAAGACTTAGAAACTTTATGAAGTTCAAGAATTTTACTTCCTAAACGTTCCATGTTAATTTCTAATTGAACTTGATGATCTTTTCTACGCTGATGTGCTTTTTCTTTAATTTGATAAAAGTCATCCGTTCTAGATTTAGATTTTGTAGTTCTTGCTTTTGGTTGCTTTCGCATCCATTCTAATTCTTTTTTAAATAAACTTTTAGCTTTTCCTAAATTGGTAGCTTCTAGTGCTAAGCGTTCTTCTTTATTTTGTAAATAGTAAGAGTAATTCCCTTTGTATTTATATATTTTACCTTCATCTAACTCTAAGATTTCGTTACAAACACGCTCTAAGAAATAACGGTCGTGCGTAACCATAAATAAGGTAATTTTTTCTTTGGCAAAGAAAGCTTCTAGCCATTCAATCATTTCTAAATCTAAATGATTTGTAGGCTCATCTAGAATTAATAAATCGGGTTTATTAATTAAAACAATAGCTAAAGATAGTCGTTTTCTTTGTCCTCCAGAAAGTGCACCTACTTTTAAAGTTAAATCGTCTAATTTTAATTTCGATAAAATTTGTCTGTATTGCGTTTCAAAATCCCAAGCATTGTAATGTTCCATTTGCTCAAAAGCAGCTTGATACGCATCGGTATCATCTAAATTTAATAACGCTTTTTCATATTGATTAACAATAGAAAGAATTTTATTATCCGTTGCAAAAATAGTTTCTTCTATGGTTAGCTTTGGATCGATATCGTCTTTTTGAGCTAAATAAGCAATGGTAATTCCTTTTCTGCTAACTACTTGGCCAGAATCTGGAACATCTAAGCCAGCAATAATATTTAGGATGGATGTTTTACCACTTCCATTTTTAGCAACAAAAGCCACTTTTTGGTCTTTACTAATTCCAAAAGAGATGTCTTCAAATAAAACGCGTTCTCCGTAAGACTTAGAGATATTTTCAACAGATAAATAATTCACAGAAATAAATTTATTTTTTGCAAAGAAACAAAAACCCAAGCGTTAAGTAGGTTTTTTGATGTCATTTAATTTGTTTGAGCAAATTCTAAGCTATATTTATGTTAAATTTTACGGTTTTTATGTTAATTAAAGAGATTTAGGTAATTATATTTCATCAAAATCTAATTTTAGAATATTTTAATTAGTGCTATATTGCGTCCATATTTATTGATAAAAAAAAGATATGAAAATAATAGTGCCAATGGCCGGAATTGGGTCTCGTTTAAGACCTCATACATTAACAGTTCCTAAGCCTTTAACCGTAATTGCAGGAAAACCAATTGTACAACGTTTAGTAGAAGATATTGCTTCTGTTATTGATGAAAAAATTGATGAAATTGCCTTTGTTATCGGTACAACAGCAAAAGGATTTCCTACAGACACAGAAGCTCAATTATTAAAAATTGCTGCAGAATTAGGTGCAAAAGGATCTGTGTATGTGCAAGAAGAAGCTTTAGGAACTGCACATGCAATTTATATGGCAAAAGAATCTTTAACTGGACCTTGTGTTGTTGCCTATGCAGATACTTTATTTAAAGCAGATTTTACTTTAGATGTAAATGCTGATGGTGCAATTTGGGTAAGTAAAGTAGCAAACCCAAGTGCTTTTGGTGTTGTAAAATTACAAGATGATATTATTACAGATTTTATAGAAAAGCCAAAAGATTTTGTTTCAGATTTAGCAATTATTGGAATTTATTACTTTAAAAGTGGTGATAAATTATTAGAAGAAATTCAATATTTAATCGACAACGATTTAAAAGAAAATGGAGAGTATCAACTTACAAATGTTTTAGAGTCTTTAAAGCAACAAGGGGCAAAATTTATTCCTGGAAGGGTAGATGCTTGGATGGATTGTGGTAAAAAAGATCCAACAGTAGATACCAATAAACAAGTTTTAGGTTTTGAACATGAAGCTGGTAATAATTTAGTTGCTAAAGATGTAGTTTTAGAAAACTCAGAAATTATTCAACCATGTTTTATTGGTAAGAATGTGGTGCTTAAAAATGCAAAAATAGGACCTTATGTTTCTATTGGAGCAAATAGTGTGGTAGAAAATTCTACGATTGTTAACTCGCTAATTCAATCTAATGTAGCGATTTCTAATGCCGATTTAGACAACGCAATGATTGGTAACCATGCAAAATACAATGGTAAATATACTTCTGTAAGTATTGGTGATTATACAGAATTGACATAAATGATATTTATAGGAAAGAACAAAGAGTTTAGAGAAAAGAATATTATAGGTTTTTATACCTATGCTCTTTTTTCTTTCTTCTTTGTTCTCTTTTCTTTCAACTCTTTCTCACAAGACAGCATACCAATTGCTAAGGATTTAACAGAAGAAAAAGAGTTAGACTTTCAGCAATTTTTTTTTAAGGCTTTGTCCGAAAAATCAATTGGTAATTATCAAAAAGCGATTGAAAATTTAGAAAATAGTAACCAGATTTTAACTGGTAATATGGCTGTTTATTTTGAGTTTTCTAAAAATTATTTACTGCTTAATAAAACATTATTAGCAAAAGAGTACATAAAAAGAGCGCTTAATAATGAGCCCAATAATATTTGGATGTTACAGCATCTTGTTAAAATCCATATAAAAGATAAAAATTTTTCTGATGCAATTGAAGTTCAGGAAAAATTGGTAACTCTTAATTTAAGCGAGCAAGAGTTACTGGTAAAGTTGTATTTAAATAATAAAGAAGAAGATAAAGCGATTTCTTTAATGAATACAATGGAGCTGAATAACGGACTTTCTACCTCTTTTAAAAGATTGAAAGAAGGCTTAGCTAAAAGGAGTAATAATTCGGTGGTTGAAGAAAAAATAACAGATGGTGGCTCTCTTGAAGAGCAATTTAAAGCGAATAAATCATATGCTGTTTTATATCAAATTTTAGTAGCGGTTAAAGAAAATCCTGAAGTGCTTTTAAAATATTCTGATGAAGGCATTTTGCTGTTTCCTGCGCAGCCTTTTGTATATTTAATGAAAGGAAAGGCTTTAAATTATCAGAAAAAGTTTAAAAATGCGTTAATAAGTTTACAGAATGGTATCGATTTTGTAATTGAAGATACTATGGAAGCAGATTTTTACAAAGAAATGGCAGTTTCTTATAATGGTTTAGGTAATTTTAAAGAGGAAAAAAACTTTATAGAGAAATCAAAAAAAATAAAAAATTAAGAATGAGATTTTTAAAATATTTTATAGTATTTACAATTGTATTTACTTCCTGTAAAGCAAAAAAAAGTATGATTGATGCAAATGTTATTGCTGAAGAGATGTCTGCTAAAAAAGTTGCAAGAAAACATGTTGCTGCTAATTTTGATAAAAAAACGGTAGATGCAAAACTGAAGGCAAACATTAATAATGGTAAGATTAACCAAAGTATTTCTGTTAGTTTAAAAATGGAAAAAGATAAGGTGATTTGGCTGAAAGGAACTAAGTTTATTACCCTTTTTAAAGCAAAGATTACACCAACTTCTGTAAGTTACTATTCGTCTTTAGAAAGAGAATATTTTGAAGGAGATTTTACAATGCTAAAAAAGTTGTTGGGTACAGATATTAATTTTAATCAACTTCAGAATTTGTTTTTAGGGCAGTCTTTAACCAATGTTAAAGATCAAAAGCAAAATGTAAGTATAGTAGATAACTCGTATGTTTTATCACCAGAAATTCAGGCAAGCTTATTCGATATCTTCTTTTCAGTAAATCCTTCGCATTTTAAATTAGACAAACAATCTATTGTTAATTCAGTAAAAAATCAACGTTTAGATGTCTTTTACCCATCTTATAACGTGGTTGATGATGCAATTTTTCCATCAGAAATTAATATTAAAACCAAGCAACCTGGTAAATTTACAGATATAGATTTTACAGTAAGATCTGTAGAATTTAATACAGATATAGATACTTCTTTTTCAATCCCTAGAAGTTATAAGCAAATAAAATTATAGTGAAAAGTAGAAATTTTTACATACCCGTTTTAATTTTTTTTCTAAGTGTTTTTTCTGTTTTTGAACAAACAAGAAAACAGCTAGAAGAACAGCGAAAGAAACTTAATTATGAAATTAAGCAAGTAAACTCGTTGCTTTTTAAAGAAAAGAAAAAAGTAGATAATGCGTTAGAAGACCTAAACGATTTAAATAGAAAAATAAGTGTTAGGGCTAAATTGATTGCTATAATTAACGCAGAAGCAAGAATATTATCAAAAGAGATTCGTGCTAATGAAACTGAGTTAAAAAAATTAAAAAAGAAGTTAGCAGATTTAAAAGCAGACTATGCAGATATTATTTTAAAATCGTACAAAAGTAAATCTCAACAAAGTAGAATGATGTTTTTACTTTCTTCACAAAACTTTCATCAAGCTTATAAAAGGTTTGAGTATATGAAACAATATACTGCTTATAGAAAAAAGCAAGGAGAAGAAATTGTTATTCATGCAAATGAAGTACAATCTGTAAATGACTCTTTATTGGTTCAAAAATCCTTAAAAGATAAGTTAATTGCATCTGAAAATGAACAAAAAAAGGAAATTGAAGAAGATAAAAGGAATCAAGAGAAATTATTAGCTGCTATTAAGAAGAAAGAAAGTAGTTATAAAAAAGAGCTTCAAAGTAAGGTTAAAGAAGAGAAAAGAGTTACTGTACAAATTGATAGAAAAATCCGTGAAGAAATTGAGCGAGCAAATAGAATTGCAAGAGCGAAACTAAAGGATAAACCTAGTAATAGTAAACCAACTGTTGTTAAGAAAAATGAGTTTATTTTAAGTCCGGAAGCAAAGGCTTTAGCAGCAAAATTTGAATTAAATAAAGGTAAATTACCTTGGCCTGTAAGCGAAGGTATTGTGGTTAGAAGGTTTGGTACACAGCCGCATCCCTCATTTCCTGGAATTACTGTTAATGGTACCGGTTTACATATTGTAACTAAACAAGGTATAAAAGCGCAATCTATTTTTAATGGTAGAGTTTTAAATATTTTGGTGAGTGCAGAAGGAAGAAAAAATGTTTTAATACAACATGGTAATTATATTTCATCATACAACAACTTAGAAAAAGTAACTGTTAAAAAAGGAGACGTTGTAATAACAGGACAAGCAATTGGTCAGGTTTTTACGGATAAGGTTTCTAAAAAAACAAAATTAGTTTTTGTATTGTTTAAAAATACAACACGTTTAAATCCTTCTTCTTGGATTCTAAGAAGATAATTACTTAAGATAGTATTTGCGTTAAAATAGAATTTGATACCACACATAAGAATGCTGGTATATAATTAAGTTTGTACAAGAATTTACAAATTTTTTATATTAATTAAAATTTTATTAAAATGGAAAACTTAAACAGAAAGACCGTTGCAATATTAGCAACTAATGGATTTGAAGAAAGTGAATTAAGAGAACCAAAGAAAGCTTTAGAGGAAGCAGGTGCAGAGGTGCACATTGTGTCTTTAGAATCTGGAGAAATAAAATCTTGGAATGAAGGTAATTGGGGAGAAACGTATAAAGTAGATAAAACTTTAAAAGAGGTGTCTCAAGAAAACTACAATGCATTGATGTTGCCTGGTGGAGTTATAAACCCAGACTTATTACGAAATAATGAAGATGCAGTTCATTTTGTGAAATCCTTTTTTGAGCATCATAAACCTGTTGGAGCTATTTGCCATGGACCTTGGTTATTGGCGGAAGCAGACGTCTTAAAAGGAAGAAATATAACTTCATATAGCTCAATTAAAACAGATCTTATAAATGCTGGAGCAAATTGGGTTGATGAAGAAGTAGTTGTAGATAAAGGATTAGTTACTAGTAGGAATCCTGATGATTTACCTGCATTTAATGCTAAGTTAGTAGAAGAAGTATATGAAGGTAAACATAAAGGCCAAATGGCTTAATTTTATCTTATTGCTATTAGTAAAAAAGAAAGAAGCGCAAATTTAGATTTGCGCTTCTTTTTTTGTGATAACCTTTAACTATTTAATCTTAATAAGAACCTTTACTGGAAAGGTTAAATGATGACTATTCTGGTTGAGGAGAGTACTTAATGTTTTTCTGAAGAATAACTGCATTAGGAATGGTTATTAATTCTTTTTCTAATGTTCTTAAAGTGATAAAAAATGCACCAATATCTCTAATTTCACCTGTAATATTATTATCTTTTTCTAGAATAGTAATGGTGTCTCCAATTTTTACAGGATAATTTATAAATAAAATTAAGCCAGCAGTAATATTAGAAAGAATAGACCATTGTGCAAAAAAAGCAATACCTAAAATGGTTAAAAAGGAAGAAACGTAAACTAATAATTGTTTCTCGTCTACTCCCCAAACAAAAGATACAAATACAATTATAGTAATGTAAATAAGCACTGAAATTATTTTATTTGTTAAAATAATTCTAGCTTTTTGAAACCCAAATTTTACTTGAATTTTCCTTAAAGAATTGGTAATTACAAAGCGAATTAAAAAAGCAACAACTATAATTGCTATTGATGATATGATTTTATAATTGTAAAATTCCATAATTATAGTATTTAACTAAATACTGCTTTTAAGGCAGTCGCATCTCCAGGCTTTAGTTTTCCTGCTAAAACTAAACTTAACTCTTTACGTCTTAAAGCTCCTTCAAAGCGTGTTAGTTCTAAATCTGTTTCTGGTCTAATTTGAGGAATAGCAACAGGTTTTCCTGTTTCATCTACGGCAACAAACGTGTAAATACCTTCGTTTACTTTAGTTCTAGATCCAGATTGTCTGTCTTCTGTCCAAACATCTACATAGGTTTCCATAGAAGAGTTAAACGCTCTAGATACCTTAGCTTCTATTGTAACTACACTACCAACAGGTATTGCTTTACTAAAAGCAACATGGTTTACAGAGGCTGTAACTACAATTCTTCTAGAGTGTCTTCTAGCAGCAATGCTACAAGCTCTATCCATTCTAGCAAGTAATTCACCACCAAAAAGGTTGTCTAAATAATTGGTTTCCCCAGGTAAAACTAAGTCGGTAAGTATTGTTAAAGATTCTTTCGGCGTTTTTACTTCCATCAAAAAATGTTTTTTTGCAAAGATAGCAATCGCTTATTAAAAAATGAGGTTTAAAATTGTTAAAGAAAAGTAGAATTAATCTAACTTTTCAACAAGTAACCAAGCATCTTTAGATACTGTTTTCTGAATTCTATAAAGGTTGTTAGTAGCTTCATTTCGGCTAGCGTAACTGTTAAAAGTAACTTGAGTAAGTCCCCATTTGTTAACGCCAATTATCTTAGCATCAAATCCTTTTGCTTTTAATTCTTCTACTCTTTTTTCTGCATTTTCTGCAAATTGAAAAGCGCCGGCAACAATATGAAAAGGTTTCGCTACTTCTTTAACAACATTTAAGTTAATAGTTGGTAAAGGATTAGAAATAACAAAAGTAGCAGCTTGTATTTTTTTCTGAATTGCTTTTTCTTGATTCGCTAAGTTTTCTTTTTGTAGATTATTTTCATAACCATTATAGCCAGCATAACTTAGAGTTAGTAAAATAGCAGCAGTTGCAGCATATTTTATAAATGCAGGTATTCCTCCTTTACGCTCTTCTTTTACAGGAAGAGGATTCAAAGGTTTTACTTGTTCTTTAAATCTAGAAATAGCAGAAGATGTTACGGAGTCTAAACCAAAAGATTCTGTTAAATAATTAACAGCGGCATTAGGTTCAAAAATAATTTGTTTTTCTTCATTTAAAGACAAAACACCTAAACTATCAATTTGTACAGTGTTAGACTGTAATTCATTTTGCCACTTAATAACTGATAATGAAATAGCAGTAGAAGCTTTTTCGAAAGAAATATTTTCTGCAGAAGCAATATAATTAGCTAATAAACCATCATTGTGTTTTAACAAACTATTAAAAGTAACCTGTTTAGTAGGTGGTGTAAAAGTATGTGTAAAATTATTGGCTTTTGCACCAATTTTATTGGTTACAAATCCTCCAAAGTCAGGTACAATTACGCAGTCGTATCTGTACAGTAAATCGTTTATGTAAGTTGCTAATTTCATTAGAACAAATATAGAAATTAAGGCGTTTTGAAAAACAATTTCTTAACAATTTTATCAACAAATATTTTATATATTGGTATTCAAATTGTTACCAAATTGAAAGAAGAAAAATTATTAGCGGTCTTAAGATTACAAAAGTGTAAAGCTATTGGCGATATTTTAGCCAAAAAACTTATTGTAAATGTGGGAGATGTAGAGCAGGTCTTTAAAGAAAAGACAGCGATACTCTCAAAAATTAACGGAATTGGTAGTCATGCTTTAAAACATCTGTTTGATGCAAAAAATATTGAATTAGCTCAACAAGAATTAAAATACATTCAAGATAATAATATTGAACATTTTTATTTTTTAGATGATGATTATCCTAAAAACCTTCAACATTGTATTGATAGCCCTATTTTATTGTTTAAAGATGGCAATATCGATTTTTCTAATCAAAGAATTATTTCTATTGTTGGTACCAGAAATATTAGTTCTTATGGTCGTGACTTTTGTAATCAATTAATTAAAGAAATAGCCGTTTATAATCCCATTATTGTAAGTGGTTTTGCATACGGTGTAGATATTTGTGCACATAAAGCAGCTATAGAACACAAGTTGCAAACCATTGCTGTTTTAGCACATGGTTTCGAGCAAATTTATCCGAAGGTACATAAGAAATATATAAATCAAGTAAATGAAAATGGAGGTTTTTTAACGGAATTTTGGAGTGAAGAATCTCCTTTAAGAGAAAATTTCTTAAAAAGAAACCGAATTGTAGCGGGTATTTCTAAAGCGACCATTATTATAGAATCTGCCTCAAAAGGAGGTTCTTTAGTAACAGCTGATATAGCAAATTCTTATAACAAAGATGTATTTGCGGTTCCTGGTAGAACCACAGATATTTATAGTAAAGGATGTAATAATTTAATAAAAAATAATAGGGCGCATTTATTGAGTTCTGCTTCCGATATTGTGAAAATGTTGAATTGGGATGTTCAAGAAAAAACGAAACCAATTCAAAAACAACTATTTGTAGAATTAAACGAGAACGAGCAAAAAATTCATGATTTATTACATGATAAAGGGCAACAGTTATTAGATGTTATATCATTAGAATGTAATATTCCAATTTATCAATTATCATCTATATTATTGCAGTTAGAATTAAAAGGTGTTACCAAACCTTTACCAGGAAAGATGTTTGAACTTGCTTAATAATTCCTATTTTTGAAACTATGAAGGTAGAAAGAAAGTTAATGTCTAAAAAGAAACCAACATTTCCTATTAATGATATGTTGAGCGATTACTTAAAAAAATACAAAAGGAATGTAAAAATTCCAATTTTTTATGATGATTTATTGCGTTTTCAAGGCTCTGTAACTGTGTATGATAATAATGATGAAGACACACTTTGGATACGTACTTATTATTCTGAATGGGACCGAATAGAGATAGACAATAGCTTAAAAAAAATATACATGATGTTGCTTTCTGATGGAAGTGATGCAACCTTGTCATTTTTAAATGTTGATGCTATAGATTACTGTACGTTTGGTAATTCTAAACCGTTTAGAATAAAAGTAAGAAATATTTTAAATGATAATTTTACGTATTTCTATGTAAAAAAAGCAGATGCTTCTCGTGTCTATGGTTTAGAGTTGGAGCATATATTATCTCCTCACAACATCAATTTTTTGGTGTATAAAGACACACTAATAGAAGAACATATTGTAGGGATTCCGGGAGATGATTTTATCAAGAACTTCTTGCCAAAATGTACAGAATCAGAAAAGTCGCAAATAGCCAAAGAGTTTGTAAAGTTTAAAGAACGTTGTTTGGTTCGTTTGTTAGGGGATATGCGCTCTTACAATTATGTGGTTACGCCAACACACGATTTTTTTAGCATCATTTATAAAATTAGAGCCATAGATTTCGATCAACAATCTTTTGAAGGGAATTTAAAAGTTTACAACCTACAATTTATGAAGGAGAACTTTAAAATGGTGGAAATGGTGAGTAAAAAATTACAAAATAGCTCTATTGAACAATACAAAATAGAAGAACGCTCCTTTATGGCAAAACGGATGATTACTGCACCAAGAAGAACAGAATTTCTTATTAACTGTATGAAAAATGATACTATTTCTTATCCTAAAAACGTAGCGTTATTAAAAAATCAATTAATGAAATATGTGGGAGATGTAAAGTTTAAAGAATGTACTAATATGGGCGAAATTTTAGACACTATTTTATCTTTTGTAAAGCGTAATTATTTAGATATAAGTAATAAAGAGTTGTTTTAGAGGCTGTTTCCTGCTTTCACTACTCGCTTTTTTTATTGCTCTTTCTCGATACAAATTTTTCATTCTTCAAAATTCACTCGAACGGACAATAAAAAAGAGCTCAGACAAACCGTTCAATCAGGGCTAAACTTGTTTGCTGGCACTTTGTAATAGAAGTCTAATTATTATCTATTTTAAAATAAAAAAAAGGACGTAAAAATTAATTTACGTCCTTTTTATTTGGCATTATTTTTAGATTACCAAGCCCCAATAAAGTGACTTCCTGTTGTGTTTACTAACTCAGCACCTTTAGTTACAGCACCACTTTCAGTATCTACAACATAAATGTTACCGTTTTGTCCAACAGGCGCTTGCGTTAAATAGATTTCATTTCCATCAACCGCAAAACCTTGGTATTGAAATAAGTAAAAATCTGGATCATAAGGAATATCTTCAATTTTTACAGCTGTTTTAGCATTTAAATCAATCAAAGCAAAAAATCCTTGAGCTCCTGCTAAACCATCGGCAGAACCTTCATGACGGTAAGCTAATACTGCTTTTCCGTTTGCTGCAGGTCTCCAAGCAAGAACATAAGCTCCTGTTACGCCTAAAGCATCGTCTAAATTAAAGTCGTAAGAATTGTCATATTCATTATTAGCTCCAATTTTTAAAATATGAGAACCTTCTGGATCACTTTGGTTTGCTTGGTAAACACTTCCGTTATATTCAAAAGCATTAATACTTCTGTATCCGTTTGTGTTTCCGTGTCCTACAGTAGAAGTGATTACTGTTGGGTTGTCTAATGATGGGTAATCTAAAACGATGGTTTTAGAACCTAAAATTTCATAGTCGCTATCACTTTCTACGGTACTTGGGTCTACTTTACTTAAACGACCACCGATATATAATTTATCTCCAGCTGCGTTTAAAGTAGGCATATCAATTCTAGAGAAATAATAACCAGCAGCTTCTTCTTCTGCGCTTAAAGGCACAACATGCTCTTCAAACCCTTTTATTAAAGAGTTTTCTAAATCTAAAGTTACTACACCTATGGTAGCTTCTGTATTTGTATAAACATCGTCTGTTACATCATCTGGTGTTCCGTTATCATCAACTTGGTGTTCTGTAGATACGTATACTGCAGATCCTGTTTTGTCACCATCAAATAATTTTATCCATCTTGGAGCAGTTCCTACATAAGGAGCAATACTTACTTCTGTACCTGTTGGTGTAAAATTTTGACCACCTTCTACAGTATATTTAGTGTAGTTACCACCTGTATCTCCTGCGTAGCTTATATTAAAAATTGTACCTCCGTCTTCCGAAGCTTGTAATCTAGCAGTTCTGTTTGAAGGTGCAATAAAACCATTTTCGAAAGGGTCTATAGACACTGTTGGGTCTTTTGCATCTTCACTAGATACACTGTAAATTAGCGTTCCGCCATTTCCGTCTCCAGGATTGTCTCCCATTTTAGCTCCAGCAATTGTTATCCATCTAGTAGCATCTGGTTCTGGGGTATCAATTGGGTCATCGCTAGCATCTTCGCTACATGCCGTAAATAGGCCTAATGATAATACAAGGGCTAATGCTTTGTGGTTTAAAAAAAATCTTTTCATTTTTATTTTATTTAGTTAAATTTATTGATTGTGTAATTTAATTTTATGTAAAAAGCTCTACCTGGTTTTTGTACAGATAAATTATCGAATACAGGTTTGTCAAATATGTTTTTAATATCGAAACTAGCAACAAGTTTTTTGTTTGGAAAAGAATAACTCAGACCAAAATCTTGAGAAAATTGTTTTGGTACTTCAAAAAAATCATTACCAACTGTATTAGAACCTTGAGGAACTAGGTATGAAAACTCATCTGTAAAATACATCGAGTAAAATAGGTTTAGTCTAGATTTTTTCTGTATCAAATCTTTAAAAGAGTAGCGTAAACTACCATTCATGGTAAAAAAAGGTGTGTTTGGTACATCTATTTCTATATTGTTATCTATAATTTGTAAATCGAAACGAGAGACATTAAAATTTACTCCAAAATTTCTATCATAGGTGTAATTTAATTGTGCGTCTATCCCTTTAGAGGTTGCAGTTCCTTGGTTTACGTATATAATTAATTCGTCATCAACATTAAAAGATGTTTCTATTGGTAAACCAATTCTGTCTTTAATGTTTCTTGTAAATACATTTGTAGAGATAGAGAAATCATGATCTTTTATGTTAAATGTACCAAATCTAAAACCTAAGTTATAGTTGTTACTTTGTTCGGGTTTAATAGTTGAGTTTGCTACAACATTATCACCATCATTACCAAAAACTTCAGTTTCATCTGGTAAACGAACAGCTTTTTCCGCAGAAGTTAATAATGTAACTTTTGGAGAAATAGCATATGAAGCTGCAAAACCGTATCCGTCTTTTTTGTTATTACTGCTTATAATTTCATCAACGATACTTTTATTTCCGTTTCTATCTGTTTGGATTTCAGGATCTATACTGGTCGTTTTTTGTTGATAATGTTTTCCGAATATGCTTGTTCTTAGTCTATTATCAAAAGCTTTAAATTCATAGGTTAAAGAATAGATGTTTTTGTCAATATTTCTTGTGCCTTTAAAGGTGTTTTCTAATACAGAAACTAAAACATCGCTGTCTTCTCTGTCAACTCCGCTGTAAACATGGTTTACTAAAACTTTATGGTGATCATTAAAATCATAAGACAGACCAGTTCTAATAGAGGCTACTTTTCTTTTAATTTTGGCCAATGTTGGTCCTCCTTCTTGTTGGGATCCCCAAGTATATTTGTATTCGTTACCTCTAAAGTCGATGGCTCTATCTCCAGTCCAACTATAAGCCCAAGCAACGGTATCGTTAATAGCGCGGTTTCTTTTTCCGTACAATCCGTTTATTTTTACATCTAGCCCTTTGGTGAAAAGATTTTTCTTCTGATAAATTATGTTTGCCAACAAAGCATCCGATTCTAAAAAACGATCTTTATAAGGTGTGATAGTCATAAAAGCCCCATGTTGCACCTCTTTGTAGTCTTTAGAAGCATTAAAACCAACCAAAAACTGGTCTGCCCATTTTACATCTGTAAAACCAGCTTGAAACATTCCGCCTGTAGATCTATAGGCATCATTAAATCTTTTTGCAGTAATTGGAGTTTGTACACCTCCTAAGCCTGTATCTACAACACTTCTTCCAGATACTTCGTAGTCATTATCAGAATAATTATGAAATATAGAAGATTTTACAGTAAACCCAGTTTCTTCAAAGCGATATAAGCCATTAACGTTAGCTTGTAGGGTATTGAATGATCCGTATGAAACAGATGCGTTTAAATTTGTTTTGGTGTCATTACGAAGTACGATGTTAATGGCGCCTCCTAAAGCATCATCTGTCAAATGTCCAGGAACCACTCCTTTATACACTTCAATATTTTTAATCATGGAAGGCGGGATACTGTTTAGATTGTAAGAAGATCCGTACATAGAACTAGGAATTCCGTCAATAAAAATTCGTACAGCATTACCCGATAATCCATTTAAACTATAACTAACTTCTGATCCTAAACCACCATTCTGACGAGTTTTTACGCCAACAGTAGTGTTTAATAAATCGTTTGTTTGAACGTTTCTAAGACCGGCTTCTTCAGTTTTTATAACATTTACTGCAAAACCTTGGGTTTCTTTTTTAGTTTCTTCTGTTTTTGTTGTTATACGTACTTCATCTAACTGATTCTTTATACTTTCTAATAAAACATTTACTTCCTTCTTATTAGAATTGAGTTGAGTGGTAATTGTTTTAGACTTTGAGTTTAAAGAATGAAATTGAATTTTATGGGTTCCATAAGGAATAGATTTTATATAGAATTCTCCTTTAAAATCTGTAACAGTCTCTTTGTAAAAGTGATCTCCTTTTATAACTACAAAAACATCTATACCCGGTTCATTGTTATCAACTGTTACTTTTCCGTAAAATTCTCCTTCTTGACCAAAAGCGGTATATGATATAAGTAGCAGTAAAAGTGTTTTAAAAAAAGATGGCATTCGTTTTATTTTTCGACAAATATAAAGCTATTTGTAATCAGTCTAAATAAACTTAACGAATTTGATGAATTATTTTTTTAAGGCTACTTTTGATGTAAATGTGTTAATTCTTAGGTATTGATAATGGTAATAATTAAAAAAAGAGATGTTATTTTTAATGATTCTATATAACGTGTTTCGGTTTTTGTTGTGTTACAGGCACTATTATCTTGTAAAAATAGTTTTATTTCATTTTTTTAGGGGAATAAATACAAGGCGTTAGCAAAATTAGATGTGGAGAATAGTAGTTTGTAATTTTACTTTCTACTTCTTACACTTTCAACAATCACTGTTAATAATATTAGGCTTCCACCAATAATCGTATTTACACTAGGTATTTCATTTACAAAAATATAGGCAATAATAATCCCAAAAATAGGTTGAACACTGCTAATTATACTAGCAGTAGCAACAGAGAAGTGTTTTAAAAAGTGAATCATCATAGTGTGGCCAATGGTTGTTGATAACAAGGCAATTAATAATAGTAAAGGTAATTGACTTTCAAAGTTAGAAAAATCACTAAAAAATAAAATGAGAATTAATAAAAGAGTCACAATAATTAATTGGTACAACATAATTGTACTCCCATTATAGTTGGTTACGTGCTTTTTGGTGGTTAAGTTTCTTAAAGCATAACAGAAAGCAGAAAGAATACCTAGTAAAACTCCTTTAGATTTATCATTTTCTAAAGAAAAATCTGGCACTAAAATATATACTCTAATTAATGCAAGGATACCTAATAAAACATGAATTTTATTTAGAGAAAAAGGGTTCTAAAAGAGCAGCCATTACAGGAAAAGTATATAGAGATAACATTCCTAAAGCAACGTTAGATCGTTTTAAAGCATAAAAATAGGTAACCCAATGTGCGCCTAAGAAAAAACCATTTACAGCAAAAGAAGAATAATCTTTTTTCGATTTTATTTTTAAATCTATTTTCTTGATTTTACAAAAAATATAGATTAGAACGGCGGCAAAACTAGCTCTACATAAAATAATTACTTCTGGTGGTAAAGCAATGTATTTTCCTAAAATAGCAGAGGCACTTATAGAAAGCGTTGCTAAAAGTAAAAAGGATAAATTTTTTACATGAGTGTTTTCTATTAAAGAAACTATGGGATTTGGTAGGAAGTTTTAAGCCTTGTTTATTGTTTCCATTCTAGTGTCTCTACTAAGCGTAAAATGTCTTTTTTAACATAATCTACTGCGGGTAAAATGGAGTCGTAATTTGGTTTTGCGTAAAAATACAAGGATCCTTTTATAAAATTTTTGGTGCTATCTGTTATGTGAAATTGAATTTGAGAGGCCGCATTACCTGTTATTTCATACATGCTGCCAAAAACTCTTTTTTTAGGATTTACAAAATCCTTTGGAATAATTTGTTCTGCTTTTATGGTGTGTTTAAAAACCAGTTTTTCTGCATCTGTTAGTAGTTCTTTAATGTTGTTTTCTACCGGTCTGTAGGTAATGTCTATAGAAGCTTTTAGGTTAGGGTATTTTATGGTGAGCCAATTGTTAGGATCGTCATAAATTTTTGTGTTTTCTAAAATATCAAAAGAATAAGGTCTTGCTAGGTCTAGTTTTTTGTATGCTTTTGTAGGATATGTTAAACTTAAATATCCTTTTGGTTTGGGCAATACATCCTCTTTACAAGATAGAAATAGGATTGTGAAAATTAATAGAAAAATATTACGCATTTCGTGTAGCTTTAACTTGTTTAATGCGTTTTTTATCTAACGCTTCTATGGTAAACGTATAGTTCTTAAAGTTTATTTTCTCTCCTTTTTTAGGAAACTTACCAGAAACCTCTAAAATAAAACCAGCTAAGGTTTCACTTTCGCCTTTTTCTTCTTCAAATATATCTTCATCCTCGTCATCTAAAACCTTACAGAAATCTTTAATGCTTGTTTTACCTTCAAAAATATAATTGTTAGCGTCTATTTTAGAATAATGTAAATCTTCATCATCAAATTCATCATTTATATCGCCAACAATCTCTTCTATTACGTCTTCTAAAGTCAGTAAGCCGCTTGTTCCTCCATATTCATCAACAACAATTGCTAAGTGATTTTTCTTTTCTCTAAAATCAGCTAATAAATCATCTAACTTTTTGTTTTCTGGTACAAAAAAAGTTTCTCTCAGTAATTCTTGCCATTTAAAAGTTGTTTTATTTAAATGAGCTAATAAGTCTTTAGCGTATAAAACCCCAACAATATTGTCTATGTTGTCTTTATAAACTGGGTTTCTAGAGTAGCCGTTTTTTAGTATTTTTTCTAAAACTACTTCGTAGGATTCGGTATCTGAAAGTGCAAAAATATCTATACGAGGTACCATAATTTGTACGGTTTCTGTATTTCCGAAGTTTACAATTCCTTCAAGAATTTTTTGTTCATCTTTTGTGGTTGCGCCTTCAGAAGTTAACTCTAGTGCTTGTGATAGTGTTTCTACAGAAAAATTAGAATTTTTACTACCTAATTTTTTTTCTATCCACTTTGTTAGTGTAATTAAAGGTAAGCTAAAGGGGGTTAGTAGAATATTTATGGTGTGTATAAACTTAGACATTGTTTTAGAAAAGCTAAGTGCATTTCTAGAAGCGTAAACCTTAGGTAAAACTTCGCCAAATAATAGAATTAAAAAAGTTACAAGAACAATTTCTAATAAAAAACGAGTAGGAATTAAAAATGAAAATAGTTCTAGTTTAAAGTCGAAACCACCAAATAAGGTTTCTGCCAATGATGCAAATAATAATACAATTAAGATATTTATAAAATTGTTGGTTATTAAAATTGTGGCTAATAGTTTTCGAGGTTTTTCTAATAAACTAACTACTATGTTTTGATCTTTACCGTTGTTAGAAAGTTCGTTTAAATCTGTTTGTGAAAGTGAGAAAAAAGCAACTTCTGCTCCAGAAACTAAAGCAGAGCTAACAAGTAATACAATTAGAAAAACTGAATTAAACGTAGTTGCAAAATCTATTGAGGCAAATAATGAAAGTAATATTTCGGGATCTGGGTCCAATTGTTATAAGTTAGATTAATTAAAATGGTAAATCATCGTCTTCTTCTGGGGTTTCAGTTTTTGGGGCTGGAGCAGAAGCTTTAGATTCTTGTTGTGGTGCAACAGGAGTTGAATTATCAGCATTTTTCTTGGTAGAAAGCATGGTCATTTCATTTACATGAACTTCTGTAGCGTAACGTTTCACTCCATCTTGTTCCCATTGGCGATTTCTTAATTTTCCTTCTATATATACTTTATCTCCTTTAGATAAATACTTTTCACACACTTTTGCCAGTCCGTTTCTTACAACAAGATTATGCCAATCGGTAGAGGTAACTTTTTCTCCGTTCTGTTTGTTTGTGTAGCTTTCACTGGTTGCTATTGGAAATCTACCAACACAATTTTGATCATCAAAATAGTGCATTTTAACATCGTCACCTAAATTACCAATTAAAATTACTTTGTTTATTGTTCCTGCAGCCATAGCTTGTAAGTTTTAAATACAAAAGTACTAAAAATATCAATTACTTTTTAGCTTGAAAAGCTTCTAAAAAATTTGCAATTAAAATGGGGACAGGATATTTTTCAATTTCATTCCACTTTATCGTTGTTTCGGCAGTATTTGCAGTTTCTACAATCCAGAATTGGGTATATAAATGTTGATGAGATAATTTATGTACAACCTCTTTTGGGTTAAAAAGTGAAATAGTGGTTTCTAAAGGAAATAAATTGATAAATTCTTCTGATGAAACTAATTCTTCCTTATTAATGATTTTATCACTTTCTATTAATGGAAATTGGTATAAACCTTGCCAGATTCCTTTTCCTTTTCTTTCTGATAAAATAGTTGTGTTGTTATCTGTTTTTATCACAAGAAAATTAAAGTATCTTTTTCTTACCTTTATTTTCTTCTCTTTTACAGGAAGTTCTTTGGTTAACTTTTTTTCTAATGCCACACAACTATCAGAAAAAGGACAAGTTTCGCATAGCGGGTTTTGAGGCTTGCAGTGTAATGCGCCAAAATCCATAATGGCTTGGTTATAGGTTCCTGGTTGCGTTTCGTCAATTAATGATTGCGCTAATGTTTTAAACTCTTTAATTCCTGCGGATGAGTTAATAGGTGTATTTATACCATAATAACGAGAAAGTACTCTGTAAACGTTACCATCTACAACTGCAGTTGGTTCGTTAAAGCAAATAGAGGCAATTGCAGAGGCAGTATAATCTCCAATTCCTTTTAGTTTTATAATCTCTTTATATGTGGTGGGGAATTCGCCATTAAGTTCGTTTGCAATTTGTTTTGCAGAAAAATGTAAGTTCCTTGCTCTAGAATAATACCCTAGACCTTGCCACATTTTTAAAACGGTACTTTCATCCGCTTTTGCGAGGTTAAAAACAGTTGGAAAATCTGTGGTAAATTTTTGATAATAGGACAAACCTTGGGCAACTCTTGTTTGTTGTAACATGATTTCTGACAACCAAATAAAATATGGGTTTTTGGTTTTTCGCCAGGGTAGATCTCGGTTGTTTTGTAAGTACCAGTAAATTAATGTGTTAGAAAATGTCATTGCTTAAAAATAGGTTTGCAATATTACATTATAAAATTCACATAAATTTAAGTGTTATTATTTTTGGAGTTGATTAATTATCATATATTTGCATCCGCATTTTTGAAAGTAAATTAATAAAAATATAGTAAATATAGAGACATGACGAAAGCAGATATAGTATCAAAAATTTCAGATAAATCAGGAATCGAAAAAACAGATGTATTAGCAACTGTAGAAGCATTCATGACTGAAGTGAAAGATGCATTAGAAAATGGCGACAACGTTTATTTGAGAGGTTTTGGTAGTTTTATTATCAAAACAAGAGCAGAAAAGACTGGTAGAAATATTTCTAAGAATACTACAATTAAGATTCCAGCACACAATATTCCAGCCTTTAAACCGGCAAAAACTTTTACTGAAGGAGTGAAAAGTAAAGTAGTAGTAAAGTAACAAACACACAATATTAATCTAAATCTTAACGGGTTTAAAAATTCTAAACATTATGCCAAGCGGTAAAAAAAGAAAAAGAGCTAAGATCTCTACACACAAGAGAAAGAAAAGAGCAAGAGCAAATAGACACAAGAAGAAAAAGTAAGCATCCGCTTACTTTTTCGTTTATTGTAAGCGAAAAACAAAAAAGTTCATTGACATAAGAGATTATACAATCTCACACGGTATTACAAAATACCTGACAATATTAATCCCATCTGCACAATTATGTGTAGAGTTAAAACCATTTCAGCATGAAAACAGAATTAATAATTCGTTCAAATTCATCTGATATTGATTTTGCCTTATTAAGAGATGGAAAACTTATTGAATTAAATAATGAAACTAGTGATAACAAATTCTCGGTTGGCGATATATTTTTAGCCAAAATAGGAAAAGTTTTAACTGGTTTAAATGCAGCCTTTGTAAATGTAGGATACCCAAAAGATGGGTTTTTACATTATCATGATTTAGGTGCGCAAGTAAACTCATTAAATTCGTTCATTAAGAAAGTAAGCACAGGTAAGTATAAAGAATTCACTTTAAAGAACTTCCAAAAAGAGGAAGACATTAACAAAGACGGTAGTATTAACCAAGTACTAAAAACAGGGCAAAACCTATTAGTACAAATAGTAAAAGAACCAATTTCTACAAAAGGACCAAGATTAAGTTCTGAGTTGTCTATAGCAGGTAGATATTTGGTTTTAGTTCCTTTTTCTAACCGAGTTTCTGTTTCTCAAAAAATAGCAGACCCAAAAGAAAAAGAACGTTTAAAAAGATTAGCAAAAAGCATTAAGCCTAAAGGGTTTGGTGTTATTTTAAGAACTGTTGCCGAGGGCAAAAAAGTTGCAGAACTAGACAAAGATTTGCAAAACTCATTAGAACGTTGGGTAAAAATGTGTAAAAGTATACCAAATACAAACACGCCAACAAAAATCTTAAGCGAGTTAAACAGAGCATCGTCTATTTTAAGAGATGTTATGAATGATTCTTTTACTAGTATTGTAACAAATGATGAAACTTTGAAAGAAGAAATAAAAGAGTATTTACATGAAATTTATCCCGAAAAGGAAAAAATTGTAAAATTACACAGATCTGAAACTCCTATTTTTGAAAAATACGGAATAGAAAGACAAATTAAAACATCATTTGGAAAAACAGTTTCTATGAGTAAAGGTGCCTATTTAGTTATAGAGCACACAGAAGCATTGCACGTTATTGATGTAAATAGCGGAAACCGTTCTAATAAAGCTGGTTCTCAAGAAGATACTGCACTAGAAGTAAATTTAATTTCAGCTACCGAAATAGCACGACAGTTACAACTGCGTGATATGGGAGGTATTATAGTTGTAGATTTTATTGATATGCACAAAGCAGAAAACAGAAATAAACTGTTTCAGCACTTGAAAGATCAAATGGCTTTAGATAGAACAAAGCACAAAATATTACCTCCAAGTAAGTTTGGATTGGTACAAATTACAAGACAAAGGGTAAGACCAGAGTTAAGTATAAAAACTACCGAAGCCAACCCAAATATAAATGGAGAAGTAGAAGCACCTATTGTTTTGTTAGACAAAATAGAAGCAGATTTAGAGAAATTTATGTCAACCTCTAAAGCAGGAAAAGTACAGTTAAATGTACACCCTTTTATTGCATCTTATCTAACAAAAGGAGTGAATTCTATACGTTTTAAATGGTATTTAAAACACAAAAAGTGGATTACAATTATACCTCGTGACGCTTACACATACTTATATTATAAATTTAAAACTAAATAGTTTTAAGGATTATATTATAAAGGCAATAATTTTTTATCAAAAAACCCCGAAACTTCTATGTTTCGGGGTTTTGTGTTTTTATAAGGTTCTGTTAATTCCTTGGGCGTTACCACAAGGGGCAGGCTTTCGCACTCGCTTTTTTTGTAAAAAACAAAAAAGAGCTTAAACAATCGCTCTATCCTTAACGCATATAGAGAACTAGATAGAGTAGTTTTTAAAAAAACACCATAGAGTTACTTCTAATCATTGAGAAGTTGTATAACATTGATAACGCAAAACTTAGTCACAAAACTTGTTATTTCTACGCTAGGAAGAAATCTCATAAAGAAGCTAAAGCAAAACTAATCAACTTCATGAGATTTCTAAATCGCAAAAAAAAGCTCATTTCGAAATGACAAACTTAACACTAAGAAGACTTTGTGATTTTCAATACTATTTAGCTTCTTTAATCAAATACAAATAGACTGGGTAATGATCAGAATAACCACCAGTATAGTTTCCGCTAGAAAAACTTCTAAAAGGATACCCTTTATATTTTCCCTTTTTAGTCGTTAGAAAGCGTTTGTTAAAAATCATTGCTTTGTACATCTTGTAAGAAGAAAAATCTTTTTCACCTTTATCTAATAGAGGAGACGTAAAGAAAATCATATCAAATAAATTTATTTTATCTCTATATTTTAGGGTGTTAAACCCTCTACGAAACATGTCTTCATAAGGGTTATATAAATCACCTTCTGCTACTTCTTTCTTTCTACTTTTAGTCTTTAGCACATTTTTAAAACTAGAATTATTAGGGTCATCATTAAAATCTCCCATAATTAATATTTTAGCATTGGCATCTTGTGCTCTAACTTGTTCTATAATCTTAGTATTCTTGTAGGCAGCTTTTTCTCTATTGGGTCTACTTGCAGCTTCTCCACCTCTTCTAGACGGCCAATGGTTTACAATAATATGTATAAATTCATCATCTAAATAACCAGAAACTAATAATTGGTCTCTCGTGTAAATAGGGTAATTATCTTTAAATATTTTGGGGTTAAACACTTCATGATGAATGGGGTTAAAATATTTTTTCTGATACAATAAGGCAACGTCTATTCCTCTTTTGTCAGGAGAATCGTAATGTATAATTCCGTAATCATTCTTTACTAAGTGCTTTGATTTAATTAAATCTTCTAGTACATTTAAATTCTCTACTTCAGAAACACCAATAATAGCAGGACTTGTTTTTGTTTTATCTTCTCCAATTTGAGCAATTGTACTACTTAGTTTTTCAATTTTATCCCAATAAACCTTAGATCTATTCGATTTTAACTCCATAATTGGGCTTGCTTCGTCATTCTTATTTACGTCGTTAATTGTGTCAAATAAGTTTTCTAGATTGTAAAAAGCAATGGTTCTAATATTATATTTTTTTCCGTTTTTCTGAGAATTACATACCGTAATCGTTAGCGAAAAAATAAAAATAAAAAATATTTTCTTATTCATTTTAGTGTTTTTATAAAGTAGTAAAAGTAATAAACTAAAGTTATTTTATTAGTTAAGATAGATTGAAATTCAAAGCTTTATTTTTTTTTCGTTAACTTTAAGAGCAAAGGAAAAAGAAAATTTAGAGTTCAACTTATGATTTATGAAAAAAATTGTTATGGTAACATGCTTGCTGTTAGCTTCGTTTTTAGAGGTTAATGGGCAGGGTGTAGTGAAGGGAATTATTTTGGAGAACAATTCTAAGAAACCGCTTAAAGGTGTTTTAGTTAAAATTAGAAATACGTCTAAAAATCAAACTACGGACTTAAATGGTAGTTTTGTATTTAAGAATTTTCAAAGGAGAAAAGCTATTTTAGAGTTAACATTGGTTGGGTATGAAACTCAAAATATCCCCATCGAACTCTCGGAAAATGTTTTAGACTTAGGAAGTATCTTTTTATTTAAAATAGTTATAGAAAATCAAGATTTAAGTTTAATTACACTTACAGATGATGAGTTAAATGATGATGCTAGCTCTGCAGATAATATTTCTGGACTACTAAAAGCGTCAAAAGATATTTTTCTTAGAACCGCTGCTTATGAATTTAGTTCTTCCTTTTTTAAGATTAAGGGATTGGATTCAGGAAATGGTAAAGTGCTTATTAACGGCATTGAAATGAATAAAATCTATGATGGTAGAGCACAATGGGGAAATTGGGGTGGGTTGAATGATGTGTTAAGAAATCAGGAGTTTAGAAACGGATTAACACCTTCAGATGTTACTTTTGGAGGGCTTTTAGGGGCTACAAATATGAATACAAGAGCATCGGAACAAAGACCTGGAATACGTGTTTCTTATTCTTCCTCTAACCGAAGTTATCAGCATAGAATCATGGCGACGTATTCTACCGGAATGTTAAAAAATAATTTGGCTTTTACATTTTCTGGAAGTAGAAGGATAGGAACTGAAGGTTATAATGACGCTACTTCTTACAATGCATATGCTTTTTTTACATCCATAGAAAAAAAGTTAAATGATAAAAGTAGTATTAATTTTACAGGGATTTTTACGCCAAATAGAAGAGGGAAAGCATCACCAAACACACAAGAAGTATTTGATTTAAAAGGCATAAAATATAATGATTATTGGGGTTTTTTAAATGGGAAGAAGGTAAATTCTAGAATTAAAGAAGTTAGCGAGCCTATTTTAATGTTAAACCATTATTGGAATATTTCTGAAAAGACTGCTATAAATACTAATGTGTCGTATCAATTTGGGAAGATTGGTAATAGTAGAATTGATTACAATGGAGGTGCTAACCCAAGTGCTGCTTATTATCAAAATTTACCAAGTTATTTTTTAAGATATGATGATTTTGAAGGTGCGTATGATGCTGAAAATAATTTTGTAAACGACGGACAGATAAATTGGAATCGGGTTTTTGACGCGAATAAAACCAATAATAATTCAGGTTTAGAAAATGCCTATGTTTTGTATGAAGACAGAAATGATGACAAACAATTTACTATAAATACTATTCTAAATACAGAAGTAAATGATCATATTTCTATCAACGGAAAAATAGAGTATAGGCGTTTGAATTCTCATAATTTTGCATCTGTTATAGATTTGTTGGGCGGTGATGCATATTTAGATATCGATCCTTTTGGCGCAACCGAAGAAGAGAAACAAAACGATCTTTTAAATCCGAATAGAATAGTAAGAGAAGGAGATGACTTTAAATATAATTTCAATTTAAATTCTACTATTATTTCTGCTTTTACACAAACTCAATTTAGATACAATAAAACGGATTTTTATGCAGCCTTAAAAGTTTCTAATACAACACATCAACGAGAGGGGTTGTATAAAAATGGTAGTTTTTCTGAGAATTCTTTAGGAATGTCTGAAGCACAAAAATTCATGAATTATGGTTTTAAAACAGGAGTAACATATAAAATTACCGGTCGTCATTTAGTAGATATAAATGCGGCATATATAACCACTGCACCTACCACTAGAAACACTTTTTCTAATTCTAGAGAAAATAACAATGTGGTTTTAGATTTACAAAGTGAAAAAACGCTTTCTACAGATGTTAGCTACGTATATAGAAGTCCAATTATCACATCAAAATTTACCGCGTATTATACATCAGTAAAAGATGCTACAGAGATTTCTTTTTATTTTGCGGATGGTGTTGGAGGGGATAATACTGCTTTTGTACAAGAAATTTTAAGCGGAATTAGTAAAAAACATATGGGTTTAGAATTGGGGTTGGAAGCTCAAGTTACAGCTAGCTTAAATTTAAAAGGAGCCGCTGCTATTGGTCAGTTTACGTATGATAATAATCCGAATTTATACTTAACAACAGAAGCAGATAATGAGTCTTTAGTAGCTGGTTTTGTAAACGGATTTAAAGATTTTGGGACTACAAATCTTAAGAATTACAAATTAGCTGCCGGACCTCAAAATGCATATTCCGTGGGGTTTGAATATAGAGATCCATCTTATTGGTGGGGAGGAGCAACACTTAACTTTTTTAGCAACACATTTATAGATATTTCGCCTTTAAATAGGTCTCAAAATTTTTATTTAGATGATGATGGATTGCCCTTTTTAGAATATGATACCGAAATAGCTCAAGGACTTTTAAAGCAAGAGAAATTCGATAGTTATTCTGTCGTAAACTTAGTCGGTGGTAAATCTTTTCTGATTAACGGTTATTACATTAGTGTTTTTGCAACGGTAAATAATTTATTGAATAAAACATACAAATCTGGCGGATTTGAACAAGGAAGAAATGCTAATTACAGACAATTATTAGAAGATAAGTCTCTAGATAAACCTGTTTTTGGAAATAAATATTGGTATGGTAGAGGTGCAACTTATTTTATGAATGTAAGTGTGTCATTTTAAGAAAAAGAAAAACGTAAAGATGAAAAAGAATAAAATAATCACAGTTGTATTGATACTTGTAACAAACGTCTTGTTATTGAGTTGTGTAGAAGATGCAGATTTTACAGTACCAGAAAGTTTAGGGAATGAAGAAAATGAAGCTGTTAATAAAATTATAGACAGTATTTCTTCTGGCGCTCTTCAATTAAAAACCATAAAACAACTAAAGGAATTGTATATAATTGGTAATGATCCTTTAGAAATTGTTTCCGATATAGTAGTTAAAGGCTATGTTATTTCATCAGATAAGTCAGGTAATTTCTATAAAGAATTTTACATGCAAGATGCTCCAGAAAATCCAATAGCTGGTATAAAAGTTGCCTTGAATTTAAGTAATAGTTATAATAAGTTTAATATTGGTAGAGAGGTTTACATCCGTTTAAAGGGTTTGTACGTTGGCGAAACAAATTCTGGAGATGGTAATATTACTATTGGTGGAAAAATTAGTACCACAGATCTTACTGAAATTGAAAATGTTACATCAAATCAAATTCCTAATCATATTTATAGAACGGAAATTACAGAAGAAATTGTGCCAAAATTGATTGATTTTGGAGGAATTAATGCTTCTCATATTGGAACTTTTATCACGCTAGAAAACGTTTTTTTTGATGCTAAATTAGCGGGGAAATCTTATGTAGATTCCATAGAGGATTTTGATACACAACGTAAAATTCAAACTTGCTTAGGGCTGGGGTATGATGAATTATTAGTAGAAACGAGTTCTTTTTCTCGTTTTTCAAACGAAACTTTGCCTGAAAAAGCAGGTACTATAAACGCGGTCGTTTCTAAAGATTTTGGAGGGGATTTAATGGTACTTGTTTTAAATGATACCAACGATGTTACTATGATTGATGAAAGGTGTACGCCGTTACCTGCAGAAGAGTATTCGATAATTTTATTATCAGAAAATTTTGATAATGAGTCTGGAGATATTGATGTTTTAAATTGGATTAACTTTAGAGAAGAAGGGACGAAATCATGGAGGTCTTACACAGATACTTATGCGCAAAGTAATGCAGCTAGAGTTAATTCTATCAATTCTGGAGATGAAAGTACTATTACTTGGTTAATTACCTCAAGTATTAACTTAGACACTACATCTCAAGAGTTTTTATCTTTTGAAACTTCCAATAGTTTCGGAAATGGAAGTGAGTTACAAGTTTTAATTTCTACAGATTTTAATGGAAACGAAAACAATATAAATACTGCAACTTGGACAGTCTTACCTGCGAAAATTGTTTCTGATGGAGAGAATTATAAAAATTGGGTGCATTCTACTTATATCGATTTATCAAATTATTCGGGTACTGCCTTTATCGCTTTTAAATATACAGGTAACGGAAATGTAAACTTTAACGGAACTTATGAGTTGGATAATGTAATAATAAATGCAAAAGAATGATGTGTTTTTTGATTTAGAAAATTAAGAAGTTTTCTTATTTTTACATTATGGATAAAATAGAACACATTGGTATTGCTGTAAAGGATTTAGAAAAATCGAATGCGTTGTATGCTTCTTTGTTTGGAAAACCACATTATAAAACAGAAGAAGTAAAATCCGAAGGAGTTAAAACTTCTTTTTTTCAATCAGGACCTAATAAAATAGAATTATTAGAAGCTACAAATTCAGAAAGTCCAATTGCTAAGTTTATAGAAAAGAAAGGCGAAGGAATTCACCATATTGCTTTTGCGGTTTCAGATATTAAAGCAGAGATAAAAAGACTCGAAAATGAAGGTTTTATTGTTTTAAATAAAGAGCCCAAAAAAGGAGCAGACAATAAATTAGTTGCTTTTTTGCATCCAAAATCTACCAATGGGGTTCTTATTGAGTTGTGTCAAGAAATAGATTAGTTAAAATACTGCTAACAGTTACGGTAACTGCATTCTAATTATTATCTTGCAGGCTTAAAAAAATTCTATAATATGTCTTCTAAATTTGATGCTTATCAAAAACGACGACTGCTATCTTCTTACTTATCAGTAGTAGTAAGTATAGCCTTAGTACTTTTTATGGTCGGTATTTTAGGGTTAGTTTTGTTAAAATCTACCTTTGTTGCCAATAAAGTAAAAGAAAAAGTAGCGATAACTTTGTTCTTAAAAGATAATGTTTCTACTAAAAATAGAAACAGTTTTAAAGATTCTTTATTAGAAGAAGAATTTACAAGAACAATTATTTATACGAGTAAAGAAAAAGCTGCAAAAATCTATAGCGAAGAAATTGGTGAAGACTTTCTAGAATTTTTAGGTGAAAATCCGTTAAAAAACGGAATAGATATCTACTTAAAAGCAGATTATGTAACACCTGAAAAAATGCAAGAATTAGAAACACGTTTTCTCAAAAATGCTTTTGTTTCTGATGTTTCTTATGATAAACCTTTAATTAACTTATTAACCAAAAACATAAAACGAATTAGCTTTTGGCTATTGGTTGTTTGTGGTTTCTTTGGTTTAATAGCAATGATATTAATTAATAGTTCTATTAGGTTATCTATATATTCTAAGCGATTTAATATTAAAACCATGCAAATGGTTGGTGCAACAAAAGGCTTTATAAGAAGACCTTTTATTTGGCAAAGTATTAAATTGGGTATTTTTGGAGCCCTTCTAGCCCTAGTTGCTTTAGGAGTTATTATTTATTATGCAGATCAGCTAGCACCTAGTTTACATTTGGTTAAAGATTATGTTACGCTAGGATATTTAGTTGGAGGTGTTTTAATATCAGCTTTTTTAATTACGTGGATTAGTACTTATTTTGCAACACAACGTTTTTTAAACTTACAAACAGACGAACTTTATTATTAATATAATGGCAAACGAAAACACAGAACAACCAGTATTTTTATTTGGTAAAAGAAATTATACTTTCATGATTATTGGACTCATCGTTATTGCAATGGGTTTTATATTTATGTCAGGTGGCGGAAGTGATAATCCTGAGGTTTTTAATGAAGAAATCTATAATTGGCAGCGTATTCGTTTAGCTCCAACTTTAGTAATTATTGGTTTAGGAATTGAAATTTATGCTATTTTAGCAAATCCAAAAAAATAATAATGGATATATTAGAAGCAATAATCTTAGGTGTAATACAAGGATTAACAGAGTTTTTACCAGTTTCTTCAAGTGGTCATTTAGAATTGGCTAAGGTAATTTTAGGAGATACTTCTGTGCCGGAAGAAAGTTTAACTTTTACAGTGGTTTTACACTTTGCTACAGCACTAAGTACTTTGGTTATTTTTAGAAAAGAAGTAGCAGAAATTTTTAAAGGGTTGTTTCAGTTTAAATGGAATGATGAATCTAAGTTTTCTTTAAAAATAATTCTTTCAATGATTCCAGCTGTTGCTGTTGGTTTACTTTTTGAAGAACAATTAGAGTCTTTTTTTGGAGGAAAAATTCTATTAGTAGGGGTTATGTTGTTAGTAACTGCTGTACTTTTATTATTAGCAGATAAAGCAAAAAACACGAATAAAGAAGTAACATTTTCTAATTCATTAATAATTGGAATTTCTCAAGCAATTGCAATGTTGCCAGGTATTTCTAGATCTGGAGCAACAATTTCTACCTCTGTTTTATTAGGTATTGATAGAACAAAAGCAGCCCGTTTTTCTTTCTTAATGGTGGTTCCATTAATTTTTGGTAAAATAGGTAAAGATTTATTAGGTGGAGATTTAAGTTTTCAATCTTCAGAAATGTTGCCTATTTCAATTGGTTTTGTAGCTGCTTTTTTATCAGGTTTATTAGCCTGTAAATGGATGATTGCCTTGGTTAAAAAAAGTAAGTTATCTTACTTCTCATTATACTGTGCTATTGTTGGTTTTGTTGCTATTGGTTACGCTCTTTTAAATTAATTTTAGTCTGATTATTTCTGTGAAAGCAGAGACTTCATCATAATAAGTTTTCTTCAAAATGATAAAAACAGCAGAAGAGTATAAAAACGGTCAAGTCTTGTTAATAGACAAACCTTTAAATTGGACTTCTTTTCAAGTAGTTAACAAACTTCGTTGGGAAATTAGACAACGCTTTAATATTAAGAAAATTAAAGTTGGTCATGCAGGTACTTTAGATCCGCTTGCTACAGGTTTATTAATTATTTGTACAGGTAAGCAGACAAAAGAAATACATGTTTACCAAGGACAAGAAAAAGAATATACAGGTACATTTACAGTTGGTGCAACCACACCAAGTTACGATTTAGAAACTGAGGTTGATAAAACCTATCCAACAGATCATATAACAGAAGAATTGTTACATGAAACTACCAAGCAATTTATTGGGGATATTCAACAAAAACCACCTATTTTTTCTGCAATTAAGAAAGATGGTAAACGTTTATACGAGTTAGCTCGAAAGGGTGAAACTACAGAAATTAATGCAAGAACTGTAAGCATAACAGAATTCGAAATCACAAAAATAGATTTACCAGAAGTAGAATTTAGAGTGGTTTGTAGTAAAGGTACTTACATTCGTTCATTAGCGTACGATTTTGGATTGGCTTTAAATTCAGGCGCACATTTATCAGCATTAAGAAGAACTAAAATTGGTGATTTTGCTGTTGAGAATGGAGTTTCTGTAGAGCAATTTATTAAAGATATACAAGATGACACTGTAGAATCTTAATAGTTAAAATATTTTATATAAAAAACCCAAGCATTTGCTTGGGTTTTTGTTTTATATAGAAGTGTAGAAACTTATTTTTTAGCTAATAAATCTCTAATTTCTGCTAATAAGTCTTCTTGACTTGGTCCTGCAGGAGCTGCTGGAGCTGGTTCTTCTTTCTTTTTAGTTGAGTTAATACCTTTTACAATCATAAACATTACAAAAGCAACAATTATAAAATCTATAACGTTTGTTAAGAAATCTCCGTATAAAACAGCTACTTCACCAACAACTTTTCCAGCGTCATCTACAACACCCTCTTTAGCGATCCATTTCAAATCTTTTAAATCAGTATTAAATATTAATCCAATTAGTGGAGAAACAATTCCTCCTGTAAAAGAAGTTACAACTTGTTTAAAAGCTGCACCCATTACAAAACCTACTGCAATATCAATAAGGTTTCCCTTCATTGCAAAGTCTTTAAACTCTTTAAGCATTCCCATTTTTTATTATTTTTATTATTTGTTAGAATACAAAAGTAATAAAAATAATCATCACTTTAACATTTTATTAACACGCTGTGAGATTGCTGTTAAAGTTTCGTAAGGTATCGTTTCAGAAACATCAGCAATATGTTGTATCATTTCTTGATTATTAAAGATGATTACTTCATCACCTTCAGTACAATCAATTTTAGTAATATCTACCATAATCATGTCCATACAAACATTACCAATAATGTGTGCTTTTTGATTCTTGATAATAACATAGCCCTTTTTGTTCCCCAACCTTCTAGACAAACCATCTGCATGACCAATTGGTATGGTTGCCGTTTTGCTTTGTCTTTTGGCTGTATAAGCCCTGTTGTATCCTACTGTTTCTCCTGGTTCTATAATATGAATTTGAGAAATAATAGATTTTAAATTATGTGTATTTTTAAGTTGAGCCGTTTCTTTTTCATCGTTACCAAAACCATACAAGCCAATACCAATTCTAACCATATTAAATTGTGCTTTTGGGTAGTTTATTACGCCAGAAGTATTTAAAATATGCAGCATTGGTTCGTACCCTAAATGTTTGTAAAATTGTTGAGCAATGTATGCAAAGTTATTTATTTGATTAATGGTAAAGTCTTGTTCTTCTAGATCTTCACTTGCAGCTAAGTGAGAAAATAAAGAAGCTACTTTTACGTGTGTTGCTTCCTTTAATTCGGCAATTATATTAGGAATATCTGTATGCCAAAACCCTAATCTATTTAAGCCTGTATTAAACTTTATATGAACAGGGTAATTCATTAACGGAATTTCATCTGCCAGTTTTAAAAAGGCATTAAAAATTTTAAAATTGTATAAACAAGGCTCTAACCTATAATCTACAACAGATTGTAAGTTTTGTATGTGTGGGTGTAAAACTAAAATAGGACTTTCTACACCAGCTTCACGCAAAGCTATTCCTTCATGAACATAAGCTACGGCAAAATAATCTACCTTATTTTCTAAAAATTTAGCAATTTGTACGGCATCACTACCATAGGCAAAAGCTTTAACAACCGCTAGAACTTTTGTTTCTGGTTGTAATTTGCCTTTAAAATAATTTAGGTTATGCAATAGTGCATCTCCATCAATTTCTAAAACTGTAACATGGTTATTCATTTATTCCTTAGTTGAATCAACATCTTTTTGTGTTAACATTTTTTGTTTTTGGAGTGCCTTGTAATATGCAGCTCTACTTAAAGGCTCATATTCTTGGGTTTCTCCTAATAGTACTAAATCCTCATTTTGGGTTTTTCTAAAACTGTAATTTGCCAAGTTTCCTGTATGTGTGCATACTGCATGTACTTTTGTAACGTATTCTGCAGTTGCCATTAAAGCAGGCATTGGACCAAATGGTTTTCCTTTAAAATCCATATCTAACCCCGCAACAATTACTCGAACACCTCGGTTGGCAAGGTCGTTACAAACGGCAACAATTTCATCGTCAAAAAACTGAGCTTCATCAATACCAACAACATCAACATCAGTTGCTAATAAGCGAATGTTAGAGGCAACAGGCACAGGTGTAGAGCGAATTCTATTATCATTATGAGAAACTACTTCTTCTTCATCGTAGCGTGTATCAACCGCAGGTTTGAAGATTTCTACACGTTGTTTTGCAAATTGAGCACGTTTTAATCTTCTAATCAATTCTTCTGTTTTACCAGAGAACATAGAACCACAAACTACTTCAATCCAGCCAAATTGTTCTGAATGATTTACTGTATTTTCGAGAAACATTTTGTAATTTTAGGCGTTAGAATATTAAATTTGATGTTACTTTGAATTTCAACAAATTTATGAATATTTACGAGTAAAAAATAACTTCAACTTACAACTTATGCACAAAAAATTAGAAGCCGATTTAATGAGTTTAGCACACAGCATTTTGCAATTAAAAAATAAAGAGGATGTGTTTGCTTTAAAAGAAAAATCGAAAGAAATTTATGAAAAATTATCTTTATTAGCTTTTGTAGAAGAATATATAAATACAACACCCAATTTAGAAGTAACAAAAGAGGAATTAATTGAAAATGTAGAAAAAGGAATCGCATTAAAAGAAAAACAAGAAGTTTTTGCGGTTGATATTGAGCCGGTTAAAGAAGATATTGAAGAAGAAACAGTAACCTTTTATGAAATAGAAGAAGAGGGAGTAACTTTACCTGTTGAAGACCAAATTGAGGAAGAATTGGCAGAGGAGTTAGTGATAGAAGAAGCAGAAGAAGATGCCGAAGAGGAAATTGAAGAAGAGATTGAAGAGGATGTGAAAGAAGAAGTGAAGGTTGTAGTTGAAGAAATTATAGAACAACCTTTTGATGAAATAGAAGATATTATATTTGCAGAACCAGCCCCAGTTGAAGTAAAGGAAGAAGTTAAAATTGAAGAAAGTAAGACTTTGTCTTTAGAAGAAGAGTTGCAAGACACTATTTCTGTAGATCAAATGGCTACTTTATTTGATATTCCTGCTGCTGCACCAAAATCATTAAATGATAGGTTTTCTGCTAATATTCAAATAGGTTTAAATGATAGAATTGCCTTTGTAAAGAATTTGTTTGATGGAAGTCAAGAAGATTTTAATAGAGTAGTTTCTCAATTAAATACATACGGAACAGAAAAGGAAGCTTTAAAATTTATCAATAAAATGGTAAAACCAGATTACGACTGGTCTTCTCAACAAGAATTAGAGACTCGTTTTATAGAAATTGTAGAGCGTAAATTTGCATAAAACTATTTAAATTTAGAGCAGTAAATAATTTAATGGAATAACAGAATTATTTACTGCTTTATATTTTATTAACCCTAGAAAATAGAATAACTCTTGAAACCAATTTTAATACATACGCATTTTCATAAACGAAGAACCGGAGTTACTAGAAGTATAGAAAATGTGCTACCTTTTTTTAATAAGGAGTATGAGACTTATGTTTATGGTTATAATGTTGAAGGAGATAAAATTACGACTTCAAAATTAAAGAAACTTCTTTTTTCTGATCGAGAGGTTGTTGTGCATTGTCATAGAAATAATGAAATAATGAGAATGTTATTTCTACGTTTTTTAGGAGCAAAGTTTAAGTTAATTGCAACACGTCACGCAGAAACGACTCCGTCTGGATTAACTTTAAAATTATTAAAAAAAGCCGATAAAGTGGTAACACTCATAGAAAGTATGAGTGAAAACTTAGGTATAAAAAATACCATTGTTGGTCATGGAGTAAATGTTGATTTGTTTTCTCCTAAAAAGGATGTCGCTTTAGAAAATATTCAGCAAGAAAATGTAATTTTATGTGCAGGAAGAGTTCGTAAAGCAAAAGGGCAAGTAGTTTTATTAGAAGCAGCTAAGGTTTTAAAAGAACATAAAAATTGGGCTTTGGTAATTGTTGGTAAAATAGATAAACCTGCTTTTTTAGAGGAATTAAAAAAGATTGCAAAAAAGCATCATATTGCAGATCAAATATATTTTGTAGGTGAAACATCAGATATTGTTTCTTATTATCAAGCTTCAAAAATTGCTGTTGTGCCTAGTTTTTCGGAAGGATTTTCTTTAGTAACTGCAGAAGCTATGTCTTGTGGATGTTCTGTAATTGCAACTAAAAATGTGGGAGTCCATTCTTCATTAATAGATAATCAAAAGAATGGTTATTTATTTGAAGCAGGGGCTACCTCAGAATTAGAAACACTTTTATCTAAGTCATTAAAGAATGAAATTCCTCTTTTAGGAAAAGAAGCACGAGAAGAAATTCTAAAAAACTGGAGTGCAAAAAAAGAAGCAGAAAACTTAATGGCAGTTTATAAAACAACATAGGTTTAGATGCTGTAAAATAAGCTGTAAGAATAGCAATTGTAACAAATGTAGTTCGTGGTCGTCTTTAATTTAAAACCTACTAACATGAAACATTTAGCAACAATTTTATTCACACTTTTTATAACAGCTATTTCTGCACAAGATGCGGCATTTCAAAATTTCTACAATTCAAATAAAGAAAAATCTACGTTCTCTATCAATTTATCAGCTTCATTAGCAGGTTCATTTTTAGATAATGAAGACGATGACGATTTAATGAACATCATTAGAAAATCGAGCGATTTTAAATTAATGATTTTTGATAATAAAGACAATAATCTCTCTAAGGATTTTAGAAAATTCGGCAGAAAAAACAATCTAAAAACGCTTGCTCGAGTAAAAGAAAACGGAAGTAAAGCCGAATTATTTTTTATAGAGAAAGGTAACTACATCAGAGAAATAATTATTAGAGCAAACAGCAATTCAGAAAAAATGGTGCTGTTTGGGGTAAAAACTAAAATTACACACGATGAATTAGCTGCAATGATTTCTTCTTCGGATGTAAAGTATTCATCAAATTAAAAAACAAGAGTAAAAAGAGAGGGTTTTAACCAATCTTCTCTTTCAAAGCCTCCACAACTTTCTTACTATTTCCAATAAAAATTTCTTCATCAACTATAAAAACCGGACGCTTTAAAAATGTGTATTCATCCAAAAGAAACTGTCTATAATCAGCCTCAGACAACGTTTGGTTTTTTAAATCTATAGATTTATACAACTTTGCACGTTTATTAAAAAGTGCTTCATAACTGCCAGAAATGGCATACATTTCTTCTAATTGAGCTGCAGTAAGGTTGTTTGTTTTAATTTCCTGTCGTTCAAAACCATCGGTATTTACCTCTTTTAAAATTCTTCGGCAAGTATCACAAGTTTGTAAAAAATAGACTTTCTTCATTTTTATAGATTATATTTACATCTCCAAAATTACACAAAAAAATGAACATACAATTCGATCTTTTAAGAACATCTCGCACACTAGTTTTAAAAGAATTAGAAGGCTTAACTTTAGAGCAACTACATATTACACCAGCTGGTTTTAAAAATAATATTGCTTGGAATGTGGCACATTTAGTGGTTACACAACAACTTTTAAACTACAAGTTAGCGGGTTTAAACTGTTTATGTCCAGATGAGTTAATCGAAGACTATAAAAAAGGAACGGTGCCAACAAAAACTTTTACAGAAGAGGAGTTCGAAGAAGTTAAAGAGTTGCTTTTAGGTTTGCCAGACACATTACAAGAAGATTATGAAGCTGGTATTTTTGAGAATTTTGCAGAATACCCAACAAGCACCGGTTTTGTACTTAATTCTATCGAATCAGCAATTTCTTTTAACAATTTTCACGAAGGAATTCACTACGGAATTATAAGATCTATCAAGAAATTTTTATAGGTTTATTAGAAGCTGTTTCCAGCTTTTCGTTATATCTTTTTATAGCTGTCATTGCGAATCACACTTTTTCTTTGAGATTCGCAATCTCATAGCTTAAAATAGATTCTCCTCTTTATAGGCTATAAAAAGGATGCCACTTCAATCTGGGCTAAACTAGTTTGCTAACTTATAGTAATATAAAATTATCAATACATTTTTAAAGATGAAATTCAATACCAAAACAATTCACGGAGGTCAAAAACCAGAAGAAACTACCGGAGCAGTAATGCCTCCAGTTTTTTTAACATCCACTTTTGCTAAAACGAGTCCTACGGAACACAAAGGATTCGAATATTCTAGAGGAGGAAACCCAACAAGGGCTGCCTTAGAAAATAGTTTAGCATCTTTAGAAAATGGAACTCACGGATTTGCATTTGCATCGGGTTTGGCAGCAATAGATGCTGTTTTACGTTTATTAAATCCTGGAGATGAAATTATTGCAGGAGACGATTTATATGGTGGAAGTTATAGAATGTTTACCAAGTTATTTCAAAAATACGGATTAGAGTTTTCTTTTGTAAACATGGACGATGTTAAAAACATTACAGATGCAATTACAGAAAACACAAAACTAGTTTGGATAGAAACACCAACAAATCCGTTGATGAAAATTGCAGATATAAAAGCAATTTCATCAGCTGTAAAAGATATTAATGCTACTATTTTAATAGGAGTAGATAATACGTTTGCAACACCTTATTTACAGCAACCTTTAGATTTAGGAACTGACATTGTGATGCATTCTGCCACAAAATACTTGGGAGGTCATAGCGATTTAATTATGGGCGCTTTGGTTGTAAAAGATAAAAAGCTGGCAGAAGATATTCATTTTATTCAATACGCAGCAGGCGCAATTTCTGGACCAATGGACTCTTTTTTAGCATTAAGAGGTATAAAAACGTTACATATAAGAATGCAACGACATTGTGAAAACGGAATTGTAGTGGCTAAATTTTTAGAGAAACATCTAAAAGTTAGTCAAGTTTATTATCCTGGTTTAGAAAATCATCCAAACTACGAATTAGCAAAAAGTCAAATGAATGGTTTTGGAGGAATGGTTTCTTTCCGACTAAAAGAGGAGACACAAGAAGCAGCATATGCATTTTTAAAAAACACTAAAATATTTACGCTTGCAGAATCTTTAGGCGGCGTAGAAAGTTTATCTAATCATCCAATTAGCATGTCTCATGGTTCTATTCCTGCTCCAGAAAAAGAGCGAATGGGAATTACAAATTCCTTAATTCGTTTAAGTGTAGGTATTGAAGATATAGAAGATATACTTGCTGATTTAGAACAAGCCTTAAAAGCATAAAAAAAAGAGCCAATTGGCTCTTTTTTTTATGCTTTTAATTTAAAACTTATTCCGGATTTTTAACAGTAAAGACATTTCCGTCTAAGTAGTAGTTTGCACGTAATTTTAATTCCTGAGGATAATAAATAATGCTTTCCGGTTGTTGTTTTAACAAGTAATTACCAGTGTCCCATTTATTGTTTTTATTTTCATCAATAATGGCTCTAATAAAATATGTTTTTGGTTCTAATAGATTGTATCGTATTTGCCCAGAACCTGTAATAAAGCGTCTTTCTATAAGTTTGTCTTTGTTTTTTCCTTCTAAAAGTTCAATAATTAAATGATTAGAAGTTTCGTTTACAATATCCATGGTAATTCTTCCGTAATCTTCAATTTCTTTTGTAGTAAATTTGAAGTTTAAAGTATCGTTTTTTTGTTCAAAGATATCAGAAATAGCGTCTGGCATCATCTTAAAAGCATATTTCTGTTGTGGTTCTTTATCAAAAATAAAGGCTATTTTATTTTCTATGTTAGAAATTATACTAACAAAAGGAACTGATAATGTATCTTTATCTACCAAGGTAATCTTGCTCGTATCAATTTTTACAAGCGGGTTGTTTCCTTTTATAAAAAAAGTATCCCTAAGTTGTAGTGTTCCACTTACAGAAGAACTTAAAATTAACGAGTCTGTTTTTTTCTTCCGAAGATTTACAGTAACTGTATCTATAAATCTATCGTTTGTAACTATAAAATTTAAAGAATCCGCTTCAAAAGGTTTGTACCAGTAATTTAGTGTGTCTTTATCTATTTCTAGCTTAGAAACACTTCTAAAGTCTTCTGGAGTATCAGAAATAATTTGAACTTTTAGATCTTTTATGACACCTTCATAACCAAATTCAATTTTACCTCTTGTAATTTCTTTACCACGTTTAAATGAATAAGGTTGAGTTTCTTTAAATAATATTATTGGTTTTTTTATAATACTATCTCTAGGTAAAGTTATGGTATCTGTAAAAAAACCTATTTTATCTTCCCTTGGATTAAAAAGGTAATCGTTGACAGTTTCTTTTAAAGCAACCATTAAATACTTACCTTCTTTTAAGTTTGTAAGGTTAAAAAGAGAAGTGTCTAAAGAACTTGTTACATAATTTGGTTTCTTTTTAAAAACGATGGAATCTGTAAAAGAACTATCTATTTTATATAATAAAACATTGATGTTTTTTTGACTTTCGTCTAAATAAGCATCTTTAATTTTACCAGAAGTAGAAAGTGAGTCTATATATTTACCAGTAGAAAAAACATATTTAAAACTTTCTAACTTGTTTCCTTCATTATTATCTTCAATAGCATTACCAAAGTTTATAATATAGGTAGTGTTTTCTTGTAAAGTATCAAGTATTTTGATGTTTAAAAATTTACTAGCCGTACTTTGTGGTGTAACTAATAAAGGTGTTTTTAAAGGAGGAGAAACAATTAGTTGTTTGTTTAGGTCCTTTAATTTTATATACTCGTTAAAGTTTAATTCTATTTCTTTTGCATCAAAATTAATGGTTTCATACGCTGGTTTAGAGGTCACGAACAAAGGGGCGTCTTCGTCTTTAGGACCACCTTCTGGGTTTCCTGTTCTTGCGCAGTTAGTTAAAATTACAATTGAAATGCTAAAAAAAATTAATCTAAAAAAGTGTCTCACAAAAAGTAAATTTTATACAAATTAACAATATATTTTTGACTTAAAAATCATAAAGTTTATTCGGTGTATGCCATTGTTAAAATACTAATTTTTACACCTTCGGTTTTTTGCAGCTCTTTTGCACAAGCTTCTAAGGTTGCACCAGTTGTAATAACATCATCAATTAGTAAAATGTGTTTATTTTTTAAGGCTGTTATGTTAGATAACTGAAATTTTGTATCGTTATTATTAAAACGCTCAAAACGAGCTTTGAAAGTTTGAGTTTTTGAGGAGGAAGTTCTTAATAAAATATGTTCTACAAAGGTTTTATTTAGGTGATTACTTAAGGATTCTCCAAATTTTGAAACTTGATTATAACCTCTTTCCCTTCGTTTTTTAGGATGCAACGGAACTGGAACAATAACATCAATAGCAGAAAATTCATTATTTTCTATTAACATCTCTCCCAGCCAATTTCCGAAAAACACACCTACTTCTTCATTTCCTTTGTATTTTAATTCATGAATTAATTTTTTGGTAATCCCTATTTTTCTGTAAAATAATAAAGAATATGCTTTTTCTATGGTAATTCTTCCATAGAATGTTTTAGTTATTTTATTTTCAGAATAGTTTGTAAAATTAGTTAAAGGTAAGTCGTGCCTGCAAAATGTACATATTGCATTTTCATTCTTAGTGAGTTGATTATCGCAATTTGCACATAATTTGGGGTAAAAAAGATTGAATAAGTCTTTTAAAATTCGCATTTTTACAAAGCCTTTTTTTTTAGAAAGATAAGATTATAATTTAAGAATAAGATTTGAACAACAGAATAAATTTTTTTAAAGAGTCAATAAAGAACTTAAAGACCTTAGGAACTGTTACACCGAGTTCTCGATTTTTAGCAGAAAGAATGTTAAAGAAAATAGATTTTTCTAAAGTAGAAGTTTTAGTAGAATTTGGTCCTGGAAACGGAGCGATAACCAAACTTATTTTAGAGAAGTTACCCATTAATGCAACTCTAATTTGTTTTGAAATTAATGATTGTTTTTACAATGAACTATCTGAAATAAAAAACAAGCAACTTATTGTTGTAAAATCATCCGCAGAAAAAATTGAAGAAGAACTAAAAAAACTCAACTTAAATAAAACGTGTCACATTATTTCTAGTTTGCCTTTAACCATCATTCCGGAGGAAGTTGCAGATGAAATTTTAGAAAAATCTTTTCGTGCTTTAGTAGATAATGGAACCTTTATTCAGTTTCAGTATAGTTTAACATATTTTAAAAAACTTAAAAATGTGTTTAATCAATCTATATCTTTAGGTTTTGAGCCCTTAAACTTCCCTCCAGCTTTTGTTTATCATTGTAAAAAGGTAGGTTAAAATTTTATTGATATATTTTTATAAAAGTTTCTTTAACTCTTTCTGATAATAATAAATAAGGAACAATAACTCCTGTAGAAATAAAACTTTTTAGTAGTTGATTTTCCTCTACACTTGTTAAACTATTAACACCTGTTATGGCTGTTGCTAAAAATGAATCCGCTACTATAAATACCAAATAAACGATTAAAAAGATTGCATATACTCTAGGAAAACTACTTCTCTTTTTTATAAATAAAACAATAATTAGTGGTAAAAAGACTAAAACTGCTGCGTTAAATATTGTTTCAATAATTAATAATAGCCCTATAGAGAAACTAAAGTCTGTGCCACCAAAATAGACTAACCAATCTCCATTTAAATATACTTCTGTATTTAATAAATCCATAAAAACCCTTATTGGTGAGATACAGAGTCCAATACCAATTAAAATTAACCAACCACCAATAGGTTTATTTTCTTGATAATAAGATTCAATTTTTGGTGTTACATCGTAGTGATAAAGTTTAAAAGCTAACCAAGTAAAAAATATTAAAAAACAAATAAATATAAAAATGCCTAAGTATTTTAATGCTGAACCAGTTGAGGTAGAACTACCTCCTGTATTATAGGAAATGTTGTAGTTTAACTCACTATCTAGTTTTTTTAAGTCATTATAAAATGCTGGAAATTCGGCTACACTTACAAAGTCCTTTTGTATTTTAAGTAAATGTTTTAAAGTTAATATATTTTTAGATTTATTATATAATACATCAAAAACGTAAAAAATATTTGGAGAGTTCAAGTTAAAATTGTCTTCATCAACATTCCATTCTTCTGGTAACTCTACATTAATGGTGTGGCTTCTTGTAATAGGATAACTAAGTTCGAAAGGTGTTTCTCTTTCAATTTTAGAAGGCATTGATAGTACATTTGTTATTGTGTACGGTGTAAAATCTACACCAATCTGGTTTTCGTTGTAGGATGGTTCCCAAATACTATCAATCTTATAAGTTTCGTTTATTGTAAATGTGTTTGTTTTAAGATTGTCTGTATATTCTGGTTTGCCTAAACTTTTTATATTCGCATGATAGTCTGAGTAAAATTTTTCAAACTCTTTTTGGATGTTGATAATACTATTGTTTTTAAAATAAAAACGAATATTATCAGCCTCTGCTTCACTGTAAATACTAGTTATTTTTAAGATTGCACCTTTGCCAACTTCCTCTAAAATATAATTATCTGTTATATCGATGGTGTTTTCTGCAAACGGAAAAATTTCTTCGAAATCTTTATTTCCTTTTTTAAGAACTAATCCAAATCTATAATCAGGAAAAACAACTTTATTAAAAGTACCACCTTGATTTGTGATTGTTGGGTCATACCAACGCTCACCTTCATTACCATCGATAACTTTAACTACACAATGATTAAAATGAGCAGGATTTGGCAATAAATTGGTAACAGTTTTCTTTAGATAAGTACTCACTAAAACAGGATACGCTTCAATGTTCATTTGATTAAGCATGGTTACTAATAATAGGCTTTTGTCTTTACAGTCACCAAATCGTTGGTTATAAACCTTGTTAGGAGACGAAGGTTTGTAAGCGCTAATTCCGTTTTCTAACCCTAAATATCTTACTTCATCTTGCACAAACCTTAATGTAGCTTCTATTTTTAGACCTTTAGTATTGTTTTCTTTATCAATTTCTTTAATTTTTTTTAATAAACTGCTAGATAGATTGTTTTTAACTTTAAAAAGTTGAACACCCCAATCAATTAAATTTTCCCAAGATTTGTAATTACCTATTTCTATAAAGTTAGCATCTAAAAACCACGAAGGCGTATTGTCTTCAAAATGGGTGGCACTAATATTTTCTTCTAATAAAGTATACGTGTATTTGTTGTTATTAAAAGTTTCGTTAAACTTTAGTTGGTTTTTAAATGACTTTACTTCAAGTTTATTTTTAGAGTTAATTCTTACATTTATTTTACCTATCGGATGTGAATTGTCTAAATTATAATACTCTGCAAAATAATTTTTATGAATAGGGTTGTACCCCTTTCGTGTAAAACTATAAGCTATAATATCTCCAACTCTTACATCGCTAATATGAGTTACTGCAGACAAACTACCGTCATAGATATAATTTTCTGCATCTAACTCTTGTCTTATGGTTTGAAATTCTGAATTGTTGAGTTTACTGATGGTTTGGCCATTTCTTATAATATCAATTTCATGAAAACTAAGGTTTTGATAACTTGGGTCAAAAGAAATATTAATACTCGATGCTTCTTGTATACCTACATTTTCCGTAATTTTAGTGACAACTTTAAAATAATTTTCTTCGCTACCTACTTGTGTTTGTTGATCATATAAGAGAATTAAAGTTCCCTGTGTTATTTCATCAAAATTAATATCTGGCTCGCTGGCATAGGTTTGAACTTCAACCCAATTAGGTGTTGATGTTTTTTTAATCTGAGCAAAATTTAAAGAGATAAATAAGAAGGAGAAAACAACCGTAAAAAGGCTTTTTAACATGTTATAAAAGTTTTAACAAAAGTAATTTTTAATATATAAAAAATTGATATAAATAATTTATTTTTGCTTTATGGCAAAACAAGAAGATCAATTTAAGAAAGTATTATCGCACGCTAAAGAATATGGTTATGTTTTTCAGTCTTCTGAAATTTATGACGGATTAAGTGCGGTTTACGATTATGCTCAAAACGGAGTTGAGCTAAAGAAAAATATTAGAGATTATTGGTGGAAAGCAATGGTGCAGATGCACGAAAACATTGTAGGTATAGATGCTTCTATATTAATGCATCCTACAACTTGGAAAGCTTCTGGACACGTAGATGCTTTTAACGATCCATTAATTGATAACAAAGATTCTAAAAAACGTTACAGAGCTGATGTTTTAATTGAAGAATATTGTGCTAAAATTGAAGGTAAAATAAATAAAGAAGTTGCTAAAGCAGAAAAACGTTTTGGTGATGCTTTTAATAAAGAAGAATTTTTAGCGACCAATGGAAGAGTTGTTGGGTATCAAGAAAAAATAAATACAATTTTAGCAAGAATGGGTTCTTCTTTAGAAAAAGAAGATTTAGCTGACGTAAAGTTATTAATTGAAGAGTTAGAAATTGCAGATCCTTTAACAGGTTCTAGAAATTGGACGGATGTAAAACAGTTTAATTTAATGTTTGGTACTAAATTAGGTGCTTCTGCAGAAACTGCAATGGATTTATATTTGCGTCCTGAGACAGCACAAGGAATTTTTGTAAATTTCTTAAACGTGCAAAAAACGGGAAGAATGAAAATTCCTTTCGGAATTGCACAAACCGGTAAGGCTTTTAGAAATGAGATTGTTGCAAGACAATTTATTTTTAGAATGCGTGAGTTTGAACAAATGGAAATGCAATTTTTTGTAAAACCAGGAACTCAAAAAGAATGGTATGATGCTTGGAAAGAAACACGTTTAAAATGGCATTTATCTTTAGGAATGGGAGCGGAGAACTACCGTTTTCATGACCACGATAAATTAGCTCACTATGCAGATGCAGCAGCAGATATTGAATTTAACTTCCCTTTCGGATTTAAAGAATTAGAAGGTATTCATTCTCGTACAGATTTCGATTTAAAAGCGCATGAAGAATTTTCTGGTAAGAAACTACAGTATTTCGATCATGAAGAAAATAAAAGTTACACACCTTATGTAGTAGAAACTTCTATTGGTTTAGATAGAATGTTTTTGGCGGTTTTTTCTAACTCTTTACAAGAGGAAGCGTTAGAAAACGGAACTACAAGAACTGTTTTAAAATTACCTGCAGTCTTAGCGCCTTTTAAAGCAGCTATCTTTCCTTTAGTTAAAAAGGATGGTTTGCCAGAAGTAGCGTGTGAAATTATGGACGATTTAAAATGGGATTTCAACGTTTTTTACGATGAAAAAGATGCCGTTGGTAAACGTTATAGACGTCAGGATGCAGCAGGAACACCATTTTGTATTACTGTAGATCATGAAACTTTAGAAGATAAATGTGTTACTATAAGACATAGAGATACTATGGAGCAAAAACGTGTTGCAATAGCCGATTTAAAAGAAATTATTAAAGCAGAAGTAGATGTAAAAACTTGGTTACAGAAAATGTAATTAAATTTTAAGGATAAAAAAAAGCTGAATCTCAATTGAGATTCAGCTTTTTTTTTTGCTTTTAAAATAAGTGTTATGCTGCTATTTTGTCTGCACAACAAGCCATTTTACAGTCTTCTTTACAAAAGGTTGTTCCATCTTCATTAACAGAGCAACAAGCTTTCTCTGCTGCTGTAGTAGTAGTTTTGTTTTGGCAAGTTTCTTTACAATCTTCTGTACAAGTATGTGCTACTTTTTTAGGAGCAATAGAAGCTTTATAAAGTTCTCCGCCAGCAATACCGCTAACAAAAGCAACTAAATCTTCTTTAGAAGTTGTGTTTGCATCAAAGGCAATGTTTGCAATGCTATCTGTAAAAACAACTTTAGCATCTATAACACCTTCTTTTTTAGATAATTTAGATTGAATCGTTTTAGCACAACCAATTTCGCAAGTCATACCAGAGATAGCTAAAGAAACGTTCTCTTTTTGTACGGTTAGTTTTTCTTTTTTAACTTCACTTTTACATCCTATTAAAAGGAAACAAGCAAGTGCGAAAGAAAATAATATTTTTTGAATTTTCATTATTATAAGTTATAAAATTATTTTACAAATTTATTAATAAAAGCCTTGACTTTTAAATTTTTATAGATTTTTGTACTAATTTTAAATAAAAAAAGGTTGAAAACCGAAATCTTCAACCTTTTATACTTTTTTAAAGTAGCTTATTTAAAATCTTCGTCAGTAACACCTTCGTTAATTTTAATTTCTGTAACCTCAAATTTTATATCCATAGGTCCCATTTTCTGTCCCATTGAAAATGGAAATTTGACACCCTTTACTTCTTTGTAATTAGAAAAAGTAGAAGGTACTCTTACTTCTTTTCCATCTGGAGTTTTTACAACTTGAACTTCTTGTAATTTTAATCCAGATTTTATATCAAAAAATATTTCTTTATCATCATATTTAATAACGTAAGCTTTGGTGCCTTCTAAAGGTTCAATTCTTAAAAGCTCTCCTTCTTTATATGCTAATTCTCCTATAATTGTATTTTTAGCTTTTGATTTTGTAATTTCTTCTGCTGTCATTTCTTTTTTGTTACCTCTTGCTTCTTGGTATCCTGTTTCACCATCAAAAACCATTTTTTGTAAAACTTGTCCCATTCCAGAAACAATAACAACACTTTTATTAGGTGCAGCAGTTTTTGTTACTAAAGAAATATCCATTCCTTGTACTTTTGCCGCAGAAGTAATTGAAACAGATTCAATTGCCATCAATTTATCTTCTCCTCCAATAGCATCAATGTAAGAATCAATAACAGAACTTGCAGTAACGCCTTCTGGAATTGCTATAGTCATCTCTGGCTTTTCAGTAGCATTACCATTTTTATCAAAGTAGTTGATGGTGTACCCTGTTTTTTCTAAATTATCTAAAACATCAATTGCTTTACCAGTAACAATTATACGAGCTTCATCACTTTTAAAGTATTTTAAAGCTGCATTTTGAACATCTTCTGCAGTAACAGCATTTATGTTAGTTAAATAGTTTTCGTAAAAATCTGTTGGTAAATTATAACGAGCAATATTTAAAGCAAAACTAGCCGCAGTTGCAGGTTTTTGTACATCCATAACAAAGTTACCAACATATTGTGCTTTTGCATTTTTTAATTCTTCTTCGGTAACTTTTTCAGTACGAATTTTATCGGTTTCCTTTTTAATTTCTACTATAGAACTGTCTGTAACTACGTTACGAACACTTGCAGAAGCTCTAAAAGTTGCCGCTACTTTACTCTGTCTAAGGCTAGAATAAGAACCATAAGTGTATCCTTTGTCTTCACGTAAATTCATAAATAAACGTGCAGTTCCACCACCACCAAGAATATTGCTTGCTAATAAAGCTGCATAATAATCTTTGTCGCCTAATTTTAAATCGATATTGTTAGCAACTACAACTTCTGATTGCACTGCGTTTGGCATATTAATAAAATTGATTTCTGTTTTAGAAACATTTTCTGGTTTTTTGAAAGTAACTTCTGGAATATCACTTTTTTCCCATTTTTTGAATAAACTTTTTACTAATTTTTTAGTAGCTTTTATATTGATGTCTCCAACAATAATTAAATAAGCATTGTTTGGCTTATAATAAGTATTGTAGTTAGTTTTAACATCATCTAAAGTAATGTTGTTTACAGTTTCTTTAGAGATAAACTCTCCATAAGGATGGTTTTTACCATACAATAAAGCGCTTTCTACTCTTCTTGCAGTACTAGTAACATTTTTTTCGTCAGATTTTAATCCGTCTAAAGTAATTTTAATTTCTTTATCGAATTCTTCTTGCGTAAATTGAGAGTTTATAACTCCGTCTGCCATTAATTCTAATATCTCCGGGAAATATTTTGTTAATGACCTTGCAGAAGCACCAGAACTGTAAAAATTAACTCCAGCTCCTAAGAAATCTACTTTCTCATTAAATTCATCTTTGGTAATATTTTTTGTTCCTCTTCCTAATAAACTTCCCATTATGCTAGAAACTCCTGCCTTGTCTCCCTCTACAACAGGTTTGTTGTCTATAGTTAAACTAGCAGATGCTCTTGGTAATTTATGGTTTTCTACCATAATTACTTGTAAGCCATTTGATAAAGTAAATTTTTCTGATTTACCTAATTGAACCTTTGGTGCTGGTCCTGGTTTAGGTTGTTGGCTTCTATCTATTTGTGCAGTTGTAGCAAAAGACATTGCTATAAGTGCGATAAGTGATATTATCTGTTTTTTCATTGTATATGTCTTTTGTTAATTATTTTTTAGGTAAATATTCTAAAGTTACTCTTTGATTTGGGTTTAGATATTTTTTAGCAACTTCTCTAATATCTTCACGAGTAATAGAACGATAAATTTCAATTTCTGTATTAATTAAATTTGTATCTCCGTATAATACATTGTATCGTGCCAAAGAGTTTGCAATTCCCTCTACACTAGAGTTAGAGTTTACAAATTGATTTTCGAATTGATTTTGAAGTTTTTGGTATGTTTTTTCTGAAATTAATTCTGTTTGTAACGTTACAATTTCTTCATCAATTTCTGTAACTATGTCTGCTAATTTAGTATCACCTTGTGGTAAGCCAAAAATAATATATGTTCCGTAATCTTCTTGACTTAAGTTAATAGCACCAGCTTGTAATGCCATTTTTTTAGTATCTACTAACTTTTTATATAACACAGAACTTTTTCCTGTACTTAAATAAGAAGAAATCATATCTAATACTCTAGAATCTTTTGTTTTCATAGACGGCGTTCTGTACGCTGTCATAATCGCTGGAATTTGAATGTTAGGGTCGTAACCTTTTGCTGCTATTGGTGCAGTAATAGGTTCTTCTTCTATTACAGTTCTTTCAATATCTGCTCCACGAGGAATTGGTCCAAAATAAGCTTCAATTAAACTTTTTGCATTTGCAACGTCAATGTCTCCTGCAACAACTAAAGTAGCGTTGTTTGGTACATAGAATTTTTTATTAAATGCTAAAAAATCTTCTAAAGTAGCATCATCTAAGTGTTGCATTTCTCCAATTGTTGTTCCTTTATATGGATGTTTTTTAAAGATTTCTTTTTTTACATATTCTAAAAAACGAGAATAAGGTTGGTTATCTACTCTTAATCTTTTTTCTTCTTTTACAACTTCGTTTTGAGTATCTACACCATCTTGACCAATAATAGGATGTAATAAACGCTCAGATTCCATCCATAAACCTAATTCTAGATTGTTAGAAGGAAATATTTCATAATAATAAGTTCTATCATCAGTTGTATTGGCATTATTTTTTCCACCATTTGCCGCAACTATTTTAAACCATTCTCCTTTATCAATATTTTCTGTTCCTTCAAATAACAAATGTTCAAAAAAGTGAGCCATACCAGTTCTGTCTGGTTGTTCGTCTTTTGCACCAACATGGTACATTACTGCAGTTGTAACTACGGGTGCAGATTTGTCTTGATGTAAAATAACGTGCATTCCGTTATTTAAGTCATACTCTTCAAATTCTACTTGTTGTGCATTTATAGAAAATGCGATTAAAAAAGCAGAAGTAAGAGATAAAATACTTTTCTTCATGTATTAATTTTTAAGTTATTAATTGATATTTGTTTGACGCTGGCACCTTAAATATGTTACAGTATTTATTCAAACATTTTATAGATCTACCAAAAATAAAAATTTAATTATAGAATTCTTAGTGAATAAGGTTTTATTTACTTGATTTTGATGTGATTATTTTTTATTAAAAGATATTGTAGAGTATTAAAAAAGATGTATATTTGCACCCGCATTTTCATTAGGATTGTGCACAAATAATTAGTAATAAACGCAAAACAAATAGTATGTACGCAATCGTAGAGATGGCAGGGCAGCAGTTTAAAGTTGCAAAAGACCAAAAAGTATACGTTCACCGTTTACAAGGAGAAGTAGGATCAAAAGTTACTTTTGATAACGTTCTTTTACTTGATGAAAAAGGAAATGTAACTATTGGCGCCCCAGCTATAGAAGGAGCTTCAGTAACAGCTCAAATTTTAAGTCACTTAAAAGGTGATAAAGTAATCGTTTTCAAGAAGAAAAGAAGAAAAGGTTACATTAAGAAAAACGGACACAGACAATTTTTAAGCGAGATTCTTATTGAATCTATTGCTGCTTCTGGTAGCACAAAAGCTGCTCCTAAGGCAACTAAAGCTGCTCCAAAGAAATCTGCAAAAGCAGACGACTTAAAGAAAATTGAAGGTGCTGGACCTAAAGCTGCAGAAGCTTTAGTAAATGCAGGTCTAGATACTTTTGCAAAAGTAGCAAAAGCAGATCCAGCAAAATTGAGTGAAATCTTAACTGAAGCTAGTTCTAGATTATCTCATTTAGTAACAACTACTTGGCCTAAACAAGCTGGTTTAGCTGCAGAAGGTAAGTGGGATGAATTAAAAGAATTACAAGATAGATTAGACGGAGGTATTGAAAAATAATTCCTAAAAATTTAACTTTAACCTATAAAAACTCAATAACATGGCACATAAAAAAGGTGTAGGTAGTTCGAAGAATGGTAGAGAATCAGAATCGAAACGACTAGGAGTAAAAATATTTGGAGGACAAGCTGCAATTGCAGGAAATATTATTGTTCGTCAAAGAGGAACAACTCACAATCCGGGAGAAAACGTTTACATGGGTAAAGATCATACTTTACATGCAAAAGTTGACGGTGTTGTAGAATTCCGTAAGAAAAAGGATAACAGATCTTATGTATCTATTACTCCATTTGAAGCTTAGTCTATTTAAGTTTTAAAATTATTAGAAACGCTCAAACATGAAAATGTTTGAGCGTTTCTGTTTTTAGAAATTATTACGAGAAAATTAATTGCTTTTTAGATTACTAAAATAAATCGTTTTATGTTTTAATAAAGGTAATTCAGGTGATAAATGAGTATAGATCGAGTTTATTAAATAAATTTCATAATAAGAATAAAAGCAAGTTGTTGTAATAGGGGATGGGTGTAAATACGTGTTTTTTAGATTATTATAGCTGTTTTTTGGGTATTTACAACTGCTAGTCATTTTATAGTTGTATATTTAACATGAAATTTAATTTACTTGTAACATTTTTTTCGGGGGAATATGAATGTTATTAATAATAGTTATTTTTCATAAATAAAAATAAGCTACTCTTAGGGTAGCTTTTTTTTTTATCTAGTTAATTATGTAGAAGCTTAGTTGTTACTATTTCGTATTTTTACGGCTATGAAATTTTTATACAACTTTGTCGTTTTTATAGCAGCTCTGTTACTGCCAATAATTGCTTTATTTAATAAAAAAATAAAACTTTTTGTATCTGGTAGAAATCAAGCATTTTCTAAAATATTAGCCTTAAAGAATTCAGAAGTTATTTGGTTTCATGCAGCTTCTTTAGGCGAGTTTGAACAAGCAAGGCCAATTATAGAAGCAATTAAAAAAGAATACCCATCATATAAAATTTTAGTCACATTTTTTTCTCCTTCGGGATATGAAATTAGAAAAGATTATAATTTAGCAGATGTTATTTGTTATTTACCTTTAGATTCTAAAGCAAAAGCAAGAAAATTTGTAGAAACTGTAAATCCTAAATTTGCCGTTTTTGTAAAATATGAATTTTGGCCAAATATTTTAAATGAATTAAAATCAAAAGAAATTCCTACAATTTTAGTTTCAGGTATTTTAAGGGAAAAACAATTGTTCTTTAAGAGTTACGGAGGTTTTATGAGAAAATCTTTAGAAGCTTTTCATCACTTTTTTGTACAAGATGAAAATTCTAAAAATTTACTAGAATCTATCAACTTTAAAAACGTTACCATTGCTGGTGATACTCGTTTTGATAGAGTTTCTAAAATATTAGAACAAGATAATTTGTTAAGTTTTATCAATCAGTTTAAAGACAATAATTATACAATTGTTGCTGGAAGTACTTGGCAAGAAGATGAAGCGTTGTTGGTAAATTACATAAATAATAATGCTACAGAAGATGAGAAGTTTATTATTGCTCCACATAATATTAAACATGATGCAATTTTAGAATTACAGAATTCCATCAACAAAAAAACAGTTTTATTTTCCACTAAAGCGGATAAAAACCTCGCTGAATACCAAGTTTTTATTATTGATACGATTGGTATTTTAACTAAGATTTATGCCGCAGCAGATTTGGCTTATGTTGGTGGAGGTTTAAAAACAGGGTTACATAATATTTTAGAACCAGCAACTTTTGGGATTCCTGTTGTGATTGGTAATAATTACGACAAATTTAAAGAAGCCGTAGATTTGGTAAAAATTGGTGGCTGTATTTCAATTGCAAATCAAGAAGAATTTACATCTAATCTTATCAGTCTAAAAAAGGATGAAAACTTTAGAAAGTTAACAGGAGTTATTAATAAGAGGTATATTGAAGATAACCTTGGAGCAACAAAATTAATTATGAATTATTTAAAAGAGAAGATTTAATAATGGATTTTATATTACAACCTTGGGCTTGGTATGTTGGTGGCCCTTTAATAGCAATATCATTACTCTTATATTTTTACTTTGGTAAAAATTTTGGAGCATCAACAAATTTTGAAACATTGTGTACCATTGCAGGTGCAGATAAAGTGTCGGATTATTTTAAGAAAGATTGGAAAGACAGAGATTTTGCATTGATGTTTGTAGTTGGTTTAATAATTGGTGGCTTTATTTCTGCAAATTTTCTAACGCCAAATCAAGCAATAGATTTAAACCCAAAGACAGTGCAAGAATTAACAGATTTAGGTTTTTCTAATGTTGGAAGCGAATATTTTCCTGATGAAATTTTTAGTGAAGATGTTGTCTTTTCTTTAAAAGGGTTTTTAATTTTAATTATTTCTGGAGTTTTAATTGGTTTCGGAACCCGTTATGCTGGTGGTTGTACTTCTGGTCACGCAATTACAGGTTTAAGTAATTTAGAGTTGCCTTCTTTATTGGCGGTAGTTGGTTTTTTTATTGGTGGTATTATTGCTACGTGGTTTATAATTCCAATTTTATTTTAGCAAGGTTTGGCATTAAAAAAAAATAATTAAAAATTTTCACTTCGAATATAGTCAACAAGTTCGTTGGAAATTTAAAAATATAATTCAATGAAAAACATCAAATTTTTAATATTAGGAATCTTTTTCGCAATCGTTTTAAGCAAAACGCAAGCAATTAGTTGGTATCGATTTTACGAAATGTTTAAGTTTCAATCTTTTCATATGTTTGGAATAATTGGAGGAGCAGTTGTAATTTCTATGATTTTTATGCAGCTTTTTAAAAGTGGAAAAATAAAAGACATTCACGGAAATAAAATAATACCAAAACCGAAAGAAAAAGGTTTTGTAAGAACACTTTTAGGAGGAACTTTTTTTGGTTTAGGTTGGGGTATTTCTGGTGCTTGTGCAGCTCCAATTTTTGTAATTCTTGGTTTCGAATTAATTCCGGCTTTAATTTTATTGTTCGGATCGCTTTTAGGAACGTTGCTTTATGGCGTTTTAAGTAAAAAACTACCAAATTAAATGAGCAAATTAGTAGACGGTTTTGGTAGACAAATGGAATATGTGCGACTAGCAGTTACAGATCGTTGTAATTTGCGTTGCCAATATTGTATGCCTGCGCATGGTATAGATATTGTTCCGAGACAAGAATTACTTACCTTTAAAGAAATGTATCGTTTAATTCGTGTATTAACCGAATTAGGGGTAAATAAAGTCCGTTTAACCGGTGGAGAACCTTTTGTGCGTAAAGATTTTGTTAGGTTTTTAGAGATGTTATCTTTTAATGATTTATTAGATGAAATTAATATTACTACAAATGGTGCGTTAATTTCTCATCATATTTCTAAGATTGAACAATTAGAAAAAGTAAAAAAAATCAATTTAAGTATTGATAGTTTAGATCGAGAAAAGTTTGCGAAAATTACAAGAAGAGATGTTTTGCCTGAGGTTTATAAAACCTTTGAATTACTAGAGAAAAGTAGTTTAGATTTAAAGCTAAACGTAGTAGTGCAATCTGGTTTTAATACCGATGAAATTGTAGACTTTGTACGATTGACAAAAGATAAAAATGTTGCGGTTCGTTTTATTGAAGAAATGCCTTTTAACGGAAAAGGACAGCGTGATATGAAAGAAAATTGGACTTTCAATAAGATTTTAAATGAAGTAAAAACGGAGTTTGATGTTACCGAAGTTCAGTCAGAAAAATCATCAACTTCTAGAAATTATAAAGTAGACAATCATTTAGGAACTTTCGGAATTATTCCCGCCTTTACAAGAACTATTTGTAACGATTGTAATAGAATTAGAATTACAAGTACTGGTACATTTAAAAACTGTTTGTTTGATGAAGGTGTTTTTAATTTAAGAGATTTTATTAGAAAAGGCGCTTCTAATGACGATTTAAAAGAATTGTTTTTAGGTCTTGTAAAAGAAAAGCCAGAAAATGGATTTATAGCAGAAGCAAATAGAAAAGATGGTGGTGCTTCAGAGAGTATGAGTACTATTGGAGGATAAAAAAGTGTAACCGTGTAAATGTTTAATTGTTTAAAACAGCACGCAACAATTACACAACTAAACATAGAACAATTACACATTTATAAAAATGATTTCAGTAAAAGAAGCTTTGCAAACCGTTTTAAATTCAAACCAAAATTTTGGAGTTGAAGAAATTTCGTTTATAAAATCTGTAGGTAGAATTCTAAAAGAAGAGATTCTTGCAGATAGAGATTTCCCTCCTTTTAATAGGGTTTCTATGGATGGAATTGCAATTGATTATCCTGCATTTAAAAATGGACAAAGAGATTTTAAAATAGAAGGAATTCAAGCTGCGGGAAGTGAACAGATCTCGCTTAAAAATCCTGAAAACTGTATTGAAGTTATGACTGGAGCTGTTTTGCCTAACAATGCAAACACAGTTATTAGATATGAAGATGTAACGATAATAGATGAAATTGCAACCATAAATATTGATGTAATTAACGATGCTCAAAATGTTCATCCGAGAGGAAAAGATGGACAAAAAGGAGATGTATTAATTGAAGAAAATAAAATAATTTCTGCTGCAGAAATTGGTGTTTTAGCAACGGTTGGTAAATCAACAGTAAAAGTTGCAAAACAACCTAAAGTAATGATTGTTTCTACAGGTGATGAATTGGTTGGTGTAGCTGAAATTCCGTTAGAACATCAAATTAGAAGGAGCAACGTATTTACGTTAGTGTCTTTGTTAGAACGTTTAAGTATTCCATCGGAAACAGCACATATTACGGATGATAAGCCAATTTTAAAATCGAAAATAGAAAGCTACTTGCAAGAATATGATGTGTTACTTTTTAGTGGCGCCGTAAGTAAAGGGAAGTATGATTTTTTACCAGAAGTTTTTGATGAATTAGGGGTAGAGAAATTGTTTCATAAAGTTACACAAAGACCTGGGAAGCCATTCTGGTTTGGAAGAAGATCTTTTCTTAAAGAAAATGATTTAAATTCTGATAATCATACAAATGATAAATACAAAAAGAACACAATTGTGTTCGGATTTCCTGGGAATCCAATTTCTACTTTTGTAAATTGCTTAGCCTATTTTTACCCTTGGTATTATAAATCTGTAGGCATAAAATTGGAAGAAGAAACGGCAATTTTAAATGCTGATGTTTCATTTAAACCTAACTTAACGTACTTTTTACAAGTAAAATTAAGTTCAAGGTTTGGACATTTAATTGCAACTCCAATTACAGGAAATGGTTCTGGAGATTTAGCTAGTTTGGTGAAAACAGATGCTTTTATTCAGTTACCAAATGATAAAACTGAATTTAAAAAAGGAGAGGTTTTTCCGATAATAAGATATAGATAATGAGCGATTTTAGTCATTTAAACGAAAAAAATAACCCTAAAATGGTAAATGTTTCTGATAAGAAAATTACCAAAAGAACGGCAATTGCAAAAGCAACCATGTTTTTAGGAGAAGAAGTAATTGCTCATTTTACAAATGATGAGTTATTTACTAAAAAAGGACCAGTTTTTCAAACGGCAATTATTGCTGGAATTCAAGGTGTAAAAAAGACCTCAGAATTAATACCAATGTGTCATCCGTTGTTGATTAACGGTGTGGATGTTGATATCAATATTATAGATTCAGAAAATATAGAAGTTTTTTGTGAAGTTACTATTACAGGGAAAACAGGAGTAGAAATGGAGGCTTTAACAGGCGCAAATATTACTTGTTTAACCATTTATGATATGTGTAAAAGTATTAGTCAAGAAATGGTGATTAAAGAAGTGAAGCTGTTGAAAAAAACCGGAGGAAAATCTGATATTAATAATAAATAACTTTCTATCATTCCGATCTTAGGAGAAATCACATAAAGTTACAAAATTTTGGAATTCTACATGGTGAGATTTCTCAATCGCTTAAAAAGGCTCATTTCGAAATGACAATTGTTTTAGAAACAATAGAATAATAATATGAAAAAACACAGTAAACATACCAATTTAGAAAGAAGAGATAACGATAATTTTGCTCCGAATGAAATTGCAATTTTGGGCACAAATTGTGGGGTTATTTCAGATTTAGTTCATAAAGTCTCTCAAAATTTATCAGATTATAAATTGGCTTATTTTGATGCTTCTCATGCTAAGGATGTCGTGAAAAATAACTTGTCAGAATATGTGTTTCATCACGAAGGGAATTTGCAAATAACCACTTCTGGAAATGTAAATAAGTTTGAACAACGATTACAGTTTGCTCAATACGATTATGTTTTTATCAACGGAAATCATTATCAAGGAGCAAAACAAATTTTAATTTTAGATGAAGCAAAAGAAGCTTCTGTTTTAAAAAGATTAGATCAGTTAGATAGTATTCAGTTTATAGTTAAGTTGAGATCAGAAACTGAATATTTTAACTTTTTAGAAGAGAAATATCCGCAGATAAAAAATATCACTTGTTATACTATTAATGAAATCGATGCGATTTCTAATCATATTCATAATTTAATTCTAGAAAAAATTGCTCCTGTAAAAGGTTTGGTTTTGGTTGGTGGTAAAAGTACAAGAATGGGAACGGATAAATCTGAACTCGATTATTTTGGAAAACCACAGAAAAAAGTGGTAAAAGAATTGTTAGAAAATAATAAGTTAGAAACCTTTTATTCTGTTCAGAATTCATCAGAAAAAAAAGATGAAATTTCAGATAAATTTATCAATTTAGGTCCTTTTGGAGGGATTTGTTCTGCGTTTCAAAAAGACCCAAATGCAGCTTGGTTTGTGTTGGCAACAGATGTTCCTTTTGTAAATGAAGAAATTATTCAGTTAGTTTTAAAATACAGAAATCCGAGTAAGGCAGCAACGGCAATTAAGGGGAAAGGTAAAGATTTTCCGGAACCTTTAATTACTATTTATGAGCCGAAAGCATACGCTATTTTATTACAATATTTAGCGCAAGGATATTCTTGTCCGCGTAAAATGTTAATTAATTCTGATGTAGAAATTGTTGAAATTGATGATGATTATATTAGAAATATAAATACTCCAGAAGAGTTTAATGAAGCTAAAAAAGAGCTAAATTAGTTGTAAATTAGAATGTTTAAATTTATGTAATCTCACTTTTATTATGAAAACAAAATCTTATTTTTTTATTCTTCTTTTCGGAATACTTTTTGCTAGTTGTAAACCGGAACTTTCTACAAAAGAATTTATGGTAGATAATTGGGAAACCACTTACCTAAAAATAGAAATGTATACGGTTAATAATACAGATTCTTTGCAAGTTTACGAAGACAAATTTGATGATAATCCAGAATTAGTAGCACAATCTCAATATAATAATGATGGTACCTTTTCTGCTTGGTTTAAAAACACAAAAGGAGAGCAAATATCTAAAGCTATTGGAGAATGGGATGTAGTTGGAGATTCTTTAAAAGTAGCTTTTAACTATGGAGGAAAAGATAAGAAAGTAAGCTACTTTATTGAAAGAACTACAGAAGGTTTTGTAGGGACAAGTAAGTATGATTGGGATGAGGATGGAAACTTTGATGACCTGTTAACCATGAAGACAAAGAGAATTAAATTAGATTAGATTTGGTGAGTTTTAAAAAAATATCCTTAAGAATACGTATCTTTTTATCAATGATTTTATTGGTGTTATTGGCATCTGTATTAATCTTGGTGGTTACTATTTATCAATATGATGAACAGACAAAAGACTACAATATTCAGCGTTTTGAACGTAAAGAAGCTACTACCAAAGAAATTATAGAATTAGAGCTTAAAAACAAAACAACCTACCCGGTAAATACTGAAAATTTAGCTAAAATATTTAAAGAACGTATTTTTGAAATATCATCTATTAATAAGTTAAATATCTCGTTTTACGACTTAAAGGGGAATTTACTAAAATCTTCTACGGCAAATGCTTTTGAAAAGGTAGATATAAAACCGCTTCCTATAAATGTTTTAAAAGAATTATCGCAAAACTCTAATCATAAAATATTAAAAACAAGTGTAGAAAATGGAACAGGTTATCAATCTTCGTACTCGTTTATACATGATCCAAAATTTAAAAGAATAGGTATTATTGAGCTACAGTTTACACAAGATAATTCTGAGATAGAACACGAATTGAGAGAGTTTATGTTGCGATTGGGTGTGGTTTATATATTAATGTTTCTAATTGCAATTGCAATTGCATATTTCTTATCAAGTTATATTACAAGGTCTATTAAATCGATTTCTGATAAAATGCAGCAGACACGTCTTAATAAACGGAATGAAAAGATTATTTTAGATAAGGCTAGTTCAGAAATAGAAATTTTGGTGGAAGCATACAATCATATGATTGATGAATTGGGAGAAAGTGCTGCTAAATTAGCTAAAAGTGAGCGAGAACAGGCGTGGCGTGAAATGGCAAAACAAGTAGCGCACGAAATTAAAAATCCTTTAACTCCAATGCGTTTAACAGTGCAAAGTTTTGAGAGAAGGTTTGATCCTACAGATGAAAAAGCAAAAGAGAAGTTAAAAGAATTTAGCCAGACTTTAATTCAGCAGATAGATGTTATGAGTTCTATAGCATCTGCTTTTTCCGATTTTGCTAAAATGCCAACTCAAAAGAAAGAACAATTAGATGTAATTAGTGTTGTAAAGTTTGCTTTAGATATTTTTTCGGAGCGTTATATTAAATACTATCCGCAAGAAAAAGAATTGCATGCTAATTTAGATAAAACTCAATTAATTAGAGTGATTACAAACTTAGTTAAAAATGCAATTCAGGCGGTAAATGTTGAGGAAAACCCTTTAATTGAAGTGAAAGTTTTTTCTGAAGATCTAAATATAAAAATTACAGTTTCTGATAATGGAAAGGGAATCTCTGACGACCTAAAAGACTTAATTTTTGAACCTAAATTTACTACAAAATCAAGTGGAATGGGATTAGGTTTAGGTATGATAAGAAATATTATTGAAGCTTATAAAGGAACCATTTCTTTTACTTCTAAAGAAGGATTAGGTACTGTGTTTACTGTGGTATTACCAAAAAGTTAATATAATCATTGCCTTGAATGTGAAGGATAGGTAACTAAATTTATAAAAAATGAAATTTGAGAATATTTTAATTGAGAAAAAAGATAGTTTGGCTAAAATTACTATCAACAGACCCAAAAAATTAAATGCTCTTAATAAGGCTACAATTATAGAACTGAATGAAGCTTTTGAAGAATTAGAAGATGATGCTAATATTAGGGTAATTATTTTAACGGGTAACGGAGAGAAAGCTTTTGTTGCAGGAGCAGATATCTCTGAATTTGCAGATTTTTCTGTAGATGAAGGAACCAGATTATCTAAATTAGGGCACGATACTTTATTCGATTATGTAGAAAATTTGTCTACACCTGTTATTGCAGCCGTAAATGGTTTTGCTTTAGGCGGTGGATTAGAGTTGGCAATGTCTTGTCATTTTAGAATAGCATCTGATAATGCAAAAATGGGCTTACCAGAAGTTTCTTTAGGGGTTATTCCAGGTTATGGAGGTACTCAGCGTTTGCCACAATTGGTTGGTAAAGGAAAGGCGATGGAAATGATTATGACCGCTGGTATGATATCTGCTGAAGAGGCAAAAGAATATGGCTTGGTAAACCACGTTACTCCTCAAGAGGAGTTATTGTCATTAGCCGAAAAAATAGCAAGTAAGATTATAAGAAATTCTTCGGAAGCAATAAGCGCCGCTATTAGAGCAGTTAATGCAGGTTTTGAAGATGGTGTTAATGGTTTTGATGTTGAAGTAGATGAATTTGGAGAATGTTTTGGAACAGATGATTTTATAGAAGGTACAGATGCATTTTTAAATAAAAGAAAACCAAATTTTTAGAAATAGATATAAAAAAAGCGAGTCTAAATTAGACTCGCTTTAAGCATCAAAGTATGGCAGTAGATCGATGATGAAATTAATTGCTCTTTATATTGTAAAATCTTTTTTGTAAGTTCTGTTATTACAATTAATAATCACCTTATAAGCTCCTTTTTCAGTTTCAGACAATTTGTAAACTCTATTTAATACTTTTTCTCCAGTCACTTTATCAGAAAGGATAATTTTATTGTTGTAATATAAAGTTACATTTAAAGGAATGTTATCAAATTCAATTTTAGAAATTAAAACTAAATTTCCTTCTGTTCTAATTACTGGTTTAAAGATTATTTCATTTTCATTCTTATGAAAAGTAACAAAACCATCTTTTACCTCAAGCTTCTTAACAAGAATTTCGAAGTCTTTTTCTAGTTCTGTTGTGTATAAGCCATCTTCTAAATTCGTTAAATCGAAAGTTTTAGTATAGTTTCCAGAACTTTGTAATACCTGTTTATATATTGTTATTCCATATTCATTTTTTATCGTTAAAGCATCGCCTTTCTTTACGGCTTTGTACTCAACTTTAACTCTTTCAACAGCTCCTGAATTTGTAGGTTTTGTGTTGTCGTTTGCGTAACTAATTAATGTTCCAAACATTAATGTTACTACTAAAATTGTTTTAATTACTGTTTTCATTTTTTTCTTATTTAAAGGTTAGTAACACTGCAAAGGTAAGATGGAAGTAAAGCTCTTAAAACATCATAATTGGTATATTTGTGTGTTATTTTATCAATTTAAGTTAGTGTTAATAAATAGTAAGGTTAAAATAGAGTATATTTGTGTTAATTTTATTTTCTATAAAAAGTGTTTTAAAATAAAAAGCGAGCCCTTTTGGACTCGCTTTTATCATCAAATTATAGCAGTAATTTAACGAAACAATTAACTAAATTTTTATAATGTAAAATCTTTAATGTAAGTTCTGTCGTCTGAATTAATAACAACTTTGTATGCTCCTTCTTCCGTTTCAGATAATTTATAAACTCTATTTAATACTTTTTCTCCAGTCACTTTATCAGAAAGGATAATTTTATTGTTGTAATATAAAGTTACATTTAAAGGAATGTTATCAAATTCAATTTTAGAAATTAAAACTAAATTTCCTTCTGTTCTAATTACTGGTTTAAAGATTATTTCATTTTCATTCTTATGAAAAGTAACAAAACCATCTTTTACCTCAAGCTTCTTAACAAGAATTTCGAAGTCTTTTTCTAGTTCTGTTGTGTATAAGCCATCTTCTAAATTCGTTAAATCGAAAGTTTTAGTATAGTTTCCAGAACTTTGTAATACCTGTTTATATATTGTTATTCCATATTCATTTTTTATCGTTAAAGCATCGCCTTTCTTTACGGCTTTGTACTCAACTTTAACTCTTTCAACAGCTACTGAATTTGTAGGTTTTGTGTTGTCGTTTGCGTAACTAATTAATGTTCCAAACATTAATGTTACTACTAAAATTGTTTTAATTACTGTTTTCATTTTTTTCTTATTTAAAGGTTAGTAACACTGCAAAGGTAAGATGGAAGTAAAGCTCTTAAAACATCATAATTGGTATATTTGTGTGTTATTTTATCAATTTAAGTTAGTGTTAATAAATAGTAAGGTTAAAATAGAGTATATTTGTGTTAATTTTATTTTCTATAAAAAGTGTTTTAAAATAAAAAGCGAGCCCTTTTGGACTCGCTTTTATCATCAAATTATAGCAGTAATTTAACGAAACAATTAACTAAATTTTTATAATGTAAAATCTTTAATGTAAGTTCTGTCGTCTGAATTAATAACAACTTTGTATGCTCCTTCTTCCGTTTCAGATAATTTATAAACTCTATTTAATACTTTTTCTCCAGTCACTTTATCAGAAAAGATAATGTCATTATTGTAGTATAAAGTTACATTTAAAGGTTGGTTGTCAAATTCAATTTTAGAAATCAAAATTAAATTTCCTTCTGTTCTAATTACTGGTTTAAAAATTACTTCCTTTTCTTTTTTATAGAAAGTTACAAAACCATCTTTAATTTCAAGTTTCTTAATAATAATTTCGAAGTCTTTTTCTAGTTCGGTAGTATATAAACCATCTTCTAAATTTGTTAAATCGAAATTCTTTGTAAAGTTTCCAGAACTTTGTAGTATTTGTTTATATATTGTTATTCCGTATTCATTTTTAATAGTTAAAGCATTCCCTTTTTTTACATCTTTAAATTCTACTTTAACTTTTTTAACGGCTACTGAATTAGTAGATTTCGTGTTGTCGTTTGCATAACTAATTAATGTTCCAAACATTAATGTTACTACTAAAATTGTTTTAATTATTGTTTTCATTATCTTCTTATTTAAAGGTTAGTAACGCTACAAATGTACAATGGTAGTTGAGTTTTAAAAACATCATAATTGCTATGTTTATGTGTTATTTTATCATTTTTGATTTATGTTAACTAATTGTTAAGTTAATATAGAGTATATTTGTGTTAATTTTATTTTCTGTAAAAAGTATTTCAAATAAAAAGCGAGTCCTATTGGACTCGCTTTTACCATCAAATTATAGCAGTAATTTGACGAAACAATTAACTAAATTTTTATATTGTAAAATCTTTTGTATAAGTTCTTTCATCAGAACTAACAACTACTTTATAAGCACCAACTTCCTTTTCAGATAATTGGTAAACTCTTTGTAAAAGTTTGTCTCCAGATATGGTTTCAGATAGTACAGCTTCATTATTATAATAAAGAGTAACTTTTAAAGGTTCATTGTTAAAATTAATTTTTGATATTAATAATAATTCACCTTCAGTTCTAATGATTGGTTTAAATATTTTTTCATCTTTATTATTTAAAAATGTAACCAATCCATTTTCAACATTAAATTTTTTAATAACAATTTCGAAGTCTTTATTTAACTCAGCAGAGTAAATTCCATTTTCTAAAGCAGAAAAATCAAATGTTTTAGAGTAGTCTCCAGAATTTTGAATTTCATTATTGTAAACAGTTAAACCGTTACTATTTTTAATAGTTAAAGTCTGACCTTTTTTTACATTATTAAATTCAACCTTAACAGTTTTCTTTGCTTCTTTATAATTGGTATTGTCTTTTTCGTTTGCGTTAGTTATTAATGTTCCTAACATTAAAGCAACTAATATAATTTTCTTTATTTTCATTTTATATATCATTTATATGATTGATAACACTGCAAATTTATGACAGAAGCTTTGTTTAGAAAACATCATAATTGGTGTTTTTATATGTTATATTAACAAGTGTGTTTATTTGTTAGATTTAAGTATGTCAATATAGTGTATGTTTGTGTTAATTTTATACAATAAAGATTTTTAGTCTATATGTTTATAAACATAAAAAGCGAGTCCTATTGGACTCGCTTTTACCATCAAACTATAGCAGTAATTTGACGAAACAATTAACTAAATTTTTATATTTTAAATTCTTTTGTATAAGTTCTTTGATCAGAACTAATAACTACTTTATAAGCACCAACTTCCTTTTCAGATAATTTGTAAACTCTTTTTAAAAGTTTGTCTCCAGATATGGTTTCAGAAAGTACAGCTTCATCATTATAGTAAAGAGAAACTTTTAAAGGTTCATTGTTAAAATTAATTTTTGATATTAATAATAATTCACCTTCAGTTCTAATGATTGGTTTAAATATTTTTTGATCTTTATTGTTTAAAAATGTTACCAATCCATTTTCAACATTAAATTGTTTAATAACAATTTCGAAGTCTTTATTTAACTCAGCAGAGTAAATTCCATTTTCTAAAGCAGAAAAATCAAATGTTTTAGAATAGTCTCCAGAATTTTGAATTTCATTATTGTAAACAGTTAAACCGTTACTATTTTTAATGGTTAAAGTCTGACCTTTTTTTACATTATTAAATTCAACCTTAACAGTTTTTTTTGCTTCTTTATAATTGGTATTGTCTTTTTCGTTTGCGTTAGTTATTAATGTTCCGAACATTAAAGCAACTAATATAATTTTCTTTATTTTCATTTTATATATCATTTATATGATTAATAACACTGCAAATTTATGATAGAAGTTTTGTTTAGAAAACATCATAATTGGTGTTTTTATATGTTATATTAACAAGTGTGTTTGTTTGGTAGATTTACATATGTTAATATAGTGTAGGTTTGTGTTAATTTATGCAATAAAGGTTTTGTCTAGATGTTTTATAAACATAAAAAGCGAGTCCTTTTGGACTCGCTTTTACCATCAAACTATAGCAGTAATTTGACGAAACAATTAACTAAATTTTTATATTTTAAATTCTTTTGAATAAGTTCTTTCATCAGAACTAATAACTACTTTATAAACACCAGTTTCTTTTTGAGACAATTTGTAAACTCTTTTTAAAATTTTGTCCCCAGATAAGGTTTCAGAAAGTACAGCTTCATCATTATAGTAAAGAGAAACTTTTAAAGGTTCATTGTTAAAATTAATTTTTGATATTAATAATAATTCACCTTCAGTTCTAATGATTGGTTTAAATATTTTTTGATCTTTATTGTTTAAAAATGTTACCAATCCATTTTCAACATTAAATTGTTTAATAACAATTTCGAAGTCTTTATTTAACTCAGCAGAGTAAATTCCATTTTCTAAAGCAGAAAAATCAAATGTTTTAGAATAGTCTCCAGAATTTTGAATTTCATTATTGTAAACAGTTAAACCGTTACTATTTTTAATGGTTAAAGTCTGACCTTTTTTTACATTATTAAATTCAACCTTTACAGTTTTCTTTGCGTCTTCAGTATTGATGTTTTCGTTTGCATAACTAATTAATGTTCCGAACATTAAAGCAACTAATATAATTTTCTTCATTTTATTTGTCATTTATATGATTAATAACACTGCAAATTTATGGCAGCAATTCTGTTTAGAAAACATCTAAATTGGTGGGTTTGTGTACTAGATTAACTGTTATTTTTATGTTAAAAGAAAGTAAAGATAATTTAGTCTATAATTTTGTTAATTTTATACAGCTTTTTAGTGTTAAGTGTCGTAAATTTGCCGTTAAATAGTACTATTTATGAACGTTAAACCTACTTTAGAGAAAATTAGTCCCGATTTTGGAAGCTCAATACTTGTAAAAAAACATACAGAGTTTTTGAAGCAAATAAAAGCATTCTGGCATTTTCACCCAGAAATCGAATTAGTTTATGTGAATAAGGGAAAGGGTAAAAGACATATTGGTAATCATTTGTCTTACTTTAATAATAGTCAGTTATTATTAATAGGATCTAATTTGCCGCATAATGGTTTTACAGATAGACTAACAACCAATGGTTCTGAAACCTTGGTACAATTTAAACCAGACTTTTTAGGAAATGAGTTTTTTGAAGTTCCTGAAATGAAACCTATTAGTATTTTATTTGAAAAAGCCAAAAAAGGAATTCTTTTTGGTGTAAAAACAAAACAAAAATTAGGTCCAAAAATTGAAAAATTATCTGAAAAAGAAGGTTTTAAACAAGTGTTGATTTTGTTAGAAATTCTACATACACTTTCTAAATCAGATGATTATACTTTATTGAATGCAGATGGTTATGCTTTTGAGACGCAACCACAAGACAGTAGTAAAATAGATGTAATCTTTAAACATATAAACGAAAACTTTAACCAACATATTAGTTTAGATGAAATTTCTGATCTTGTAAGTATGACGGTTCCTGCGTTTTGTAGGTTTTTTAAGAAAACAACAGGTAGAACATTTACTAAATTGGTAAATGAATATAGAGTTGTACATGCAACTAAATTATTATCTGAAAGCCAAACGAGTATTACAGATATTTGTTTTGAATGTGGTTTTAATAACTTTTCTCACTTTAATAAATTGTTTAAAGAGTTTACAGGTAAATCTGCTTCAAAATATAGAAGTGAAATGATGAGTTTAATTCAGAATTAAGCTTTTCTAATTACTTCACTCCATTCCATTCATCATCAAATTGCTTCAGAAATAATTCCATAAAAGAATGTCTTTCTGCAGCAATTTGCTGTCCAGTAACAGTATTCATTTTATTTTTTAATAGTAATAATTTTTCGTAGAAATGATTGATTGTTGGAGCGGAAGAGTTTTTATACTCTTCTTTAGTCATATTTAGATTTGGTGGAATTTCTGGGTTATACAAAGCCCTGTTTTTAAATCCACCATAATTAAAACAACGCGCAATACCAATGGCTCCAATAGCATCTAATCTGTCTGCATCTTGCACAACTTCTAATTCTTTAGAAGTAAATTTTTTACCACTAGTTTCTAAAGAGTTTTTAAAAGATATGTGTTTTATTATATTTATAACATGCGCTGTTATGTCTTTAGAAACGTTTTGTTCTTCTAAAAATTTTGTTGCTATTTTAGGACCAACAGATTCGTCTCCGTCATAAAATTTAGGATCTGCAATATCATGCAATAGCGCACCTAAAGAAACTATAAAAGCATTTACATGTTCATCCTTAGAAATTAAAACTGCATTTTTATAGACACGTTCTATGTGAAACCAATCATGTCCGCCTTCGGCATCTTTTAAGGTTTCTTTTACAAATTTTATAGTATTTAGTATGATGTTGTCTTTATCCATGTTACAAAAGTAAAAAATCTCAGATTAACATGAACCTGAGATTTTAAATTTTAAACTAGATACTTGTATCTATTACTTTTTATAAATAGCCATTACAGGGATATCAATATGATTGATTAAATCTTCTGCTAAACTAAAGGTAAATAAACGTTGGTATAAGTTGCGTTCTTGATTTAATAAGCAAACCATGTCTATTTTATTTTCGGTACAATAATCTGTTAAAGATGTTTTTAAATGTAAAGTATCAATAGACACAAATTTGGTTTTTTTATGTTTTAAAGTTAAGTTCTGTCTAAAGTTATCCATTAATGGAGAAATAGATTCACCATGAGCTAAATCGAAATGTACAACGTGTAATTGAGCACTAAACTCTTTAACAACTTTGGTTATTTTCTCTAAAGGTTCAATTTCTTCATCTCTATAATCTACCAAGAACATAATATTGTCTAGAGAACCATCAAATTTTGCGTTTTCTGGAACTGCGATTACAGGTTTGTCTATTTCTTCTAAAATTTTAATGGTATTGGTTTCCATAAAAATATTAAAAAGGCTGCTATTTTTTCCTTTACTAGTTCCCATTATAATAATGTCAATTTTGTCATCACGTTTGGCAACATATTTAAATAAAGAATCGGAAAAAACACCTTCATCAACAATGTATTTTACTTTTAAGTCTCCTTTTTTACTTGCTTTTATCAGCTTTTGAAAAGGCGGAAATTTATCTTTTTTATTTCTAAAATTATCAATGTCAATTTTTTCGTAAATAGATTGTGTTTTTTCATCCACCGATATGTCTTCATGATAGGCATGATATATAATTAAGGTGGCATCTAGCTTTTGTGCGTATTCCATTGCATACGCAAAGGCGTTTAAAGAAATTTCTGAAAAGTCTGTTGGAAATAATATGTTTTTCATAATTTTTAGTTTTAGAAAGATACTTCGAGATTTAATTCGTAAATATTATTTTCGTTTGATGTTTTGTTGTTATGTTCTGCATTTAGTACCAATCTTAGATATTTGTTTACAGTATAAGAAAGCCCTCCAATAAAACGTTTTGTATTCGCATCGTCTAAAGTTTCTAAATGAAAGGAGTCATATCTTGCCCAAAGAGCTAAAGGTGATTTTTTAATTTTATATTCTCCAAAAAAACTATATCCATCATTTTCAATTGCTTTACTAAAATCGTTTTCATCTACATATTCTCCTCTAAAATCACCTATACCGCTGTGCATTTGTCCTGTTAAAGTTAATTGTTTTCCTGTATAGGCAATAAACCCTAATACCTGATTAAATTTAGGATTGTACTCACTATTTCCTCTTCCAACATTAAAATAACCACTTATATGTAATTCTGGTAATTTTTTGGCAAACGGTCTAACAGATAAACGTCCCGAAAACACTTTATTATTGTTGTTTTCTTCACCAGAATATCCTCCACCATTAAACAAACCGACTACGTAACTTACGTATTTACCAGGCATAGCACCGTTTACTTCTTTTAGAAATTCCTTATCCATTGCAGGACCAATATTTCCTCCGTAGGTGATACCGAAATCAGCAGAATTAAAAATTCTATTTCTTTCAATAAACATATTGTCTTGTACTCTGTAGGTATTTATTTTTTGTTCAAAATCTAACCAAGGTGTATGTACCATACCAACTTCTACCCAGTTTCCTGTAAAAACATCACTATTAAAATTTGGTTTTGCTTTTACATATAAATATTTTAAACGCGTTTCTATATTTCCGGCATCGGGTCCGTCTCTATCAACAGTTAAATCCATCGTATAACGTACCGAATAGGTTTTGTTTAGGTCTTTTTTTAAGGTGAAATAACTCCTTTTTAAAACAAAAGCACTCTGATGATCGTTTGTAATACCTATTTCGTCATCTGCCTGTGTTTGAGAAATACCATCTCTATAAGCGATAAACCAATTACCAGACATTTGAAGAAAATCTGCAATAGTGATTCCTTTTTCATCGGTATCTATTCCGTTTTTTTGGCTTTGTGCCATTGTTAAATTAGTAAAAGAAAGTAGACAAACTAATATAATGCAAGTTTTAAATTTAAAATACATTGGTTTTAATTTAGAATGATTGTTAAATTGAAGTTGCTATAAATTTTACACCATACACAAGTGCAATACTTACTATAAGGCCTATTAATACCTTAAATAAATCTACTCCTAAACTTTTAAACATATCTCTACGAGCTTCGTTTTTACGCAATACAAAGTTTAAGGCAATTTCTCTACCTGCTAAAATTCCTATAAACACCCAAGTTGTGCTCATTGGTACATTGTTTAGTTCTTTAAAGTAGAATAAAACAATACCATACGTAAAGTCTATTAATGTAGCAGATCTTATATCTACTGTATTTGTTTTAGAGCGAATGATGCTTTGTATTGCACCTCCTTTAGATTTTATAATGTAAGCCAAAAGACCTAAAATAATAACTAAAGAACCTATTAACTCCCAAACACTTAATTGTCTTGGTAAGTACACATAAATATTAGCAAAGTCTTGAATTAGCCATTGCGACCATAAAAAACCTGTAGATAACCATTGTAAGGCTGTCCAAATATTTCTTTGTTTTTCTGTAATTGGGTTTTCAATAAATTTCTTTTCAACCGATTTAGAGATAATTAGGTATAAGACAATAGATGCTGTTAGCGCAAGTAAATAACCAGAAACAGATTTTGTAACCATATCTTCTAAATTCTTTGCATTAAAAAATGTAAGAATTAAAAAAGAGGTACTTACCGGTATTCCAGTACGTGTTAACAGCATTAAAACAATAGGAGGTAGAATGTAGTACCAAGCAAATGGTTGTGGTAAAGGATATTTTGCCAACCTTCCGTAAGAAACATCCCCATTATGAGTAACGTAACCGTAGATTAATGTTACAGCAAGTATACCACCAGCAAAAAGCCATAGCACCCACCATTTTTTACGTTCGTTAGAACTTAAAAAGGTTCCTAATGTCTGTATGGTGTCATTTCCTACAACAGAATAAGCTGCTAAGAAAAACCCTAAATACATTACTGTTAATTCCATAGGTAAATTAAATTAGTTATAATTTAACTCAAAGGAATACTATTACAAAACAGTAAATGTTAAGTAATTATTATTATACTATAAAGTTTGGGGTAGTAGAAGTTATTTTCTTAAAGCCAGTTCCTTTTTTATGTTTTTGATATCAACATACATATAAATAGACATCGGTATAAAAAACAAAGGTAAAAAGGTATGAAAAGAAGTACCGTTTTCAATGGTAGAAAAAACAGCAAATACCACCATTAAAAGAATGACAACTATTTTAATAATAAAAAAGTTTTTTTGCTTTTTTAGTTTCGTTATAAGTTCTTCTTTGGTGTATGTAGAAAATTCTGAAGCCATAATAAGTAATGTTATTGAAAAAAAAATCCACCTATATTATTAAGTGGATTTTTTTTGTATAATATAATTTTAGAAGCCTAGCAAAACTCTTCGTAAGCCTGTGCTAAATTCTGTGCAATCATTTGTGCAGATCTTCCTTCAATATGATGACGCTCTAACATGTGCACCAATTTACCATCTTTAAACAAAGCCATTGCTGGAGATGATGCTGGAAAAGGAATCATAAACTCACGTGCTTTTTGTGTAGATTCTTTTTCTACACCTGCAAAAACAGTTGTTAAGTTTGTTGGTGTTTTATCTGCTCCTAAAGAAGCAATAGCACCTGGTCTTGCCGTACCTGCAGCACAACCACAAACAGAGTTTACCACTACCAAAGTAGTTCCTTTTTTAGACATTGCGTTTTCAACGTCTTCACTTGTATATAATGCTTCAAAACCTGCGTTAATTAACTCATCGCGCATTGGTTTTACTAATTCTTCTGGATACATATTTTCTAATTTTAAAATGCAAAGATAGGTATAAGTTAAAGAAAAGTCAACTTTATAAAAATAGTTGTCTCAATAGAAATATCAATAAAATTGATGCCTTTTTATATCATTAGAAATGATTGTCTATTCTTTGGGCATGCCCATTTTTAAAACAAAGTTCCGTTTACACTGCACTTTTTTTAAAAATCGTCAGGCTTTCAGCACTCGCTTTTTTTGAGAAAAACAAAAAAGAGCTCAAACAAATGCTTCAATCCTTCATGCAAAGGAGTACTTGCCAATTACATAAAATTTAAAACCTTTTAAATTTCAACTAAATATCTTTGTAACTTTGTCGCTTCAAATAAAAAATAAATAATGGGAAGTTTTACAAAATGGTTAGGAGCAGGATTAGGATTTACTTTTGGAGGTCCAATAGGTGCAGCCATTGGTTTTGCAGTAGGTAGTTTTGTAGATGGTTTTTCTATAAAAGACCTTACACAAGAACAACTAGATTACGAAAGAACCAGACAATCTAGTGGTAGAAGTAGTGCTGCAGATACGCAATCTGGAGATTTTGAAATGAGTTTGCTTGTTTTGGCATCCATAGTTATAAAATCTGACGGAAAAGTAGATCAGCGAGAATTAGACTTTGTACGTTCTCAATTTGTTGGGATGTACGGTAAAGAAAGAGCTAACAATGCCTTTAAGCTTTTTAGCGGAATTATAAAAAAGGAAGTTTCTGCGCGTCAAGTTTGTATACAGATTAGACAAAACATGTCTCACGCATCTCGTTTACAATTATTACATTTCTTATTCGGTATTGCAAAAGCAGACGGCTTTGTAGCAGCGTCTGAAATAGAAGAAATTAGAAAGATGGCTGGTTATTTGTACATCAACCAAAACGATTTTGAGTCTATAAAAGCAATGTTTCATGATGCTTCAGAAAACGCCTACAAAATTTTAGATCTAGAAAAGACAGCTACAGATGCAGAAGTAAAAAGTGGTTATAGAAAAATGGTAAAAAAATACCATCCAGATAAATTACAAGGCTTAGGAGAAGAGCATTTAAAAGGTGCAAATGAAAAATTTCAAAGCATACAAGCTGCGTATGAAAAGATAAAAAACGAGAGAGGTATGTAGATATCATTTTAAGTTTTAAAGTAACAAAATTAAAGAGTTACAAAGTTGCAGCGTTTACGAAGTTTGGCATTTCGTTTCTTCTCAATTTTGTAACTTTTTTTATGCTTTGTAACTTCTTTAGAAACAAACTTAAAAATTAGAAGAATTTCAGTAAATTCGCAATCTTATTAGAAAAGACAGAAAATGAAAGCGAAATTTCCTGAGTATAAAGGACTTGACTTACCAAAAGTAGCAGAAGAAATCTTAAGCTATTGGCAAGAAAATAACATCTTCGAAAAGAGTGTATCTTCTAGAGAAAATGCAAAACCTTTTGTATTTTTTGAGGGCCCTCCTTCTGCAAACGGACTTCCAGGAGTTCACCATGTTTTAGCAAGAGCTATTAAAGATATTTTTCCACGTTATAAAACTATGAAAGGTTACCAAGTAAAGCGTAAAGCTGGTTGGGATACACATGGTTTACCAATAGAATTGGGTGTAGAAAAAGAATTAGGAATTACCAAAGAAGATATTGGAAAAACCATTTCTGTAGAAGATTATAACGCAGCTTGTAGAAAAGCGGTAATGAAATATACAGATGTTTGGCATGACTTAACCAATAAAATGGGATATTGGGTAGATATGGAAGATCCATACATTACCTACGAACCTAAATATATGGAGTCTGTTTGGTGGTTGCTAAAAGAAATTTACAATAAAAAATTAATTTACAAAGGATATACAATTCAGCCTTATTCGCCAAAAGCGGGTACAGGTTTAAGTTCTCACGAATTAAATCAACCAGGAACATATCAAGATGTAACTGATACTACAATTGTTGCACAATTTAAAGCTGTAGAAAATACGCTTCCAGACTTTTTACAGAATGAAGGAACGGTTTATTTTATCGCTTGGACAACAACTCCTTGGACATTACCATCTAATACTGCATTAACAGTTGGACCTAAAATTGAATATGTTTTAGTAGAAACCTTTAATCAATATACCTTTGAACCAATCAAAGTAATTCTTGCTAAGAAATTAGTTGGAAAACAATTTGCAGGTAAAAATAATGTTGAAGTAGGAACTACAGAAGAATTATTAACATATAATTCTGGTGATAAAAAAATACCTTATCACGTTATAAAAGAATTTGTTGGTAAAGATTTAGTAAATATAAAATACGAACCAGTTTTAAATTACTGTTTGCCAAATGACAATCCAGAGGATGCTTTTAGAGTAATTTTAGGAGATTTTGTAACAACAGAAGACGGAACAGGAATTGTACATACAGCACCAACTTTCGGTCAAGATGATGCTTTGGTTGCAAAACAAGCGGTACCACCAATTCCGCCAATGTTGGTAAAAGATGAAAATGATAATTTAGTTCCTCTAGTAAATTTACAAGGTAAATTTAGACCAGAAATGGGCGAATTTGCAGGTAAATATGTAAAGAATGAATATTATCCTGATGGTGAAGCGCCAGAAAGATCTATAGATGTTGAGTTGGCTATTAAGTTAAAGACAGAAAATAAAGCCTTTAAGGTAGAAAAATACAAGCACAGTTATCCAAATTGTTGGAGAACCGATAAACCAATTTTATACTATCCATTAGATTCTTGGTTTATTAAAGTAACTGATGTTAAAGATAGAATGCACGGTTTAAACAAAACCATTAACTGGAAACCAGAATCTACAGGAACTGGTCGTTTTGGAAACTGGTTGGCAAATGCAAACGATTGGAATTTATCTCGTTCTCGTTACTGGGGAATTCCATTACCAATCTGGAGAACAGAAGATGGTAAAGAAGAAATTTGTATTGGTTCTGTTAAAGAATTAAAAGAAGAAATGGCAAAGGCTGTATCAGCTGGCGTTTTAGCAAAAGATATTTTTGAAGATTTTGAGGTTGATAACAACTCAGAAGAAAACTATGCAAAAATAGATTTACATAAAAACATTGTGGATGAAATAGTATTAGTTTCAGCATCAGGACAACCAATGAAACGTGAAAGCGATTTAATTGATGTGTGGTTCGATTCTGGTTCTATGCCGTATGCACAATGGCATTATCCGTTTGAAAACAAACAAAAAATTGACGGAAATGAATCTTTTCCTGCAGATTTTATTGCAGAAGGAGTAGATCAAACCAGAGGTTGGTTTTATACTTTACACGCAATTGCAACGATGGTTTTCGATTCTGTAGCGTATAAAAACGTTGTTTCTAACGGTTTAGTTTTAGATAAAAACGGACATAAAATGTCTAAACGTTTAGGAAATGCAACAGATCCTTTTACAACATTATCTACCTATGGAGCAGATGCAACACGTTGGTACATGATTGCAAATGCAAATCCTTGGGACAATTTAAAATTCGATTTAGACGGAATTGAAGAGGTAAAACGTAAATTCTTCGGAACTTTATATAATACCTATTCTTTCTTTACTTTATATACAAATTTAGATGGTTTTTCTTATGAAGAAGCAGATATTCCTTTAGAAAAAAGACCAGAAATAGACCGTTGGGTTTTATCAGAATTACATACTTTAATTGCTAAAGTAGATAAGTTCTATGAAGAATACGAACCAACAAGAGCCGCTAGAGCAATAAGTGACTTTACACAAGATTACTTAAGTAACTGGTATGTGCGTTTAAGTAGAAGACGTTTTTGGAAAGGAGATTATCAAACAGATAAAATTTCTGCATATCAAACGTTGTACACTTGTATGAATACAATTGCAAAATTAGCGTCTCCAATTGCGCCGTTCTTTATGGACAGATTGTATCAAGATTTAAATTCTGTAACGGGTAAAGAAACATCAGAAAGTATTCACTTATCAGATTTTCCTGTATATGATGCAAGTTTTGTAGATAAGAGTTTAGAGCGTAAAATGGAAAATGCGCAAATTATATCTTCTTTAGTTTTATCACTTAGAGCAAAAGAAAAGATTAAAGTGCGTCAACCATTACAAAAAATTATGATTCCTGTTGATAATGAACAACAGAAAGAAGAAATTTTAGCGGTTGCAGATCTTATCAAAAATGAAGTAAACATTAAAGAGATTCAAATTTTAGATGATGCTTCAGATATTTTAATCAAACAAATAAAACCTAATTTTAAAACATTAGGGCCTAAGTTTGGAAAAGATATGCGTTTTATAGCTGCTGAGGTGCAAAAGTTTAACCAAGAAGATATTAACAAAATAGAAAAAGATAAAAACATTTCTCTTGAGGTTAATGGAAAAAATATTATTTTAGAACTCTCAGACGTAGAGATATCATCTAAAGACATAGAAGGGTGGTTAGTTGCAAATGAAGGGGCGTTAACAGTTGCTTTAGATGTTACTATAACAGAAGATTTGCGTAAAGAAGGAGTTGCCAGAGAATTGGTAAATAGAATCCAAAATGCACGTAAAGACACAGGTTTAGAAGTAACAGATAGAATAAAATTAACGGTTTTAAATTTCGAGAACTTACAAAAATCTATCACGGATAATAAAGACTACATAATGAGTGAAACATTAACTAAGGAATTGGTTTTTGTAGATGAGTTAAATAATGGTACAGAAATTGAATTTGATACCATAAAAAGTAGAATATTAATAGAAAAAATGTAAGATTTATGTCAGACGTAAAACAAAAATATTCAGCGGAAGACTTACAAGAGTTTAAAGCAATTATAGACAAGAAGATAGCAAGAGCAAATGAAGATTTAGCGTTGTTAAAAGCTGCTTATAAAAATGATTCAGATAACGGTACAAATGATACTTCACATTCATTTAAGTCTTTTGATGAAGGTTCTGAAGTTATGAACAAAGAAGCAAATGTTCAGCTAGCTATTAGACAAGAAAAGTTTATTAGAGACTTAAAAAATGCTTTGTTACGTATAGAAAACAAGACGTATGGTGTTTGTAGAGTTACAGGTAAATTAATACAGAAAGAACGTTTAAGAATAGTACCTCATGCTACTTTAAGCATAGAAGCTAAACGCAAACAATAATAAATTACTTATCATAATTAAAAAGCTTCTTTAGGGAAGCTTTTTTTGTTTTTATAACTTTACGATTATGTTTAATAGAAGGCATCTGAAAATAGTGTTTTTCTTTTTATTGATTTCTACCCACATTTTATCTCAAAAGAAAGTGGTGAAAAAGTTTGAAACTCAATTAAAAGAAATAGAAATTTCTACACATGGTTTAGATAGTTTTGTAATAGAAAATTCTGACTCTAACTTTATAGAAGTCTATTTAATTGCAGAAAATATAACAAAACAACATATTCTTTACAAGGAAGAGTTTAACACCTTAAAGATTCAATTTGAAATACCAGAAAGTTTACCAGAAGATAAGGTGTTTAGAAAATTTATAACAGAACGATTACAAAGAGCAAGTGTAGTTCTTAAAGTTCCAGGCAATAAAAAGATTACTGTTTTTGGCGATGAAATAAATATTGAATCTAAAAGCTATAAAGGAGATTTAAATATTTTTATTGAAAAAGGAATTTTAAAATTGAATACAATTATTGAGAATTTAGCAGTAAAAATGTATGCCGGAAATTTATATGCGAGTTCAAATAACACTAGTATTGATATTGTTTCTAATATGGGTAAAATAGTAATTAACGATGTTTTAGTTGAAAAAACATATCAGAAAAGAGTAGCAAAATCTATGAAAGAAATTCGTATAAACTCTGCAAAAGCTAATATTTTCTTAACAGCCGAATAAACGCAATATTATTGTTATTTTTGTGAACACAAATTAAAAACAGATGTCAAAAAAGAGTCTTGCTATTCTAATTATTTTTATCGCAATTATTTTAGATCAAGTAATTAAAATTTATGTTAAAACACATTTTATTTTAGGTGAAGAAGTGGTTGTTTTCGATTGGTTTAGAATCCATTTTACAGAAAACAATGGTATGGCAATGGGGTTTGAGTTTGGAGGCAAAGGAGGAAAACTCTTTTTAACCTTATTTAGATTGATTGCAGTATCTGGAATTATCTATTGGTTAATACAAAACATTAAAAAGAAGGTACACAATGCCGTAATTATAGCGATTGCTTTAATCTTTTCTGGAGCAGTTGGTAATATCATCGATTCTGTTTTTTACGGAATTATTTTTGATGGATCTAACCATAAAGTAGCAACACTATTTGCAGAGAAACCTTATGGCGAATTATTTCATGGTAGAGTAGTAGATATGTTTTATTTTCCTTTATGGCAAGGTGTTTTGCCAGATTGGATTCCTTTTATAGGTGGAGAAATGTTTACTTTTTTTCAATATATATTTAATCCTGCAGATGCTTTTATAAGTATTGGTGTGGCATTGTTATTTATTTTTAGCAAACAAGCTTTTCCTAAAGAGGAGGAAGTTGTTTTAAAAGAATAATCTTTTATATCTTTAAAGAAAGTTTAAGAATATGAATAGCTTTCTAAAATACCTGGCTGTTTTTCTTTTTGGTTTTTTTATCGCCAAATTTTGGTACGATAAAAAAGAGAGGAATCATAAACAAGAAGAAATACAAGTAGTGCTCACCTCAATTAAGAATTTGAGTAAACTAGTAGTTTCTAAAGGAACTTTTTCTGAAGTTTACAATTATTCAGACTCTAAAAAATACTTTTACGATTATCTTTCTTTTGATAAAAAAGCCATTGTAACCGTAAATGCAACTGTAGAGGTTGGTTATGATTTATCTAAATTAGAAATTCAGATAGATTCTGTAGGTAAGAAAATTTACATCAATAAAATACCGAAAGAAGAGGTTGTAATTTCTCCTGATATAAAATATTTCGATTTACAACAAAGTCAGTTTAATACTTTTTCTAAGTACGATTTGAATAAAATTAACAAAACAAGTATCGAAAAGATTAAAGAAACTATTGAAGTTACAGATTTAAAAGAAAAAGCAAAAATAAGATTGTTAGAGGAGTTGTCTAAAATCTATCAACTTTCTGCAGTTTATAATTGGCAAGTTATAGACAATACCAATTCTGGATTTTTAAGTAATTTTAAAAATTAAGTTTAAAAAAAGCCCTCAAAAATAAATTTGAGAGCTTTTACATTGTGTTTATAATCCTTTTTTATTAAAATCTATCCTTAGCTCTTTAGAGACTTGAAGTTTGAGCTTTTAAAGCTGTATATTTACCATAGTTTATTATAAACTTAACCTTCTTTTAGATATTAAAATCTGGAGTAACTTCTATTAATTTCTTCTGAATACCGTAAATAACTAAACCTGCAACGTTTTTAGAATGCGTTTTAAGTAATAAGTTGTTTCTATGACCTTCTACGGTTCTGGGACTAATAAAAAGTTTGTCTGCAATTTCTGCAGTAGTACATTGGTCGCAAATTAATTCTAAAACATCAATTTCTCTTTTAGAAAGTAATTTTTTATCTAAATCGATTTTTATGCGTTTTCCACTAGATGAATTAATGTTTTCTTGAATAATTTTTAAAACTTTCTCATCATAATAAAAACCTTTATTAAATACTTCATTAATGGTGTGAATTACCATTTTAGGACTTGTATTTTTAAGTAGGTAAGATGAGGCGCCAACATCGATCATATTGGTTATAAAGGATTTTCCATCAAAACTAGTTAAAGCAATTATCTTAATGTTTGGGTGTGTCTTATGAATTTTTTTAGTAGCTTCTACACCATTTATTTCTGGCATTTTTAAATCCATTAAAATAATATCTGGAGTATGTTCTGTATAAGATAGAAAATCAATTAATTCTTTACCATTTTCTGCTTCATAAGTAATGCTAAAGTTATTTTCTCTTTCTAATAAAAATCGGATACCTTTTCTAAAAAGTTCTTCATCATCAGCAATTATGATATTAATTTTATTCATCATTTGGGGGTTATATTACAATTAAGATATTAAATCCTTTACCTACTTCACTTCCAATACTATATCGTCCATTCAATAAAGAAATTCTACTTTCTATATTTTTCATACCAAGGCCTTTTTTATTTTCTTTTTTATCAGAATTAAAACCAATACCGTTGTCTATGTAGCTGAAAATAAGGTTGTTGTCTTTGTTAGAAATATTTAAAATACTCTTTTTTGCTTTACCATGTCTTATAGAATTATTAATTAATTCTTGAGTAATTCTAAAGAGATGTAATTCATTTTGTGGGTTTAAATGTTGCCTAGTGTATTTTATATTGTAAATTATATTAATTTTTCTACTATTATTAAAAGAGTCTGCAAGTTCTTCTATGGCATCCTTAAGCCCAAATTCTTCTAAAATTGGTGGTAGTAAATTATGTGCAATTTTACGAGCACTTTCTAAGGTTTTATCTGTAGCTTCTAAAATACCATTGTTAACTATAAGGTATTCTTCTGGAGACAGATCTCCGTCTTTTAAAAGGTTTGCATTTAAGTTAATAACATTTAGTTTAGAACTAATATCATCATGTAAATCTTGTGCAATACGTTTGCGCTCTTCTTCTTGAGTTATGATGATAGATTGTATAATTTCTTTTTGATGTGTTACTTCTAAATTCTTTTTCTCTAGTTCTTTGTCTACAATTTTTTTTCTTGAGGAGAAGAAAAATAGTAAGAGCGCAACTCCCATAAATAGAAGTAATAAAACTCCTATTAAAGCGATAAGTACCACTTGGTTTTCTTGAATAAGGAGTTTTTTCATTTGGGGGGTTTAAATCAAAGAAAACGAAGTTACATAAAAATAATTTTATTTTCAAAATTGTCGTTTTATTACTTTGTAATAGAACTATCTATACATTTAATCTGTATTTTTTGATGCAAATAGTTGGTTGTGTTCTTTGCGAATTGGTTTTATAAAGTTTTTATACCATTCTACAAAAATCATTATCTGAAAAATTAGGTATAAAATAGAATTAAACTGCCAAACATAAAACTTTAACTCCCTAGAACCTATATTTCCTAATGTAAAGATTAGTGTACTACACAACGTATAGACAAAGAAACCAGAGTTAAAATAAATGTATTTTCTATTTTTATTATCATCTATTTTTTTTAGAAAAAAGAAAAAGCTGTAAAATAATAACGGTATTGATGTAGTTGCAATTTCTAAAACACTCCATCTATTTAGATTTTCAGGAAAATTATAAAGATATATAATAAAAGATGCTGCTGTTATAAACGTTAAAAAAAAAATGAAGGGCTTATATTTTTTAAAATCAATAAGGGAGGAAAAGAATAGGCTTAAAAAAATAAACTGACCAATAAAAAAATAATGACTTAAAAAAAGGTTGTAATTGTTTAATGAATTTAAAATGTTAGATAAAAACTGAATAAAAAGACAAAGCAATAAATACATAATAAAGTATTTTAGTGCTTTGTGTTTTTTATTATAGCTTATAATAAAAACTAGTGTATTTAAAGCTAATACAGTATAGCCAGCATTTATTACAAAATCATCAAAAGTCATATTAGGTAGCTTAATTTAAAGGACTTTCAGTGTCACATTTATCCGGACAAGGAGTCGTCAAATCATAAATAAAATCACTTTCTGAATCTAGATTTTCACCATCCTTAGAAGAAATCATATCTTTTCCTTCAGCATCTACACCCACAATAATTAATTTTTCTTCAAAAACAGTTTCTCCTTCAATTTTGCGTTTATGCACCCCTAAATAGGCTCTTACTGTTACGGCTCCCTCTGCAATTACTCCTTTTAAATCTTCTAAAGGAATGTTAAAAGCTCTGCAATCTCGGTGTGCATTATAGGTGCCTTCCATTTTGCGCCATCTTTTGGTCCATTTTTTAGCTGTTTTTAATGAAATGGTGTTTTTTTTTGCCATGATTAGTTTGTATCGGTAGTTAATAAATAATTTTAGTTAGGTTTTAAAAGTATAGAAAATAACTAAGATGCCCTATTAATACGTAATTTTAAATATAAAAAACAGTTTTCCTCTTTTTTTTAAACTTCTTTTTATATTCCGGATGTTTAAAAATGTGTAATTTCGTTCCATGCCTACACCCTTAGAACTACAAATTAAAACGTTACCAAATGAACCCGGAGTTTATCAGTATTTTGATAAAGAAGACGTTATTATTTATGTTGGTAAAGCTAAAAATTTAAAGAAAAGAGTGGCTTCTTATTTTAATAAGAATCATGAGAACGGCAAGACGAGAGTTTTAGTAAAAAAGATTGTTCGTATAAAGCATATTGTTGTAAATACAGAAACAGATGCCTTATTGTTAGAGAACAATTTAATTAAAAAATACAAACCGCGTTACAACGTTTTACTAAAGGATGATAAATCGTATCCTTGGCTTTGCATTAAAAAAGAACGTTTTCCTAGAGTTTTTATGACCCGAAGAGTTATAAAAGATGGTTCGGAATATTTTGGTCCGTATACTTCTATAAAAACGGTTAGGGTTCTGTTAGATTTAATTAAGGAGTTGTATCCGCTAAGAACCTGTAAATACGATTTAAGCCATCAAAATATAAATGAAGGAAAGTATAAAGTATGTTTAGAGTATCATTTAAAAAATTGTAAAGGTGCTTGCGAAGGCTTAGAAACCGAGAGTCATTACAATAATTCTATCGTAGAAATTAGAAATATTATTAAAGGTAACTTTAAAGAAAGCTTAGAGAAGTTTAACGAAATGATGTTAGATTTTGCAGAAAAAATGGAGTTTGAAGAAGCACAGAAAATTAAAGAGAAACTTCATCTATTAAGCAATTATCAATCTAAAAGTACCATTATAAATCCGTCTATAAATAATGTAGATGTTTTTTCTATTATTTCTGATGAAACACATGGATATGCTAATTTCTTAAAAATTTCTAACGGATCTATTATTCAGTCTCACACTACAGAAATTAAGAAAAAGTTAGATGAAACGGATAAAGAGTTATTAGAATTGTTTATTGTTGAAATTAGACAACGTTTCGATTCTCAATCGCCAGAAATTTATGTTCCTTTTAAAGTAGATTTAGGTGAAACATTAAAAGTTACCGTACCAAAATTAGGCGATAAAAAGCGTATTGTAGAATTGTCTGAAAGAAATGCAAAATATTATCGACAAGAACAATTTAAGCAGGTACAGATTGTAGATCCAGACAGACATGTAAAAAGAATTATGTCGCAAATGAAAAAAGATTTGCGTTTATCTGTAGAGCCACGTCATATAGAGTGTTTCGATAACTCTAACATTCAGGGAACAAATCCTGTTGCAGCTTGTGTAGTTTTTAAAGACGGAAAACCAAGTAAAAAAGATTACAGACATTACAATATTAAAACAGTTGACGGACCAGATGATTTTGCATCTATGGAAGAGGTTGTTTACAGAAGATACAAGCGTTTGTTAGAAGAAGAACAACCTTTGCCTCAATTAATTATTGTGGATGGTGGAAAAGGACAATTATCATCTGGTTTAAAAGCGTTAGAAAGTTTAGGTTTAAGGGGCAAAATAGCCATTATAGGAATTGCAAAAAGATTAGAAGAAATTTATTATCCAGGAGATCCAATACCTTTATATTTAGATAAAAAATCTGAAACACTAAAGATTACGCAATATCTAAGAAACGAGGCACACAGATTCGGAATTACCTTTCACAGAAATAAACGAAGTAAAAGTGCTATAAAATCTGAGTTAGAACAAATACCAGATGTTGGTGAGCAAACTATTACAACCTTATTGCGTAAATTTAAGTCGGCAAAACGTGTTAAAGAAGCTACTTTAGAAGAACTAAAAGAAGTTATAGGAAACGCAAGAGCTATAAAAGTATATGAATATTTTCAACCTAAGAAAAAATGAAAAAACAAATATTAGCATTTTTATTGTTGCTTTCTATAACTCTAAATAGTCAAGAAAAGCAACCAAAAGTAGGTTTGGTTCTAAGTGGAGGAGGCGCAAAAGGTTTTGCTCATATTGGGGTTTTAAAAGAAATTGATAAAGCTGGTTTACAAATAGATTATATAGGTGGTACCAGTATGGGGGCAATTATTGGAGGTTTATATTCAATAGGATATTCTGGTGACCAGATAGAGCAGATTGTTTTAGAAACCAATTTTATGACACTTTTACAAGATAAGTTGCCTCGAAATTCTGAACCTTTTTTTGAAAAAGAATTTGGCGAAAAAACAGTAATTACTTTGCCTGTTAACAAAGGCTCCATAGGTTTTCCGGTGGCAGTTTCTAAAGGTCAGAATGTATTAAATTTTTTAACAGAATTATTATCATCAGTAGAACTTATTAATGATTTTAAAAAATTTCCTATTCCTTTCTTTTGTATTGCTACAGATGTAGAAAATGGGCGTCCTGTCTTATTAGAAAAGGGTTCTTTGCCTTTGGCTTTAAGGGCTAGTGGCTCTTTCCCTACGTTATTAAATCCGGTTGTTGTAGATGATAAATTATTAGTAGATGGCGGGATAGCTAATAATTTTCCTATTAGTATCATGAAATCTAAAGGAGTTGATGTTGTGATAGGAGTTGATGTGGAAGGTAATTTATATGAAAAAGAGAATCTTAATTCTATTGTGGCTCTCTTAAATCAGATAGTTAGTTATCAGATGTATAAAACTACAGACATAGAAAAAGAAAAATTAGACGTTTATATTCATCCCGTTGTCAATGATTATAATGTGGTTAGTTTTGATGACAAAGAAAATATTTTAGAAATAGGAATTAAAGAAGGAAAGAAATTTAGCAATGTTTTTAAAAAATTAGCAGAAAAACAAGTACATAAAAGAGAACGTAAAAAGTTAAATTTTGATAAAGAGAAATTTTCAATTACGGATATTAATTTGTCTGGTAGTAATATCTATACAAGAGCTTTTGTTTTAGGTAAAATAAAGATAAAAAAAGGAGATAGTTTAACAAGAAAGGAAATTACAAAAAGAATTCACCTCTTATCCGCTACAAAAAATTACGAACGAATAACGTATAATTTAATTAAAAAAGAAGATAATACGTATAACTTAAAATTGAATTTAAACGAATCAAGTGGGAGTGCTAATCTAAAATTAGGTGTCCATTATGATTATTTATATAAGTCTGGTCTTTTGGCAAATTATAATAAGAAACACTTTCTATTGAATAATGATATGCTTTCTTTGAACCTTGTTTTAGGAGATAATTTAAGGTATAATTTAGATTATTTTGTAGATAATGGATTTTATGTTAGTTATGGTTTTAGATCTAGGTACAATCATTTTAGAACAAACTCTAAGTTTAATTCCATTATATCTCAGTTTCCTACTGTTAGCAGTATTAATTTAAAATATACAGATATTACCAATCAATTTTTTCTGCAAACAACTTTTAATAGAAGATTTGCTCTAGGTTTAGGTGTAGAGTATAAATATGTAAAAGCAACTACAGAAACAATTGCTTCTGAAGCTAATGAAGCTACTGTTTTTGATAATAGTAACTATTTTAATTCTTTTGGCTATTTAAAGTTAGATTCTTATGATAAAAAATACTTTCCTACAAAAGGATATTTTGCAGACTTAAACTTTAAGTGGTACATGGTTTCATCAGATCATAATGATGATTTCTCGCAATTTGCCCAAACAAAAGGAACTCTAGGTTTTGCTACTACTTTTTTAGATAAACTTACGCTACAAGTAACAAGTGAAGCTGGTTTTACATTAAACGATGTAGATTCTGATGTTTTTGATTTTTATTTGGGAGGATATAACCAGAACTATATTAACACTTTTGTGCCTTTCTACGGCTATGAGTTTGGGGAGCTTTCAGATAATACTTATATAAAAACCGAGTTTAATTTAAGATATGCTTTTGCTAGTAAACATTATGCAATATTTATAGCCAATTACGGACGTTTAGATAAAAATGTTTTTAAAAACATAGACCTTTTTACTGATGTTAAATCTGGTTACGCTGTTGGGTATAGTTTTAATTCTTTTGTTGGTCCTTTAGAAATAAAATATACTTGGTCTCCAGATAACAAAGAACAATATTGGTTGTTTAATTTAGGTTTTTGGTTTTAGAAATAAGGCTATAAATATTAGTAATACCCTTCTAAAATTAACTTTTATTACCTGTTAATATTATTCTTATACTAGATTTATCTTTTGTAATTACTCCATTGTATACTAAACGAAATAGACATGGATATTAAACGTGTCTAGGTTTTAAAACCTCATAATAAAGAATTTCATTATGGAATAAGAAGTATAAGGCTTGCCTGTTATTTGTGTGTAGTTATGCTTTTAAACACCTTTAACTTACACGTTGTTACTGTTTGCTTGCTATTCACTATACTTAAGAACAATTGTATTTAGAAAGCTAAAAAGTAAATAGCAAAAAAAAACCATGAAGCACTCTTCATGGTTTTTTTTGTTACTTATAAATAGATTATAATTTTACTTGTTTTGTGCTTAAGTGAAACTCTTCATATGTTTCTAATAAGCTCATTAAAGCTTTAATTAAATCTTTTGTTTCTAACAATACACTAAAGTATAAAGTTGTGTTTTTAGGACTAGTTTCATCTGTTCTAATTCTTGCAACTTGTTTTTCAATAGAAGATCTTACGCTTTGTAACAACTCATTCTTTTCTATTAATAGGCTGTTTAAATTGTCTAATTCTCTATTTTCGAAAATAGCCGCTTCTTTAGTTAATAAAGCAGATAAAGCAACATCAATAGTTTTTAAATCTTTTATTTGACCTTTCTTTAAGTTTTTATGATTGTTATTTACATGTTTGTAGCTTGCTCTAGAAATATAACTAATAGATTGCGCTATATCTTGTAAATAGCCTAAAACCATAATATAAAATCTACTTGCTTCTACAGACGTTTCATCTAAAGATTTAATAAAATAGAAAACGCCATCTTTTAAACCATCTATTTCATCATTAAGTTTGGCAACGTGTTTGTCTGTTTTACGTAATTTATTTAAATCGTGGTTTGCTAAATCATTTACCACATTGGTATATAATTTATTTACACGGTTTATAACTTCAGAAATATGATCTGCACTTTCTTCAATTACTCCATTAATAGTAATTAATTCTGCTCTTTCTATATATACTTGTTTTTTTACTTCTTTAGATTTTCTTCTGTGAATTAGACTGTTTCTTCCAATTAAGAATGCAACAAGCGCCAATAGAATAGGAATCATAACCATATCCCAACTAATTAAATATGCTACTAAAGCTGCAGCTAAAAAGGCTGTAATTGCGGTTAAAAACCATCCACCAACAACATTTATTACTCCGGCAACTCTATAAACTGCACTTTCACGTCCCCAAGCTCTATCTGCCAAAGAAGTACCCATAGCAACCATAAATGTTACATAAGTAGTAGACAATGGTAATTTCATAGAAGTTGCAATAGATATTAAGATACCAGCAACAATTAAGTTAACAGAAGCTCTTACTAAATCGAAAGCAGGTAATTCGTATGTTTTATCTTTCGGTAATTCTATTACCGGTTTTTGAAACTTAGAATCTACATAATTCAATGCCTTTTTCGGGAAAATTTTAGCAATTCCAAAATTAAGACCCATTGCAAATCTTACCACAACTCTAGATAAAGGGTTTGGCTGAAATTTTTCATGTCCTTCTCCCTGACGAGATAAATCGATACCTGTTTTTATTACATTTTGTGCTTTACTAGAAGTCCATAAAGTAACCACCATTATAGCTCCTGCAATTAATAATAACCAAATGTTAGAAGGTACTTTTTTTGCTAAAATACCCATAGAAAATGCATCTGCTTCAATACCAGAAATACTCCAAGACTGGTAAGAGTTCCATGCTGCAATTGGTACCCCTACAAAGTTTACCAAGTCATTTCCAGAGAAAGCCATTGCTAAAGAAAATGTACCAACTCCAATAATCAATTTTAAAATATTAACTTTAAAAAACTGAATTAAAATTTGAGAAATTATAGCCCAGATAACAAAACTTCCTAAAATAATAGCTAATGTGTTTCCTTCAATTAAATGTGCTATATCAGAATACCAAGGAGTTCCTTTCATTCCTTTTATAATGATAAAGTAGGTAATTGCAGTAATTGCAAATCCACCAAATAGCGCACTAATATAAGTAGCTCTCTTATTAAAGTTAAAAGTATAAATAAGTCTCGATACAAACTGTACAAGTGCACCTACAGAGAATGCGACGACAACGGATAATAGTATTCCATTAATAATTTCAAAAGCTTTTTCATGGTTAATATAGCTCCAAATATCTGAAATAGATTGTGCTTCGTTAGCAGATATTTTTATTAAAGAAATACAAACGGCAGCTCCTAAAAGTTCAAATACAATAGAAACGGTTGTAGATGTAGGCATCCCGAGCGTGTTAAAGATATCTAGTAATAAAATATCTGTAATCATTACGGCCATAAAAATGAACATAATATCTTGGAACATAAACATGTTAGGGTTAAAAATTCCTTTACGTGCAACTTCCATCATTCCACTAGAGGTAACTGCTCCAAAAAACACCCCTAAACTTGCAATTATCATAATATTTCTTACAGATATTGCTTTTGAGCCTATGGCTGAATTTAAGAAGTTAACGGCGTCATTACTAACTCCTATAACTAAATCTACTATAGCTAAAATAGCTAGAGCTACTAACATTAAAATATATGGATCTCCCATTTTGTTTATTTAATTTTTTTGTTGTGCAAATTTACAAACATATAAAATTGCTAATGTTATGTTTATGTTATCTTAATCGATATTAAAAATGAATATCTACCTGTAGCCTAAAACGCAATTTGTTTGTGTTAAAGCCAATATCAGTATAGCTTAGGTCTGTTTGTACTTTTAATTTATGACCTGCAATGTATTTAGATACTCCTAAGGTATATTCATTTTCGGCTCCTTCACCGGTTATTTTTTTGTCTAAAGTTACGTTGGTGTATCGTGCAGATACTTCTATTGTTTTAGATACTAAATATCCTGTTTGTAAATTTAAACCATTACCAACCTGAACAGCATCACCAGTTAAACTGCCATCAGAATTTTTAGCTAATGCATCGTCTGCGTTTCTATTTGCATATTCTGCCATAAAGGAAAAACCATTATGTTTATACATCGCATCAAAATAAAGTGTAGAAATATTTGTAGAGAAAAAACCAGTATCATTATACATATAAGAACCTTGGTTACTTCTTGTTTTAGAAGCGTTGTTGTTAAAGTCGTAAGCAAAAGCTAAAGACAGTCTAGGGTCTTTTTCAAATTTTAAATCACTACCTAAATAATCTCCTTTACTGGCAAAATCTCCAAATGGAAATAATTCTATTCTTGTAGTGTATTGATGACCTCCAATATTACCTGTTGTAATATTTCTACCTTCTCCTTGTGCAATGGAAACTGTTTCTTTAACCAGAAAGCGATCTGTAAGGTTAAAATGGTGTTTTAATTGAATTCCCATATCTCTGTCTATATTAAAATTACTATTTAATATAGATCTGTTTACCATTTGCATATTGGCAGACGAGATTAAGCGTTCTCTGTTTCCAGGAAGCTTTGTTTGTCCAAACCATAATACAAAATTTCCAGAAAAATTCCATTTTAAAACAGCGTCTAAAATATATCTAGGTGCATCGTGTGTAAACTCAGAAGCACCAGCTTGATCTCTGTTAGATAAACCTAATTCTACTTTATATTTTAGTTTTGGAGAAAAAGCAAAACCATCAAACTTTAGGCGAGATCTTCTAATTAACATAGAAGATTCTGGGTTAGATAGCCCACTACTTGCATCCCATTTAGAAATTGCTAGTGTTTGAAATCTTAATCCAACCTTCATTGTAAAGGTACTGTCTTTACCAACTAAGTTAAAGAGGCCATTTCCAAATTTAGGTGCGTTTGTTTCTTGTGCTTGTATACTTAAAAAAGTACACATAATAATGAGAACTACTACTTTACGTAGTGCTGGGGATTGCATAATTATTAGTTTTTGTCGATGCAAAGAACTGTTAACAATGTTAAATTAATGTTAATTTAGTATTAAGTAAACAAAAAAACTGCCTTGGTGAGAGGCAGTAGATCATAAATTGTAGTCGACAAAAACTAATTTAATTTATGGTAATCTTTATTTCTAAAGAATAGTTCAAATATCTCACCAAAAATTAAAATGAATGTTTTTTCAAAATTAAAAAAATGTTAACGATTTATACTCGCTTAACATTTAGTTAATGTTTTTGTGATGCAAGCATAATTTAAAGCTAACATAGAATTTACAAATGCGATGGACTTTTGCGGCAGTAAATTATACGAAAAAAATGAAAAAATTTTTATTTATTACTTTTTTAGCTTTTAGCCAATTATTATTAGCACAAAGTACAGGTACATTAAAGGGTATATTATCTGATGGGGAAACAAACAACGAACCATTGCCTTTTGCAAACGTTCTTATTAAAGGAACCGCAATGGGTACAACTACCGATTTTGATGGAAATTATACTTTAAACGTACCAGCAGGGAGTCATACTGTTGTTTTTAGTTTTTTAGGATATAAAACAATTGAAAAGCCAATTACAATTGCAGCAGGAGAGACTGTAACAATTAATCAAATACTATCTGCAGAAGAAGGCGTTTCTTTAGAAGAGGTGGTTATTATGTCTTCTACTAGTAAAGAAAAACTAAGCGCTTTAATTTTAGATCAAAAGAAAGCAGTTTCTATAAAGACTACAATTGGGGCACAAGAATTAGCAACCAAAGGTGTTTCTGATGCAGAAGGAGCGGTAACAAAAACGGCAGGAGTTTCTAAAGGTTCTAAAAATGTAATTGTAAGAGGTTTAGGAGATAGATATAATTCTACAACTTTAAACGGATTGCCTTTGCCTTCTGAAGACCCAGAATACAAAAACATTTCTTTAGACTTTTTTGATACTAGCATTATTAAAAATATTGGTGTAAATAAAGTTTTTACAGCAGATCTTAGTGGAGATGTTGGTGGAGCAAACATAGATATCGTTTCTAAAGAATTGGTTAAAAAGAGTCTATTAAGTGTAAGCGCTTCTTTGGGTGCAAATACACAAACTGTGTCTAAAAATTTTTTAACTATAGATGGTACAAATAGATTTGGAACTCAGAGTACAGGGATTCCTGTAAATGATTTAACAAAGTATTCTTTTAATAATTCTTGGAAACCTCAAAACCAAGATTTTCAGTTAAATAATAGTATTTCTTTTGCAGGTGGAAAGAAATTTGATATTGGAGAAGATTCTTTTAGCTTTTTTATTGTTGGTGGTTTTGATGGAAGTTATAATTATGTTGATGGTAATATAAAACAAACAACAAGTTCTGGAGATGTTTTTCAAGATCAAGATTTTCAAAAATATGAATATAATGTGTCGCAAATCTTAATGGCAAACTTAAAGTATAAGTTTGAAGAAGGGCATAGTATTGCATACAACCACTTGTTTATTCATAACAACAAACAATCTATTGGAGATTATTTAGGGTCTAACAACCCAGAACAAGACGGAGATTTAGAATACCAAAGAAGACAACAAACTAATAATAATGAGTTGTATGTAAACCAACTTATTGGAAACATAGAATTGTCTGATAGATTAAATCTTGAGGCAAAAGGTTCTTTAAATTTTATTAGAGGTAGTGAGCCAGATAGAAGAACTAATAAGTATCTTTTTAGAGATGATTTTTATAGTCCTCAAACAAGTTCTGCCGGAGAAAATGAACGTTACTTTGCAAAGTTAGAAGAAAATGATTATGCTGCTAAAGGAAAATTTTCTTATAAATTAAAAGAAGATGACGAAGATATTAGTGTTTTAGAATTTGGTGGAGATTACAGATATACAGAACGTTTATTCTCTTCAACAATTTTTAATCATGATTTTTCTAGTAGAGTAGAAATAGATTTAGAAGATCCAGATGCTATTTTTAATCAATCTTCTATAGATAATAATATTTTCGATTTAGAAACAGGTAGAGGTGGTTCTAGTAATCCTTCTGCGTTTTTACCATTTACTTACAGAGGTAAAAGACAAATATTTGGTGCATTTGGTAACTTAGTATATCAACTTGGTGATAATTTAATAGCTTCTGCAGGAGCAAGATTCGAAAAAATTCAACAAAGAGTTACTTATAATACCAACATTGCACAATCTGGTGTAGACGGTGCATCAAATTTAGATAATACGTACGTTTTACCAAGTTTTAATATAAAATATAATTTTAACGATAATAGTATTTTTAGAATTGCAGGTAGTCAATCTTATACATTTCCTCAGTTTAAAGAAACTGCACCATTTAAATATCAAGACATCAGTTTTTCATCTCAAGGTAACCCAGATTTAAAACCATCTGATGATTATAATTTTGATGCAAAATACGAATACTACTTTTCATCATCAGAATTAGTAACGGTAACAGGTTTTTATAAAAACATACAAAACTCTATTGCAAGAACAGAAATTCCTTCTGGTGGTAATACATTAACGTATTTAAATGTTGGTAATGCTTCTGTATATGGTTTAGAAATAGAAGCAAGAAAAAACTTATATGAAATAGAAGATAAAGATTTAAAAATTGTAGGTGGTTTAAATACTTCAATTTTAGTTTCTAATGTAGATTTAGATAAAAGCTCTATAGCTCAGTTTACAAATGCAACGAGTGATTTAGAAGGAGCAACACCGTTTTTATTAAATGCAGATATTTCTATCAATAAAAAATATAACGACAACACTTTTATGTCTTCTGTAGTCTTTAATTATTTTAGTGAAAGAGTATACTCTATTGGTACAAGAGGTTTTGAAAATGTTTTAGAAAAAGGAATACCAACTTTAGATTTGGTTTCTTCTTATAACTTTAATAACAATTATAGTATAAAATTAAAAGCAACAAATATATTAAACCCAGATTATCAGTTAACTAGAGCTGGTTTTGATGGAGGTGAAAATATTGTGTTAAGAAATTATAAAAAAGGTGTTAACCTAAGTTTAGGATTTGCTTACAATTTCTAAAGAAACCCTTGTTTTAATAACAATTCTTTAAGATTTAGATAAAACAAAATAGACATTGTAAGTGCAACTTTGCAGAAGTTAATAAAACTAAACAATTTAAATAAATTAATAAAAACAAAAATGAAAAAATCAATTTTATCAATCGTTGCAATTGCATCTTTAGTATTAAGTAGTTGTTCTTTAAGTGATGATGATGCTGCAGTAATTGTTGGGGGAGAAGTAACTGCACAAAACTTAGCAGGAAATTTAACGTCTGATTTAACTTTAAGTTCTGGTGTTGCTCATAACTTAACAGGAGCACTTTTAGTAAAATCTGGCGCAACTTTAACAATAGAAGCTGGTACAACAGTTAATGCTTTAGCAGGTGGTACAGATGTTTATATTTTGGTAGAAAAAGGAGGTAAAATAATAGCAGATGGTACTGCAGAGAACCCTATTAAATTTACATCTAGTGCAATTATTCCAAATGCAGGAGATTGGGGTGGAATTATCTTAAACGGTAATGCTCCTTTAAGTAGACAATCTGGGGCAGATAGTAATGCTGCAACAGAAGTTAAAAATTCAATTTTATTTGGAGGTTCTGATGTTGATGATAACTCAGGAGTTTTAGATTATGTAATCATGGAGTATACTGGTGCAAGAATTGATGATGAAGCAGAACATAATGGTTTAACTTTAAACGGAGTTGGTGCTGGTACATCAATTTCTAACATTGCTATTTTTAATGGTGATGATGATGGTATAGAATTTTTTGGAGGTACTGTAAATGTATCTAACATTTTAGTTGTAAACGCAAAAGATGATATGTTCGATTTTTCTCAAGGTTATGTTGGTACTTGTACAAACTTATACGGAGTTAGAGAAAATGGTTATACTGCTGTAACTTCTGATCCAAGAGGAATTGAAGCTGATGGTAACTTAGATGGAAACTCTCCTTCTGATATTAACGAATCTAATTTTACTATCAATGGTGTTACAATTATTAATAATGCAGACGGTGTAGAAATGTCTGATGGTATTAAAATTAGAAGAGATGCTACTGCAACTATTACAAACGCATATTTAGCTTTAGGAGCTGGAGCATTATTTGGAGATGTTGTAGATTTACAAGATAGTAAATCTGATTCTACAGAGTCTACTACTATAACTGGTATTGCAAACACTGCAAACGGTTTAGATATTACAGATGTAAAAAACACTACTGTTGGTGGAGCTAGTATTACTTTAACAGCTGGTACAACTGGTGGAGCAGATAATTCTGTATTTTCTTGGACTGGTTATAACTTCTAAGAAGATATAATAAATAATTTACTTTAATAAAAAGCAGGCTTTTAAGCCTGCTTTTTTTATGTTTTATAGTTACATATAAGAAGAAATAGTGAGTGCTTTATTTACAGTTTGTTTTTACTTAAAAGAGTGAGTAAACTATTTTTTGTAATGATTATATATTATTGTTAAAGTATATAAGACTCTTTTAAGGGTCTAAAATTAAGTGCATAGTTCGTTTAAATAGAGTACAATGCTATATGTAACAAAAAAAACGCACTCTAGAGTGCGTTTTATAAATTATAAGAGATGTTTAAATTAGAATCTCCAACCAATATTAACACCTAATCTAGGTACTAAAGTGGGTGAGTCAGATCCAAATAAGTTTCTACCAACACCAGCGTGTACATCAATAGTTAAACCACTTCCTGTAATATACTTTGTACCAACAGCAACACCTAAGGCACCATCTGTATATTTGTTATCGTAAACTCCAGGGTTATTTTCTTCATCAGATTCTTCTTTTCCAGAATTGATTCCTAAAAAAGCTTCACCAAAAAAGTTCCATTCTTCGTTTGTAGAAAAATAATTACGGTAATAAGGTGTAATCATAGTGTTTTCATTGTATCTAAAACTATCATCTTGATTGGCTAAGTTAAATAAAGCAGAAATACCAAAAGAAGAACTTTCAGAGATGTAGTTTTCATAAGAAAACTCTAAACTTTTTATAACCAATGCATCTCCAATGTCTAATTTAATTTCTTGTTGTGCGTAGCTTAAAGTACTCGCTAAAAGTCCGAAAGCTAAAAGTAATTTTTTCATGTTTTTTGTTTTTTTGTATTTAATGATTTTTATAGAGTGCAAATCTAATAAATAAGATTGGTTTTAGAATCTATATCCTAAAGAGATTCCACCTCTACCTACAGCCTCTAAAGAGCTGTTATCTCCACCTAAATTGCGTCCTAACCCTAAATATATTTCTGTTGTAAAGCCTTTTTTAGAAATAAATTTTCCTCCAACAGATATACCTACAGCAAATTCCGTTTTAGTATCTCCATTATAAGAACTATTATAATTTCCATAACCATCAATATAATAGTCGTAATTATTGTTTTTATAAGAATGCAACATTCCAAAACCTTCTACAAAAAAACCTCTGGCAAATTTGCTAGAGAAGTATCTTCTATAAAAAGGCGTTAAAGAAAATTTTCGATACTCATCTACATCTTCATTTTTGTCAAACCCAACTAGAACTCCAACTCCAAAAGAAGATTCATCATTAATTAAATACTCATAAGAAACATCTATCCATTCAAAAGCTAGCGCACCTAATACATTTAATTTTACTTCGTGTTTTTTATTGATGTCTTGTGGATGTTGTTCTTCTTTTTCTTGAGCAATAGAAATTGCTGAAGTAAACAATAAAAGAAATAATGTAATTTTTTTCATAATAGATTTTTTTGGTTGATGTAACAAACGTATTAAAAAAGGACCCAAGTTTCTAAAAAATAGCTCTTAATTGCACACTTCCGGTATGGATTGTTTTTGTGCTTTCACTCTTTCTACCCAAATAAGATAAATTTAGATTTAAAAAAGTATTTAATTTTTGATTGAATAAAAGATTCCAAGTGTAATTTTTTCCATCTTGTAAACCTTCTAACATTTGGTAGGCAACGGGCGAGTTCGTATCTCCTGTAAAGTCATTCAAAAACACGTTTGCGTTGGCAGAAATTTGATTCTTTTTACTGTTGATGTAGAAATATTCAATTCCGAATTTTTGTTGCTTCAAATGTTCAAAATCTCCCAGTTGGTTCTCTTTGTTTTTAAAGTGATAAAAAGCCGTTAAACGATTGCTGTCATTGTATAAAAAACTAATTTTTGGTTGAAATTCGATGGCATTAATTGTATAGTTTCTATTGTTAAAATTGGCTGTTTTTAAATCGTTTTCAGCGGTTTTACCCATTAACTCAAGCAACCAAAAAGTTGCAAATTTATGTGCAAAATCTAGCTGATGTAACTCAATGTTATTTTCTTGGTTTCCTATAAAGTATTGTTGCTTATTTCTATTTTTTCCGTAGGTGTAGGTTGTGCTATATTTTTGAAGATTTCTATTGAAATAAAGACTATTTCTAAGACTGAAATTTAAACTAATCAGTTTACTTTCATCAAAATCAAAAGGATTAAAATTAAAAGAATTTCCTATTCTTTGCTGTTCATTTTCTACACTTAAAAAACTCTGATTGTAAAAATTAGAAAGCAATTTTTTAATCCCATTTTTAGCTTTCCAAATTCTTGGATTTAATGTTATAGACTGTGTAAATTTTGCACGTTGCGTAGCAATAAATTGTAAGTTTGGTTTTGGTAAACGCAAATATTCTGCTTGGTCTTGAAATTCTGCAATTTCAAATTCATCAAAATCCTTAACGCCGTCGCTGTTATAATCTATCCAAGTATAATAGCCTAAACCAGGTTCTGTTTTTACGTAAATATATTCTTGTTGGGCAACGTTACCCGATGAGGTTTCATAAACGGTTCCTAAATTGATAAAACTATTAAATAATTCCTGATTAAAAACAACTTTAGAATTTAACGATTTTTCATTGTCTGTAAACTTGTTTTCTGTAAGTCTGTAATTGGCAAAAACACTTAAATTGGTTTGTTTGTTCTGAATGATTTTACTGTTGATGTAAAACGTTTTTCTATTGTTGATTTCTGTAAAACTATTCGATTTTATACTGTCGTTATTTCTGTAATTAAACCCCATTTTAGCAAACACATTGGTAGAGTCTCCAATACCAAAATAAGTTTCATATTCTTTAAATTTATGACTTGTATTGATAAATTCTTGTGAAGTAATATCTTTTCTACTATTGGTTTCAAAATTAATAAACGCACCCAACCATTTTTTATTAAAATCGTGTTCTGCTTTCGCTTTTGCTGTAAAAAAGGAGTTATCTTCTGTGGTTGAGGTATTTTTTAAAAAACTACCATTTACATAAAAAGAAGTGTTTTTTAACTTCATTTTAGATTGTAGTTCATGTTTGTTACCAGAAAAAATATCTTTATATGTTAAGTTGTTGTATCGATATAAAATAAAATCTTCCTTTTTATTTTGTAAACTAAATTCCGATTGAAAATAACTTTTAGTAGCGTCGTTGGTTAAAATATTCCAATCTCTATTAAACTCGACAGATTCCCAACGTTGAGCGGTTTTAAAATTATTTTGTACAAATTCATGGCTTACATTACTTTGTAGTTTCCATTCTTTATCAATTAAAGTTTGCTGCCAATTTACCTTTGTTGCAATGGCTTTATTTTGGGCATCATCTATGGTAGAAAACAAATTGGCATCATTATTACTAAGTGCAACTTCTGTATTAATAATCGTTTTTTCTGAAGGATTGTATGCAGATTGTACGATAAACAACTGAGATTTTGTTGGTGGAGTTAAACGGATGATAGGATTGTAACTCCCTTGATTTGTGCCCACAAACAAAAAGATATTACCGATTGCTGTGGTTTCATCTAAAACATAATCTCCTAAATTGTTACCAACATTAGAAAAAGTTACCGTGTACAATTCATCTGTAGCGTTGTTGGAATATTCAAAAATTTCTTCACTTCCATTAAGTACCTTTTTATACAAGATTTTATTATCATTAAAAGCATCTTCATAGGCACTTTCTGCAATCATTAAATCTGTATTGTTACCTGCACTTTCTAAGATTTGCTTTTGTACATCTGTTAAGTTTTGTTGTATTGGTTGGTTTTTAGCATCATTCTCCGAATAAAAATAACCAGCGATGCTAAATTTTTCACCTTCATAGGAAGCTTCATCATATGTTATAAAACGCGTATAGTTTCTTTCTGAATACTGAAAATCAATCTGAATTCTCATATCATTGGTGATTGGATAAGTAGTGTTGAACTCTATTTCTCCAAGATTATAATCGATGGTATAATCGTTTTCTTCTCCACGTTTAATCTGAATTCCGTTGATAAATACCTTCTCGCTACCTTCAATAATTAAAATAGCAGTTTCATTATTGGCTCCTAAAATTTTATAAGGACCTTGGTTGCCTTCTACACTTGTAATGTTATACGAGCTAAATCGTCCTCTTACAACTGCACCAGAAGCAGCAACTTTAAAATTGTCGTTTAGCTGGGCTTCTACCAATAAACCAGAAACTTGTTTGGTAAAAGGTAAGAAGTAACTTTTGGTGTTTTGTAATGAAATATCACCTGCTTTTACGCGCCAATTATCGGTAAACATTTCAATAAAAATACGATCGAAATCAGTAATATTTTGTGAATATCCATTTTCTTGAATGGGAATATTGGTGTCAAAAATATTGGCTCTTAAGGTAACGTCTTTAGAGAGTTTACCCGATATTTCTAAATCTAAAGCAGAGTTTGTAACTGCATTTTGGTTATTACCAGAAGTAATTCCTCTAGTGATAAATCCTTTGGTTTGTAAACCATCAAATAATTTTATGTCCGATGCTTTTTTATTGGTGGTTAAACTGTATAATTTACCCGTATTTGTGCCATTTGGTAGGATAAATTTATCATCAAAAGGTGTGTAAACTTTGGTAATAAAATCTGGAAGCCTAAAATATTCAACCGTAATTTCTGTGTGTTTTGTTGAATCAATAATTAAAACGGCATTGCTAAAATCGACTGTGTATTCAGAAAATGGAATCTCCTTTGAGAAAGCATTGACTACTTTAAATTTCTGCGGATTTAAAGCAACAGAATCTAATTGAATGGTATCTTTTACAATCAAATATTTTTGCACTCTAAAATCTTTAGATACAGTTTGAGATTGGATTGAGAATCCAATAAAAAGTAAAAAGAAGAAGAGAACTCTTTGAATCATAAAAAACTATATGTTCTAAACGTAAAAATATGTTTTTTAATGTTTGAAAATAAAAATTAAAATAATGATTGTTGCTTTACGGGATTTTCGTGTGCTAATAACCATTTTTTACGCCAAATTCCGCCAGCATAACCTGTTAAAGAACCATCTGAACCAATAACTCTATGACACGGAATAATGATCCAAATTGGGTTTTTACCATTTGCAGAGGCAACTGCTCTTATGGCTTTTACATCTCCTAAAGCTTTGCTTTGTTCTAAATAAGTTCTCGTTTTATTAAATGGAATATTCAGTAATTCATTCCAAACTTTTTTCTGAAAATCGGTTCCTTGTGGATTTAATTTTAAATCGAAATCAATTCTTTTTCCAGAAAAATATTGGTCTAATTGAGTGACACATTCTTGCAAACAATCAGGTGTTTTCATACTTGTCTCTTCGATCGCAGTAGAGAAATCTTCATCTAAAACCGAAACCGATTGAATTCCGTTTTCACCACCTACAATTTTTGCGGTTCCCAATGGTGTTTTGTAATATGTGGTTTGTAAACTCAATTAAAGTTGTATTTTTTTCTTAATTCTTTAACTTCTTCATCAGAGGAATAATTCATCATTAGTAAACCTTCAACAGTTTTTATCTTTTTGTTCTTAATTTGTTCTGCAATATAATTTCTTGCTGCTGCTGTTTTCTTAAACTTATCAGTAAAAATAGCAATTAACTGTTTCGGATTTGCTCTTGTAAACTTGTTTTTTACAATTTGTGCAGATAAAAAGTCAGAAATTAAATGCGTCTCTCTTAAGCTACAAATTTGAATTTGTTTTTCTATTTTTTTATCATCCGTAGAGATTTCTACAAAATTATTAACACCTATGCTGTACATTGGTTTAATGCTAGAATGTGTGTTTTTTGCTTTCCCTTCATAGTCATCAACAGATAGTTTAATAGAAATAACATCAGTAAAATTTATTTTTTCTTTATCAATAATAAATTCATCCGAAGTTATTTTTAGGTACCCTGTATAATTTATCAAAATATCTTCTTTAGAAAACATTGTAAAAAATACAGAAGCAATAAAGGTTATAAAAGAAATAACAGCTACTGGGTAAAAAATAGTTTCTATAAAATCAAATTCTAAATATACTTTGTTGATTGAAATAATTACACAAGCAAACATTCCAATTGTTAGTCCTAAATAAGTATATGTTTTAGGGTGTTCAAAATTGAAGAATTTTTCTTCTGTTGTAATTGTATCAAATACCATTTATATACCAAAAACATCTTTAGAATTCTGAGTTGTAATGGCAGCAATTTCATCAAAAGAAAGTCCGTAAATATCTACCAATTTATCAACAACGTTGGTTAAATAAGCACTTTCATTTCTTTTTCCTCTGTATGGAGTTGGCGCTAAATAAGGCGCATCTGTTTCTAAAACAATGTGTTTTATATCAATTTCATTCAAAAATTTATCAATCTTACCATTTTTAAAAGTAGCTACACCACCAATTCCTAATTTCATATTGTAAGAAATAGCTTGTTTTGCTTGTTCTAAAGTCCCAGTAAAACAGTGAAAAATCCCTCTTAAATCATCACTTTTTTCAGATTCTAATACTTCAAAAACTTCATCAAAAGCATTTCTACAGTGAATGTTAATCGGCATTTTTTTCTCTTTTGCCCACTGAATTTGTGTTCTAAAAGCATCTTGCTGTTCTGTTAAAAAGGTTTTATCCCAATATAAATCCATTCCGATTTCGCCAATAGCGTAAAATTTTTTTTCATCAATCCATTTTTTAACATGCGCTAGTTCTTCTAAATAGTTTTCTTTAACAGAAGTAGGGTGTAAGCCCATCATTAAAAAAACATCATTTGGATAGTCTTTTTCTAATTGAAACATTTTATCTGTATATGTAGAATCTATCGCAGGAATAAAAAAACGAGTAACACCAGCGTCTTTAGCGCGTTGCATCATTTCTGATTGATCTTCTTTAAACTGACTAGAATATAAATGGGTGTGTGTATCTGTAATCATGTTGTGTAAAATTTCAGCTGCAAAACTACAAATTATTCTTAGTGAAAAGGGCTATTGTTTAGCGTTTTATAAAACGTACCTTTGCAGAAAAATATTAAGAATGACTTTTCAAGATTTAGGAATCTCTAATCAATTACAATATGCTATTGACGATTTGGGTTATGTAACGCCAACGCCAATACAAGAACAAGCATTTTCTGTTGTAAGATCGGGGAAAGATGTAGTGGGAATTGCGCAAACAGGTACCGGAAAAACCTTTGCGTATATGATGCCTATTTTGCAAGAATTAAAGTTTTCTAAGCAAAAACATCCTCGAGTTTTGGTTTTAGTACCAACGCGTGAGCTTGTTTTACAAGTGGTTGAACAGATAGAACAACTATCTAAATATATTAATACGCGTGTTTTAGGTGTGTATGGTGGTGCAAACATTAATACCCAAAAACAAGCTATTTTACAAGGACAAGATATTATTGTGGCAACTCCTGGTCGTTTATATGACTTGGCGTTGAGCAATGCTTTAAAGCTAAAATCTATTCAGAAATTAGTAATTGATGAGGTAGATGTAATGTTAGATCTAGGGTTTCGTTTTCAGTTGATGAATATCTTTGACGTGATTCCAGAAAGAAGACAAAACGTATTATTTTCTGCTACGATGACGGAAGATGTAGATTTGTTAATTTACGATTTCTTTAAAAATCCAGAGAAAATATCTGTTGCAGTAAGTGGAACACCTTTAGATAATATAGAGCAAGTTTCTTATAACATTCCTAACTTTTTTACCAAAGTTAATTTGTTACATGAGCTTTTAGCAGATAAAGAAACGTATAATAAAGTATTGATTTTTGTTGGTTTTAAAAGAACTGCAGATTTGTTATTTAAGCACTTACAAGAAGCGTTTAATGATGAAATGTGTGTGATTCACTCTAATAAAACGCAGAATTATAGAATTCGTTCTATAAAACAGTTTGATGAAGGTAAAAACCGAATTTTACTAGCTACCGATGTAATGGCGCGTGGTTTAGATTTTGACAACGTTTCTCATGTTATCAATTTTGATACACCAGAATTTCCTGAAAACTATATGCACAGAATTGGTAGAACTGGTCGTGCAGAAAGAGCAGGGAAAACGATTCTTTTTTCTACTCCAAGCGAGCAAGAAACAAAAAAAGGTATTGAAGAATTAATGAATTATGAAATTCCGGTTTTAGACTTACCAGAACACGTTGAAATTTCTAAATTATTAACAGAAGATGAACGTCCGAAAGAAGATCAAGGGATTTCTAAGAACAGAACTTCTTTAGAATATGTTCCAGGACCTGCGTTTCACGAAAAGAGTGAGAAAAATAGCCAAGTAAATTTAGGTGGTTCTTACAGACGAGAAATTGCTGCAAAATATAAGAAGCCTAAAACAAGAGGAGATAAAAACTACAATAAACATAACAAGAAAAAGAAAAAATAATGCAGATTTTAACAGCACAAGAATTGCATAATTTAGCAATGAACATTGTTGGTAAGAAGCTTACAAAAATGGGGTATGAGTTTCAGGCTATAAACAGTCAGTTAAAAAGACATCCCCAATTTGTGTTATTTAAAAAAGGAGAACCTACTATTTTTGTCTTAGTAAAGGCGAGTAATAATATTCAAAATCCGAATGAATATGATACCATTTGGATGGAGACTTTTAAAAATCACGCCAAAAAACAAAATGCCAAAGTTTGGTTTGCCGGCGTAGGAATAGCCAACGCAGAAAGTGTTGAAAGTCCTGTTTTTAAAGACCAACCTTACTACGAGGCTTTTGATGATTTTATCAAGATTTTGGAGTAGGGTTGGTTGACGGTTATTTATAAGCTTTGTTTAAGTAGTGAATTTCGTAAATTGGCAAAATACTTGCAATTTTTTTTACATGCTGTTGGCAACAGTTATTATTCAACGAAATCATTAATTTCAGTTCGTAAATTTTCCAAACTATTAAAACTACAATTTGTGGCAATACGGTAACAAAAGGAGTCCATATTTCTCGAGACTAAACCATAATCAGATTCAATAATTTGTTTTAACATTTTCAATAAATATTTCCCAGGCATGTGTTTGATGCATAAATCTAAAGTTTCTAAACTTATTAATCTTTTAGATTTATTTCGTTGAGAGTTTATGGAATATCTTCCGTCTATAAGCTTTAATTCTCTATCAATATCATTTTCATAACTTGCTATTTGAGGTTCTTTTTCGTCAAATTGACCATTATTAAAGTTTAAAAAACGTTCGTGATTTAAAGAGATGTTTTTTAAATGACTACAAGTGTTTTGTACAATTAGATGTAGACGAACTAAGTTTTTAAGTGATTTTGAAATATTAAATAAGGTAGCTTCGATGTCTAAAGAAGCTTCAATTTCATTTCTATTTAGCTTTGGTTTTTCTCCTATAATATATTCGACCAAAGTGTCTTTTTCTAAAAGATGATTTTCTATAGAATACCTTTCTAAATAAAATAAATTTGGATTTTCAACTATTTTATCCAAAATATCATCAAAATCTTTATCTACTATATACACCTTTTCTTTGTTGTCTGTATTTAACAGAGATTCTCTAACAACATTTTCTTTGCCATTTAGTGGGAAAATTTTTTCGATATGTATGGTCGGAAATAAATTTTTCAATATACAAAAGAAAAAATTTTCTTGGTCTTCATCTTCAATATAGAATGATATATCATTAAATTGAACATAAAATATATCTTCTCCTGCTCTATAATTATCGTTTTTTACAGGCATGCTTTCTTCAACTGTTATCATTTAATATGGTAATAAAACTGTACAATATTCTTTGTTTTTTGCCACAATAGAAGGGGAATGCGTGGCAAATAGTAATTGAGTATTACTTGGCATTATGGTTTTAATTCCTTCTAAAAAGTTTTCTTGCCATTTAGGATGAAGTGATAATTCAGGTTCGTCTATGATAAACAATTTCCCAAGTTTATTATTAAACTTGATATAAGTAAATAAAATCAAAATCTGTTTTTCACCAGATGATAAATTCTCAATCTCTCTATTATCCTGAATTATTTTGGAATTTTTATTTAATATTCTAAATTTTAATTTAGAGGTTCTTTTATCAAAATATATTTCTTTTGCTGAATCTTTAAGAAAAAGATTAACGGTATCTAAATATTGTTTTAATGACACAAAAAAACGTTTTGATTTATTTTCAAAATCTTCAAATTCCTTTATTAGTTCCTTAATCTTGCGAAATTGATTAACATTTGTAATGTATAAAATATCAAGAGATTTTTCTTTATCCTTTTTGTTGACCTGGTTGAGAATTGATTTTAAATTTGAAAAATACCTTTCAATTTTACTTAGAGCTTCAGCTTGTTGATTTTTTCTAACAGTGCTGTTAGTTCGTTTGTCAATGACATTTTCCTCAAAATAATCTTTCACTTTAATTTCAAGCAACTCAACTTGTTTTAAAGGTATTTTTGGTGATTCAAGTAATTCGTGTAAATTTTCTAAAGTAAGTGTTTCTTCAAATGACGAAAGCATAATTTTATCATTTAATCTCTTATTTAAGTCTAGAATTTTATTTTTATAGCTCATATATTCCATTCCAGATAAGCTCATTACTTTATCCAAAGGGCTTGCTACTTTTTTCTGATTAACTACTCTTTTTCTGAATCTACCATTATCATCTTCGATATATGAAATATCTTCTCCTTCTTCTGTAAACAAATTTCGATCAAGTCCTATTACAATAGGATTCGGTAACTGAGAAAATAAAAACTCCCAAGTTTCAACTTCATGTGGTTCAGGTCTTAAGTGTTTATAGTCAAAGTTTTGCTGTTCTCTAATTACTATGTTTTTTGTTAGCTTCTTAGGGTGTACGTTAAAATCAGCTTGAATTTGTGGGTAGCTATAATTTTTTGAAATATTATCTAAGTCTATTGTAAGTTCTTTTTCATTTTGTCTATTTATTAAAATGTAGTCTTCATTTTTATAATTAAAATGTAATTCTATTTTATCAAATTCATTTGCGCATAAATTTGATAAAGAAGGAACTAACAACCAATTTATTATATTAAGAACACTAGTTTTTCCAGAACCATTTATTCCAACAAGAAGGTTAATGTTTTTATTGAATTCTATATCTTTATTTAAATAACCGTAAAGATTTTTTATTATTATTCTTTTTATATTCATAGTTTTTTTAATTGTTGCCTAACTATAATGGTATCGAACGTTTTAATGTTTTAAATCAGAAGTTAAACTAATTTAGCTATTTTTTTTGCTTTAAATGTGTATGATTCTACTCTAATATTATCGTTTTATTTTTTGGATATTTAACCAAGTATTTTAAAATAAAGTTTTTACTTTCATTTGGTGCAATTGTAAATTCCCATTTTATTTCACCTGATTGATTGTTTCTTTTTGCTCCTGAAATTTCTGAAACTTCAATTTTTATATCTTCATTGGTAGAAACCGGAATTTGATCATATATCACCATACTAATTTGTTGTGATTTATTATTTTTTACATCAATATTCCATCCTCTAGACTCTTCTTTTTTACTTCCAATAAAGTTCTTAGAGATAAATTCATTTACTTTTTCTCTTTTTACACTTACATTTTTATCTCTACCAAGAGATATTTGCAAAGTATCGGTAGCATACCTAACATCTAACAATGTTTTACCAATATATGTGCCTTCAAAAAAGATGTTTGCTTCTCCTTCTAGTAAATTGTACTGCTCCCAATTAGAAATGTTAGCAATTAAGAATGCATCTTTATCAATTTTAGGTACAGAGTAATACTGATAGAATGCAGGTAAATTATAGGTGTCAATATCTACAGAATAACTTTTATTATCTGATTTTATAGTATAAGGTGTTTTTATTTCAAAATCTACTGTTGTTTGGTTTTCTGTTTGAACTGTTTGAAGAGGTATACTATTTGCACCTCGAATATTAATTCCAGCTACCGTGCCTTGAAGCGCTTCGGTTACAGATTTTCTTTTACGAGTAGTTCCGTATCCAATTACAACTACTTCATCTAATGTTGCTGAATCTTCTTCTAACATTATATTTAATACTTCACTTTGAATAGGTTTGGTCTGACTGATATATCCCAAATAAGAAAAAACCAAAGAGCTTTCATTATTAGGAATTGTTATTGAGTATTTACCATCAAAATCTGTAGAAGTTCCTATTGTGGTTCCTTTTATTAACACCGTAGCTCCTGGTAGTGGATTATTGTCTTGATCTAATACAACTCCACTAACTTCATTACTAGCTCTGTTATAAACTGGTGGACGCGTGTTGTAATTTAAAAAATAGGTTTTAAGTTCAGGTGCAACTCCAGATACATTAGGGTTTGCAGACGACAAGTTTAATTTTACATTATCCCAACTAACCTTTGTATCTTGCTTAATGCTTGCCTTGTAAATTAGTTCTACTGGTTCGTTAACATTTTTTGCTCTTATATCATAAGTAGGAAACCAACCTGCATTCTCAACTACATACGATAATTCAAAATTTGCTGTAACGTTATTTTTAGCCGCTATTTTTACCAAAATCTCTCCATTAGGAAATTCCTTTTTTCCTGAGATTGTATTTATTTGATTGGTTAAATCGCTACTTTCTATACTTAGATTTTTTAACGTATTGTTTCTTTCAATCTCTTTAATTTTAAGTTCTTTCAGTTTAGTACCAAAAAAGATGGATGCATTTTTAAGATTAGTAACACTTACCTCTTGGTTTTTACCTCCAATATTTCTATTCTCCTTAAGAAAAGCTAATTCTTCTTTCAAGATTTGCAAATAGGTACGTTCTAATATTATTTTATCGTCAACTTCTTTAAGTTTGGTTTCTAAATCAACTAATTCCTTTTGTTTGTCTAATTTTTCTATAAAGTTTTGTTGATGATTTACGCCTAAAACGGTGATGTTTCCTTCCGCTTTTACCTGAATACTTTTAGCGTCTATAAAAGGAGACAAATTAGAGAATTTTAAAATAGTTTTACCTTGTTTTACTTCAACCTTTTTTTTCCTTGTAATTTGAGCTCCTTCTAGAAATACAGTAACCTCATTAACATTGGTAGCTATCTTTTTTTCTATTATTTCTTGTGAATATGTGTTGCAAAAGAATAAGCAAAAAGCAATTAGTAAGGGAATTTTAATGTTAGTCATTTTATTGTTTAGTTGAGTAGTTAGGTTTAATGCTATTGATATCGAGGGTTTTAATATTTTATATCAGAAGTTAAACGAAGTTACCGTATTTATTTAACAAATTCAAATTTGCCTATACATAAAAACCACCTCATTAGAGGTGGTTTTTATGCTATTTAAAAGTATACCCTTTGGGTAATAAAAGTCTATTTATGGATTTGTAGACCATAAAGAAGCTCCTTTAAGCATGGCTCTTCTTGGTAATTTTAATCCAGCTACAATTAACTCAGCAAAATCTTCTGGTTGTAAAACAGAATCTTCAGAATCTTTGTTTGCAATACCTAATTCTACAGACATATCAGATGCAATTGTACTTGGTGTTAACGTACAAACTCTAATGTTGTTTTTACGTACTTCTTTCATTAAAGATTCCGACATACCAATAACCGCAAATTTAGAAGCAGAATAGGCAGATGTAGTTGCATTTCCGTTTAATCCTGCAGTAGAAGCAACATTAAAAATATCACCCTCATTTTTATCAATTAAATAAGGTAAAACCTCTTTTGTTACATGATACATACCCATAACATTGGTTTGTATAATTTGGGTCCATTTGCTAACCTCCATGTCGTTTAAAGAACCAAAAGCTGCAATTCCGGCATTGTTTACTAGAATATCAACCGTACCTAAAGAGTTTACAATGTTCTTGATTCCTGTTTTAACTTCTTCGTAAACACCAACATCAAAAACTTCGTAAATGGCTTTAACGCCAAATGCTTCTAATTCTGCAACTGTTTCTTTTAAAACAGCTTCAGTTCTACCAGTTATGGCAACGTCAATTCCTTCTTTTGCAAAGGCTATTGCGGTTGCTTTTCCTAAACCTCTTCCGCCACCTGTAATAATTGCTTTTTTGTTTTTTAAATTTTCCATTTTTAAATTTTTAAAGTATGACTATTTTCTAAACAAAAAACCATCTGAATTTCAGATGGTTTTAAATTTTTATTCAATAAAGATTATTTATTAGCATCTTGCTCTAACAAATCAAAGAATTGATCTAATTTAGGCATGATGATAATTTTTGTTCTTCTGTTTATTGCTTTATTAGCAGCAGTATTATTGTCTACTAAAGGAACATATTGACTTCTACCAGCTGCAATTAATCTTCCTGGTTTAACTCCGAATTTATATTGTAAAATTCTTGTTATAGAAGTTGCTCTTAAAGCAGATAAATCCCAGTTGTCTTGAATAACAGTTCTCTTAATTGGTGTAGAATCTGTATGACCTTCAATCATAACTTCCATTTCTGGTTGGTCTTTAATTACTTTAGATATTTTTTCTAAAACAGTGTATGCTTTGTCAGTTACATTATAACTACCGCTTTTAAACAATAATTTGTCTGAAATAGAGATAAATACTACAGTCTTTTCTACATTAACCTGTATGTCTTCATCTTGAATTCCGTCAGTTAAGTTTTTAGTTAAGTGGTATTTAATTGCAAGGTTTAATGAATCCTTTTGAGTCATTGCTGCTCTAATACCGTTTATGAATTTATCTTTTTCACTTAACTGTGTAATAACGTTTTTAATATTATCTGAAGAAGATTGTGTTAAAACCGTTAAGTTTTCAACTTGCTTTAAAGCACCTTTTTTATCCTCTTTTAAAGAGTTAATTTGCTCTGTAAGTGTTGCTACATCTTTTTCGCTTTCAATTAAACACTTCTGTAAAGTTGCTTTTACATCTACTAATTCTGTTGTAGTTTGATCATGTTCGTCCTGTAAAGTAACAAACTTCTTTTTAGAAACACAAGAACTAACTATAACTGCAGTCAATAATAAGATTGATATTTTTTTCATTGGTAATAATATTTAATTAAGTCAACAAATTTAACGAATTGTTGTTACAAAAAATACTATAAATGATATTTTATGAAAACTTTATGCTCTATTTTTGTAAAAGATTTTAAATTTTATGATTCTAAAAAATAAAGTTATAGTTACTATCGTTTTACTAGTGTTTCTTTCTTGTTCTAAAGAAAAAATAAAAGACTATACCTTAACAGGGCGCGTATTTGGTACCACTTATAAGATTGTTTATTTAGATGGTGCTAAGGACTATCAAACCTCTTTAGATAGTCTGTTTTTTTTAATGAATAAATCCTTATCAACCTATATTCCTAGTTCAGATATTTCTAGAATTAATAAAGGAGATTCTACTGTTATTGTTGATGATTTATTTTTAGAGGTTTTTAAAAAATCGAAAAGAATTTATACGGAAACCAATGGTTATTTTGACCCAACTGTTGGAAACCTAGTTAATGCTTGGGGTTTTGGTCCAAAGAATGAAAAGATCAATTTAAACGAAGATCAGGTAAAACAAGAAATGCAGTATGTTGGTTTAGATAAAGTAACTTTTGCTGATGGTAAAATAAAAAAACAAGATCCTAAAATTTATTTAGATTTTAATTCTATTGCCAAAGGGTTCGGAATTGATGTAGTAGCTCGTTTTTTGGATAGTAAAAATATCTCGAATTATTTGGTTGAAATTGGCGGAGAAATTAGAGCTAAAGGGATAAAAAAAGAAAATCATCCTTGGGTTATAAAATTAGTAAATCCTATAAAAAAGGACAGTATTAAAGGATATCGAAAAATAAATTTGTCTAATAAATCGATGGCTACTTCAGGTAACTATAGAAAATTTAGAGTTACAGAAGACGGACACAAATACGTGCATACAGTAAATCCTAAAACGGGGTATGCCGTAGAAAGTAATTTGTTAAGTGCTTCCGTTATAGCGGGTATAGATTGTGCAGATACAGATGCGTATGCAACTGCTTTTATGGCAATGGGATTAGAGAAAGCGAAAGAGTTTTTAGATATTCATAAAAATATTGATGCCATTCTATTATTTAATAATGAGAACGGAGATTTAGAAGAATACACTACAAATGCCTTTAAGTAGTTCACTTTTTATGCTGTGTTTTTGTTATCTTGCATTGTAGATACATAACACTGAATAATTTGTATTACTATGATGAGATTACTTCTAACACTTTTATGCATAATTTCTTTTACATTCACAAATGCGCAGTCTAACACAGATATTGCTAATGTGTATTTAAGGAGAGCAAAAGAAGCAGTAGAAACCAAGGTAAATTACAAAGAAGCATTAGTGCAATTTGAAAAAGCATTAAAGTATTTCGATTCAATTTCAGACAAAAATCTAGCTACTTTGGCTTCTTCTATTTATTTTGAAAATCATCAACTTCAAACTACTGATAAAGAAAAAATAGCATTTCTAAAAAACTCAGAAACTTATAGTAGACGGTATTTTGTTTTAGAACAAGATAATACTGCCGAAGGATATATCAAAAATTTAGAGAGTCTTATTTTGATTCAGGAATCTATAGAATCTTTAGAAACTAAATTAAAGAAAGAGGAAGAACAGCGTCTTAGAAGGGAGAAAGCGTCAAAAAAAATAGACTCTCTAAAAAGTCTTTGGAATCAAAAATCTGAATCCCTTTCTATAAAGGTAGATAGTATTTATAATTTTAATACGAACAATGTAGCACTTTTTAAAAAGGATGGAAATTTTGGAGTTATAGATGATAGAGGCAGAATTGTAGTAGAAGCCACCGATTATAAAGACGCCATCTCTTCCGAAGGTTTTATTTTATTGAAAAATAAAAAAGAGCAACCCAATCAAATTTATTGCTTTAACTCAAATAACAAAAAGGGATTTATTTTACCAAGTGTTAATAGATTTAATTCTATAGCTACACATTATGGACAGGTAATGTTACCAAGAGGAAATGGACGATTGGTTACATATCCAAATAATTCTTTTGAGCCATTGGTTTATGACTTAAATCTTAAAAAACAGGTTAGAATTACCAATAAATCAGAATTATTGAAATCTCTAAAAAAGGAAGATCTAATTGATAGATATAATAAAGATGGTGAGGTTAAGATAAATAAAGAATGGTACTTGTTTGAAGGTGATCTAGGAGGAGGAATGTATTCATTGTATTTTGAGGATAGTTACAAAGTACACTCTTTTTTAAGTACTACGACTAAAAAAATATTAAGTGCAGATGCTGGATTTGAATATATAGGAGCTTATTATAAAGAAACCTTTCAGGCAATTAAAAAAGGTAAAGTTATTTGGATCAACCAAGAAGGAGCAAAGGTAAGTAATGCAAAAGATGGAGCAAAAAAATATTTAGGAGACTCTAAAGTAGTTCAATTAGCGTCGGGTAAATACCAAATTATAAGAAATAATGTAATTGTATTGGGTGATAAAGAATTAGAAAAATTAAGTGATTTTTTAAGAAAACACAAAAAGAATTAATTTTTATAACACACCGGAAGAATTTCATTTTTCATTAAACAAAATCGTTCTAATTTTTCTGGAGCGATTTTTTTTGTATAATCTACTTCATCCACCTTAAAACCTATAGATCGCAGTTTGTCAAAATAATCTCTACCGTACACTCTTACGTGATCATATTGTCCAAAAATTTTAGCACGCTCTGTTCTGTCTATAATGGTGTCGTCTTCAAATGTATGTTCTCTAGATAAATCTTGCGGAATTTGAAAAATACCAAATCCTCCTTTTTTAAGCACTCTAAATAGCTCTTGCATCGCTTTGATATCATCTGTAATATGTTCTAATACATGATTACAGAAAACAACATCAAAAGAGTTGTCATCAAAAGGCAAGTCGCAGATATCGGCTTTTACATCTGCAATTGGAGATTCTAGATCAGATGTGATATAGTCTAAGTTTTTTTGCTTTCTAAAAATGTCTAAAAAACATTGTTCTGGAGCAATGTGTAAAGTTTTAAGTTTTTCTGTTGATGTAAAAAAAGGAGTTTCATCTCTTAAAAATAACCACATTAAACGATGTCTTTCTAAAGATAGGGTAGAAGGAGAAAGTGCATTTTCTCTTTGTTTACCATATCCGTAAGGTAAAAATTTTCTAAAACTCTTGCCATCTATTGGATCTGTAAATGTATTGCCCTTTAAAGAAAAAGCAATAATTGGCCTTACTAGATAACTAGCTTTTATTAACCAAGGTCTTGGGATGGTATTTAGAATGGATTTAAAAATTTTCATGGCTATTTCACAGAGATTCGCAGAGAATTTTCACAGAGAATCACAGAATTTTAAATTGTGTTTATAAAACGTTTTAATCCGTTTTTTAATAGTTTTGTATGGAAATTAATTAATAACCCTAATGGGTAATTACCTAATTTCATATATGTTAAAATTTGAGCAGAATGAACATCTGTAAAAGATTCCACAGTTTTTAGTTCTAAAACTATTTTATCTTCAACTAATATATCAATTCTATAACCGTGATCTAATTTTATATCTTTATAAATAATAGGTAATGAAACTTCCTTTTTTACTTTTAAATCTAGGTTTTTTAATTCAAAGAATAAACACTCTTGATATGCAGATTCTAACAAACCAGGACCAAGAGTTTTATGGACTTCAATGGCTGCACCTATAATTATTTCTGTTATTTTAGTATCCATAGTTTATAAATAAAATGGTTTTATAATATAAACAATTTCTTTGTGAAACTCTTTTACAGCACAATAAAATAAGCTCTGTGAATCTCAGTGTAAAAACTATTGTCTAAATGCATCCTCCTCATCGGTAACAATCCCCAATGCATCATGTACATATTTAAAAGTAGAAAGTAATTCTGGTTTACCGTTTACAATAGCAACATCATGCTCAAAATGGGCAGAAGGTTTGTTGTCTAAAGTAGTAATTGTCCAACCGTCAGAATGTTGTTTAATTTTGTGAGTTCCTAAGTTTGTCATTGGTTCTATGGCAACTACCATACCTTCTACAAACTTTTTACCACGACCTCTTTTTCCGTAGTTTGGCATTTCTGGATCTTCGTGCATTTCTCTTCCTAATCCATGACCAACCAATTCTCTTACAACACCATAACCATGGTCTTCAGAAAATTTCTGAATAGCATAACCAACATCACCAACTCTATTTCCAGCCTTAAATTCTTTGATACCAACGTATAAACTAGCTCTAGTTACATCTAGTAATTTTCTAGTTGCTGGTTCAATCTCTCCAACAGCAAAAGTGTAGGCGTGATCTCCGTGAAAACCATTTTTATATGCACCACAATCTATAGAAATAATATCGCCTTCTACTAATGGGTTTTTATTTGGAATACCGTGTACAACTTGGTTATTTGGACTCATACAAAGTGAGTTTGGGAAATCGTATAACCCTAAGAAACCAGGTACAGCACCTTCAGATCTAATAAAATCTTCGGCAAGTTTATCTAAATACAAAGTAGAAACTCCTGGTTTTACTTCTTTAGCAAGCATACCTAACGTTTTAGAAACGATTAGGGCGCTTTCTCTCATCAACTCTATCTCTTCTCTTGTTTTTATCTTAATCATGTTAAAAAAATTGAATGGCAAAGTTACTATAATTTAGGTAGAATGAAGTAAGGTTTGTCTATTTGAAAAAAGAGAAAAACCCTTTTTTCTTTTTTTTAGGTGGCTCGTAATTAAAAATGGCTTTGTGTATTTCTGTCCAACCTAAAAAGCCACCTACATTTCTGTCGTCTATAAATAAATCTGCATGTATTTTACGACTGTGTTTTTTATCGAATTCCTCTTCAGGAAAATTTTTGTTTACTGCATAAAATTCAATGTTGTTTTCTTTACAGAAAGCAACTGCTTCATCTAGTCTTTTTCCGTGTCTATAAGTCCACAGAATTAATCGATGCCCTTGAGATTGTAATCTTTTTAAGGTATCGAAAGCAAAAATTATTTCTTCACCTATTTTTGGATAGGCATCTTCTACAATGGTACCATCAAAATCTACGGCAATAATTAGTGGGTTATCTGGTATCATTAATTGTCGTAAGAATGTTTATAAGCCTCTCCAGAAACAATTTTCAGCATGTCTTTCTCTAAAGATTCACGGGCATATTCTACATATCGACCAATTTCTTTTCCATCTCTATAAAAGATAAAAGTTGGTACTCTTTTTATGTCAAAGCCTTCTTGTAAATTATCAGGAGTTTTTTTGCTGACGTCAACAGTAATAAGCTCAAAATTATTTAAGTTAAAATCAGTTTGTTCTAAAATTTTGTATAAATGTGGAGTTTCTCTTTTGCTATCTCCACACCAAGTACCCATAAAACCTTTAATTGTAATACCTTTTAACTCCTTTTTAAGAGCGGTAATTGTTGCTGGGTCTGGAGTATAACTCTCTAATTTCTGATTAAACCAAGAACTATAGGGGATTTGTTGAAAAGAGGCTTTGTTAGCCACTCCAATCAAATCCCCGCTTTGATTTTTTTCTGCAGTTACTTTTTGAGTTTCAGTTACTTTTTGTTGGCCAATGCAAGATGCAAATACCATAATACAAGCCAATAAAAAGACTTTTTTCATAAGTTGAGTTGTTTTAATTATAATAAAGAATGTTGTGTCATTTCTTTTGGTTGTTCTAGATTCATTAAATCTAAAATTGTAGGAGCAATATCACCTAAAACACCACTGTTTATCGATTTAATTTCTTTATCAATTAGAATAAAAGGAACAGGGTTTGTAGTGTGTGCTGTATGAGGAGATCCATCAGGATTCATCATTGTTTCACAGTTACCATGATCTGCAATTAATAAAATAGAATATCCATTATCTAAACCAGTTTCTATAACTTCTTTAGCACAAATATCTACAGCCTCACAAGCTTTAATAGCAGCATCCATCATTCCTGTATGACCAACCATATCTCCATTTGCAAAGTTTAAGCAAACAAAATCAGCTTCACCTTTCTTTAAATCTTCACACAAAGCATCTTTTAACTCGTATGCAGACATTTCTGGTTTTAAATCGTAAGTAGCCACTTTTGGCGAGTTTCTTAAAATTCTAGATTCCCCTTCAAACGGAGTTTCTTGTCCTCCAGAAAAGAAAAATGTAACGTGCGGATACTTTTCTGTCTCTGCAATTCTAATTTGTTTTTTACCCGCTTTAGATAAAACTTCTCCTAAAGTATTTTTAATGTTATCAGTATTATAGATCACGTTAATTCCTTTAAAACTTGCATCATATAAAGTGATGGTTGTAAAATAAAGGTCTAATTTTTTCATTCCAAATTCAGGGAAATCATTTTGAGACAACGCATTTGTCAATTCTCTACCTCTATCTGTTCTGTAGTTAAAGAAAAGTACAACATCACCTTCTTTAATTTGAGCCTTTGGAGAACCATCTTCATTAGTTACAATGATTGGTTTGTGAAATTCATCGGTAATACCAGCTTCGTAATTCGTTTTTATAGTATCAATAATATCAGTTGTTTTTGTACCAACTCCATTAACAACACCATCATACGCTTCCTTTACACGTTCCCAACGGTTATCTCTATCCATAGCATAATAACGACCTGTTACGGTTGCTATTTCACCAGTACTTTTATCCATGTGTTCTTGAACCTCATTTAAGAAATAAGGAGCAGATTTTGGATCACAATCTCTACCGTCTGTAAATGCGTGTAAATACACATTATCTACATTGTTTTCTTTAGCAACATCTAATAATCCTTTTAAGTGATTAATGTGTGCATGAATTCCTCCATTAGAAACTAGTCCTAATAAATGAACGTCTTTGTTATTCTCTTTTGCGTATTTAAAAGTATCTAATAATACTTTTTCTTGCCCTAAAGTATTTTCTTTAACAGCTTTATTAATACGAGCTAGATTCTGATATACAATTCTACCAGCACCTAAATTCATGTGTCCAACTTCAGAATTTCCCATTTGTCCTTCTGGCAAACCAACATGTTCTCCGTCTGTCCTTAATTGAGCATTAGGGTATTTGTCGTATAAACCGTTTATAAAAGGAGTTTTTGCATTGTAAATAGCAGATACCTTAGGGTCTTGTGTAATTCCCCAACCATCTAAAATCATTAGTATAACTTTCTTGTCCATTGTCTTAAAATTGAACAGTAAAATTAAGAAATATTTTACCGTTTATATTGATTTTATCAAATTTTTACGAAACCGATAACGTAAAGTAACATTGTAAAAAGGACTGTATAAATGAAGCTAGATTTATTTAATGATTGATTAGTTTTTTTTCTTATCAAAATAAAGATGATTTGTTAAAACCTTGTTAATAGAAGGTTTTTTTGAAACAATTTAAATAATTATAAGTCTATATAAAAAGAACAAACACTTATAAAATTAACTTAAAACCTATAGTCATGAAAAAAATAATATTACCATTATTACTTTGTCTTTTTGCATTTGGATCTATAAATGCAACGACTCCAGAAACCTTGAACCTTAAGAAAGTTGTAACGATTAAACCGCATTATAATGTTAGTGCTTTTTTAAAGTTGATACGAATGGGGAATTATGAAGCCGTAAAAGCTTTAATAGAAAGAGGAGAAAATATAAACAAAAAATCAAATGGTTTAACACCATTAATGTATGCTGCAAGGTATAATAAAGCTGAAATTGTAAAACTTTTAATTGATAATGGCGCTAAATTAAGAGTAAAATCTACCAGAGGAAATATGACTGCCTTAGATATGGCAAAAAGATCTAAAGCTTTTGATGCCGTTAAAATTATAAAAGAATCACTTTAGTATTATTATTTGAATTAATTAATCTAAAGCAAACAGACTATCTTTTAAGGTAGTCTGTTTTTTTTGTTATAAAGAATATCCTATATAATTTAAAGCGATTAAAATAACAATAATTAATAGCATTAGGATAGCTACTTTTCTTTTAAAAGCAATTTCATTTTCTTTGATAATTTCTTCTTTGATTTTTTTTAATTGAGATGGGCTTGCTTTTTTATCAAAATGAAGTTCACTCTTTTCGCTTTTTTTATGGCTTTTGATTTTATCAAAAGTAGAAATATGAGATCGTTTATTAGTACTTAGACTTGCAATCATGTGTGCTATAAAACCTCCTCCTGCCATAATTAATAATTTAGTATTTAATTATAAGTAGTAAAAAAGTGTAAAATGTTACACTTAAAAGATTCTTACTTTGCGATTAGTGTGTGTAAAAATGATTTTAACATGTTTTAAATAAATAATCATTATTTTAAAGCGTATTATTGTAAGAATAATTCAATACTTTTTTAATGAGCCTCCATTTCGAATTAAACGAAGTCACTAAAAAATTACCCAAGCATCTACACAAGTTTGTGGTACAACAGCCGTATGAAGAATATACAGCGCAAAACCAAGCTGTTTGGCGTTATGTAATGAGAATGAATGTAGATTACTTAAGTAAAGTAGCGCATAAATCTTATATGACAGGTTTAGAGAAAACGGGTATTTCTGTAGAAAACATTCCTTATATGGAAGGTATGAATAGGATTTTAAAAGAAATTGGTTGGGCTGCGGTCTCGGTTGATGGTTTTATTCCGCCCAATGCATTTATGGAATTTCAGGCTTATAATGTCTTGGTGATTGCATCCGATATGCGAACCATAAATCATATCGAATATACACCAGCACCAGACATCATTCATGAAGCAGCAGGTCATGCGCCTATTATTTCGAATCCTGAATATGCAGAATATTTACGAAGGTTTGGGGAGATTGGTAGTAAAGCAATTTCATCTGCTAAAGATTATGAAATGTATGAAGCAATCAGGCTTTTATCCATCTTAAAAGAAAATCCAAATTCAACAGAAAGTGAAATAGATAATGCAGAACAAAAAGTAGCTTATCTACAAAATAACATGGACGAATTGTCTGAAATGGCACAAATTAGAAATTTACATTGGTGGACTGTAGAGTACGGGTTGATTGGTACTTTAGGTAATCCTAAAATATATGGAGCAGGTTTACTTTCCTCTATTGGAGAGAGTGCTTGGTGTATGCAAGATGAAGTGAAAAAAGTTGCGTATTCTATTGATGCAGCAACTATAAATTTTGATATTACAAAACCGCAACCGCAATTATTTGTAACTCCAGATTTTGCTTATTTAAGCTTGGTGTTAGATGAATTTGCCAATACAATGGCGATAAGAACTGGCGGATTAAAAAGTATTCAAAAATTAATAAATTCTGATAATTTAGGAACCATAGAGTTGACAACGGGAATTCAAATTTCTGGTGTTTTTACCAAAGTTATTCAGTTTAAAAATAATAAAGTAGCTTATTTTCAAACTACAGGTGCTACGGCGTTGTCTAATAGAGATAAAGAATTAATTGGGCATGGAATTACTAGTCATGCTAGTGGTTTTGGAAGTCCGGTTGGTAAATTAAAAGGAATTAATTTACCAATAGAAGATATGAGCCCGAGAGATTTAAAAGCGTACGGAATTTACGAAGGTGAATTTATGACTTTAGAATTTGAGAGTGGCATTATTGTAAAAGGAAAAGCGATTACAGGAACTAGAGATTTAAGAGGTAAAATTTTAATTATTTCTTTTGATGATTGCACGGTTACTTATAAGGAGGAAGTTTTGTTTCAACCAGAATGGGGAATTTATGATATGGCAGTTGGTAAAGAGGTAGTTTCTGGCTATGCAGGTCCTGCAGATGTAGATTCTTTTTTAGGTTTAGGAAAAGTATCTGAAACTAAAACACATAAAATTAAATACTCAGAAAGTGAACAAGAATTGTATGCCTTGTATGATGAAGTTAGAGTTCTAAGAGAAGAAGAGTCTTCAACTAATAAAAAAATAACAGAAATATTTAATCAGTTAAATAGCAAATTTCAAGGAGATTGGTTGTTGCTTTTAGAATTATATGAATTAGCTTTGCAAAGTAATTTTTCTATTAAGAAGACCATTTTAGAGAGATTAGAAGTTTTAAAATGTAACAAAAGCTACACAAAGCTAATTGAAAATGGATTAATTTTGTGTCAAGTTTAATATTAAAATAAAAACAACATGGGTCTATTTGACATGTTTAAAAGAAAAGATATGAGTGCAGAAATTAAAGAATACTTAGAAAAAGGAGCTGTAATTTTAGATGTAAGAACACAAGAAGAGTGGGATGAAGGACATACAGAAGGAGCAGAACACATAGTTTTAACGGTTATTCCTTTAGAAGTTGAAAAAATTAAAGCTTGGAACAAACCTGTAATTGCTGTTTGTAGAAGTGGAGCAAGAAGCGGACAAGCAACTCAGTTTTTAGAAAAACATGGAGTAGATGTTATCAATGGAGGTCCTTGGCAAAACGTAGATCAACACGTTTCTTAAAAATAAACGTTTGTAAAACCTGTTTTTAATGAAGGGTTTTATTGATAGGATAAAAAAGATAGAATTTTAACTTCGTGTTAGAATTCTATTTTTTTTTGTTTAAAATTAAAAAGTTTATTTCTTAAAACCTTTTTGTTTGTGTCTTTGTAATCTGTTGTATTTTTTTATAGAATGTGTCGCTTTTCTAAAGAAAGCAAAGATTCCACCTAGCATTGCCCCTACAAAAGCTCCCATAGTTAATGGATCAAAATTATGACCAGTAATAAGGTATTTGGTATAGAAAATAATGATTCCTATAAAAATAGAAACTATAAATACTTTTATTTTAGATTTTGATATATGGGCGTAAATACCACAAATAAATCCTGTTATTATTGAGGTTGCCGTAATTTTTGTTAAAATGAGTTTTGATACATTAATTTCATCTGAAACAAAAATGGATGTTATGAACATGCCTAGTAACAGTCCTGAAATTATACCAATTAATATTTTCTTACTCATTTTTGGAGGTTAAAAGTTATAAGAAGGGAATTTACATAAAATTTTTAAGTAAATTAATTTTATTTTTTTGTGCTTTAAAAATTAATAAAAGGAAACTGAACCTTTAATTTGTCTTTTTTTACTTCTAAATTTTTTAAAAATTGCTGATGTTGTGCTGAGTTTTCGTTGAAAGGCCTATGAGAAAGTCCCTTTTGAATTACATCCACTTCTTTCATTGTTAAAGTAGTCTCTTCAGAAAACCAAGTGGCAACAAATTTTTCCCAAATATAATTAATGGCAGTTTTATTGGGATGCACCATATCTTCTGTATAAAAACGATAATCCCTTAATTCATCCATCATAATTTCATAACTAGGGAAATAATGTGTCTTTTCTCTATGGTTTACAACATTATGAACCGCAACAATTAAATGAGATTTGCTTTGCGTGTTTTCTATAAAGCCATCTTTTAAATGACGAACCGGAGAAACCGTAAAAAGTATGTGTATGTCTTTATTGATAGATTTTAAAAGCACAATTATGGCTTCTAAGCTTTCTGAAATCTCATCTACAGTAAGTAATTCTTTTATGAATTTTTTCTGCGGAATTTTATGGCAATTCGCAACAATTGTATCGTCTTCTATAAATCGATACACCCAAGAAGTTCCTAAAGTAATAATAAGGTGAGAAGCTTCTTTTAAGTTTTTATTTGTTGATGAAATTGCTGAATTTAGATTGTTTAATAATTTCTTTTTATCAGTGGCACTTAAATTAGAATGAGCTTCAAAACAATGCCAACGTTCATTTTGGAAGATTAAATCTGTTGCTGTATATTCTTTTTCATTTATGGCATTTGTAATTAAATTTTCAATTGCTTTTGGGTGAAAAAGAATTCCGAATGGATTTTGGTTAGATTGAAACTTAAAATAATTGAGCTTATCTCCAATGTTTTCTGAAAAACAAGAGCCTAATAATAGCACCTTAGAATTGTAATTTATTGGGTTTCTACTTTCTTGCTTTAAAGGAATTTGAGTTTGGAGTTTCATCTTGCAAAGGTGTGGATTTTTTTTGTTTCTCGGAAAAGCTTATAGGTTTTATATGTTGTTGTGTCTTCTCTCACAAAAGAGCAAAGTTTTTAAGTTGTGTGGTGTTTTTTTCTCTCGCAGAGACGCTAAGACGCAAAGTTTTTTTACAAGTTGTGTGTTCTTAGTTGTATGTTTAATTTATATGATAAACATAATAATACACCACCTTTGTATCTCTGTGCCTTTGCGAGAAACTTTTATACCAAATAATCTACTGCTTTCTCTAAAGCTTTCGGAATTCCTCCTGGGTTTTTACCACTTGCAGTTGCAAAAAAGTTTTGTCCACCACCACCGTGTATTAGTTTTCCTAACTCTCTAACAACTTTTCCAGCATCGTAACCACGTTCATTTGCCAATTCTTTTGAAATATAACAAGTTAACATCGCTTTGTCTTTTGCGGCAGAAGAAGCAAATAATAAGAATAAATTCTGATGTTTTTTTGCAGTCCAACTTCCAGTAAAAGTATATAAATAGGGCATAGCTTAATTTGCTTGAAACTAGAGGTATAGGTTTCAAATAGTAACACTTTTGAGTTTATAAGAGTTTAATATCTAATGTTTTGTTATGTTTGTAAACCTAATGCTTTTTTGCTATGAATTTATCTATTGGTCGTTTTAGAAATTTTTTTATAATTCTTATTATAATTTTAATAACTATTATTTCTTGTTCAGAAGAAGTTGAGAATGGAATCAACAATGAAATAGTGTTAGAAACCCTATCAAATAAAAATATTAATGAAGGTGGTGTAGTTTTAAATGGTTCATTTATTAATGTTAGCGAGCATGTTGACTTTGGTTTTGTTTTATCAACTATTGAAGGTGAAACTTATAATAGAAGAGGAATAATTAAATTAATAGAAAACGTACCCCAAGGTAATTATTCTGCTGAGATTAGAACAGGTTTAAAGATTGGCCAGAAATATTATTTTAATGTTTTTATTTTTTTAAATGGGGAATATTTATTTGGTCAAGAAAGAGTTTTTATATCTAATGGTAGTTCAATACCAATTATTAAAGAATTATCATCAAATAAGTTAAGTCTTTTAGATACACTTATAATTAAAGGTTCTTATTTTTCAAAAAACCCAAAAATTTATTTTTCCGATGTAGAGTCTACACCTTTAGTTAGTTCAGATTCACTAATTAAAGTGATAGTGCCATTTCCCAAAAATAATTATTTATCAACGGCACCTTATTCCCGAATAAAAATCATTAATCAAGATAAACAAGAAAATACAATTAATGATTTTTCTTTAAATACTCCTAGAATAGATTCTATTATACCTAGAAAAATTACTGATTCTGATACATTAAGAATATATGGAGATTATTTTGATGCTAAAAGGTCAAATATGGTTATTACTATATCAGATAATCAACAGTATAGTTATTCGATATTAGAATCTACGAAAAATAAAATTGTTTTAAAACCATCAATAATAAGAAAAAAGAATCCTACTTTAGTTGTTAGAAGTCAATTATCTAGTGTAGTAAAACAAATGGAAGTATTAATGCCAGAAATTACTTCCATATCAACAAATTGTATTTCTTTTGAAGATGATTTAGTAATAAAAGGTGCCAATTTTCCTCTTAATAATGATAGGCACATCATAAAATTAGAGGATAGTTATCTTTCTCCATACATAAAAACCAGAGATAGTTTAGTCTTTAAAATTGGTAATGGTTATAGGTTTAAAGATTTTAAAGATAATAAGTTTACAGTAAACTATTTAAATGAAGTTACTACAGCTAAAGATAAAATATGTATTGATGAACCTTGGTTAAAAGTAAATTATGATTATGAGGGCCATAATGTATTAAAAATGTATGATTATAATGATGATATTTACGCTTTAGGTTCTACTTATACTAATTGGGATATTGTAAAAGATGTTTTTAAGTTGAATAAGTCTAATCTTAATTTTGAAAAAGTAACAGATGAAAATTTTCATAAAGAATACTCTTCAAACACTGGTAGGTTAAATGTTTTTTATAAAGATAAAATGTATTCAAAAAAATATGTTTCTTCTGAAGAAGATGTATTTATAAGTTATAACATATTTACAAATGAGAAAAAAGTGCTAGCAGATTTTCCTGGAGAAATAAGAGAATATGGTTTTATGATTGTTGTTGGAGATTATATTTATACAGGCTTGGGAGTGAAGTACTTTAAAAAACCTATGACAGATATTTGGAGGTATTCAATCATCCATAATTCTTGGGAAAAGATTATCGACAAATTTCCAGAAATTACATCTTATGATACATCTAAGTTAGATCCTTTTGTTTTTGCTGAAAAAAGTAAAATTTACATTGGCTCTGGACAAGGGAATAAACAATTGGATTTTTGGGAATTAGATACTAGTAATAACAAAATAACAAGAAAGGCAAATTTACCTATTGCATTTAAAGATCTATCTATAAACTCTGGTCTTGCACTTTTTGTAGAAAACAAGACATATTTTCATTTTCAATCTATGTTTGAATATGATTCAAATAATGATATTTGGAAAAATTACATCACTAATGGAGAAAGATATAACAATGCTGGATATTTTTATTTAGATAATGAAATTTATATGAAATACGATAGAGCTATCTATAAATTTAATTCTGAATATTTAAAATAAGTACTAAATTTTCATATACATAATTCATCAAAAATCATAAAAAAACAAAGTTGATATATTTACATTAGAGTCTTTGTCTTCATTATTCACAAATAAAATTTGGTTATCTTTTGTAAATGTAGCTATATCATATATAACTGCTATTTTTTTTATAATAATAAAATTATTTGTATCAAATAAACGAGCCCAACCCAAGGCTAAGTTACCATTAGGAGAAACAGTTTCTATATCAATTTCATTTGCCTCATCTTCAAAAACACCAATTCCCTTCAAATTACTATCGAATAAGTAATTGTTCCAATAAATTTTATTATTATTAAGTGTAATTAGGTCTCTTTGATAAGAACCATTATTTATTTGCTTAACTATAGAAAAAGTGTCGTTAGTTGTTCCTATTTTAGTTAAAAAAGCTGAAGAAGTGTTGCTTTCCCCATGATAAATGTTTTGATTGTTATCTAATTCAAAATCTCCATGAGAAAAACTTGAGTAAGCATCAGAGATTGTTGTTTTATAAGGAATATCGATATTATTTGTTAAATCATAAATTCTAAATTCTGTAGAACCACTTGAAGGAGGTGTAATATGATAATAAAGCTTATTGTTACTACCTACTTCTATTTTATGAGCAGACCTTAATAAATAGAAACTTGACTCAAGTTGTCTGGTATTTAGATTTACTTTTCTTATTACATTACTTCTTGAACATAAATATAAGTAGTTTCCAGAAGTATCTATGTCTAAATCTGTAAACCTATAATTGGTTAATATTCTTTCAACTTGTTTGTTATCAGTGTTTATAAAAACTAATCCATATCCACTAGCATTAGAACTATAAATATTATCAATATTTATAATTCCGTAAGCATAATTCCTATTTGGATCTCTTATAATTTTAGAAATTGGGTAATCTAATTTTTTAAAATTGCCTAAAGTTATAGAATCAATATTGGTGCCTACATAAACAGGAGATTTTGTATTCCTTTTCAAGAAAACTCGGTAATAATATTTTGATGCTAAATAAGCTTTTTCATCAATAAAGGTAGTGTCATTAATGTCAGAAGTACTATAGATTAATTCATCTTCTCTGTTAGTGATTTTATTTTTATTTAATGACCTATATATATCATAGCTATCAAAATTAGGGTCTTCTGCTTTGCTCCAAGATATACTCGAAGTATTTTTTTTATCTATAGTTGGATAAAGCCAAAGAGAATTATATACTACTATTTCGTCATATACAATTTCGTCTATTTCGTTATAAACATTCAATCTAATATAATGGATATTTTTTGATAATTTAGGTATAGAAAATTTTGTTTCTCCATTTTCATCAATAGTACTTTCATTAAGGTTTCCAGAAACATCACTAACCCAAATTGCTTTTAAAACTGAAAAATCTTTTATATCAGGTGAAGATATTTTTCCTTTAAACTCTATTTGACTATTTGGCGAAAAAGCTTTTTTGTTAATAGGTGATATTATCTTTACAGTTAAAGAACTAATATCTGTTAATACCATTTCTTCGCTTTGGTTACAAGAAAATAGGGTTATAGAAAGTAATATTAAGTATTTATATAAATGTTTCATATTATTTTAATAAGTAAAATTAAAGGTTTTATTTCTTAACAAAAAAGAACTAAATTCCTTAACTATAAATAATCAATATTACTAAAATAATTAGAAGATTAATCCTGAATGTTAATTTGTTTTTTACTGTTTTCTAAAATCATAGATTTTTATACCAAATAATCTACTGCTTTCTCTAAAGCTTTCGGAATTCCTCCTGGGTTTTTACCACCTGCAGTTGCAAAGAAATTTTGTCCACCACCACCACCGTGTATTAGTTTTCCTAATTCTCTTACTACTTTTCCAGCATCGTAACCACGTTCATTTGCCAATTCTTTTGAAATATAACAAGTTAACATCGCTTTGTCTTTTGCAGCAGAAGAAGCAAATAATAAGAATAAATTCTGATGTTCTTTTCCTAAAGAAAAAGCTAAATTTTTAATTCCGTTTTGGTCTAAATCTACTTTTGTAGCTAAAAACTGAACGCCATTAATTTCTTGTAATTGGTTTTTTAATTCACCAGATAAATTCTGAGCTTTATCTTTTAATAATTGTTCTATTTGTTTCTGTAAAGAAGTATTTTCATCTTGTAACTTCTGTACTGCTTTTACAGGTTCTTTTGTGTTGTTTAATAAATCTTTAATTTCGAATAAAGCCTTATTGTTTTCAGAATAAAAATCTTTTACAGCGTCATTTGTAATCGCTTCTATCCTTCTAATTCCAGAAGCTACTGCTCCTTCAGATTTAATTTTGAAATGCCAAATATCACTGGTGTTTTTTACGTGTGTTCCACCGCAAAGTTCTATAGATTTTCCAAATTTTATAGCTCTTACAGTATCACCGTATTTTTCACCAAATAAAGCCATTGCACCATCTGCAATTGCTTTTTCCATTGTAATATTTCTGCTTTCTTCTAATGGAAGTTTACCTGCAATTCTTCTGTTTACAAAGTTTTCTACCTCACGTAATTCATCCACAGTTAATTTAGAAAAGTGAGAAAAATCGAAACGTAAATATTTAGAATGCACAGCAGAACCTTTTTGCTCTACATGTGTTCCTAAAACTTCTCTTAACGCTTGGTGCAATAAATGCGTAGCTGTATGGTTACACTCTGTTTTAGAACGTTGTTTTTGATCTACAACCGCTTTAAAATTTTCGTTAATATTTTTTGGAAGATTCTTAGTGAAGTGAATAATAACATTATTCTCTTTTTTAGTGTCTAAAATATAAACAACATCTCCTTGTGTGGTTTCTAAATATCCTTTGTCTCCAACTTGTCCACCACCTTCTGGGTAAAAAGGAGTTAAATTGAAAACCAATTGAAACATTTCACCATCTTTTTTAGAGGTTACTTTTCTGTATCGTGTAATTTTTACGTTTGCTTCTAAAGCATCGTAACCAATAAACTCTTCTATAGGGTCATCAACTAAAACAGTCCAGTCTTCGGTAGACATTTCACTGGCAGCTCTAGATCTGTTTTTTTGTTTTTGTAGTTCTTCTTCAAATCCTTTTTCATCTAATGTCAATCCTTTTTCAGACAGAATTAAAGAAGTTAAATCGATAGGAAAACCGTAAGTGTCATATAATTCAAAAGCTTTATCACCAGAAACTTCCTTACCAGAAGTACTTTCTATAATTCTGTCTAATAATAATAAGCCTTGATCTAATGTTCTTAAAAAAGAAGTTTCTTCTTCCTTAATCACATTTTCTATTAATTGTTTTTGTGCTTTTAATTCAGGGAAAGCTTCTCCCATTTTATTGCTTAAAACATCTACTAATCTATAGATAAAAGGCTCTTTTTTGTTTAAGAATGTAAAACCGTAACGAACAGCACGTCTTAAAATTCTTCTAATAACGTAGCCAGCACCTGTGTTACTTGGTAATTGCCCATCTGCAATAGAGAAAGCAACGGCTCTTACGTGGTCTGAAATAACTCTAATAGCAATATCCTGCTCTAGGTTTTTGCCATATTTTACATCAGTAATTGTTTCAATTTCTCTAATAATTGGTGTAAAAACATCTGTATCGTAATTAGATTTTACGTCTTGCATTACCATACACAAACGTTCAAATCCCATACCAGTATCAATATGTTTGTTTGGTAAATCAACTAAAGTTCCGTTTGCTTTTCTGTTGAACTGCATAAAAACTAAGTTCCATATTTCTACTACTTGTGGATGATCTTCATTAATTAAAGTTCGTCCATCTACTTTTGCTTTTTCTTCCGCAGAGCGGATATCAACATGAACTTCAGAACACGGTCCGCAAGGTCCTTGCTCACCCATTTCCCAGAAATTATCTTTTTTGTTACCTTTTAAGATTCTATCTTCAGCAATAAATTGTTTCCAGATATCAAAAGCTTCGGTATCCATTTTTAAATTATCTGCATCATCAGAACCTTCAAAAACAGTAACATATAAAATGTCTTTATCAATTTTATAAACTTCAGTTAATAACTCCCAAGCCCAAGCAATTGCTTCTTTTTTAAAGTAATCGCCAAAAGACCAGTTTCCTAACATTTCAAATAATGTATGATGGTAGGTATCGTATCCTACTTCCTCTAAATCGTTGTGTTTACCAGAAACACGTAAACATTTTTGAGAATCTGACATCCTGCTGTTTTTTGGCACTCCATTACCTAAAAAATACTCTTTAAAAGGTGCCATTCCAGAATTTACAAACATTAATGTAGGGTCGTCCTTAGTTACCATTGGTGCAGAAGGAACAATTAAGTGTGCTTTTTCTTTGAAAAAATTTAAAAAAGTAGCGCGGATATCTTGTGATTTCATAAAAAAGAAGTTTCCAACAAGTTGGATTATGTTAAATTAGTTTAAAAAATACTGCGAATAAAAAGCAGTTGTAAAACATTTTGTAAATTTGTGAGTTATTAAAAATGAAACTCAATATAAAAGCACAAAAATAGTCTATTTAGCAATATGGCAAAAGTAAAATATTATTACGATGCGGACACACTTTCTTACAGGAAAATTGCTGTAAAAAAGGGTGAATATTATAAGAAAACTGTTATTGGAGTTTTAGCTTTAGTATTATCTGCATTTATTGGTTTTATTGTGTTTAGCCAGTTTATAATGTCTCCAAGAGAGCGAGCTCAAAAAAGAGAACTAGAAAATTTAAAGTTACATTACGAGTTGCTTTCTAAAAAAATGCAAGAAAGTTCGTCTATTTTGGCGCAATTACAAGAAAGAGATAACAATATTTATAGAACGTATTTTGAAGCAAATCCTATATCAGATGAGCAAAGAAAAGCTGGTTTTGGAGGGGTAAATAGATACAAATATTTAGATGGTTTCGATAATTCTACGATGATTTCAAAAGTAACTAAAGATATAGATATACTTTCTAAACAATTGGTTGTGCAGTCTAAATCTTTAGATGAAATTGTAAATTTAGCAAAAGAAAAGGAGAAAATGTTAGCTTCAATTCCTGCTATTTTGCCCGTAAAGCTTGCAGATTTAACAAGAATGGCTTCAGGCTATAAATGGAGATATCATCCAATATTAAAAATTAGAAAATTCCATAAAGGAATGGATTTTACAGCCCCTGTAGGAACGCCTATTTTTGCTTCTGGTAATGGAGATGTAATTAGAGCACAAAGAAGTGCCACTTTTGGAAACGTGGTTTATATAGATCATGGATATGGATATAAAACTATTTATGCCCATATGAGTAAAATAAAAGCGAAAAAAGGTGACAAGGTAAAACGTGGGGACTTAATTGGATATGTTGGTAATACTGGTAGATCGGTATCGGCACATTTACATTATGAAGTTCATAAAAACGATGTAGCTGTAAATCCTATTAATTTTTATTATGGAGATTTAACTCCAGAAGAGTTTGCCGCAATGCAAAAAGCTGCAGAAGAAGAAGGGCAGTCTTACGATTAATTTTTTGTTTCAATTTAGGAACAAGATTATTGATATATGAGATAAGTCAAAAAAAGAATATTAAAAATACTTTTTTAATCTTCAAATACTTAATACTGAAAAAGATGCACGTAGATTTACCAGAGAAAAGATATTATAAAATAGGTGAAGTTGCCAAAGCGTTTGACGTAAATACTTCATTAGTTCGTTTTTGGGAAAAAGAGTTTGATATTATTAAGCCCAAAAAAAATGCTAAAGGAAATCGTTTATTTACACAAGAAGATATTAAAAACTTTAAGTTAATATTTAACCTTGTAAAAGAGCGAGGTTTTACCTTAGATGGAGCTAAACAGAAACTTAAGAAAAATCCAGAAGGAATAGTTCACAACCTTGAAATTATTACCAGATTAGAAGGGGTGAAAGCAGAATTGATTAAAATTAAAAATCAATTGTAACATTTCTTTAGTTTAGATGTCTAACTTAATAGGATAGAAGCTAATATTCTTTTACAACCCGAAGAATATTAAGTAGTTTTGTAGTATAAAAATCAATCAATCAAAAAATTAAAAATTAGAAATTATGAAAAAATGGTTAATACCAGTAATAGTAATCCTTGTTGTTGTTTTCGGAGTATACAATTGGGGTAAAAACTTTAATAATGAAGCTGTTGTTTTACAAGAAGATGCAAAAACAACTTGGTCTAATGTAGAGAGCTCTTACCAACGTAGAAATGATTTAATTGGTAATCTTATTAAAACAGTACAAGGAGCAGCAGATTTTGAAAGAACTACTTTAACAGAAGTAATTGAAGCAAGAGCAAAAGCTACCTCTGTAAATATAAATGCAGGAGATTTAACAGCAGATAATATGGCGCAATTTCAACAAGCGCAATCTGGCTTAACAGGTGCGTTATCTAAATTATTAGTTTCAGTAGAGCGTTATCCAGAATTAAAAGCGAATCAAAACTTTTTAGAATTACAAAGTCAATTAGAAGGTACAGAGAACAGAATTAATGTTGCTAGAGATCGTTTTAATGAAGGTGTAAATAATTATAACAAACACATCAAAGTATTTCCAAATTCTGTGTTAGCAGGAATGTTTAATTTTGATGAAATGGATCGTTATAAAGCAGATGCAGGATCTGAAAATGCACCAGATGTAAACTTTGATTTTAATAATAAAAAAGAATAATATGTCTAAAGTAGAAGCGTTTCTGTCTCCAGAAGAAGAACAAGAAATTATTTCTGCTATAAGAGTTGCAGAGAAAGAAACTTCTGGCGAAATACGAGTACATATTGAGGCTACCACAGAGAAGAATCATGATGAACGAGCGTTAGAAGTTTTTCATTTGCTAAAAATGAACAACACTAAAGATGATAATGCAGTGTTGATCTACGTTGCTGTAAAAGACAAGAAATTTGTTATTTATGGTGATAAAGGAATTAACAAAGTAGTACCAAAAGATTTTTGGGATACTACTAAAGATGTAATGCAAAATCATTTTAAACAAGGTGCTTTTAAACAAGGAATTGTAGACGGAATTTTAAAGGCAGGAAAAGAATTGCAATCACACTTTCCTTGGCAAATTGATGATGTAGATGAACTTTCTAATGAGATTTCTAAAGGATGATATACAGTAAACAGTATTCAGTAAGTAGTATTCAGTTAGCAGTATTTTTTAGAAAAATTACTTTTTTTATTGCGTTTTTATTCACGTTAAGTGTTTTTTCTCAAGGGTATCAAATCCCAGAAATTCCAGAGTTTCAAACCAGTGTATATGATTATACTAGTTTATTAACTGAGAGTCAAAAAACAAGTTTAGAAAGTAAATTGGTTCGTTATTCAGATACCACTTCTACTCAAATTGTAGTAGCTATTATTCCATCCACCGAAGGTGAAAATATTAATTATTTAGCAGCTAATTGGGGAGAGAAATGGGGAATAGGTGATGCAAAAAAAGACAATGGTGTTTTAATGTTGTTGGCATTAAACGACAGAAGAATTGCTATTCAAGCTGGTAAAGGTACAGAACATCTTTTAACCGATTTTCAGGCAAAGAGAATTATTGAAAGAGTTATTATTCCCGAGTTTAAAAGAGGAGATTATTATAGCGGTTTAGACAAAGGGTCTGATTATATTTTTAGAACCTTAAACGGAGAGTTTAAAGGAAGTAGGCAAAAAGATGCAGAAGGTTTTGATCCTGGGATTATTATTTTTATCATTATAGTATTCATCATTTTTATTTTAATTTCTAGAGGAAATAAAAATAATGGTAGTGGTGGTAGAGGTTTTAGAAGCGGATCTATTGCAGGCGCTATTTTAGAAACTATTATTTTAAGTAACGCCGGTAGAGGTAGCGGAAGTTTTGGCGGTGGTTTTGGAAGTTCATCTGGAGGCGGAAGCTTCGGTGGAGGAGGCTTTGGAGGCGGTTTCGGCGGAGGTAGTTTTGGTGGAGGTGGCGCTTCTGGTGGCTGGTAAATTCCATTTTAATCTTTCTTGTCGGAAGAAAACCTAATAATAAAAAACAAATAACAAACCCTTCAGAATAAAAAAACTGAAGGGTTTTAATATTAAAATAAATTGAATTGTTGATGAAAGTAATAACTGTAATTTTTAGTTTTTTGTCTTTAGTTAGTTGTCAGAATTTTGGTAGTTTAAAACTTATATCAGAATTATCAAAAGACTTAGAAGAGGTTTCTGGAGCAGAAGTAGTTGCCAATTCAGATTTAATTTGGATGCTAAATGATAGTGGAAATAAACCTAAAATTTACGGTGTTTCTGCTACCGGAAATATTGTTGAAGAGCTTACCATAAAAGAAAAAAACCACGATTGGGAAGACCTTGCATCCGACGAAGAAGGAAACCTTTATATTGGTGATTTTGGAAATAATGATAGTGAAAGGGAAAACCTTGTTATTTTAAAAGTAAAGCATGGTGATTTAACAAGTTCTAAAAAAATAAAAGTAGAAAAAATTAAGTTTTCTTATCCGGAACAAAAGAAGTTTCCACCTAAAAAGAAAAAACTGTTTTTTGATGCAGAATCTTTTTTCTATTATAATAATTCATTTTATGTGTTTACTAAAAGTAGGGTAGAAGAAAAGTATGGTAAAACCTCTTTATACAAGGTTCCTGCTAAAGAAGGGAAACATGAAGCAGTATTTATTTCTGAATTTAATAATTGTAACGACAAGGAATGTTGGATTACTTCTGCAGATATTTCTGACGATGGTAGCAAAGTAGCATTGTTGTCACCTGCTGCTGTTTTAATTTTTACGGATTATAAAAACGATGATTTTTTATCAGGAAAATTAACCAAAATTCCATTAAATTCTTATTCTCAAAAAGAAGGAATTACTTTTAAAGACAATAATACTTTATATATTACCGATGAAAAAGCCGATGGTGTTGGCGGTAATTTTTATGAGTTGAAGTTTTAGTTTGTTGCCCCATTAAAACTAATTTATTTTCATGAAAAAGAGCTAGGTTATTATAAATTATCTCCAGCTGTCTTTTATTGAATAGCAAACTTATAAATTAACAACCCCCAACCTAACACTAAACATAGTCCTCCTAACGGTGTAATTGGTCCTAAAAATTTTAGTTTTTTATTATTGGCAGAAGAAATTACTAAACCATAAATAGAAAATGAAAATAAAATGATTCCGATAATAAATGAATAAACAATGTAATTGTCAATGGTAATTTTGTGGTTTAACTGAAAACCTAAAACAAGTAATAAAATGGCATGATACATTTGGTATTTAACACCCGTTTCAAAACTTTGTAATTGGTCTGTGTTTAGTTTTTTCTTTAAAAGGTGCGCACCAAAAGCACCAAAAATTACGGCTGACATTCCAAAAAATGCTCCCGAAATTAATGCTATTTTATCCATAGTTATTAAAAATTGAATCCTAAATTAACTGTTGCTCTTACGCCATCATCTCCATTAAATACAGCCACATTTGCAACTAACATATTTGCTGCGTTAAAGAAAATACCTCCTCCAGCAGAAGTGTTAAATTTAGTATTGTTAAAGGTGGTGTTTTGTTGTCCCCAAACAGTTCCGTAATCAAAACCTCCATAAATACCAATGTTTAGAGGCACAATACTTGTTTTAACTTTACTTAAAAGTAAACGAAGATCTGTAGATTGATACACTGAATTCTTTCCTGTAAAACGTTCGTTTCTATAGGCTCTTAAACCATCATTACCACCAATACTTGCTGCTTGATACAACTCATAAGAATCTCCAAAATTATAATGTCCTTTTACTTTGGTTGCAAGCACTAGTTTTCCGCTAGAAATCAATTTATAATCAAAAGAAATAGCAGGAATTAAATATCCAAAATTGTTACTGTTTTTAAGGTTAGAAGTATATCCTACTTTTAAGGATGTTTTCATCCCCATTGTTGGAAAAGCAGTATTATCTGCATTTTCAAACTGATAACCAGCTTCTGTATTTATAAATTGTTGATTGTTAAAAATGGCATTATTTGATGAGAAAGTATCACTTATAAACCTGTTAGGTGTTTGTTCTACTTTAAAGTTTTGAAAATTTACACCTACTTTTATTGTTCCATCCAAATCTCCTTTCCACTGTATAAAAGTACCAGCACTCAATTCTTTTATTTTAAGCCTGTTGTATTCTTCGTCTTTAATTTCATGAGGAGCATTTAGGTTTATAGAGTTATTCCCTAAACCAAAATAATTCATAGCAAAATTAGGACTTGTAAAACGTGCTTTTACGCCTAGATTCCAATTTTTTATAACATTTGCAAACTCGCTAGAATAATCAAATTCAAAACCACTAGTTGCAAAATAGTAGGCAGCATTTAAGGTATGTTGAGAAGTAAATGGGTTTCTCTCAAAGCCAAAAGAAGTATATACATTAGAAACACCCAATTTTACACCGTCGTCTGCATTAAAACCAATGGTTGGAGATATAATAAACTGATTGTTTTTAAGCTTCGTGTAATCGTACACGTTCGTTTCGTAATTATCTGTTAACTTTTTACTGCCTTTGTTTGTTATAAAAGTGTTTTTCTTAGATTTAAAATCATAAATTTTTACTTTTTTACCGTTTAAAACATTATAAACATCATTGTTTTGTCCGCCAATAATTCTAACTTTTATTAAGTTTTTAGCTTCTCCTTTTACTACAAAAGTGTCATCATCATCTAAACCATAAATCCAGATTTCTTTGGTGTCAGATTTCTTGTAAGTTCGTTCATGAAAAATGGTTCCTTTTTCGCCTTTTATAATTCGGTATCCAGTTATTTTTGTACCTCCATTAGGGACTCTTTCAATATCAAACCAATCATCTTTATGAGTACCTTTTATAACCTGAAATTTATTTAGATGTTGAAAATAAGCATCAGAAATTTTTTGTAAATTCTTTCTTCTGCCTTGTAATTTAGTTTTTATTTCTAAAACAGTATGGTCTCTTACTTCGTTAGGAAAATTAGTAAAAGCATCTTCTATAACTGCATCTGTAAGGTTGGTGGTTATTAACTTTACTTGTGCATCCCAATCGTTTTTAGTTGCTGTTGTAATTAATGCCATGTCTAAAGGATACGGAGATAAATTAAACCATTTTGGGCTACCAATATCTTCTTTATACGATTGCATTGCACGTAATGCAGGTATTAATTTTGTGGTAATATTTAATAAAAAACCGTCACCAAAGACAGCAAAAGCTTGGTCTCTATCTCTAGGAACCGGTCTGTAAATTGTCTGTTCACCTTCTTTAAAAATAGCCCATCTCCATTGGTCTTGGTGTCTGTCCCAATCTCCAATTAACATGTCGAATAAACGTGCTTTTATGTATGCTTTTTCGTCTAAAATATGATGTTCATTTTTACTTAATTTCTTTAATAAATCATCTGTACTAATTATTTCATCTGCAAACCCAAAACTTTCTTTGTCTCCGTGGCCAGAAGCAGCTCTTTCTTCAATCATGTATAATTCACCACCAAATTCATCATTAAAATTCCCTAAACTATTTTGTTTAGGAATGTAATATAAAACAGGGTTTGTATGATAAACACCAACTGCATCAGCTAATTTACCAATAGTAAAAGGTGCATATGGATGAGAACCTGTAAAAACATCATTTAACAAGCCTTCTGTAGCAGTGTTGTTAAATTGTCCTTCTATATATTGGTCTTTAAAAGCAACTGCCTGTAAATACTGAACAGCATTTTTACGTAAGGCACGCATTACATATTCTCTACCTTTTGAGTCTTCAAGTCTTAATGATTTAGATTGATGTCCGCCACCTTTTCTAACAGGCTTTAATCCGCCAAAAAGAGTGTCTAAATCTACGGTTGGTGCATTTACTTCTGTACCAAAATATTTTCTATAACGTTCTCCCCATAAAAAACGATAAATACCACTTTTTTCAACTTCCTCCTTGGTGTAAATAGATGCTTTTTTTGCTGTTATATTAGTATTAGTAAACGGAGCAAAGTTGGTGTTTTCATTGGCAGGTAAAACTTCTGTGGCGTATACAATTTCATCATCTTTTACGGTATAAAAAGCAACGTTAGACGAACCATCTTCATAAACATCTAACTTGGCAAAACCTTGCGCTCCATAAGTAAATTTTGCATTTCCTGTTAATTTGGTCGCCATTGTTTTAGAACCAGAACCACTTATTATTTGAGGTAAATTATCTTCTACAATATATTGTAGGTTATGGTCGTGACCAGAAACAAAAATCGTTTTATCATTTTCTTGAGAGAGTGTGATAATACGCTTTCTTAGTTCGTTATATTTTTTATTCTGAATATCGGTATTTGAAAGGCCAGAGGTTTCTCTAATTAAATTTTTAAGAGAACCTAAAACAGGTAGTGGACTCATGTGGCTTTTAAAAGAATATTGTCCGCCATGAGAACCGTTTGTAAACATTGGGTGGTGTAAAGCCACAATAGTTGTTTTTCCCCTTGCTTTTTTGATGAGTCCTTCAAATTCATCAAAGAATTTTTCTCTTGTTTTAATTTCACATTCATCATTTATTGTGGGGTGATTGTCCCAGTTTGTTACATACCAATGTGTATCAACAATAATTAAAACAATGTCTTCAGAAATTTTAACTTTTTCTAACGGACAACCATTATTCGGTAAAAAAGCTGATTTTCCTAATGCTTTTTCAACTAGTTTTTCTTCTCTTTTTAAGCCATCTAGACCATGATACCAATCGTGATTTCCTGGAATAAATATAGATTTTCCTTTAAATTGTTTCGCAACATTTGTTTGCGCTTCAATTCTTCTTTTTGCTAAAGGATATTTTTTAGAATCTTTATCGGGTATACCCGTTTCATAGACATTATCACCTAAAAAAAGTAAAGTAGATTCTTCTGATGCACTTTTAATGTGCTTTTTTAAATATTTTAAAGCAGGTGAATCTTCTTCTAATGTTGAGTTTCCTGCGTCTCCAATTAAATAAAAAGTATGTTCAATTTTAGAACTATCCTTTTTAATCACGCTAGGTTGGTTGTCTGCAATTTGTTTTTTTATGGTTGCGCAGGCAGAAATGCATAAAAAAAGTAAAAAGAATATGGAATATCTGAGTAGTTTCATAAGTGCTAAAATAACTATTTTAAAATTGAGTTTTTATATCGTTGCAAATCTTCTCTGGTATCTATGTCTAAGAAGTTTGTTGGTATTGTAGAACAAATAATTTCGTTTTTCTTTTTGTTGATGAATTCCTTTGCGCCTTTGTCTCCTTTTATCAGAAAAATATCAGAAAAATACTTTTTAGGAAAAATTACAGGAACACCTAATTTTTCACCATAGTTAGATGCTATAATTTTATCTTTATGTTGTTCAAATAAATGAAGCATATCTTCAATATAAGCAACATCAATAGCTGGTTGATCTGCTAATAAGATAAAAATGGCTTCAAAATTGAAATTATTTTGTTTAAAATGCTGAATACCAGAAACGATGCTAGAGCTTAATCCATCTTCGAAATTAGTATTTTCAATAAATTGAACGTTTCTAGTACTTACTTCTGATTTAATTTTATCAGCATTTGCACCTAAAACACAAAATATAGTGGAAGCATAAATACGTTGTGTTTTCTCTAAAGTATGTTCTAAAAGTGTTTTATGATTTACTTTTTCTAACTGTTTTATGCTATTCATTCTAGATGATTTGCCTGCAGCCAAAACTAAAACAGCAATGTTTTTCATAAATTTATGTGTTAATTTTCCCTGTTAATTTTCTTAAAGAAAAAGGCTCTTTTTTTCTAATTACAGATAGAATTTCCGCGACAATAGAAACGGCAATTTCTTCTGGGGTTTCTGCACCAATGTGTAAGCCTGCAGGTGTATAAATAGTTTCTAAAAATTCATCAGAAATATCTGGTACAAATTCAAAAAGCTCGTTAAACAATCGTTCCCTTCTGTTTGGAGCGCCTAAAATACCAATATATTTTGGTGTATATTCAGACAGCTTTATAACATATTTTAAATCTTGTACGTAACTATGATTCATAATTACAATAGCCGTATTTTCTTCAATATTTGTAAATTGAATAGTTTCTGCAGAATCACCATTTACCGAATTTGCTCCCGGAAAATCTTTTAATTCTTTAGAATCCTTAATACAGGTTATCACATCAATTTCCCAACCTAATGTTGCGGCTACTTTACAAAGTTTAACAGCATCATGTTCGCCTCCAATTATAATCAACCTAAAACTAGGTTGTACTATTTGAGAGAAGATTATAACGTCTTTCTTATCCTGATGATTAAATCCTTCAGAAAATGTAAATTGTTTTTTATTATGAAAAGTAATTACAGAACCAAAATTACCAAAAGCTTCATTTTCATCAGTAAAAAAACTTGCAATATGTATGGTTTCTCTATCTGAATTTGCTTTCGAAAAATGAGTAAGAAATAGATCCGAAATAAAAAAAGGTTCTATTAAAACATATAAAATACCTTCGCAGCCTAACTTGTACCTACCATCGTATGTAATTACTTTTGGTTTGTTATCAGAAAAAACACTTTTAGATCTGTGTTTAATTTCCTTTTCTACACAACCACCACTCACGGCTCCAACAGAACTTAAATCTTCAGAAATTAACATGCGTACACCTGGTTTTCTATAAGAAGAACCTTCTAAATGTACTACGGTTGCCAATACATTTTTCAACCCTTTTTGTTGGTTGATGACCGCCTGATTTATAATTTCTTTAAGTTCGTGATTCATTAATAAATACTATAATTTAGGTTTAAATATAAAACTTTTGTTACTTCTTTTTTAAGTATACTAAAAATAGGGAACATTTTTGTCTTTGTAAAAAACAATATTAACTTAAAAAGAATAACCAATAGCAAAGTTAAATACAGGTTCGTCTGCTCTAAAATCCCAACGTTTTCCTTCTTCTAAGGAAGGGTCATGAAAAGGCGCTGCCAAATCAAAACGGATTACAAAACCCTGTACATCTACTCGCAAACCAAAACCTGCTCCCATACCTAATTCATTTATAAAGTTTGACGTAAACTTATCTCTAACATTACCATCCGTATCATTAAAATCTGAATTTGAAACGGTATTCCAAACATTACCTGCATCTGCAAACACCGCTCCTTTTAAAATAGAGTAAATAGGAAAACGATATTCTAAATTTGCTTCTAAACGAACATTTCCTGTTTTATCAAAGAAAGAGCTTGTACTTTCTGAAGTTTCATCATTATAAGTTCCAGGTCCTAAAGATCTAATATTAAAAGCTCTTACACTATAAGGTCCACCTGCATAATATTGTTTTACAAATGGTATTACATCAGAATTTCCGTAAGCATAGCCATATCCAGCAAAGAATCGTGTGGCAATTGTTTGCTCTTTTTTAGAACCAAAATTATAATGATACCTTAAATCAATATCTGCTTTTGCATATTGTGCGTATTCCAAGCCTAAAAAAGTATTTGTTTCAGCTGTTTTTTTATCAAATAGACTAATAGAATTACCAGCAACATCTAGTGTAGTTTGTAAGAAGAATTGATGTTTTTTTGATGCGTTTAACATTTCATTATAAATAAATGAAAAAGTAAGTCCGCTTATAAATTGCTGATCAAAACTGCTCTGTAAAAATGAATTATCGTCTAAAATTTCTTGAAACTCTTCTGTAGTATTCGATAAACGTGTATAATTTATAGAAATAGGGTTAAACTCATATGTAATGTATTTATTTGCATTCCATGTGTACCCAAAAATACCAGTACCCGATAAAAGTGTATACAGCTGACTTCTATTTAAATAGGTGGCGCTTAGGCTGGTTTTAGTTTTAGGAGTAGAGTAGTCAAAATAATCTTTATTAATCTTAAAGGGAGTAATAACTCTTGGGAAAATAAGTTCACTTTTTAGGCCTAATTCTAAACTACTTAAACCAGAAGTACCACTAGTAATTTGTGTTTCGTACCCAATATTTGTACTAATGTTTAATGTTTCACCTCCTTTAAATAAGTTTCTATTGCTATAGGTTAAAGACAATTCTGGCCCCGCAAAATTATTAGATTTTGTAACGGCTTGCAGTTCTGCACGTATGGCGCGTTTTGTTAATGGTGATAAAAAAATATTGGCCTCTAAACTACCAATTGTGTCTGTTGTAGAGTCTTTTAATTCTTTATATTGAATGTTTACAAACTTATAGACACCAATAGAAGAAAGTCTTCTAGCAGTATTTTTAGAGGTTGATGGGTTAAAACGTTCTCCTTCTTTTAAAGTGATAAATTCATCTAAATATTTAGGTTTAAAATAAACAGAATCTTGGTGATAGTTTTTGCCTTGGAAACGTATGCTTTTTACAGCTGTAGAATCATTTAAATTATAATTAGGAAAAACATTGATGTTCGTGATTTGATACGGAACAGTCGATTTTTTTGGAACTTTTGCTTTCAACTTTAAAAACAAATCGAATTTTTTACTATTGCTTTTATATTGATTGGTATCTGCTTCAAAGAGTAAAAAATCTGGATTAAAATTATAATATCCGTTATTTTTTAATTCTGTATCTAAACGCAGCCTTTCTAACTTTAAACTCCCTAAATCGAAACGTTTATTTTTCTGAAATGGAGATTTTGTGGTCAATCTTTTTATCTCGTTATAAATTGGCGAAACCATACTATCTATTTTGTAGGTAGCCATTTTATAAGGAGCAGGAACTTTTAAATTATAGACAATAGCTGCTTCTTTTTTCTTTTCTTTAAAATTAGGAGCAATGGTGCTATAGAAAAACCCATAATTTTCTAGTTTGTTTCGTAAAAGGTTTTCATTTTCTAAAACGTTTATGTCTGATTGATAGACTGGTTTTTGTCCGATTTTTTTATACAACCACCTACTTAAAAAACCAGGGTTTTCTTGCTGATTTTTATAGTAATAATACAGCCCTAGATGCATTCCTAGTAGCCTTGTATTGGGTTTTGGACTTAATACAGTAACCAAATCGTCTTGTAGTTCTTTTACTTTTTCTACGGTAGAATCGGCTTTAATAACAATGCTAGCGCCCGTATACAAACGCTTGCCTTCTGGAATGTGTTTTTTTATACCACAACCGTAAATAAAAACGAATAGTACTATTAAAAAAAGCTGTTTTGTATAGGGTGTTTTCAAAATTTATTTACTTTTTATTTTCTGAATTTTCAGTATTATTTGTTGTTTTTAGATCATCCGTTTCCTTTGTGGTTTCACTATCTTTATTAGCACTCAAAATAGAATCCCAAAGTTGATGAAACTCATTAAACTCTTTGGTGAAAATTAATGCAATTCCACTTACAATGGTTTGACCGTCTATGACATTTTCAAATTCACTTTTTCTAAAACCTCTAACACGGTATCTGCCATCTTCTGTAATTTTATATTCTAAACTCACATTACCAATTAAAGGCGATTTTTCTTCCGTAGAACTGCTACCTTGTATGTCTACTTCGCTACCAACTCTTACGGTTAAACGATCGTTAAATAATTTCTTCTGAGCAGCAACATCCAATTGTGTTCTATCGGTTGGTGCGTCTCCTTGGTAATCTGTAAAACTATTTAAACCAAAATCTAATTCAATACCAGAACCTCCAAGAATCTTATCAGAAAAAGAATTTAATTGTCCAGAAACAGCATCATTTAAATTGTTTTTAGCAATTGTTGCAAAACCACCAGAACTACCATCGCTACCAGCATCTGGATAAAACCTATTTAAAACTAATAAAGAAAAAACTTGCCTGTTTAATTCGTCTTCTTGTTGGTTTACTTGTTGCACACGTTCATAAACCTGACCGCTAATGGCGCCTTGTTGGTCTTCTGGCATGTCTAAATTAAAAGATATTTTTGGCTGTAACAATTCTCCATCAATATTTAAATACACATTAAATGGCAATACTTGTTTGTATTTATTTTTGGTTGCTGAATCTTCTCCTGAAATTTGAGAAGCCATTAAGGTAGAGGCAGAGGTTTTTAAGGTGTAACTTGTACGGATGTCTAATTTAGCATCTAACGGGTCTCCTGCCCAAGAAATTCTACTTCCAGGAACTAAAACAAATTTTCTATCTACAACATTGTATAAGTTAAGTTCGTAATGTCCGCTAGCAACTTCATAAGCACCTGTTAAAGTTAAACGACCATTAGGATCCATTAATAAAACAAAATCACCATCACCAGAAATCTTAAAATTGTCGCCAGTTTCTTTATCTATGATAACTTTTACGGCAGCTTCTTTATCAATTTTTAAGAGCGCTTTTAAATCAAAGCCTGTAATTATAGCAGTTTGTTCTTCGTTTTGAGTTAAAATTGCATCCGGATTTTCTCTATTAACAAAAGCAACAACTCCTTCTCTTTCTTCTATATTTGCATAGCTAGAAGGTAATACATAGGTAACATCTGTATCTGAACCCACCACTAATTTGGCGTTTAATTTAGGAACCTGTAAATCTCCCGTTAATTTTGCATCAACATTAAAAGAAACTTTTCCGTACAAAGATTCATTGTCTTCTTTGGTGGCGTTTAGCACTCTAAATTTATTGGCTTTAATGTCTAAATTAAAGGTAGGGTTTACAAAGCTCTTGGTTTTAACGGTTCCGGAAACAACTAAAGCATTTTTTTCGCCATCTAAAATGGTGAAGTTAGAGAGAGATAAACCGCTGTTATCTACACTTAAAGTTTCGTTCTGTAAGTTAAATTTTGCGTTTAGTTTGGTCACTTTAAAAGCTGCATTTGTAAAATCTAAGTTTCCTTTATATTTTGGATCTGATGTTGTGCCTGTTACTTTAAAATTTCCTGAGAGACTACCAGAAGTTTCTTTAATTTCCCCCAAAGACAGTGTGTTTAAAGCTTGCATTTTAAAGTTGTTAATGAGTAAATCTAAATTTAAGTTAGCATCATTATTATCTACAAAATAATCTCCTTTTAAATCTAAGTCTATGGCCCCTTCTTTTAAGCTAGCATTAAAATCATATTTACCATTTTCTAAAGATTTGGCATCTAAACTTAAGGTACCAAAAGCTGTTTTTAATACTTGTAATTCATTAATACTTAAATTTGCAATAATACCTGTATCACCAAAAGGTTGCTCTAAAATAAAATCACCATTTAAAGTTCCTGCTGCAATCTCTTTTTCTGGACTTAAATAATTAAAAACTTCATTTATTTCAAAATTTTTATAATTTAAGCCGATGTGATCTCCTGCTATACGGGATATTTTATCTGTAATTTCTATAGATTGATTGTTTTTACTGATTTTAAAATCAGAGAATGTGAGTTTATTATTTTCAAATACAACGGCATTTGTTTTCGGAATTTTCCATTTATTACTATTCAATAACAAACTATCTTGATCTATGGTAAACTTTAATTTATCGCTGTTTCCAGTAATTTTTGAGTTTACATTCATTAATTTCTCTCCGTCATAGAAACCTAAAAAATTAAGGGACAATTCGTTGTTTTGTTGAATTCCTGTAATAACAGTTTTTGGTACATTTAAAGGTCCTGCTTTAATTTCTTTAAAACCTAAATTAAAATTGAAATCTTCATTATCTGTAAGCATAGAAAAAGATAAACTGTCTAATTCATTATCGCTAAAATTAATGTGAGGAGCCGTAATATTGGCAGTTAGTTTTCGTTTTTTCTCTTTAAAATCGACATCAATATTTATAGTGTCTAAATCTTTTAAATTAACCAAGAAGACATCTCTTAAAAGTGGCGTTTGAGAAATTTTAGCTTTTAATTTTAAATTTACTGGACTTTTAACGGTGTCGGAAACCGTAACATCTCTATAAAAATAACTAGCAACATGACGTTGCAAAGCGTTACTAAAAGTTTGTGGATCTGTGTTTGATTCTAAATTTAAATCAATCATTTTATTTTTGATAGAAACAGCCGTTGTATCTTTATCTACAAAGGCATTAACAGCAAAGTCTCCTACTAAAAACGTTCTGTTATTATAGACGGCTACACCATTTTTTATGTTACTTTTTAAAGTGTATTTTTTAGGGTTTCCTTTAAAGTCTAAAGAAAGTTCCATACCCGTTTTTACCTTACGCTGCATAATACCAAGTGCTTCTAAATCTGCACCAATTAGATTTAAATTAACAGTTGCTTTGGTGTTTATAGAGTCTAACGCTACATTAGCTAATAAATCTAAGTTTACATTTTTATCTTTATATGTTGAGGTAATTTTTCCGATACTATTTTTAAAATCTCCTTCTATTTGTAAGTCTCTTATTTCATACTTTTCTAACTGAAATTTAGAAATGGTAGTTTGTAGCGTGGCATCTAAATCCTGAATACTTTTACCGCTTCCTTCCGATTTTAATTGAACACTTAATTCACCAAAATTAGGATTCATTAAAAGGGTACCAACATTATAGTTTTCAATTTTTATATCCGTATTGTAGCTAATTTTTGCTTCGTTTTTAAAGTTTCCTTTAATTGTTGCAATACCTTGTGATGTATTTATTTTAGTATTTGTAACGATGTTGCTTAAAGTACCTTTTGCATTACTCGTTATTAAAATATCTTCCGGTAAATGAATGCCTAATGCTTTTTCGTCTACAATTTGTAAAAGATCATTTCGTTTTGTCTTTGCTTCAAAATTAGGAATGTTTAGTTGTAACTTATCTAGGTTTGTACTGTTTTTTATGTTTCCATCTAAAGATATTTTAGTGTAATTACCCCAATTAAGGTTGGTGTTGGCAATATTTAAATCAGCTAAAACTCCATTTATATTTACTTCACCAAAAAGTTCTTTTTTACTTAATTTGGTTACATATTCATTTTGTTTTAAACTCGGTTGAAACGTAAAAAGTTCATCTAAAAAGAGTGAGAATGACGGAATGCCTATGTTAATTTTTGTGTTTTCTGGTGATGAAATGAATTGAGAAAGTGATTTATAATTCGCATTTGCAAAACCAGCAATCATACTTTTTTTGAATGAGATTTTAAGGTCTGAAACTTTTAATTCTGTATCTGTTATTTCCGCATTTAGTGCGAGTTCCCTCAATCTAAATCCAGATTTTTCTTTAAAATTTAAAGCACTTAATTTCAAATTTGCTTTTTGGTCTTTTAAGAAAATATCAGATGCTTTTAAGGTTACATCTTCTAAAACAAGTGCATTCGGATTGAACACATTTTGAACCACTTTTTCATTATTTACAAAATACTGAATCTTATTGTTTTCTAAATTGATATCATTTACTTGTACTTCAAAATCTGGCCAGTTAAATGCGATATCACTGTTTGATGTTTCTTTAACGGTTGCAGTATTTGTTGAAACTGTTTTTAAGAGAACATCAGAACTTTTAAGTTGAAGTGTGGTAAGATTTATTTTGTTTGTAGATAAATTAATTTCAGGGATTTCTGTATAAAAATCAGCAACCCTTACATCGGCAATTAATTGATCTTGTGGGTTTTCAAAATAAGCTTCAACCTTTTTAAGAGAAAGCTTATTTACAGATAAAGTGGGTAAAACACTTTCTGTAGTTGGCGTATTTGAAATTACAGGCTTTTGAATAAGTTTAATATTTGTATCAGAAAGAGAAATTTTATCAGCATTAAAAATCATTTTTTGCAAATCAACTTTATCCATATTGGCAGTTAGATTTCCAACTTTAAAATGACTGTCAATTCCTATTACATCATCTTTAAAAACAACATTAATATTTGATAAATCAATATTTCTAAGAACAATATCTACAGGCTCTGAGGTTGTTTCTTCAACAACAGGAGTTTGTTCTTCTGATGCAAATGCATCTATTAAAAACTGAAAGTTATACCCAGAAAGACTGTCTTTTCTTATAATATTGGCACGTAAACCACTCCATTCTAAATTGTCTACACCAACGGCACCTCCTTTAATCATTCCCCAAAGAGGTAGGTTTGCTTCTAACGATTTAGAGTATACCAACGTGTCTCCTTTGGTGTCTTCCACATACAAGCCTTCTAATTGCAAACCACCTTTAAAGGTTAAAAATAGCTTGTCTACAGTAATTTTAGTGTTTGTTTTATCGGTAACATAGTTTACTGCCTTATCAACAATAACACTTTGTCCCCAAGGGCTTCTAATAAAAAGTATTAAAAAACTAACAAGAATGATTAGTCCTAAAAAAACTCGTAAGAATCTTCTTAAAAATCGATATTTTTTATTCTTTATTTTTTTAGACACTATAACTGACAATTTTAGTTATGCAAATGTAACTTGCTAATTTTATTCAAATTGTCCTAATATCATAAATTTTTGACTCTTTTGCTAAAACTGAACGATTTCATGTTTTAATAAACCTGATTTAAAAAAAGTTTTTTCTGTATTTAAGTAAGATTGATGTTCTAAGCGTTTAAATTAGACGATTTCTGTTTCTATAATAATGTCACTTTGTAACGTTTTGTGAACAGGACATTTTGCTGCAATTTCTTTTAAACGTTGCGTTTGTTTTTCGTCTAGATTGCCAACAAACTTTAATTTCTTCTTTAAATGATCAAAACGAGTTGGTTTATCTACAGCAATCTCTAAATCGTCACTATGTTTTTTAGAATAGGTAATATATACAAAGACTTCTTGTAAATCCCACTTTTTACGCTCTGCATACATTTTTAAAGTCATTACAGTACAAGCAGCCAAACCTGCACTTAAAAAATCATAGGGAGAAGGACCAAAATCATCACCACCAACATTTGCAGGTTCATCAGCAATAAAAGCATGTTTTTTAGTCTGAATAGAAGTTGTAAAATTGTCTTCTAATAAGTTTAAATGTCCAACCAACTGTTCACCTTCGGTAGAAATCATATTGTTCTCTTCAGACTCAAAATAACGTTCTACCCAAGTACCAATCATATTACCAACATAAATGCTATCTTTTGATTTTGATAATAAATGATCTGCACCATCTAAGCTTACAAAACTTTTTGGATGCATTGCATTGTGATAAATTTTCTCAGCATTTTCTATACCAACCACGGTATCAAAAGGAGCGTGCATTACCAAGATTGGTTTGCGTAAATTTTTAATAATTTTAGGTAAATCTGTTTTACTAAAATCGTTTACAAAATCTTGGTTTATTTTAAAAGGACGACCTCCAATTTTTACTTCTATATCTCCTTTTTCTGGAATTTCTGCTGTTCCATGAGAAAATAAGTGAGTTACATGTCCAACAGTTGCAGGAGCGCCAACAGTGGCAACCGCTTTTATGTTTTCTAATTTTGATGCTGCAACAATAACTGCAGCTCCTCCCAAAGAATGACCAACTAATAATGAAGGTGCTTTGTAGTTTTTTTCTAAAAAAGCATTAACCGCTAACAAATCTTCTACGTTGGCAGAAAAGTGACTTTCAGCAAATTCGCCTTCACTTCTTCCTAGTCCTGTAAAATCGAAACGTAAAACACCAAAACCATGATTAGACAAAGAACGACTGATGTTTTTTACTGCGTTAAAATTACTGTTGCAAGAAAAACAATGTGCAAAAATGGCAAATTGATTCGGTTTTTCATTGGCAGGTAATTCTAAATATGCTTGTAATTTTAAGCCTTTTTTATTTTCAATTTCTAATCTAACAGTATTCATTTTTTTTGTTTTTTAGGTAGTCGGAATAAGGTGAGCAACTTTACGTTTGTCTATCTTTTCCGAGAATTGTTGTAATAAAAATATCAATTTAGGGTTGATGTAATTTTGACAAAAAGGTTTATCAGGGTTTGATTGATAATAATTCTGAAATTCTTCTGTATTCGGTTTAAACTCTTTAAACGTTAATGCTTTTGTAATAATTTCACCTTTAAAATTGACTTGTAATTCTTCAATTATTTTTAAGCTATCTTCTTTTTGTTGACTAGAAAAATAATAAATAGCAGAACGATATTTCGTTCTCATAGAATGATTACTTGTGCTTTTATGCGTTAATAAATGAATTTCAATCAATGTTTTTAAATTGATTTTATCAGTATTAAAATACACAATAACCGCTTCAGAAAACGTATTATTCTTTTCTATGGATGCAACCCAACCTTGTTCTACTAATTCTACACCAATTAAAGTCTGAAAAACTGCTTCTGTACACCAATGACAACCACCACCAAAAGCAACTTTGGTTAATTCCATTCCAATTGCTTTCTTTCTGTCCAGTATGCATCAGGAGAAACTTTTAAAGAATTTAAAGTTTCAATTTCATCAGCAGATAAGGTGAAAGAATTCATTTCTAAATTCTGTTTCAATTGATCAATAGAACTTGCCCCACTTAAAACAATACTTCCTGGAATTGTTTGCTCGCAATATTTTAGAGAAATAGCATCTACACCTACGTTGTGTTTTTTAGCTAAGTTTTCTAAAGTAGTATACATTTTAGCATAATGAGGATAGCTTTCATTCTTAAAAACTCTTCCATTTGCCAAAGCTTCTTTAATTACAATCGATTTATTTTGACTAACTAATTTCCCTGAAATTTCTATTAAACTTTGATCTAAAAAATTAAAGGTAACCTGAAATAAATCAAAAACGGGGTCTCCATCAACCAAAACATTTAAAGCTTTTTTAATGATTTCAACTTGGTTGGTTCCTGTTGTTGTCAATCCTATTTTTAGGTTGTGTTCCTTTTTTAAGAAAGCCAATTGTTCTAAAACTTCTACATTTTCTAAAACACCGGTTTCTAAAGTTGCAGAATGAATTTGATATACTTTTAAGTAGGGTAGAAGCTGTTTAGAAAAATTCCATTGTTCTTTTAATTTAGATAAACTATGTTCTTTTACTTCGTGAACTGTTGCATTCGCATCAAAATTTGCGGTGTACGTATATCCCCATTTTGTGGCAATTTCAATAGTGTTGTCGTTTTTAGTCTGAACCCATTCTAAGACTAATTCTTCTGCCAAACCATAACCTGGAGCCGTATCAAAATAACGAATTCCTAAATTATATGCTTTTTCTAAAACGTTAAAACTTTGTTTTCTAAATTCCGCTAAGTTGGAGTTGTCACAGTTTTCTGTACGAACATTAATATATTGTGGTCTTCCTAAAGCGGCTGTTCCTAATCCTAATTGCATGTTTTTAATTTTTTTAGACCCTTCAGGTTTTAGAAACCTGAAAGGTCTTTTATTAGATACTTTTTTTATGAACTACAAGATAACATAGAACAACCTACTTTATTTCTTGCCCATTCTGGTCTTTTTGCAAACCATTTTTCGTTCTCTGGTTGTTCTGCGTATGGATTTTTCAAGAGTTGAAATAATTCATCAATTAAAGCGTAATTTCCTTTATCTGCTTCATCAATTGCTAGTTGAGACATATAATTTCTAAGCACATATTTAGGATTTACCAAATCCATTTGTTCTTTTCTTTCTTCGGATGAAATTCGTTCTATAGCAAGTCTATCCGCATATTTTTTAAACCAAGTATTCCATCTGTTCTCTACTTCTTTAGAAATGTTTTCTAAATCGTAAAAAGCATTTTCTACCAATTTGAAACCTGATTTTTCCTCCGTAAAATTACTTAAATTTCTAAAGAAAATAGTCATGTCTGTTTCTACCAATTGTAAATTATCTTCTAATTCTTGTATCAATTTTAAATCGTCTTCATCCGAAGAAACCAAGCCTAACTTCGATTTCATCATCTGTAAAGATTGTATTTCAAAATCGATTTTATATTGCTCTAAAATAGCATTTAAAGGATCTACTTCTTCAATTATTGGATACAACGCATTGGCTAATTGATACAAATTCCACAAACCAATATTTGGTTGATTTCCGTATCTATATCGTTTATGCTGACTGTCGGTTGTGTTCGGAGTCCAGCCAAAATCGAACCCTTCTAGCCAACCATAAGGTCCAAAATCTATGGTTAAACCAAGGATAGACATGTTATCTGTGTTCATGACTCCGTGAACAAAACCAACACGTTGCCAATGAATAATCATGGCTAAAGTACGTTCTGAAACTTCCTTAAAAAACTGAATATAATTTTCTTTGGATGGTTTTCCTAGATGCGCAAAATGATGTTTAATGGTATAATCCATTAAACCTTTTAAGTTTTTAAGATCTTTTCTAGCGGCAAAAATTTCGAAACTACCAAAACGTAAAAACGAAGGAGAAATTCTAGAAACAATGGCACCTTTTTCATAAGCCGGATTTCCATCATATAAAACATCTCGCATTACTGAATCGCCAGACAAACTTAAAGACAAAGATCTTGTGGTTGGCACGTTTAAATGGAACATTGCTTCGGCACACAAATATTCTCTAACGGATGATCGTAAAACTGCTAAACCATCTGCAGTTCTAGAATACGGCGTTTCGCCAGCTCCTTTTAATTGTACTTTCCAGTTTTTAGTATGGTGTTCAACTTCAAACAAATTAATAGCTCTTCCGTCGCCTAATTGTCCTGCCCAATTACCAAATTGATGTCCTGCATAACACATAGCATACGGTCTTGTATTCGGATAAATTTCGTTACCGGTTAGAATGTTTTTAAAAAACTCTGATTTTACATCTTCTTCAGAAATACCTAATTCAGTAACCATTTCTTGTGAAACGTGTAATACTTCTGGTTTTGCAGTTTTCTTTGGATTTGCATAAGAAAAAGCAGCATTTTCTACTTGTCTTCTTGAGTTTTCCAAGTTAACATCCGAAGGTAATTCTGCCGTAAAAGTGTCTTTTATGTTTAGGTTCATCATATTGTATCTATCCATTTTAGAAGGTCTTTATCAGAAGGATTTCTTAACTTTTTATTGTTAATCGTAATTGTAGGAAAATTTAGTTTTCTATTTTCATACAAGTTACGTAATTCCTCTGCATTTTCTGCAGACTTTTCTATATCTAAAAACGCGTAATCTAAATTACGCGTTTCTAAAAATGTTTTATAATATTGAGTTTTATGGCATCTTTCTGTGCCAAATAATTTAATCATCTTATTTTAAAAAACTTCTAATTCCGTAACTAGCTAAAACGCCCTCACCAGTTGCTGCTGCTACTTGTGCAATTGCGCCTTCTCTACAATCTCCGGCAGCAAAAATTCCATCAACAGAAGTTTGAGCCAATGCTGTAGTTTGTATAAATCCTCTTTTGTCTAAAGCTACAATTCCTTTAAAAGATTGTGTGTTTGGTATCAATCCGATAAAAATAAAGACACCATCTGCTTCTAATAAAGACTCTTCGTTTGTAGCATTGTCTTTTACTTTTAATGCTTTAAATAATTCTTTTTCATCAGAAATAAATTCTAAAGATGTTTTATTCATATACGTAGAAATATTATCGATACTTGCTAGTTTTTCTACATAGGTTTCTGATGCAGAAAAGTTTTCTGAACGATGTACTATTTTTACACTTTTACAAAAACCAGCTAAAAAGATACCTTCTTCTAAGGCAGAATTTCCACCACCAATTACAATAATATCTTTATCTCTATAAAAAGCACCGTCGCAGGTTGCACAAAAATGGATACCAGAACCAATTAATTCTTCTTCATTAGGGATGCCTAATTTTCTGTACGTAGAACCTGTTGATAAAACAACAGACTTTCCTAAATAGGTAGTTCCTTTTGTTTCTATTGAAAATAAATTATCCTTTTTTTCAATACCAACAACTTCTTCTCCCGTTTTAATAATAGCTCCGTAGGTTTTGGCTTGATCTTCCATCTTTTCCATTAATTTTGGACCAGAAATAGAGGTAAAACCAGGGTAGTTTTCAATTTTTTCTGTTAAAAAGGCGTTTCCACCAATGGTGGATTTTTCTAAAATTAACGTATCAAAACGATCTCTTTGCGCATAAATAGATGTTGTTAAACCAGCAGCACCACCACCAATAATAATGGTGTCAAAAACTTTATGTTCTTTTTCTACATTGATAGAAAGAAGTTCTGTTAATTTTACATTATCTGGGTTTGTGTATGGTACATCATCAATTAAAACCGTAGGAATAATACGTTTTCCGTTGTTAATTTCTTCTACTTTTTTTGTTGCCCAATCGTATTGATCTACATCAATAAAATCGAAATTGATACCATTATCTGTTAAAAAGCTTTTTGCTCTTCTACAATCTGGACACCAATCTGCACCAAATAACTGAACGTTACCAACTTCGTTGATTCCTAAAACTGAAGCTAATTCTACGTTGTTAGGGTTTGTGTATGATTTTTCTCTAATTATAAGTGTAGGAATAATACGTTTACCGTTGTTAATAGCTTCTACTTTTGCAGTTGCTTCCTTATCTAAATCTACATCCACAAAAGTAAAATCTATGTTGTTTTCTTTTAAATACGTTTTTGCTCTTCTGCAATCTGGACACCAATCTGCGCCGTATAGTAAAATTTCAGTCATTTTTTTATTGATTATAAATAGGCTTTAGATTAACTACTATCTAAAACCTATTTTATTAGTTTAATTTATCTGCATGTAATTTTCTCAATTTAGCTAATTTTGGCTCAATAACAAAACTACAATACCCTTGTTGTGTATTTTCTCTATAATAATTTTGATGTTCTTCCGTTGCTTTATAAAAAATAGGTAAAGCACTTAACTCAGTTACTATCTTGTCATTATAATAATCTTGAATCTGTTTTAAAACTTCCGAAGCTATTTTTTGTTGATTTTCATCATGATAAAAAACCACAGATCTATATTGAGTTCCTCTATCTGCTCCTTGTTGATTTAAGGTTGTAGGATCGTGCGTTGTCATAAAAATAACTAAAATATCTTCATACGAAATTACATTTGCATCATACGTTATTTGAATTACTTCTGCATGTCCTGTTAAGCCAGAGCAAATTTCTCTGTAGGTTGGTTCTCCAGGAACGTTACCACCTGCATAACCAGAAACTACCTTTTCTACACCTTTTACTTCTTGAAACACAGCTTCTGTACACCAAAAACAGCCACCTCCTAAAGTAGCAACTTGTAAATTTTTATTCATTTATATTTTCTTTGTCATTAAGAGGAAAAATGAAGAAGTAATCTCTAAAAAATAATAAGATTTCCTCCTCGTTCCTCGTTCGGAATGACATTTGACTTTTTTTAAATTAAATTATTTTTTATCAATAACCATCGATTCAGAGTTTATACAATAACGTAATCCGCTTGGTTCTGGTCCATCAGGAAAAACGTGTCCTAAATGTCCATCGCAAGTATTGCACATCACTTCAACCCGAACCATACCAAAAGAAACATCTTTATGATATTTTATGGCATTTTCTTTAATAGGTTGCGTAAAACTTGGCCATCCAGAACTAGAGTCGAACTTTATGGTAGAGTCGAATAACGGCGTGTTACAACAAACACAGTTGTACTGGCCTTCATCATAAATACTACACAAATCGCCTGTATGTGGTCTTTCTGTACCTTTTTGTCTTGTAATTCTAAATTGTTCTGCAGTTAATTGAGCTCTCCATTCTTTTTCGGATTTCTCTACTCTTTTATCTGGAGTCGGATTTCCTTTTACACTAAAGTTGATAATTTCTTTCCAAGTAAGCATATTTGTTTCTTTTCTTTTTAAATTAGTACTATAATGTTAATAGTTTTTTTAGACGTAAAAACACTTGTTACATTACAAATAATTGTTAATTTGTAAGCTGTTGAAAGCAAAACATAAATTTACGACCAATATTAATAAAGTGGTAGAGCAAATGATCATTTCTTCCTATTTATTTATAAAATAATTTTACAATGAACACATTAGTTTTAGATGCAGAAAAATATGTTTTTAATTTATTAAATAAGGAGTTAGATGCTGTTTATGTATATCATAATATTACACATACACAAGATGTGGTTGCTTATACTACAGAACTTGCAGAAAACTTAAATATAGATGCAATTTCTAAAGAAAATTTACAGCTCGCAGCCTTGTTTCATGACACCGGATTTATAGAAGATGCAAAAAATCATGAATCTGAAAGTGTAAAAATAGCTACCAATTTTTTAAATGAAAATAATGTTGATGCTGGAAGAATAGCGGTAATCTCTAAATTGATTTTAGCGACTAAAATGGGAAATCAATCTGATAATGAATTAGAACAGATTATAATGGATGCAGATTGTGCGCATTTAGGAAGTAAAAACTTTGAAAACAAGTTAGAATTATTAAGAAAAGAATGGGAAAGTACAGAGAATAAAAAGTTTTCTGATACAGAATGGATTGAGATTAATATAGAGTTTTTAACTAAAGGTCATAATTATTATACCGCTTATGCTTTAAAAAAATGGAGCAAAGGAAAAGACAAGAATATCTCTAAATTATTGAAAAATCAACATAAAATAAAAGAAAATTTAGCAAAGTTTAAGCAGAAAGAAGAAGCTCTAGAAATTAAACAAAATAAAAGTGAAGTTCCAGAAAGAGGCGTAGAAACCATGTTTAGGGTTGCTTTAAAAAATCACATGACGTTAAGTAATATTGCAGATACAAAAGCCAATATTTTACTTTCTGTGAATGCTATTATCGTTTCTTTAGCAATGTCTAATTTAATACCAAAATTAGACAAACCTTCTAATAGTTTCTTAATAATACCTACTGTAATATTTGTTGTTTTTACAGTTGCTTCTATCATATTATCCATTTTAGCGACAAGACCAAATGTTACCGAAGGAAAATTTACAAAGGTAGATGTTGCTAATAAAAAAGTGAATTTATTATTTTTTGGGAATTTTCATCAAATGAAATTACCAGATTTTGAATGGGGAATTCAAGAGATGATGCAAGATAGAGATTATTTGTATGGCTCTTTAACCAAAGATCTGTATTTTTTAGGCTTGGTTTTAAATAGAAAATATAAAATATTAAGAATTACGTATACCGTTTTTATGATTGGTATTATTGTAAGTGTATTGGCTTTTGCAATTTCTTTTTATAGTTTAGAAATAGCTGTTTAAGCTTCAATTTCTTTTATCAAATCATTAAAAGTAATTGTTTTGTTTTCATCAAAACTTGTTTGATATATAACTTCTACACGCAATGCTTTTAAACCAGATGCGCCTTGTAAATCTTCTAATTCTAAAAATTCAATTTTTCCTAATTGATTTTTAGATTGTAAATAGTTAATATATTTAATGTATTCTAGAGCATCTTTGTCTTGAGAGTATACAATGGCAATTTTACTAGGAACTGTTAATCGTTCATCAGTTCCTTTTATGTTTGCTTTGTCAATTCTCTTTTTTATAATTTCGTACCTAATATTGTAAGCACCGTCTACATCAAACTGCTTTTCATCCATTCTAAATTTAATAGCCATTGCATTGCTATGAACTAGAATTAAGGAAGCAACTTGTAAATCATGTTGCATATTTTTACGCTCATAAAATGCTAAGTTTTCCATTTCATAAGTGGTTTGCAGTTGCCATAAACGAAGGTTGTACAAATACAGGTCATCAAACTTTTTCTTTTTTGTAATAGCCTGTCCAATGTACATGTTGTATTCTACACCATCTGTTTTGTATCGCTCAAAATAATGAGGAAACATTTCTTGCGCTTGCTTTTGTTTGTTGTCTAAGAACTGTGCCAGTTTATCATTTAAAAGTGTAACACTATTCTCGTATTCTTTCCTTTTTTCATACACTACATTTAGATTTTTATCTAAACGTTTCATATAAACACTCACTTTCTGAGAAAGTTCTGTGCTAATTTTGTTAATATGATTAAAAACAGGATAAATTTCTCTATTTAAAAAGTCTAAAATATTTATTTCATCACCTGCATTTAACCCTTCTTTTACATCATTTAAATAAGAAGTAACCCTAAACATTAACTCATTATAAATAGGGAGTTTTTCTGTTTTACAAGCATCTTTTAATACTGTAATTGCTAAGGTTAATTGTGTGGTTAAATCTTCTTGAATTGCCTTATTTCTAGCAACAGAAGATCCTTTTATGTCACTTTGTCCAAACAATGGATATACATCATTAAATACAATTTCATCTAATTTTGCGTTGGTATTGGTTTGACGAGTTGTATGGTATTTTTCTGCAGCTTCATAAAAACGCCATTTTACAGAACTATGTATGGATGTGTAATTTTCTTGAATGGTAGCTTCTAAGATGTTTTGACGCTCTTCTGAAGTTCTTTTAACAGCGGCTTCAAAAACAGGAATAATATCTTTTAATTTATTGATGTTTACAGAGTTTAAATCATAGGCTCTTGGTGAAGCAATTTCTAATAAAGCTAAATCTCCATTATTTGTTGCTTTAATAGGAATTAATATGATACTCTGAATGTTATTTTCTTGAAGATTTTTAGAAAAAAGATTATTACCTGTTTTTACTCCATAATCTGCTACATCAGAAATAATAAAAGTTTCATGATCTTTAAATACTTTTTGCATAATGGTGTTGCAAAAGTAGCTAGAGTCGCAATTTATTTCTATTCCATGGTTTAAAATTAGGCTATTGGATTTATTTACCTGCGTTTCACAAATTTTGGTATTTACGTTATCAAAAATAGAATACCCTAATTTTAAATCTCTAATGCTGTAAAAATCTCTTAAGTTACTTTGAAGCTTCGGTATTAAATCTTGTCCGCCTTTTAATAGGTTTGCTTTAATAGAAGACAACATTTCTTCTGAAGTAACATCAAATAAACTAATAAGTCCGAATCCTTTAAAAATATAACTATTTGGAGGGAATTTCTCTTTCCATAAGGCTATATTATCGAAGTTGTTCAATAATTCTTTAAAGTCTTTTTCTGTTAATTTAGGTGCATTTTCTGTAGCTGTAATATCAGAAAAATCTCCATTAAAGGTGGTCCTATAATATTTCATTGTTCCAGTTGTATTATCTGGAATATCAAAATAGAAGGGTCTTTTTAAATCAACATTAAAACCATGTACAAAACTTAAAATAAATGTACATGCCATAATGTACATACTATCTTCTTCAAAATTACGAACATTTAATTCGTAGTTTTCACCTGCATTTTTTAATATGTTTTCAAAACGATTTGTAAATTTAAAAGAAGTAAAAGAGAAAGGGATACTTGCTGCTTTTATTTCGTTTAATAATAAAGGTTCTGGAAATAAGGGGTTTAGTAATAGATCTATCTGTTCTTTATATTTATCTAATAAAGAATAATCAGAAAAACCATCATTTAATTCTGGATGCTTGTTAATTAATTGTACCATTTTTTTAGCAGAACTATGGTATGGATGTTTTGCATACTCCATATCCGCATACTTTTTAAACAAGTTAAAAACCTTGTTAAAAGATACGTTTAGTTGTAATGGTAAATCCGTTTCAGCTACTAACTTCGATTCAATAATTTTCATGCCTTATAGATAGAATATATAATTACAATATTACTATTGTCTTAGACGTATAAAAGTAACAAAAGTTACAGAATAGGTTTATTTCTGTCTAAAATAAATAGTAATTGGTACTCCAGAAAAATCGTAAATATCTCTTAATTTGTTTTCAAGAAAACGTCTGTAAGAATCTCTAACGTATTGTGGTAAGTTACAGAAAAATACAAATTGTGGTGTTTGTGTAGGCAATTGCATACAGTATTTTATTTTTACAAACTTTCCTTTTATTGCAGGAGGAGGAGAAGTTTTAATGATATCTAACATGGTTTCATTAAACTTACTCGTTTGTATTTTGGTTTTTCTCTTCTGAAAAACTTCTACTGCAGTTTCAATGGCTTTAAACAAACGTTGTTTAGTTAAAGCAGAAATAAATACAATTGGCACATCTGTAAAAGGTTCAATTTGTTTTCTAACCATTGCTTCAAAATCTCGCATGGTATTGGTTTCCTTCTCTATTAAATCCCATTTGTTAATTAAGATTACAACACCTTTTCTGTTTTTTTCTGCCAACCAAAATATATTTTGATCCTGACCTTCAAAACCACGAGTTGCATCTACCACTAAAACAATAACATCAGAATATTCAATAGTACGTACAGCGCGCATTACAGAATAAAATTCTAAATCTTCTTTAACACGAGATTTTTTACGAATCCCAGCAGTATCTACTAAGTTAAAATCGAAACCAAAACGATTGTATTTGGTGTCAATAGAATCTCTAGTGGTACCCGCAATATTGGTTACAATATTTCTATCTTGCCCAATTAAAGCGTTTATAAATGATGATTTACCTGCATTTGGTCTTCCAACTACAGCAAATCTTGGTAATGCTTCTTCTTCTAAATCTACTGCTTCTGGTTCTGGCATTTTTTCTGCTAATGCATCTAATAATTCTCCAGTTCCACTTCCGTTAATAGAAGCAATTGTAAAGTATTCTCCTAAGCCTAAGTTGTAAAACTCTATAGCGTCAGGTTCACGCATTGCGTTATCTACTTTGTTAACTACCGTAAAAATTGGTTTTTTAACCTTGCGTAAAAGTTTAGCAACTTCCGCATCCATAGGTGTAATTCCGTCTTCTACGTTTACTACAAAAACAATTAAATCTGCTTCATCAATGGCAAGATTTACTTGTTTTCTAATTTCACCTTCAAAGATATCATCAGAACCAGTAATGTATCCACCAGTATCAATTACTGAAAATTCTTTACCATTCCAGTCAGATTTTCCATAATGTCTATCTCTTGTAACTCCGCTTACAGAATCTACAATGGCTTCTCTTCTTTGTACCAGTCTATTAAAAAGCGTTGACTTTCCTACATTTGGTCTTCCTACAATGGCAACAATACTGTTCATCTCTATTGAAAATTTTTGCAAAGATACAATTTAAGCTTGTAAGAAAGATGTAAAAAATAAAGTCTTTAAAATACTGAAAAAATCTAAGGAAGTTTGTGTGGTTTTTCTACTGATTTTTGCTTGAATTGCAATCAAAATAGAATTTTTAATTACATTTAAAAAATAATATCAATTTAATGAGTATTCAAGAAAAAAGGAATAGCGATTTTTTTTTAAGACCTAGGTTTTCTATTGATCTAAAAGAGAATCCTGAATCATTGCTAGAAAGAATTACAACGTATCTAAAAAGTGATGCTTGTATATATAGGAGTAATGTTGCAGATAAACATGTATTTATTGATATTCCTGTAAAAAAAAGTCATTTTTGGTCGCCACAATTACATTTTGAAATTGTAAAAGTAGATGAGAACTCTTCTATTTTAAAAGGTCTTTTTGGACCAAAACCACAAGTTTGGACACTTTTTATGTTTGTCCACTTTGTTGTAGCTACCTTATTTTTAGGTGTAGGAGTGTTCGCTTACGTGCAATATCGTTTAGGGGAAAGCTTGGTGTTTCCTATTGCTATTTTGGTTGCGTTGCCTTTAATTTGGTTATTATTATACTTTTTAGGAAGTATAGGTAAGGAGACCGGAAAAAATCAGATGAAAGAATTACACAATCTGTTAATCACTATTATTGAGCAATAGATATTAACTTTATTCCCGTTTTATCTATTAACGGGAATGAAATTTTAAAAATAGGTTTATGAGAGTTCTTTCTTATTAACCTTGATTATAACCAAAGCGTTTAAGTTGTGTTTTATCGCTACGCCAGTTTTTATTAACTTTTACATATAGTTCTATAAAAACTTTTTTCTCAAAGAATTTTTCTAAATCTTTTCTAGCTTCTGCACCAACACGTTTTAGGGCAGAGCCTTTATGACCAATTATGATTCCTTTTTGGGTCTCTCTTTCTACCATAATAATAGAACGAATTCTCACAATATTTTCTTCCTCTATAAATTCCTCTGTTTCTACTTCTACAGAATACGGAATTTCTTTTTTGTAATGCATTAGAATTTTCTCTCTAATTTTTTCATTTACAAAAAAACGTTCTGGTTTGTCTGTTAATTGATCCTTCGGATAAAAAGCAGGACCTTCTGGTAATAATTCTTTTATTTTATCGAAAACTGCAGGAACATTAAATTTCTCTAAGGCAGAAATTACAAATACTTCTGCATTTGGAACTTTATTTTTCCAGTATTCTATTTTTTCTTCCACTTCTTCTTGAGAAGACTTATCTATTTTATTCAATAATAGAATAACAGGAATTTCGCTATGGATGATTCTTTTAAAGAAAGCTTCATTTTTTAATTCTTTTTCACCAACTTCTACCATATAGATAAGAACATCTGCATCTTCAAAGGCAGATTTTACAAAATCCATCATAGAAGACTGCAACTCGTAGGCAGGTTTTAGAATACCCGGAGTGTCGGAAAAGACAATCTGAAAGTCGTCTTCATTTACAATTCCTAAGATTCTATGCCTTGTTGTTTGTGCCTTCGCTGTTATGATAGACAGCTTTTCACCTACTAGGGCATTCATTAATGTTGATTTACCTACGTTAGGATTTCCTATAATATTTACAAAACCTGCTTTATGCGTCATAGTGCAAAGATAATTCCTTTTTATATTTGATTAGAATTTAGTGTATTAAAAAATTTTTTAAAAAAATAAAAAAAAAGTTGGTCAGTTATTTAATAAAGATGTATATTTGCAGTCGGAAATAACAGTCGATTTTATGATTCGAAAGTTGAAAGCTAAGTTGTTGTTTCTTAATTAATATCGCGGGATAGAGCAGTAGGTAGCTCGTCGGGCTCATAACCCGAAGGTCACTGGTTCGAGTCCAGTTCCCGCTACTAAGCAAAGAGTAATCAGCAATGATTACTCTTTTTTTTTACTTTAATTTTTATTTTAAAAGTTGATTTTTTGCTGATAATAGATCAATAAAAAATATATTTATAATTTTTATTTAAAAAGAGCGCAATTCTCTAATTAAGTTGTATGTTTGCCGCCGGAAATAACGGGTCGATTTTATGATTCGAAAGTTAAAAGCTAAGTTGTTATTTTTGAAACAATATCGCGGGATAGAGCAGTAGGTAGCTCGTCGGGCTCATAACCCGAAGGTCACTGGTTCGAGTCCAGTTCCCGCTACTACTTTAAGTCAGTATAAAACAACAGTTTAGTTCGCTAAACTGTTTTTTTATGCAATCAATTCTCGAATTCATTACCTTTACTTCCAAAATTGAACACGATTTGGAACACGATTCAAAAGTTTTACCACTTTTTTCACCCCCAAAAATTTATACTGCAAATGGAGACCTCTCTAAGCGTTGGTATGTGTATTTTTCATTTAAAGATCCAGAAACAGGAAAAATGAAACGTATGGGGAATATTTACGGAAAAGTAAACAATTACAAAACCAAAGAAGCACGGTTGACTATTTTAACTTCATACAGAAAAAATTTACTTTTTTTATTGAAGAAAGGATTTAATCCGTTTGAAGATAATACTATTTTACATCAAAAATTGAAAGATCCTTTTTTGAAAGAAGCACCGAAGAAAAAAGTTAAAGAAGAAGTTTTAAAAGAAGAGGGAGTCCCAAGTTATTTAAATGATGCTATAAAGTCTGCAGTAAAAGAAGCTATAGACGAACATGCAATTGTTTTAGGAGTAGAAAGTGGCGGCGGTAAAACGAAAAGCATTGCTAAGGAAGAGAAAAGCATTACAAATGACGATAAAAGTATTGCTGATGATAATAAAACAATTGCAAATGATGATAAAACAATTGCAAATGATAATAAAACAATTGCAAAAGTTAAATATGATGTAATTTCTATTACAAAAGCTTTTGATCTTGCCTTAGAATTAAAAGAAAAGGAAGTAAGTGAAAGGACGATTAGTGACTATAGAAGAAAGAGTAATAAGTTTATTGCGTGGATGGAGGTAAATTATCCTGATAAGAAGCATGTAAAAAATATTGATAGAAAAGACGTTATAGAGTATTTAAACACCATTCTTTTAAGAACGAGTGCAAGAAGTAGAAATAATTATAGAACAGAATTAGGGAGTTTGTTTCAGGTGTTAAAAGACAATGAATTGGTGGATGAAAACTATATTCAATCCATACCAATTTTAGCATCAAAACCTAAAAGACATAAAACATACTCTTTAGAAGAGCAAAAAAAGATATTTAAATATTTAGAAAAAGAAGATCCTCATTTATTGTTATTTATAAAGTTTGTTTCTTATTGTTTTATAAGGCCAATTGAAGTTTGTAGAATAAAAATAAAAGACATTAATATTGATGAAAGAAGGATTCAGTATAAAGCAAAAACGAGTGCTAAGAAAACAAAAATAATTCCTGATATTTTATGGGAAGTATTACCAGATTTATCAGAATTAGATAAAGAATCATATTTGTTTACCCCTAAAACAATAGGTGCTTTTTGGGATGCGAAAGAGATTAATAGAAGAGATCATTTTTCTAAACGCTTTTCAAGTGTTGTAAAAGAGCAATTTGGTTTGACAGAAGATCATGGGATTTATAGTTTTAGACATACATTTATTTCTAAATTGTATCGAAAATTAAGAGAAAAAGCAACTCCTTTTGAAGCAAAAAGTAGTTTGATGTTAATTACAGGGCATACTTCTATGGTTTCGTTAGAAAAGTATTTAAGAGATATTGATGCGGAATTACCAGAAGATTACTCTAAATTATTTGAATAAATGTCAGAAAAACAACCAAGGCAACACGAAATTTATAACGAGTTAAGGGATAGAGCTTCTTATCCTCTGTTATTGTATGTTTCTAAAAGTTTAGTAGAGGACGAAGTTGATGACGAGCAAAAGAAAAACACCGAATGGTTGTTTGATCGGTTAATTGTTGCCAAAGCTAAAGAGGTTGTTAGTTATGTCGATGTGCAGGATGATACCATGGAGATGTTGAGAAAAGGTGGTGAGTTAAGAGCGAATCTTTTTGATTTAGTAGATTATTATGCAACCTTAAAGGAGGCTCAGTTTAATTTTTTGTACAATAATTATCTAAACCATATACTTGGAATGAAGTGTTGGTGTGATGAGATGGTTAAAGATGTAGAAAATGGAACGAATGAATTTTATAAAAAATACATTACCTATTTTAAATTGCAGGCAGATCTGTATGTACAGCATCAAAAAGATCTTTCAGAAACTTTTCCTGATGAAAATGGTGAGATAAAAATAGAAGTGAATATCCGTTCTTTTGTTGTTGATAATTTTTCGATGATCAAAAAAGAAATCAATACCATTGAAAAAGAATCTACAAAAAAGAAATATTTAATTACAGATGAAGAGTCTCGTAATTATTTATTGGAGAAAGTTTTTGGAATTGATTTGTAAGTAAATCACCTTGAAAAAATAAAAATTGAGACCATTTTGCGTTAATTGTACGTATGATTAACGCAAAATAAGAAGAAGTCATTCTATATGTCGTTACTGTATTGTTCAAGAGGGATTTTCTTTAACTCTGTTTGTGTAAAATGTAACAATAAATAGGTTTCAATATTTAGAAATGAATTCTAGCCTTTCTGCAGTAAGTAATAAATTTTTAATGCAATGTTTTGCAATAGCAAAATCAGGACTATCATATGATGAAACTTACGTTTTCGTTTTATCAAAATAAGTAGTGTTTACATAAAAAATAAAAGCTCAAAATGCTAATTAATAGAATTATGAGCCTAAAATAATAATGCGTAAACTTAATGAAGAATAAGTGTTGTTTTTTTGGCTCAGTTCTTTGTTGTAAAACGTTTTTTATTCAGTTATGTGTTTGGCTATATTTTCTGGCCAAATAACAAACTGTCCATATTGTCCATTTTTTTCAATTCCGCCAGTTTCTTTTCCTCGTTTTGTTGTAATCCAATCGTCATCTTTTTTATACATTAGCTTATTTTCGGTAAACCAACTGTTAACTTTTCGACTACTCAAACCAGTCAATTTTGACAATTCTTTTGTTGTTAATAGTTTAGATTTTGTATAATCCTTATTTTCTTGAACTTTTTTAATCTTTTCTTCAGTTTTCTGTTCAATTTCCTTATCCACTTTTTTTACAGAAATTCGTATTTCCTCACTAATCGTTAAAAGCCTTTGAACTTCATTGTAAATATCATTATATAAATCAGCATCTTTTTCTTTGGTAACGTGAATTCCCATTTCATCATTATTTTGTTGTGAAAAAGAATATAAATTCATAGAAGTTACAATCGCTTCGTTTTCATTTAAATAACATTTTGCGTGAAGAGAATTGCAGAGGCTTGTCCTAATTCCGATTTGACTTTCCAACCAATTACTTTCTTCTACTTGTAATTTGTTTTCTCGATAAATAATTCGAATGTCTTTTTTTTGAATGTTTAAATTTTCCAAATGATCTTTAACTCTTTTATGAAATTGAAGATATGGACTAATTAAAATTAATCTGTCTGTAGTATTCTTTATTAGTTCTTCTAAATGATATGAAACACCCGTAGTGTTTAGAAATTTTGCCATTTTATATTATAATTTTGAAAATCGAAAATAAAGAAATTGTTATAATAAATAAAACTAAATAGCTGGAATTTTCGTGGTTTTCAAACCCTTTATAATTTATTTCCTTGATTTTTAGCATCAATTTTTATGAATTTTATCGTGATATTTTTGATTAGCAAAAATCCAAAGATTATAACTTTAATTATTTAATTTGTTTCTGTCTTTAAGAAGAACAAGTTCTCCTTTTCTTAATTTTTACTCTATTTTTTTCAGCTACACAACTATGGATTAGTTTATTACTGTCAATAAATCTTCTGTAATCTTTTCCGTCAATGTAAGTTTTGTTCCCTCTTCTGAGATTCGTGAGCAATTGTTTACAACAAGTAATAAAAACAATTTAAAGATGGGGAGGATTGCTGTTTGATAGATTGAAATTAGATTTTATCATCAAAAATGAATTCAAAAAATCACCAAAATAAAATATATTTATTTATTGATAAAGGTTAGAAGATTTAAATAAAAAAAAGTGTGTTTTCTAGCTTAAAATCAATATAAATACAGAAAAAGAGGTCTTTATACGTTAATCGTACGTATAATTAACGCAAAATAAGAATAAGGCACTCTACATGTAATTACTGTAAAAAGATATAAAATATTTCTACAATTCTAGTTTTATATAATTATGGTTTTCCGTAATTATATATCAGTTCGTTTTACTACTTTAGATGCTCTCAAAAAAATTGTATTCCTTATAATGTTTATAGCATGATAAGGAAAAATCCATATATATGAATAAATCATCACACAATAAATTAGTATCCTTTATTTGGTCTATTGCAGACGATTGTCTTAGAGATGTTTACGTACGCGGTAAATATAGAGACGTTATTTTACCAATGATTGTATTACGCAGATTAGACGCACTTTTAGAACCAACTAAAGAGGCGGTTTTAGAAGAATTAGCCTTTCAGCGTGACGAAGCTGGTTTTACAGAATGGGATGAATCTGGTTTACGAGAAGCTTCTGGTTACGTGTTTTACAATGTAAGTACCTGGACACTTCAAAAATTAAAAGATACCGCTACTAACAGTCAGCAAATACTACAAGCAAATTTTGAAGATTACTTAAGCGGATTTAGTCCAAATGTAAAAGAAATCATTCAAAAATTTAAGCTTCGCAGTCAAGTGGCTCACATGGCTAATAAAGATGTGTTGTTAGATGTATTAGAAAAATTTACATCGTCAAACATCAATTTAACACCTTTTGAAAAAGAAGATGCAGAAGGCAGGAAATTACCAGCACTTTCTAATCTAGGAATGGGGTATGTTTTTGAAGAACTCATCCGTAAATTTAACGAAGAAAATAACGAAGAAGCAGGAGAGCACTTTACACCACGTGAAGTGATAGATTTAATGACGCACATTATCTTCGACCCCATAAAAGACAACTTACCACCAGTAATGACCATTTACGATCCTGCTTGTGGTTCTGGTGGAATGCTTACCGAAAGTCAAAACTTTATCAAAGATGAAGCAGGCGAGATTCGTGCTACAGGAGATGTCTATCTCTACGGAAAAGAAATAAACGACGAAACTTATGCTATTTGTAAGTCTGATATGATGATTAAAGGAAACAATCCTGAAAACATCAGAGTAGGTTCTACCTTATCTACAGACGAATTTGCAGGCAAGTCTTTCGATTTTATGCTATCCAATCCACCATACGGAAAATCATGGTCTAGTGAACAAAAATACATCAAGGATGGTAAAGATGTGATTGATCCGCGTTTTAAAATCAGTTTAAAAAACTATTGGAATGTAGAAGAGGAAGCAGATGCCATTCCACGTTCGTCAGACGGACAATTACTGTTTTTAATGGAAATGGTAGATAAGATGAAATCCTTATCCCAAAGCCCAAAAGGAACACGCATTGCTTCGGTACATAACGGAAGTAGTTTATTTACAGGAGATGCAGGAGGAGGAGAAAGCAACATCCGCAGACACATTATAGAAAACGATTGGCTAGAAGCTATTGTGCAATTACCAAATAATTTGTTTTACAATACAGGAATTACGACTTATATCTGGATTTTAAGCAACAATAAAGCGGCAAACCGTAAAGGCAAAGTACAATTGATTGATGCAGGACAGCTGTACCGTAAACTGCGTAAAAATTTAGGGAACAAAAACTGCGAATTTTCGCCAAAACACATTACTAAAATTGTAAATACCTATACCAACATGAGCGTTGCAGAACGCGAAGGCGAGCAAGGTATTTCTGCTCAGGTATTTGATAATACAGATTTTGGCTATTACAAAGCCACTATAGAAAGACCAAAACGTTTAAAAGCACAGTTTACAGCAGCACGTATAGAAACTTTGCGTTATGATAGAGTTTTACAAGAACCAATGCAATATGCATTTGAAACTTTTGGAGATAGTATATACACGAACACCAAGCAACATGAAAAAGAGATTTTAGAATGGTGCGAAAAAAATGAATTAAACTTATCGTCTGCCAATAAAACTAAGTTAACCAAAGCAGCAACTTGGCAAAAGCATTTAAACTTAGTAAAAACAGGAACTATTTTATTAAAAGCTATTGGTACAGAAGAATACAACGATTTTAACGATTTTAAAAAACTAGTTGATACTGAGATTAAAAAGCAAAAACTATCTATTAGCGCAAGCGATAAAAAAGCCATCTTAAATGCCGTAAGTTGGTATGATGCAGATGCTGAAAAAGTCATTAAAAAAGTAGAAAAACTATCTGGAGATAAACTAAACAAACTTTTAGCACATTTAGATTGCGAAGAAAAAGATTTATCAGACTTTGGGTATTATAAAATGTCTAAAAAAGGAGAATATACAACTTACGAAACCGAAAGTGACTTACGCGACACAGAAAATGTGCCATTGAAAGATAATATACACAATTACTTTAACCGAGAAGTAAAACCACACGTACCAGAAGCTTGGATAAACCTAGACGCTACCAAAATTGGTTACGAAATTAGCTTTAACAAATACTTTTACAAGCACACACCTTTGCGTAACATAGAAGACGTGACTAAAGATATTCTAGACTTAGAAAAACAAAGCGATGGTTTAATTTCTGAAATTTTAAACTTGGTGTAATGGTAGAAGTTGAAAATAAAGTACAACGTTACGAGCGTTACAAAGATTCTGGAGTGGAATGGTTGGGAGAAATTCCTGAGCATTGGGATTTAACTAGATTAGGCACTCGATTTAAAGAAAGGAAAACTAAAGTTTCTGATAAAGATTTCCCACCATTATCTGTAACTAAAAATGGTACTGTACCTCAATTAGCAAATGCAGCGAAATCGAATGATGGTGACAATCGAAAGCTTGTAAAAAAAGGAGATTTTGCAATTAATAGTCGTTCCGATAGAAAAGGGTCAAGCGGTATTGCTTATCAGGATGGTTCTGTATCATTAATTTATATTGTAATGGAGCCTCTTAATATCCATCCTATTTACTGTAATTATTTATTAAAATCTTACAATTTTATTGAAGAGTTTTACAGAATGGGTCACGGTATCGTTGCTGATTTATGGACTACGAGATATGATGAAATGAAAGCGATTATGGTTGGTATTCCACCACTTTCAGAACAAACCAAAATAGCACAATTTTTAGACGATAAAACCACTAAAATAGACGATGCTATTGCTATTAAAGAGCAACAGATAAACCTACTTAAGGAACGCAAACAAATTTTAATACACAAAGCTGTAACACGTGGTTTAGATGATAGTGTGATCTTGAAAGATTCTGGTGTGGAGTGGTTAGAGAAAGTACCATTGCATTGGCAAATGAAAAGACTTAAATACGTTGTAGAAATTGTTAAGCGAATTGCAGGAAGGGAAGGTTTTGATGTTCTTTCAATTACTCAAAAAGGTATTAAAGTTAAAGATATAGAATCTGGAGAAGGTCAATTAGCAATGAATTACAGTAAGTATCAGTTTGCTTACAAAGGTGATTTTGCAATGAATCATATGGATTTACTAACTGGTTATGTTGATATATCTAAATATGATGGAGTTATAAGTCCAGATTATCGAGTCTTTCAAAATATTTATAAAGATTTAGATGATAAATATTTATTGAACATTTTTCAACTTGGATACAAGGCTAGATTGTTTTATCGCTATGGAAGAGGTGTTTCATTTTTAGGACGCTGGAGATTTCCTTCAGATAGTTTTAATAACTTTTCAATTCCTATTCCGCCACTTTCAGAACAGAAAGAAATCTCAGCATATATAGAATCTGCTTCACGAAAAATAGAAACTGCTATTGGCTTAAAACAGCAAGAAATAGCCAAGTTAAAAGAGTATAAGAGTAGTTTAATAAATGGGGTGGTAACTGGTAAGGTAAAGGTGTGTTAAGGTGATGAAGGGTAAAAATCATTTTTCAGAATCTGTAGTTAAAGAAATTGAACTTTTAATAACACAAAAATTAAAAGCAGATACGGTAGCTCAAAAAAGTATAAGAGCAAAAATAAGAAAATTGGGTTTTTATGCTTCAGACTTTGGTTTACGAGGTGGTTATACTGTTTTAGATTTTAGAATGGCTGTATCTTCTAATGATACAGTAAATGCTGTTAAAAAGAAAACTGAAGTCAGTTTTAATAAAGAAAAAACGAACCCTACAAAATCAAAACAAAATGATGAATCTTATATTATAGATTTATGCGATACCGTTTTTAATTTAAAAGGATTAAGACAACATCGTTTTGATTTTTTACGTGGTGATACAGGCGTAAAATTACCTGTCGATTGTTATTACCCAAGTTTAAATCTTGTTATAGAATATCACGAGCGTCAGCATACAGAAGCTGTAAGTTTTTTTGATATACGGATTACTTCATCAGGCATAACAAGAGGTGAACAAAGAAAAAAGTACGATTTATTAAGGCAAACTGAAATCCCTAAAAATGGTATAAAACTTATGGTTTTTGATTATTCAGAATTTGAGTACACATCAAATAAACGTTTAGAAAGAAATTATAAAAATGATATGGAAGTTATAAAAAGAAAGTTTAAAAAGTAAAACTATGAAAAAAGAAGAATTATTTAAAAACTTAGATGAATGTTTCAGTTATGCTGACAAAAAAGGCTTATTAGAAAATATACAGGAATATCAAAAAGAAATTTCTGAAGAAGACGCAAGTCGTGATTTTGCAGAATATATTTATTTAAATTTCACTACCTATAAAGCAGATGCCATGGCAGGATTACTGCAAATGATGATTAGAGACAATCCGCAGCTTGCCTTGTTAAAATTTCCAGAGAATTTTTTGTATCGTTTGGTAATTATTAAAGGCTCTACAGATTTATATGAATGCTTTATAGAAGAGGCTATTGAACCTTTTTTAAAGGGTAAAGATAAAGATGATCAATTAGATTATTATATGGATTTGTATACAACAGCAATACAATTGAATGATAAATTTTTTCCAACTTACGTACCTTGTATAAAAGGAGTCCATTTTAATGGTGCATTTAGTACTAATGAAGAGAATTCTGCACTTTCTCTTATTGAAACCGAAGATTTTAAAACCATGGATGATGTGGTTGAAAAATACAACACCATTATTGGTAGAAGAGATATTATTGCAGATTTAGAGAAAAGGAGTTAGGGGATATTGAGTAAAGTAAAGGATTGTTATAAAAGGAAAAGAATAAATAAAAAGCTAAAAAAGAAAATGGAAGGATATTTAAACAGAGAGAGTATACTCTTAAAAGCTGAAAGAGAATCTGAACTATCAGACCTTAAGCAACATGCAGATAAAATGATTAGGGGGTTTGAAAACTTCAATGACTTCTCATCAAATAGAGCAATTTGGGAGTTAGTCCAGAATGCTTGTGATTTAAGTAACGAAAGTAAAATAATAATAGATTACAGTAATGAAGGATTTTCTTTTAGTCATAATGGTAAACCATTTAATACAAATTCTCTAAATTCTTTAATTAAACAGGTAAGTGGTAAATATGGAGAAGAGGAAGATATTCCAGAGGTAGGTAAATACGGTACAGGATTTTTAACTACACATTCTTTCGGTAGAACGTTTCTTATCAATTCTATAATGGAGGCTGACGGTGCATGTTTTGAATTAAAAGATTTCAAAATTGATAGAAGTCCAAAAGAATGGAAAGACTTAAGTGATAAGATTAGAATACAGAAAAAAAATGTTTACGAAATTATAAAAAATGGTAAAATAGTAGAAAAACCAATTGAATTTAAAACTACTTTCACTTATTTACAAGAAACAAATCAAGAAAATCAATATGTTAATGAATCTAGTTTAGACTTAGAAGATTATATTCCATTGGTGTTAACAATTAATGAAAGGTTAAAATCTTTAACTATTATTGATAAAAAAGGAGTAGATACAACTTTTTACTGTGAAAATAGATTACCTGTTGTAAATGAAGAAGGAATTAATTTGTATAAAACAGTAATTTTAAAAAATGGAGTAAGTATTGAACTATATTCTTTGATGGATTCAGATAATGAAATTGAAGTTATACTCCCAATAAATAAAGATTTAGAGCTATTTCAGTTCCCTAAGCGTATAGCTCGTTTGTTTCTATATTATCCTTTAGTTGGTTCAGAAGATTTTGGTTTAAATTTTATAATAAATTGTAATAAATTTTTACCTAATGAACCAAGAAGTGGTGTTCATTTAAATAGTAATAAAGATCAAGTTAAAGACCAAGAAGAAGCTAATCGAAAAATCTTAAAAATAGCATCTACTCTTATTTTAGATTTTATAAAAAGTAACGTATTAGCTGTTAAAAACCCAATGTATTATGCTGATATTAATTTTAAAAGGACTTCAGATAGCCCATTATTAAATAAGTATTTTGAAGATTTACAAACCTTATGGAATAAAGAACTATTCTATCTACCATTAGTTGACTCAACTGATGACTATAGAAATGTAAAAGATGTTTGGTTTTTTGATGAAGAACTTTTTTCTAACCCTTCAGTATTTGATGATATTTATGAGTTGGCTTCAATGTTTTACGATCCAATTCCAAAAAAGGAAAAATGTGAACAATGGACAACTTATTTAACAGGATGGGATCATGATGAAGTTGATTATATAGACCATAAAGAGTTGGTTAAACATATTTCAGAGGAAAAATTAGAAAAATTTAATCCAACTAATTTAATAAATTACTACACAAGTTTAATTGAAGAAGGTAAGGTTTCCTTTTTTTCAGATTATAAACTAATTCCTAATATAAATGGGGAGTTTTGTTTTATTAACTTATTAGCACTTCCTTCTAATATTTCAGATAAATTAATTGAGCTTGGTAATATTCTTATTCCAGAGACGATTTCAGATTTAATTTTGAACACATTTAAATTCAATTTTCATTTGGAGTCTTTTACCAGAAAAGATTTTTCTGTTAAGGTTAAAAACAAATTAGATGAGATTAACGCAATAACACAAATTTGTTTACCTGAGTATTTAGATGAAACAATTTACAATCCAATTGAAGTTATAGAGGAAAAGAAATTAGAATTCAATTTTTTTAAAGCTATGGTAGATTATTGTAAGCTTAATAATAATATTGAATCTCAAAGTAGACCGTCTAAACTTTTGCGTTTACTAAGTAAGTACTACGACTTAGAGCAAGATTTAATCCATCTACCTAATGTCGCTAATACCGAAGAAAATATTGATGTAAGATCTTCTCGAAAAATATTAGTTAAAATATTTTTTAATCTATTGTCTTATCATAATAATAATTGGATTCAAGAAAATTCAGAATTATTAAAGGAAATTGCTCTTTGCTTTGAAGATAGTTTAAAAGAAGTTTATTCTGATTCTAGAATTTACCCTAATCAAATACATGAGTTAAAAAAGGCATCCGAATTAAAAAGAGATAATAATATATTAGAAGAGATAAAAAATTTATATAATACTGTAAATGGAACAGAGATAAGGAAGGTTTTAGCTGCAGAAGGCTTTAATCAATTTATAGCTGAAGAAGATTTTAGGAATAATAAGTATCTAACTACTCAGGTTGAAGAAATATTTTTCGAAACAGATATTAGAAATATTAATGAACATAAGTTTAAAGATGAAATAGCAGATATAATATCAAAATTGAATACTAAATTGTATAAGGAGTTATTTCCACGTTTAGATGATAAAAAAGCAAATCTTATGCTTGATATTGTAACAAATGAAAATACAAAAGATGATATCTTTTCAATTGTAATGCTAAAAGAGGATAAATTAAAAAAACTTGGGTTGTTAGTTAAAAATGAAAATTTTGAAGAAATTTTAAACCAAGCAATTATTAACTTAGAAAACGAGAAACAATATAAAGCTAATTTTCAATTTAAACATCAAATTGGAACACATATGGAAGATAAATTAAAAGAACATCTTAAATTAATTTTTCAACCTGAAGATATTAAGTGTGAAGTTATTGGTGAACAAGATGGTCAGGATATTGTTATCAAAATTAAGGGTGAAATTAAATATTATATAGAAGTTAAGTCAAGATGGGATAAAAGAACTTCTATTAAAATGTCAAAGAATCAAACAATAAGATCCAATGAACAAAAAAATATTTATTCATTATGTTCTATTGATATGACTGATTATGAAGGTGAGGATAGATATGAAATTACAGATATCACTAAAATTTTGGGTAATATAAAATTTGTTAATGATATTGGAAGTCATGTGGAACATTTAATAAATGTATTAAAACAAACAAATGAACAAGATGAGATTCATCTTGATGGAGATTATAGAACATTAATACCTCAAAAAGTAATTGAAGGGTTTGGAGTTTCCTTTACTGAATTTGAAACATATTTAATTGAATTATTGAAAAAAGGAATCTAAAATGCATAGCCAAACCAACGAACAAGCCTTAGAATCAGCCATAGAAAGAACCTTAACAGGTACTTGTATAGAAGCCATTAAAAAGGATGGTGAAACTATAAATGCAGTCAACGAAAATGCAGAAATCTACAGAACTGGCAAAGGCTATTACATTGGGCAACCTTCTAATTTTAATGCACAATTTGCCATAGATGAGCAGTTCTTTTGGTCTTTTTTAGAAACAACTCAGAAAGAAGAGTTAGAAAAGCTACAAAAACAAAACGATTGGAAATTAAAAATTCTAAATCGTTTTGATCGTATGATTAAAAAATACGGGGTGTTGCATTTACTAAAAAAAGGTTTGGAAATAGACGATGCACGTTTTGTTTTATTTTATGAATCTCCTTTGGCAAGTAGCAGTCAGAAAGTAAAAGATAATTTTGAGCAAAACCGCTTTAGCGAGACCAGACAATTACGCTATAGTGTAGATAACCCAAGAGAAGAAATAGACATGGTATTGTTTATAAATGGGTTGCCAATTGTTACTATGGAATTAAAAAACCATTGGACAGGACAAAACGCACGCGTACACGGTCAGCATCAATACAGAACACAAAGAGACAACAAACAACCTTTATTACAATTTGCACGTTCTGTAGTTCATTTTGCTGTAGACACAGACGAAGCGTATATGACTACGAAATTAGATGGTAAAAACACGTTTTTCTTACCATTTAATAAAGGAAATAATCACGGTAAAGGAAATCCTACATTGCCTGATGGTGCTACAGGTCATAGAACTAATTATTTATGGAATGAGGTTTTTACTAGAGAAAGTTTAGCAAATATCATTCAGCACTTTGTGCGTTTAGATGGTAAAAAGAAAGACGCCATCCAAACAAAAACATTGTTCTTTCCAAGATATCACCAAATGGATGTGGTACGAAAAATAATAGAAGACGCTAGTAAAAAAGGTGTTGGACAAACCTATTTAATTCAGCATTCCGCAGGTTCAGGTAAATCGAATTCTATTACTTGGGCAGCCTATCAACTGATAGAAACCTATCCAGTAGATGGTAATGTACCAGGAATAAAAGATGTAGAAAGACCTTTATTCGATTCTGTAATTGTAGTTACAGACAGACGTTTGTTAGACAAGCAAATTCGTGATAATATTGCCAGTTTTTCTGAAGTAAAAAATATTATTGCACCCGCATATTCATCCAAAGAACTAAGAGACAGTTTAGAACAAGGCAAGAAAATAATTATTACAACCATTCAGAAATTCCCATTTATTATAGATGGTATTGCAGATTTAAGCGAAAAGCGTTTTGCGGTTATTATTGACGAAGCGCATTCTAGTCAAAGTGGTTCGGCTCATGATAACATGAACAGAGCTATGGGACAACAATTTAATGAAGAGGATGCTGCTGATGCACAAGATAAAATTGTACAAGCCATGCAATCTCGTAAAATGCGAGGGAACGCAAGTTATTTAGCATTTACAGCAACACCAAAACCGATTACTTTAGAAAAGTTTGGAGTACAACAAGAAGATGGTAGTTTTATACCTTTTCATTTATACTCCATGAAACAAGCCATTGAGGAAGGTTTTATTTTAGATGTCTTAGCAAATTATACTACGTTAAAAAGCTATTACGAAATAGAAAAATCTATTGAAGATAATCCCTTGTTTGATGCTGCAAAAGCACAGAAGAAATTACGTGCGTATGTAGAGCAACATCAACAGACCATTAATACCAAAGCAGAAATAATACTCGATCATTTTATTCCTAAAATAGTCAATCAGAAAAAACTAAAAGGAAAAGCGAAAGCAATGGTAGTAACACAGAGTATCGAATCTGCGATTCGGTATTACAAAGCCTTACAAAGTGTTTTAAAGGATAAAGGACATCCTTTTAAAATTGCAATTGCCTTTTCTGGAACAAAGACAGTAGATGGTATTGAATATTCTGAAGCAGAAATGAATGGTTTTGCAGAAAAAGACACACGCATTAAATTTGATGAAGACGAGTATAGAATCTTAGTAGTAGCTAATAAATACCTTACAGGATTTGATCAACCGAAGTTATGTGCCATGTATGTAGATAAAAAACTACAAGGTGTTTTAGCAGTACAAGCATTATCTCGTTTAAACAGAGCAGCCACAAAATTAGGGAAGAAAACAGAAGATGTTTTTGTCTTAGACTTTTTTAATCCTTCTGCAGATATTAAAGCATCCTTCGACCCTTTTTACACAGCAACTTCATTAAGTGAAGCAACAGATGTAAACGTATTACATGAATTAAAAGATGTATTGGATGATGTAGGTGTTTATGAATGGAGCGAAGTAGAAAACTTTAACGAGTTATTTTTTAATAAAGCAGACGCACAAGTATTAAGTCCTATTATTGAAAGAGCAGCAGAGCGTTTTGTACATGAACTCGAGTTAGAGGACGAGGATAAAGCCGATTTTAAAATAAAAGCAAAACAGTTTGTAAAAATCTATGGTCAAATGGCTTCTATTTTACCTTTCGAAATATTGAATTGGGAAAAACTGTATTGGTTTTTAAAGTTTTTAATTCCGAAATTACCAATAGTAGATCCAGCTATTGATGCCCTTGATGAATTGTTAAGTTCTATTGACTTATCTACGTATGGTTTAGAGCGAGTACGTTTAAATGAAACCATAGAATTAGATGCTTCGGAAACAGCAGTAGATCCACAAAACCCAACACCTAGAGGTGCTTATGGTAGTGATGAAGAACAAGATCCTTTAGATTTAATTATCAATAGTTTTAATGAACGTTGGTTTCAGGGTTGGGAAGCAACACCCGATGACCAACGTGTAAAGTTTATTAGTTTAACAAAATCGATACAAGCACATCCAGATTTTGAGTCTAAATATTTAAACAATTTCGATGAACAAAACAAGAACATAGCATTTCAAAAGATAATGGATGATGTGATGTCCAAGCAACGTAAACAAGAATTAGATTTATATAGATTGTACGCTAAAGATGATACTTTTAGAACAGCTCTTTTTGATACTATGAAGCGAATGGCTAGTGTAGATAGGTAGTTAATAAAAAATATTGAGTTTAAAAAAATACTATGAACAAATACGGACAAACAGCTATAAAGGCTGTAAAAAATTATAAAAGATCTTATTCTATAACAGAAGTTTACATTAGAGCTGCAAAAGAGATTTTTGAGACAAAAAGTTCACAAGAAAAAGGTTGTCCGAAAGGTACTTTTTTAGGTTTGTGTGAAGCAGGTTTGGTAAAAGGAATTCCAAAAGGAACCTATACAAAATCTATTAAAAATAAAGAATATGCCTTGCAAGCTATTGAAATATTAAAATGGGCAGATAATAAAACCTATACTCCAAAAGAACTTTGGGCAGAATTAAATTTAGGAGACAAAAGATCTAATTCTCAAATGGATGTTGTTTTAGCACTTTGGAATGAAGGGCTGATTGTGAAGTAAGAAATAATTTAGATGTAAAAGGATAAATTAATGATAAACTATAAAGATTACGAAAAAGAAGTTTATAACTGGTTAATTGGTAAAAGGAAACAAGATCCAAATTTCACCTTTTCTATAAGAGATAAAGAAAAAGAAGGATCAGAACTTTCTTATTTTATGGGAGGAGAACAGTCTCGTTATTTTACTTTTAGACTTTGGTCTATACCATCTGTTTTAAATAGTTCTCCAGGTAATTGTATTGGTGTTGTTTTTAAGTATTCGGCTAATTATTTAAAATATGATTATGATTTTAAATTAATTAGTTCTAATGCTCCAAGAGATAAACAAAGTACATCTGTCTTAAATTTGATAAAATCATTAGCAGAACCACTAGACAAAAGTATCGGTCTTTCTAGCAAAGGCAATCTAGAAATCAAAAATTTTGAGATTAGAACAACTCCGCAGAAAAAAGGATATACAGATCTTAATGATATGCTGCAAGACATCGATGAAGATTTGGCAAAGTTTATTCCTCTTGTTAGCGAACATATTGAAATAGAGAAACAGAAAAACCCTGAATTTGAAGCGCATAGAATTTCGTTAGAGGAATTTGAAAGTATGCAAGAAAAACTTAAAACTAGATTTGAAAAATATCAGTTTACGGATAAAGAACCTAATTACTGGATCTTTCAAGGCAATCCAGATATTTATAATATTACAAATGCCCTGAAAGCAGCACACCTAAAAAGTTGGAAAGTAGCAGCACATAAAGATAAAATAGCTATTGGTGATAAAGTTATTATTTGGCAAACAGGAAAAAACGCAGGGTGTTATGCTTTGGCAGAAGTTACTTCTGAAGTAAGTGTTTTTGAAGAAGAACCACATGAACAATGGTATTATACCGATAAATCGGATGGTTCGGCAAAAGATCGTGTGAAAATTAAAATTACAGATTACTATGCAGATAGTCCAATATCCGATGAAGACATAAAAGGGAATCCCTGTTTTTATGATTTTAAGGCAGGTAATCAAGGCACCAATTTTAGTGCAAGAAAAGAACAATATGAGGAAATAAAGAGTTTGTTTAATTCTAAAAATTCATTCGTAAAAGTAAAATCAAAACTAGATCCATTGATTTTTGAGGAGTTTATTTCTTTTGTAAGATCAGTAATTAAAACATTTAACTTAGATCCTAACGATCCAAGGATTGTTTTTAGTGTTAGAGGCTATAAATTAAACTTTATTGTTGGCCAAAAATACTGTGTAAACGTTTACAGTTCTAAAAATAAACAGAATTTTGGATTGATTTCTACCGATAAATTATCAAATAATAATGAAAAATTTGCAGGTAAGTCTCCCCAAACATTTTACAATTATTTAAATAGCCTTGTACTTGGTGAAAAAGAAAAGCAAACCGTTTTAGAGGCTGTAAAATCAGTTTTGGATAAAACAACTAAATCTGGTTATTCTAGATCCAATGATATTGAATTTCAAAATTACGTCTTTCAAGTAGAAGCTAACGAAGAAAAAAACATGAAACCAGCAACAAACCAAATCCTTTATGGCCCTCCAGGAACAGGAAAAACGTATTATTTAAAAGATCAATTGTTTGATAGATATACTCTTAAAGAAAATGCGATTACCAAAGAAAAGTTTTTTGAAGATAAAATAACGAATTTAACTTGGTGGCAAGTAATAGCAATTGCACTTATTGAAAATGGAACGTCAAAAGTAAATGAGATTTTGGAGAATAGATGGGTGAAAACGAAAGCATCCTTATCAGAATCTAAAAATGTGAGAGCTACAATATGGGGAACGTTGCAAATGCACACGATAACTTCTTCAGAAAATGTAGCATATAAACAACGTCAAAATCCGTTAATTTTTGATAAGAATAATGATAAAATGTGGCAGTTACTTGAGGAAGAAACAAAAGAGCAAATTCCTGAAATATATGATATAATAGATGAGGTTAACAATTTTAAAAGCAATAATGAAACAGTTATAAAAAATTACGATTTCGTAACATTTCACCAATCTTTCGCTTATGAAGATTTTATAGAAGGAATCAAACCTGTTTTTCCTGAAACAGAAGAAGAAACTAAAGATTTAGGGTATAAGATTGAAGATGGTGTTTTTAAAAAATTGTGTACAAAAGCAAAAAATGACCCTTTAAATAGATATGCCATTTTTATTGATGAAATAAATAGAGGAAATGTATCTGCCATTTTTGGGGAGTTAATAACGCTTATCGAAACCGATAAACGAAGTGGCGCTAAAAATGAAATGAGCATAAAGTTGCCTTATTCTAAAACAAATTTCAGTGTACCTTCTAACTTAGATATTTACGGTACCATGAATACAGCAGATCGTTCGGTAGAAGCATTGGATACAGCTTTAAGACGTCGTTTTGAGTTTAAAGAAATGATGCCAGATTATGCTGTTATAGAAAATGAAGAAATAGATAATATTAAGTTATCTGAAGTTTTAGAAAAGATAAACGAGCGTATAGAATTATTAATAGATAGAGATCATGCCATTGGTCATTCGTACTTTTTTAATGTAAATTCAGAAGAAAAACTAGCTAAAGCTTTTAATACTAAAATAGTGCCTTTATTGCAAGAGTATTTTTATGGTGATTATGGTAAAATAGGATTGGTGTTAGGGAAAGGATTTGTAGAAAAGAAAAAAAATGATGATATCAATTTTGCTGATTTCTCGTATGAAAATTCAAATGATTTTAAAGCACCTTCATACCTTTTAAAACAAGTAAATGAAGATAATGTAATAGAAGCAGTTCTATCATTGATAGGAAAAAAGGAAGCGGAATAATTGATAAGTAATAAGACAATATCGGTTTTTGAACACCAACGTTTGTATGTGGGTGAGGAAGGTTTTAAGCAAGTACATTTAGATGCGCTATTAAAACTGAACGAATATCACGATGGTAATTATTTTGAACCTATTGCAAAAGGGATCAAATTTAATCAGTATGTTGGGGTAATTCAGGTAGATGGTTTAACTATTGAGATTCACCCAAAAGCAGATAAAGAGGATTCAGATACTAAATGGAAAGGTGTTTTATTAAAAATGTTACAGGCATGCGGAAAGCTTAAAGCGGAATCTTCTGGAGCAGCACATGTTAAAAGACAGCACCTTAATTTACTAGAAGTTTATTTTGAATTGTACTTATTAGAAGTAGAAAGTTTGGTTAGAAAAGGTTTGATTAAAAACTATAGAAAGCAAACACAAAACACAAAAGCATTAAAAGGTAAATTAGAATTTGCAGGACATATTCGAAAAAATATCGTCCATAAAGAACGCTTTTATACTACGCATCAAGTGTACGATAGTAATCACTTTTTACATCAAGTATTACAAAAAGCATTAATTATTGTTACTCAGTTTACAAGTGGAACTAGATTACAAGATTCAGCAAACAGAGTGCAGTTAAATTTTCCAGAAGTAGATCAAAAAACTATTACCGAAAAGCAACTGAATGAAGTTAGGTTAAATAGAAAATCTGTAGGATATGCGAATGCATTAGAGTTAGCGAGGTTAATTATTTTAAATTATTCACCCGATATTTCAAGTGGAAAAGAAAAGATGTTGTCTCTATTGTTTGATATGAATGAATTATGGGAAACCTATGTATTAAAGCAATTACAAAAAGCTTGCTTAGGAACTGATATAAAAGTGTCAGGACAAGAATCTAAATCCTTTTGGGGAGGTAATAGTTTAAGACCCGATGTTGTGTTGCGTAAAGGTTCTCAAAAATTTATAATCGACACAAAATGGAAAAGACCAAAAAACAATACCGCTTCAGTAAGTGATTTACGTCAAATGTATGCGTATTGTCGTTTTTGGGATGCAGAAAAAGCATTGTTATTGTATCCAGGAGATCCTCGCGGAAATAGTTTTAAATTGTACTTAACAGATGATTATGTCTTGGATCAAAAAGAGAATCATTCACAAATAGAGCATCAATGTAAAATGGGCTTTGTTTCTGTTTTAGAGAATGGGGAGTTGGATGAGGTTTTAGGAGAGAAGGTGTTGAGGTTATTAGTTTTATGATGATTTTTTAATAAAATAAGATTATATTTAAACAAGTTACAATGCATGTATGAGAAATGTGTGTTTAGTGTTTTTATTTGTGGTAAATAGAGTCTACAGTAAGTAAGAAAAGTTACAAACAAAATATTTAAATTATAAGATGGTAGAAATTATTTTATCTGAAGAACAGGTAAAGGCAGTAGAATATAATCAACCTAAAGCATACTCTATTAAAGGGATTGCAGGTAGTGGAAAAACTACTGTTGGAATAAATCGTATCCCCTTTTTATTAAAAAAATGTACAAATGATGATGATAAGATTTTAGTTGTTACGTTTCATAAAACCTTAGTAAATTATTTAGAACATCTAGTTTCGGAACAATTAATTGAATTTAGAGGAAAGCTTAATTTTAACCAATCCAATTGGTCTAAAAAAATAAAAGTTATCTCAATAGATGATTTAATGGATGATTACTACGAGAAGTATAGAGTAAAAAATATCGTTAAATATCCAAAACTTCCACTTGAAGTTTCTAAATTAAAAGAAATATCTGATTTATTTAATAAAACGATTAAAATTATTTCCTTAAAATATCCAAAGTTTTCTTTTTTAAATTTATCAAATATTGATTTCTTACTAGAAGAGGTTCAATATTTAATTTCCAATAGAATAGATACTGAACAAAATTATCAAGGATATACTAGAAAAGGAAGAAATAGATTCAAACTAAGGAATATAAACCTTCAAAAAAAATCGGAAGTAAGAAAAATAATATTTGAATTGAGAAATAAATTTGTTCAACTTCAATTAAATAGCGGAATAATTGATCGTTCTTTTAAACGAAGGTTAGCTTTAATTCAAATAATTGAATTTCCACCTAAGAATATTACCCATTTGGTTATTGATGAAGCTCAAGATCTAGACCGTGTTCAGTTTGATTTTTTAAAACAATTTCCATGCGAAAAAGAGGAAGCTTCTGCTACCTTTTTATACGATCCATCGCAAAGTATTCACCCAAACTCTTGGCTTGGAAATGGTAATACCTTTAAAGATTTAGGAATTGATGTTAAAGGTAAAAGTAGAAAACTAACAAAAAACTTCCGTACAACTTACGAAATACAAGATGCAGCAATATCTGTATTAAAAGATGATGAAAGTGAATTCATTAGGAAGGAATTGACAAATAAATCTAATGCGAAACCATTCGTTATACCTACCATTGGAAAGCTTGAACAGTCAAAAATGGTAATAAATATTCTTAAAACACTTACTTCATATGAAGATTTTAAGGATATAATTATTGCAAGTAATAGTATAGAATCTTTAAAGTATATAAATCAAGTATTAAAATTAGAAAACATTGCTAATATTATCATTAGTCCTAGAGATAAAAGTTTTGGATTGAATAAAGTTAGACTAATGACTTTAAAGGCTACAAAAGGATTGGAATGCAAGGCAATAATACTTATTGATATTAATGAAGATGCTATTCCTCAACCTAATGCATCTGAGATTAGTAAGTCGAGAGATAGAAAGCTTCTATATGTTGCCATGACAAGAGCAACTAAATATTTATATATCATTTCATCTGATAGTATGTCACCTTTTATAAATGAAATTGATAATGATAAAGTTTCTTTACTAAATTATGATTCTATACTTCCTTTTACTCCTGTAGGTGATCCAACTGTGAGAATCATAATAAAAAATATATTTATAAAGATTGAAAGATTATTTGAAAAGAGTAAAATATTTGAAAGCACAAATCCCAAAACGGCTAAGGAATGGGAGTCTATTTGTGATACAATAGAATCAATTAAATTTAAACTAAAAGATATTGAGGAAGAAATAAATGGAGTTTCTAATTCTATGCAAAAGGATAGTTTAATCTCTAAAGAAATGAATGAAATTATTGTTGGGTTGAGAAAATTTATTGATGATAAACAAAGAGTTTTAAGAAAACGGTTAATAAATCCTATAAATAATACTTTAATTGAAGAAAATTTACGTGAAATCTACCCTAATTTTTCCGAACAATCTATTGGTACCTTGGCAAGGTTAAAATACTCAATAACGAAAGAAATTATTTCAGGTGAGGCAGCCGGAAAACTTAATTGGGGTAGTGAGATCTTAAATTTCTCACAAATTTTAGAAAGCGAATTTAAAGTTTTTTTCAAAATTAATAATTGGGAAATAAAAAAAAGGATTGCAAAAGGAAGGCTTGTTAATTTGACGTTTAAGGAATTAATTGATAAGCTGAGATTGGAAGAAGAAATATCTGTAGAAACGAATGAAAAATTAAAGCGTTTTAGGCATTTAAGAAATGATGTCGCTCATAATAATAAAGTAATACCTTTTATGCAATTGAAAAATCTGTATGTTGATTTTTCTGAAAATTATGGCATTTTTTGGCAAATAGATAATATCTTAAATTAAATATGGCAAATATTTTAAATAGAAAAGAACAATTAATTATAGGAATTAACTGGGGAGGAGCAAAAACCAATGGATGGTTTGGAAGTATCGAGTATATGATGGCAGATTTAGATCTTAATATTTTAATAGTGGATAAAGAAACCTTGAATATTAAGGAGGTCGTAAATAATATGAATAGATCAAATGGAGTCTCAGATAATGGAATTTTAATTGAAAAAGATGATAATTATGGAGATTTAAATGGTAATGATGGAAAAGATAATGAATATGCAATAATTAATTTAGAACACTTATCTCTAAACTGTTTTTTTATTCCAATAATCTATAATTATTCAAAGGTTAAGTGGAAAGATCTATCTCATTTGGAATTTAGAATTTATTCTGGAGAACCAAACAACTTTGATAGTAAGATAATTAACTTCCAAAACCTGACAGATATGGAATTGGAAAATGAAGAGGTTTTAATTCCCGGATATATCTTTGAAAATTCAAATAATTGGTTTTTTGAGACTTATGATTTAAATGAAAAAATAAAACTTTTAAATACAATGAAGGTTTTAGATCGATTAAGACTCCTTTTTTAAAAATATAAAATAGTAGAAAATCCAATAAAAATATTGAGCAAAGAAAATGATATTAGCTAAGTTTTTAAAACAAAATAATTTATCTGTTCAAGAGCTAAAAAGTATTCTTAAAAAGAACAGAATTAATGAAAATTTAAGATTTATTAATAAAGTTCCTTTAGAATGGCACGAGTTTATAAAAGAAACCTCAGCAAACAAGGAATCTAATACAATTGTTTCTAAAAATACAGATAAAAAAAAAGTTTTAAATTCTCTGGATGAATTAGCAAATAATAATTCTTTACAAATAAAATCACCTGTAACCTCATTTAGATTTAAAAAATCTAATAAAAAGAATTCACATTATTTTTTAGCTTATGTTAAATTTATTGCGAATGACCTTTCTCATGGTTTTGTCTATAAAATTAATGATGCAACTAATTTTTATGGGAACGTAAAGAAAGGGGATCATCAGCTTTTAAGGGGATTTAAAAATATTCGTAAAGGAGATATAATTATTTGCAGACACTCATATCCAAAATCATATAAAGTTAAATTTGATAGTGTTTATCTTGAAGGTTTTGTTACAACTTTTAAATCATATAATTTTTTTACGGATTTTAAAATAAGTTATAATGAAGGAATAGCTTTAGAGGACGATATTTCAAATTTAAATTTAGAAGATAAAATTCAATTAGAACCGATTCTAAATTATAATAGAAAGTTAGAGTATCAATTTGGAACCGTTAGCAGTATAAATGAGGTTAATATTAAATATATTGATAAAATTTTAAGAAGTGCTATAGCTTCACCCTCATTAACATATTATCAACTTTCCATCATTAACTGGTGTAAAGAGTTTAGACCTAAATTAATAGAAGCTAATATTGAAATTATTAATGAAAGTTATGGTAATGATATCAATAACAAAACTAATATTTCTATTAAAAACTTATTATCTAAATGGAGTTTATTACAGCCTGCTAGTCTTTCTTTTGAAGATGTTTACACACAAGAAAATGCTTTTGAGTTTATTTCACTTTGGGCAGATGGTGAAATTAATTATGATTTTTTTGAAGGTAGAGTAATTGAGATATTATTTGCAATAATAGAAGTTGAGGATAAATATTTGCATCTGCAAGGTTTGATAAAAAGTCTTTCAATTAATAAAAAAGATTTAATAGTTAATTCTTTAACAGTAGAGTCAATACCTAATCAATCTTTTCTATTTAAAGTACTTAGCTTATTGACTTGGATAAATACAGATGACTCAAGGAACAAAGGAGAAGAAATCTTCTTTTTAGCGAAAAGAGAAGTGCAAATCAAACTTTTTTTAGATGATAGTGTTAGTTATAATCTTGAACTTTCAAAAGAGGAACAAGTAGATTATTTAAAAAATAATAGAGAAATTTTATCAAATAAAAACCTATTTAAAACGATTGAATTTGTTGAGAAATGGAAATTAATAGGAAATGAAACTTTAAGTTATAATAAATTATCTCCCTATATTTCGGACACTTATTTATTTGAAATTTGGCGATTACAAAAAATCGCTTCAAATTTTTTCAAGAAGAACATAATCCAAGTATTAGATGCTGTATTTAGTATTATTAAAAATAAAGATGAGTCTTATTTAAAAGAGTCAGATGTTTATCATAAAGAATTTCCATTATTGGCAAGTCAACTATTAAATGAGGTTGACATTCATATCCACGAATTTTGTAATAATTTAAAATTAAATGAATTAAATGAGTATCATTATTATGTTGAATTTTTAAACTTATTCGATTCAAGTTTATCACGGAGTGAAATTCTCGATTTACCTCTTAAAACTGCTCCTGAACTTCAATATCATTTATGGACCGAAGGAAAGTCCGAACATATTCCAGTTAAAATTGCTATTAAGAAATTCAATAATTTAATTGCAGAGAAACAATCAGAATTAATTAACCTATTGCCAGAGAAGGAATTGCCAAGGCTTCTAAAAAAATCAAAAAAGAAAATTACAAGAGAAGCAACTCAAAAATTATTAGAAGTACTTTATGGCGAAATTAATAAAACGTTATATCCAATTGTTTTTGATTTAGAATTACGTGATGATGAAATTACAGAATTAGCTTGGACAGGAATTAATACTGAAAATTGTACTAAAAAAGAAGAATTAACAACCTATTTTGAGATTTTTAAGGAAATTACAAAGGATGAAAAAAACCTTCTCATTGGACATAATATAATTGATTTTGATTGCCCTATATTAGAAAATAAAGGAGTTGGCTTTTGTGAAAATAAATTATGGGATACCTTGTTGGTCGAAAGTGTACTAAGTCCAGAACTTCAAACTTTATCATTAAATACAAGTCACGATGCAATTACAGATAGTAGAAATGCACTTCAACTATTTTATAATCAAATAAGTAGGTGTATTGTTTTTTCTGAAGAGGAAACTGAATTCTGTTTAGATTATTTACCGGAATTAATTGCGAATTCAATCAAAATATTAAAAAGTAAGTATCCTATAACTTGGCTGGATAGAAGTTTTCTTTTAGAGCAGCGAAATTCATTCTTTTTACCTCAACCAAAACAAAATAATTTAGCAAAAGAACTTGATGGTGTCCTAGAGTTCGTTGAAGAAAATACATTAATAGTCGGGCCAGAACTTATAATGCCTGAAATGTTTAACGTTGCAAAATTAGAGTTTCATAACTCAAACAATCAATTAAATTATAAGAAACTTAGTGATGAAAAATTAAGATCCATTTCCAATGATAAATTATGGGTTAAACAAGTCTTAAAATCGTATTTAAATTATACAAGAACAAATTTCTTGAAACCTTTAAAAGGGGGGATTGCTCCATTTGTACAAAATAGAATAAAAAATGAAATTGACTTTAAAAGAGTATTAGATGATGGAAATGAACTATCTGATTTTAATTATTCTTGTGTTTTTATAAATGTAAGTGAACTGTCTAACAATTTAGATCATTGGAAAAATAGTTTATTCAAGAACTTAATTATTATTGCACCTGATTTAATATCAACTTCTAATTCTGAATTAATTACGACTTTAAATATTAAGGACCTTTTTAATAATGATTTTGCAAATGAAGTTTGGATGCATTTTTCAGGTGGTCAAAGTTTTTATGAAATTACTAGAGAACAGGGACATAAATTAGGGGTGTCTTTGAATTCGAATTACTCAAATATTTGGTTAGAGAAGTTTGAATTTGGAAATTATAGATTATATGGCCATCATAATTGGGAAGAACAACTGAGCGATTTAAACATTAAGAATAAAATTGTAATTGAGCAATCAACTCAAAATTTGAGAAAAGATCAACTGTTTCTTCCTAAAGTTAACAATACAAATAAAAATAAATCTAAAATCGTCAGATTAAACCCAGAAACGATATTCAGAAAACAATATTGGGTTTACCAAAAGGAATTAATACAAAGTATAAGTTTAAATGGAAAACCTATTATTTTATTGGTTCCTAGAGAAGATGAAATAAGTTCGTTAGAACATTATTTTGCATCGATAGGTTATTATATTCCGAACAATAAGAATTCAATTTCTAGAAAAATCGAAAAATTATTCTCAACTAACTTTAAACAAAGAATTTTGATTGCTAGAATAAATGAACTTAAGTATTTTGCCCAAAAAAATCATAAAGAATCGTTGAGTTTCGTAATTGATAGTTTTTCAATTCAGTGTAATTTTCATAATGCTCTTGGAAGTGGTTATTTAAATGATTTAATCAATAAATCATTAGAAAAACCCAACAATAGTGAAAAAGATGATATTGAAGAAAAGGAGAGTGCAGAAAATGTTGAATTACAAATACCGTCAGATAGATTGGCAAAGGATACCTTTTTTCACCTTAAATTACAAAAACCTTTTATTGATTACATTAGAAATATCTTAAACCAATACGATTCAAACCATACGGTTTGGGTTTTAGACCCAAGAGTAACTGATTATCCTGATTTACATAAATGGTGGAATGCTAGCTCAAAACAATTGAGTGTATGGAAGGATGAAAGTAGATATGATGACGAAATCAAACTTGCTTCAATACATATCCACAGTCCAGAACCACTAAAAGAACTGCCAATATCTCTTGAAAAAACGAAAGAAGCCTTATCTAATAGTTTTTTAAATGGGAATTCTTGGTACGATTATCAGGATGAGTATTTAGATAAAATTTTACCAAGTAGTGAAGATTTACTTGTTTCCTTACCAACAGGTGCAGGAAAGTCATTACTATTTCAAGCTCCAGCTTTATTTAAAAGTTCTTTTACTAATAAACTGTCAATTGTTGTCACGCCTCTAAAAGCACTAATGGAAGATCAGGTAAACGATCTTTGGAATAAAGGTTTCATAAATAATGTAGAGTATATTAATTCAGATAGGAAATCGGATGCTGCAATGATATATAGATCTATTGCGGGGGGCGAATTATCGTTACTTTACATAACCCCTGAAAGGTTTAGAAGTAATGGGTTTATAAATGCACTAAAAACCCGAATAAAGATTGATGGCTCTTTAGAATATGCGATTTTTGATGAGGCTCACTGTGTGTCTCAATGGGGCCATGATTTTAGACCCGATTACCTAAATAGCGCAAAAAGTATCTGCACTTTTCGAAAACATATTACTGAAGGTTTCCCAATATTGCTATTTTCAGCAACTGTTTCTGAAAAAATATATAATGACTTTAATGAAATATTTATATGATAGAAAGGTTAAAAAATAAAGAGGTTTATAACCCAATTAGGGATCATATAAAGATGAGGTTTGAAATTATTGATAAAGAAGCTGAATCAAATAGCAATGACCTCCCTTTAATTTCTGAGATTGTTAAGGACCTAGAAAGACAAAAATTTAATCCAGATAAAAGTAGAGTACTTATTTTTGCCTTTTCTAGGAAGAAAACTGAAAATAGTGTAGAACTCCTCAAAGAAGAATTGAATAATTTAGAACTTCCTTACCGTAACAAAGTAGATTTTTATCATGCTGGACTTTCAGGAATTGAAAGAGAAGAAAAATTTGAAAATTTTCAAAAAGGAAACACGGTTATATTAATCTCTACTAAGGCTTTTGGTATGGGAATGGATATTAAAAATATTCATTACATATATCATCTAGGGCCTTCGTCTTCATTTGAAGATTTTTTGCAAGAAATTGGTCGAGCTGGAAGAAATAAAGAATTGTTAAAAGATGCTGGGTTCTCAGAAGAAAACCCCATATCGACTTGCTGCTTTATGAAAAAAGATGATTTCAAGTCTATAAAGGATAGAAATCATAAAAATCAAATAACAGTTTCTGATATTCAGGATGTTTTTGAAATAATAGTAGAATATATTTCGAAATTTAAAAATATCAATGAATTTAAAAAAGTTCCTTTTTCGCTACCTTTAGATTTATACAACCAATCAACAGAATCTAATGAAAATCAAGCTACATTTTTTAGATTATGCTTGTATTGGTTGGAAAGGTTTAAAAGGATTGAATTAGGGATGTATTCTCCCGCTCAATACCCCTTAGAATTAACAGGTAAAGCTTTCGGGAATACTACTTTTGAAAGTACGGAAGAAAAAAAAATTCAACATTTTTTAATTCAACTTGAACAGTATATAGTCAATAATATAATTGAAAGAAACGAAATTATTATTGAAAGTCAAACTCTCCAAAAATGGTTTAAAATTCAACCATCCGAGATTGTTTTATATCTTCTTAAAGCTCAAAGGATGGGCTTTATTATTCTTAAAAGAAAAATTGCTTTAATTCCTACAAAAAACAAGAAAATTGAATTTCCTAAAAATGGTGAATTTAAAGGGCTTTCTCTAAAAGCAGTATTCGAACTAGCTAGAGCTATATTAGAGCAATCTCAATTAGGAAATCAAATTCAAGTAGATAATGAATATTTAGATAGTCAAATCAAAGAAGTTATTTCTAATGTATTTAATAAAAAAGATATTAAAGAGATGATTCAAAAAGGAGATTCAATTGATGAAATACTTGTTGAATTAACAACCGATTTTGTAGATAAAAGAAGTAAGTTCGCTTTGTATATAATAAATAGTATTCCTAAAATTAAATGTAAAACAGATTTAATTGTTGAAGAAAATAAATTAGGCGAAAAAGTATATTCTATCTACAATGGATATGAGAAGCATCAAGATTGGAAAGATTATTTAGATACTTTTGAAAAAGATACTACGGAAGTTATTAAACATATTTCTTATAGTTATTATAATTCAGCAGTAAAGAGTTATAATATCTTAGATTTAATGATTAAATTAGGAATAAATGAAGAAAAAGAACTTCAAAAAAATATTTCAATTTCTAAATGGCTAGGGTATCTTAAAGGATTTGGAGGTAACACAACAACAATGGGAGTTGAATGTTATATTAAAAATACAGTAGAAATTGATATTAAGGATAAATCTTCTGAAGATTATAAAGTATCTCAAGATTTTGATGATAGTAATAAAATGAAGGAGTTGAGGCTTTATTCGCTAGAATGTTTATCTCAACTAAAACCTGAAAGTCAAGATCAATTCATAAAAAAATATTTTAAATCAGGGTCTACTAGTGATTTAATTCTATTGCTCGAGGAAGAATTTGGTGAGAATCATCCTAATTTACAAGCTTTTAGGGCTGAGGCACTTGAAAGGGAAGAAGGGAAGTTGAATCCGGAGCAAATGGCTGTTTACAATTCTCCTTTACGAGAAAACCTTCAAGTTATAGCAGGGCCCGGTAGTGGGAAAACACATACATTAACATTAAGAGTAGCAAGACTAATTCAAAAAGAAAAAATAGCTCCTGAAGACATTCTAGTACTTGCATACAATCGTGCTGTAGTTGTTGAACTGAAAGAGCGCTTAGGTAAGTTGTTTAAAAGCTTAGGTTATGGTAAATTAATAAAAAGGCTTAATATATTTACTTTTCATGGCTTTGTAAAGTCTATTTTAAAAGAAGAACTTGATAACTTAGATTTTAATCAATGGACAACGAAATTTTTAGAATTAGCAAATATCCAACCTGGTAAAATAGATCAAATATTAGGAAATATTAATTATGTTTTTGTTGATGAATTCCAAGATATTACAAATGAAAGGCTTCAACTATTAAATTATGTAGCGGACCCAAATGACTGTAAAATATGTGTTATTGGAGATCCAAATCAAAGTATTTATGGTTATGATAGATTAAAAGAAGGAGGTAGTATGGATCCTTCATCATATTATCAAAAATTTGAAGAAATTTATAAACCCAAAACTCTTACTTTAAAAATTAACTATCGTTCCTACCCAGATATATTAAATTCAGCTGAAAAATTATTGAAACTGAATTCTCATGTTTTTGAAAATATGCCAATTTTGGAAGCTGTAAGGGTACCTAAGAAAAAATTAAATTATTGTACAAAAATTAATTTTAACGAAACAAAGATTAAGTGGCCAAACAAATTACTTGAAATTCTAGACGAAAAAATAGAAGAGGATGGTGAGTGTTATAATCAGGTTGCGGTTATGTTTAGGTCTAATTCTGAGGTTTTTAGGGCTTATAATACTTTACAGGTAAATGAATTTACTAAGTTTAGAATTAGAATTCAGGGTACAAAATCTTCTCCATGTAGAAGTCGAGAATTTCACTATTTCTTAAACAATTTTAATAAGTGTGTTAATAAAATATTACCATTTGATTTCAAAGAAAATTTACTTGAAGAACAAAAAATATTAATTAAAAAATTGCCTAATTGGGATGTATATCTTTTAAACTTATTTTATTGTATCGTCTTAGAATTTTACAATGAAAAAAATGACATTAATAATTTTAACGAACTTATTAGTTTTGTAGAAGAGATTGCCAATAAAGATGACGGGCATTTAAGTAAAATCTATAAGAATCATATTAATAGTTTCTATAAAGAAACAAAAAAACAAGAAATAGTTCTTACAACCTTACACAAGGTAAAAGGAATTGAATTTGATGCAGTATTGATACCACCGTCTTTGACAGATTTACCATTTAAAAATAATGAAGAAGAGTTAGATGACGAGGAATTAGATGAAGAAAAATTAAATGAAATTTTAGATGAAGAAAGAAGATTGTATTATGTTGCATTTACAAGGGCGAAATATCGATTATGTATTATTGAATGGAATCGAGAAGAAGCTTTGAGAAATAATTCGGAGTATAAGTTACCAGATAATTTTAAAAGTCATTTAGGGGTTAAACTAGACGAAGGAATCGATAAATATTACATTTCTTGGGGGGCAACAAATGCTAATGCAAATAGAATACATTACATAAATAAGAATGTTAAAATTGGGGATAAAATAGAAATTAATAAAGAATTTATTAAAGGAAAAACAAAATTTAAAGTTTATCATGATGGAATTCAAATAGGTCAATTTGCTATGAATGACAAAAAAGTGATAAATAAATTATCTCTATTTATTAAAATAAAAGGGTTTAATGTTTCTTCTGTAGAAGTATATACCTATAATGAAGTGAAAATATATGACGAAAAACATGGTACAAATTTTGCTGATAGTTGGTCTTCAATTTCCGAAGAAAGAGGGTATATTTATTTAGTCGATTTTTCAGGGTATGGTATTGGTATGTAGAAGGGGAACTCAGATGAAGTAAGGTTTTAATTACAATTATATTAGGTCATCGTGTATAGTTTAATCGTTGTATGTATGTTATATAAAAGATATTCTCTTACTTCTTTATGGTCATGATGGGGTAAATTAAGAGGTCAATAAATTTCATGAAATATAATTAGATTAATCCTAGTAAATTTATTAAATTTCAACAAGAATAATACAATAATAATCTGAACTAAACTGAACACGTTTTAGAACACGATTTAAATAATAAAAAGGTTAAAATTCAATAAATCAGTGATTTACCTGAACTCATAACCCGAAGGTCACTGGTTCGAGTCCAGTTCCCGCTACAAGGTTTAAAGCCAATAAAATCAACGGTTCGTGTTACACGAACCGTTTTTTTTATGTCTTTAAATTTCTTACTTTTACGTACCGTACACGAAAACGTACACGCTTTACCTATGAAACTGAATTATTCTGAGCCAAAAATCTACACAGGTGGAGTTGATATTTCTAGTTGGTCTAAACTTAATTTGAAAGAAAAAAAAGCTGCTTTGGATAAACCTTGGTATGTTTATTTCTCCTTTAGAAACCCTCAAACAAATAAATTAAAAAGGCAGCCGAATATAAAGGCAGGTGTAAATAAGTTGAAAACTAAAAGAGAGCGGTATGCTTTTTTAAGAACGATGCAAGAAGGGCTGTTGCAATTGTTAGATTATGGTTTTAATCCTTATGAAGATAATTCTGATTTAGAAAGTACTTTTTTGGGGCAAGAAACAAAAGTAGTAACCGATAAAAAGGAGAATGTATCGATTTCTACTAAGGTAGAAAATCAAATAATTCCAAAAACACCACTAGAAACAGAAATTATAAAATCAGTAATTGCAGTTGAAAAAGTTGAAGAGACTAGTACTTCTATTGCGGACTGTTTAAAGTTAACTTTAGAGTTGAAAGTGAATATGATGAATAAGAATTCATATGTTCAATATAAAAGTAGAATAGGGCTTTTTGAAAAATGGTTGAAAGAGAGAGACTATTATAAGAACCCAATTACGTTTATTACTAAAAAAGTAGTGACTCAATATTTGAATGAAGTTTTAAAAAGGACGAGTGCGAGAAATCGTAATAATTCAAGAACAGACATTGCTTCTATGTTTCAAATTTTAGAAGACAATGAAATGGTATCTCATAATTTTGTTAGAAAGATTCATGTGCTAAAATCTGTTCCCAAAAGAAATAAAACATATACACCACAACAAGAAAAGGAAATCTACAAGCATTTACAAGAAGTAGATGCCCATTTATTGCTTTTTGTAAAGTTTATATCTTATAGTATTTTAAGACCTATTGAAATTTGTAGGTTAAAAATTGAAGATGTAGACGTACAAGATAAAAAGTTGTACATCAAAGCGAAGAATAAGCCTGTACAGATAAAAATAATTCCAGAAATTTTATTAAACGATTTACCTGATTTATCTAAAAAAGATCCCAAAGCATTTTTATTTGGTAGGTATGAAATTGGAGCAGAATGGAATGCACAAGAAACGAATAAGAGAAACGAGTTTACCGCTCGATTCAAAAAAATAAAAGACCATTTTAATTTAGGTGAAGAATACGGAATGTATGGTTTTAAGCATACTTTTATTACTAAATTATATCGAAAATTTAGAGAAAACATGTCTCAACATGAAGCGAAAAGTAATTTGATGCCAATCTCTGGACATGCAACAATGGTTGCATTGGAAAAATATTTACGTGATATTGATGCTGAATTACCAGAAGATTACTCTAAATTTTTAGCTTAGTGTTGGCTGTTAAAAAAAACAATCAGATTTTCTTTTAAAATAGGTGTCAAAAGCCGTTCAAAGCCAATAAGAGCCATCCAAAGGCATTCAAAGCCGAACAACTTAATTTTATAAAGATTCATTTTTGTGTTCTAATATGAATGCAGAAATCGTTTATCAAGTAGCAAAAGCACTTCCGAAAGAAGAGCAAAGATTGCTGTTTGATAAATTAAAGAAAGATTTTGCGATTGTATCTAAGCCTAAAAAACACAAACATAAGCCACTTTTAAGTACAGAAGATGCTTTAGAATATTTATTGAAGAATGTGTTTTCTAGGAAGCAATGAATCAAAAAAAATATATAAAAATCGCGATTTACCTTAAATCGTATGTAAGCTTAAGTCAAAATGGAATCAAGAAACTATATCTGTAATTATTGTAGAAAGGTATATATACCTAAAAGAAGAGGTGTGCAAAAGTTTTGTAGTAATAGTTGTAGGGTAGGTTCTCATAACCTAGAGAAAAAGAAATCAAAAACAGGATTGGTTCCTGCACCACAAACAGTAAAATCAGAAAACACAAAAATTGAAAAAATGAGTTTAGCTGGAGTTGGGAATGCTACATTTGGAACTTTTGCTGCAGAATTGGTGAAATCTATTTTTGCAAAAGAAGAAAATAAGCCTGCAACAAAAGGAGATCTAAAATTAATATCTTCAAAATTAGAGAGATTTCAGATTATTAAGAATATGAATCCCAATTTCAATGGACAAAAGGCTTATTATGATAATCAGCAGAAAATTATTGTTTACATATAGGTTTTAAAAGTATTACTACCTAAATTATTTCTACATTGAGAAACTTAATTATTTATAATACAATCTTATCAAATCCTTCCGAAACCTATTTTTTTAAAATTTCTAAATTTATTTTTTAGAGATGAATTTATCTATTGTTTATCAAGTAAAAAAATAATTTAAAGATCAGGAAGTTTACTGTTTGGTCGATTAAAATTAGATTTTGTCATTACAAATGAATTCAAAAAATCACCAAAATAAAATATGTTTATTTATTGGTAAAGGTTAGAGGGTCTAAATAAAAAAAATGTGTTTTCTAGCTTAAAATCAATATAAATAGAGAAAAAGAGGTCTTTATACGTTAATCGTACGTATAATTAACGCAAAATAGAATAAGTCATTCTATAGATCGTTACTGTATGTTTTAGTCTTTTTTAATAATTTCCTTTTCCTTCAACACAATGTCTCACTCCTCCTTTAGGATTTTGCATATCTCCTTTAAATCTTGGAATAATATGACAATGAAAATGCATTACTGATTGTCCTGCAACTTCTCCACAATTCATTCCTATATTATAACCATCTGGTTTAGATTCTGTTTCTATAATATCTTTTGCTTTATGAATAAGTTCTGTTAACTCTTTAAGTTCATTTTTATCTAATTCAAAATAATCTATTTTTTCAATATTAGATATAATTAAAATATGTCCTGGTGAAACCGGATATCCATCTTTTATTAAGAAAAAATGTTTTCCTTGATGTATTATTCTATTTCCTTCAATGTTACTAAATACGCTCATTAAAAATTTCCATTTAATTCAAATTCTGGTTTCCAAGTAATAATTGCAGAATTTAATGCTAATTGATATTGTTTATTTAAAAATTCTATTCTTTTTTGTTTTGTCTTACCCGTTTGATTAACAATTGTTTCAGCTAAAGGGTGTTTACTTTGAATGTAAAACTCATTTCTATTAAATAATCTGTGTAAAAATTTTTTGTCTGGAATTCGAGCAGATTTATTTCTATTAATTTCTTTGTTAGCTAAAACAAGATTCCATACACCATTTATATTTGCTCCAAATTCATTATGTATTGTTTTATTTACGTGTGGAAAAAAATGGTCAACTTCACATAAGTTAGAAGAACCACTTACAACTGAAATATCTTGAAAACTATAAAAACATTTACCTTTCTGATATCCATTTAAAGAATCTTTAACGGAGGTTATGTCGGTTCTTCTCATAAAATCATTTTCTAAAAAGAATAAAGATTTATCTTCATCATATTTAACTTCAAGAAGTTTAGGGTTTATATTAAGGTTCCAGGCAGTTTCAACTAAATTCCAACGAGCTTCAACTTCTTGATTAAAGTTTTGATAATGAAAAGATTCTTTAAGCTTTAAAAGATTGTCTTTAATAATTATTTCTTTATTACCTGATTTATAGTTTTTTTCATAAAAAATATCAGGAATTTGAGCGCCGTTTAGATTTTGAAAAGCATCTACTACGTTTACAAAACCTAATTTTTCTGTTTTAGACCATAATTCGGTATCTGAAACTTCTCCTTTTATATGATTTCTACAAATATTTAAAAAACTACTTGATTTTGAATTTCCTTGTTTGTCGTTTACTTTTAAGTGCTCAACGATGTTTTTAGAAAATGGTTGAGATAATTCAGCTATTGAAATTTTAGTTGTTTCCTTATTTACAAGTTCTAATAAACTTTTAGCAAATGCAAATTTATAAGTAGCACTATTTTTTCCAAACAGAATTAAAGCTCTCCATTGAGATTCTAAACTAGGGTCATTTATTTGAAATTGTGTCATTTGTTTATTTTTCCAAAATTAATAAAATGAAATAGTACAAAGCTGTAATACGTTTTTATTTAATTATGTTTTTGAATATTTCATACATGTTTGGTTTAAACAGGATTCTAATGTAGTTTATATATCATTGTGCTTAGGTTTTATCATTTTTGCTCTATGTCTTGCTAAATATTTTTTCATTCCTTTCGATACTTCAATGCACATATCATTTGAGACTCCTAGTAGATCGATAACTTCTTTGTGGATTGATGTTCCAATGATTATGGATCCATCATCATTGAAACTAATTAAATGCTTGTCAAATAGTGCATCAATGGTAGGTGAAAGAAGAATACCATTTTCTACATCTAATCTTTCATTATCTGAAGCCTCTTTCCAAGGAACAATATGTGAGGCAATTAGTATTTTTAAAATAGAGCAATTAGTAACGGCACATCTGCTATTCCATTTGTCGATTAGTTGTTTTCTAAAGAAACCTTGACCAACTCTAGAGGTTACTAAACCTATTCTTTCTGTAACTTCTGGAATGTTATTGTTTTTAACTTGTTTTGTGGTGTATGTTATGGATGCAGGATTACCCGAGATTGATAAGAATTTAAATTTGATACCTTTTCTTTGTTTGTGATTTGTATCTGGAGTGTCAAATATATTATAATCGACAAGTTCTAATTCATCAATAAATTTCCATTGACCTTTAGATTGATTTTCGAATAGGTATAGTTTTTTTTCATTTCTTTTATGGTTTAGGAGAGCCTTATTACCTTTTGTAAAAGACATATCTCCTTTTTGGCCTTCACCTGTATAAAGAAAATAGCCATCATCAGACCATCCGTCTTCGTAACCGTGAGACTTACCTGCTTTTCCTGTAAAAACAAAAATGAATGGATGCTTTACACAATTACAGATACCACTTTGTCTATTTCCACCATAAGTATCGTGCAATTTACTCCTAATATATAACTTACCTTTTTCAAACATTTATTCTAATATTTTACATCCATTATTAATTAATAATTCAAAAGTCATATTTAATTTGTTTTCATTAGGTATAAAAAGGATCATGCCATCTCTTCCTCTTGTTAAAAGCACTCTGTAACTATTTTTCCTTAATTCGAAAGAGTTTTTAGCTTTGTTGTTAGGGTAATTATCATTCCATTTGGTATTGTAGGTGAAATCAGTATCCCATGCAACAATGGGCATATCTAATTCTAGGCCCTGACATGCAAATTCGGTAACAACTGTATTCATTTTAGTACAATATGCAGCACTTTCTTTTTTTACATAGTATTCAGCCGGTGTAAAGTTTTTTGTGGAGTTAAAATCATTTTTAACACCATGTTTAGGTAATATTTTACTTTTAGAACTTGCAATAATACCGTAAGTTTTGTCTTCTTCTCCTTTGTATTTCTGAACTAAGTAGTTTTTGGCTTTCTCTAGGTCTCTTGTTATGTATATAGAGTATTCTTCTTTTTTTAAAGCGTTCGTATTTTTTTGTAATACCTCTATGTTGTTATCAAGAAGTGCTCCAACCCAATCTTGTAAGACAAGTGCTTGATGTGTTCTAAGTGAGGTTGTTAAGTTGAACTTTTCATTCTCTTCAATAATTAAATTATCAAAAAATGATTTGAACTTTGTAGGACAGTGAACATTCCATTTTTTATTTGAGTTCTTTATTGCTTCCGACCATAAAGATAATCCGCTTTCCTCTCCCAAATATATTTCTTGTCCATCTCCAATAAGTCCTACAATCATGCAGTGTTCTTTCCTATTAGCGATAGTGATAAAATCTGATGGTTCCGAATTAGATCCTATTCGCCTTGATTGTGCTACTTTTTCAGAATCCCATGCACGTTGAGCTTCATCGTATATAAATACATCTTCTGAGGGGATTTGCGTTGAGTGTGCATATTCTTTTAGGAAACCGTGAACACCCTGAACAAAATTTCTATTACCTAAACTTGCTTGAAGTACACTCACTAAAGGACCATTTCCGGAAAGTAATACAGCTTTCTGCTCAATATCTTGAATATATGATTCAAATACAAATTGAATACCTACTAATGTTTTTCCAGCACCAGGTACTCCAGATATTAAAACTAAATGATGAGAGTTACTGTTTTTTGCTCTTAATACAATATTGTTAAGTTCTTTTAGTGTTTCAGGAATTCCTGCACTTGAAGCTTTCTTTATTTGTGGAAATCTACCTTCTTTAAATATAAGTTGCGCAGATTGGATTAGGTTCGGTAATGGAGCGTAGGCGCTATGAAACCATTCCCTTACATTTGGGTATCCATTATTAATAAATCCGGATAATACCTGATGTAGAACATCTCCAGATACAATATGTACATTATCCACTATCTTATTTATACTTGAAGCAGAAGCTAAGACTAGAAACGGAACAATGTTGAGGTTCTGAGATTTTTCGTGATAATTAGCTAAATCTCTTGCGTAATGTTTGGCTTGATCTATTTGTGCTGTATTTTCATTTGAATATCCTTTAAATTCTAGAACAAGTAAGTTGTCCCCACTTAAAATTAAAACATCAGGTCTTCGACCTCTTTCTCTTGGAAGTTCATATTCAAAAATAATTTTAACATTATCGGTATTAGGAATATCTTTTAACTGGTCCCTAAGTATATTGAAAGAATCAAACCAAGATTTTCGCTGAGAGTAACCGGCTACTTCACCCATACAAGCATTTATATGTTGCTTTAGCCTTTCTCCCCAAGTTGATATTTCAACCTCTAAAAAAGACTTAATATCATAAACAGTTCTATTAAATTTCACCTCATTTAAAAGGGCATTTACGAAAGGAATATCCGCTGGAGCAAATTTGTAGTCTGATAGTTCAGAAGTTTTAATCCATAATGTCTTGTCGTGATCATTTAGAGAAATTTCCTTGGAGGACGCTTTACATTTGTATGATTTTAAAAGAATAGTTTTTTCATCATATTTATAGATACTATCCATAAAAAAAGAGTCAATTGATACTTCAATATTTAATTCTTCAATTAGTTCTCTTTTAAGACAGGATTCTGGGGATTCTCCTTTCTCTATTTTACCACCGGGAAACTCCCAGAAGCCTGCAAGGTGTTTACCGGATTTTCTGCGAGCAATCAGTATTGTGTTGTCAAATTCTATTATTCCTGCAGTTACGTTTATCATTAAATTAAGTGTAAAATACTTTTTTAAATATAAAAAATACCAAAGGTTAAATATAATATTAGTTGTTTAGTTTTAGTACGAAATTCAGTAAATAAATAGTACACATCTTCAACTGTTTGGTTATTTTTTAAAACTTGTTTTACACATCGAAGTTTAAATGCGTAATCATACTTGACTTTTCTTCCCATAATAATACCCTCAAATAGTGTCTAACTTTTTGGGAGTAGTTCAAAAGTCCGCGAGGATTTTCATATGTAGGCTTTTATTAGCATTTTTTTTTACACAGTGTTAGCAAACGTTTTTTATAGTTTTATAATTTCTTTATTTAATCCATTGTTACTCAATCCTATTGATTCTCCTATTAGTATGTCAGGATTATTCTCATCTACATAAAAACGATATTCTAAATTTGTAAAAAATGTATTTGTAAGAGATATGTAGTTTCCATTGGCTACGTACTTTTGTTTCCAAAATTGACCGCCTTGGTATGGGTCACTAATAGTTGTCCATTGATTATTATTATAGCTTCTAATTATTAAACCAACATAATCTGAATAACTTGCAGAAATATTTAAGTTTTCTCTTATGTTTTGAAAGTCAATTTCAGTAATTTGAGTTGATGAAGTTGAAGTCCTATTACTGTCATCGTAATGTTTCAAATGCCATACTCCAGTTAATTCAAAATCAGGATTTTTATATATCTTTACAGGAAAACTACCATTAATTTCATTAAAATCATCTTCATAACTATAATTCAATTTTGTTTCAATAAATTCATTTACAGAACTATCATCAATAATTTTTACTTTAATATTTAGCTTTTCATTATCAAAGCTAATATTATCAATATTAACATTATCGCTATCAATTGAAAAAGCAGCATTACTAAAAAATAAACTATTTGCATTTTCTGTTAATTCAGGTTTATAATCTTCTAAACTCGAAATTTCTAGCAAACTAATATTTGAGAAAAATAATTTATCATTCACAAAGCTTATTGCTGTGTTTATTTTTTCTACAGTTGAATTATAAATGTTTTGGTTTGAGAAAAATTTAGAAATGTTACTATTATTACTATCAGTATCTGAATTGACTAATGCTCTAGATTTTGATTGCAAAGCAAAAGGTTTTTCTATTTCATTGTATAAAATTAATTCAGATTTCTTTAAACCTTTTGAAGCTAGGTCAGAATTTATTCCGTCTATAATAACATTTAGTTTTAAAAAATTTCTATTAGCAAAATCCCTTTTCAAATCTTCTGCTAGATCAAAAGCAACTATTGCTATACCAGCAGCTATGGCTTTTGTTACTGGTTCAGGGTTTAAAATTGCTATAGCAGTTCCAACACCACAAGCTAATACAGCTGAAACATATTTTAAAAGTATTTTTACATCTTCTCCGTCAACAGAACTTTTACCTGAACTTTTATTTAAAAAATCTCTGTTCAAAATTGCGTCAAACTGATTTTGATTTGCTTTGTAAAATTTAGCCATTAAAATCTTTTCATCTTCTGATGCATTTTGAAAATAGTTATTCAAATTTTCAAAATAGTTTTTAACATTATTTGAATTGTTAGCAGTTAACAAGTAATTATCAGCATTTGTAAAATAAGGTGAAATATTTTCTTCTGGAGTTCCCTGTAATTCTGTATCTATAATTTTATACTTAATTTTTAAATTATTCAAGTTTGGAATTTCTAAAATATTTTCTCCGATTTCAGAAGAACTTGGTACTGTAAAAGTTAATTCTTTTTCGTCTGTTTGGTAAAAGAGCACGTCAATGTCTCCAATCTTTCCAGAATACTGTTCTTGATTAATATTATCATTAGAAATTTTAACTAATGATAATATTTTTATAGTTCCTCCTTCAATAAAACTTTCTTCTAGTTCAATAATTGGATCATCTTTACTACAGCCGTTAAATAAAGTTATAATTGTCAGAATGTATAGAAGTCTTTTCATTTCAATAAGTTTTAATTTCCAAATTTAATTTATAGTTGTTTTTATTGCAATACCTAATTCTAGGTATTTTTTTTCTATTCTCGATTTTGAGTTGTATTATACTGATATAGGTTGACCTTATTTTAGGTTAATTTATACCGCTCAAAAGATTTTTTTAGCCGTTTAGAAGGCAAAAAATATTTTGAACTAGTTTTGTTTTTAAATTGTTAGTTCAGTCAAATTTATATTATTTCTTAGATATGATTTGTATTTGATGTTTGGATTTAAATGTACTTCAGCTGGTTTTCTTAATTCTAAGCTAAAGTGGGTTCTTAAATTGTTGTAAATATAAACTGCTTGTTTTGTTACTTTTTGAGCAATGGCAGTGTTTTTAATGCAATTTCTAAGTCCATATTCATATTTTAAAGTTCTATTAATTCACTCTGCAATTGCGTTTTCATAAGGATCATATTGTTCTGTCATGCTCATCATTATGCCATTTTCTTCTGCAAATGCTCTGTGTAAAGTAATGGCAATCCTTTTGTATTACATTTGCAATCCTTTTCGTTTTTGTAATGCAATTATTTATTTTGATGAGAATTTGTGTCGTCTTTGTGAATTTGTAGCAATTGTTTTTACTTTATGATAAACATTGCAGTGTAAGGTAGTAGCAATTCTTTTGTATTACAGTTGCAATCTTTTTTGTTTTTGTAATACAATAATTTATTTTGATATGGCTTTGTGTTGTTTTTGTGAATTTGTAGCAATTGTTTTTACTTTATGATAAACATTGCAGTGTAAGGTAGTAGCAATTCTTTTGTATTACAGTTGCAATCTTTTTTGTTTTTGTAATACAATAATTTATTTTGATATGGCTTTGTGTTGTTTTTGTGAATTTATAGCAATTGTTTTTACTTTGTGATAAAATTGCAGTGTAAAGTAATGGCAATCCTTTTGTATTACATTTGCAATCCTTTTTGTTTTTGTAATGCAATTATTTATTTTGATGAGAATTTGTATTGTCTTTGTGAATTTGTAGCAATTGTTTTTACTTTATGATAAACATTGCAGTGTGTATTATACTGATATAGGTTGACCTTTTTTTAGGTTAATTTATACCGTTCAAAAGATTTTTTTAGCCGTTTAGAAGGCAAAAAATATTTTGAACTATTTTTGTTTTCAAATTGTTAGTTCAGTCAAATTTACATTATTTCTTCGATATGATTTGTATTTGATGTTTGGATTTAAATGTACTTCAGCTGGTTTTCTTAATTCTAAGCTAAAATGGGTTCTTAAATTGTTGTAAATATATACTGCTTGTTTTGTTACTTCTTGAGCAATGGCAGTATTTTTAATGCAATTTCTAAGTCCATATTCATATTTTAAAGTTCTATTAATTCGCTCTTCAATTGCGTTTTCATAAGGATCATATTGTTCTGTCATGCTCATCATTATGCCATTTTCTTCTGCAAATGCTGTGTATTTGGGGTTACAATATTGAAAACCTCTGTCAGAATGATGTATTAATTATTTATCAGGGTATTTTCTATTTTTAATAGCCATTTCTAGCGCTTCTGAACAAAGTGATGTCTTCATGTTGTTATCTAATTTATAGCCCATAATTTGCTTAGAATATGCATCTGTAACGATTGCTAGGTAATTATGTCCATTGTCTGTTTTAATGTATGTTATATCGCTTACCCATAGTTGTTCTGGTCGAGTAGGAACTTGGTCTTTAATTAGGTTTTTATATTTTCTAAATTGATGATTAGAGTTTGTTGTTGTTACATAGTTTTTAAGCTTAGGAACAAGTAAATTATGAAGCCTTAACACATCGTACAACTTGTCTCTACCTATTTTAATACCTTGTTTTATAAAGTCTTGTTTAAGTTCATCATATAACTTAATTCCTCCAGTTCTCATACCAACTAATTTTGATATTCTTGTATTATTGCGATGACTTTTTCATCGTTTAGTCGTTTGTTTTCTTGGGTTTTGAGTCTTTTGTAGAAAGCTTGTTTACTAATCCCAAAACACTCATAGAACCATTTTCTTTTAAACGGTTTTTCTTTTTTAGTTCTATCTCTTTCGCTAATGTTTTGGGCAACGACTTTTTTGACAAATCGACTCCAGTAATGATTTCCATGTCAGCAATAATATCTTGTTGAAATTCTTTTACAAACTCCAATTCTTCAATACGTTCCTTTAGTTTTTTAATCTCATCTAATTTACTCATACCTGTATTTTGTTGGACTAAAGTACTATATTTTTTGATCCAATACCCAATTGTAGTTCTAGGAACATCATATTTTTTGGAAGCAAAGTTTGTGGAAATCTGTCCATTCTGAATTTGGTCAACGACGAATAATTTGAGTTCTAAAGTTGCTTTTTCGTACGTTTTTTTTCGCCAGGGTTGTTTTTGTGTTTTCATAAGTGACTATAATTAAGTGTTTAATTTTTAGTCAACCTATTTCAGGAAAGTACAAAGTCGAAATTACAGGTAACGTTGTTGTATAAGATTAGTTGCGTGTTTTAAGCACTAAAGTTAGCAAATAAATAACAGATAGAAAGTCCGCTAGGACTTTCGTAAATAGGCTAAAACCAGCAATTAATTTTATAAGGTGTTAGGCACTGACGTTACCATATTTCAATTCTAAATTTAAAAATAGATTGTTTGACTTTAATATTTCGTTTTCTAAAGAAAGAAATACAGCTCTTGTAAATGTCTTCAAAGTAAAACTATAAGTATTTTTTATTTTCTTTATTAAAAGGAAGAAAAATTCTAAAAAATCTTTCCCATGAATAAAAAGTCTAGACTCATCTAATTCTTTATATTTTGCTTTTACAAAAGAAATTTCGTTTTCAAATTTTGTTTTAAGGTTTATACAATTATTCTTGTTTAAAAATTTATTTAATAATTCATCAGAATTATATATTATTTTACCTGTAGAATATTTGAAAATTTTTTCTGCTTGAATTAATTTGTAGCTATTGTTAATTGATTCACGTGCATATCGTAAACAGTAATTTTCAACAAGAATAGGTGTTAAAATTTTAATTATTTGACTACTAGATATTGGGAAATTTTTTAAACCAATTTTTAGAATTTTATTTATACTAGTATTATTATATAAATACATTTCTAAATTAGCAAAATCTGTGTAAAATAAATAAGGATTGGAGTCTGGTTTGTCTTTTAGAGATTCAAAATCCTTGTCAATTATGCAAGTCACAAAATCAAGTTTATCATCAAATTTTTCATGTATTTTTTTTGATAAAAACAAGACTTTTTCTCTATTTGAAATAAGGTCTTCATTTAATTCAGTAAAATCTATTACATCAATTGGGTAAATTTGGACGTCATAAGAGTCAATACTGTCTAAATATAAATCAAATATATTCGCATCTTCTGGACCTTCTATAAATAAATTTTTGCTGTTAGGTTCTAATTCTAATAAAGCAATATGTTCACTTACTTTTCTCTTGTAATTTGCTTCCATAAATTATTCTTCTAATTTGACTACGTTATGAGAATTTGGAGCTAATAATTCTATAGAATGTGTTGCTATTATAAATTGAACAAAGTTTTTTGAACTAAATTTTAATAACGTTTTAAGTAGCATTCTTTGCCATTTAATATTTAATGAAATTTCAGGTTCATCTATAATAAAAATTGTCGCTTGGTCAGTAGCAGTTATTGTGTTAATAAAAAGTAATAATAGTTGTTTTTCTCCTGAAGACAACATTTCTAGATGTAAAGATTCACCCGAAGTATGTTTTATTGAAAAACCTTTTGATAAATTAAAAGATAAACTTTTATTAGTATAAAACTTATTAATTGCAATTATGAAATCATTCAAGACTTCATATAAACCTTCTAAAGCATTCAATCTTGCATTTGTGCTATTTACAAAAAGTTGTATAATACTAGGTAAAGCTTTTTTATTTTCAATACTAATTGAATTTATTGATTTTTTAAATTCTTTAAAATCTAATTTGTCAATAAGACCAATTTTAGTAAATTCTTCACTCTTCTTTTCTAATGAGTCTAATTTTTTTAACAATTGTGTTAAAGGTGGTATTTTTTCTTTAGGTTTGTCAATGTTTTTAACTAATTCACTGTAAATATATAGTGTATTAGTTTCTCCTATTTTTGAGCTTTGTATAACTTGTTTTCTTATCCAATCTATGAATCTTTCCACGGTTAATTCAAGTGACAATCTGTTTTCGTTAAGTATTTTTTTTGTTCTTATTCTTTCATAATTTCGGGAAAAATCTATATTGGAGGTGTTAATCCTGAAATCAATATCATCATCATCATCATTATCCGTAGAGTTTTTACTACTTAAAATTTTTCTGTCTTCAGAAAGGAAATAAATTGAGATATTTAGATTTTTTATATATTCTAATAGATTTAGGAAATCTAAATTTTCAGGTGTACCTGATTCAAGTCTAATTATATTGTTGGATAAAACTTCTAATTCGACTCTATGAATATATCTATTGTTTTTTTTTATATAATAAGTGTAAGAACCAAGGACTGAATCTTTTCTAGATGCTCCTATTTCTATTCCATTACTTAATTTTATAGAAAAAAGTTTAAATTTTGTTTGGGCTAACTTTGTTTTAAACCCACTTTTATCTTTTGTTGATAAAAGATAGAAAACTAGATTAAGGACTGTAGTTTTCCCAGCTCCATTGTCACCGTAAAGTATAAAAAGTTTATTTAATTCTTTAGTTTCTGGTTCTTTTGGAAGGTTATATGTATAATGTCCAAATAATTTATTAACCTTTATTTCTTTAATTCCTATTTCTATCATTATCTCTTAGTTTGTGCCTAACGTGATTGTGTATGGTTAGTTGCGTGGTTAAGCGACTAAGTTAGCAAACATTTAGGAACCCGTGAATATTCTGAAGGAATATTCGCAAGTAGGCTCAATGAAGCAATTAATTATACACGGTGTTGTAAGTAGTTGTTTTATTTTTCTATTATTTCGTTATAATACTTTCTTCTGTATTCAGAACTTACTTGTTCAATTTTTCTTGATTGTCTTATTAACCTTTCAAGTGGTGTATTTAATATCGTTTTATAATATTCAACGTTGATATAGCTTTTCCAGACTCTTAGCATAATTTTGTCATTTTCATAATCAAGACAATGCTCATATTTTAGCATATAATTAATTTGACTAATTGCTTTTCCTAAATCAGTATGCGTTTTATTAATTGGATGACTTTCAATTTTTTCTAAAAAGTCGATACAAGTTTTAGCATATTCCAATACTTTTTTATCATATCTAAAATTCTCAATATTTCTTGGAAGCCAAGTGAAGTAATTAAAATCAGTTTCCATAAAGTGTTTTATTGAGTATCCTTTAAATTCAGTAAAATGTAATTCAGATTGTAAAGAATAAGTTCGAGCGCGCGGAATTCCGTTGTCGTGAGTAACTATATTAACGTTCGTTTTTTCATATTTTGGTTTCGAATTTGATTCCTCTTCGTAGTTTTCCCGTGTTATTTTTTCTCTAAAAACTGAATTCATAATTTTACTTTGGATGGTTGCTCTCCAATTACTTACAACGTGTTTGTGTTAAGGAAAGTTACGTTTAAAGTGAACGGCTATTTTCCGTAGGAAAATAGGAGTTTACAAAAATGTAACTAACTTTGATAAAGCTAAAAATAAGTAATTTTTTTACACGGTGTTGCCTAAAGTTGTTTTTTGTTTTTCCGAGTTTGGTAATTATTTTCGAGATTTAGCGTTGGAGTGATAATTCCGCCAATATTTTTAATTCCGCAATATTTGGAATTCAACATTTGAGTGGTTTTTCACGTTTTGATTTACGAGATTTTTCCATATTTTAAATTTTCGTTTGAGTTAAAATTCCACAAAGATTTTCATTCCGCAATAATTGGAAACTCAACATTTGAGTGTTTTCTTTTATTTTTAAAAAACGAGATTTCTCCGCCTTTTCAAATTTTGAGTTTGAGAGAATATTCCACAAACTTTATTTTAAGAATCTAAAAATTTTCAAACTTTTTAAATCTTTATTACAAACTAAATTTTTCAGAATTTTTCAATATTGTGACAGTGTCTAACATTTTTAAATTCAGAAGTTTTATTGTTTTTTTTTTCAACGTTTTGCTTGGTTTTGGGCAATTTTTGGCAACGGTCTTGTGTATGGTTAGTTGCGTGTTTCAGCAACTAATTTAGTAAACAAAAACGAACGCGAGAAAATTCCGAAGGAATTTTCCAAGTAGGCAACGACCAAAGCAATTAATTATACACGTTGTTAGCAAACGTTTTTTTCTTTATGTTTTTCTATCCAATTATCAAATAAGATTAAATCTCCTCTTCCTAGATTACTATATAATAAATATTCAGGAATTGTTTCGGTAAAATAGTTTCGTTTATCATCTGTTAACTGTGAAATTGTTTTATTCATTTCATTAAATAATTTTCTCCTTTTATAAAAGACTAATGAGTCTGTCAAAGATTTAGTGTTTGATGATACCCATTCAATTTCATTTATTTTTTCTTTTTTACCCATTGCTAATAAATATGCATCATTAATAGAAGAAGTTCTTATTAAATGTGAAACGAATTCTAACCAATTTTTATGTATGACATTTTTCGAAGCATAATCAAGTTTATTAAGTAGTCTTAAGTATAAAATAGAACCAGAAGTTATGCTTATGGGTAAATAAGTAGATGTTACTGATATTGCTCCAGCTTCAAAAAAGGCATTTGAAATTGAATTTATAGTGCCATATGTTGGAGCAGTTCCGCAAGCAGATAAAAATATTATAGGCGCAAATATTTCATTTTCGATAACAAATTTACCGTCTAGTATTTCATTTCCAATACATAAATATGTTGTTCTTGTACTTTTATCATATCCACCATGACAATCAAAAATTAAAATGTCAGGCTTAATTTCTTTAATACATTTTTTTACTTCTTCAAGAGTTTTGCATTCTCTTATAATGAATTTTTTAGTTTTAGAAAGTTCATAAACTTGGTCTTGCCAAAACTTAAAACCATTTTCATCCGTTCCCATAATTACTAATGTTTTTTCTAAAACATTTTCAGGAATGGAATATGTTAATGTTGTGTTGCTAGTATAAAAAGACATTAGACCATGTAGAGAAGTTTCAGGAAGTCTACAGATATCGTGTGTAAATGACAAAGGTATTCCATCTAGTAATAACCACTCAATAGGTAAATCGGAAATACAAACTATTTGACCGTTTCTGTTTTTTAAAACTTTTTCTATTTCTTTTGATAAAATTTGAGTTTTTAAAGCTTTTCCAAAATTGTAAATTGTTTTTTTTAATTTTCTTCTATTTTTGGCTACACTTATATTTGGAAAAAAATCTGTTTTAAAAAAAGATAATTCTCTATATATTGATTTTCCTTTCATAGGAAACCTAATTATTGGACTAAAAGAAAATGAAGAGTGTAAAAATGCAACATCATCTAAATATGCAATTCTTTCTCTTTGGATTTCCATTCCTGCCATTTGCATTTTTATTGAAACATCATCTTTTTTTTGTATTAGATTTATATAGTTTTGAGTTTGCTCAACTTGAAATAAATCAATTATTGCAGTATTTTGATATAATTTTCTTAAGTCAGGATTATGAAAAGGAAGTATCAATATTAGAGGTGATAATATTGGTTCAACTCCACTAGCTTGTTTAATTAGATTTTCTTTATAACATAAAATATTAAAAAAATCTATTTTTTCAATTTGAGAAATATAGCTTTGTTGTCTTTCGAAAGAATATTTATTTTTATTTGCTTTTGTTGATTCTTCAGAATGTTTTTTGATAATTTCATCATCATATTCTTGAGATTTCTTTCCTCCAAAATTTCCAATTAGATTATTTATTATGTTGTAATTTCCTCGTGTTGGAATAAAGTAATAAAATTCATTATAGTCTTTATATTCAACGGTTACACTCGGATTCAACTTGAGATTTGGAATATTTAACCTTTTTAGTATTGAATCTTGATTAAATATAATACTTGAAATAAATTCTTGAGGTGTTTCAACAACCTTATTATTAATTGATTTGTATTCTTTCTTGTAGAAATAAAAATAGTGTAAGTCATTTTTAAGAGCTATTAACTTGTTAAAGAGTTTTATATGACTGTTTTTTTCTCCATCTAAAAAGAATAATTGAATATGCTCAGAAGATTGGATAAAATCACTTAATTCTTCGAAGTCTTGGATATTAACAACATTTAAGTTATAACCATCATTCCATATAGTTCTTTTTGTTAATTCATAAAAATTTAAGGAATTATTAATTTGGATTAAGTCTAAAGGGCATCTTTTTATAAATCTAATGACATCATTTTTAAATGCCTCTGGAGGAGTAAATGTTGAAATTATAGGAGAACCACTTGCTATTAGTGTATATTGAATACTGGTTTTACTTTTTGGACGGATTCTCATTTAATGTTTGCTAACGTGTTTGTATATGGTTTGTTGCGTGTTTCAAACAACTAATTTAGTAAATAATTACCGACCAAGAAAGTGAAGTGCACCCAAATGTTTAGACAAATTTATAATTAATTTTGATAATAATTAGCTCGATATTCAATCGGGCTCATTCCCTTTAAATTTTGTTTAATTCTCTCATTATTATAATATTTTATATACACTTTAATCTCTTTTTTTAATTGAGATATCGACTTGTATTTATTTATATAAAACAATTCAGATTTTAGAATACCGAAGAAATTTTCTATCACAGCGTTATCTAAACAATTTCCTTTACGAGACATACTCTGAGTAATTTCTTTTTCTGTTAATAATCTTCGATACTGTTTCATTTGATACTGCCATCCTTGATCTGAATGTAATATTAAATTTGTTTGATCTGGTATTTTCTTAAAAGACTTTTTCAGCATAATAGCTACTTGTTTAAAATCAGGTTTTTCAGATAATTGATAATTTATTATTTCTCTATTAAAGAGATCAATTATTGGAGATAGATATAGTTTTTTTCCTAAAACTTTAAATTCTGTAATATCGGTAGCCCATTTTTTATTTGGCCTAATAGCTTTAAAATTTCGTTGTAATATATTAGGAGCTGTTTCCCCTATTTGCCCTTTATAAGACTTGTATCTTTTAGCTCTGACTAAACTTTTTAAACCTAATTCACGCATTAACTTGAGTACTGTTTTATGATTTATTAGAGTTCCTATTTTGTTGATTTCTAAAGAGATTCTTCTATAACCATATCTTCCTTTGTGACGATGATATATTTGATGAATCAATAGTTTTATCTCTTTATATTTATCAACTATAAGACTTCTTTTATGATGATAATAATAACTACTTCTTGCCATGTTCATATGATATAATAAAATATCTAAATCATACTTATGCCTTAATTCTGTTATGGCTTTTGCTTTTTGTTTTGCTCTTGTTGAATTAAGGCCTGTAACTTTTTTAGCAAGTCCAGTTCTGCACGTAATGATTCATTTTCTAATAAAAGTTCCTCTTCTCTTGTTAAAGGTTTATTAGACTTTTTTTTAGCCCTCTTAAATTGCATAGATTTTGGTTTATCTCTAGGTTTAATGTTTAAGCCTATAATACCCTCTTTTTTATAATTACGTTGCCACTTCATAATTACAGATTTTGTAGGAATATTAAATTCTAAACAAGCTTGACTGAAAGATAATGAATCTTTGTCAATAGCTTTTAAAACTTTAAGTTTAAAAGGAATGCTATACACTTTTGTTTTTCTTGGTAATAGTGCTTTTTTACCATATTTTTCATAAAATCGAATCCAATCATGAAGGGTTGTATGATGACAACCATATAACTTAGACACATCTTCAACTGTTTGGTTATTTTTTAAAACTTGCTTTACACATCGAAGTTTAAATGCGTAATCATACTTGACTTTTCTTCCCATAATAATACCCTCAAATAGTGTCTAACTTTTTGGGAGCAGTTCAAAGTCCGCGAGGACTTTCGTAAGTATGCTAAAACCAGCAATTTTTTTTACACGGTGTTAGGCACAGGCTATTTTTCTGCTGTTAATTCTTTTCCGCTAAAAGTTCCATAGGGTTTTCCTGAAAATTCTCCTGTTTTGTAAAAATCTACAAGAACTTTTATTGTTAAATCAATATCTGTCTCATTTTCAATAACAATTTTTCCGTTATTTTTCTTTAGTTTTCCACCATATCTTTTAGCTATTTTAATCATCTTATTCAATGATTTTTCAGTTAAATTTTGATAATTATTTGTTTTTTTTAATCTAACTAACTTTTTATGAATTGCAGGATTTTCTTTTATTTGTTTTTTTAGCAAATCCATTCCTTCAAACATATTTGTTTCTATCAGTTCGTCAGCAATAGTTTCAGCGTGTTCTTTAAATTCTTCTGTTAAACCTGTAATTTGTTCAAATTGTGTTTTTTGAAAAATATAAAATGTTTCTTCAAAATAGATACAATCGATTCTCTCGTCTAAATTTATTGTTTCTCCTTTTAAAATCTCTAATTTGTTACTTTCTGTATTGAATTTAGTTCTGAATGTTCCAAATAATTTTTTACTTTTATTAGTCTCTTCATCAACAGCTACTTTACCTTTTAAAATTTTTCGAAATGAGTATATCCATTTATCACTATCACTTTCATAAAAACCTACACTATAAGCCCATAATTCTTGTGAATTAACAATTTCAGTTAGATTGTTTACTTTCGGTATTTTGGATTTATTTTTCAATTTATTTTTTACTACATCTAAAAAAGACATAGCTTTATTTGAAGCATCATAAGTGAAAACTTGCCTCGTGTCGTCAGTTATTGCTTCATATTCAGTAATCTCTAATCTTTTTTTGACAACATATTTTAATTGATTTATAGAAATTTCATAAAGATGTTTAGTTATCTCTTGGTCAATATCTACTTGATAGATTTCAAAATCATATTTGTCAAGTACTTTTGTTCTTTTCTTAACATTTGGTTTTAAAACACGAGTTATAAAATATAGATGAAGATTTTCATTGTTAACATTTTCAATTTTTTCTAAAAGTTTTTCTATCATTTTTTAATTTTTTTCGAGTAGTACATTTTATTTCCAATAGAATATAATTTAACTAAATCATCTTCTTGTAATTCATTATTTTTTGAAATTAATATTCCATTTTTTAATTTTTTATTTTCCTCAAATTCGAACTCGAAAATTGAATATTTTAAATTTAACACTGGATTGATTAGTAATAATGATGAATTAATATAGACTCTGTAAATTATATAGATTATAAAACAAACTGAAATTAATTCAAGCCAATTGTCAAAGTTTTGAAATGCAAATGGTATGATATAAGTAGCTATATATCCTATGGATTCACTATTTTTATTTTTAATGTCAGTAATTTTTACAGGAAAACCATTTTCTGAAGATTTGTGAATATTATTTAAAGTTTTCATAGCTCCATAATAGCCATAGATGCTAACAAATGATAATATTATTGACAATCCAAATTTTTCAATAAATAGATTAATAGAAACTAAATCAAAATCTCCATAATTCAGAAAGGAAAGATTAGTATAAATCTGTTTAAATATTATTAAAATGAAAAGAGGTAAATAAGAAGTCACGAATAAAGCAAATTGTGCTCTTCGTTCTAAATTATTTGCTATTCTTTTATTCATTAACTAAAGTTTTTTTCAGCTTGTGCCTAACGTTGTTGTGTTATGGAAAGTTGCGTTTAAAGTGAACGGCTATTTTCCGCAGGAAAATAGGAGTTTACAAAAATGCAACTAACTTTGGTTAAGCTAAAAATAAGCAATTTTTTATACACGGTGTTGGCAATAGTATTTTTTATATATAAATTAATAAATCAATTTGTGTTCTTACTTTTTTTCTATCTTTTATGGCAGGTTCAAGATTCCCTAGTGTTTTCAATTCTTTTATTGCGAACTCACTTGATATCTTTCCGCTAATTCCAATTAGTTCAATATTTGATAATTCTCCATTTTTTTCGACAATACATAATAAATTCGCAACTCCATCACAACCATATTTGCATTTGATTATTCTTTCATATTTGTCGTTTTTAATTCTGAAATAAGGTTTTATATCTGGGTTTAATTCAAAATCATTTTTGTTCCTAAAATATTCTGAATGATAAGCAAAATAAATTGTTTTAAAGAATTTGATATTTATGTATTGGTTATCTTTTTTATGCTGTTTCCAATTTTTAAAATCTGTAATTACTCTTATACACTCATTTAAAAATAAATCATCTTGAATTTTAAGTAACTCTTTTTTAAAAGAAACCATTCGTGGTATTCCATTAAATTGTTCTGCTTTTTTAATGTTTTGAGGAATATTATTTGAATCAATTTCAAATTCAATATCTACTTCTATTAGCATTTCTCCATTTAGTCCATTCAAGCTTTCAACCTCTGGATTAATAAGATTCAACATAATAAATTCATTGAATTCAAATTCAGTTTTATGTAATTCAAGATGATTATTGTATCTCATTTTGTATTATACTGATATAGGTTGACCTTTTTTTAGGTTAATTTATACCGTTCAAAAGATTTTTTTAGCCGTTTAGAAGGCAAAAAATATTTTGAACTAGTTTTGTTTTCAAATTGTTAGTTCAGTCAAATTTACATTATTTCTTCGATATGATTTGTATTTGATGTTTGGGTTTAAATGTACTTCAGCTGGTTTTCTTAATTCTAAGCTAAAATGGGTTCTTAAATTGTTGTAAATATATACTGCTTGTTTTGTTACTTCTTGAGCAATGGCAGTGTTTTTAATGCAATTTCTAAGTCCATATTCATATTTTAAAGTTCTATTAATTCGCTCTGCAATTGCGTTTTCATAAGGATCATATTGTTCTGTCATGCTCATCATTATGCCATTTTCTTCTGCAAATGCTGTGTATTTGGGGTTACAGTATTGAAAACCTCTGTCAGAATGATGTATTAATTTTTTATCAGGGTATTTTCTATTTTTAATAGCCATTTCTAGCGCTTCTGAACAAAGTGATGTCTTCATGTTGTTATCTAATTTATAGCCCATAATTTGTTTAGAATATGCATCTGTAACGATTGCTAGGTAATTGTGTCCATTGTCTGTTTTAATGTATGTTATATCGCTTACCCATAGTTGTTCTGGTCGAGTAGGAACTTGGTCTTTAATTAGGTTTTTATATTTTCTAAATTGATGATTAGAATTTGTTGTTGTCACATAGTTTTTAAGCTTAGGAACAAGTAAATTATGAAGCCTTAACACATCGTACAACTTATCTCTACCGATTTTAATACCTTGTTTTATAAAGTCTTGTTTAAGTTCATCATATAACTTAATTCCGCCAGTTCTCATACCAACTAATTTTCGATATTCTTGTATCATTGCGATGACTTTTTCATCGTTTAGTCGTTTGTTTTCTTGGGTTTTGAGTCTTTTGTAGAAGGCTTGTTTACTAATCCCAAAACACTCATAGAACCATTTTCTTTTAAACGGTTTTTCTTTTTTAGTTCTATCTCTTTCGCTAATGTTTTGGGCAACGACTTTTTTGACAAATCGACTCCAGTAATGATTTCCATGTCAGCAATAATATCTTGTTGAAATTCCTTTACAAACTCCAATTCTTCAATACGTTCCTTTAGTTTTTTAATCTCATCTAATTTACTCATACCTGTATTTTGTTGGACTAAAGTACTATATTTTTTGATCCAATACCCAATTGTAGTTCTAGGAACATCATATTTTTTGGAAGCAAAGTTTGTGGAAATCTGTCCATTCTGAATTTGGTCAACGACGAATAATTTGAGTTCTAAAGTTGCTTTTTCGTACGTTTTTTTTCGCCAGGGTTGTTTTTGAGCTTTCATAAGTGACTATAATTAAGTGTTTAATTTTTAGTCAACCTATTTCAGGAAAGTACATTTTTTATATTATAGCCAACGTTGTTGTGTATGATTTGTTGCGTAAATTTTGCTAAAAATAACCAATAATAACAGACTTTTATGTGCGCGAGGTTTTTCGTAAGAAAAACTTTGCAAGCAATAAATTATATACGGTGTGCTTGTTGCACAACTACTTGTTAAAGATACAGAAATTTCGTATATTTAGTAATGCAAGGCAAGAAAAACTATCAAGAAAAACTGTTCAATAATTTCCAGTTGAGTGATCGTGTTCCCAAGAACAATTTTTACAGACTTTTAAAAGAAATACTTCATTTAGATTTTCTGTATTCAGAGACAAAAAGCTATTATGGTTCAAGTGGTCAATCCAGTATAGATCCTATTGTATTTTTCAAATTATGTTTAGTAGGTTATTTAGAAAATATCATCAGTGACCGTCAACTGATGGCACATAGTGCTATGCGATTAGACATTCTTTATTTTATAGGCTATGATATTGATGAGCCTCTACCTTGGCATTCCACAATTAGTCGCACACGCCAATTATTTCCTGAAGCTGTTTATGAAAAAGTATTCACACATGTTTTGGCGATGTGTATTGAAAAAGGAATGGTAAAAGGAAGTACACAAGCTATTGATTCAGCGCCTGTAAAAGCGAATGCAAGTATGGATAGGTTAGAGCTAAAAGTACCAGTCCAAGAGCTAACAGCTCATTTGGCCTCAGTACGATTGATTAGTGAACGCGATAAAGTCGTTTATCGCAAAGCGAAAGAAAACAAGGCGAGTAAAGAGCAACAAAGCATCACAGCCAATGCCCAAGAGCTAAAGAGTATCTCTTCACGCAATAAGAACTGGCGAGAAACACAAGATGGACGTCCAGGAGCAAATAATAAAGGGAGTCGTTATACGAGCAATAAAACGCACTACAGTCCCACAGACCCAGATTCACGGATCAGTGTAAAACCGGGCAAAGCAAGAAAGCTGAATTATAGCAGTCAGTTGAGTGTAGATACAGCAAACCATGTAATTACGGATATAAAAGCTTATCATGCAGATGGAAAAGACAGTCAGTATTTAGAAGATATAGTAGAGCGTTTGCAAGCTAGATTATGGAAACAAGGATTTCGCATGGAAAATGTATTAGCAGATACGGGCTACAGTAGTGGAGAAGTCTATGCCTTTTTAGAACAAAGAGGAATTAAGAGTTATATACCACCTCATGGTACTTACAAAGGCGGTCCAGAAAGATTTGAGTACATAAAATCAGAAGACCATTATATCTGCCCAAATGATGAGATTGTTCCCTTTAAGAAAGTATTTTTAGACTATCGGACGCAAACAAAAAAGAAGGAATACCGAATATCGAGTTTAATCTGTAAAGCCTGTCCATTAGCCAAAAGTTGTTTGGGAAAAACGGCCAAAGAGAAGAAGTTTAGTGTGACATATTATCGAGAAGAATATGAACGTAACATTGCAAGATTATCTAGCCCAAAAGGCAGGGTAATGAAGTCGAAACGTCAAAGTACAGTAGAGCCTGTTTTTGGCACCTTGACCCAATTTATGGGGATGCGAAAAATTAATACTCTAGGCATAGAACAAGCCAATAAAGTGATGCATCTTTTTGCGATGGCCTATAACTTGAAAAAGTATTTAAAATTCGTTACTAAAAATGTAAAAAGTAAGGCAAAAGCCTTGGCAATGCTATTTTTGAACAAAAAGCTCGATGTAAAGTCCATATTAATAGTTATAAGCCAATTTAAATTTAGAAAAATAGCAGTTCTTAAAAATTAAAAAGCCCTTAAAAAGGGCTTGAAAAAGATGTTTTTTTATTTTTTTAATGGGTTGTGCAACGGTTACCGGTGTTGGCAACAGTTTTATGTATTTTGATTAGATTCTTTATTTTTATTGGTTTTAAAAAAATCTTTAACAAAGCTTATAATTTTTGTGAATCCACCAGTTCCAATGATAAATCCTAATGCATACCATTTTCCATCATTATTTGATGAATAAATAATCACATCGTCATTAAATAACATTGAAATAAAAGCAAATGGGCTTATTAATCCGTGAATAATTCCTGAAATAAACCCTTCAGGTTCTCCTGTTAAACAATTTGTTAAATCTTGTTGTTTTGCACAACTAGTAATAATTAATAGTATAGCTATAAAAAGTATTTTATTTTTCATTTTTTTTGTTTAAATATATTAATTCATTTTTTTATCTATTGTAGTTTTCATTGCATAGTAATCCATTTCGTAGCAAACTCGTCCTAATAATATGGCAGGATTTATTTTATATTCATCTCCTAAGTATTTGATTTTATGATCATTGAGGGGTAGATGATTTTCTAATATATTTATCCATACTTCTTTAGAAATTAATTTTTCTTGGGCATAATTATCAGCTTCACTCTCATATTTATTTAGATTTTGTTTTTTAGTTAAATCCATAAATTTTAAGTTTTTATCATTTCTTAAATGCAAGTCAATATGTCCAATTTCGTGCATTATTGTAAAAGCAAAATTGTCAATTCGATTATGTCTTAATGTTAATGCAATAGCTGGGTTTTTACCTGACCAAAAAGAACATCCATCGATTGGTGTTTTTTCTAGTTTGTCAATAAGTAACATTTTAATTCCAAACTGATTAAGAACCGTTTTTACTCTTTCGGCTGTATCATAGTTGTCATAGAATATATTGTTTAAATTTACACAAAGTTGATTTAAGTTATCAAAATTAAAAGTGTTCGTTTTTTGATTTTTCGCTTCATATTGAGCTAGTGAATTCCAAGCAAACATATTATTATCATCTATTTTTAATTTTTCTGATTTACGATAATATGCAAATTTATCTTTAGAAAAAGCAGATATTAATCCATCTATAGTTTCTACTTGATAAATGCACTTTATTTTTTTAATATCATTTTCGATATCATCATTTAAATAATTTTGTTTTTTAAAATATCGAACTGGAACATATTCTTTTATTATGTTCCATAATTCAATGTTTTTTAATTTTTTAATGTTCTTTTGTTTTACTCTAGCTTTATCAATCTCATATTGCGATTGAAATTTCATCCAATAATCTGCTGAAATACCTAGTATTTTTTCTAATAAAATAGCTATATCTGCTGTTACAGGTCTTTTCCCTTTGATTATTTCATTTAAAAACGAAGGTTTTACATCTAATTCTTTAGCCAATGTTCTTTGGTTTAAATTAGGGGTTGCATCTATTTCATCTTTAATTAAGACTCCTGGATGTGTCGCTTGTGCTGGTGTTAATACTTTGTTTGTTGCCATCTTTTCGTGTGTTCTCTTTAAGTGATTACTTGTAGTGATTACTCAATTCAATAATTGAGCATATTGTAATACAATTAGGTTCTTCTCCTTCTAAAGAAGCTATAAATTCTATCCGATATTTGCCATCCACTCGAACAGATTCCATTCCTTTTTTATCTCCTATTAATTTTTCGTAATTTAAACTTCTAATAGGATATAATTCTTCTGTATTTTTCGCAACTCTTAATTTGTCTATTGTTTGTATATATTTTTTAATAACGTTTGGTTGAAACCTATGTTTTTTGCTTCGAGCCTTTCCGTTTTCGTATAATTCTTTTAAATAATCTTTCTCGAAATTTATTTCCATAGTTTTCTTATATCATATTGCAAATATACATAAAAAAATAAAAAGTTCACTATATTAGTGAACTTTTTTTTAAATTGTACCAACGGTCTTGTATATGAAAAGTAGCGTTTAGGTATTCAATACTTTTCTCTTTGCCTAAAGATATTAAAAAAGCGCAAACCATTATGATTTGCGCTTAATTAGCTATTTTTTATATACGTTGTTAGCAAACGTTTTATTCTATTTAGTTTGTAGCGAAATTAGCTATACTAGTTCCGCCATTTGTTACTGTATTGTCAGCATATTTTACGTATGGCCTAAAATAGTATTGAGTTCCTGACATTAGAGGTTCTGCTACAGCAGAATAACTAGTAATTACAATAGTACCTTCGTTATGTATACCATCAAAATTCTCAATTGCATTTGTACTACTGTTAGTGAAATCGCTATTTACACTATATTCAACACCAAATTCTATAGGCATTTCTTTAACAACATTATTAATATTTAATGTTACTGTGATAAAGTCTGTCTGAATTAAAAACGCGTCTGATTCTATATCTAAAGTAACATTTCTACTAGTACTCGCATCAACATCAGTACTTGCTTGTATCTCGTTTCCATAGAAATGAGTGCCATCACTGTATTCAAAATAACCTCTTATAAAATAAGTTTGACCACTTGTTAAATTTTCTATATAACCTGTTGCATCAGAATTATTACCAGATATACCTGAAGTATTATTAGCACCAACTTCAGGGTTAGATGAAGTACCATAAACAAAACCTCTGTCTGTTACTGTCCCAAAACCACTATCTTCTTGAAAAGTTCCCGAAACTATTAGATTTACAGTCCCATCAAAATTTATAAAAAAATCTGTGTTGGAATTAGTTGTAAAGTTACTATTATCTGTTGGTGGCTTCATAGAATCATCATCGCTAGAACAACTAAATGTTAAGCTTAAAGTTAATAAGCAAATTACTGTTTTAAATAAATTTTTAATTTTCATTTTTTTTAATTTTTAGCGCACTTTTGCGCAATTATTTATTTTGTTATTTTGGTTTTACTAAATACTTTAATTAATGTATAAATTGTAATAAACTGAAGTAGTGGAAAAATAATAAGTAGGTCTACCCTAAATGCATCTTTGTTTTTTATAAGACTCCATTCTGTTACAAGTAATTCCCAAGAAATGAAAAGAATCCAGATAAAGATTATTACCATCAAAGTCAGTTTATTAGTCTTCATAATTCTAATTCTTGATTTGCTGGTGCAAAGATACGGCCAAGGACTATTTTTTAAGTCTTAAAAAAGGCTTGTTGAGTCTAGAAAACCGTTTTCTAGACTTATTACATAATTATAGACTCGTGTAGTTTTGTGGTAATATGTTGTTTTTAAACAATGTAGGTGTAAGGGAAGTGTGTTTTTTAAAAACACTATAAAATGTTGCTTTTGAGCTAAATCCTGAGTCAAAAGCTATTCCTAACATATTTAAATGATTGTTTGAAGTATCTAATAATAACTTTTTTGCTTCTTCTACTCGATAATGATTTACAAATTGATTAAAGTTTTTGTCAGACTCGTCTCGTATGAGTTCCGATAAATTCCGTTGCGTTATTTTAAGTTTTAAAGACACATCTGCTAAAGATAAATTGGGCTCTAAAAATAATCTTTCATCATCCATTAATGCAATTAACTTTTCATAATGATCTTTATTATTAGTTTTTAATCTATTATTGGTTTCATTAACATCACTTTGTTGATGGTCTATCTTTTTAATACTAGCGATTTTAGTAACAAAAAGCTTAGACTGCTTTATACCGGAAATCCCTATCCAGAAAATAAAAACGACATTAATTAATGAAATGGCTGGATAGATGTAATCATCATAAAATATTCCTTCTAAAAAAAGTGAAGACAATATAATAATCAGAAAGGTAAACAGAAACATAAGAACACCCTTTGCCCAAGTGAGTAATTTTCCTTCTGTATTTGAGTAAAATTCTTCAACTTTTGTTTTTTGCTTATTAATGAATTTAATAGTTAGAAAGATATAATATATTGAATAAGCAAATGATAATATTTCAATCAGAGACAATACATTAGAAAAACTTTCTGAATTATGCAATTTTACTTTTGTACCCACACTTAGCATAAAAAGTACTGTATAACTTATAAATTCTAGTATTCCAGGCAAAAGGATGAGTACAATTTTCTTTTTAGTTAAATTAATATTAGAAATTCCTTTAACATATATATAGAATAAAGGAAGTATTAAATAAAAAAAGTTAAATGGTAAAAACAGCAACCAAGGTTCAGATTCAAGAATGTTTAAATCGTGAAGGATTGAGTTTAAGAGTTCTGCGCAATACGCAATTAAAAATAAGCCTAAAAAAAGCTTGGGTTTTATGCGTCTGCCCTCGATTATTAATACCAAGCCTAAAAACACACCTTGAACTAACCCGAGTATATCGATTAAACTGACAATGTTATAGTTAATTTCCATTTACGTAATTATGAATAGAATTCTAGGAATGAATAATGTTGATTCTAATGTTTGCTAACGCTGTTGTATAAGCATTGTTGCGTTGTTTAAGCAATGAATTTACTAAATAAAACACGAACGGCGAAATTCCGAAGGAATTTCCCAAGTGAGCTACAACTAGCAATAAAGTTTATACGGTGTTACCTGTAGTTATTTTTTCCGATACACTTTTAAATTATATTTAAATTCAGTTCCGTCACTTTCCAAAAATTCAAACACTTTCAATTCCGTTTGAGTGATTTCCGCTATTTCTATTTCGTTTTTCGTAAACTCAATTAAAGAACCAGATTTTTTTAATTGTTCCAAAAGACCAGGCGCAAGTTTGTCAATCGGAACGTTGTATTGTGGTTTGTCAAAGGTCATTATAACGACCTTTTCTTTTGAGTCATATTCCCATTTTCCACTTTCACAATTTTCCGAATTTTCACAACCAATTAGTTTATAAGTTCCATTTTTTTCAATCCGCATACTTGGTCTCCAAACAACTTCATTGGCAGTAATTGTGTCGTTTACAAAATGTTTTATTTCGGTAATAATTTTTCCGTTTTTATCAGTCAATTTTTGAAATTCCCACGTTCCAATAAACAGTTTTTCAATTTGTTCCGAACTTTTCTTCGTTTTTGCGTCGTCAACTAATTCCAAATAAGTTTTAGATGACTGGCAATAAGTCAAAATCGGAAATAATATTATGGCAAGCAGGATGTTTTTCATAATTACAGGTAACGGTTTTGTGTATTAAAAGTTGCGATTTTTACTCACTTCTATTTTCCGCAGGAAAATAGAAGTGAGTAAAAAAGCAACAACTTTTGGTTAAGCTAAAATTAAGCAATTTTTATTACACGTTGTTGTGCAACGTAATTTTATTTAATTTTCAATTCCTAACTTTTCGTATCGGTTAATTCTTCGTTCATTAAATTCAAAATAGAATTCTTTCTCTGTTATTTCTTCTTTGATTAAACTTTCAAGATTCTTTACGTTTTCTAATTTATAATATATTCTTTTATGTTCATTATCTATACCTAATTCAAAACTGTTTTTTGTTTGCGTTAAGATATTTCCTTTGAAATTAGAGTCCATTTTTGAAAAGAAGAATAGCGAATCTTTTTCCAAAATCATATTTCTAGGAAACATCATTAAGACATATTCTGAACAAATATGAACAGTATCGTTTTTTATAAAAATTTCAGCATAGTCAATTTCTCCATTTTCAAGTTTTATTAAACTACTCGAATACCAGTTTCCATCAATATTCCTTTCCTTTTTAATTCCATTACAGCTCAATAGTATAAAAATTGAAAATAATAAAGTCAATTTTTTATTCATTTTCGTATTTTGTTTTATGTTGCACAACGGTCTCGGCTATGAGTAGTTGCGTGGTTTAACACTTAACTTTACAAGTACACACCAAGTTAGAAATTCCGCAGGAATTTCCAAAGTAGGCGAGAACAAGCAATTACTTATAGCCATTGTTGTGTGCAGTTATTTTTAATAGTTAAACTGTATTTCTATTTTTTCTTCTTTCAATGTTGCTGAAACCCAAGGTAAATTCTCAATTTGTTTAAGGTCAGTAAAGAACTCAAAAAATAATGTTTTTCCGTCACAAAATAAGTTCTTTTTCAGATAGTTGATTAAAATTTCTATTTCTGAATTATTTAACTCTTGTTTCAACATTACTTTAAATTCTCCAATTCCTGAAAAGTTGAAAATTTTCTCTTTTAAGATTTCAAACTCTATAATTTTCCCATTTGTAATTGACGTTGGTAATTGTTTTAAATAATTAGATTTTAGTTCTTTATCTGTCTCAAGTTCTACAGTTTTAAATGAATAACTGTTTTTTTCTAATTCAATTTGATAAAAACTAATTCCTCTTGATTGTAATAAATTTATGATTTGATTTTTATCAGATTGGCTAATCTTTAGACCGAAATAAACTGATTTTAGTGCTTTTGGATTATAGGAATTTAATCCTATTTTACTTGTTACTATTCTATGTTCTTGTTCGTATTCCCATCTTTTCGATTTATGAAAAGCGAACTTTTTTATCATACTATTTTTTTCGTTTTTTATAATATCCCAAAAACCAATTTTTGGTGGTTTATTTGAATACAAAACAGGAAAAGAATGAACGTGTTTACCTCCGTCGGTTTTTAGCAAAATGTCTAAATCATATTCTATACAGTATCCTTTATGAGAATTTGCGTAATGAGCCCAAAGTAATTCATCTAATGGCGTTTTAGAGAGTGAATAAATCCCCATTTTATTATCCATCGATAAAACTTCATCGGTATTATCATTAATTAAATCGTAGTCCTCTTTAGTTTTAGCTCCAACTTTCTGTCCAATATAGTTCAGAAATTTTTTAACCTTTTTTGTGTCAGTAATTGCTTCACAAGGGTCGTTTAATTGTTCAATAGAAGACGACCAATATTGATTGTTCTCAAGAGCTTTTATATCATTCTCTGTTCCACTTCGATATTTATATACAAGCATTGAGTTTTTAGGTTTTCGGTAATTGCACACAACGTTTACGTATAAGAATAGTTGCGGTTTTGTGTGCGAGGATTTTCCGCAGGAAAATCAGACGTAACAAAACTGCAACGACCTTTGGTTAAGCACTAATCTAGCAATTATTTTTATACATTGTTGCCATTAGTTTTTTTATTTCAGTCATCGTAATAATCTCCGTCTTTCCAATCTTTTTCCCCAAGATAATCTCCACAAAAATTATAACGATTAATAGGTTTAACTTTTTCCACATTTTTGCCGTGCCTAAAAATCCAGATTTCATTATCGACTATTTTCATCCGACTAAATTTTCTTGTATCACAGGCGTCCATTGAGCAAATAAAAACTGATTTTTTCTCAAAAACCTTATTTCCATTTTGGTCAATAATTCGGTCAATCACAATTACTTTTTTATGTCTTAAAGTCCAAAATAAAAACTTGCGTTTCTTTTCAATTCGTTCCGTTTTCAGAGTCACGTTTTCAATTCCGCAATCTTTATTTATAGTCGAAATTCCGCTTTGTATTTCAGTCGTTTTTATTCCGCTATTCAGATTAATGATTAGGAAAATCAAACTTATAGAAATCGAAAATATTGAATTAATGACGTTCATTTTAAATTAATGGCAACGGTTTTTGGTATGTTTTGTTGAGTGTTTTAGCTATAAATTTAGTAAATAATTACCGACCAAGAAAATCCGTGAGGATTTTCGTAAGTGTGCTTGAACCAAACAATAAAATATACCAGTTGTTGTAGCACGTTTTTTATTTTTCTCGTATCGTTAAATATTTGTTTTTACCAATTGTCATATAATAGAACGGAAATAAAAATCCAATTCCTGCAAAAAGAATCAAAAAATTAGATTCAATTTTCAACAAGTACTTAATCAAGAAAAATAAACTCATTATTACTATTCCTAACGGCATAATTATTTTACTATTCTTGAATCCTCCAATTTCTATTATTTTAGATTCGTTTTCAGTAATTTCAAATTCCATTATTGGACTTCTACACCAATCAATTTTTCCATTAATTTTATGCTTTCCAGAATCAATATTAAATTCTTTAGTTTCTCCGTTTGAAATTGTTCCTATTTTTTTGTTATCGATATATATGCCAAATTTCCTTGCTCGATTATTCCATTCGGAAGTTCTCGTAATTATTAATTTACTCATTTTTCATAGTTTTTTCAGTAATGTGCTACAACTGGTTATATGCAAACAAATATATTGTTTATCCGTTTATATATTCCGGATAATAAAAGTTTTTACTTTTTATTATCACGCTTGTTTAGAATTAATATTTAAAAAAAATGATTCTGAAGTTTTATAGAAAACAGGACTTTCTTAAGTAAGATATTCATTCTTTATTTTAAAATTTAAATTTAATGAAAAAAATGTTAGGAATTAAAGGCTTAGATTTTTTTTATTGTTGACAGACTGTTTCATTTTTGTTGCTCTTTTTTTTATTTTTTAAAACGAGTAGTATTATTTTAATATAATAGAGGAGAGTTTACAACTTTAAAAAGTCTTTAGTTTTTATTCTTGTGTCACTCAAATTTGTTTATTATTTTTACTTAAATTAATTATTAATCAACGTACACGAAAACGTACACGATTTTATATAAATTAGATCAAAATAGGATGGTTTATGGGGTTTTTGTCAAACTCATAACCCGAAGGTCACTGGTTCGAGTCCAGTTCCCGCTACTACTTTAAATCAGTATAAAACAACAGTTTAGTTCGCTAAACTGTTTTTTTTATGCAATCAATTCTCGAATTCATTACCTTTACTTCCAAAATTGAACACGATTTGGAACACGATTCAAAAGTTTTACCACTTTTTTCACCCCCAAAAATTTATACAGCAAATGGAAACCTCTCCAAGCGTTGGTATGTGTATTTTTCATTTAAAGATCCAGAAACAGGGAAAATGAAACGTATGGGGAATATTTACGGAAAAGTGAACAATTACAAAACCAAAGAAGCACGGTTGACTATTTTAACTTCATACAGAAAAAATTTACTTTTTTTATTGAAGAAAGGATTTAATCCGTTTGAAGATAATACTATTTTACATCAAAAATTGAAAGATCCTTTTTTGAAAGAAGCACCGAAGAAAAAAGCTAAAGAAGAAGTTTTAAAAGAAGAGGGAGTTCCAAGTTATTTAAATGATGCTATAAAGTCTGCAGTAAAAGAAGCTATAGACGAACATGCAATTGTTTTAGGAGTAGAAAGTGGCGGCGGTAAAACGAAAAGCATTGTTAAGGAAGAGAAAAGCATTACAAATGACGATAAAAGTATTGCTGATGATAATAAAACAATTGCAAATGACGATAAAACAATTGCAAATGATAATAAAACAATTGCAAAAGTTAAAAATGATGTAATTTCTATTACAAAAGCTTTTGATCTTGCCTTAGAATTAAAAGAAAAGGAAGTAAGTGAAAGGACGATTAGTGACTATAGAAGAAAGAGTAATAAGTTTATTGCGTGGATGGAGGTGAATTATCCTGATAAGAAGCATGTAAATAGTATTGATAGAAAAGATATAATAGAGTATTTAAATACCATTCTTTTAAGAACAAGTGCAAGAAGTAGAAATAATTATAGAACAGAATTAGGGAGTTTGTTTCAGGTATTAAAAGACAATGAATTGGTGGATGAAAACTATATTCAATCCATACCAATTTTAGCATCAAAACCCAAAAGACATAAAACATACTCTTTAGAAGAACAAAAAAAGATATTTAAATATTTAGAAAAAGAAGATCCTCATTTATTGTTATTTATAAAGTTTGTTTCTTATTGTTTTATAAGACCTATTGAAGTTTGTAGAATAAAAATAAAAGACATTAATATTGATGAAAGAAGGATTCAGTATAAAGCAAAAACGAGTGCTAAGAAAACAAAAATAATTCCTGATATCTTATGGGAAGTATTACCAGATTTATCAGAATTAGATAAAGAATCATATTTGTTTACCCCTAAAACAATAGGTGCTTTTTGGGATGCGAAAGAGATTAATAGAAGAGATCATTTTTCTAAACGCTTTTCAAGTGTTGTAAAAGAGCAATTTGGTTTGACAGAAGATCATGGGATTTATAGTTTTAGACATACATTTATTTCTAAATTGTATCGAAAATTAAGAGAAAAAGCAACTCCTTTTGAAGCGAAAAGTAGTTTGATGTTAATTACAGGGCATACTTCTATGGTTTCGTTAGAAAAGTATTTACGAGATATTGATGCGGAATTACCAGAAGATTACTCTAAATTATTTGAATAAATGTCAGAAAAACAACCAAAGCAACACGAAATTTATAACGAGTTAAGGGATAGGGCTTCTTACCCTCTTTTATTGTATGTTTCTAAAAGTTTAGTAGAGGACGAAGTTGATGACGAGCAAAAGAAAAACACAGAATGGTTGTTTGATCGGTTAATTGTTGCCAAAGCTAAAGAGGTTGTTAGTTATGTCGATGTGCAGGATGATACCATGGAGATGTTGAGAAAAGGTGGTGAGTTAAGAGCGAATCTTTTTGATTTAGTAGATTATTATGCAACATTAAAGGAGGCGCAGTTTAATTTTTTATACAATAATTATCTAAACCATTTACTTGGAATGAAGTGTTGGTGTGATGAGATGGTTAAAGATGTAGAAAATGGAACGAATGAATTTTATAAAAAATACATTACCTATTTTAAATTGCAGGCAGATCTATACGAACAGCATCAAAAAGATCTTGCAGAAACTTTTCCTGATGAAAATGGTGAGATAAAAATAGAAGTTAATATCCGTTCTTTTGTTGTTGATAATTTTTCGATGATCAAAAAAGAAATCAATACAATTGAAAAAGAATCTACAAAAAAGAAATATTTAATTACAGATGAGGAGTCTCGTAATTATTTATTGGAAAAAGTTTTTGGAGTTGATTTGTAGTTAAATCACCTTGGAAAAATAAAAAAGAGGCTATTATGCGTTAATTGTACGTATAATTAACGCATCATTGAGTCTAATTAAAAACTTACCACCAAACCCAATGTGGTGATTTATATTTCCATTTGTAGGATGGTATTGTTGTGTGTTTTAAAAGAATTTAGAATAAGTATTTTAATGTCATTATGGGAAACCGTAATATTTTCCGAAATCATTTAATTATTTTTAAATTTCAAAAAAGGATACGTTTTTCTCTTGTTATTTTGCTTGTTTCTTATTGTGGTATTTAAGCAGATTATATATCTTTAGTTTTTATGTATTGCTAGTTAAAATTGCTCAAAAGACACTGAATTTAATTTACGACAAGCACTTTTTTTAAAGAAAAACAAGGTTTGAGAGATATATAATAAATAGCTTAAAAAGCGAATAAGTAAATTTAAATAAGATTATAACCCAACAAATATGAAGGGAAAACCAATTGCCATTGGACAAAGAATTACAACAAGGGGAGAAGATTTCTTAATTACCAATATTATAAATAATTCTGATGGAAGTCAGCTTTTAGATGTAGAAGGAATAAGTGAGTTAGTGAAGGGGATGCGTTTCGCTTTTGATACAAAAATCGATAGTGAAATAAAACCAGTCGACCCGAATGACACAAGATTTATTGCAGATACAGAAAGCGGTTACAGAAAATCTAAATTATACATAGAAACACATATCAGAAATTCTACAATCTATTCTGATAAAATTACCATTGCTACTAAAGCAGCTTTTAATGTTTCTGAATATCAATTAACACCAACATTAACAGCTTTACAATTACCTAGACCTCGATTATTAATTGCTGATGGAGTTGGATTAGGTAAAACAATTGAAGTTGGAATTTTCATCGCTGAAATGATGAAAAGAGGAAAAGGAAAGCGAATCATGGTATTGGCTTTAAAATCAATCTTAGGTCAATTTCAACAAGAATTATGGGATCGTTTTGCAGTACCATTGGTAAGGCTAGATAGCGACGGGATTGCCAAAATTAAAACACAATTACCAGCTAATAAAAACCCTTTTGATTATTACGATAAGACGATTGTTTCAATCGATACCCTTAAAAATAATGCAAAATTTAGACATTACATAGAAAAGTCACAATGGGATATTATTGTGATTGATGAATGCCATACAGTGGCAAACAACCAAAGTCAACGTGGAGATCTAGCTCAGTTTTTAGCAAAACAGTGTGAGTCATTAATTTTAACATCTGCGACACCTCACAATGGTAAAAAAGAAAGTTTCGCGAATCTTATTAATATGATTGAGCCTACTGCAATTCCTAAAAGCGGTAATTATACAAGTGAAGATGTAAAACCATATTATGTAAGACGTTTTAAAAATGACATTACAGAAGATGCTGTAAGAGCAAATTTTCAAGATCGTGAGATCATTAGGTTAGAAACAGACCTGTCTTCAGAAGAATTAGCTTTTTTACGTTATCAACAAACATTAAAAATTCAAGGACTGAAGGCTTTAAAAAATAAGAAATCTAAAGATGATTTATTATTTTCTATAATGATATTCAAATCGTTTATGTCTTCTCCTTATGCAGCTTTAATGTCTATCAACAATAGAATTGAAAAAATAAAAGATATAGGTGGTCAGTCAACCAATTTTGAAGATAGTTTGGATGTTTTAAATGAGTTAAGAGTTTATTTAGAAGATATTTTAAAATCAAAACAAGACAGTAAATATAAAAAGTTCAAGAAAACTTTAATGGAGTTGGGGTGGTCTGGTAAAAAGAAAGACGATAGATATGTCGTTTTTGCAGAACGAATTGGAACGCTAGAGTATTTAAAAGAAAACTTAGTTCGTGATTTTGGATTAAAAGAAGAGGCTATTCAATCTTTCAGTGGTTCAAATTCTGATGTAGATCAACAGCGTATCATTGAAGATTTTGGAAAAGAAGATAGTAAGGTAAGAATCTTACTGTGTTCAGATGCGGGTTCACAAGGTGTAAACTTACATTATTACTGTAATCGAATGTTTAATTACGATATTCCTTGGTCGTTAATTACGCTAGAGCAAAGAAACGGACGTATAGATCGTTATGGTCAAAAAAATATACCTTATATCTATTATTTAGTAGGTAAAACAGATGATGAAGCTTTAAGAACGGATTTACACATTATCAATAACTTAACTAAAAAAGAGGAAGAAAAGCATAAAACTTTAGGGGATATTGGTTCTATTATGCAATTGTATAATGCCAATGAAGAAGCAAATAAAGTAGTAGAAGCCATTGAAAAGCAAGATGAAGATTTCTTAGAGGAATTAGAAAATTTCGATTATGGTGCTGCTTTTATAAATGATGATGATACTACAAAAGTAACAATTACAGACAATCCTTTTGAAAAACAGTTAACCATCTTTAATAAAGATTTTTCATATTATACTGCACTTTTCAATCAGTTAAATGGTGATAATTTAATAAAATCAAAGGACTTTACAATATTTGAACAAGACGAGTTTTTAGAGTTAAACAATACAAAAGAACTTAATAAAATTTTATACGATTTACCACCAGAGTCCAAACCAAAGGTCAAAGAGTTTTTTAAACTAACCACCAATAGAGATTTAGTACAAGAGTCTATTGAGAATGCACGTAAAAAAACGGATGAATGGGCAGAGTTTCAAATATTGTATGATTTGCATCCTGCTATTAAATATTACATGACCAAGTTAGAAGCGAGTGTTCCTAAAAATGAAGCGTTGGCAGCAAAATTAAGTACAAAACTGCCACAAAATTCAGCTTGGTATATTCTACAAGGTCAGGTGTCTAATAATTTGGGACAACCAGTTATTGCAGATTTCTTTGTGGTAGGAGTTTCAGAAAATAAAATAATTAAAAATTTGTCAATTCTAGAGTTTTTAGAGACCTACAAATTGCAAGACGAATTATTTAATGAGCAAATAACTACAGAAGAGTTAAATGCATTGCAAGAAAGTTTACCTGTTGCCATAGATTATGCACAGCACAAACATATGCAAAGTTTACAAGGAAAACTTTCGTCAAGTATGTTTGAAGAAATGGTAAAGCATGAAGAGAGAGTTATGAAATGGCAAGCTGCTTCTTTGGAACAGTTAGAAGTAAAATTTGAAAATACTGCAGAGACAAATTTTATGAAAAATAAAAAAGAAAAAGAACTAGTAGAAATAAACTCCATTACGGCAGAATCAAGTCAATATTTAAACAACGTAATGAGATTAGCAGACCAGGAAGCATATATAAAAGTAATGGCAGTATTTTTTAACGCATAGATATGATTAAGTTTATAGACAACATAGGCGATTTTTTCGCTACAAATTATTTCGATGAAGACTTTGTAAAAAAAGTACATGCCAAATCTGGGTATAGTGCAGAAGATCAAAAAGAACTTCAAAAACGCATAAGTCCCTTAAAAGATAAATATTTTAAGTACAAACGAGAGATTATTGAAGGTCGGTTAAGAACTAGAGATAAAATAAATAAAACCCATCAGTTTCACACACATTTGTTAAATGCTTTGGGATACGATGGTGATCATCATCAATACAACGATCCTTTTCATTTTAGTGAAACAGAAGTGTTGCCAGTGCGCCATAAATTGTATCGTGGAGATAAGTTGCACATGATGGTGATGGAAATGCAGCCATTAATAAAAGAAGGTGATGAAGAGCCAGATGGTTTGTTTGAACAACGTTACAATATTGAAGAGGAAGAAATTCAGACAAAAGAACAAAAATATCACAGAGCTCAATGGAAAGATATTTTTACTGTTTCTGAAGATTTAAAGATATCACCTGTTATTATCAATAAGGCAATTTCGCAATTGTGTTTGTTAGATCAAAAAGAACGTCCGCAATATATTTTATTGCTAGCAGGAAATGTGATGTTTTTAATTGATGTAGAAAAATGGTTTAGAGGTTCTTATTTGTATTTTAATATTGAAGAATTCTTTTCGGAAGCTACGGTTACTCGCTCTTATTATTCCTTATTCTATTTATTATTGTCTAAAGAAATGTTGTCACCAGAAAGCGACATGGTGTTGATGGACCAACTAGAAGAAGACAGTCACAAAAGTGCCTATGAAGTAACTAAAGATTTAAAAGAAGGAATCATCCACGCGGTGGAAGCTTTAGCAAATGAAGCCATACACTATCGTAAAAAAGTACTTTCTGAAGAGTTTGATGAAACTGATGATAATTTTGAAGCCCAAGTTAAAGACGATTGTTTAAGTATTGTTTATCGTTTGTTATTTGTGTTTTATGCAGAATCTAGAGCAGATTTAGATATTTTACCTATTTCCGACAGCACTTATCAAAAAGGATATTCCTTAGAAATGTTACGTGATTTAGAACAAGCGCAATTAATTACCGATCATAGTTTAAATGGCTATTTCTTTCATGAATCTTTGCATCAATTATTTCAGTTAATGAGTAATGGTTATAGAGAAGATGAAAACCAGGAAATTGAATTAAAGGATGGTGATAAGGTAAATAATTTAAAAAATAAAAGTTTTAGAATACGTCATATTGATTCACCATTATTTGATGATGAAAAACTAAACCAACTAAAAGGCGTAAAATTTAGAAACTATGTATGGCAAGATGTTATTTGTCAATTATCACTTTCTAGAGAAGCGAGAGGTAAAAGCAGAGGTCGAATTTCCTACGCTAATTTAGGAATTAACCAATTAGGTTCTGTGTACGAAAGCTTACTCGCATTTCGAGGGTTTTACGCAGAGCAAGATTATATAGAAGTACATCCAAAAAACAAACCAAAAGAAGGTACGTTGTTAGTGCCACGAAAGCGTCGTGATGATTTTGATGATGATGAGGTTTTAAAAAACAAAGAAGGCAAAGAAGTTGTCATCCCTAAAGGACAATTTGTATACCGTTTAAGTGGTAGAGATCGTCAAAAATCAGCATCATACTATACGCCAGAAGTATTAACACAATGTACAGTAAAATACACACTGAAATCTATTTTAGAAAAAGTAGAAAATGGCGAAATGAAAGCACTAGAGTTATTAGAACTCAAATTGCTAGAACCTGCCATGGGTGCAGCTGCTTTCCACAACGAACTCATCAACCAATTGGCAGAAGCCTATTTAAGTTATCGCCAAAAAGAACTCAAACAAAAAATATCGCCTGAAAAGTTTCGTGAAGAACTTCAAAAGGTAAAAGCCTACATCGCAACTAACAATACCTATGGTGTCGATTTAAACCCAACAGCAATAGAGCTGGGGAAACTATCTTTATGGCTAAACGTCATTCATAAAGATATGGAAACCCCGTTTTTTGGGTATCGTTTAGGAGTGGGAAACGCAGTAGTGGGTGCATGGTTAAAAGTGTATCATAAGAGAGCGTTTAGTGTAGAGTTTTCTAAAGTCGGTACCAAAAAACAACGTGAAAAACCGATTAAAAAAGAATGGTGGGACAAAGCACCAAAGCACCTACATTTTAAACCCAATGGAGGCATACAACGTAGAAAAGATGAAATCTACCATTTCTTGTTACCTGATAAAAACATGGTGCCGTCTGCAAAAATTAAACTCTTAAAAAATGAGTTTGAAGAAGAAGCGAAACGTGTAAGTGCTTGGAAGAGCGATTTTTGTGCACCTATAAATGGTGAGGAATACCAACGTTTACAAAAACTCTCAAAAGCGGTAGATGTTTTATTAGAAGAACATTACAAGTTTCAAGCAAGTATAAACGCACAAACCAAAACCAAAGGTGGTTTTTTTGGCGCTTATGAAGATGCGGAACAAGGCCAATTAGGGTTACGCTCTTACGACGAAAAAGAACAACTCGCGGCACAACGTAACAATACCAACGCACCATATTATAAGCTAAAACTCATAATGGACTATTGGTGTGCCTTATGGTTTTGGGACATGCGCGATGCCAAAGAGCTACCAACACGCCAACAATGGTATGATGACATTGAAAAAATTATAAACATAGATTTAAGTTTATTAGAAGAGGTAGAAACAGAAGTAGAAGAAGAGCTTTTACCAAAACCAACCTTAAAACAAGCCAGTTTATTTGAAGAACCAAATACCCAATACACACTTAAAAGTTACCGAAAAGATAAAGCTGCAGCCCTTAAAAAGTTAGGTGAAGCCTTACAAAGCAACCCAGATTCCTTATTTAAAAACGAACGCAGCAAAATTGTAAACCAATTAGCAGCTAACAATAACTTTTTTCATTACCAGTTAGAGTTTATAGAGGTGTTTAAAGAACGTGGTGGTTTTGATGTAGCTGTTGGAAATCCTCCTTGGTTAAAATTACAATTTGAAGAAAAAGGCTTAATGAGTGAGGTCTTTCCTGAATTAGATATACGTAAAACAAAAGCACCTGAAGTACGAAAATTGCAAAAAAGTTTTTTAGAATTCGAGAATCAAAAAGAAGCTTATTTTAACGAGTATATAGAAACTGAGGCTTCTGCAGTTTTTATGAATGCTTATCAAAATTACCCCTTATTAAAAGGTCAACAGACCAACTTGTACAAATGTATTTTAGAAAATGGTTTTCATTGGGTTTCTAAGAAAGGTTTTTTGGGACTTATTCATCCAGAAGGGATTTATGATGATCCTAATGGATATATTTTGAGGAAAGAAGTTTATCAAAGGTTGAGATTTCATTTTCAATTTCAAAATCAAAATCAAAAAAAATTATTCACTGAAGTAGCGCGAACACGATTATTTAGTGTAAATGTTTATTGTGGAAAAAAAGGAGATGTTAATTTTTATAATATCAATAATTTATACGATGCCTCTACTATAGATGTAATATTTACAAGTAATGATACTTCTTATGGTGGAGGAATAAAAGTTAAAAACCTTGTTACTAATAAATATGAATGGAATATTAAGGGGTCTAAATCTCGATTAATTAATATTGATATAGATGTACTTAAGGCAATTTCAAGTACTATAGGTGATATTTCTATGTGGGAAGGGTCTAAATTAGTTTCTCTACATTCTGTAGATATAGTAAATGTATTCAAAAAAATTGGAAATTACAGATTTAAAATAGAAGATACTGAGTATAAAATTTCAGAAGGGTGGCACGAAACAAATGACTTACAAAGTAAAAAGATAATTAGAGAAACTAAAAACCCTGTTTTAGATAATTTCGAAATGATATATTCAGGGCCACATATCTTTGTTTCAAACCCAGTTTATAAAAGCGCTAAACTTGAGAGTCATTTAAAAGGAGATTATGATAATGTAAACTTAGAAAAAGTAACAGAAAGTTTCTTTCCAAGAACTAATTATATTTTTAATCAAAGTAAACACTCTGCCACAGATAATGATATTTGGGACTGGATTCAATCATATAAAATGGTGTTTAGAAAAATGGTTGATATAAATACTGAAAGAACTCTTTCAGGAGCTCTTATTCCGCCTAAAACAAGTCACGTTAATGGATTAATATCCATACGGTTTAAAGATCAAGAAACATTATTAGAGTTATCTGGATTATCAAGTTCTATAGTTTTTGATTTTATTATTAAAGTTAATGGAAAGTCAAATCTTTATGAAGAAAGTCTAAAAAAACTGCCTATTAGGGTTGATGAAAAATATAAATCTCAAATTATTCTAAGAACCTTGCTTCTAAATTGTTTAAATACTGGGTATAGAGATTTGTGGGAAAATAGTTTTAATAAACTCAAAATTAAAGATTCTTGGTCAATAAAAGATAAAAGATTAAAGTCCTTATCTAAACTAGAAAAAAAATGGTCAATTGACACTCCTTTGAGAAATTTATTTGAAAGAAGATACGCACTTGTTGAAATAGATGTTTTGGTAGCAATGGCAATGGGTATAACATTATCTGAACTAATTTTAATTTATGAGGTGCAATTCCCTGTTCTGCAACAATATGAAGATGATACCTGGTATGATACAAATTCGAATGTAGTTTTTACTAATAGCCTAGGGCTAGTAAGCGTAGGAGTAGAAAGATCAGTTTGGAAAACAATTAAAGATTTAAAAGCAGGAGAAACTTACGAGCATACCATAGAAAAAAGTGAGTTATACAAAGGCAAAAAAGTAACCTACCACGCCCCTTTTGATAAATGCGACCGTGTAGAAGATTATAAGGTAGCTTGGGCGCATTTTGAGGAGGTGTTTAAAGAAAGCAAAATGGAGTAGTAAGTGTCAGTTCGAGTGATTTTGCTTTTTTGCAAAATTGTATCGAGAACCAATGATTTTGTGCAGAGTAAAGAGAATAAAATTAGAAAAGGAAATATTAAAAGAATAGAAAGAAAAAGTATACTTATGATAGCAAAAATAACATACGATATTGCAGGGCAAAATAATTTTTTAAGTCGAGCAGAATACAGTTTTGAAATTTTTAACTTCTTAAACAGTTTTGAAGATCAATTTCAATTAGCAGAACAAGTTGAAATTGTTTTTGAAGATGAAATAAATCCAGACCCTAAAAATCTTCCAACCCTTGATATAGAGGTGTCAGATGATGGTAAAGAAATTAAAGCTTACTATAAAACGTATAGATATTCCGATGGTAAAAATGGATTATCTAAACCAGATGAAGTTAGTTTTTTTAAAGGGTTAAGACATTATTTAATAAATACGGTTATTAAAGAAGATAATGAGAGGTATTAAAAAATAGATTTATAAAAAGTAAAAAAGAGGTTTTAAAAAATGCTAGAAAAAGAAATAATAATATTTACTACAGACTCAGATACGTTAACACTCAAAAATGTTAACGAATTAGTAGACAAAACATTTGCAGTTTACGATGCAGATGCTTCAAGGATAATTGCAGATTATCGTTCAGAAAAACAATATACAGCCGATTATGATGGAAGACAAATTTTAGAATTATTACAAAATGCGGATGATGCCCAAACAGATGTAATTCATATAGAAATTAACACAGATACAAAAATATTGACGCTTTCTAACAATGGAATTCCATTTTCTTTAGATGGTGTAAAGTCGCTTATGTTAGCAAATATGAGCCCTAAAAACAAAAAAGAATACATAGGAAATAAAGGTTTAGGGTTTCGTTCTATCTTGAATTGGGTAACTGAAGTAGAGGTGCTTACAGAAGAAGTTAATTTAAAGTTTTCTGATTCATTTGCGCATAAGAAATACAGAACTATTTTTAATAATAGTGAAGATTTAAGAAATCTTGTTCAAAAGGATAAAAATTTGGAGGAAGGTGAAATACCATTTGCTGTATTGGCAATTCCTGACATTGATGAGGTTACTGAAAAAGATGGTTGGATAACAACGGTAAAACTACATTATAAAACGAATGAAGAAAAAAGTATACTAAAACAGTTAGATGCGATACAAGAAGAAACATTATTGTTTCTAAAATATACCAAGAATATTACAATTCTTAAAAATAAAGAGGAACCTAAGGTTTTTAATAAAAGTAGACCAAGCGAAAATAAAATACAGGTTAATCATAAAATTTGGAACATTTACAATTCTGGTGAGTGTAAATATGATGAAACGAAAATGTACAGTTACCAAATTGCTTGGCAAGATAATTTAGAAGATAAAGATGGCGTTTTCTATACCTATTTTCCAACAAATGTTAAAACACATTTGCCATGTTTAATTCATGCTACATTCGATCTAAATGCCTCAAGAAAAGAAATAAATCCATCAGCAGAAAACAAATTTGTATTACATGAAATTGCAGAAAAATTAGGGGAATTAGCAGTTACAAAACTTACTGCATTTCCTTCAGATTGGTTATCGTATCAGTTTTTAGATAAAACTCAAAAAAGTGATAATGAGGTTTTAGAAGATTTTTATGAAATCATAGATATAGCAAAATATAATGCTGCAATTTATCCAGGTTTAGATAATAAGTATTACCCTAGAAAGGAGGTTTATCAATATAATAATGAACTATTAATCTGGGTTTTAGAAAATAACTTTGGTGATTTTTTTCCAAAATTAATAAGACCCATCACTGATGAGGATAATATTGATGATTTTAATCTATATAATTATAACAAATATACTCCAGAAGAGCTTTTAGAGATAGTTGAGAATTTAAATCCAAAATTAACAGATTTAAAAGAGCGAGTTAAGTTTATTAAGTTTTTAATAAACGACAATTTTAAAAACTTACATGAAAGCAATGTAAGATTACCGTTGTTAATAGATAGGAAAACAAACTTACCAACTACAGACCAGTTGTTTACGATTAGGCAAGAAGAGGATGAATCATATTTAGATATTGTAAAAAATGTAGAAGGGATTTCATTTATACTTCCAGAAATATTCGATTTATTAGAGATTGAATTAAAGGAAGAAATTAAGCTAGTTGAAAAAGAAAATGAAGATGTTTCCAGACCTATAAAAAGAGTCATTGATAAGGTCGTAAACATTGGTTCTAACGATATTATCCATGTAATAAGATATATGGTTAATGAAGCACGAAAAAAGATTAATAACGAAGTTGAGGAGACTGAGGTTATTATCAAAAATTTTGTTAGTTCGTTACACTTAATTTTTACTAAAAATTCTGATAGAAGAGGTAAATTACCATTTAGCATTCCTCTTTATAATAGAAACAAAAAACTTGTAAATAGTGATGAATTATTTTTTGGTGATGAATACTATGGAGGTCAATTAACTGAATTGATATTTAAAGGTATTTACAATAACGATAATTATATAATTGGTAATGATTATTGGGGTTTAGATTTTGAAAGTGAGTTAGAAATTCATTCCTTTTTTACATGGTTAGGTGTAAATAAATATATAAAACTTCAAAAAGAAGCTAAAGAAGTTACACCTCCAATAGAATATCAAGAGCTAGTATTTAAAAGCAGACCAGATTTAAAAAAAACGTATCACTTCTATAAAGGTATTAGAATTGTTAAAGAATCTCTTTTAGAAAAATTAACTATTGAAAAGTTACTTGTATTAATAACAAAAGAAGAAGTTTTAAAAAAGAAATTATCTGATCATCATGAAGATAGTTATAAATATAAATATGGGTCAGGATATCCTAAAGATCTATATGGATTTCCTTCATTTATAGAATTTCAAATAAAAAAAACTGTAGATTTTTCGAAGTATATTGTAGAAGATGAAATAGGAGTCGAGCAACTTTTTAAAACAGTAAACTATAAAGATGAGATTTTCAAGAATTATGATATTTCTTTAAATGAAATCAAAGGTTTATTAGAAAAATTAGGGGCAATAAAATCTTTAGACGATATTTCAATCGATCAATTTTATGCTTTATTTGAAAATCAAGAAGATATGTTTCCTCAAGGTAGAGGAAGTGCTACTTTTTATAAACGATTTTTAGAATATTGTACAAAAAATAATGAAATTAGTAAATCTGAAAATAATTTTGATTTTTCTGGATTCAAATGTTTTGCTCGTAAAGGAGGTAAGAAAGAAAGTGAATTTGAACTTTTACCTGTTTCTCAAATTTATTATTCAGATAATAATTTAGTACCTCAAGATATTTTAGATAACTATGATATTCTTGCGCTTTCAAAAAGGTTAGGAGAACAAAATGTAAAAAAATATTTTGGTGTTAATTTAATTCAAGATGTTATTAAAAATATCGAGATTGATAAGAATGCTCTTGAGATATCAAATCTAGATAAAGCATTCAATGAAAGAATTAATAAATTAAAGCCTTATTTTTTGTTCTATCGTTTAGAGATTATCAAAGATGATGCTACTAAAAAAGAAGCTATAAACCTTACCAAGAACATTGATATTAAATTAGTAAATAAATGTAGGTATCACTTCAATGCAGGTGAAAAGTTTACGCTAGAAGAAAATTTCTTTATTAAAATTGGGGATACCTTTTATATTAGAAATAATACAAGTCATTCTGTAGAAGGTTTAATGAATGATTTAGTTTTTTGTGATACGGTTGCAGAGGTTCTGAATACACAATATAAAGTAAAAGAACATCATGATAGGTTTAGAGCTATATTTAAAGATAATGTCAGAGAAACTGAATATGTTATTAAGACCAAAGAAGGTGAAGAACTGTTAAATAATGCCAAATTATTATTGGGTGTTTCTAGTGTTGAATTAGAATTTTGGGCGTTTATATTCAAACAGAACAATAGAATATTACCTGAATATGTTGCCGATTTTAATCAACTTAAAAAAATAGTCAAAAGGACTTTAGAGTTTGAATTACCAGAAGATTATTTTAGAATTTCTTTTGAGGACTTTTCTAGTAAAGAGGCTTATAATTTAATAAGTACATTAATAAATAATGAGAAGATTACTTATTTAGAATTACTAGAGAATACAAGTGTTGTCAAAGGATTAGTAGCGTTTCACTTTAGAAAAATTTCGGAGTTAATAAACTTCAACTCTAATCAAGAAAAAATAACAAAATTTGTTTGGAGTAACTTATATAAAAGTTCTATAGAAGAGAAGAAAAAATTCAATATTAAAATTATAAAATTAAAGAAACAGATTCAATCTGAATTGAAAGAAATTATCAAAGAAGAATCAAAAAATAAATTAGAGATAGAATACTTAAATTTATTTTCAAACCATATAAAAACAAATTATCATACTGATATTCTTATAGATATTCAGAATATTTACAATAAGAATGTTTCAAAGATATCAAATACAAAAATTGCTGATATTGAAGATGATTTAAAAAGCTTACTATATTTCGAATGGGATACAATAGATGAACTTAAAAATATCCTTTTTCCAGAACAAGAAGAAGCTCCTGCTAGTAAGCCTCAGAAAAAAGAGTTAGATGATGTGGTAATTTTAGAATCACATATTTCTTCTGTTGATTTTATTGAAAATACAGATGGAGTTAATAAAGGGAATGGTGGAGGAGCTCATAGTCAAGGTCACGAAAAAAGTAAAAGAATAAAAGGAAAGGCAGCAGAAAAATTAGTCAGAGATAAATTGAAAGCTTTGGGTTATAATGATGTTGCATGGGTTTCAGGTAATTCTGATGAACCAATAAGAGATGATAGTTTAGGGTATGATATAAGATATGTAAATGAAAATAATGAAGAGAAGTTTTTAGAAGTAAAAGCAATAGCTACAGATAACAGTTTTTTTATCTCAGAGAATGAAAAAAAGTGTGGACTAAAGTACAAGGAAAAATATGTAATGGCATTGGTAATTGGAAAAAAGATTCATTTTATAAAAGATTTTTTTAAGTTTAATGAAGGAGAAACTTTTGATGACAATAAAAAATATACAGTTAAAAATAACAACTATAAAGTTTACTTTAAAGTAAGAAATTAATAACTGACACTTTAAGTAAACTAAGAAAATTTATTATAGTATGTTTTAATACAGTTTATTAGCTTAATAAAAAGGTTGGTTTTTAAAATATGAAAAAAGAAAAGAAGTCATTTTGTTTAGGTTTAGTATTTTTTAAATAATATTAAATGTTAAGAGTGATAAGAAATAGCTTATGAAAAAAGAAGAAACGATAGAAAAATTAAAAAAACAATGGAGAATTGATGAATTGAAATTTGTTGCTACATTTTGTAGGCCAAAGAAAGAAAATGGACAGTATCAAGGAGATTTTGGTTTCTTTAATGATTTAACGAATTACTATACAGGAAGGAAGGTTTTTTACCCGAACCTTAATGATCTTGATAATTTTGACTCAAAAATTTCGTACAGACAAAATTTTGTTGACGGTTTAATTGATGGAAATCTTTATTATATTGAACTTGGGGTTAATTCTAAAAAAAGATATCCATATTCCATAATTATTTTAAATGTTACTCCTATAGACCAAGAACAAACAAAAAAACATCTTAATTCACTTAATAAAAAAACGAGACCCAGAAAAGTGAAGAGAAACGTTTTTGATCATAAGCCTAAAAATGATATTCTAAATGCACTTTTAGAAGATAATAATATTCATAAAAACCTCTTTTATGGACAATTAAAAGAAACTATTAACGATTTATTTTTTCTTAAAAATGTAATTTCAAAAGAGGAAGGAAACGTGCTTCTTTATGAAGGAAAGAGAATAGATGCAATAATTAATCAAAATAAACTTAAGCTAGAAGTTGAAGCTTATTATGAGTTTTCTATAGAATCTGCAATATTAGAGAATAGAAAAGTATTTTTAAATATTGTTAAAAGTAAACCTCCTGTACAACTAAAAATTAATCCTTTCAAGGATTTTATTAGATTAAGATCAGAACGTTTGGATAACCCAGAAGCTAATAAGATTATAGCAAATCTTATGGAGGAAATAGGAAAAGGGATGTATTCATCTAAACAAAGAATGATTTTTGAACTTTTACAAAATGCAGATGATGCTCCTTCTAACGATCATCTCGGGTTCTATGTAGATTACTTAGATGACTATCTATTAATAATGCATGATGGTATTCCTTTTAATATGGATGATGTCGAAGCCATAACTAGTGCCGCAGAAAGCACAAAGAGAAATGACAAAAAGAAAACAGGATATAAAGGAATTGGATTTAAATCTGTTTTTACTGATAGTGAAGAGGTTATTATTAACTCAGGAGGGTACTTATTTTCTTTTGATCAAAATAATCCCTCTTTTAATGATTTTGATGCTTTTTATCTAAACCAAAAGAGACATCAAGACCATCCTGATTTGATGGAAGAAGATAAAAAAAAATTCAAGAAACAAAGGAGAGGATTTAAAGGAGCTCAAGATATTCCTTGGCAAATAGTACCTTTTTGGTTAAATGAAATTCCAAAGGAAATTAGTGATTCCGAATCCTTTAATTTAAATTCGAACAATGTAAAATTTGCAATTAAGTTTGGAAAAGAAAATATAGCCAGTTACTTAGAAGCTATAAATAATTTTTCAAAATCACCCCAGTTTATGCTTTTTCTTCGAAACACAACTGTATTTAATTCTGTAGCGAATGACATTTTAGTTAAAAAAAGTATATCTAAAAAAGACATCGTAAATATTTCTAAATCAAGTAAAGGAGTTGTTGTTGAGAAATTAGATTACCTGAAAAGAAGTATTAAGAATATTCCTGTTTCAGATGGTGCTTTCTCGGAACTTAAAGTGAATTTAATTAAATCAAGTGAAATAAATGATTATGGTGAAATTTCATACTTTTTTACAAATAAAGAAGGGAAAAGGTATAAAAATATTCCACCTAAACTTGCCTCTATAGACGATACAGAAATAACATTTGCAATACCCATATTTAACAATCGGATTGGTGCAGAAAGTGATTACATAAATGATAAGCTATATTCTAGTTTATTTACTTTTTTACCAATGGAAGAAAAGAGATTTCAACTACCTTTTTTAGTAAATGCTGATTTCGTGCCTTCTTCTGATAGAGAAGAAATACAAGGAGATAATCCTTGGAATATATATATAATGGCAAAAATAGCTGAGAGTCATGTTTTTATGTTAGAGGCTTTTGCTAAGGAGTATTTAAGTAACAATACTTTTTATCTTAAATATCTTTCTCTATTATTAAAAGAACCAATTGTAAGCAATCATACTGCTCAGGATATTATAGATAAGTACAATGAGGTTTATCTTAATAAGCTAGGGATTACAAATATAGTTGTAACTGATAACGAACAAATTATTACTGTTTCTAAAACTATTTTGGACCTTTCTGGGCTTACTGAAATATTCAGTAATGATCTATTTTATAAAATTAAATCAACAGAAAAAAGACTTCCACATAAAAAGTTACATTCTAAATATCTAAAATATGAGTATTTAGACATCGAAAAAATTAATTTAGTAGAGTTAATTTCTTTAATGAATGAATCTAATTATCAGGAATTTGGGGTATTTGTTTCTGAGTTGCCAAATGAAAAGTATTCAGAATTATTAACTTGGCTTGACAAAGTTGCCGCTTTAGATAATTTCGCTAATGGAAAATTTGGAGATATTCCATTTATTAAACACAATAATAAAATCTATTCAATAAATGATTTATTAGGTTTAGAGGATGCCTGGATTCTAAATGAAAATACGTTAGAAATTCAAGGAATTCTTATTAGTTTGGGGTTTGATATTATCAATTTAGATCTCGAAAAAAATGATAGTATTGATTATTATATTAAAAAAAATACAAATTATACCAACAACACAGATCTTGGATATTCAAGAATAGCAATTAGTTCTTTATTAAAGGATTTAAGTCCTAAAAATAAATCCAATCTTTTGGTGTTTTTTGAAAACTCTGATTTCATGAGGGGAAAAGGGATCGCAGAATATATAGATAAACTTCAGTTATTTAAATGTATCAATGGAAATTCGGCTCCGTTAAGTCAGATGTTAAATCCAACAACCTCTATTTTAAATAGTACTTTAAAAGGTTATGCTATTTTACCTGAAGAATTTCATGAATTACCAGATAGGTTTAAAGTAAAAACAATAGATGACAATCAGGTCTTTGAAAATTTTTTGCTCAATGCGATTTATTATAATGAATGGATAAAACAATTTAATTCATCCAATATAGAGATACATGTGAGCGAAGTTAAAAACTGGTATAATCTAGTAGAAAACAAAAAAGACATAGTTTATAGCCATCTGGACAATGTTTCTTGGCTGTATACAGATGATGAATATAGGTTTGAAGACAATAATAAAGTCTATTGTCCTAATTCATTATATTCATTAGATGAAGAAAAATACAATTCTGTTTATGGTGTTTTAGAGCAATCATTGTACATTCCAATTTATCAATCTAGTTCATTAGTTAAAGAATTAAAACTGAATCTTAACGATAATGCATTTAATGATGATTTTGAGGGGGTAGAAGAACTTTCGCTATTTCAATCCAATGATTTCTTAGATTGGTTAGAAGATAATGAAGAATCTAGTTTCTTGAAGAACTGGACTTTTACAAAAAAAACAAATGGAAAGTTTAATTTAATTAAAAAATCTAATAAACTTTATAATTCAACTCGTAACACACATTCATATATTCAAAATGATGATGAATTGAAAGAAATTTTAGTTCCATTTCCTTCAGAACTTTGTAGCGATACAAGATATAAAATAGGGTTATTGGAAGGTGATGTTTTACTTAATGAGATTATTGATTCCCATGTTTATAAACAAAGTTTAGCTCAGTACTTTAATGACGACTTTTCAGATGAAAAATTTAAATTGTTTATTGAGAATCTTTCTGAGTTTAATCTTTTTACTTCTAACAATTATGACAAAAGTAGTCCAGAACACAAAATCATTAACAAATTATTGTCATTTGTAAAGATTAATCAACAAACAAATGAGACACTTGAATTAATAAATATATTTAGAAATAAAATAAATATTAATAATAACTCACTGAGTAATCAAAATATAGTTGATAAAATATCTTTCACAATTGATGGTGTTACTTATGACAAACTTAAACTATCTGATGTTGTAAGTTCATACAAGGGAGAATCAGATATTCTATCAGAAATTATTGATTCTTTCACAGATATTAATGCAAAAGTTGAATTAGGAAAGAAGATATTTAATACAGAATTGATGTCTTACGTTAAGATTTATTCTTTAATAAAGAACAATAGTAATGAGTTATATTTAAATACTCATCAATTGGTATTTATGTTCTTATACAGACACCTAATCAAGTTAAAGACAGGGAAAATTATACCTTTCTCAAAAGATCTATTCGATGACTACTATGTAAGTGGTGATTTAAAGGATCAAATTATCCCTAGTTATCTCAAGTTATTGGACTTGCTTTTTGAATTAAATTTCCCAAATATTGATGGATTTGTATTTTTAGAGCTTGAATTTAAAAATTTAGTATATAATGAAACCGCTATAGAATCTGAAGCAATTCCAGAATGGGTTACAAATTGGATGAACGTTGGTGAAACTGAAAAAAGAATAATTTTTCTGTCAAAATTAGGATTAAACATTGATGATAGTTCTGTTGTGAATTATAGAAAAGCAATGATTGCAAAACCTTTTGAAATAGACAAAGTCAATGAGTATTATACTTCAGTAAAATTAAATGAAACATTATTATGGAACTCAATTATCTGGTTGTCTAATTATTCTTCAGAAATTGTTACTCAAAATATTGAAACAATTAAAAAAACATTGACGTTTGTAGATCTATCAAAAGATGAAGGAGAAGATGAAAAAGAGGTATTTGTACCAATAATTGATAATCTGACAGAAGTAAATACTTATAAGTTGATTAGAGTAGTTGATGGAAATGAATTTCATTTAATGAACAATGATTGGGGTGAATGGACCATAGAGATTTTTAATTTACTTCAAAAAAACGGCAAATATATTATTGACAATAATTGCCCAGTAGAGGTACATGATCTAATTAACTTACAAAACATTATTCCTAAAACAGAGGTTAATGGTAATCTTTTGCTTTCCAATTCTGAACTCTATGATGAACTTTATTATAAAAAATGGAAAAATTACAGCCAATACAAAATCTATATTTATAACGATAATAAATTGCCGAAAATCCTTACTTATAATGACTTAGAAGTAACAACTTTTCTATCTGAAAAAAAGTATTTATATGATGGTAATTACTTTATATCAAAACATTTAAAGGATAAAGTATTAAATAGTTTACCTGATGAATTCCCAGAAAGTGCTTTAGAAGATTTAAGGGACTGGTATTATAGGACTCTTGAAGATGAATCATTACTCAATGATATAGATTATGGTTATAACGAAACTGTAGAGAAAATCTTGAGAGATCGATTTGGCTTAAATGAAGAAGAACAGAAAGAAAAAAACAATGAATCAAAAGTTTCCGCTGTTCATTATTTGATTGAACAAGGATATGATTTATCAGAATCTACAGATCTAGGTTATAAAATTGAAAATATATTATCTCCTGATGGTATTGAAAAAGATTGTTTAATTCACTCTGCTGTTGGTGGCATGTTGTATTTAGGACATTTTCATTGGAAAGAATTGGAAAAGAATAATTCTTTTTTACTAACAATTTACCCAGGAGGGGAACCCAGAATTTTTAATACAAGGCAGGAGTTATTAAATGAAGAATTAAACGAATTTTTACTTTTCAGAGTAGATAATACAAAATCGCCGGAGGATATAGATAAAATTTTTGAAAATTTAAATAAAAAGAAATCTCACATGATGATGGTTACAAGTCAAAAAATGAGAGAAAAATTGTATGATCAATTTATAAAACAAAAAAGGAACACTCCAGTTAATGATATCGCTAATCCAGGTGGAAATTTAGAATATTAAAAGAATGTTAGGGAAAGAAAAGCAAATTCAGTTTTATAAAGAAGAATTAGAGGAATTAGTATTAGAGGTTAAAGCTAATTTTGAATCTCCTGCTATAAATTTATTTAAATCTGGTAAACTTTATATTGCTCAATTTAAAGGGTTCGATGAAAAAAGAGGAAATGTTTTTTTTGATATAAAAAACCTAGAAGAAGATCACACACCACGTGTTGATCAACAAATGAATTGTTTTAAACTTCAATTAAGTAAGATGCTTCCAAAGCAATGGGGGAATTCTTCATACCGAGAACTTTTGAATCCTTTAAATTCCGATTTAGATATGTCTCAGATAAAACTGGTTAGTTATATAAAATCTGAAAGAGAGGGGTGGATAAAAATGATTTTAAATGGTGTAGATTATAAATTTGTTAAGACGTTAAAACTTAATGATGTTCTAGGTTTTGGGCCTACAATTCCTCCATTTGAATATCTTATAAATCTAAAGCAATTTAGTAATGATTTAAATAAAGTAAATCCTTGGGATAAAATATTAAATTTTGATTACCACTATTCACTAAATAGAGAACCAAAATTAATTGATGAAAGTATTGATATTGCTGGTTATATTATAAAAGAAGTAAATAGATTTGGGTTAATTGTATTTCAAGGCCCTCCAGGGACAGGTAAAACATATCAAATAGCAGATGTGATTAGCCGATTAGCAAAAATAAATAAATCGGTATTAGTTACTGCATTAACTAATAAAGCTACTATTGAAACATGTGAAAAACCCTTTTTAAAAGACTTACTAAATCAACAAAAAGTTTCTAAAACAAGTTTGACTTCTAATGAAATTTTGAGATATCCTAACTTAAAATACGCTAGTGAAATCTCTCCAGCGAAAGGTGAAGTTCAGCTTGCTACTTACTATCAATTTTCAAAGTACTGGCAGAAATCTTATAAATCTCAAGTCTCTGATAATTTATTTGATTATGTAATAGTAGAAGAGTCTTCCCAGGCTTTTTTAACAACTATAGCTGCTGCTCTAAAAGTTGGAAGAAAGGTAATAGTAGTAGGAGATCCTATGCAAATTGAACCAATAGTAAAGTTTAAAAATTATAAAAAAATATCAATTAATATAAATCTCTTAGTTAATAGATTACAAACTATGTGTAATTTTGAAGGAATTCCTTTTTTTAGAAAAATTGAATCAAGAAGGTTAACAGATAGAGCAACTAGATATACTAACTTGTTCTATGAAGGTACTATAGTATCAAAATCAAACATTAATGACTTAAGTTCAGATATCAATATGTTAAACTTTTTAGGCACTTATATTCATCCAAAAGGAGGTCCAACTTTAATTCTCAATGATTTTGAAAATTCTAAAAATGTTATTTGTATTGTTCCCTTTTTAGTAAAAGCTATTAATGATATTATTTTAAATAATAAAGGAACTATTGCTGTGCTAACACCTTTTGTCGAAACCGCTATTTTTTTACAAAAAACACTAAAAACCAAAACACAATCAAATAATTATCTCATCGATACCATAGATAGGGTTCAAGGTCTTGATGTTGACTATTGTTTTTTTATAATTCCTGATAAAAATTATAGCTTTTCATTTAATTTAAATAGATTTAACGTAGCAACCAGTAGGTCTAAAAAAGCAACTTTTATTCTTGCTTCTAAAAATTTTTATAAAAAAGCAGAATTATTAAATCAATCTGGTAAATATTTAACGAATCTTTTAAATGATTTCTGCTTCATTGAAGATAATGGAATTATGATAAAAAAATAACAAATAACAAACTAAATGCTACCACTACAGCAAGCGTACGAAGTAAAGCAATCCATTATAGAATATTTAAAAGCAACATTTAGCTTTAAAGAAAAAGTAGTATCTGATGCGTTTTATAATTTTATTGAACATCCTAAAGAAGGAATTTTTAAAGGCCCTTATGTTTCTTTAAAATTACCTTTTGTTACGTATACAGATGAAGAGGAATTGCCTTTAGAAATAAAGCCAAAATTCCCGCCATATAAACATCAGTTCGAAGCTTTCAGACGCTTACACACAAGTGAAGGTCATAAACCAGAACCAACATTATTAACAACAGGTACAGGTTCAGGGAAAACAGAATCTTTTTTGTTCCCATTATTAGATTATTGTTATAAACAGAGAAAAGAAAGAGGTATAAAAGTGATTATTTTATACCCAATGAATGCTTTGGCAACAGATCAAGCAAAACGTTTAGCAGAAGCCATTTTTGAAGATGACAAACTAAATGGAAATATAACAGCAGGTTTATTTATCGGGGAAGGAAAAAATAAAAATAAGTTTCCAACAACAATGGGGGAAACTCATGTAATTGAAAACAGAGAGGAAATTATAAGCAATCCGCCAGACATACTGTTAACCAACTTTAAAATGTTAGATTATGGGTTAATGCGTCATAATTACAACAAACTTTGGTCGCATAATTTTGAAAATCCAGAATTGCTACGTTTTTTAGTACTAGATGAATTACACACCTACGATGGAGCGCAAGGAACAGATGTTGCAAATCTAATTAGAAGATTAAAGTTAAAGTTAAATACCCCAAAGAATCATTTATGTCCTATAGGTACTTCTGCAACAATTGGTAAAGGTGAAGATTCTGTGAAGTTGCTAACGAAATACGCCTCTGATGTTTTTGGTGAAACCTTTTCATCAGAATCTGTAATAGTAGAACATCGATTGTCTTCGGAAGAATTCTTTACAATTTCAGAGGATAAATTAGACAAGTTTTTACCAAGACTTGTAGGCCTTCAACAAAGTAGATTAGGGATAAATGAAGAATATCATCAATATATAGAACGTCAGAAAAAGCTATGGCAAATTCCTGAAACAATTTCAGCATATAAATTAGCTTCAGAATTAAAGAAGTTGAAAATTGTAAAAGATATAAGTACAATTTGTAGTGATGGGGTGGTCAACATAAAACAGGTAATTCATAGGTTAAATGATATAAATTCAAATTTCAACAATATTGTAGAATATGATGCTGAATATGATTATTACCCAAAAGAAGAAGTAATCACTTCTGTTTTGGCTTTAATTGCAGAAGCAAAAGCAGATGAAAACGAACGATTCCCCTTTTTATTCCTTCAAATTCAAATTTGGATTCGTGAACTAAGTGGTGTATTAAGGGTGTTCGCTGAAGAACCTAAATTTACATGGAGAGATAAAATCGGAGGAAAAGGGGAAGCTGCAGCTTTACCCCCTTATTTCTGTAGAGAATGTGGGGCAAGCGGTTGGTTAGCAAATAAACAAGATAATAGAAATCAATTTGAGCTAGATCCATTAGAAGTATATGAGCAATATTTTAACAATCATAAAAACATCTATTTTGTAAACTACAACACGGCAGCCCATTATAAAATTGAAGAATATGAGCCTACTGCAGTAATAACATCCTACGCACATGAAGCGGATTTAAAATTTCAAGATACACCTTCAAATAGACGAATCAATTTATTAGCGTATCGTAAGGTCAAAGAGAATAAAGGGCAACATACGTGTCCAGAATGTAATGCGAATAACGATATGAGTATTATTGGTACACGTATCGCTACTTTAAATTCAATTACTACGAGCCAAATATTAGCGTCCAATTTAGATGAACGTGGTGAGAAATATCGTAAGGTATTGGCTTTTACTAATGGTGTTCAAGATGCAGCACATCAAGCAGGGTTTATTGAATCTAGAAATTATAGATTTACATTCAGAGCTTCATTGCAAAAAGTAATCAATGAAATAAATGAACCTACAGATTTAATATCATTAAAAGATACTTTTATTTCTTATTGGAAAACACATGCAGATCCAACAGAAAAAAAACATTTAGAAGCTTACTTCTATAGGTTTTTTCCTTCAGATAGAATTGGAGAGGCCAGAGTTGAAGATTTTAGAAATTTAACAACGAATTCGTTTTCCAAAACATTTGAGAAAGAATTTGATACACGTGTATTTTGGGAAATTATTTCAGAATTTGGATATAGTGCGGGTATTGGTAGAACATTAGAAAAAACGAGTTCTTCTGCACCTAGTTTTAATAGTGAAAAATTTGAAAAGGTATTTTTCAAAATGAAATCATGGTTAAATGATAACATGTTAGAAAATATTGATAGGGATGATTTTTTAAGATTTACAAATGGTTGTTTACATCGGATGCGTATTCGAGGTGCCGTAGATCACGATTATTTAGCGAAATTTAGGACAAAAGATCTAAAAATATGGGACTTAAATTGGATGCGAGATGGTAGACATTATTTAAGTAGACGTTATCATCCTAGAACACGTATTCCTAAATTGGTGGTAAATTATTCTGACAATAGAGGGGTTATAGATAGTACATATGCAAAAACAACCAATTGGTTTCATGCGTATTTCAAAAAGTCCTTTCAATTTGTTCCGGATAATACCGCTATAATTAATGAGTTTTACACACATCTTTTTGAGCATTTATTACAGGTAGGGGTTTTAACAGGAAAATCTGCAAAAGATGGAGATAATTTTGCAATCAACCCTAAAGAAATTACTATAAGCAACAAAGTTGCAACGTATAGTTGTAATGAATGTACATCCACATTAAATGTTACGAATAAGGATAACCTAATGGAAGGAACAGCATGTGTAAATTATAGATGTGCTGGTAAGTATGTGAAATCAGAGAACAATAAATTTAATTATTACAATCTGATTTATAACAGAGATCTTTCTCCTAGAATTTATGCATCAGAACATACGGGGGTTTTGGATAGAAAAGTAAGAGAAAAAACAGAATATGATTTTAAAGAAAGACCAAATTATAATTCTTTAAATGCCTTGGTTGCCACTTCTACTTTAGAAATGGGTATTGATGTGGGGTCATTAAATGCTGCAATAAATACAAGTATTCCTCCTTTACCTTCTAACTTTTTACAACGTATTGGTCGTGCAGGTCGTTCATCAGGGACGGCATTAATTACCAATTTTGCCCAAAACAAGGCACATGATTTGTTTTATTACGAAGAGCCTAATGAAATGATGGAAGGGGATATCAATACTCCAGGTTGTTTCTTAAATGCGAAAGATATTTTATTTAGACATTTCACAGCGTATTGTTTTGATAGTTGGACCAAGGAAGATCCAGAAAGGCATCAAATACCTGGTTTAATTAAACAATTAAACTTGCTTGAAGCGAATAAGATCAATAGCAATGCATTTTTTATCAATCAATTGTTAGGGTTTGTTTTAGACAATCAAAAACAATTATTGGCTGCTTTTACAGAAACGTATGATGGTCAGATAGATATGGTAATAATTGAGGACATCAAAAAAACGATTCAACAAGGCGTATTTCAACAAAAGTTACTAAGAGTTTTCGAGGAATTAAAAAACGAATTTTTCTTTATCATTCAAAAAGTAGCTGATATAGATAGCTATATTGATGAGAAAGACTTAGGAGAAGCAGATGAGGAGCATAAAGAGTTAACACGAGAAAAAAGGGCGCTTTGGCAGTTGAAAAAAGCAATTGAAAAAAGACAGGTTATTGAGCATTTAACAAATGTAGGAGTATTGCCTAATTATGCGTTTCCTGAAACAGGGGTTACTTTAAATGCACATGTATATGGCTTTAAACCAGAAGGAGCAGAGCAGGAGCCTGAAAGCAAGTCCTTTGAAATTGTTCGGTCTGCAGCTTCAGCGTTGAAAGAGTTTGCTCCCGATAATTATTTTTATAGTCAAGGAAATAAATTAGAAATTTCAGGTTTAAATACGTACGATTGGAGTGGGGAAAAATCTAGTTTAGTGACGATGAGGTTTTGTGGGAATTGTGACCATATTGAAGATGAATTAAAAGCAGAAAAAGGAATGTGCCCTAAATGTGGTCATGAGTCTTGGAACTCGGCTTCAAACAAACATAAGTTTGCAAGATTGCAAACTGTAAAATCTGTAAACTCAAGAACGAAATCGACTCTTAAAGATGCTAAAGACGAAAGAGAGCAAACACATTATACAATTTCTACACATTTAAAATTCAATCCTAAGACCATAGAAGGTACTTGGGGTATGGTGAAAATTCCGTTTGGTATCGAATTTGTAAAAGATGTTCAATTAACAAAGGTCAATCTAGGTTCAGGTACAATCAATGCGAGTCACTTAACAATAAATCAAAATGAAAACATTGCACGTCACGGTTTTGTAACCTGTAAACATTGTGGGAAATCAACATCAAAACCTAATTTTGTTTTAAATGGTAATGGAGATAAAAAATTTCATTATGGATTCTGTAAACATCGAGAAGAAGAGTATAACAATATTGCAAATGATATTTTTGAAGAAGTATTTTTATTTAGGAGCATCAACACTGAAGCTATAAAAATTTTACTACCAGTCCAAGAGTTTTTAAATGAGGCGACACAGGAAATGTTTAAAGCGGGCTTGCAATTAGGGTTAAAAAAATATTATAAAGGGAACCCTGATCATGTTGCATTTGATTTTTATTCAGAATTCAATGAAGCAACCCAAAGATTTGATAGATATCTTGTGCTATATGATACCATTCCTGGAGGTACTGGATATTTACAAAAGATATTTGACCCAAATGAGTTTACGAAACTTTTAAAGGAAGCCTATAAAGCCATAAAAGAATGTTCTTGTAAAGAGCAAGGAAAAGATGGTTGCTACAGATGTATTTTAACGTATGCAAATCAATATAACAGAGAAGATTTAAGTAGAGAGAGAGCTGAAGATCTTTTTAGGAGTATTGTAGAACAATCTAAAGATTGGGAACCTATAAATCAAGGTATTTCATCTCTAACGAAAACAGGAATGATAGAGGAAAGTGAGTTGGAATCTAAATTCATTCATGCGCTAAGAAAATATACTGAAAAATATACTGATAAAAATTTAGTTTTTAATGAAGTGAAAGAAAATGGAATTCTAACGTATCGTTTATCATTACCTATTGATGGGGGTAACATAACTTATGTAATTAGACCTCAAATAAATTTAGGAGAAAAAGATGGCGTCTCGGTAAGTACTAGAACCGATTTTTTGATAAAATGTATCCAAATTGAAAAAGGAGGTGAAATAATTACAGATATAGATCAATTATTAGCATTCAAGGAAGTTGCTATTTATTTAGATGGGTATACATATCATGCTTCAGAAAAGCACATGCGTTTTTATGAAGATATTACAATTAGAAATGCTATTTCAGAAACGCCTAATATGGTTTCATGGTCACTCAGTTGGACAGATGTAATATTGTTCGAAAATGAGGAAGATAAATTAAGAACGGATAATTTATATGTAGATCAGTTGCGCTACAGGAATTCACTTAAAGGATTGAATGTATTTCCGATGTCACAAAAACTAAATAAAGGTTTAATTAATGCAAATAACTCAATAGAGCGATTGTTGTGGTATTTAGCAAATAGCAGTAGCCTAAACTTAAATTCAGAAGTAGGGTACTTTTTTGCAGCACATCAAGATGATTTCATGAAAAATATTTTTGCTGAAAATTCAGTTGAAAAATTGTTAGATGTAAATGCTATAGTTCAAAATGTTAGTCCTACTAATCCAGGACCAAATGTTTATATGAAATCTGATATAACTGAGGCAAATGAGTTATATAAATCAAGAGTTTTTGTGAGGTTTAAAGATTTTGATGTAAAGTCAAACCTCGTTGCTTCTGAACTAAAAGAAATAGATAAAACAATTTGGGAAGAATATTTAAGAATATATAATATTTTGAAAATTATAGGAAAATAAATTATTATAAATTTTAAGCATATTAAGTATCAACTTAAATAAAAAAAGCAATGAGCATAAAAAAAATAAGTATTCAAATTTTTTTATAATTCTAACAGAATCTAATAATTCAGGGGAAAGTTTATTTATTAAATTTCTATTACTCTTTAAAGAGGTAGTTTCTGAATTAAGTTTTACTAAAAGAAATACTACATAGTAAAAGTGTTTTCATTACTAGCATAGTTATTTAGAAATGTTAAATTGCAAAAGAAAAAATTATTTAAAAGAAAAAGAAAATGATAGGAAATAGTTATAAAGTATCCAGAGATAACACAATTGATATTGCTAATAATTATATAGAACAAAAAGGTAATGTTAATGATGGAGTTGATTTAAATTTCCTAAAACAGAGAGTTAAAGCTTTAGAAACAGGTAAGTTTTTGCTGTCTGTGGCAGGTGAAGTTAAAGCAGGTAAATCGACATTTATCAATGCTTTACTCGGAAAAGAAATTCTACCTTCAGATGTTTTACAAGCCACTAGTGCAATCGTTGAAATATTTAAATCAGAAACTTCTTATTTAAAAGTAGTGTATGCAGATGGAAGTACTGAAGAAGTATCTGACGATTTATCTACTAAAGAGATAGATGAAGCAAAAGAACGTTTAGGAGCAATATGTAGCATAGAAAATCAGTATAGAAATATTCCTCATACAGCTATAAACGAATACATTATAAAAGATTATAAAGTAAAGGTGACTGAAGAGTTTATTAATAATCTTGAGGCAATTTCTGGAATGGAATTACAAGATGAAAAAGAACTTATTGAAAGTTATATTTTAAATACTCCAAAAAGTAAAATACCTGTAGAGATAAATTTTGGATATCCTTTAAATTGGAGTTTCGAAGAATTAAGAATTGTTGATAGCCCTGGAGTGAACGCAACAGGTGGTGTACAAGATATTTCGTTAAAATTTTTAGAAAAAGCAAATGCTATTTTATTTGTACATCCTATAAAACCAATTGAATCAGAGTCGTTCAAGGATTTTGTAAACAAAACAATTTCTAATAAAAGTAAAGAAAACTTGTTCTTAATTTTAACGCATAAAGGCCTGTATGAAGAAGACGAAGTAGAGAGGTTGTTAAATGAGGCAAAACGTTTGTATGGTAATATCATATCTGAAGAGAGAATTATAGTGGTAGATAGCGTTTTAGAACTAATAAACAATGAACTAAAAGCAGGAGTTTCTTTAAAAAAGATTAGAGAAAATAAAAGCAAAAAGAAATTACTATCGTCATATAGAGAGCAAGCCGAAGACGATGAAAGAGAACTTAAGGATGTAATTAATGAAGCTTCAAACTTTGAACAAATCTATACGACTATTGATGAGTATTCCATGCAAGCTCCTCAATTACAACTAAAGGAAATTTTAGCAACTATAAAGCGGGGTTATGCTGAGCAAGATAAATTAATTGTAGATAAAATAAACAGGTTAAAACGAAAGAAAGAGAGTCCACAAAGTTTTGCAAGAGAAATAGAAAGAATTTCAGGAATATTAGATGCTTTTAAATTAAAGCTTAATGAAATGAATGATGAGGCTAACATTAGATTTGGTGGTAGCAGAAACTCAGAAGTTGTAAAAAATATTAATCAAATTACAACGCAATATTTAGAGAAAATCAATTCAATAGAAGATATTCAAATTATAAAGAAATTAGCACTCGATTTTCAAAATGAAATGAATGATGCTGTTACTCTTTTGTCCCATTCTATAACAGACTATTTTATGAGTAATCTAAATGAAATAGAGGTGGTATTTAAAGAAATTCATAAAGTAAATGTGCCTAAAATTGATATAAAAGCAATTGAAAATTTTGCTAAGAATCAATCCTATGAAGATCAAGATGTTTATCAAGAAAGAGAAGTTGATAATTGGGATTTTTTTACATTAGGAATCGCAAGATTATTTAGAAAGAATCAAATTAAAGTAGGCACGGAAAAAGTTGTTAATGATGAGAAATATAATTCAAGTATAATCACTGAGGTTACATCATACATCCAAAAAACAAAAATTGATACAGTAAATCAAACTAATAATATTGTAAAAAATTATTTAGAAGATGTCTCAAATAAAGTAAATCATATGATCAATGAGAGACAAGTAGATTTGAAATATGAAAAAGAAAAAAGTCAACAGAATGAGGAAATAATAGTAGAAATAGATGTTTTAAAAAACAAACAAAGCAACATCCCTAATGGAGTAAAACGTGTTAATGAAATTTTAGAAGAAGTAAGCTATGAATAAAATTAAACAAGATATAAAAGAACTGTTTGATAATGTTAGATTAGATATTGAAAAACAATTAGATAAAAATTTTGATATCGAAATAACAATAAAACACTTATCTGACTACATCCCTAAAGAGGTGATTTATAATTCTGAAATGTTACTAGAAACATTATTATCTTATTTAATGATAGATGCGCAAAAAGCGATAGAAAAATTGGATGTTAAAACAAAGAACAAATTTTATGATGCAAAACTAAACGAAAAAATTATTGAGCTTGCTTATAGTTTAAAAGAAGATAAAAACTTAATAAATAGCGTTGTAGAATTTCGGAAAGATAGAAGAAAACGGAACGCTTATATTGCCAGTGGAGCAACTTTTATAGCAGGTGCTATTGGTGTTAATGCTATTGCACCTATCTCTATATTAAGTCTTGTCGTGTCAGGTCTTGTTGTTCTAATAATTTCTGCTTTTACGTTTAAATTAATTTATGATAAAGCAACTATTAAAACTAGAGTTAATATAAGAGAGGATGCCAAAAGCTATCTTAAAAAAACAGAGAAGGAAGTAGATCTTTGGTTGAATGAAGTAACTATTGCTTTTAACAAAGAACTACAAAGTTTTATGAATGAAAATTCAACTTTAAATCAAATATCTAAATGATAGAAGAAAAAGATAAAGTGCAAGACCCTTCTTTTGAACAGAAAGATATTTCTAAAGAATTGTTTTCAGGTATTCAAAAATTAATGCCTTGGTTGGATATAGCTACTAATGAAAATCCAATTTCTCATGGAGTAAAGGAAGCTCCAAATAATTGGCTAGATACATTTTACCTTTTTCCTTTAACAGAGGTTTCTATCAAAAATAAAGAAGAAGATGTTCCTTCATTCATTAAGGAAAGGTATAGTACAATTTTGTCTGCTGCTAGCAAATCAGGTATTACAGTTGCTACTATTGTTTCAGGTAAGAATGGTAGAAATACAATTTATTTAGGTTTAAAACGAGAAAATACTACAAATCAGGATGTTGATTTATTTAGTTCATTGATAAATGGTATTCTTCCAGGAAAAAAAATAAAATATAATGGAAGTACAAAGTTTTCAACACTATCTAATGGTTATACAAAAGGAGGTATAATAACAGGGATACCAGCACTTAAAGTTAATGATGAAAAAGTTGAATTTAATATAGCATCTGTAATAAGAAGCTTATATGGTAAAGAGTATATTTTAGCCATAATTTCTACGCCACTTCCTCCACAAGATCATCAATATACCTATAGTGAGCTTTTAAATTTACGAGATAAATTCCATGCATTAGCAAAACAAACTAAAGGGAATGATGAAGGTATAACAAATACAACAGGTACTACTGATCAAAATACAACTGGAGAGTCTAAAACTCGTGGTCATAATTTTAATTTAAGTATAATTGTAGCAGGATACTCGTACAACAGGTCTAAAACAACCACAAATAGTAAATCATATGGTACTAACAAATCAAAAACCATTAATATATCGGAATCCCTTTCATATGAGCAGCAAAATGGAATTGCATTAGAGCTCGAAAAATTAACAGAACATTTATTAGAGCGTACTGTTAAAGGTTTTAACACGGGTATGTGGGAAACATCTATTGCTTTTTCAGCAAAAGATGAAATTACTTGTGAAATTTTAGGAGGTAGCTTTTTGGGAGAATTATCAAAACCAAGTGATAAGTTATTACCTCCTTCACAAATGTTTATAGGTGATTTAAAGGAAAATCAAAGTTTATTTTTACCAGTCAATAATAATGAAAATTCAATCTTTCCTAAAAGTTTATCATCTTATATAACAAGTGAAGAATTGGCCTTTATATCATCTCCTCCATTTGAGTCTTTACCCGGTTTTGAAATAAAGAAAATGCCAGCGCTTGCATTGAATGATATCAATGATAACGATGGTTTAAAAATTGGTAATATTGCCGATTATGGAAATCCTTTACCAAACTCTTATATAAATCTTACTACAAATGATTTAAACAAACATTTATTTGTTTGCGGATTAACAGGTAGTGGTAAAACAACAACAGTAAAAACTATATTGAAAGATTTAACCTTAAAAGAAAATATTCCTTTTTTGGTGATAGAATCTGCTAAAAGAGATTATAGGCAATTGCTTGCAGATGATGTTTTTAAAAATAATTTAAACATTTATACTGTTGGAGATGCTTCAGTTAGCCCTATAAGATTTAATCCTTTTTATGTTCAAAAAGGAATACATTTATCTGAACATATTGATTATTTAAAAGCTATTTTTAATGCTAGTTTTTCTTTGTATGGTCCAATGCCAGCCATTGTAGAAAAGTGCATTCATAATATTTACGCTAAGAAAGGCTGGAATATTACTAAAGGATTTCATCCATATTTTACAGATTCCGTCGGTAATTATAATGAAAGTGGGTATGATACCAAAGAGCATCTTTATTTTTTTCCAACTCTAAGTGATTTAAAAAGTGAAGTTGAAAATTATGTAAAGAATGAATTAGCATATAAAGGAGAGTTACAGGATAATATAAGAACTGCTATTGTTGTACGTATCGAAAGCCTTTCTGTTGGAGCTAAAGGAATGATGTTTGATACGCACGATTTTCATCCAATGGAAGATTTGTTGAAAAAGAATACAATTCTTGAAATGGAAAGTTTAGCGGACGATGATGATAAAGCATTTTTCGTAGGCTTAATGTTGGTTATGATTAGTCAATATCGTCAGAAAGATAATCCTGCTGTTAACCCTGGAATGGGGGCAAAAGGATTACAGCATTTTATGGTAATAGAAGAAGCGCATCGTTTATTAAAAAATGTATCTACAGAAAAAACTTCAGAATCAATTGGTAATCCTAAAGGAAAAGCAGTAGAATTGTTTACAAATGTTATAGCTGAAATGCGTTCTCTTGGTCAGGGAGTAGCGGTAGTAGAACAAATTCCTTCAAAGATTTCTCCAGATGTTATAAAAAATACGAATACAAAAATTGTACACCGTCTTGTTTCAAAAGACGATCAGTCCTTATTGGCAGGTTCGCTGAGTATTTCTGATGATGATGCACTGTATATGAGTAGATTAGTTACAGGACGTGCACTTGTTCATAAAGAAGGGATGGAGCGTCCTGTGGAATGTGCAATGATTAATAATATAAATTCTGCAGCTGCAAGTGATAATAAAGTTTATAAGTTAATGCAGAAAAACAAAATAGAAACACTGCATCCTTTTGAGGTTTATGAATTATCTACTGTTTTAGGGCAAAAAGGAAAAGTAGTCGTTCAAAGGTTATTAAATTCTCTTTGTACAATTGAGTATTCAAAATTGAAAAGTAAAATAGAACTTTTTAATAAAGCATTAGAACAAGAAATAATACTTTCGGGTAGTCAGTTTGATAAAGTTATGTATTCTCAATATGCGATAAAGCAGATATTTAGTTTTCTAACACAAGGCTTCTATAGAACTAATAATAGAATTCCTGAAGGGTTAAAAAAAGTGCTTCATAATTTATTTACTCATAATAAGGAAGAAGATTTTTTGGCTTTAAAAAGTTATTTGTCCCTTTATTGGGGGATGAAAGATGATGATTTTGTAAATAGAATAGTGTCTACTTTGGCTAAGAATATGATGTTAAAAGCGAATGTTCATAACATTGATGAAGTGAAGGATAGTTATTTTTTAAATAAAAAAGCAGTATGATTGAAGCTATATTAGGGGAGGCAGCCAAAGAAACAGTAATAAAAACCTTAAAAGAGGTTTCTGAGTTATCCGTAAAAGATATTCCCTTAGAGACTATGGATATTGTTGAAAATGGTTCGTTGGAGGCTTTGGAGGTTGAGAATGAGTTTTTTGAAACAAGATTTAAAAGCATTGAGGATATGAATATCAGTGTTGAGGAGCAAAAAATTTATGATGACGCTGGTTTAGAGAAAAAAATAGTTAATGGTAGAGAAGTGTTAATTCAACCTAATATAGATTATAATACACCATTAGGTATACCAGGAAATGAGTCTGAAACAAATTTACAAAGAATGGAAAATGGTTGCCCTCCCTTAGATGATAATGGAAAACAATACGAATTACATCACTTGGGCCAGAAAAATGACGGTCCTTTAGCTGAGCTTACTAGATGTGAACATAGATCTAATGGCAATTATAATATTTTACATACTAAAAGTAAAGAATTGTCTTCAGATATTGACAGGAAAGAGTTCGATGGACAAAGATCAGAACATTGGAAAGAACGTGCAGCAGAAATAATATATCAAAACAATTAATTAAAAAAACATTATGTTTAAAAATATAGATAATTCTATACCTGGAGTATCAATTCAACAAATTTCAAAGTTAGAAGAGGTTATAGAAGGTGAGTTACCGAAAGATTATATCGAATACTTAAAACAATATGGATTTGTTTCTTTACAAGGACGAGATTTATTTGGCTTAGGTAATGATAAGTTTTTTAATGTATTAAAAGAAACTAAAGAATTACAAGATAATTTTAATTTAACAAAAAACTTTGTTGCTCTAGAAAGTGTTGGAACAGACGTAATGTATTTGGTTTTAAATACTTCTAACGGTTGTGTTTATGAATGGGTCCCATCAGGTGAAGTAAAAAAAATATATAAATCTTTTAAAGAATTCATAGAAAACGATTTTTAATTATAATCATATTTCTTTTTATGATATAGGGAGTAATAATAGCTTTTCCTTGAGGTAAAAATAACAAGAGGTTAAATATACAATTTTGTAAAATTTTATAAAATCGAGTAAAATAAAATGCTGAAGGTTAATTGCCTCTTTATTGTTTTTGAATACTTTATTAAGGAACATTTTACCATAAATAAGAAATATAATCAAACACTTTAGATGAGGTTAAAAAGTAAAGGGTAATTTAAGAATCAGATTGGTATGATTAATTTGTAGAAAATGTGGAGATTATTAAATAAGATATACCTTAAAGTCTAAAAAAAAATAGAACAATCTCTGCACTACAAAACTAAGTTTAATGCAAAAGAATTAACCCTTTTGAATATTGTGTTGTAGAGTTTTGTTTTGAGAATAGTCGAAAGGCACACCATACAAGTTTAGCGTTTTAAGATTCTATGGGTACTTGCATTTTACAGCTTGTATTTTCGGAAACTTAAACACAACTATAAAAAGCAATCTTCTATATTGTTTTCATAAAATACAAAACTCCCCAAAGCTAAGTTACATAATGCGCAGTTATACTGTTCTTTCGTAAAAACTCTAAGCACTATAACGCCATTATGTAAAATAGGCACTTCCAGCTTCATAAATGGTAACTTTATATAATAATTAAACTATTCAAAAATACTCAAAATTAATAGAAGCTTTTTCAACTTAAAATTCTTTAAGTATTAATTTATATTGAGTACTTTTTATGGTTCATACTTTTTACTTAATAGTTGTTAAATTATAATACTTAATTTCATTTGTAAAAGAATAATTTTAAAGTTTCATTATTGTTTAATAATTACTAAATTGCAATAAGAAAATATTATAATAATCCGATCTAAACTGAACACGTTTTAGAACACGATTTAAATAACAAAAAGGTTAAAGTTAAGTAAATCAGAAATTTACTTGAACTCATAACCCGAAGGTCACTGGTTCGAGTCCAGTTCCCGCTACAAGGTTTAAAGCCAATAAAATCAACGGTTCGTGTTACATGAATCGTTTTTTTTATGTCTTTAAATTTCTTACTTTTACGTACCGTACACGAAAACGTACACGTTTTACCTATGAAACTGAATTATTCTGAGCCAAAAATCTACACAGGTGGAGTTGATATTTCTAGTTGGTCTAAACTTAATTTGAAAGAAAAAAAAGCTGCTTTGGATAAACCTTGGTATGTTTATTTCTCCTTTAGAAACCCTCAAACAAATAAATTAAAAAGGCAGCCGAATATAAAGGCAGGTGTAAATAAGTTGAAAACTAAAAGAGAGCGGTATGCTTTTTTAAGAACGATGCAAAAAGGGCTGTTGCAATTGTTAGATTATGGTTTTAATCCTTATGAAGATAATTCAGATTTAGAAAGTACTTTTTTGGGACAAGAAACAAAAGTAGTAACCGATAAAAAGGAGAATGTATCGATTTCTACTAAGGTAGAAAATCAAATAATTCCAAAAACAACACTAGAAACAGAAATTATAAAATCAGTAATTGCAGTTGAAAAAGTTGAAGAGACTGGTACTTCTATTGAGGAGTGTTTAAAGTTAACTTTAGAGTTGAAAGTGAATATGATGAATAAAAATTCATATGTTCAATATAAAAGTAGAATAGGGCTTTTTGAAAAATGGTTGAAAGAGAGAGACTATTATAAGAACCCAATTACGTTTATTACTAAAAAAGTAGTGACTCAATATTTGAATGAAGTTTTAAAAAGGACTAGTGCGAGAAATCGTAATAATTCAAGAACAGACATTGCTTCTATGTTTCAAATTTTAGAAGACAATGAAATGGTCGCTCATAATTTTGTTAGGAAAATTCATGTGCTAAAATCTGTTCCCAAAAGAAATAAAACATATACACCACAACAAGAAAAGGAAATCTACAAGCATTTGCAAGAAGTAGATGCCCATTTATTGCTTTTTGTAAAGTTTATATCTTATAGTATTTTAAGACCTATTGAAATTTGTAGGTTAAAAATTGAAGATGTAGACGTACAAGATAAAAAGTTGTACATCAAAGCGAAGAATAAGCCTGTACAGATAAAAATAATTCCAGAAATTTTATTAAACGATTTACCTGATTTATCTAATAAAGATCCCAAAGCATTTTTATTTGGTAGGTATGAAATTGGAGCAGAATGGAATGCACAAGAAACGAATAAGAGAAACGAGTTTACCGCTCGATTCAAAAAAATAAAAGACCATTTTAATTTAGGTGAAGAATACGGAATGTATGGTTTTAAGCATACTTTTATTACTAAATTATATCGAAAATTTAGAGAAAACATGTCTCAACATGAAGCGAAAAGTAATTTGATGCCAATCTCTGGACATGCAACAATGGTTGCATTGGAAAAATATTTACGTGATATTGATGCTGAATTACCAGAAGATTACTCTAAATTTTTAGCTTAGTGTTGGCTGTTAAAAAAAACAATCAGATTTTCTTTTAAAATAGGTGTCAAAAGCCGTTCAAAGCCAATAAAAGCTATTCAAAGGCATTCAAAGCCGAACAACTTAATTTTATAAAGATTCATTTTTGTGTTCTAATATGAATGCAGAAATCGTTTATCAAGTAGCAAAAGCACTTCCGAAAGAAGAGCAAAGATTGCTGTTTGATAAATTAAAGAAAGATTTTGCGATTGTATCTAAGCCTAAAAAACACAAACATAAGCCACTTTTAAGTACAGAAGATGCTTTAGAATATTTATTGAAGAATGTGTTTTCTAGGAAGCAATGAATCAAAAAAAATATATAAAAATCGCGATTTACCTTAAATCGTATGTAAGCTTAAGTCAAAATGGAATCAAGAAACTATATCTGTAATTATTGTAGAAAGGAATATATACCTAAAAGAAGAGGTGTGCAAAAGTTTTGTAGTAATAGTTGTAGAGTAGGTTCTCATAACCTAGAGAAAAAGAAATCAAAAACAGGATTGGTTCCTGCACCACAAACAGTAAAATCAGAAATGTATTATACTGATATAGGTTGACCTTTTTTGGTCTAATTTATACCTTTTAAATTATTTATATTCTATATAACTAGTTCAGTCAAATTTACATTATTTCTTCGATATGATTTGTATTTGATGTTTGGATTTAAATGTACTTCTGCTGGTTTTCTTAATTCTAAGCTAAAATGGGTTCTTAAATTGTTGTAAATATATACAGCTTGTTTTGTTACTTCTTGAGCAATGGCAGTATTTTTAATGCAATTTCTAAGTCCATATTCATATTTTAAAGTTCTATTAATTCGCTCTGCAATTGCGTTTTCATAAGGATCTTATTGTTCTGTCATGCTCATCATTATGCCATTTTCTTCTGCAAATGCTGTGTAAAGTAATGGCAATCCTTTTGTATTACATTTGCAATCCTTTTCGTTTTTGTAATGCAATTATTTATTTTGATGAGAATTTGTGTCGTCTTTGTGAATTTGTAGCAATTGTTTTTACTTTATGATAAACATTGCAGTGTAAGGTAGTAGCAATTCTTTTGTATTACAGTTGCAATCTTTTTTGTGTTTGTAATACAATAATTTATTTTGATATGGCTTTGTGTTGTTTTTGTGAATTTGTAGCAATTGTTTTTACTTTATGATAAACATTGCAGTGTAAGGTAGTAGCAATTCTTTTGTATTACAGTTGCAATCTTTTTTGTTTTTGTAATACAATAATTTATTTTGATATGGCTTTGTGTTGTTTTTGTGAATTTGTAGCAATTGTTTTTACTTTATGATAAACATTGCAGTGTAAGGTAGTAGCAATTCTTTTGTATTACAGTTGCAATCTTTTTTGTTTTTGTAATACAATAATTTATTTTGATATGGCTTTGTGTTGTTTTTGTGAATTTGTAGCAATTGTTTTTACTTTATGATAAACATTGCAGTGTAAGGTAGTAGCAATTCTTTTGTATTACAGTTGCAATTTTTTTTGTTTTTGTAATACAATAATTTATTTTGATATGGCTTTGTGTTGTTTTTGTGAATTTATAGCAATTGTTTTTACTTTGTGATAAAATTGCAGTCTAAAGTAATGGCAATCCTTTTGTATTACATTTGCAATCCTTTTTGTTTTTGTAATGCAATTATTTATTTTGATGAGAATTTGTATTGTCTTTGTGAATTTGTAGCAATTGTTTTTACTTTATGATAAACATTGCAGTGTAGGGTAGTAGCAATTCTTTTGTATTACAGTTGCAATCCTTTTATATTATACTGATATAGGTTGACCTTTTTTTAGGATAATTTATACCGTTCCTCATTTGATTGTCGAGTTTATATCCCGTAATTTGCTTAGAATATGCATGAGTAACGATTGCTAAGTAGTTGTGTCCATTCTGAATTTGGTCAACGACGAATAATTTGAGCTCTAAAGGTGCTTTTTCGTACGTTTTTTTTGCCAGGGTTGTTTTGAGTTTTCATAAGTGACTATAATTAAGTGTTTAATTTTTAGTCAACCTATTTCAGGAAAGTACATTTCCTAAATATTGTACAACGTTGTTTTGTATGGAAAGTTGCGATTTTGTGAACGAGGAATTTCCAGCGGAAATTCAGAAGTTTGCAAAGAAGCAACAAGTTTTAGTTTAAACCAAATATAGCAATTTTTTATACAAGGTGTTGGCAAACGTTTTTTATTTTTCCAACCATTTATTAATTTCTTCAATTATTATTATATAATCATCATATTTTGATTCATTATAATCATAATCTTCTTTCAAGTTTTCTTTTAGAACTTCTCCGTTTCCTATTGCTTCTGAAAAGAATTTTTGTTGTTTATAAAATTCATCTATGAAATCATCATCTACATAATTAGGAATTCCCCACGCTTCATAATGTCTTTTTAACGGTAAATAAAATACAAATCCTGTAAATATATCTTTATACTTATAATTATGTTTGATAAAAGGAAAAAGGTCAAATAATTCATTTCCAAAAGGACTATTTTTAAAATCAAAACCTAAACTTTCTTTGTTTATAATTTTAAATGATGCATCCCATTTTCCATTCTGTATAGGCCTTTGTACATAGTCTTTATATGTCTCATTTTTATCTGATTCAACGACTTTTAACGTTGGAGCTAACCCATTTAAATATACATTTGAAACATCATTTTTGTAAGTCTCAATTAATTTATGTCCAACATTTTTGTCATCGTTTTCAAAAAAAGTTTTTGAAAAAGCATGTCTTGAATTCATAATTACTAAACTTTTTTTTCGTGAAGAGTTTAGCTTTATACTATCATAAACATGAATAATGTTTTCTGCCATTGCGCTATCTCGATGTTTGTAAATTCCATTAAAATACGTTAAAAAATTTTCTTTACTGGAAAGGTTTTCTTTGGAAGGGTCTTTAACGTCTGAAACAAATAAGTTTATTTTTTGATCTGCTGGTAATGAAAAATTAAGTGTATTTATTTTGTCTATAAAATAATAGAAATTAGCAGCACTCCAACCATTCCATTGAATTTTTCTGTAAAGATTTAGAAGTTGTTTTTCTTTTTCTTTAGAATCTGTAAAATCAGTTTTAGTAAAATCTAACACAGCTTTTTGATTACTTATTGAACCTATTTCTGTAAAAATATTTCCGACATTTTTTTTGAAATAATCGGAACTTACAATGTCATATATCAATTCATATTGAGTCATTTCTCCATGATTTCTTTCACATAAAATAACGATGTCATGTTTTTTCCACAAGTTAATTATATAATCTTTTGCACTTGTGTTTTGTGTTTCTAGAAAAGAAACATATTTTGCTAATTCAGGATTTGTGTCTTGACAAAAAGCAAAAGCATTTGTCAAAACAAGGACGAATATTAATAATTGTTTTTTCATTTTAATGTTTGCCAACGTTGTTGTGTGGTTAAGCAACTAAGTTAGCAAACTTTTACGAACCCGTGAATATTCCGCAGGAATATTCGCAAGTAGGGAAGAACCTAGCAATTAATTATACACGGCTTAAGTTAGCATTTTATAATAAAAGACTAAATTTAAGCATATAAATCAGAAAGCACAAAAGAGAGGAGTAAGGTTATTATATACGGAGAGACTTTAGATCTCGTCAACATTGAAAATCCCCTCTCTTTTCTACACAGATTTCGTACAGTTCTATGAGGCTTTTAGACCTCGATTTTAAGTCGTTGAAACTCGCGTAGTATGTCCTTTCAAAAAACATTTTCTTATGAATAAAGATATAAAATATTTCGGACTTGACATCAGTCATTTAGTTTTTGATGTTACCGATTCTTTAGGTAATTATTACCAATTTAAAAATAGCATTTCAGGCTTTAAAAAGTTCGTAAAATTGTTAGATATTAATAGTCATTGTGTGATGGAAGCTACGGGCTATTATCACTACCAGTTAGCGTATTATTTACAAGAACAAGGAGTTAAAGTTTCAGTAGAAAATCCATTATCTGTAAAGCGGTTTATTCAGATGAAACTGTCTAAAATAAAGACAGATAAAAGCGATTCGAAGTTAATTTGTGAGTATGCTAAACAAGTTGAGTTAAAGTTATGGAAAGGTAATTCAAAACATCAATTAGAATGCCTTCAAATGATTAGACTCCTTTCTACGTATACAAAACAAAGCACTATGCTTAAGAATAAAATACATGGAGAAACTGTTTTAGGGATTCCTAGTAAATCTGTTGTGAGGTCTTTAAAACGAATTTTAAAAGAACTCCAGAAAGATATGAAAACGATAGAAGATAAATTGTTGTTTTTAGTAAAAGAAGTACACCAGAAACTTTTAACAGATTTAAAAAGCATTCCAGGAATAGGTCCTAAAACCTCTCTAATGCTAGTTGTTCTAACGGATGGTTTTGATCGCTTTACAAGTGGAAGTGAACTTTGTAGTTATGCAGGTTTAACTTCCTTAATACGACAAAGTGGAAGTAGTGTAAAAGGACGTCCTCGAATTAGTAAAATAGGAAATCAAAAACTTCGGAATTTACTATTTATGTGCAGTTTTAATGCCTGTAAATATAACCATGCTTGCAAAGCAATTTATGATAGAATAGTGGCTAAAGGAAAGAGCAAAAAACTAACCTTAATAGCGGTTTGTAATAAGCTACTAAAACAGGCTTTTGCTATTGCTAAATCCGGACTAACTTATGATAATAATTATAGAAGTGTTTTAGTGAAAAATTAATGAGTTTTTACTTGTTTTTTACCACAGTACTTTGTTGTGTGTAGTGCTTTTAATTTTCATTCAAATCTTTAATTTCCTTAAACCAATTACTAATTTCTTCGAAAGAATTCATTTCGATTAAATTTTCTTTAGTTAATTCCTTTGTTAATTTACAATTCGTAATTTGTTTAACGATTCTTTCTTTCTCTTTAATTTCAACGTCTATTTTTTTTGTTTTTTCAGTAACAATTTTAGCTATATCTGCATTATCCCAATCCTTTATTTTTGAACAATCAATTTCAAACTCTTTTTCATATAAACTAGGATGTATATAATTTTCCATTTCTCTTTTTGAAGTTAATACTCCTTTTGAGTTATCTTGCCTTTTGTTGACTTTTTCTATTGAAGATTTATATTGTTGATTTGAGTCTTTATCGTATAAATGAAATTCAGTAATATTAGAACCTTCAAGGTAGTTTCTATCTATCCAATTCTTTAAAGAAGAACCTCTCATTGGTATCATTTTAATATCTTCTTTTTTTAAGTCGATAATTTCTTTAAAATCAGATATATTTTGATTTAAGTTTAATAAAAAATTGATATCATTTTCTCCCTCAAGACATATAACTAATTTTCCTAAATAAGCTGTAATTCCTAAAGTTTCAGCAATTGCTTTTAGTTTATTTTCGTCTTGAATAATTTTATTTTCACCATTTATTTTATCAATTAGGATTAAATGTTCACTTTTAGTTTGTTTTGCTATTTCTGGGGAATGCGTAGTTAAAATAACTTGATTTTTTTCCTTTTGTGCAATCTCATTTAATGCATTAATAAGTAACGTTTGGTGATTTGGATGTTGAGAAGTTTCAGGTTCTTCAATAGCGTAAATAACATTTTTATTAGAAGTGTTTTTTCTCTCGGCTTCTGCTCTGAAGTAGTTTAATAATATTAATCTTCTAACGCCACTACCTCTTTTGTTCATAGGTATGTTATCATCTCCAATGAAAGAAAAAGAAAATAGTGTATCCCAAGCTTTGTTTGTTACTTCTGGTTTCAAAACTTTAGCAAGTTCGGGATTCATTTCCTCTAACTTTTTAATAGTTTCTTTTCCGATAAGTTCAGCATTTTTTTTAATCAAGTCTTTTACTTCTTCTAATTTATCAATTACATTTTCAATAGCTGTTTTTGTAATTACTTTTAAAGGGTCTTGAACTTCTTTGTCAGTGTCTTTATTGGCTCTGTCAGATTGAAATAGAAAAAATAGTGGTAAATCGTTACTTATGCTATTCCAAATATTTTTACTATCCTCTTTATCTATTGGCAATTCGATAGTTTTTAATTCTAAATCATCTATTACAGAATAAATTGCCTTTCTTATATCTGCACGTTTTCGCTTATCTATTGTTATTGGTACTACTTTATCTGTTTCTGGGTCATAAGGACCAATCGTTAATCCTTCATCAAGGTTTTCTAATTGATTATTGTTTTGTTTTTCGGAAATTGCGAAAGCAATATCTTCTTTTTCAAGTATTTTTCTTAAATCCTCAATTTTTAAAGTAGGTAATGGTTTTTTTGAGTGAACTGTAGGATAATTACAAATTATAAAGGTTTTTAAACTTGCTGCAGTTAATTTGTCTTTACTACAATCCCAAGTTTTTTTAATTTCTAATTGTCCTTCTGAATTCAATAAGTATTCACTTGATAACTTTGTTTTGACATCTGTGTCAATTAGGTATTCTTTATCTTTTTCTATAATAAATGAGCAACTAATTTCCATTTTAGAACCATTGAATACATTCTTATCCGAAATTTCCATTTTAGTTCTTCCTTGTCCGAAAAAAATATCTAAAGCCTCTAAAATAGTTGACTTTCCAATATCGTTTTTACCAATAATTACATTTAAATTTTCGTCAAATTCAACTTCTATAGTTTTGTAACTTCGGAAATTTAGAAGTTTTAATTTCTTTAAATACATTATGTTTTATTTCGTTTTTTGCATTACACACAACGTGATTGTGTATTGAAAGTTGCGTTTAAAGTGAACGGCTATTTTCCGCAGGAAAATAGAAGTTTACAAAAATGCAATTAACTTTGGTTAAGCTAAAAATAAGCAATTTTTTATACACTTTGTTGCCTATAGTACTTATTTCCAATTTTCTATTAATTCTAAAATTCCTTTTTTTATTCCGTTATAAAATTTTCCGTTTTTAAATTCAGGTATTATTTTTTCGTCAATTATTTTTTTACAAATTTCGTCTGTTAAAATTAGTTCTGTTCCAGTTCCGCTTGCAATTCCGATTTGTCCACAAGGATTACAAAGAACTATTGTTAATCCGTTGTTTTTTTCAGCACTTCCAACTCCCCAAGTTTGTCCCAAGTCCGTTGCATATTTTTGTAAATTATTATAAGGTTTTATGCTGTCAATTGTTACAACTACAATTTGCCTTGTCGTTTCAACTTCGTAATTATAAAGTATTTTCGATAATTCAGATTGTTGAGACTCCGTAAATATTTTTCCATAATCATTTATAATTCCAATTGGTTTAGGAAAAACTCCTTTTTCAATTCTCAGATATTCAATTTCAGTTGTTTTTTCTTTAGATTCTCTTTCTTGCGCATTTCCTTTACAAGAAATCAAATTTAAAGTCAATAATAGTATTAATATTTTAGTTCCTATTTTCATTTGTATTATACTGATATAGGTTGACCTTTTTTTAGGTTAATTTATACCGTTCAAAAGATTTTTTTAGCCGTTTAGAAGGCAAAAAATAATTTGAACTAGTTTTGTTTTCAAATTGTTAGTTCAGTCAAATTTACATTATTTCTTCGATATGATTTGTATTTGATGTTTGGATTTAAATGTACTTCAGCTGGTTTTCTTAATTCTAAGCTAAAATGGGGTCTTAAATTGTTGTAAATATATACTGCTTGTTTTGTTACTTCTTGAGCAATGGCAGTGTTTTTAATGCAATTTCTAAGTCCATATTCATATTTTAAAGTTCTATTAATTCGCTCTGCAATTGCGTTTTCATAAGGATCATATTGTTCTGTCATGCTCATCATTATGCCATTTTCTTCTGCAAATGCTGTGTATTTGGGGTTACAGTATTGAAAACCTCTGTCAGAATGATGTATTAATTTTTTATCAGGGTATTTTCTATTTTTAATAGCCATTTCTAGCGCTTCTGAACAAAGTGATGTCTTCATGTTGTTATCTAATTTATAGCCCATAATTTGTTTAGAATATGCATCTGTAACGATTGCTAGGTAATTGTGTCCATTGTCTGTTTTAATGTATGTTATATCGCTTACCCATAGTTGTTCTGGTCGAGTAGGAACTTGGTCTTTAATTAGGTTTTTATATTTTCTAAATTGATGATTAGAATTTGTTGTTGTCACATAGTTTTTAAGCTTAGGAACAAGTAAATTATGAAGCCTTAACACATCGTACAACTTATCTCTACCGATTTTAATACCTTGTTTTATAAAGTCTTGTTTAAGTTCATCATATAACTTAATTCCGCCAGTTCTCATACCAACTAATTTTCGATATTCTTGTATCATTACGATGACTTTTTCATCGTTTAGTCGTTTGTTTTCTTGGGTTTTGAGTCTTTTGTAGAAGGCTTGTTTACTAATCCCAAAACACTCATAGAACCATTTTCTTTTAAACGGTTTTCCTTTTTTAGTTCTATCTCTTTCGCTAATGTTTTGGGCAACGACTTTTTTGACAAATCGACTCCAGTAATGATTTCCATGTCAGCAATAATATCTTGTTGAAATTCCTTTACAAACTCCAATTCTTCAATAAGTTCCTTTAGTTTTTTAATCTCATCTAATTTACTCATACCTGTATTTTGTTGGACTAAAGTACTATATTTTTTGATCCAATACCCAATTGTAGTTCTAGGAACATCATATTTTTTGGAAGCAAAGTTTGTGGAAATCTGTCCATTCTGAATTTGGTCAACTACGAATAATTTGAGTTCTAAAGTTGCTTTTTCGTACGTTTTTTTTCGCCAGGGTTGTTTTTGTGTTTTCATAAGTGACTATAATTAAGTGTTTAATTTTTAGTCAACCTATTTCAGGAAAGTCTTGGATTCAATGTTGTAACGCAACAAACCGTTTTTGTTTATTGATGTTACTAAGCTACAAATTTAAGTTCTAAATCCATCATTTCTTTTGGAGTTTTATATCCTATAATTTTTCTTGGTCTGTTGTTCAATTTTTCTTGAATATTTTGGAGTTTATTTACGTCAATTTCATTGAAGTTTGTTCCTTTTGGAAGATATCTTCTAATGAGTCCATTTGTATTTTCATTTGTTCCTCTTTCCCAGGAAGAATATGGATGTGCAAAGTATATTTTCATACCTGTTTTTTTAGTAATCATTTCGTGTCTCGCCATTTCAATTCCGTTATCATATGTCATTGATTTTTTATAAATAGGATTTAATTTGTTTAATATTCTAGAAAACTCATTAGCTACTTCACCTGCTTTTTTAGACTCTAATTTTACTATTAAAGTAAATCTAGTTTTGCGCTCTACAATAGTTCCAATAGCACTTTTATGATTTTTTCCAATCACTAAATCTCCTTCCCAATGTCCCACTTCATTTCTAAGTTCAATATGTTGTGGTCTGTTGTCAATACTGACTTGGTTAATGATTTTACTTCCACCACCACGTCTTTTTTTAGGAGTTCTACGTCTTGTTTTTTTACGTACTAATAGTTTGATTAACTTTTTATTTAAACGAGCTTGTGGTCTAGTATAAATGTGTCTATAAATAGCTTCGTGTGAAATAGACATTATTAGATTATTAGGATACAACTCTTTTAATCTTCCAGAAATTTGTTCAGGAGTCCAGTTTGATAAAAGTCCTTTGTAAACAAAAAATTTGAGTAAAGAATAAGTGCTTATTTTATCTAAATTTCTCTTGTTTAAATAATCTTCTTTAGCACACCAATGAGCAAGTTCAGCATCATATTTATGTTCTTTTTTTTGCACCCATTTATTCACTTCTCTACCGATAGTTGAACGAGATCTATTGAGTTTAATTGCTATATAAGATTTAGACTTTTCTTCATTTAAAAGAGTCTGAATAATCACTCTTTCTTTCAAAGTTAATCGTCTATGTTTTTTTACTTCCATTTTACAAATCTATAATTTTAGATTTGTTGCGTTAAGTTATTGAATGGAGGAGTACAATTTTTAACTTGTGCCTAACGGTCTTGTATATGAAAAGTAGCGTTTAGGTATTCAATACTTTTCTCTTTGCCTAAAGATATTAAAAAAGCGCAAACCATTATGATTTGCGCTTAATTAGCTATTTTTTATATACGTTGTTAGCAAACGTTTTATTCTATTTAGTTTGTAGCGAAATTAGCTATACTAGTTCCGCCATTTGTTACTGTATTGTCAGCATATTTTACGTATGGCCTAAAATAGTATTGAGTTCCTGACATTAGAGGTTCTGCTACAGCAGAATAACTAGTAATTACAATAGTACCTTCGTTATGTATACCATCAAAATTCTCAATTGCATTTATACTACTGCTAGTGAAATCGCTATTTACACTATATTCAACACCAAATTCTATAGGCATTTCTTTAACAACATTATTAATATTTAATGTTACTGTGATAAAGTCTGTCTGAATTAAAAACGCGTCTGATTCTATATCTAAAGTAACATTTCTACTAGTACTCGCATCAACATCAGTACTTGCTTGTATCTCGTTTCCATAGAAATGAGTGCCATCATTGTATTCAAAATAACCTCTTATAAAATAAGTTTGACCACTTGTTAAATTTTCTATATAACCTGTTGCATCAGAATTACTACCAGATATACCTGAAGTATTATTAGCACCAACTTCAGGGTTAGATGAAGTACCATAAACAAAACCTCTGTCTGTTACTGTCCCAAAACCACTATCTTCTTGAAAAGTTCCCGAAACTATTAGATTTACAGTCCCATCAAAATTTATAAAAAAACCTGTGTTGGAATTAGTTGTAAAGCTACTATTATCTGTTGGTGGATTCATAGAATCATCATCGCTAGAACAACTAAATGTTAAGCTTAAAGTTAATAAGCAAATTACTGTTTTAAATAAATTTTTAATTTTCATTTTTTTTAATTTTTAGCGCACTTTTGCGCAATTATTTATTTTGTTATTTTGGTTTTACTAAATACTTTAATTAATGTATAAATTGTAATAAACTGAAGTAGTGGAAAAATAATAAGTAGGTCTACCCTAAATGCATCTTTGTTTTTTATAAGACTCCATTCTGTTATAAGTAATTCCCAAGAAATGAAAAGAATCCAGATAAAGATTATTACCATCAAAGTCAGTTTATTAGTCTTCATAATTCTAATTCTTGATTTGCTGGTGCAAAGATACGGCCAAGGACTATTTTTTAAGTCTTAAAAAAGGCTTGTTGAGTCTAGAAAACCGTTTTCTAGACTTATTACATAATTATAGACTCGTGTAGTTTTATGATAATGTGTTGTTTTTAAACGATGTAGGTGTAAGGGAAGTGTGTTTTTTAAAAACACTATAAAATGTTGCTTTTGAGCTAAATCCTGAGTCAAAAGCTATTCCTAACATATTTAAATGATCGTTTGAAGTATCTAATAATAACTTTTTTGCTTCTTCTACTCGATAATGATTTACAAATTGATTAAAGTTTTTGTCAGACTCGTCTCGTATGAGTTCCGATAAATTCCGTTGCGTTATTTTAAGTTTTAAAGACACATCTGCTAAAGATAAATTGGGCTCTAAAAATAATTTTTCATCATCCATTAATGCAATTAACTTTTCATAATGATCTTTATTATTAGTTTTTAATCTATTATTGGTTTCATTAACATCACTTTGTTGATGGTCTATCTTTTTAATACTAGCGATTTTAGTAACAAAAAGCTTAGACTGCTTTATACCGGAAATCCCTATCCAGAAAATAAAAACGACATTAATTATTGAAATGGCTGGATAGATGTAATCATCATAAAATATTCCTTCTAAAAAAAGTGAAGACAATATAATAATCAGAAAGGTAAACAGAAACATAAGAACACCCTTTGCCCAAGTGAGTAATTTTCCTTCTGTATTTGAGTAAAATTCTTCAACTTTTGTTTTTTGCTTATTAATGAATTTAATAGTTAGAAAGATATAATATATTGAATAAGCAAATGATAATATTTCAATCAGAGACAATACATTAGAAAAACTTTCTGAATTATGCAATTTTGCTTTTGTACCCACACTTAGCATAAAAAGTACTGTATAACTTATAAATTCTAGTATTCCAGGCAAAAGGATGAGTACAATTTTCTTTTTAGTTAAATTAATATTAGAAATTTCTTTAACATATATATAGAATAAAGGAAGTATTAAATAAAAAAAGTTAAATGGTAAAAACAGCAACCAAGGTTCAGATTCAAGAATGTTTAAATCGTGAAGTATTGAGTTTAAGAGTTCTGCGCAATACGCAATTAAAAATAAGCCTAAAAAAAGCTTGGGTTTTATGCGTCTGCCCTCAATTATTAATACCAAGCCTAAAAACACACCTTGAACTAATCCGAGTATATCGATTAAACTGACAATGTTATAGTTAATTTCCATTTACGTAATTATGAATAGAATTCTAGGAATGAATAATGTTGATTCTAATGTTTGCTAACGTTGTTGTATATGATTTGTTGCGTGTTTTAAGCAACTAATTTAATAAATAATTACTGACCAAGAAAGTGCGCGAGGACTTTCGCAAATAGGTAAGAAGCCAGCAATAAATTATATACGGTGTTGGCAATAGTTTTTTACTTAAGTGTTTTTCGGTTCAGTAGGATAAAATTCATGTTTTTCATCAAAAAAAACAACATAAAAGATATTTTCCTCCATGAATCCAATTACTCTAACAAGTTGCATTACCACAATTTTACACCAAATGATATCTTTATGACCAAGATGTTTTGGATATTTCCAATTAGACTTTTTTGGCATATTATGTACATCTAAAACATCTCTATCATCGTATTTAACGATTACCCTTGATAAAAGGGCTTGTTGAACTGTTAGTGTGTTTAGATGTTGTATCATATTTCCCCACCTTAACAGTCTACCTTCTTTTTTGTCCCAAATTTCTAATGTTTGACCTTGTGCACGATCCATATGTAAATAGCTCAAAATAATTTTTTTGGATTCTACTTTTTTACCTTTTTCTGGTTGGGATCCTTGTTTTCTTTTAAATCTATTTATAGCCAATTTAAATTTCTTTAGAGATGTTAATAAATTCTTGAGTTAACTCAATGCTTTCAGCAGCTCCAAAATCGCTATTTAAATATTTCTTTCTAAAATCCGACATACTTCTTAATCCATCAGTTGCTTTAAAATTTGACATTGGGTAAAGTTCGGATGAACCGAATTGATTTCTATCTACAAACCAAAATTGATCTCGTCTATAAACATCTTTGTCTAATAATGTTGGGTCATGAACTGTAATTATAAATTGTGCACCATTATTATTATACTTATGAAATAATTCGATAATTTTTAGTGAAAGATTTGGATGTAACTTAGAGTTGAATTCATCAATAACGAATACGCTTCCATGTTTTAACGTATGATAGATAGCTCCAAGAAGATAAATTAATTTTTTAGTTCCGTCACTTTCATTTCGTTCCACACTAAAATCGGTAAATCCAGTTAATAAATTATTTTCATCATAAACAGGGTGTTTTGAAAGTAATTCCTTTTCATCTGGACTAACATGAACTGAGCTTATTTCTAAAAATTGAAGGGCTATTGATAACCATTTCTTAAATTTCTCATCGTCTTTTAACAACTTCCTGGTTACATGGCTAATGTGATCATCACTTAAAGCATTTACTATGTTTAATTTTTTGAAAAAATTAAACACTTTCCCTGATTCTCCTGAGTTATACTGTGCTAAAAAACTTATAAATAATACATTTTGGTTTACTTCTTTATATCTTTTTCCTTCTTCAAACCTTGTTTCATTTATTTTAAAATCATTTCCCTTTCTACTGAAAAGTAGAGTTTCTCGTTTCTCTGTTTTATATAACCATTCACTAATAACTTCCCAATTATACATTTCAAATCCATAGCGATAGATATCTTCACCTACAAAAAATGAAACTTCAAACATTGATGGTTTTCCTATTGTATCATTACATAATTTAAAATCTCCAGTCCAATCACCTCGTTCTTCATCTTTATTCAATGAGTCTCTAAATGAATAATGAATTAAATTATCCATTAATGTAATTGCTCTTGATAAATTAGATTTTCCTCCTCCATTACTTCCGTAAAGAGCAATTGATTTTAATAAATTTAATTTATTCGTTTTTAATATATGAGTATCTTTATGTTCTGTATAAGTATCAACTGTAGATAAGTTTAAACAAATTTCATCTTTGAATGAAAGAAAATTTCTGCATTTAAATTCGATTAACATTTTGTCTTTTTTATTTTAAGCAAATATATGTATTATTTACAAAACGTGCATGTTTTTTGCATTAATTAACATTAATCAATTTTCTCTTAAATTATTGCCAACGTTGTTGTATATGGTTTGTTGCGTGTTTCAAGCAACTAATTTAGTAAATAATTACGGACAAAGAAAGTCCGCGAGGACTTTCGCAAGTAGGCAAGAAGCCAGCAATAAATTATATACGGTGTTGGCAACTGGCTTTTGTTCATTCGTCTTTAATTTCTCAAATTCCTAACGTAATTAATTCCTTCACGTTGTGATAAGTCAAAGAAGCTTTTATACATTCTTTTAATTCCATTTCTGGAACTTTTTGGTTTAATTTAAACACAATTGCTCGTTTTCCCTCATATTCAAATTTGTGGTCAAAAACCAATCTAAACGTATTTACTAATCTGCTTGTACATTGAAAATACATAGCGTATTGGTCTGGTGATTTTTCTTTCCAATCCATTCGCAATGTACTACCGTTTTTAGTTACAAAACTCGGTTCTCCCCATTTTAGAGTTTCTTCCAATCTGGTAATTCCTTCGGTTTCTTCCGCTGTTTCAATTACCAATTCACGTAGGAATTGCATTTTATCCCGAACAAAGTCGGGATAATTTGCAAAAACCTCATTTACTCTTTCGTCTGTTTTTATTTCAAACTTTTTTATTCGCATATTTTTGTTAGCCTTTAATGCCTACATAAAACTCGACTTCTGCATCTGTTGGATTTTGAGCCTTTTCTCCAAAAATTTCAAAGTCGGCATCATAGGTTCTGTCCAATTCCATTTCAAATATTTTCGACCATTGGTTTACGACCAAACCTTGCATTAAATCTCCTTTTGATGTCGTTTTGGAATAAGTTCCTCCATTAAATGATTTTCCAACCATTCCATTTGGCACACCATCTAAATTTTCAACTTTACAGCCAAGAATTGCTGTGTAAGGTTTTGTGTGGTCGCTTTCGTATTCCGTGTATAATGAATAAACGGAATTGTCTATTTTGTTCGGAATTTTAGAAATTACGTTTTCGGACATAAATCGTTGCCATAAATCGGCAATTTCTTGAGAGGCTTGTCCGTTTTCATTTGTTGTTCTTATCGAAATTCCGATAATTTTAAAAGGTTCAATTTTTACTATTTGCATCTTATTTATATTTTTTGATTTAATGCAAATTTAGATTGACCTTGTGACAAAGGTGTGTCAGGGGTGTTTTTATATTTTGAGCTACAATTTTCAAGATATCCTTGCAACGTCATTTTATGAGGTTTAAAATTCTTCTCCAAGATTTCTAATTTTTGGATGCAGTCAAGTCTAAAGGCTCTGAAGTCCTTTTTTTCTTTGCAAAAAGCAATAAGCACCCAATTTTCTTGTGTCGTGTAAAGTGCAAATGGTTCTATTTCTCTTTGACTTTTATTATCTGCCAATGACAGATAATCCATTTTTACCACTTGATAATTTGAAATAGTAGATTGAAGTTTTATGAGGTAATTACTTGTTTTTTCATTTTCCCGATTGTTGCGAACTTGAATTCTGTTTGTCAATAATTCTGTTTTTTCTTTTTGGTTGTATTTTAAAACAGATTTGATTTTGTTTATTGCACTTTCATATTGTTCGGTCAAAGATTGGTCTTTGTTTTTGCTAATCAATTGTTCAGCCGTTATAAGAGCATTCGCCTCATCTTGAGTAAACATTACAGGTGGAATTTTATAACCTTCCATTACTGAATAGCCTTTTCCTTCTTCCGTTACAATTGGAATTCCCGATTTTTCAAGTGTTCGGATGTCTCGATAAACCGTTCTGATACTTACATTATGTTTTTCGGCAATGTCTTTTGCAGTTACAATTCGTTTCGATTGTAATTGAGTCAAAATTGCTGTCAATCTTGCAAGTCTCGGTTTTTCTTTGTCCATTCAGATTGGTTTGTATTATACTGATATAGGTTGACCTTTTTTTAGGTTAATTTATACCGTTCAAAAGATTTTTTTAGCCGTTTAGAAGGCAAAAAATATTTTGAACTAGTTTTGTTTTCAAATTGTTAGTTCAGTCAAATTTACATTATTTCTTCGATATGATTTGTATTTGATGTTTGGGTTTAAATGTACTTCAGCTGGTTTTCTTAATTCTAAGCTAAAATGGGTTCTTAAATTGTTGTAAATATATACTGCTTGTTTTGTTACTTCTTGAGCAATGGCAGTGTTTTTAATGCAATTTCTAAGTCCATATTCATATTTTAAAGTTCTATTAATTCGCTCTGCAATTGCGTTTTCATAAGGATCATATTGTTCTGTCATGCTCATCATTATGCCATTTTCTTCTGCAAATGCTGTGTATTTGGGGTTACAGTATTGAAAACCTCTGTCAGAATGATGTATTAATTTTTTATCAGGGTATTTTCTATTTTTAATAGCCATTTCTAGCGCTTCTGAACAAAGTGATGTCTTCATGTTGTTATCTAATTTATAGCCCATAATTTGCTTAGAATATGCATCTGTAACGATTGCTAGGTAATTGTGTCCATTGTCTGTTTTAATGTATGTTATATCGCTTACCCATAGTTGTTCTGGTCGAGTAGGAACTTGGTCTTTAATTAGGTTTTTATATTTTCTAAATTGATGATTAGAGTTTGTTGTTGTTACATAGTTTTTAAGCCTAGGAACAAGTAAATTATGAAGCCTTAACACATCGTACAACTTGTCTCTACCGATTTTAATACCTTGTTTTATAAAGTCTTGTTTAAGTTCATCATATAACTTAATTCCGCCAGTTCTCATACCAACTAATTTTCGATATTCTTGTATCATTACGATGACTTTTTCATCGTTTAGTCGTTTGTTTTCTTGGGTTTTGAGTCTTTTGTAGAAGGCTTGTTTACTAATCCCAAAACACTCATAGAACCATTTTCTTTTAAACGGTTTTTCTTTTTTAGTTCTATCTCTTTCGCTAATGTTTTGGGCAACGACTTTTTTGACAAATCGACTCCAGTAATGATTTCCATGTCAGCAATAATATCTTGTTGAAATTCCTTTACAAACTCCAATTCTTCAATACGTTCCTTTAGTTTTTTAATCTCATCTAATTTACTCATACCTGTATTTTGTTGGACTAAAGTACTATATTTTTTGATCCAATACCCAATTGTAGTTCTAGGAACATCATATTTTTTGGAAGCAAAGTTTGTGGAAATCTGTCCATTCTGAATTTGGTCAACGACGAATAATTTGAGTTCTAAAGTTGCTTTTTCGTACGTTTTTTTTCGCCAGGGTTGTTTTTGAGCTTTCATAAGTGACTATAATTAAGTGTTTAATTTTTAGTCAACCTATTTCAGGAAAGTACATGATTCTAATGTTTGCTAACGTTGTTGTGTATGATTAGTTGCGTGTTTTAAGCAAGTAATTTACTAAATAAAGCACGAACGGCGAAATTCCGAAGGAATTTCCCAAGTGAGCAAAAACTAGCAATTAATTATACACGGTGTGCCTGTTGCACAACTACTTGTTAAAGATACAGAAATTTCGTATATTTAGTAATGCAAGGCAAGAAAAACTATCAAGAAAAACTGTTCAATAATTTCCAGTTGAGTGATCGTGTTCCCAAGAACAATTTTTACAGACTTTTAAAAGAAATACTTCATTTAGATTTTCTGTATTCAGAGACAAAAAGCTATTATGGTTCAAGTGGTCAATCCAGTATAGATCCTATTGTATTTTTCAAATTATGTTTAGTAGGTTATTTAGAAAATATCATCAGTGACCGTCAACTGATGGCACATAGTGCTATGCGATTAGACATTCTTTATTTTATAGGCTATGATATTGATGAGCCTCTACCTTGGCATTCCACAATTAGTCGCACACGCCAATTATTTCCTGAAGCTGTTTTTGAAAAAGTATTCACACATGTTTTGGCGATGTGTATTGAAAAAGGAATGGTAAAAGGAAGTACACAAGCTATTGATTCAGCGCCTGTAAAAGCGAATGCAAGTATGGATAGTTTAGATCTAAAAGTACCAGTCCAAGAGCTAACAGCTCATTTGGCCTCAGTACGATTGATTAGTGAACGCGATAAAGTCGTTTATCGCAAAGCGAAAGAAAACAAGGCGAGTAAAGAGCAACAAAGCATCACAGCCAATGCCCAAGAGCTAAAGAGTATCTCTTCACGCAATAAGAACTGGCGAGAAACACAAGATGGACGTCCAGGAGCAAATAATAAAGGGAGTCGTTATACGAGCAATAAAACGCACTACAGTCCCACAGACCCAGATTCACGGATCAGTGTAAAACCGGGCAAAGCAAGAAAGCTGAATTATAGCAGTCAGTTGAGTGTAGATACAGCAAACCATGTAATTACGGATATAAAAGCTTATCATGCAGATGGAAAAGACAGTCAGTATTTAGAAGATATTGTAGAGCGTTTGCAAGCTAGATTATGGAAACAAGGATTTCGCATGGAAAATGTATTAGCAGATACGGGCTACAGTAGTGGAGAAGTCTATGCCTTTTTAGAACAAAGAGGAATTAAGAGTTATATACCACCTCATGGTACTTACAAAGGCGGTCCAGAAAGATTTGAGTACATAAAATCAGAAGACCATTATATCTGCCCAAATGATGAGATTGTTCCCTTTAAGAAAGTATTTTTAGACTATCGGACGCAAACAAAAAAGAAGGAATACCGAATATCGAGTTTAATCTGTAAAGCCTGTCCATTAGCCAAAAGTTGTTTGGGAAAAACGGCCAAAGAGAAGAAGTTTAGTGTGACATATTATCGAGAAGAATATGAACGTAACATTGCAAGATTATCTACCCCAAAAGGCAGGGTAATGAAGTCGAAACGTCAAAGTACAGTAGAGCCTGTTTTTGGCACCTTGACCCAATTTATGGGGATGCGAAAAATTAATACTCTAGGCATAGAACAAGCCAATAAAGTGATGCATCTTTCTGCGATGGCCTATAACTTGAAAAAGTATTTAAAATTCGTTACTAAAAATGTAAAAAGTAAGGCAAAAGCCTTGGCAATGCTATTTTTGAACAAAAAGCTCGATGTAAAGTCCATATTAATAGTTATAAGCCAATTTAAATTTAGAAAAATAGCAGTTCTTAAAAATTAAAAAGCCCTTAAAAAGGGCTTGAAAAAGATGTTTTTTTATTTTTTTAATGGGTTGTGCAACGGTTACCGGTGTTATATGCCGTTTTTCTTTTTAAAGATGTAAATTATTACATAAGTATTTATGCATTTATTTGGAAATTTGAGGTTTTTTTTATTCTTGTTCTTGTGATATAATATCAACAAAAACATACTTCAGAGAATATGGTTCTGCTTGAATTATTTTTAATACGTTCAACTTATATCTATAACCTTCTTCATAATTAAATCCTTCTATTTCTAATAATGGTTTCATATTGTTTTCTCCATTTTCCTTAACAAATAAGGCTTCTTGAATCCCGTTTTGTGAATTACGTGGAATAAATTGAACTTTATTTGGGTTAACATCCATTTCAATCTCCTGTTCACTGTTTTGAGTTATAACTTTTTCCTTTGAAATTGTTTTTACATACTCAAATATGATTGAAGAACCGTCTTGTGGTGGGTTTTCTAAAAATGTTTTTTTTGCTTCAAGTTTATATTCGTAACCTTTTTCGTAATTAAAATTATCAGAAAAAGAATTATCTCCGTTCGTTAATATTCTATTTTCTTGATTATCGCTCTCCGAAAACAGCAAAAATTCGCCATAAACGTCTGTTGAAAAGGCATAACCGCCATATCCAGTTTCTGAATAAACAGTCATTTCAACTATTTTTTGTACATCTCCGTCATCATCTTTTAAGCAACTTGAAAGAAGTGTAATTATCAAGAAACATGATAATAAATTTAATTTTCTCATTTTGATTATTTTTAGTGATTTATTTAATAATAAGATGTTCATTATGTAAAAAGGTTGCGTTGAATTACGGATTTTTTTGTATTATACTGATATAGGTTGACCTTTTTTTAGGTTAATTTATACCGTTCAAAAGATTTTTTTAGCCGTTTAGAAGGCAAAAAATATTTTGAACTAGTTTTGTTTTCAAATTGTTAGTTCAGTCAAATTTACATTATTTCTTCGATATGATTTGTATTTGATGTTTGGGTTTAAATGTACTTCAGCTGGTTTTCTTAATTCTAAGCTAAAATGGGTTCTTAAATTGTTGTAAATATATACTGCTTGTTTTGTTACTTCTTGAGCAATGGCAGTGTTTTTAATGCAATTTCTAAGTCCATATTCATATTTTAAAGTTCTATTAATTCGCTCTGCAATTGCGTTTTCATAAGGATCATATTGTTCTGTCATGCTCATCATTATGCCATTTTCTTCTGCAAATGCTGTGTATTTGGGGTTACAGTATTGAAAACCTCTGTCAGAATGATGTATTAATTTTTTATCAGGGTATTTTCTATTTTTAATAGCCATTTCTAGCGCTTCTGAACAAAGTGATGTCTTCATGTTGTTATCTAATTTATAGCCCATAATTTGCTTAGAATATGCATCTGTAACGATTGCTAGGTAATTGTGTCCATTGTCTGTTTTAATGTATGTTATATCGCTTACCCATAGTTGTTCTGGTCGAGTAGGAACTTGGTCTTTAATTAGGTTTTTATATTTTCTAAATTGATGATTAGAGTTTGTTGTTGTTACATAGTTTTTAAGCCTAGGAACAAGTAAATTATGAAGCCTTAACACATCGTACAACTTGTCTCTACCGATTTTAATACCTTGTTTTATAAAGTCTTGTTTAAGTTCATCATATAACTTAATTCCGCCAGTTCTCATACCAACTAATTTTCGATATTCTTGTATCATTACGATGACTTTTTCATCGTTTAGTCGTTTGTTTTCTTGGGTTTTGAGTCTTTTGTAGAAGGCTTGTTTACTAATCCCAAAACACTCATAGAACCATTTTCTTTTAAACGGTTTTTCTTTTTTAGTTCTATCTCTTTCGCTAATGTTTTGGGCAACGACTTTTTTGACAAATCGACTCCAGTAATGATTTCCATGTCAGCAATAATATCTTGTTGAAATTCCTTTACAAACTCCAATTCTTCAATACGTTCCTTTAGTTTTTTAATCTCATCTAATTTACTCATACCTGTATTTTGTTGGACTAAAGTACTATATTTTTTGATCCAATACCCAATTGTAGTTCTAGGAACATCATATTTTTTGGAAGCAAAGTTTGTGGAAATCTGTCCATTCTGAATTTGGTCAACGACGAATAATTTGAGTTCTAAAGTTGCTTTTTCGTACGTTTTTTTTCGCCAGGGTTGTTTTTGAGCTTTCATAAGTGACTATAATTAAGTGTTTAATTTTTAGTCAACCTATTTCAGGAAAGTACATTTTTCAAATGGCATATAACGGTCTTGTGTATGAAACGTAGCGTATAAATAAACGCTAACTTTTCGGATTTAGCACAAGCCGAATTTTTTATTTTTATATTTATTTTTCTTTTCTAAATATTACCAAATAAAAAATTTGGCGTACTTTGTAAATATACAAAAACCTCTCGGAAAGCCTATAATAGCTATGTTTTATAAACGTTGTTGTAAGTAGTGCTTTTTACGTTCTGCTTGGTTTTCCGATGTTTTTTATTTAATTCAAATGTGAGCGTTGGCAAGACATACTCTTTTGCAATTTTTGGTTTAGCGTTGGCTGTAGCGAATTGCGAATGTGTATGGCATTGAGCGTTGGCTTATTCAATTAACTGTCCTACTTTATTTACTACTTTATATTCTAATTCCTCAAATTCGTTAAAGTGTGCCTTTCCGCATTTGATTTTCAATTGTTCGTCTCCACTTAGTTTTCCTAAATCAACTTCTGGTGTTCCTGTGTCCTTTGTTTCTGCCACAAAATATATTTTCTTATCATCTTCAAAAACTAAAGCCCAATCTGGATTATAATTCCCAATTGGTGTTGGAATTTTAAACCAATTCGGAAGTTTGAAATAGAACTTAATTTGGTCGCTTGTTTCACAATCCTGTGCAAACTTGCTCTCAACTCCAGAATCTAATGGCACAAACTCTTCATAAATTGTTTTCGAAGAGTCGGAAACTTTAAAAGAAAAATCATTCAAATACACTTCTAATTCCTGTGCTTCAAATAAAGACATTTCATAATCTGAACCTCCGATTTTTTGATACTTAATACCATCTATCATTAAACTATATAAAGTTCGTTTAATAGCTTGAGTTGTTAAGTCTAAAAACAATTGTGGATTTATCAATATATCTCCAATTCTTTCTGATTTGCTTAAAATTTCTTCAATTGTAAAACGAGTTAATTCTGTTTTACTTTGAATGAAACCTAAAACATCTGGAATTTTCCAAGAATAATCATCATATGAATCGACCTTTTCGCCTTTATATTCAGTATCAATACCTTCGCCAGACATTTTAATTGAAACTTTTGTTGAACGAATTGAAGGTGCTTTAATAACAGGTAAATCCTTAACAGCTTTTGAAGCTAAGGTGATTAATTCGTCTGTTTTATAATCAACTCTATAAGTTGTTTTCTTTTTGAGGTTTTCCCAAATTTCCAAGAATTTTGGGTCTGCTTCAAATCCTTTTCGGTATTTGATAGCTGTCCGTTCTCTTTTATTTTTGATTCTACCTTTAAATTCAACTCCGCAATCGTCTTCAATTTCTTTTTGCAATGTCTTTGCAAAATCATCATAAGATTCATTCGCAATTACTGTTAGACGATTAATATTTTGGTCATACGTTCGTTGACCTGTTTGGTCAACAGCTAAACGCAAACCTCTACCAATTTCTTGACGTTTTTTAACTTCTGATTTGGTTTCGTTTAAAGTACAAATCTGAAATACATTTGGATTATCCCAACCTTCTCGAAGTGCTGAATGTGAGAATATGAAACGAAGTGAATTATCGATGTTCAATAACTTCTCCTTGTCCTTCATTATCAAACTGTAGGTGTCATCATCTGCTTTGGTTTCGCCAGAAGTGTCTTTAAATTTACCTTTCTTGTCTTGTGAAAAATAACCATTATGAGTTTCCTCAACTGAAAACTTGTCTAATTCTTTGAATGCAGATTTTGTAATATATTCTTTATAAATTTCTTCAAACCATTCTGCGAATTTTCCCTTGTTTTGATTTCCTGTGGAATCATAATGACGATAATTTGCAACTTTATCAATGAAGAATAAGGATAGTACTTTAATACCTAATTTATTCAGGCGTTTTTCCTTTTTCAAATGTTCCTCAATTGTTTTGCGGATTTGAAATTTCATTACTTCATCATTCAATCCTCCTTGGCTATCGCCTTTGTACAATAAATTCCCATTAGAAATAGAAATGCAGTTGTTTGTAGCGTCTATTTCTTCAATGATATAGCCATCTGAATAAATCTCTCTTTCGTTGGATAATTTGTATAGATCGTCTCCAACTTTTACTGATACTGATTTCTTTTTTACGCCTCCTTTATCGTTGATATTAATTGAAACTTTTGCTGTTATTTTTGTTTTTGTAGCTTTAATTGAATCTACTTGTACAAAAGCATCATTAAAAGCATTTTCTTCTACGATAGAATCTACTTCAATTTGTTTTACTAAACCTAAATCGTATGCTTTTACAGGATTTAGACTGTAAGTTAAATTATATTGATTTCTATGAGTTGCTGAATAACGAAGTGTACAAAGACTATTTAGATTTTCTATTGCTGAAATACGTTTTTCTGTTTCCATATTTTGTGGTTCATCCACAATGACTATTGGATTTACAGATTGTAAAAATTCTATAGGTTTTCGTCCATTTGCACGATAATGAGGTTGGTTAATTATGTTTTGGTCTTTAGCAAAAGAATCAATGTTTATTACTAATATTTCAATATTATTATTTGTTGAAAAACTTCTTAATGTTGAAATTTTTGAGCTATCATACACTTGAAAATTTATTGGAATATTGTCATATAAATTTTGAAAATGTTCGTGAGTAATTTCTAAATTTTTTAAAACTCCTTCACGTATAGCCACAGAGGGAACAACAATTACAAATTTTTTGAAGTTATAAAGCTTATTTAGTTCATAAATACTACGTAAATACACATAAGTTTTTCCTGTTCCTGTCTCCATCTCAACAGAAAAGTTCATTCCGTCTAATTTAGTAGATTGTTCAATTTCATTTGTATTTTGAATAGATTGAAGATTTGATAAGATTTGTTCTTCAGATATAATCAAATTATTACTTACTCCATTTATTAAGTCTAAAACGCCTTCTTCTTTTAGGTTGAATTCCATAATGGAATCTTGCATAGGTTGACCTTCAAATAAATCTGTTATAGATTTAATTGCTTCTTGTTGATATTGTAGATTTGAATCAAAAGTTAGTTTCATTAGCAGAGTTTTAATAAAAGATTAAATAGCTCCATTGAAGACTCTCCGAAAGCTGGTCTATCTAAATAATTAGTTGACTCAACTTTATTATTTGAGATAATATCGATTTTAATCATTTTGTGATTGTCAAAATCTTTCGTGCCCCAAACAACATAGAATATTTTAGGTTTATGATTTTGTGCTAATTCTAGCTGATTTTGAAGGTTATATAAAACTTCAAACCTTCTCCAATCTTGTTTACCATATTTACCTATATACTCATCAGAAATAGGTGTGTTTTTGTTATGGGTTTTAAACTCAATAAGAGCAATGGTTTTGTTTTCGCTTTTTAAATATATTAAAGCATCCAAATCACCAGGCCAAGGATTACCTGTGTTATTCGCTAAAAAGCACTCAACGTTTGAATTTGCTGATAGAAGAGATTTTACATTACTAAAACTATAACCTCTTAATTTTTTAATGCCACTTTCTAAAGCACTCATATTTACAAGTTTATAAGAGGATAAATCAATTGACTTGTCTTTTATAACTGGTTTTATTGAAATTATTAATTTATCTTGAATGTTAAAATTCTCTGGAAAATCTTTAGGCCATATAAATATGCGGTATTCGGTATTTAGTATAGAAGCAAATGAGGCACAAGCATATATTTCTTGTGAAAATGTTTGAGTTAGTGTTTCAAATAATACATCTAAAGTAGTACCTAATTCATATTCATATTTATTGAAAATGCCGTTAATTTTCTTTTGAGAATCTATAATAAAGCCATCAATACTATAACTGACGTGTGATTCCGAATTTACTTGAAGCCAAATAAATGGGTCGAGTTCAGTTATTTCAAAACGCACCTCTTTACCTTTACATACTCTACGTTTAGGTTTGAATATTACCATAATTATATTGTCTTAAATTCAGTTGAAGCCTCTTTCATTTGTAAAGATGCATTTGTTTTTAATTGGTCATTTCCTTTAAACAATTTATCTAATGCAATAACTTTTTTTGCCTTAACGGCAATTACACTATCAATTATTTTTTGATTGACCTGTTCTAATAGTAAGACTAATTCATTGTCATTAATAACATAAAAACCATCTTTCAACTCAATTTTACTGTTAAGGTCTTTACCGCTTTTTAGTAAAAGTTCATAAACCATATTCTGTGTTGTAGAGTTTTCATTTATAGGGTCTATAAAAAGTTTAATTTGTTCTTCAAGTGCCTTTGTGTTATTGTCTTTTATTTGTTGCCATTTCTTAAAGTTGCTTTCAGCTAGTTTTAAGACTTTAAAGCCCAAGTCCTTTTTGTTTTCAGGATAATCCTCTAATATTTTTTTTCGGGCACGTAACAAGCGTTCTTTTGAAAGTTCAGAAATTGACAATGGTTTACCTAGTTTCTCTAATATTTTGATAGCTCCTTTTTGATTTTTGTCATTTTCTTCAATTCTTTCAGCCATTTGAATAAGGATAAATTTAGCATTTAGTCCTTCTGAAATTTCTTGGAATAGCGCATCACCTGTTGAGGCTGAACCTGCGAAAAAATCTAAAACAATATCATCTTTATTTAAATTTCCAAGTTGAATTAATGACTTTAATAATTGTGTTGGTTTTGGATTTGAAAAAACATTTTTAACACCTTCAAATAGTTCCGTGAGTTCATCATTTCCTTTCTGATTATGGCCGAAAATATCGTGTGCCCACCAATTTGTTGCGCATTGACCTTCTTGTTCTCTTTCAAACTTGTAGTATTTTTTTCTAGGAAGACCTTTTCCGTTTTTTGTAAAAATTATCCTTTTATCATCTAATAGTTCCTTGAAGGTCTTTTCTTCACCCATCCAATCTTCTGTAAATGTTTGACCTGTTGGTGTTTCAATTGTGTATGAACTACCACTTTGGTCTGAGCCTACTTTCCAAGGTTTTGAAGCCCAATCACCTCTTGGGTCATTATCAGGGTTAGAAAATTTACCAGTTATTGGAAGTTTACCTACGCCATTCATTTTTAGATAAGATGAATCCTTTGCGTAGCATAAAATATGTTCTGCAACTAGTCCTATTAATTTTGTTTTATCATTTGGTTGATTGTGACGTCTTCTCCAATGGATATGTCCCTCAAAATTATCCTCTCCAAAAATTTCATTCATAACCGCTTTAAGATTATGAATTTCATTGTCATCGATGGAAATAAAGATAGTTCCATCTTGCTTTAACAAATTTTTTGCTAAATACAAACGTGGCATCATCATATTCAACCAGTTGCTATGATATTGTCCATTTTCCTTACTGTTCTTTTTGAACATACCATCTTTGGTCATATATCCTTCTTCGTCCTTGTCTCCAACACGTTTTTTGTATTCTTCCTTCGTTTCAGAGAACTTGTCTGGATAAATAAAAGAATCATTTCCTGTATTATAAGGTGGGTCTATGTAAATCATTTTTACTTTACCGAAATAACTTTTTTGAAGCACTTTCAATACTTCCAAGTTTTCTCCTTCTATAAAAATATTTTTCGTTTCGTCAAAGTTTACACTTTCACCTTTTGCAGGTACAAGTGTTTTGGTTGTTGGTGCTTGCAAAACTTTAAAAGCTTCACTTTTTCCAGCCCAATTCAACACGTAGCGTTCATTTGAGAAATTTATATCTTCTCCAAGAGTAGCTTTTAACTTTTCCCAATCTACTTTTCCCTCAGCAAATACTTCAGGTAATACTTTTTTTAAAGCGTTTAGTTTTTCTTGTTCAGGTGTTAGACTTATTCCGTCCATATATTTATAGTTCTTTTCGGTCAGTTAGTAATTCCTTGGCTTCTACATTCAGAATTTCGGCAATCTTATATAAATCCTCTAAACTCGGTTGTCTTTTGTTTTGAGCGTAAGAGTGAACCATATTGTAACTCTTCCCAAGTTGTTCAGCCAACCAGATTTGCTTTATCCCTTTCTGTTCTAAAACCTCTTTTATTCGGTTCATTTCGAATTTTTTTAATTCAGTCAACTAATGTAGTCAACAATTTTCAAATACTCACTAAATGAGTATAAAAATTATCATTCAATAGTAATGAGCGTAGGGGAAAGGCAAGCTCTTTTTATTTTGTGAGGTACGAGCAAAATGAAATGTGCTTGACTGTGCGGTTGGCTTTTCAGAACGGAATTTTACTGTTTTGCTCGATTTTCCGCATTACTTACAACGGTTTTGTATATGGTTTGTTGCGTGTTTTAAGCACCTAATTTAGTAAATATTTACGGACCAAGAAAGTGAAGTGCACCCAAATGTTTAGACAAATTTATAATTAATTTTGATAATAATTAGCTCGATATTCAATCGGGCTCATTCCCTTTAAATTTTGTTTAATTCTCTCATTATTATAATATTTTATATACACTTTAATCTCTTTTTTTAATTGAGATATCGACTTGTATTTATTTATATAAAACAATTCAGATTTTAGAATACCGAAGAAATTTTCTATCACAGCGTTATCTAAACAATTTCCTTTACGAGACATACTCTGAGTAATTCCTTTTTCTGTTAATAATCTTCGATACTGTTTCATTTGATACTGCCATCCTTGATCTGAATGTAATATTAAATTTGTTTGATCTGGTATTTTCTTAAAAGACTTTTTCAGCATAATAGCTACTTGTTTAAAATCAGGTTTTTCAGATAATTGATAATTTATTATTTCTCTATTAAAGAGATCAATTATTGGAGATAGATATAGTTTTTTTCCTAAAACTTTAAATTCTGTAATATCGGTAGCCCATTTTTTATTTGGCCTAATAGCTTTAAAATTTCGTTGTAATATATTAGGAGCTGTTTCCCCTATTTGCCCTTTATAAGACTTGTATCTTTTAGCTCTGACTAAACTTTTTAAACCTAATTCACGCATTAACTTGAGTACTGTTTTATGATTTATTAGAGTTCCTGTTTTGTTGATTTCTAAAGAGATTCTTCTATAACCATATCTTCCTTTGTGACGATGATATATTTGATGAATCAATAGTTTTATCTCTTTATATTTATCAACTATAAGACTTCTTTTATGATGATAATAATAACTACTTCTTGCCATGTTCATATGATATAATAAAATATCTAAATCATACTTATGCCTTAATTCTGTTATGGCTTTTGCTTTTTGTTTTGCTCTTGTTGAATTAAGGCCTGTAACTTTTTTAGCAAGTCCAGTTCTGCACGTAATGATTCATTTTCTAATAAAAGTTCCTCTTCTCTTGTTAAAGGTTTATTAGACTTTTTTTTAGCCCTCTTAAATTGCATAGATTTTGGTTTACCTCTAGGTTTAATGTTTAAGCCTACAATACCCTCTTTTTTATAATTACGTTGCCACTTCATAATTACAGATTTAGTAGGAATATTAAATTCTAAACAAGCTTGACTGAAAGATAATGAATCTTTGTCAATAGCTTTTAAAACTTTAAGTTTAAAAGGAATGCTATACACTTTGGTTTTTCTTGGTAATAGTGCTTTTTTACCATATTTTTCATAAAATCGAATCCAATCATGAAGGGTTGTATGATGACAACCATATAACTTAGACACATCTTCAACTGTTTGGTGATTTTTTAAAACTTGCTTTACACATCGAAGTTTAAATGCGTAATCATACTTGACTTTTCTTCCCATAATAATACCCTCAAATAGTGTCTAACTTTTTGGGAGCAGTTCAAAATCCGCGAGGATTTTCGTAAGTAGGCTAGAACTAGCAATAAATTATATACGGTGTTAGGCACTGGTTATTTTCCACCCTTTATCTTTAAATTTTTCTTCTGTGAATTTATTTGGTTCTAAAATGAATTTTATATCAGATTTAAGCTGAGCTAATTTAGTGTTGTTTGGTTCATAATTTAAACCCTTTTCACAACAACTTAGTGCATTAGGGAAATCTTTTAAATTAGTCTTATAATTTGATGCCTGAATGAATGCTGTAATAGCATTAGAGTGTTTTTGAGTTTTTGTAAGATTTTCTCCAACATAAAAAGCTTTATCAAAGTGATTATTGGCTAAATCAGCTTTAGCAATTTTACCTTCTTTATTGTGAAATCTACTTATTCTTTTAGCTTGTGCAGTATATGTTTGCGCTAAACCTAAATTAGTTCTTTGGTTGACTGGATCTAGTTTATAAGCTCTTTCGAAATATTCTATGCTTGTTTTAATAATATTCCCAAGGTCTTTTTTATTTCCAAGCCTATTTTTGAATTCTAGAAAACCTAATTCGATAAGAGCTTCTAAAAATTCTGTATCTAGTTCAATAGCGGTTAAAAATTCTTTTTTAGACCTAGTATATGAGTCTTCGTAAAAACCATTTTCTTCAATTTTACCTTTCACTAAATATAGGAATGAATATCTGATGTTTTCTTTGATTAACTCATTTATGATTTCTATTCCCGAATCATAATCATAATTAGATATTGTAAGAGCTTTTATCGCTTTGTTAGCAATCACCTTTTCTTTATGGTTGTTTGCTTTTGAGCGATAAAAAAGATGTAAACTATTTAATTCACTTTCATTAAAACTTTTCTTTTCTTGAACAAAAGTTTCATATTTTTCTAAAACAGTTTTTTCATTTTCGAGTGTTGAATATTGTTTAGTATAAATTTTAGCTAAATGAGGTATTGAATACCCGATTTCATCTTTTTCATTATTTTGAAAATAGCATAAGGAAATTTTTATAAGTCGAGGAATCGCATCCATTCCAATTTCATCAGCTGAAAACCCACTGATATACATCAAATCTTCTAAAGTAAGAAGTTCTTCTTTTTCAGATAAAGAAAATATAAAAAGTAATGTTTGTTCTATTAAAGGTAATTTATCGATTGAACCTTTAAAACAAAAACTAAGTATATCTTTATAAGCTTCTCCGCTTTTAAGGTTTTCTAGAACTATTGTTATTGGGGTTCCTTGTGAAAGTTGATGAGTGATTAATTGACCAGCTAAAGGCATTCCTTTAGTATAATTATATAGTTCGTCTATACTTTCACCATATAAACTTGTAAATGAATCTGTTTTACCTGAAAACAACTTAAATTGAGAGTTTAAAAAATTAGGAAATTCAATTTCTTTTTTGAATCCTGTAAGATTAATTCTAGCCATAAAAAAATCAGCAAGTGTTTCACGGGTAGTTAAAATGGCTTTAGATTTTTTTGGAAAATTTTCAAGAAAAGAAATTAAATCAGAATCTTTTAAGGTTTCAAGGTTATCAACTACTAATAGAACTCTATTATTAGTTAGGAACTCTATAACAGAGTCTTCTTCATCAATACTTTCGTCATTAATAAGTCCATTATTATCAATAAATTTATAAATATCATTAATCAAATCTGCATAATTAGACACAAAATCATTGATTAATTTTATACCATGAGGAGTATATTTATTTCTTTTAGAACTTGTCCATACTATAAATTCAAAATTTGACGAATATTTTTCATTTTTACTAAGCAAAGAAGTGAAATAATGAACAAAAGTAGTTTTACCAATACCACCAATACCATCTATCTGTATTATTCGGTTGTTATCATTATTTAATTTATTAGATAATTCATCTAAATATTCATTCCTACCAATAAATTCATTGTATAGTTGAGATTGAGAACTAATATTTTCTATTACACTAAATTTATTTTCTTTTAATTTGAAAAATAAATTATCAGCTTTTATTGAACGACTGTTGCGTCTACAATAGACATCTCCTTTTTTAAAAACACAAACATTAGTAGCTTTAGAGTTTTTTTTCCAAGCTTTCTTGTTGTATTGTCCATCTCTTTTAAAAGGAATTATTCCTTCATATGGCATAATGTATATTATAAAAAATGAAGCATCTTCAATTTCAATAATATTAGAAACAAATTCAATTGGTGCATCAATATATTCATCAATGATATTTGCTATTATTGCATCATCTACATTTTCATCACTTCTTTCATCTAAACCTATCCAATCAAAACTATTATTGACCCCATATATTATATAGCCTCCCTTAGTATTAGCAAAAGAGGATATATCTTTTGCTATTTCAATTTTAGCTTTTTTTTCTTTAACAGTAAAAATTTCTTTATAGTCTAAATCTGTACATTCAGATTTAACATCAAGTAGTTTAATTTTTTGAATTGTTTCAGTACTTACTAAGTTTAATTTTTCTGTCATTTATATAGTTTCTTTGTACTTGTGCCTAACGTTGTTGTATATGGTTTGTTGCGTGATTTAAGCAGTGAATTTAATAAATAAAACACGAACGGCGAAATTCCGGAGGAATTTCCCAAGTGAGCTAAAACCAGCAATAAAGTTTATACGGTGTTGTACATAGTTAATTTTTTGTTTTCAACATTTTGTCAATTTTCAATCTCCAAAATTTTATTAATTCATTTTTTTCTAAATCTGTATTATATAGAGAATCTTCCATTATATTCAATTCTGAATATATTTTGTCTCCAATTTTTTCTAAATCTGAAAAGTATTTATCTTCATCAAATTTAATTTTGTCAATTTCCTTATTAAATTTTCGGGCATAATTTTCATAAAGGTCAAACCTTAATTTTTGGAATTCAATTTCATCTTTAAAATTCAAAGTATCTTTTACCCAAGATTTATTTTTGTCAAAATATGCTTTAACTTCTGCATCTTTCAAGTTTGTTGATTTAAGATAAAGACCGAAATAAACCCAAATTTCAGATTTCGAATTTTGGTCAATTTGAGCTTTAAAATCAGAAGGTTTTAATTCAACGTTTTTTTTCCAAAAAATAGCGTGTTTTGATAATAAATAACCTCTTATCTGTACATTGAAGTTCCAATATAAAATTCCAATTAATATAACTGAAGATATTACAATTAAGAGGTTTTTCGGTTTTTTCATAATTATGTACAACGTTAAGTATAAGAAATCGTAGGGCAGTTGATAAGCACTTTCGTTTCGGTTTATTACTTAGCTAAATATAAATATTTTGCTTTTATCTTTTCTTTTTTAAATGCCAAATTTTATATTTAGCGGATTTTGTTAATACTCACAGACCTTTCGGTTTAACACAAACGCCCTATGTTTTTTATACACTGTTGTACAGCGTTTTTATTCGATTGGTATATTTAAATCAACTATGAATTTATTCTCGGGATGTTCCCTATAATCATTGTGATAAATTTCAAATGGATTTTCTATGCTCTTTTTATATCCGTTTTCATTCATCCAAATGAAAAGACTTGTCCAAGATTTTTCGAATTCATTAGGTGTAATTTCAAAACGACCAACAATACATTTCCCTTTCTTAATAGTCAATTTATTAATCTCACCTTCTGTTTCAAAAGGCTCGTTAGTTGCTAAAAATATACTCATACGTACCTTATTAGGTTCAGTAACTTTGAAACTATCGTAGAAAATCCTACCCATTTTTGTTTCTGAATTATTAAGCAAACCTTTGGGAATTGCCCATTTCGTGAGTTTTCCAAAAGCGTTTTCAATTCCGTTTATTCCAACGTGAGTTACTCCAGCTAAATTCAATTCAGGTGTTTCTTTAATTTCAATTTTTGCATTCATTTCTGTCCATTTTTTTAGATTATCAATGATGCAAATGTATTTTTCATAGTCAGGATATTCTTGTCCGTTCTTGCTTTTTAGTTGACGAATCTTGCTATGTCTATTTGGGTTTTCTTTTATAAATCCGGTTGGACTTATTCCAAAATATTTTTTAAAAGCTCTTGAATATGATGAATTATCACTAAAACCGTATTTGTGCGCTATTTCTGTTGTCGTGATGTTTTTATGCAGTAAATCCAAAGCTGATTTTTCAATTCTCCGTCTTGTCACATATTCATTTAGCGTTTCTTCAGTAATAAATTTGAAAATTCTATGAAAATGAAATGGTGAGAAAAAAGCAACTTCTGAAACAGTGTTCAAAGATAAATCCGATTCCAAGTTTTGGTCAATAAATTCAAAAACTCGGTTAATTCGATTTTTGTAGTCGGTTTCTATTTCTTTATCTAAAATTTTCATCTGTGTTCAAATGCTGTACAACTGGTTATATGCAAACAAATATATTGTTTATCCGTTTATATATTCCGGATAATAAAAGTTTTTACTTTTTATTATCACGCTTGTTTAGAATTAATATTTAAAAAAAATGATTCTGAAGTTTTATAGAAAACAGGACTTTCTTAAGTAAGATATTCATTCTTTATTTTAAAATTTAAATTTAATGAAAAAAATGTTAGGAATTAAAGGCTTAGATTTTTTTTATTGTTGACAGACTGTTTCATTTTTGTTGCTCTTTTTTTTATTTTTTTATTTTTTAAAACGAGTAGTATTATTTTAATATAATAGAGGAGAGTTTACAACTTTAAAAAGTCTTTAGTTTTTATTCTTGTGTCACTCAAATTTGTTTATTATTTTTACTTAAATTAATTATTAATCAACGTACACGAAAACGTACACGATTTTATATAAATTAGATCAAAATAGGATGGTTTATGGGGTTTTTGTCAAACTCATAACCCGAAGGTCACTGGTTCGAGTCCAGTTCCCGCTACTAAGTATAGCAAGGCTTCACAGAAATGTGAAGCCTTTTTTATTTTAATGAGATGGGTACAGAATAAGTTAGTTTTAAAAACTGAATTACAGATCAAACATTATTTGGATCAAGTCCCAAAGTTGTCGTATTTAAAAATTTTGTATAAATATTAGTCTGTCTAAAAAGGAAGAATTATAGGTTTTTAATACTTATTAAACAAACTACTAACAGGAATCTTAATCCTATTTTACCAATCGTAGTGTTTATGAGCATCTAATCTAATAAAGATGAAGAGTAAGATTGTAAAACCCCAGAGAGAAGAGCCTCCGTAGCTGAAAAATGGTAGAGGTATACCAACAGTTGGTAGTAAGCCTATAACCATTCCTATGTTTACAATAACATGAAAAAAGAGAATAGAAGCCACACTGTAGCCATATATTCGTCCAAATTTATTAGCATGTGTTTCCGATAGATATATTATTCTATACATCATCAACATAAAAAGAATAATAACAATACTACTTCCTAGGAAACCCCATTCTTCTCCAATAGTACTGAAAATGTAATCGGTGTGTTGTTCTGGTACAAAATTTCCTTTAGTAATATCTCCTTTTAAAAAACCTTTACCTGTCCAACCACCAGAACTAATTGTTAATTCTGATTGGTGTGAGTTGTATCCAATATTTTTTTTATCAGTTTTTAAACCTAATAACACTTCAAAACGATCTCTGTGGTGTTGTTTAAAAATATTGTTATAAGTTAGGTTTGTTCCGAATACAAAAAGTGCGGTAATTATATATAGAGCTAATACTTTATACCAATTAAAACGAAAAAATGTTTTACCTCCTCTATAAATTGCATAACCAACAGCGACTGTAATTAATAATAATAGGGTAGATAATACAGATGTAAATCCGAAGAAAATAGTTGAAATAAAAATAACGATAGCCAAAGTACCCAAAATTATGTAATTTAGGGTTAATCCCTCTCTATTTAGAACAAAGAAAAATGCTAAGTAAATTAAGGCAGAACCTGCATCTGGTTGTAAGGTTATTAATAAGGCAGGTGTAAAAATGATTATAAAAGCCTTTATTTGGTTTTTTACTAAACCTAAATTGTATTGTCTATCACTTAAAAGCTTGGCAACAGCAAGTGCTGTAAATGCTTTTACAAATTCTGATGGCTGTAAACTCATACCGCCAAAGCTAAACCAAGATTTTGCTCCATTTATTTCTTTACCAAGTGGAAATAAAAGAATTAACATAATCAAAGATATTATGTAGAATATACTTGAATATTTCTCGTAAAATTTTGAATTAAAAAAAAGAATGATCACAATTAATGGAACACTTAAAATAATCCAAAGAATTTGTTTTCCATAATTAGTAGAAAAATCTAATATCTGTATATTATCTTCAGTTTTGGATGCTGCATATATATTCATCCATCCAAAACCAACAAGAATAGCAAATAAGAAAACTAAAAGCCAATCGATCTCAGCAAAAATGTTATTTCGTTCTTGGCGCAATTTATTGAGTTTTTTGATTTAGTTTAGCGTAAATATCTTTTAAGTTTAAGTCTAACATTCGTTGTTCTCTATATTTATTTTCTTTAGAGATGCTACCATTTATATATTTTTCTATAAGTAAACTGGTAATTGGAGCAGCTATTGTAGATCCATATCCACCATTTTCAACAAAAATTGCTATCGCTATTTTAGGGTTTTCTTTAGGTGCAAATGCCACTAAAATTGAATGATCTGGTAGTTGAATTTTTTGACCGTCTATTCTTGCAAAGTTTTCTGCAGTTCCGGTTTTTCCACAAATCTCAATGTCTTTTACTTGATTAAACCTCCCTGTTCCTGTCTTAAATACTTCGTGCATAGCTTCAACTACTGGAGAAAAATACTTTTTATCTATCGTTGTTTTTTTTGCAATTGTATATACAGAGTCTTTAATAGGGTTTTTATTTACTTCTTTTAATACGTGTGGTGTATAAAAATATCCTCTGTTGGCAATTACTGCTGTAAAATTAGCTAACTGAATAGGTGTTGTTAAAACTTCTCCTTGACCAATTGCGTTAGATATAGTAGTAGAACCGTTCCAAGAATATCTATAAATATCATCATAATATTTTCCGGTAGGTATTAAACCTGGACTTCCAGCAGGTAAATCATAACCTAAATAATTACCTAAACCAAAACTGGCAATATGGTTATGCCAGGTGTCTAAACCTTCTGAAGGATTATTGTTTTTTTCTATAATTTTTTTATAAGTTTGAGAAAAGTAAGTATTACAAGATCTAGCAATAGCAGCTTTTAGTAGTACTGGCCTTCCTGTAATTCCGCAATGGCATCCCATAAAAGCACCTGCTCTACTACCGTATCTAAAACCATGATTACATCTAAAACCGGTATCTTCTGTAATAACACCTTCTTGAAGGCCAATTAAAGCATTCATCATTTTAAAAGGAGAACCAGGAGCATAGGTAGCCAATAAACCTCTGTCATAAGAAGGTTTACTTACAGTGTCGTTAAATAAAATGGTTGAGTTTCTAGATCGTTTTCTACCAACCAACATGTTAGGATCGTAGGAAGGTGCAGTAACCAATGCTAAGATTTCTCCAGTTGATGGTTCTATCGCTACAATTCCGCCTCTTTTACCAGACATTAGTTTTTGAGCATAAACTTGTAGTTCTATATCTAAGGTTAATGTTAAGTCTTTTCCGTTTTCTGGTATGGTGTCGTACGAACCGTCTAAATAAGATCCTGTAACTTTATTTAGGTTATTTCTTTGTAGATATTTTTTACCTTTAGTTCCTCTTAAATAATCTTCATATTGTCTTTCAATTCCATCTTTTCCAATTAATTCTCCAGGTTGGTAATAGGCATTTTCTTTTGCTAAAGTTTCATTTACTTCTCCAATATAGCCCAGTACATTTGCGGCAGCATTTATAGGGTATTTTCTAATGATTCTTTTTTGAATAAAAAAACCAGTGTATTTATGTAATTTTTCCTGAAGAAAAGCAAAATCTTCTTTTGCCAATTGTTTTAAAAATACAGAAGGTAGGTAAGGGGCATAATTATCTGCTTTTTTTAATCTTTTTAAGAAGTCTGCTTTATCTATTTTTAATAGATTACAAAATTCTAATGTGTCTAATGGTGTTACCTGGTTGGGTTGCACCATAACGTCATAAGAAAGCTGGTTTGCAACTAAAAGTTCTCCGTTTCTGTCATATACGTATCCTCTTTCTGGATAATCATACTCTATTTTTACGGCAGAATTATGAATAGGGTCATAGCTGGCACCTCTAATTACTTGTAATTGAAAAAGTCTCCCAATAAAAAGAATACCGATAAGTGTTATTAAAAAATAGAGTAAAAAACTTCTTTGCATTATTCGCTTTTAGTAAAAATATAAGTTCCTAAAAAAAATAAAATCAATGTAAAAACACTAGAGTATAATGTGTTTAAAAAAACCATTGATAAATTTTCAAAACTAAAATTAGCAAAAGTAAAATAAATAAGGTGATGAATTACTGTTAAAGTTACTACATAGTTAAAAACTTTACCAAAAGATTCAGATTTTAAGCTAAAGAAAGGGTAATCTGCTGGTATTTTTCTAAAATAAACATTCACAAAAAACAACCTAATATAAGCGATAAATAAAGTAGCAAATGCATGTATACCTCCTGAATCTGAAAAGAAATCAACAAATAGTCCTAAAAGGAAACTTATAAAAAGAAAGGAGTATCTTTTTTCATTTAAAGGATATAGAATTACAAAGCTAATATAAAGATATGGATTTATATGTCCTAAAAAATTGATATTATTTAGCACTAATACTTGCAAGAATAGCAAGAAAAAAAAAGATAAAATTTGATTTATACTTTTATTCATTGCTCGTGTTTTCTAAAAATTGTAATTCTTCCTTATCTAAATTTTTAACAATATATACATAACCAAGGTTACTCATATCATTAAATAACGTTACATCTACTTGGTTATTAGCGGTGTTTCCTTTGTTTATTTTAGAGATTGTTCCAATAGGTATTCCTTCAGGAAAAATAGTAGATTTTCCTCCTGTTTCAATAGTGTCTCCAATTTTTAATGGAGCTTGTCTTGGCATATCGTGTAACTGAACAATATTGTAATCTATACTATTCCATTTTAACGTTCCGTAATAAAAATCATTTCCTTTAAGACGTGCATTAATACCACTATTTTTATTTAAAATTGATTGTACTCTCGTATAATTATTTGATGAGTTTTCTGTAATTCCAATAATTCCTTTGCTATTAATTACAGCCATTTCTTTATCTATATTTTGATTTTTACCTTTATTTATAGTTATAAAATTAAATGGTTTAGAATAATTATTGTTGATGATTTTTGCGTTTGTGAACGTATATTTTTGATGATATTTTGTAGAATCCATCACTGTAGAATCAACATCAAAATTTACAGATGTATTTTTTTCTAAAAGATTTTTTAGACGTGTGTTTTCTTCTGACAATAATTTATTTTCAGACTTTAATCCTAAATATTCTGTAGAATTAGAAAGGGTTGTAAGAAAACCACCAGTAACACTATTAGCAGAGTTTATAAACTTGCTTTTATGAAAACGGAGGTTGTTAAAAGTAAAAGTTAGCGCTATTAACTCTAACAATATAAAAAACAGAAAATACTTAAACTTCTGAAAAAAATAGATAATCTGTTGCATTGTAAGAACTTAAAAACTACTATTTCATTAATACATTTTTGTATTTTTTTAATTCTTTTAATGCAATTCCTGTTCCACGAACAACTGCTCTTAAAGGGTCTTCGGCTACATAAACAGGTAAGTCTGTTTTTCTAGATAAACGCTTATCTAAACCTCTTAACATAGAACCACCACCTGCTAAATAGATACCTGTATTATAAATATCTGCAGCCAATTCTGGTGGAGTCTTAGATAAAGTTTCCATTACAGCATCTTCAATTCTTAAAATAGATTTGTCTAATGCTTTTGCAATTTCTCTATAAGAAACTTGTACCTGTTTTGGTTTTCCGCTTAGTAAATCTCTACCTTGAACCAACATTTCGTCTGGTGGAGTTTCTAAATCTTCCGTTGCGGCACCAATGGTAATTTTTATTTTTTCTGCAGTAGATTCACCAACATGTAAATTGTGTTGGGTACGCATGTAGTACATAATATCATTTGTAAATAGATCTCCTGCAACTTTTACAGATTGATCACAAACAATACCTCCTAATGCTATTACAGCTATTTCTGTAGTACCACCACCTATATCAATAATCATGTTTCCTTTAGGCTCCATAATGTCTATACCAACACCAATTGCAGCAGCCATAGGTTCATAAATTAAATAGATTTCTTTTGCATTCATGTGTTTTGCAGAATCACGAACAGCTCGTTTTTCTACTTCTGTAATTCCAGAAGGGATACAGATAACCATTCTTAATGCGGGTGGAAATAAACGCTTCTTAATTGATGGAATTTGCTTTACAAATTCTTTAATCATCTGTTCAGATGCCTCAAAATCTGCTATAACTCCGTCTTTTAAAGGGCGAATAGTTTTAATATTTTCATGGGTTTTTCCTTGCATTAGGTTGGCTTCTTTACCAATTGCAATGATTTCTCCAGTAATTCTGTTCCTGGCAACAATAGAAGGACTATCAATAACCACTTTTCCGTTGTGGATTATTAAAGTATTTGCGGTACCTAAATCAATCGCAATATCTTCCGTCATAAAATCGAAAAAACCCATAAAATATATTTGTTGTTTTATTCTTGATGTATTCTTACAAAATTACTAAAATTCTGTGTGTAAAATACATATTTATTATTAATGTTTAAAATGTCTTGTTCCTGTCATTACCATAGATATATTGTGTTCATTACAATAGTCTATACTTAATTGGTCTTTAATAGATCCTCCAGGTTGAATAACACTTTTTATTCCTGCGTTATCTGCAATTTCTACACAATCAGGGAAAGGGAAAAATGCATCACTTGCCATTACACATCCATTTAAATCAAATTTAAAAGAAGTTGCTTTTTCAATAGCTTGGTTTAATGCATCAACTCTACTAGTTTGTCCTGTTCCTCCAGCTAATAATTGTTTGTTCTTAACTAGTATTATGGTGTTCGATTTTGTGTTTTTACACAGTTTAGAAGCAAATAACAAATCATCTAACTCACTTTGAGTTGGTTTATTGTTAGTTACGTACTTTAAATCTGATAATTGATCTGTAATACTATCTTTATCTTGCACTAAAGAACCGTTTAAACAAGTTCTTACAGTTGATGTTGGTAATGCAACATCTTTCTGAATTAAGATAATTCTGTTTTTCTTACCTTTTAGAATAGCTAATGCATCATCAGAAAAAGAAGGAGCAATTACAACCTCACAAAATAAAGTATGAATTTTCTCTGCAGTTTCTTTGTCTATTTCTGTATTTGCAATTAATACACCACCAAAAGCAGAAACAGGATCTCCTGCTAAAGCATCTGTATACGCTTGACTAATTGTGTCTCTTTGTGCAAAACCACAAGCATTGTTGTGTTTTAAAATAGCAAAAGTTGGTGCTTCTCCTTTAAATTCTTGAATTAAATTTACAGCAGCATCAACATCTAATAAATTGTTGTAGCTTAATTCTTTACCATGAAGTTTATCAAACATTGCTTCTAAGTCTCCAAAGAAATATCCTTTCTGATGAGGATTTTCTCCATAACGTAAAACGTTTGCATTTTGTTCACTTGCTTTGTAAACTATTTCATCTTCATTAAAATAGTTAAAAATAGCAGTATCGTAATGAGAAGAAATATTAAATGCTTTTGCAGCTAATTTTTTTCTTTCAGAAATGGTAGTTTCTCCATTACCTTCAGAAAGTGTGTTTAAGAAACCTTCGTATTGATCCATAGATGAAACAATAACCGTGTCTTTAAAATTCTTTGCAGCAGCTCTAATTAAAGAAATACCACCAATATCAATTTTTTCTACGATATCTTGTTCTGGTGCTCCAGAAGCTACCGTTTTTTCAAACGGATATAAATCTACAATTACTAAGTCTATTTGTGGAATATTGTATTCAGCCAATTCAGCAACATCGCTTTCATTGTCTTGTCTGTTAAGAATACCTCCAAAAACTTTTGGATGCAATGTTTTAACTCTTCCTCCAAGAATAGATGGGTAAGAAGTAACCTCGTCTACCGGAATTACATTAATTCCTAAATTTTTAATAAATTTTTCTGTACCGCCTGTAGAATAGATAGTTACGTTAAGTGCATCTAATTTTTTTACAACTGGTTCTAGACCATCTTTGTGAAATACCGAAATTAATGCGGATTTAATTGTTTTTGAAGTGCTCATTTAGTGTTGTGTTGTTAAGCGTGCAAATTTAGGTAAAGCAATCTTCTAAGGCAATAAAAGATAGTAACAAAACAAGTAAGTAATTAACAACAAACTTTTAATGAAGTTTTTTTAATTAGAAAAAAACAGATCCACTACTCGGCGTTATCTAAAAAATCTCGAAACCAAACAACAAAATTATCTACAATAGATGTTTTTTTTGAAGCATAATTAGATGTTGAATTTTTAGATGTTATGGTAGTGGATTCGTATTTTCTCATTATTTAGGAATATGTCGATTTGTGAATTATATTATTTTCATCAAAAGTAGTTAAAAGATAAATATAAATCAACAAAATTAAAGAATACTTGACAATTCTTTACATATATACTCTAAAAGTGCCTCGTCCTTTGCGGAAAATGTATTTGCTGTATGAGAGTCTATATCAATTTGACCAATATTCTCGCCTGCTACAAAAATTGGGATTACAATTTCAGATTTTACTTTCCAACCGCAAGAAATATAATTGTCTTGAGCAGAAACATCTTGTACTACAAAGTTTTCGTTGCTAACCGCTACTTGTCCGCAAATACCTTTCCCAAACGGAATAATAGTGTGTTCTGTTTCTTCTCCTGTATATTGCGCTAATTTTAACTCGTTTTTATCTCCGTTTTTAAAATAAAAACCAACCCAATCATAGTAAGAGATTTCTTTTTCTAAATAATCGCATATCGCTTGTAATTTTTCGTCTCTTGTAGTGTTAGACGAAATAATTTTGTCGATCTGTTGTTGTAAAATATCTATATTCATTTGTATATTCGTTGTGTAAATAAGTGGCAAAATTAATTAAAATTTATTGTGAAGAAACATAAAAGCATCATCATTTTTCTGATTAAGTTTTTTGTAACCTATTTTTTATTAGTTACAATCTATAACACTTACTTACAGCGTTCTCAAGAAAAAGAAGGGGTTTATAAAACAGCATCTATAACAACACTTGTGGCGGACCAAACCGTAAAAGTGCTTACTTTTTTCGATTATAGCGTAGAGGCTGTTCAGCATGATAAAGAAGTTTCTGTAAAACTAATCATAGAAGGTAAGTATACCGCTAGGGTTATAGAAGGGTGTAATTCTATTAGTTTAATTGTTCTATTTATATCATTTATTATTGCTTTTTCGGGGTCTTTAAAAGCTACTTTCTTTTATTCTCTGTTTGGTAGTTTGCTCATTTATACAATCAATGTATTAAGAATTGCATTTCTGACAGTAATGATCTATAAATATCCAGAAAATCAAGAATTTTTACATGGTTTGGTATTTCCGGCAATTATTTATGGTACCATTTTTATGCTTTGGGTTATTTGGGTTAATCAATTTTCTAAGTTTAAGAAATGAGTAAATATCTAAAAATAGTATTAGTATCCTTGCTTTTTGTGCTGTTGGTCGCGGTAAGAGCTTTTCAAACGAATTTGTTTTATGACCCTTTAATCGTATATTTTAAAAATGATTATTTGTACACAGGTATTCAGAATATAGTTGTTTGGAAGCTAGTGATAAATATGCTCTTTAGGTACCTCATAAATTCTGTTATTTCATTAGGTGTAATTGGGGTTTTGTTTGAGCGAAAAGAGTATTTAAAATTTGCTAGTTATTTTTTAATGATAGCTTTCGTAATTCTTATTACTGTATTTGTAATTTTAATTAAAAATAATTTTGAAAGTGGTTATTTGTTACCGTTTTATATACGTAGATTTATAATCCATCCGCTGTTTTTACTAATATTGCTTCCAGCTTTCTATTATCAAAAATTGAGTAATAGATAATTTTATATAGAATTTGATTTTCTTATTGTAAATTTGCAGAAGCAATGAAACAGTTTTTTTCTAAAATAGCGTCTTTTTTATTGGCACTTTTAGTGTTGTTTTCTACGTTTTCTTTTACGGTAGAAAAGCATTATTGTGGAGATTCTCTAATGGATGTTTCTTTTATAGGGAGTACAAACGATTGCGGCTTAGAAATGCAAAAAATTGCAGCTAAGACTAACTGTTGTAAAGATGAAATTCATCAAATTAAAGGTCAAGATCAATTAAGACAAACTCAAGTTGACGATTTTGATTTTTCTAAACAACAATTTCTAGCATCGTTTTATATTTCTTTTAATGATCTATTTCTTGAACAAGATTTTAAAGAAACAAACTACAACAACATTTCTCCGCCTGAAATTCTATTAGATTATCAGGTTATATACCAGTCTTTTTTAATTTGATTTTAATTTTTAAACTATAAATATTGCCTAAAGGCGATGAAATTTAGCGTTATAAATTAAAATTAATACACATAATGAAAAAATATATAATTAGTAGTTTTCTGCTATTTATTCCTGTCATACTCTTTTCTCAAACTACATTTAAAGGGATGATTATGGACAAAAATAATCCTAAAGATAATTTAGGGGTTGCCGATGTAACTGTACATTGGTTAAATACAAACGTAAGTGCAATTACAAATAAGAAAGGTTGGTTTACTATAGATTATAAACCAGGATATAAAAAATTAGTAATTAATTATTTAGGGTACAAAACCGATACTTTAACTATTGAGGACTTAGACCCTATTCATCATTATATTACTCCAGAAGATGATTTAGATGAAGTAATAATTAAAAGTAAACGAAATGCAATTCAGAAATCATTTTTGTCTACGGCAAATATGTTTACTGTAAATTCTGAAGAATTGTTAAAAGCTGCGTGTTGTAATTTGGCAGAAAGTTTTGAAACCAACCCATCTATAGATGTTAGTTTTTCTGATGCTTTAACCGGAACGAAACAAATACAAATGCTGGGTTTAACAAGTCCATATTTGTCAATTACACAAGAAAATATTCCTTCTGTTAGAGGTGCTGCTCAGGTTTTCGGACTCACATTTACACCAGGTACTTGGGTAGAAAGTATACAGATTACAAAAGGTGCTGGTTCTGTTGTTAATGGGTATGAAAGTATATCTGGACAAATAAATGCAGAATTGGTAAAACCTTTTTCTGATAATAAATTCTTTGTTAATGCCTATTCTTCCTTAAATGGAAGGATCGAGTTAAATACACATTTTAACCAAAAAGTTTCAGATAAATGGTCTACAGGTATTTATGTTCACGGTAATTATAGGGGTGAGAAATTTGATAAAAACAATGATAATTTTTTAGACAGTCCGTTAGCAGATCAAATAAATATAATGAATCGTTGGCAATATGTTGATGCAGAAAAAGGTTGGGTAAGTTTTATTAATGTACGTTTTTTAAATGATGAAAAACAAACGGGTGAGATTGATTTTAATCCATCTTTAGATAAAGGAACCACAAATGCTTGGGGAAGTGAAATAGATACAAGACGTTTTGAGACTTCGGCTAAATTAGGGTACGTTTTTCCAGAGTTGCCTTTTCAGAGTGTAAGTCTTCAGTTTGCGTATAGTAATCATCAGCAAGATTCTTATTTTGGACAAAAAATTTATAATATAGAGCATGAAAGTATATTTTCTAATATTATTTTTAATTCTATAATAGGGGATACTAGAAATAAGTTTAAAACCGGACTTAGTTTTACGCATGATAATTATGAAGAATTGGTAAATATTACCGATTACGATAGAAAAGAAACTTCTGTAGGAGCTTTTTTCGAATATGCATTCGATAATTTGAATGATTTTAGCTTAACTGCAGGTTTGCGTATAGATACTCATAATTTATTAGGAACTTTTGTTACTCCTAGAATTCATGCAAGATATGTGCCTTGGGAAAACAGTGTTTTTAGAGCTTCTGCAGGAAGAGGAAAGCGAAGTGCTAATATTTTTGCAGAAAATCAACAATTATTTGCAAGTTCAAGGAGTATTAATATTGATGATGTTGGTGGTAATATCTACGGATTAAATCCGGAAGTTGCATGGAATTACGGTATTTCTTATATGCAAAGATTTAACTTATTCAATAAAAAGGGAGATGTTACTTTCGATTTTTATCAAACAGATTTTACAAATCAAGTTGTGGTAGATTGGGAAAACCCTCAAGAAATATCATTTTATAATTTAAACGGAAAAAGTATTGCAAATAGTTTTCAAGTTGAAGTAAATTATAATATTGCACCGTATTTTAATTTTAGAACAGCGTATAAGTATTTTGATATTTCTACGGATTATACTTCGGGTAATTTGCAGAAACCGATTCAACCTAAAAATAGATTTTTTGCAAACCTTTCCTATGAAACCCCTGCTAAAGATAGTGGAGCTCTATGGAAGTTTGATGTTACTTTTAATAATATAGGAAAACAGCGTTTACCAAATACGGTATCTAATCCTGTGCAATATCAATTGCCATCACATTCAGATTCTTATCAATTGTTAAACTCTCAAATTACAAAGGTTTTTTCAGACAAATTTGAAGTTTATGTAGGTGCCGAAAACTTAACAAATGTTCAGCAGAAAAATCCTATTTTAGCAAGTGATGATCCATTTGGATCTAATTTTGATAGTACAATTGTGTATTCTCCTATTTTTGGAAGAGCATTTTATATGGGGTTAAGATTTAAAATAAAATAGCCACAGAGTGGGATTAAGTAATATAATATAAAATAGAAAAAAGATGAAAAAAATACTATTCGTATTCAGTTTATGTTTGATTGGTTTTACAACACAATCACAAGAAGTAAAAAAGAAGAAAAGTGCTAAAGTATCTATAGAAGTAGATGGAATTTGTGGTATGTGTAAAAAACGTATTGAAACTGCTGCTTTAAAAACAAAAGGGGTAAAGTTTGCAATTTGGAGTGTAGAGACGCATCAATTAAATGTAATTTTAGATGAACGTAAAACCGATGCAGAGGCTGTTCAGAAAAGTGTTTTAGCAGTAGGGCATGATGTTATTTTAGATGAAGAAAATAAACTAATTGCAACAGATGAAGCGTATGGTTCTGTACATGGTTGTTGTAAGTATAGGGAAGAAGAAATAATTAAAGACCATAATGGAGAATTGAAAAAGCAGAAGAAGGAATAAGTTTTTACATATAAAATCTAAAAGTTTTGTTTTTCGAAACCAAACAAAAAATCCGATAGAAATTAATCTATCGGATTTTTTAATATCTCTATTTCACCCAAGAGTAAAATAAACTATCTATAGCGATTCGCTATTACATCATTCCTGGCATTCCGCCACCCATTGGAGGCATTCCGCCAGCAGGAGCATCTTCTTTAATGTCTACTAAGGCACATTCTGTAGTTAAGATCATTCCGGCAACAGATGCAGCATTTTCTAATGCAACACGCGTTACTTTCTTAGGATCTATAATTCCAGCTTCTAACATATCAACATATATGTCGTTTTTAGCATCGTAACCAAAGTCTTTTTTACCTTCTAAAACTTTATTAATAACAACAGAACCTTCACCACCAGCATTTTCTACGATGGTTCTTAAAGGTGCTTCAATTGCTTTGTTTACAATTTGTACACCTGTAGTTTCGTCTAAGTTTTCTATAGTGATTTTTTCTAAAACTTTTTTAGCGCGTACTAAAGCAACACCACCACCAGCAACAATACCTTCTTCTACTGCAGCTCTTGTAGCGTGTAAAGCATCATCAACTCTATCTTTCTTCTCTTTCATCTCTACTTCAGAGGCAGCACCAACATATAAAACAGCAACACCACCAGCTAATTTAGCTAAACGTTCTTGAAGTTTTTCTTTGTCATAGTCAGAAGTTGTAGTCTCTATTTGAGCTTTAATTTGACTAACTCTTGCTTTAATAGCATCTGCATCACCAGAACCATTTACAATAGTTGTATTGTCTTTATCAATAGTAATACCTTCTGCAGTACCTAAAAGATCTAATGTTGCGTTTTCTAAAGAGAAACCTCTTTCTTCAGAAATTACAGTTCCGCCTGTTAAGATTGCGATGTCTTCTAACATTGCTTTTCTTCTGTCTCCAAATCCTGGAGCTTTAACAGCAGCAATTTTTAAACCACCTCTTAATTTATTTACAACTAAAGTAGCTAACGCTTGTCCGTCTACATCTTCTGCAATAATTAATAAAGGACGTCCAGATTGAGAAACTGGCTCTAAAATTGGAAGAATTTCTTGCAAGTTAGAAATCTTTTTGTCGAATAATAAAACATAAGGATTTTCTAAATCTGCAATCATTTTATCTGCATCGGTAACAAAATAAGGAGATAAATAACCTCTGTCAAATTGCATACCTTCTACAACGTCAACATAAGTTTCCATTCCTTTTGCTTCTTCAACAGTAATAACACCTTCTTTACCAACCTTAGCAAAAGCAGTAGCTATTAAGTCTCCAATAACAGCATCGTTATTTGCAGAAATTGCTGCAACTTGTTGAATTTTTTCAGAAGAATTACCAACTTTTTTTGCTTGTTTTTCTAAGTCCGCAATAATTGCAGCAACAGCTTTGTCAATTCCGCGTTTTAAGTCCATTGGGTTTGCACCTGCAGCAACGTTTTTTAGACCTTCTTTTACAATTGCTTGTGCAAGAACGGTAGCAGTTGTTGTACCATCACCAGCTAAATCGTTGGTTTTAGAGGCAACTTCTTTTACCATTTGAGCTCCCATATTTTCAAGCTCATTTTCTAACTCAATTTCTTTTGCTACAGAAACTCCATCTTTAGTAACTGTTGGTGCTCCAAAAGATTTAGAAATAATTACGTTTCTTCCTTTTGGTCCTAAAGTTACTTTTACTGCATTTGCTAAAGCATCAACTCCACGTTTTAATCCGTCTCTTGCTTCAATATCAAATTTTATATGTTTTGCCATTTTCTTTAAATGTTTATTTGTTTAACTATTTATTCGTTTAATTGTTGCTACTGTAAACAGCAACTGAAAACTAAATACTTTTAGATAATCGCTAAAATATCAGACTCACGCATCATTAGGTAATCTTTACCTTCTAATTTTAAATCAGTTCCACCATATTTACTATATAAAACAGTGTCTCCAATTTTTACAGTTAAAGGCTCATTAACTTTACCATTACCTACTGCTACAACAGTTCCTTGTTGTGGCTTTTCTTTTGCGTTATCAGGAATAATTAATCCTGATGCTGTTTTTGTTTCTGCTGGAGCAGGTTCTACAAGAACTCTGTCTGCTAAAGGTTTAATGTTTAATCCCATTATTATATTTTTAGTTAATTAATTTATATGTTACTAACTGTAAATTGTCAGAAATTGTGCCATTACACTAAAACTGACAATTTTTCTTTGATTGATTTTATTGTTAAATTTTAAGCATAAAAAAAATGCCAACGTGTCATTTACGTTGGCATTTTTAATTTATCTCTAACGGATAATTAATTTAAACTATCGTTAGTTATAGGAGTTGTGTTTTCAACAGGAGTAGAGGTTTCAATACCATCTAAAGTATTATTTAACTCAAAGTTGTTTTCTCCATCTCTAGGAATTGCAAAGTTTGCTAATAAAATTAATGCAAACATAGCAATTGCTAAAGTCCAAGTTGTTCTGTCTAAGAAATTGTTAGTGTTTTGTACACCCCCCAAAGATTGTGCTCCACTACCTCCAAAAGAAGAAGTTAATCCTCCACCTTTAGGATTTTGAACCATCACGATTAAGATTAATGCAACGGCTACAATCAAAATTAGAATTAAAAATGCTGTGTAACTCATGATTTATTTTTTTGTAAAATTTGTATTCTTTTAATTTGGTCTGCAAAGAAACCACTTTTTTCTGGATATTTCAAACTTAAAATTCTATAAGCTTGCATTGCGTTTTCATACTTTTTCTGTTCTAAATAAACTTTAGCCAATGTTTCTGTCATTAAAGAGGAATCTTGACTGTTTTTAGCAACCGGAACAGCTACTATTTTATCTTTTGCTAAAGGCTTAATTTTAGGATTGTTTTCAATAAATGTGTTTATTAAGTCCTCTTTTGCTGTAGGTTTTTCTATAGTAGTTTTTTCTATTTGCTTTTTTTCTTCTCTAACAATAGGCTTTCTGGAGGAAAGTTGTAACCATTCGCCAAAAGAATGATTCTCTGCGGAAGAAAAAGATATAGGTTTTCCAATTTCTAATGCCGTTTCTATTTCAGAAATATTTTCTGAAACTGCTTCAGTTTTTTCTATTAGGCTTTCAATTTTTTCAGAAGGAGTTGCTACTGTTTTTTCTGCTGATATTTTTTCAAATATTTGTTGATGAATATCTTCTTTCTGATTATTAAAATTATTTGTAGTAATGTAATTGAATAATAAAGTTCTGTCTGTGGTGTAAGAAGCAGTTACTTTTAATTCGTTATTGTATTTAAAACTATCCTGATTTTTTAATCCTTTTAAATATAAAACACGTGCTGCTTGAAAATACGGATATTCTTCAACAACAGTTTTTAATTCAGCAGTTTCCACTTCCTGAATTTGTCTTTTGTTTTTTATTAAATCTATAAAAGTACTTGATTTCAAATCTTAGTTATTTTTATCTACTTTTTACTGAATACTACAACTGAATATTTTTAACTTTTAATATTACCATTTTGCAACGGAAGCATTAAAAATATCTTGTGTTAATCTCTCCATAATTTCATCTAGGGCAGCCTCTAATACACTACCTGTAAGTTGTGCATCTGCAGCAAAATCTGAATAAAAAGAGAATTGTTTTTCAAAATCGTCTTTTTCAACTAGTTTATTCACAAAACGAACATTAACGGTGATGGTAAGTCTATTTTGAGCAGCAGTTTGGTCTGCAGTAGCACTCATAGGAGTAATTCTATAGCCTGTAATTTCTCCGCTAAAATATAAATCTCCATTAGAGGTTACTGTGGTTAAATTGGTTTGTCTTGTAAATAAATCTAGCATGTCTTGGGTAAAACGCTGACTTAGAGTTGGCTCTACTAAAGATGCTTGATTTGGGAAGAAATCTATTTGTAATGTTTTTGCATCACCTGTACTTCCTCCTGTAAAAGAATATGCACCACAAGCAATAAAAAAGAGTGTGCTTAGTGTAAATAGTGTTATGTATAGTGTTTTTTTCATCGATTTTGTCTGGTCGAGCGCAGTCGAGACCTAAAATAGTTACTTATTAATACCTCTCGACGGCGCTCGAGGGATAGTTTTTAGTGATTAAATTTTAAACAATTACTCAATCTTTTACAAATCGTATTGTTTAATTTTTCTGTATAAAGTTCTTTCAGATATCCCTAGTTCTTTAGCGGCCAATTTACGTTTATTACTGTTTTTCTCTAAAGATTTTTTTATCATTTCTACTTCTTTGTCTTGTAAAGATAAAGACTCGTCTTCTTCTATAGTCTCAATAAAATCATAATCTTTTTCTGTGGATGAGTTTTGAGGGATATTCATCACTTCTACATTAGATTTATGAGCATCTTTGTTTTCGTACATCTTTTCAATTAATTGATGATGTTCTTCTTGCACTTCTTCTACATTACCACTTTTCATTAAGTCGAGCGTCAACTTTTTTAAATCGTTGATGTCATTACGCATATCAAATAAAATTTTATACATAATATCGCGCTCAGTAGAGAAATCATTTTCTTTTTTGCTACCAATAACAGCAGGTAAATTACCATTATTATTAGGTAGATACTGTTGCATTTTAAGGGCAGAAATAACTCTTTCTTCTTCAATAACCGAAATTTGTTCTGCTAAATTTTTTAACTGACGAATGTTCCCCGGAAAACGATAGTTTAATAACATTTTTACCGCGTTATCATCTAAACGAATAGAAGGCATTCTATATTTTTGAGCAAAATCTGCAGCAAATTTTCTAAACAATAAGTGTATATCTTCATCACGCTCTCTTAAAGCAGGTAAATGAATTTCTACGGTACTTAATCTGTAATATAAATCTTCTCTAAATTTTTCTTTCTGAATTGCAGATTGCATATTAACATTTGTTGCTGCAACAATTCTAACATTGGTTTTTATAACTTTAGAAGAACCAACTTTTATAAATTCTCCATTTTCTAAAACACGTAGTAAGCGTACTTGTGTTGTTAATGGTAATTCACCAACTTCATCTAAAAAAATAGTTCCTCCATCGGCAACTTCAAAATATCCTTTTCTATCTTGTGTTGCTCCTGTAAATGATCCTTTTTCGTGACCAAATAATTCACTATCTATAGTTCCTTCTGGAATTGCACCACAGTTTACAGCAATGTATTTTGCATGTTTTCTATGTGATAATTGATGTACAATTCTTGGAATATTTTCTTTACCAACACCACTTTCTCCTGTAACTAAAACAGAAATATCTGTAGGTGCAACTCTAAGTGCTTTTTCTAAAGCTCTATTTAAGTGAATATCGTTACCGATAATTCCAAAACGCTGTTTTAAAGCTTGTAAGTTTTCCATATTTTCTTTTTTGAAATAGGATTATTTTTGATTCAAGATCCAAGATGGTCTTGTGTCATGATTCTTTTTTGTCAATTAATAATAAATAAGCAATTTATATCTTTACTGTACTTTCTTTTCTAAAATGCTTAACCCTGATTGAAACCTTTCAGCTTTACTCAGGGCAGACTCTATCCTTTTTTATTTTTCATACAAAAGATGTAGTGAAAAGCAGGAGATAGCTTCTAATTATTATCAGAATACCCAACAACAGTTCCTTTTAAGGTTGCAGAAGTACAATCTTCTACTTTTACCATTACAAAATCTCCTAATTTATAATTTCCTTTATCAAAAACAGCTACGGTGTTTTGGGTGTTTCTACCTTTCCACTCATTCGGATTTTTTTTAGAAGTACCTTCAATTAAAAATTCTTCTACTTTTCCTAAATGTTGCTGTGTTCTGTATAAAGCGTGTTCTTGTTGTAAATCTATAATTTCTTGTAAACGACGTTTTTTTGTTGCAAAAGGTACATCATCTACCATTTTCTTTGCTGCTAAAGTTCCTGGTCTTTCAGAATAGGTAAACATAAAACCAAAGTCGTATTTTACATACTTCATTAAGTCTAAAGTGTCTTGATGATCTTGTTCTGTTTCTCCACAAAAACCAACAATCATATCTTGACTTAAAGACATTTCTGGTACAATCTTAAAAATATTATCAATTAATTCGATGTATTCTTCACGAGTATGTTGTCTGTTCATGGCTTTTAGCATGTTGTTGCTTCCGCTCTGTACAGGTAAATGAAGGTATTTACAGATGTTTTTGTGTTTTGCTATTGCGTGAATTACGTCTAAGCTGATATCCTGCGGATTAGAAGTCGCAAAACGAAAACGTGTTTTTGGGAATTCTGTAGCACACATATCTAATAATTGTGCAAAATTTACAGCGGTTGCCTGTGCCATTTCAGATGCTTTGCCAAAGTCTTTTTTCAATCCTCCACCATACCATAAGAAACTATCTACATTCTGACCTAAAAGTGTAATTTCTCTAAAGTTTCTATCTACCATAGATTGAATTTCTTCAATAATACTCTTTGGGTCACGACTTCTTTCTCGTCCACGAGTAAAAGGAACCACACAGAAAGTACACATATTGTCACAACCTCTGGTTATAGATACAAATGCTGTAACTCCGTTAGAATTTAAACGCACCGGAGAAATATCTCCGTAGGTTTCTTCTTTAGATAAAATTACATTTACGGCATCTCTACCAGCGTTTACTTCCTCTAATAAGTTAGGTAAATCTTTATAAGCATCGGGACCAACAACTAAGTCAACTATTTTTTCTTCTTCTAAAAACTTTTCTTTTAAGCGTTCTGCCATACAGCCTAAAACACCCACTTTCATGTTTTTGTTCACTTGTTTTACAGCGTTGTATTTCTGTAATCTTTTACGAACAGTAGTTTCTGCCTTCTCTCTAATAGAGCAGGTATTTACTAAAACTAAATCTGCTTCTTCTAGAATTTGGGTTGTGTTGTAGCCTTCTTTATCTAAAATAGCGGCTACTATTTCACTATCATTCATATTCATTTGACAGCCGTAGCTTTCTATGAATAATTTTTTAGTGTTATTTTTTTTATTTTCGGTAACAAGAGCTTTCCCTTGTATTTTCTCGTCTATGATTTTTTCTACGTATTCCATCTCTCAATTTATCATTTAAAGGTGAGCAAAGATACAACCAAATTTAATTTATTGTGACAAATTGGCAGAAATTTAATGGACTAATTCTAATGTTTTTTGTTGAAAATTGATGAAATAATTTTTTTTTACAAAAAACTAACTACTTTTGCAATCAAAAATAGCACGTTTTTAAAGCGTTCTAGCGACAAAAGAGAGATAAATGGCAAAGAATTTAGTAATTGTAGAGTCACCAGCAAAAGCAAAAACCATCGAAAAATTTCTTGGAAAAGATTTTCAAGTAGAATCTAGTTATGGTCATATTGCAGACTTACCATCCAAAGAATTGGGTATTGATGTAGAAGGAGATTTTAGTCCAAAATATATTATTTCTGATGATAAAAAACCAGTAGTTAAAAAGTTGAAAGCTTTAGCAAAGAAAGCAGATACTGTATGGTTAGCAAGTGATGAGGATCGAGAGGGTGAGGCAATTGCATGGCATTTAAAAGAGCAATTAAGTTTAAAGGATGAAAATACAAAACGTATTGTTTTTCATGAAATAACAAAAAATGCCATTTTAAAAGCAGTCGAAAATCCTAGAGATATAGACTATAATATGGTAAATGCACAACAAGCACGTAGAGTTTTAGACAGACTTGTTGGGTATGAATTATCGCCTGTTTTATGGCGAAAAGTTAAAGGAGGTTTGTCTGCAGGTAGAGTACAATCTGTAGCGGTTCGTTTAATTGTAGAAAAAGAAAGAAGTATTCAAGAATTTAATGCAGAAACACATTATAAAGTAGTTGCAGAATTTGCTAATGTTGAAGGAAAAACGTTTAAAGCAACGATTCCAAAGAATTTTGATACTAAAAAAACAGCAGAAAATTTCTTAAAATCGTGTGCAAATGCAGATTTTTCTATCGCAGAGTTAACTAAAAAACCCGCAAAGAAATCTCCAGCAGCACCATTTACAACGTCTACGTTACAGCAAGAAGCATCTAGGAAATTAGGTTTTCCGGTAGCAAAAACAATGCAAGTTGCACAACGTTTGTATGAAGCCGGTTTAATTACCTATATGAGAACAGATAGTTTAAATTTATCTGTTGATGCAAGAAACGCTGCTGAAGAAGAAATTACAAATTACTACGGTAAAGAATATAGCAAACAACGTGTTTTTAAAACGAAAGCAAAAGGTGCTCAAGAGGCGCATGAGGCTATTCGTCCGACCAACATGAAAATGCATTCTATTGATACAGAATACGACCAAACTAGATTGTACGATCTAATTTGGAAAAGAACATTGGCTTCTCAAATGAGTGATGCTCAGTTAGAAAGAACAAATTTTAAGATAGAGAACTCTGAGAACTCTAAAATATTCACCGCAAATGGTGAAATGATAAAGTTTGATGGTTTCTTAAAAGTGTATTTAGAAGGAAAAGATGATGATGAGGAAGAACAAGCAGGAATGCTACCAAATTTAAAAGTTGGTGAAGCATTAGAGTATTCTTTTATAAATGCAACACAACGTTTTACAAGTCCGCCTTATCGTTTTACAGAAGCTTCTTTGGTAAAACAATTAGAAGAATTAGGTATTGGTAGACCATCTACATACGCACCAACAATTTCTACTGTACAAAGAAGAGGTTATGTAGAAAAAGGAGAGGATGAAGGTTTAGAAAGAAATTACGAACAAATGATTTTAGTTTCAGGTACTGTAAAAAGTGAAACCTTGACTGAAAAAACGGGTTCAAATAAAAATAAATTAATTCCTACGGATATTGGTAATATTGTTAACGACTTTTTAGTTGCTAACTTTTCTAATGTTTTAGATTTCGGTTTTACTGCTAAGGTTGAATCTTCTTTTGATGATATCTCTGAAGGAAATGAAGATTGGATAGAAATGATTAAAGGTTTCTATAGCAAGTTTCATGTCACTGTAGAAGATGTAAAGGAGAATGCAGAAAGAGAAAGTGGAGAACGTATTTTAGGAAAACATCCAGAAACAGGTAAAACAGTTTTAGTTCGTTTAGGTAAATTTGGACCAATTGCACAAATTGGAGCGCCAGAAGACGAAGAAAAAGTGTTTGCTAGCTTAAATAAAGATCAGAATTTAGGAACTATCACTATGGAAGAAGCTTTAGAGTTATTCTTGCTTCCAAAAACATTAGGTGGTTATGAAGATGAAGAAGTAATTGTTTCTAACGGTCGTTTTGGTCCTTATATTCGTTTTGGAACCATGTTTGTTTCTTTAGACAAAGGGGAAAATCCTATGGAAGTAGACTTGCCAAGAGCGATAGAGTTAATAGTTGCAAAACAAAAAGCAGATGCGCCTATTTACCATTATGAAGACTTGCCTGTTCAAAAAGGTGTTGGTCGTTTTGGACCTTTCTTAAAATGGAATAATATATTTATCAATGTTAACAAAAAATATGATTTCGATAATCTTACTGATGACGATATTATTGAATTAATAGAGGTAAAGAAACAGAAAGAGATCGATAAGGTAATCCATAATTGGGAAGATGTAGAAATTCGTGTAGAAAAAGCACGATGGGGACGTTTTAATGTAATAAAAGGAAAGATTAAAATAGAGTTACCTAAAACTACAGAAATAGAAAAACTATCTAAGGAAGAGGCTGTTAAAATGATTGAAGCTAAAACGCCAAAGAAAAAAGTGGCAAAGAAAAAAGCTGTCAAGAAAAAGGTAGTTAAGAAGAAAGTAACCAAAAAGAAATAATATTTTTCATAAATTACATTTGATTTTAAAAAATTAATGAACCAAGACTTTTTAACCCCTGTAAAAGAATCGATTGTAAAATCTTTAGAAGAACAATCTAATTTGTGCTTAGGAAAAACCTTTAGGATACATACCCTAGAAAAAGGTTTGCCTGATTTAGAGAATGTGCAAATTGCTATTTTAGGAGTTCAAGAAGACAGAAACTCAGAGAATAATTTTGGCTGTGGAGAAAATTTACATTTTATTAGAAAAAAATTATACAATTTGTTTCCTGGTAATTGGAACACGCAGATAGCTGATTTAGGAAATGTTTTAAAAGGAAATTCGGTTACAGATACGTATTATGCTGTTTCAGAAATTATTACGGAATTACTTAAGAAAAATATAATACCCGTAATTATTGGTGGAGGTCAGGATCTTACCTACGTAAATTATAGAGCTTATGATTCTTTAGAGCAAACCGTTAATATTGCTGCTGTAGACAGTCGTTTCGATTTAGGTCATTTAGATGATCCATTAACTTCTCAATCTTATTTAAGTAAAATAATTATGCAAGAACCTAATAACTTGTTTAATTATAGTAATGTAGGTTATCAGACGTATTTTAATTCGCAAGATGAAATACAGTTGTTAGATAACTTATTTTTTGATGCTTATAGATTAGGGAATGCAAAAGAATTAAAAAATATTGAACCTGTTTTTAGAAATGCAGATATTGTTTCTATAGATTTGGGTTCTGTAAGACAAAGTGAAGCACCAGCAAACAATAATGCTTCTCCAAATGGGTTTTATGGAGAAGAAATTTGTGCCATTTCTAGATATGCAGGTCTTAGTGATAAAGTAACTTCATTTGGTGTTTATGAGTACAATTCTAAGTTAGATAACAACCATCAGACAGCACATTTAATTGCTCAAATGATTTGGTATTTTATTGAGGGCGTTAACTTTAGAGTAAAAGATTATCCGTTCTCTGGAAAGGAAAATTATCAGAAATTTACCGTTTTATTAGATGATGATGATCCTTTAACGTTTTATAAAAGTAATAAATCTGGAAGATGGTGGATAGAGATAAAAATCTTATCAGATAATAAATATAAAAGACATGCGTTAATACCATGTACATATAATGATTATACAGAAGCCACTAAGCAAAATATTCCTGAAAAGTGGTATAAAGCGATGCGAAAATTAGTGTAATAAATATAGATTAGGAAATTAGAACGTTAAAAAGCAATTTGCTTATTGTTTTTTAACAAAAAAAATAATAGGTTTACGGACTTTATAGTAAAGACATTTTTAAATATGAAGAAAGCAGCAATATTTGCACTTTTAATAGTAGTTTTTTACAGTTGTGGCTCTAATGATAGAGGAGAATTGGTTGGAGTTAAATCGAATAAAAAGTGGTTTTCAGAAAAACCATTTGGCATGGCGTTGATTCCTGGAGGTGCTTTTACAATGGGTAAACAAGACGAGGACCTTATCGGTACAATGAATTCACCTACTAAAACAGTTACTTTAAGACCATATTACATGGACGAAACAGAAATCACCAATAACGAATATAAAGAATTTGTTCAGTGGGTTAGAGATTCTGTTGTAAGAACTAGATTAGGTTATCAACAAGAATTTGCAAGTATGATGGGAACACCAGATCCAAATGGTGCACTTCCTTCTGGAGGTATTAATGATTATGCATTTGCTGTCTTAAAAGATACTACTGGAGCTAATGCTTATGAAAAATACATGTATGAAAACTACACAAGTTTAGAGTTAGATTCAGATTCTGTAAGACCATTAAACTGGGAAAATGATATTATTTGGGAAAAAGAAGATTTTCCGGATGCAGATTATGTAGAGGTTATGGATACCTTATTTGTAGCTAGAGATGAAGCTGTAGATGGTGTTAGAACTTTTAACGTAAAATACTTAAAATATAAATATACTTGGTTTGATAGAGATAATGCTGCAAGACAAGGTGGTAATAGAAAAGATTTTGTAAAACACGAAAAATTAAACATTTATCCAGATACTACTGTTTGGGTAAAAGATTTTAGTTATTCTTATAATGATCCAATGCACCAAGATTATTTTTACCACCAATCTTATGGAGATTATCCTGTTGTTGGGGTAAACTGGGGGCAAGCAACTGCTTTTTGTAATTGGAGAACTAAGAAGAAAAATAATTATTTAAAAAGTAGAAAAAACTCAATTGGTGTTCCAGACTTTAGATTACCAACAGAAGCAGAATGGGAATATGCTGCAAGAGGAGGTTTAGAATTTGCTACGTATCCTTGGGGTACTGGTAATACCACTACAGATAGAGGTTGTTTCTTAGCAAACTTTAAACCGGTAAGGGGAGATTATGCTGTAGATGGAGCGCTATATACTATGGAAGCGAAATCTTTTAATGCAAATGATTACGGTCTGTATAATATGGCTGGTAATGTTTCTGAATGGACAAACACTGCTTATAACTTATCTTCTTACTACATGGCTTCTACAATGAACCCAAATGTAGAGGATAGAAAAAACAAAAGAAAAATAATTCGTGGAGGTTCTTGGAAAGATGTAGCATACTTTTTAGAAGTGAGTTCTAGAGATTATGAATATGCAGATACTGCTAGAAGTTACATTGGTTTTAGAACCGTTCAGAATTACATTGGTACAACTAACAAATAATCAAAAAAAATAAGAAAAGAAATTATGGCACAGTCAAAAACAAAAAAAGTATTATTTAACATGGCTTACAATATTGGAGCCTCAATTGTAATTTTAGGAGCATTATTTAAATTAAATCATATTAGTTTTGGTTGGTTTAATGGTTCTAATGTTTTAGCTGTTGGATTAATTGCGGAAGCTCTTATTTTCTTAATGTCTGCTTTTGAAACACCAGAAGATGATTTTGATTGGTCTAAAGTATATCCTGAATTAGGAGAAGATGGTTTTACTACTGTAAAAGCAGTGAAAGAAGAAAAAGAAGAAGCTGGATCTCAAGGAATGTTATCTGAAAAGTTAGATAACTTATTAAAAGAAGCAAAAATTGATGCAGGTTTAATGACTAGTTTAGGAAATAGTATGAAAAACTTTCAAGGAGCTGCAGAAGGTTTATCTGCTGCATCAGAATCTATTTCATCTACTAACAAATACAATGAGCAAATGTCTATGGCTGCTATTCAAATGGAGTCTTTAAACAATTTGTATAAAGTACAGGTAGAAAATGTAAGCAAACAGTCTGCTTTAAATGGAGCTGTTGTAGAAAATACAGAAAAATTAAAAGATCAAATGGAATCTTTAGCAAAAAACTTATCTTCTTTAAACGGAGTTTATGGAGGTATGCTTTCTGCAATGTCTAAATAATAATTAGTTGCAAACAATAATTTTAACTTAAAAAACTAATTAGAATGGCAGGAGGAAAAGTGTCCGCAAGACAGAAAATGATAAACTTAATGTACCTTGTGTTTATTGCAATGTTGGCAATGAATATGAGTAAAGAAGTTTTATCTGCTTTTGGTTTTATGAATGAAAAGCTGATTGAAAATAATATTTCAACTACAGCAAAAAATAATGAGGCGTATGCTAATTTAGCAACAAAAGCATCAGAACAAGCGGCAAAATTTGCAGAATTAAATAAAGATGCAATAAAAATAAAGGGATATTCGTCTGAATTCTATACATACATAGAAGAGCTGAAAGCTAAAATGGCTGCAGATATTGAAGATAAAAGCGACTATGAAGCAATGGATAAAACCTCTTTTTTAGATGAGTATTTCTTTAAAGGAGAAAAATTTACAGCAGAAGGTGAAGAGTTTTTAGCTAAAATAAATGGTTATAGAACAGATGTACTTAACGTTTTAGGAGAAAAAAGCAAGTTTGTACCAGTTCTTGCAAAAAGATTTTCTACGGAAGATGAAAAAAATAGAGATGGTAAAACCATTAAATGGTTAGATTATAGATATAAAGGGTTTCCTTTAGTAGCTTCTTTAACCAATTTAACGCAAATGCAAGCAGATATCAAAAATACAGAAAGTGATATTGTATCTGATTTGTTAGGAGGAAAAATGGAAGAGGCATTGTCTTTAAACAACTATAAAGGTATTGTTGCTTTAGACAAGAACGCTTATTTTGCTGGTGAAAAAGTAACAGGTAAAATTGTTTTAGGTCGTTATGATGCTACTATGATTCCTGATAATGTAACTTTAAATGGTAAAGATTATAAAAACATTCAATCCGGACAAGTAATTATAGACATGCCTGCAGGTAATGTTGGTAGTCATGATATTAAAGGGAAAATAACTTTTACACAAGATGGTAAACCGGTAGATGTAGATTTCGAAAGTTCTTATTCTGTAATACCACAACCAGGTGATGCTGTTGTTTCTGCAGATAAAATGAATGTAGTTTATAGAGGATTAAGCAATCCTATTTCTGTTTCATTACCAGGTGTTAGCGATAACAACTTAAGAGTTTCTGCGTCCGGAGGTTCTTTATCTGGTGGAAGAGGTAAGTATATTTTAAAACCAGGTGGAGGTAACACAGCTGTTATTAATGTGAGCGCAACATTAAGCAATGGAAAATCTGTAAACTCTAAAGCTACCTTTAGAATTAAAGACATACCAGCAGCCATGGGATCTGTAAGAGGACAGTTTGGAACGGTAAGGATGCCTAAATCAGGTTTATCTAATGCTCCAATTGCGGCAGGATTACCAGATTTTGAATTCGATTTAAGTATTAGAGTTCAGAGTTTTAAAATAAAAGTACCAGGAGAATTAACTATTATTGTAAATGGTTCTTCTTTAAGTGCAGCAGCAAAACAAAAATTAGCCAAAGCAAAAAGAGGAGATCAAATTAACATTTTCGATATTAAGGCAACTGCTAATGGAGTAAAACTTAAACAAGTATTACCTGTTAGTATTGAATTAACAAACTAGAAGTTAAAAAATAAAATATGTTTAAAAATTGTTTAGTATTATTTTTCGGTTTGATGATTAGTAGTTCAATAAACGCACAAATAGGTTTATTAAATGCTAAAACAGTAGATCAAATAGGAAAGAAAAACGAGCAACAAATTGCTGCAGATAACGATGCTCCTTTAGCCTACGGATATGTAGATGATAGAGATGTATTATGGTCTAAAGTAGTTTGGGAATTTGTAGATCTAAATCAAAAAATAAATTTACCGTATTATTTTCCTATCGATAATTCAAATGTATCTTCTAACAGAAGATCTTTATTTGATACTTTAATTAAAGGAATTAAACAAGGTAATATAGAAGAAGTATATTCAGACTCTTTCTTTACGTCTAAGATTACTCAGAATGAAATAGATTCTAGAATGTCTAGTGTAAGAGAATCAAATGGATATAGCGATACTATTAGACTTCAATCTCAGGATGTAGAAGGTTATATGATGAAAGGAATGTGGTATTTTGATAAACGTCAAGGAGAATTAAAATACAGATTGTTAGCAATTGCTCCAATGGCTAAAGATGTACAAACTTTAGGATTGGGACTTGATGGAGGAAATGAAGAAGAATTGTTTGAGTTATTTTGGGTGTTTTATCCATCTGCAAGAGATGTTTTACACGATGCAAAAGTATTCAATCCAAAAAATGCATCACAACCAATTTCTTTTGATCACATGTTAAATGCAAGAAGATTTAGCAGTACCATTGTTAGAGAAGAAAACATTTACGGAGATAGAGCAATATCTGATTACGTTAGAGGAAATTCTTTATTCCAGTTATTAGAAGCTAATAAAATTAAAGAAGGTATTAGAAATAGAGAAATGGATATGTGGAATTACTAAAATTCTATTATTCTTTAAAAATATAAAAACGTTCCAATACTTTGGGACGTTTTTTTTTGTAGCTATCTCCCGCTATCACTACTCGCTTTTTTTATCCTAAAGAGGAATAAAAAAGAGCTCAAACATACCGTTCTATCGGGGCTATTCATTTTAATAAAGTTCAGTAATAATATCATAATTATTGCAAATTCACGTATTTTTATCACATGAAAGTAGATTATATAATAGTTGGTTTAGGATTAGCAGGTTTGGCTTTTGCAGAAGAATTAATTGCTGCAAAAAAAACATTTGTCGTTTTTGAAGACGATTCTCAAACCTCTTCTTTAGTTGCTGGAGGGGTTTATAATCCCGTAATTTTAAAACGTTTTACACCAGTTTGGAACGCGAAAGAACAATTAGAAGTTGCACTTCCTTTTTATAAACGGTTAGAAGAAAAACTAAACATAATTATAGACCAAAAATTTGTAATTAAAAAATCTTTTAAATCTGTAGAAGATCAAAATAATTGGTTTGGTGCTTTAGACAAACCTAAGTTAACAGATTATTTAGATCCTAAATTAGATACCAATTCTTATCACGGAGTTTTAGCCGATTTTAGTTTTGGAAACGTAAATGAAACGGGTAGAGTAGATACAGAGAAATTAATAAATGCCTATAGAGCGTATTTAAAATCTGAAAACTTTATTCGTTTTGAACAGTTTAAACATAAAGAATTAAATATTGAAGAAGAAGCTCTAACCTATAAAGATATTGAAGCTTCCAAAATTGTTTTTTGTGAAGGTTTTGGTGTGGTAGAAAATCCTTATTTTAATTATTTACCCATTAATGAAGCAAAAGGGGAATTATTAACCATTCATGCTCCAGAATTAAATATCGACTTTTTATTAAAATCTACACTTTTTGTAATGCCTTTGGGAGACAATATGTATAAAGTAGGAGCTACTTTTAATTGGACAGACAAAACATCCGACCCTTCGGAGGAAGGAAAAGAAGAATTGGTAGAAAAATTAAAGAAAGTACTTAATGTTCCTTATACAATCGTTAGTCAATTTGCAGGAATAAGACCTACGGTTTCAGGCAGGAGACCTTTGGTTGGGATACATCCAGATTATGACAATTTAATTGTTTTAAACGGTTTAGGGACACGTGGTGTAATGATTGCCCCAACAGTAGCTAAAAACCTATTTAATCATATTTATAATGATGAAAGTTTAGATGAAGAAATAGATATTGTTCGTTTTAAGCATTTGAAGGATAAAAGATAGTAATAATAAAAAAGACATACTGATACGTTGAACCATCGTTTTTATAATAAGAATGAAAAAGAGCAAAAAAGAATACAAATTGCGATAGCAATTTGTTCTCTTATGATTATTGTGTTGTCAATTATTATATCAATATATTTAAGAACATATGTGATTGGAATTTTAACACTTTCTATTACTTTATCCATAATTGCTCCATTCTTTGATATGCCATCCTTAAAAAAAAGTGGTAGAATAATTTATTATTCATCTTTATTTGTAATCGAAAAACCTAAAAATGACCGAATCAAAATTCACGGGGGAACTTTATTTGATTACTATTTCGTAATTGAAAATCAAATGAATGGAAAACAAAGAACTGATTTTATAATCCAACAATATTTAGAAGGACTTTTACACCTACTTAAAAAGTATGAGAAGGATAAAATAATGAAAATTAGTGGTACTAGCTATATTATAAATAGGAGAACTGCTGAAAAAATTGGCTTTAAAATTATTGAAACTGATTTTTTACAAAAAATAATCCTAACTTATAATTACTTTAATATTTTAATTTCAAATTCAATAGCAAAAAATAAATTATCATTTCCACAATTAAATAAAACTAAAACATTTGAGGCGGACATAGGTCAATTATTAGAGCGAAAAGAATATATTGAAAAATTAAATAATTTATTAAAAAAAAATATTGCTAATTCTTTATAAGATTGATTATTAGGTGTATGTTTTTAGTGGATTTTCATGAATTTTCTTCTCGGTTGGCTATATGCGCTAAGGATAGAGCGGCATGTTTGAGCTTTTTTTTAGTGTCAGTTAGAGAGAATTGTTTTTCAACAAATTTGTATCGAGAACTGGCACAAAAAAAAGCGAGTAGCGAAAGCTTGTTAAAGCGCCCAAAAAAAGTTTATGCTTATTTTTTCTTGAACTTTTTATCAAAATGGACAAACATATTTATCCAAATTATTCGAGATAAACGTAAATTAAAAGGTGCTAAAATTAATAATGCTATTACAATTGCCGCAAAACATTGTAAAAGACTCAGGCCAAAAATTAAACTACTTATTACAAAAACAGCAACAGAAAGCGCCACTGTTAAACCATAATTAACGTACATAGCTCCGTAAAAGAAGGAAGGTTCCATCATGTATTTTAAATTACAGTTCGGACAATTGTCATGTAATTTGGTTACTTTACTTGGATTAAAAGTAAATTTATGGGCAAAGAATTCGCCTTCGTGACATCTAGGACATTTGGCTTTAAAAATACTATATAACTTGGTACCCTTTTTCAACATAATAGACCTTAAATTTGTATACTTTTGCAAATATAGAGTTTTAAACTTTTTTTTAAGTAACAATTATTACATTAGATGCTAAACGTACACAACTTATCGGTTTCTTTTATGGGAACTGATTTATTTTCAGGAATTACTTTCAAGTTAAATAAAGGAGATAGAATTGGTCTTATCGGAAAAAATGGAGCAGGGAAATCTACGCTTTTAAAAGTGCTTTCTAAAGATATAGAAACAAGTGGTGGTACCATGGCTTTTGATAAAGATATTAGAATGGGGTTTTTAAGACAAGATATAGATTTTGTTGAAGGAAGAACTATTTTAGAAGAAGCGTATCAGGCATTTGTGGAAATTAAAGAAATTGAGGTAAAACTTGATGAAATTAATGAGCAGCTTGCTACTAGAACCGATTATGAAAGTGAAGGGTATACAGAATTAATTCATGATTTAACGGATAATACAGAGCGTTATGAGTTACTTGGTGGGTACAATTACCAAGGTGATACTGAAAAGATTTTACAAGGTTTAGGTTTTCAGAGAGAAGATTTTGACAAAAAAACAGATACTTTTTCTGGAGGTTGGAGAATGCGTATTGAATTGGCAAAATTACTTTTACAAAATAATGATATTTTGTTATTAGATGAGCCTACAAATCACTTAGATATTGAATCTATTATTTGGTTAGAGAATTTCTTAAAAGGATATTCTGGTGCTATTGTTTTGGTATCGCATGATAAAATGTTTTTAGATAATGTAACGAATAGAACTATTGAAATTTCTTTAGGTCAGATTTACGATTATAAAAAACCGTATTCTGAATTTTTGGTTTTAAGAGCAGAAATTAAAGAAAAACAATTACAGGCGCAGAAAAACCAAGAGAAAGAAATAAAACAAAAGCAACACTTAATTAATAAGTTTAAAGCAAAAGCTAGTAAGGCTTCTATGGCGCAATCTTTAATGAAACAACTTGATAAAGTTGAATTAATTGAGGTTGACCAAGATGATAACCAAGCAATGAATGTTAAGTTTGCAATTTCTAAAGAGCCCGGTAAGATTATTGTTGAAGCAAAAGATTTATGTAAAAGTTATGGCGATAAACATGTTTTAGAGGACGTAGATTTATTAATAGAAAAAAACAGTAAAATTGCTTTTGTAGGTCAGAATGGACAAGGGAAATCTACTTTGGCAAAAATGATGGTAGGTGAAATTCCTTTTGAAGGGTATTTAAAACTTGGGCATAATGTAGAAGTTGGATATTTTGCTCAAAACCAATCGGAAGAATTGCCAGGAGAAAAAACTGTGCTGGAAATTATGGAAGATGCTGCCACAGATACGAACAGAATGCGTGTTAGAGATATGTTAGGTTCATTCTTATTTGGTGGAGATGCTGTAGATAAAAAAGCAAAAGTACTTTCTGGAGGAGAAAGAAATAGATTGGCATTGTGTAAATTATTATTACAACCATTTAATGTTTTAATAATGGATGAGCCAACCAACCACTTAGATATCGCCTCTAAAACCGTATTAAAAGAAGCTTTAAAAAACTTTAATGGTACTTTAATTGTAGTATCTCACGATAGAGATTTCTTACAAGGTTTAACAGAAACTGTTTATGGATTTAAAGACAAAGAAATTAAAGAATATCTAGGTGATATTGATTATTTCTTAGAGCAACACAAAATTGAAAATCTTAGAGAAGCAGAAAAAAGAACGGTTGTAAAAGTTGAAAAGGACACTTCTAAAAAAGAAGCACATCAATTATCTAGAGATGAAGAAAAGCAACTAAAGAAATTAAAGAATAAACTTTCTAATATTGAAACTGAAATAGCAGATTTAGAAAAGGAAATTGCTAAAATAGATTTAGAGTTAGCACAGAATTATGATGAAGTTTCTGCTAGACCAAATTTCTTTGAAAAATACAAAGCTAAAAAAGCTAAATTAGATACAGTAATGGAAAACTGGGAAAAAATAGAAGCAGAAGTTTCTAATTTTTCTTAAAGATCTTTTAATTAATTTTTAAAAACTCCTTTAGGTTTTAAAATCTAAAGGAGTTTTTATATAGATATTATTCTCTTACAAAGTAAACTTTTTTAATTTTATTATTTTCAATACGATAAATAGCTATTGCTTCTTTTGTTATATCATTAAATTGTACAACTTCTTTATCTATAACAACATTACCTTTTACAATTCTTTCTGTTAATTCACAATGTAAATTGGTAACATTCTCAAACATTTTTGCATACCTCTTTCTCATATTTTCTTTTCCTTTATAGTTTAAAGTATTCGGAAAAGTATATACTTCTACATCATCTGCATAAGGTTCTAAAAAAGCTTCTATATTTCTAAGATTGTAAGCGTTTAATTGTCTTTGTGCTAAGTCTCTGGGAGTATCTTTTAATAAATCATTCGGATTATAAACAACACCTTTATTAATAATAGTATGTATATCAGTTAGGTTATTTATATCTTTTATAGGATTTTTATTTAAAAGAATAAGATTTGCTTTTTTACCAATGCTAACACTTCCAAATTCATTCTCTTTATCAAAAATTTTAGCGCCATTTATTGTAGAAGCTTCAAGGATTTGCCAATTACTCATGCCGCTTTTTTGCATTAATTCTAGCTCTTTTATATAAGAAGAAACATGTAATGTAATAATATTACCTGCATCTGTACCTGTTGCAATTAATACACCAGCATCAGAAAGTGTTTTAAGATTTACACTACATATAGAATCTGCTTTTTTTAAGTTGGCAATTCTATTGGGTTTGTTTAAACGCGTTTTATAATTATTTACTAATAAAGTATCAGAAAGGTGTTTTAAATCTAATAAAGAACCCAATTGATAAGGATCTGCTGTTAATAATTCATTATTACTAAACTGTAATCTTTGTCCAAATGTTTTACCGTATCCTCCGCTGACTTGTAATGTAGGAGAAAGAATCGTTTTGTTTTTCTTTAATAATTGTATAAAGTCTTTTGATAAAATTTTATCTTTTACACTATGTACTAAAAAATCTGCACCATTTTCTACAGCTAATTTTGCCGTAATTTCTTGTGTTGCATGTACTGCAACTTTTAGATTGTTTTTATGAGCTTCATCAATAACAGCTTTTACGATAGGTAAGTTTTTAAGAGCACTTTCTTCTATACTTAATCCATCTCTACCCGCTATATACCATATTTTAATAAAGTCTGGCTTGTATTTTAATTGATCTTTAACGCCATTAATACCATCTTCAATACTTTCTGTTAACGTAAAGGGCTCATCATGTTTTAAATTCTTATAAACTTCAGATTCGTAAGTTGTTAATAAAGGACCTGTTATAAAAATTTCCGGAGCAAAATCTTTATCTACAAAATCTTTACGTTGTTCTAGAAAATTGTAGGTAGCACCAACATCAATTAAAGTTGTAATTCCGTTTTTTAAATACCTTTTCAGTTTGTTTTCCATATCAGATTTTGCCAAAGCAATTTCTTCTGTGTAACTAACATATTTTCTTAAATCAATAGCATCAGGTCGTGTATATAATCCTCCGTTTTGAAAAAAATGAATGTGTGCATCTACCAAACCAGGAGCAATATACTTACCAGTTCCGTCAATAATAGTTGCGTTTTTAGGTAGTTTTATTTTAGTACTTTTTCTGATGTTAGAAATTAAATTGTTTGTAATTTCTATAGTTTGATTAGATACTAGTTTTTGTTTTTCTACATCAACTACTGTTACGTTGGTGATATAGGTTTGTGCAAAAAGTGAAAAAGAAGAAACTAGAAATGTGAATGTTAATAAAAATTTATTTTTCATTTTATGCAAGGTATTGGAGGTTTGTTTATTGATTTTTTATAAATATTAGCGAATCTATGGTTTTAATTTACTAAAATAAAATTTATGGAGAGTTAGTATTGCTTATTATGGAACATCTATCTCTTTTTATTTTGATTAATATAGCAATGTTAAATTTGCTAGCTTATACAATTATATATTTCTGATTTTATATACAAGATTAAATGAATTTTAGCTCCAAAATATTATCAAAACCAACAAATTTTTCTTCTTGATTTAGAAGAGAAAAAGTTGACTTATTTATTAAAAGAGAATATTTAGTTCATCTTTTTACTTTTGGTAATAAATTTAGAAAGTATAAGATTGCAGAAACTAAAAAGTAGAAGAAGTTTCTAATTTTTAGTTTTATTGTTGAGTGAAAGAGTCTAAGGTTTTATCAGCATTAGAGCTTATCAAAAATAAATTCAATTTTAAAATTATTAGCAGATACAATCGCTTTTAATTGCTCGTTTTCTAAATAGTACTTTATTGTTTTAGGAAATTCGTTTATAGGATTTTCGCAAACAAAAGAAGAGTCCGTTTGTTGTGTTAATTTGAATAAAGTAGCAGTATCATTTACGCCTTCCACTTTTAAAAATAATATATCTTTTACAGTAATAAAGCTCAATTTTTCTTTAAAAATAGTATCGTTTTCTTTTAAAGTATAACCTAAGCCTTTAAGGTTTGTATTCCAAGATTCATAAGTAGTATTGCCCTCTTCTTCGTTTACACGAATCCAATCTCCTACTAGAAAATTGGGGATAAGCGTACTAGGTTTTTCTTTCTGACAAGAAGTGATTAATAAAAAAGAAAAGACCATAAAGAGTAATTTCATAAAAATAGTTTGCTTTGTTCAAATATAATTATAAAAATTGTAAATTCGCAATCCAAGAAAAGACAGAAGATGTTAGATAAATTAAGAATTGTTAAGCAGCGTTATGATGAAGTTTCTGATTTAATTATTCAGCCAGAAATCATCATGGATCAAAAGCGTTATGCGCAATTGATGAAAGAATATAAAGATTTAGGTGATGTTGTTAAAAAGGGAGATGAATATCAAACCTTAACAAACAATATAGAGGAGGCAAAAGAAATACTTGCCGATGGTTCTGATGCCGAAATGAATGAAATGGCGAAGATGGAAATCGAAGAAGCCAATATTAGAATTCCTCAATTAGAAGATGAAATAAAAGTTTTATTAATACCAAAAGATCCTGAAGATTCTAAGAATGCAGTTGTAGAATTACGTGCAGGTGCAGGTGGAGATGAAGCAAGTATTTTTGCAGGAGATTTATTTAGAATGTACACAAAATATTGTGAAAGTAGGGGATGGAAAGTTTCTACGGTAGATTATTCTGAAGGTACCAATGGTGGTTTTAAAGAAATTCAGTTCGAAGTTACTGGTAATGATGTTTATGGAATTTTAAAGTTCGAAGCAGGTGTGCATCGTGTACAAAGAGTTCCACAAACAGAAACACAAGGACGTGTGCATACTTCTGCTGCTACTTGTATGGTTTTTCCAGAAGCCGAAGAGTTTGATGTTGAAATTAATCCAAAAGAAGTTCGTATCGATTTTTTCTGTTCTTCTGGTCCTGGTGGTCAATCTGTAAATACTACGTATTCTGCAGTGCGTTTAACACATATTCCAACTGGTTTAGTTGCACAATGTCAAGATCAAAAATCGCAACATAAAAATAAAGAAAAAGCATTTAAAGTGTTACGTTCTCGTTTGTATGATATGGAATTGGCTAAGAAGAATGCAGAAGACGCTTTAAAACGTGGTTCTATGGTTTCTTCTGGTGATAGAAGTGCTAAGATTAGAACTTATAACTATGCACAAGGTAGAGTTACAGACCATAGAATTGGTTTGTCTTTGTACGACCTTCCAAATATTGTAAATGGAGATATTCAGAAAATTATTGATGAATTAATGTTAGCTGAAAATACTCAAAAATTAAAAGGATTAAGTGACGGAATATAGTTCTCTTAATAATTATAAGAAAAACCTTAAAACATTGTTTTAAGGTTTTTTTTTGCTCAAAAAAGAAAAGCGATTATAGTTTAAATAAACTATAGATCGCTTTTTTTGTATTCAAATAATTAAGAAATCTTAAACAGTTTTTATGCTGTTTAGGGGGGAGACTACTTACGCTACAAATATATACTGGTAATTGAAACTACACAATACCCATTTATGGGGTTATTTCAACTCACTGTTTTCGGTGAGTCAGTTCACCAGAAATGGTGATGATAAATTTTATTTGTAAAGATATATAGCTGTTAAAACTATTTTGCTCTACTACTTGTAATAACTTTTATAAGACTAGCATTGATTTAGTTATTTTTATTGCCCATTAGATTATTTTATTTGTGCAATTTTAAATTTGAGCATTATTTTTATGGTAACAAAAAAAAGCGATCATAGTTTAGAAAAACTATAGACCGCTTCTTTTTCATTCAATTACTTAAGAAATCTTAAACAATTTTTATTTTGTTTAGGGGGAAGATTACTTATGGTACAAATATATACTTGTAATTTAGATGCTACAATACCCATTTATGGGGTATTTTTATCTCACTGTTTTCAGGTAGTCATCTCACTGAAAACAGTGATATGAATTTTATTTGTAAAGATATATAGTTGAAAAGTTCTTTTTCTGTAATATTTTGTGTTCTTATAAAATACAATATTTATTTAGTTGTTTAACATATTCGTTTGAAAGGGTTATGTATTTGTGAAAATTAAAATCTGTGTAATATTATAACAAAAAAAAGCGATTATAGTTTAGATAACTATTAATCGCTTTTGTGTAATTTAAATATTTAAGAACCTTAAGCAAATTATATCTTGCTTGGGGAAAAGATTCCTTATGATACAAATATACGGTAGAAATCTAACCCCTGCAATACCCATTTATGGGGTATTTTATCTCACTGTTTTTGGTGAGTCTGTTCACTGAAAACGGTGAGAAAAAACTTATTTTCCTATTAGATGTAATTCAGAAAAACCTTTATCTAGAAGTATAGATTGAGTGTTTCCAGAAATAACTCTATCTATAGAAGTTTCAACATTATCTATTTGAATAGAAGTAATAGTAAAAGGTAAATTATGGAACACAATATTAAACTTGTTGTAACCTGCGTTAAAGTCACCACGTTTATGTTGTTGTATAATTAATTCTTCTTTTTTTCCTGTTACTTTAAAAGTACGTAAACTAAATCTACCTTTTTTATAATCATATCCATCATGGGCATCATCATATAATTGTGAAGATTCTTTTCCTTCTTTATAATAAAGATCTAGAGTAATTTCATCAAATTCTTTTTCATCAACATATTGTTGTACTGGATATTTTGGTATTACTGCACCTTCTTTAATAAATATTGGCATGCTATCTATGTCTGCATCTACCCACATTTCTTTTCCACCAACTACAAGCTCATTTGTCCAGAAATTATACCATTTACCTCTAGGAATATACATTCTTCTTCCTCTAGCATTTGGTTCTTGTATTGGGCAAACTAAAATTTGTTCACCATACACAAACTCATCACTTCTATGATGTGTAGCAGTATCTTCTTGATCGTATAAAACTAAAGATTTTAAAATTGGTGTTCCGTCGTTAATATAATTCCAGAAACAAGTATATAGATATGGTAATAATTGATATCTAAGTTCCACAAACTTTCTTACAATGTTTGTAACTTCATCTCCGAATACCCAAGGTTCTTGATCTCCATGATCTCCAGAAGAATGTACTCTACAAAAAGCATGAAAAACACCTAATTGCACCCAACGAGCAAATAGTTCACCTTGTGGTTGTTCTGCAAATCCACCAATATCAGAACCTGCAAATGAGAAACCAGACATAGCCATTCTTTGTGCTTGGTTATTAGCAATTGCTAAGTGTTCCCAAGTAGCAACATTATCTCCCATCCAAGTAGAAGTATATCTTTGCGCACCAGAATAAGCAGATCTTGTAATTACAAATGGTCTTTTTGGATATGCATATTTTTTTAAACCATGGTATGTTGCACGTGCCATTTGAGTTCCATAAATATTATGTGCTTTTCTATGAGAACAAGGATTTCCATCATAATCATGACGAACATCATCTGGGAAAGACTTGTTAGGAACGTCCATTACTGCTGGCTCGTTCATATCATTCCAAACACCTTTTACTCCAAAATCTTCAATTAGTTCTTTAAATAAACCAGACCACCATTCTCTTACTTCTGGTTTTGTATAATCTGGAAAATAACATTCACCAGGCCAAACTTTACCTTTCATATAAGGACCATCGGCACGTTTACAGAAATAATCTTTATCTAATGCCTCTTTAAAAACATCGTATTCTAAATCTATTTTAATTCCCGGATCTATAATAACTACGGTTTTAAAACCGTCTTCTTCCAATTCTCTAACCATTCTTTTAGGATCTGGAAAATGGTTTTTATCCCAAGTAAAACAACGGAAACCATCCATATAATCGATGTCTAAATAAATAGCATCACACGGTATTTTTAAATCTCTAAAAGTTTTTGTAACTTCTTTTACGTTGCTTTCAGGAAAATAACTCCATTTACATTGATGAAATCCTAAAGCCCATAATGGAGGTAAAGCGTGAGGTTTACCGGTTAAATCTGTATAATTTTTAACTACATCTTCCATTTTAGGTCCGTAGATAAAATAATAATTCATTTCACCACCTTGTGCCCAAAAACTTGCTACATTTCTTCTTTCATGTGCAAAATCGAAATGTGATTTAAAAGTATTGTCAAAGAAAATTCCATAAGACTTATCACCTTGTATAGCCGTATAAAAAGGAATTGCTTTATATATAGGGTCTGTATCTTTACCAAATGCATATGAATCTGTAGCGTAGTTTTCAAAACGTTTACCTTTTAAGTTAACGTCTACAGGTTTATCTCCTAAACCATAAAAACTTTCGGCTCTTTGGCAAGCTTTACTCATTTTTACGATGTCTCCACCATATTCATAACTTTCTTCCCAGTGAAATCCAATTTCATCTTCGTTTATTAACTTTAAGTCTACAGCATCAAAAAGCTTAACTTGTAAACTACTTTTTTCTATTTTACAGATTAATTTGGAAGTTGTAACAACATAGTGAGTTTCATCTTCTGTTACGTCTAAAAAGTAATACCCTCTAGATGCGTGAATGGTAACTCCGTAAGAAAAATCGTTTTCAAATTTACCTGTTGTAGAGTATCTAAATCTTATTACACTGTCTCTTACTACAGTAAGTTGTAAAATTACATTGTTCTTTGTAGTAAAGTATAATGTGTCTACATCTTTCTTGTAGCTCACTATTTCTGAAGGAAATAAGTTTCCCTTTTGTTCTAACTCTGTATTAACAATCATAATTTTGGTTGTTTGTTGTACTTATAAAAATCGTAATTATTTGTAAAAGAGTATTATGGAATACTTTTTTATCTACGATAATGGATTGGTTTAATTAAGATGTAAAAATATTGCTTATTTATTTAAATATAAATAGATTACATTTTCTTTTTTAAATTGACGGTATTTTTCTTAATGTCTTAAAAATGAGGTTTTCTTATTGTGAAGTTAAAAAAAATATTCCTCTTTTTTTGTCAGAATAATAGAATGATAAAAAAAGAGGATTTACATTTTAAATTTATTTGTACTTGTAAGCAATCATTCCTAACGGAGGTAAATTTAATTCTATAGAATTTTCTCTGTTATTCCACTCCTTTTCTTCGGAAGCTAACTTTTTGTTTGCATAGTTTCCAGTACCATTATACTTGGTGTCATCACTATTAAAAATAGGTTTTAAGGTACCCGATTTTGGTAAACCTATTCTATAGTTTTCTCTTGGAACAGGAGTTAAGTTTAAGATAACAATTATATTATCTTTTTCATTTTCTCCTTTTCTAATATAAGACATAACAGAATTTTCATGATCTCCATGGTCTATCCATTCAAAACCTTCATGAGAAAATTGTTTTTCATGTAAAGCGGGTTCTTTTTTGTATAGTTTATTTAAGTCTTTTACTAAATTTTGTGCACCTTTATGTATACCGTATTCTAATAAATGCCAATCTAAACTTCCGTTAAAATTCCATTCGCTTGTTTGTCCAAATTCTGCACCTTGAAACAATAATTTTGTTCCTGGGTGTGTGTACATCAAACTATATAACATTCTTAAGTTTGCGAACTTTTGCCATTCATCACCAGGCATTTTATCTACTAAAGATTTTTTACCATATACTACTTCATCATGAGAAAGAGGTAACATAAAGTTTTCTGTAAATGCATAATTTAAACTGAATGTTAATTCGTTTTGATGATGCTTTCTGTATATAGGTTCTTTTGCAAAATAATCTAGCGTATCATGCATCCAACCCATCATCCATTTCATTCCAAAACCTAAACCTCCATCATAAATGGGTTTAGATACTTTTGGGAATGATGTAGATTCTTCTGCAATAGTTTGTACGTCTGGAAAAGATTCATAGACAGCTGCATTCATCTCTTTAATAAAATTAATGGCATCTAAATTTTCTCTTCCACCAAATTCATTTGGTTCCCATTCTCCTTCTTCTCTAGAGTAATCTAAGAATAACATAGAGGCAACTGCATCTACTCTTAATCCATCTGCATGGTATTGGTCTAGCCAGAAAATAGCATTACTAATTAGAAATGATTTTATTTCGTTTCTTCCGTAGTTAAAAATTAAACTTTTCCAGTCTTGGTGATATCCTTTTCTTCTATCTGGGTGTTCATATAAGTGAGAGCCATCAAAGAAACCTAATCCGTGGTCATCTGATGGAAAGTGAGAAGGAACCCAATCTAATAAGACTCCAATTCCTTTTTCGTGAAATTTATCTACTAAATATTTAAATTCGTCTGGATAACCAAAACGAGAAGTTGGTGCAAAATAACCGGTTAATTGATATCCCCAACTTGGGTCATACGGAAATTCCATAATTGGCATAAATTCTACATGGGTAAAATTCATTTCTGCAACATAATTAACCAATTCTTCTGCTAATTCATTATAACTTAAAAAGCGCCCTTCTTCAATTTGCTTTTTCCATGAACCTAAATGAACTTCATAAACAGAAAAAGGAGCATCTAATGCATTATTTTTCTTTCTATTTTTCATCCATTTTTTATCATTCCAAGCGTAGTCGTCTTCCCAAACTTCAGAAGCTGTTTTTGGTGGATGCTCACATCTTCTGGCAAAAGGGTCTGCTTTTTCTGTAGTTATATCGTTATTAGTACTTCTAATTTTATATTTATAAATTGTTCCTTTACCAATATTAGGAATAAAACCTTCCCAGATACCACTTCCGTCCCAACGAACATTTAAGTGATGCTCTCCTTCTAACCAAAAATTAAAATCTCCAATTACTGCGACCGATTTTGCGCTTGGAGCCCAAACGGCAAAATAGGTTCCTTCTACACCATCTACAGTAACAATGTGCGATCCAAATTTTTCGTATAATCGATAATGCTTACCTGCTTGAAAAAGGCTAATATCAAATTCTGTAAAAAGACTGTGTACTTTTGTTTGTGCCATAGTTTTATGAGTTCAAAAAAGTACCTTTTTAAAAAGGTACTTTTTGTTATTTATTGATTTTAAAGATATGAAACGGAAGGGTTGCATGTAATTCTACATAATTCCACTCGTTATACCAATTGTAACAATTTCTAGTTACCAAATCTTCTACCTCAATTTTCTGACCATGATTTATTTTTAAGGCTTGTAATGGTAATTGAATAGAACCAGATTGTGAGTTATAAGCATCTAAACTTATAACTGTTATGGTTTCATTAGATCTATCATCATCCCATTTATAAAAAGCTATAATTTGATCATTACCAGTTTCTAAAAATTGAATATTATTTGTTTGTTGATAAGATTCATGCTCTTTTCTAATGTGATTGATTTTAGATATTAAAGTAGTTACTTTATTTTCTTTAAACCAATCATAATTGCAAAGTTGAAATTTTTCTGACATGTAATACTCTTCCTTACCAGGAATAGGATCACTTATCATTTGTTCAAAAACAGGTCCGTAAATACCAATATTAGAACTTAAAGTTGCAGCTAAAGCATAACGTTGTAAGTATTTGCTCTCTGGAGCTCCTTGTAAATGAAACGGATTAATATCTGGAGTATTTGGCCAGAAATTAGGTCTCATATATTCTTTCTGTTCGGTTTTAGTTAATTCATTCATATACTCGATTAATTCGTGTTTAGAATCTCTCCAAGTAAAATAAGTATAGGATTGTGTATAACCTTGTTTTGCTAGTTGCTGCATTATTTTTGGACGTGTAAATGCCTCTGCTAAAAATAATACATCTGGATGCTGTTTTTTTACTTCAGCAATAATCCAACCCCAAAAAAAGTATGGTTTTGTATGTGGGTTATCAACTCTAAAAACGTTAATACCACAATCAATCCAATATAATAAAGTGTCTAAGCATTCTTTCCAAAGGTTTTTAAAATCTTTGCTTTCCCAATAAATTGGAAGAATATCTTGGTATTTCTTAGGTGGATTTTCTGCATACTGTACAGTTCCGTCTGGTCTCCATTTAAACCAATCTGGATGCTCTTTTACCCAAGGATGATCTGGTGCTGCTTGCAAAGCGTAATCCATAGCAACTTCAATACCTAATTCTTTGGCTTTGGTAATTAAGTTTTTAAAATCTTCTAAAGAACCTAATTCTGGATGTAAGTCTTTATGACCACCATGTTTAGAGCCAATTCCCCAAGTAGAACCAACATCTCCATCTTGTGCTACAGTAGTATTGTTTTTACCTTTTCTATTTACTTCACCAATTGGGTGAACAGGAGGGAAGTATAAAGTATCAAAACCCATCTTAGCAACTCTGGGTAATAATCTGTGACAATCATTAAAAGTTCCATGTCTTCCTTCTTGCTCAGAAGCAGAACGTGGGAAAAATTCATACCAAGTACTAAATCTTGCTTTTAGTCTATCTACATACACTTTGTATTCAGTAGAAGTTTCTATTAAAATTTTCTCTGGATGTTTTTTAAAAATAGATGTTAATCTTTTAGAGACAGCTTCTTTTACAGCTTCAGAATAAGTTTCATTATTTTTAAAGATGAATATAAGGTGCAGTAAGTAATTTTTATCCTCAGAAGAAACCTTTTCTAGCATTGGAGCTAAAAGTTCTGCTCCTTCTAAAAGCTCTGAACTTACATGTTGAGAATCATCAATTTTTCTACCTAAACCATGTTGCCAGTTTAAGGCATAATCTACCCAACCTTCAATTTTATATGAATAATAACCTTGTTTTGATGTTTGAAAGCTTGCTAAATACTCGTCATTAGATGTTGGTGTCATTCTAATTTCTGACCATTCATTATCTTTTTCATGTTTGAATAATAAATTAGCCTGAAGTACATCATGACCATCAACTAAAACATCTGCAGTTACATTTACAATTTCATCTACAACACGTTTAATATTTACTGTTCCGTGGTTTATTTGTGGAGCAATATTTTCTATTACAATTCTACTTTGATTTTGCATTAATTTTGTTAAGTTTAAATAATAAAAAAGTAAAAAAATGTGCTATCCTATGTTTGTTCCTTTAGGAATAATAGCATCTTTTTTAATAACTACAATACCGTCTTTAACCATATAGGTATCTGTTTCTACATCTTTTATGTGCTTTCCTCCATTAATTCTAACATCATCACCAATTCTACAGTTTTTATCTACAATACAGTTGTGTATGTAACATCTGTCTCCAATTCCCATCATAATATCAATATTATTTTCTGACACTTCGTCTAAAGTTTCATAAGAATCGTTACCCATCATATAGGTATTGGATATTAAAGAGTTTTTTCCAATTCTCGAACGAATACCAATAACAGATCTTTCTATTTTTTCTGCATGAATCAGACAACCGTCTCCTATAACTACTTTATTTAAAATTGAACCCGCAATCTTAGAAGTAGGTAATATTCTTGGTCTTGTATAAATTCCTTTTTCATCATATAAATTAAATTGAGGTACATCATCTGTTAAACCTAAATTTGCTTCAAAGAAAGACTCTATAGTACCAATATCTTCCCAATAACCTTCATATTGATAACTAAATGTTTTATGCTTATCAATTGCTTGAGGAATAATTTCCTTACCAAAATCATTTGTATCAGGATTACTCATTAACTCTATTAATAAATCTCTATTAAATATATAGATACCCATAGACGCTAAGTAGTCTCTTCCTTGTGCTTTCATTTGATTACCTACATCAGAAGTCCAATCAGGTAATAACTCTGCTGCGGGTTTTTCTATAAATGAAGTAATTATATTTTCTTCATTTGTTTTTAGTAAACCAAATGAGGTTGCATCTTTAGCTTCTACAGGATACGTAGCGATAGATATTTCTGCGCCACTATCTTCGTGCTTTTTAATCATATCATTAAAATCCATCTGATATAATTGATCACCAGAAAGAATTAAAGCGTATTCAAAATCGTTTGCTAAAAAATGTTGCATACTTTGTCTTACAGCATCAGCTGTTCCTTGAAACCATTTATCACTTTTAATGGTTTGTTCGGCCGCCAAAACATCTACAAAAGCAGAACTAAAGAAACTAAAATGATAAGTATTTTTTATATGTCTATTTAAAGAAGCAGAATTAAATTGAGTTAATACATACATTCTTTTAATATCAGAATTGATACAATTAGAAATAGGGATATCTACGAGTCTATATTTACCTGCAATTGGTACAGCAGGTTTAGATCTATCCTTTGTTAGTGGGTATAACCTGGAGCCTTGTCCACCTCCTAAAATAATTCCTAATACTTTTTCATTTATCATTGCGTTATTTTTTTAGTGATTTATATAATTCTTCTACTTGCTTAGCGATTGATATCCAATCAAAATGTTCTTCTACTCTTTTTCTTCCTTTTTGAGCCATCGTTTCCCTTAATTCAGGGTCACTAATAACTTTATTAACTCCTTCTGCTAAATCTCTAGCAAATTTATCTGGGTTTATGGGTTCAAATGGAGCTGCGTCTTGTTGTTCTACAGGGATTAGGAAACCTGTTTCTCCATGCACAACAACTTCTTTGATACCACCAACTGCACTAGCTACAACAGCTGTATTACAAGCCATTGCTTCTATATTTATAATACCAAAAGGTTCGTAAATAGATGGACAGCAGAATACATCCGCATGAGAATATAATTGTATAATTTCTTCTTTGGAGACCATCTTATCAATCCAGATTACATTTTCACGAGTTTTTTTAACCTCGTTAACAGCATCCTTCATTTCCGCACCAATTTCAGGAGTATCAGGTGCACCAGCACAAAGTACTATTTGAGTATCTGAGTCAATGTATTTTATGGCATTTACCAAATGAATAATTCCTTTTTGTCTTGTTATTCTTCCAACAAAAAGTACATAAGGTTTGTTTTTATCTACACCATATTCATCTAGAGTAGAGGTTTCAGTAGTTGTAATGTATTGTTGTAAGTTAATACCGTTGTAAATAACCTTAATTTTAGATTCATCTACATTAAAATGCTTTAAAACATCTTCTTTTGTTTCTTCAGAAACAGCAATTAAGGCATCAGCCATTTCAATAGCTGTTTTTTCTATCCAAGAAGAAGCATCGTAACCACGACCTAGTTGTTCCCTTTTCCAAGGTCTTAATGGTTCTAAAGAGTGTGTAGTAATTACTAAAGGAATACCGTAGCAAAGTTTAGCTACAATCCCTGCAAAGTGCGAGTACCAAGTATGGCAGTGTACAACATCTGCATCTATGGGATCTGCATTCATATGAAGACCCGTACTTAAAGTTTTAAAGATGGCTTTAAGCTTATCGTCTGAGTTATCGAAAATAGGGTTTTCATAGGGAAAACCCTTTACAGTTGGGTTATTGTTAGTGTCATTCTGATCTCCAAAACATCTAACATCTACAGACATAAGCTTCGCTAATTCTGCAGCAAGATATTCTACATGAACACCAGCGCCACCATATACATAAGGAGGATATTCTCTAGTATAAAAAAGGGCTTTCATAAAATTTTAGTAATTAAGTTGGTTTAGTTTTTTTTAGAAATCCTAAGTTAACAAAATACTATTTAATGGACTAAATAATTGAGGGTATTTTTATTTCAGTCATAAATATTACGAAAGTGATAATATTAAGGTGTAATTTGTGAGCCTTAATATAAAATTATCATTGATTTTAGAGTTTATGTTTAATTAATGAATTTTTTGCATGTGAAATTAACTATTTCTCTGTTTATTTATTTCATCTTGCAATTGTCTTCTAAGTTTTTGCTCTTTGTCTAAGGTGTTTTTTCTGTGTTTCTCAAACTCTTCTTCTATCTCTGCTAAATTATCTTTAGCTTCTCTTGTTAGCACGTTACTTCTAGTGAATTTAAATATAAAATAAGATAGTGCTAAAAGTAAGATAATTACAATACTCCAAAGTATAAGGTTATACGTTACCTTACTTAGCTGTAAACCTGCAACCGAAATAGAATTTTCTTTTATTAAAGCAGCTTCTAAATCTAATTGTGTTTTAGATAGAAGAATTTTGTTTTTTTCAATATTCTCTTTTTCTGCATTTAATAATATATCTTTTTTTGATATAATCATTTTTGAAGATTTAAGAGAATCTAAAACATTCGACTTTAAGCTCTGGTAACTATCTTTACTAATTACTTTATACGACTGATAAGTAGTAGATACTCTATAAATTTTATCAAATTGATTTTCTATTGAGTTTGTTTCTTCTGTAGGTTCTTGTGAAAAAGAAAAAGTAGCAGTAAATAATAGTAAGGTAATTAATAATGATTTCATTGGTTGATTTTTTAACATCTGTAAATTTATAAAAAAAACCCAAACGTAATTGTTTGGGTTTTTATTATAAGCAAGTATTATTATTTATTTTATTTTTTCTACAACTGCCTTAAAAGCGTCTGGGTTGTTTACAGCTAAATCAGCTAAAACCTTACGGTTTAATTCGATTTGGTTAGCTTTAACTTTCCCCATAAACTGAGAGTAAGACATTCCGTGTAAACGAGCTGCTGCGTTAATACGCACAATCCATAAAGAACGGAAGTTTCTCTTATTGTTTTTACGGTCTCTGTATGCATAAAGCATACCTTTTTCAACTGCATTTTTTGCTACTGTGTAAACGTTTTTTCTACGTCCGAAGTAACCTTTTGCAGCCTTCAAGATTTTTTTTCTTCTTTTTCTTGAGGCTACTGAATTTACTGATCTTGGCATAATTTCAATGTGTTTTGTAAAGAGCGACGCTACTTACGTACTTTTAATTAAAAATGACTTTTAATTGCTACATTACATGGTTAATAATTAAATTTCCTGTTTAAACTTAAATTTACTTTAAGTTTAATTGTTGCTTGATATTCGATTCATCAGCTTTGTGAACTAATGCAGAATGTGTCAAGGCTAGCTTACGTTTTTTAGACTTCTTTGTTAAGATGTGACTTTTAAACGCGTGCTTTCTTTTGATTTTCCCAGTACCAGTAACTTTAAATCGTTTTTTGGCGCTAGATTTGGTTTTCATTTTAGGCATCTCTCCTTCGTTTTTAACTTGCTTATTATCTTTAGTATTAAAGTTATTAGTCCATAAATTTTTTAAAGTTAAATAATACATAACTTTAAAATCTATAAGAAGCTTTAAACTTTAAAAACTCTTTTTATTTTAGTTTTTTAGGAGCTATAAACATAATCATACGTTTACCTTCTAATTTTGGTAACTGTTCTACTTTACCATATTCCTCTAATTCTTGGGCTAATTTTAATAATAAAATTTGACCTTGTTCTTTAAATATAATAGAACGTCCTTTAAAGAATACAAATGCTTTTAACTTAGCACCTTCTTGTAAGAATTTAAGAGCATGTTTCTTTTTAAACTCATAATCATGCTCATCAGTTTGAGGTCCAAAACGAATTTCTTTAATCGTTACTTTTGTAGCTTTCGATTTTAAAACCTTTTCACGTTTTTTTTGCTCATACAAGAATTTCTTGTAATCAATAATTTTACAAACAGGTGGTTTAGCTTTTGGTGATATTTCAACCAAATCTAATTCCTGCTCTCTGGCTAGCTCTTTAGCTTTATCTAAAGGATATACACCAACTTCTATATTATCGCCCACAAGACGAACTTCGTCAACATATCTTATTTTCTCATTAATTCTATGTTGATCTTCTTTGATTACTCTTAACGGTCTTCTTGACCTGCTTCTACGAATTGCTATGACTTATAAATTTTAAATTTAACTAATGGTTGTTTTCCAACCTTTTTATTTTCTAGATGAATTTCAAAATTAATTAAAATTTCTTCAATGTTTTACTTTCTTCTGCTTTAATTAAAGAAATAAATTCTTCAATTGTAAATGTACCAAGATCTCCTTCTCCGTGTCTTCTTACAGAAACTGTGCCATCTTGTTCTTCTTTTTCACCAACAATTACCATAAACGGTACTTTGCTTACTTCTGCATCTCTAATCTTACGACCAGTTTTCTCACTTCGGTTATCTACCAGGGCGCGAATTTCGGAATTTTCTAACGATTTTAAAACTTTTTCTGAATATTTTTGATATTTATCACTGATTGGCAATAAGATAACCTGATCAGGAGTTAACCAAAGAGGGAAGTTACCGCCCGTGTGCTCTAGCAATACGGCAATAAAGCGCTCCATAGAACCAAATGGTGCTCTGTGAATCATCACCGGTCTGTGTAGTTGATTATCTGCTCCTTTATAGGTTAAATCAAAACGTTTTGGTAAATTATAGTCAACTTGTATCGTTCCAAGTTGCCAACTTCTGCCTAAAGCGTCCTTCACCATAAAGTCTAATTTAGGACCATAAAAGGCAGCTTCACCTTCTTCAATCACAAAATTTAAACCTTTATCAGTTGCAGCACTTATAATTGCATTTTCGGCAATTTCCCAAGTTTCAGTATCTCCAATATATTTATCAGGGTTGCTTTTATCTCTAATAGAAACCTGTGCTGTAAAATTTTCAAAACCTAAAGAACCAAAAACATATAAAACTAAGTCGATAACATCTTTAAATTCTTGATCTAATTGTTCTGGTGTACAAAAAATATGCGCATCATCTTGTGTAAAACCTCTAACACGCGTTAAACCATGTAACTCTCCACTTTGTTCGTATCTATAAACGGTTCCAAATTCAGCAAAACGTTTTGGTAAATCTTTATAAGAATAAGGCTTAAAATTATAAACTTCACAGTGGTGTGGGCAGTTCATCGGTTTTAACAAAAACTCCTCATCCATTTTAGGGGTTTTTATTGTCTGAAAACTGTCTTCACCATATTTTTCATAATGACCAGAAGTAACATATAATTCTTTCTGACCAATATGAGGTGTCATTACTTCTTCATAACCAGCTTTCTTTTGTGCTACCTTTAAGAAATCTTGTAAACGATTACGTAAAGCAGCGCCTTTTGGTAACCATAAAGGCAAACCAGCACCAACTTTCTGAGAAAAAGTAAACAACTCTAATTCTTTACCTAATTTTCTATGGTCACGTTTTTTAGCTTCTTCTAATAGCTCTAAATATTCAGTTAGCAATTTTTGTTTCGGAAAACTAATTCCATAAACACGAGTTAACTGATTATTCTTTTCATCACCGCGCCAATAAGCACCAGCAACGCTCATTATTTTAATCGCTTTTATAATTCCTGTATTTGGTATGTGACCTCCTCTACATAAATCTGTAAAGTTACTATGATCACAAAAAGTGATTTCTCCGTCTGTTAAGTTTTCAATCAACTCAACTTTATATTCGTTATTTTCTGCTTTATATAATGATAAAGCATCTGCCTTAGAAACAGAACGTAAAGAAAACTCATGTTTTCCTCGAGCAATCTCTAAAAATTTCTTTTCAATAGAAGGGAAGTCTTTATCAGAAATAACATCTTCTCCTAAATCAATATCATAATAGAAACCATTTTCAATAGCTGGTCCAATAGTCAATTTAGCATTCGGATAAAAACTTAAAATAGCTTCTGCTAATACGTGCGCAGAAGAATGCCAAAAAGCTTTCTTTCCGCCATCATCATTAAATGTATATAAAGTTAAAGAACCATCCGTGGTTAGTGGGGTAGAGGTTTCAACAGTTACGTCGTTAAAGTTTGCAGATATTACGTTTCTAGCAAACCCTTCACTAATGCTTTTTGCAACATCCATCGGAGTGCTATTTTTAGCAAACTCCTTAATAGTTCCGTCAGGTAAAGTTATTTTAATCATTTAATGTATAATATTTGAGGATACAAAGATATTAGAAAACAATATTTCACACAATATATATGACTACTTATTAAATACTATTTTTTTTCGGGTGTTCCCGCACAAAAAAGTGCGGTCGGGCTTTCCGCACTCGCTTTTTTTTAAAACAAAAAAGAGCTCAAACAATTGCTTCAATCCCTAACACGGGCTTCTGTACTTATAGAGAATCTATTTAATCTGTTTTAACTTTTGTCATTAATAAAGAAACTGCTTTTTTCACTTTCACTAAGCGTGGTTTTTAATTTCCTTTCTTACAATAGAAATGTCATTGCAGGACGTTAAACAATTTCATCTTGAACTTATATTTCCATAATTGCATATTTCCGTAAAATGTTAACTTATATAAGAGCTCATATTATTCCGATTTTAAGTATTACTTTGTAGGGATTCTCATTTCAAATATCTCCAGAGTTATCAGCCCAAGTACTTTTTTTACAAAAAGAACCATAGCAAGAACTATTATTGCGCCAGAAATGATGTAATTCTTAACGAACTAAATACTTTTAACCACACTATTTCATAGAACAACGCATATTTCAACAAATCTCAAACAATAATAATGTCTATTACCACTATTATGTTTTCTCTGTTCCTCTGTGTTAAAAACAAGCATCCACTTCCAAAACCACCCCAGAACCTAAAATCTTCAAAATACCCTCAAAAAAACTTTCTTCATAAACAGTTAAAAACAAGTGTCTTAAAACGCATTGTAAAATTAAATTAAAATAAAGGTAAAAAAATAGTTGTTAGATTAAAAATGAGTTGTAAGTTTGCACCCGCTAACAGTAATATCACACAGTTAGCAACGTTCATTGAGGAGTTGTAAGTAAGGTGATTATTAGTATTTTAATTAGATAAAATGTCAAAATTTTATTAAAAATAAAATAACAATTTCCTTAGGTTTATAATTAAAAAGAGTTGTATGTTTGCAGTCCGAAATTTTCGGCAAAAACGTTCAAGAGTTTTTTAGTTTTAGAGTAAACAAAAAAAAATAAAAAAAAGTTTAATTTTTTATTGTCAGATTAGAAATAGTTTGTATGTTTGCAGCCGCTAAGAAATACAGCGAAAACGATCAGAGAAAATTTGGAATGACTCTTAAAAGAGTCAGTTAGTTCGAGTCTAACATTTCTACAAAGTTTTATTTAGGGAGTAGCTTTTAAGTTGCTTTTTAAGATTAAAACAAAGTTCATTGAAAATATTGAAATTGACAGCGTAATTAAAGAGTAGAATAACCATGTTTAGATTTATTTAAACAAATTCTTTTGAAACTTATTCATTAAAATATTTAAAATATACAATGAAGAGTTTGATCCTGGCTCAGGATGAACGCTAGCGGCAGGCTTAACACATGCAAGTCGAGGGGTAACATTGTGCTTGCACAGATGACGACCGGCGCACGGGTGCGTAACGCGTATAGAACCTACCTTTTACTGGAGAATAGCCTTTAGAAATGAAGATTAATGCTCCATGGTATTGAGTTTTGGCATCAAGACTTAATTAAAGATTTATTGGTAAAAGATGGCTATGCGTCCTATTAGTTAGATGGTAAGGTAACGGCTTACCATGACTTTGATAGGTAGGGGTCCTGAGAGGGAGATCCCCCACACTGGTACTGAGACACGGACCAGACTCCTACGGGAGGCAGCAGTGAGGAATATTGGGCAATGGAGGCAACTCTGACCCAGCCATGCCGCGTGAAGGATGACTGCCCTATGGGTTGTAAACTTCTTTTATACAGGAAGAAACACTGGTATGTATACCAGCTTGACGGTACTGTAAGAATAAGGACCGGCTAACTCCGTGCCAGCAGCCGCGGTAATACGGAGGGTCCGAGCGTTATCCGGAATCATTGGGTTTAAAGGGTCCGCAGGCGGTCGATTAAGTCAGAGGTGAAATCCCATAGCTCAACTATGGAACTGCCTTTGATACTGGTTGACTTGAGTCATATGGAAGTAGATAGAATGTGTAGTGTAGCGGTGAAATGCATAGATATTACACAGAATACCGATTGCGAAGGCAGTCTACTACGTATGTACTGACGCTGAGGGACGAAAGCGTGGGGAGCGAACAGGATTAGATACCCTGGTAGTCCACGCCGTAAACGATGGATACTAGTTGTTGGGCATTAGCTCAGTGACTAAGCGAAAGTGATAAGTATCCCACCTGGGGAGTACGGTCGCAAGACTGAAACTCAAAGGAATTGACGGGGGCCCGCACAAGCGGTGGAGCATGTGGTTTAATTCGATGATACGCGAG